>SHZK01000001.1 GCA_009692305.1 Gammaproteobacteria bacterium | reverse complement strand
GTTTGACTCGATTCAGGAAGTTCAGGACTATGCCACACAATGGCTTTGGTTCTACAACAATGAACGACCTAACAAGGCTAATGGTGGTTTTCCACCGAAACAAATGCTGACGGCAGCATGACTTCTGCTTTTGAAATTAGTTAAAAAAGAGATGATTACCATACAAAACGGATGCGATGATGGGTAATGGTCAGTAAGGGACCGAGATACACGGCTGCCATGGCGATTACCGGAGTTGATCAAATTTCACCGCTGCCTCAATTACCAAAAGTTTTACTGGCTTGATCTGCAATTGCTGGCGTTGCGAATCAATCATGCATTACACCACCGAATTGAATCGTTTCAACATGTTGATGTCTTCGTTTAGTGAATCAATAAATGCACTATTGATCAATTGACCCATTACCTGTGCAATTGTCGGCGAGTCCACAACCATTTCCCGTTCTGGAGCTTTGCCCGCGCCACCAGTTACCACAATAACAAACCAGCGCTCAGCACCGAGATGCAGTCATTCTGTAATGTCTACGACGTAACATGCAGATAACTTAAGGAGACGCGGCTAGCAAGCTCATTGCAGCTGAAAATAATTGTAGGAATATCTCCTACAGCAACGAGTTTGTGTCGTAGTTATAACTTATAAACTGCGGCGCAATCACTTGAAGGTTTTCGCAGACACGTTAAATCGGTACTTAAGTTTCATGAATCCAACTAGAATTGTTACAAGCTGCACCAGTGCATCAATCATCAAATCAAGGAATCGGTCATGATCAAGTCACATATCTATTCAGTAGGATCCGAACTGGCGAAAACCGTAGTAGCCACTCGAGACATCCTGGAGGAGGCCCGATTCGATGACTGTGAGCTGGTGCAGAAATCTCTGGGTATTTACGAAGTTCGTCAGGCTCCAGATTCATTTCAACCTTCCGACCTGGCCGTACCAGCGGCAGAGAAGGCGCTACGGGCTTCCGGATTGGCTTATGCTGCAATCGATGCCGTCATTTACTGCGGTATCGAACGAGACTGCCCGGAACCGGCGACCGCCCATATCATCGCATCTAAACTTGGGCTGACTCCTTCGATTTGTTTCGATGTCGCCAATGCCTGTCACGGATTTACCAGCGGATTACAAGTTGCAAATTCCTTTATTAAATCAGGCGATATAAGGCATGTGCTGGTTGTTACGGCGGAGTTGTCGAGCAAGGTGACACGCAGAGTAGCCCAAATGTTCCGGGATGGAGAATTGACGGCCGCGGATATCAAGACGCACATCGGCGCATTTACCGTTGGCGATGCTGCAGGCGCGATGATCTTGGGACCTGCAGATGCAAGCAAAGGCATTAATCAGATTCGATGTGGCTCTATCAGCCGCCATCACAGCCTCTGCTCCTACAATAACAATCACGGTAAGTTGTCATTCAGTATGGATATGGGTCGCATCAGCGTGGCCACACTTAAGCTCGTCAAGGATTTAATAGGACCTACCTACAAGGATCTTAACTGGTGCCCGGATGATATTGACCTGTTCATACCGCATCAGGTCGGTGAACGACCATTTCTCAAGGCCCTGGAAATTGTCGGCGTGAAGCAGGAAAAGTCCATTGCCACCTATCCCAGGTTAGGCAATCTGGCATCGGCAACTATTCCCGTGTGCTACGACATGCTGAAGCAACAGGGTCGCCTCCTGCCTGGGTCCAAGATGCTGATGGCATCCAGTGGCAGCGGCATTGTTGCCTCTTTTGTTGGCCTGAGTTTGTAAGAATATTTCCATAGCGAAAGTAAAAATTTGCCGTTAGACTCAGGCGTCCCACGAGTTTGGGTATTGTTACGTATAAAGGATTGTCACGGCTATGGAAGAACAAGGATTGGACTATCTTGCTGCGCTTGGTGCGTTTGCCCTAATTGGCATTGTGCTGAAATTTTGCATTCTGTCCAATATCAGTATCAAGAATAAAATATCCGAAAGCTTCGCCATCGTCTGTCTGCTGTTCCTTACCAATAATATTGCTGAATTTCTCGGCTATTTTACTTTCCTGCAATCAGATAGCCTGAGTATGTTTTTCGTGCACCTTTATATGGTGTCGTTGTATTTTATATTCCCCGCTGTTTTGTTGTTGGCCCTTAGCCTGGTGGAGTTCCGCCATCTTCGGCAAGCTCGCCTCGCCTTGTTTGGTATGTCAGCGGCTTTATCTGTGGCACATGCGAGTGGCTACCTGATTTCCGGATTCAAATTTGTAGGGTGGACCGCAATCACCACTCCGGCAGAGTATTACTGGCTTGCTATCGCCTTTATTGTCTTGAATGCGCTGGTTACATTGGTGGTTCTGGCGAGCAACTTCCTCGCAAATTCGAGTTTTGATGTGCGCAGTCGCTGCAAGGTAAACCTGCTCGCGTTCGCTCCGATGTTACTCGTTGTGTTTGGCGTCGTGATTGCCCGGGTTGCCGGTTACGATTCCTCGTCTGCACTTATCTTGCCGATCGCCACTATGTTCTTTCTGGTGGTCATGCTACTGCAAACCAATGGTAATATTTTCTGGGCATCACTGCGCCTGAAGATCCTGTTATCAGTGATCACCTTAAAGAATATCCAGACCCTCGATGAAATCCTGGTCAATATTGAAAAGGTACGCATCATCGAGGCCCTGAAAGCGACCAATGGCAAGCAGAACAACGCCGCTGATTTATTGAATATTCCCGCATCGACTTTAAATCGCAAAATCACCAAGTACGGCATCGAAGCCTCAGCCTATCGAAGCGACAGACTGCTACAGTTGGTCAGCTAAGCTGCGGCTCATGCAGGCGCTAAGGTGCCTGCTCCTCCCCTGGAATTTTTTCACAAGCTCACCAAAAATCTGTTCAATTGCGGAATTGTGTCCATTCGAACGAATGAAGGACGAATATTCGAAGCTGATAAATAAAAAAGCCCGCAGAAGCGGGCTTTTTTATTTATTGGCGCACCCGGAATGATTCGAACATTCGACCACCTAGTTCGTAGCCAGGTACTCTATCCAGCTGAGCTACGGGTGCGGATCTCTTCAAAAGACGTTGCACTGCTACCTTTTCAAGAGGGCGGTATTATAGCGAAATCGGTGATTTTTCATAGACATAAATGCGTTTACCTATATTCGAATGGTTTCTTCAATAATTGCTCTGTAATACTATGCCTAGGCCTTTTTTAGATCAGGAAGTTATTGCCTTGAATATCCGGAACAGTCTGAAATTGTTAGGTATTTATCTGTGTACGGCATTTATGCTTGGCTCTGCTCAGCTGCACGCTGACTATGAAGCCGGAGTGAGCGCTGCATTTGCGGGTGATTTTGATACGGCATTCAGGGAATTCAGTGTCGCCGCCGAGGCCGGACTGGATCTGGCGCAATACAATCTTGGAATTCTGTATTACACCGGCCAAGGGGTGGAACAGGACTTTGTAGCGGCCTTCAAATGGACTCTGGCTGCCGCCGAACAAGGGCATCTGGCAGCACAGTTCAATCTGGCCAGCCTGTACTACGATGGACAGGGTATAGAGCGTGACCGTGATGGCGCAGTTGCCTGGTTCAGCAGAGCCGCCATGGCCGGTCATCCTGATGCCGCACTGGCACTGGCGAAGCTATATGAAGAAGGCGAGCACGTGCAGCAGGATCCGGTCCTCGCTCATGCCTGGGCCAGCATGGCTGATGCAAACTCACATGTCGACGGCGCGGCACTACGTACGACCCTGGAACGCGGGATGAGCAGCGCGCAGATCAGTGCGGCCCGGCGTCAATTTGCACAATGGCAGCTGGAGCGGTGATAGCAGCCAGGCAAAGTGTAATTGCTTACCTGTGAGGTAATGGTTTAAGGGTAAAACGCTCTCTAGAATGCCTGTAATCCATGACCCAGGTATTGCAACATGTCCTCCGTTGGCCCGCTCCTGAGCGAACTTCGCAAGCAGAACCGTCTATCACAGTTAGAACTGTCATTGCTCGCCGACGTCTCTTCCCGCCATATCAGTTTCATCGAAACTGGCAGCAACCAGAAGCAGCAAAACTGGATGGGCCAATGCTGACCGTAGACTTCAAGCTGGGGGCACAAATCTTGCGCACTTTTTCCATGTTGAGCCAGTTTGGCACAGCACTGGATATAGGTATGGAGGAGTTGATGATTGAGAGTTACTTCCCGGCCGATACGGCCAGCCGGGAATTTTTTGCACAATTCGCTACTTAGTTACAGACTGGCGCTCGCGACTAATTCGTCGCCGCCTGTTCCTCCACCAGTTTCGCTTCGGCCATCACCAGTAACTGGGCAAGCCAGGCGGTAAAACTTTCCGGGTCGACAAATGGATGGGGGTCACCTTGCTGGCGATTCTGCAATCGCTCGTAGCGTGCGAACACATCGCCTGCTTCAGCATGGTTCGGAATATTTACTTCGATGCCTGGCAAGGTCTGCATGTTCTGCACGCTTTTGATGTACATCTGCGTGCGCTCAACTCCATCAAAATTAAGTCCTGCGCCGCCAAACATGAATGCAGTATGCGGATAGCCATTGTCGTATACAGTAAATTGTGTGGATAGTACTCCCGGGGTATGTCCAGGTGTTTCATAAAAACTCAAGCGGGTACGCCCCAGATTAAGTGTGCTGTTATTGGAGACACTGAGATGGCGCCTGGGTTTGGGGTATTCACGATATTCCGGCGGCTGATCCACCATCACCCAGTCCGGTTCGGTCATCAACACGACCGCACCGAATTCATCCTGCATCCTCTTCGCACCACCGATATGATCAAAGTGGGCATGAGTAACTATTACATAACGTATGTCATCAGGATCCTTGCCCAGTTTGCGAATGCTGTCGATGACAATGTCGGTAAGGTCTCCATACAGTGTATCGAACAGAATCAAACCTTCATCTGTCTCCAGTAACCACGCTGCTACCCAACGCGCACCGACATAATACAAGTTGTCGAATACCTGAAAAGGCTCAACACGCTGCACGGCCGGATCATCATTGGCTGATAATTCCTGTGCAATAGCAGGAGCAGAAGACAGCGACAGCAGCGCTGCAAGACTTGCAATACTTCCAATACGGATCAGGATCGATAGCATAATAATTCCTTATTATTCAGTGCCGGTATTGTAGCTCACCTTCTCAATGCCCGCCAATGCAGCATCAGCATAGCGCTGGTTGCTTTGGTCAATAAAAGCGTAATTCAAACCGGGCGTGGAATCTGCTTGCATTCAAAACTGCTTTTCGCTTAACTCCGCTCCGAAAAGCACTGCCGGTTCCACCAGAAGTTCGGCAAATGATCTGGGTCAAAAACTCTGGACCAAAGCAAGACGCTCCACTATGAAAGTCGGCTCACCGAAGGAAAGCAAAACACAGGAATACCGTGTTGGACTTACTCCAAAATCAGTGCGCGCGCTGGTCAAGGACGGGCACGAAGTCTGCATTGAACAACAGGCAGGCCTAGGTATTGGCGCAAGCGACCAAGACTATGTTGATGCTGGCGCGCAGATCGCGGCCGGAATTGAAGAACTGTTCGATGCAGTGGAACTCATCGTGAAAGTGAAAGAACCGAACCGGGCAGAACGCCTGTTATTGCGCGCGCACCACACTCTTTTTACCTATTTGCATCTAGCCTCTGATGCAGAGCAAACCCGTGATTTGTTAACGAGTCAGGCTACTTGCATTGCCTATGAAACGGTCACTGATGCAGCTGGCAAATTGCCTCTGCTCAATCCAATGTCTGAAATCGCCGGTCGACTCGCGGCACAGGAAGCTGCTGCGCATCTGGGCAAACATCACGGCGGCATGGGCGTACTGCTGGGCGGCGCGACTGGCGTGGAACCGGCCCACGTAGTCATCATCGGTGGTGGCGTAGTTGGCAGCAATGCCTGCAAAATTGCACTCGGTCTTGGTGCCAAAGTCACCATTCTGGACCGATCCAAAGCGCAACTGGAATTCCTTAACAAGAAATTCGCTGGCCAGGTAAATTTGTGGAATCAAACCCCGACTCACTGGCCACTTATGTCAAAGTGGCAGATCTACTTGTGGGCGCAGTCTTGATTCCAGCGGGCGCGGCACCGAAATTGATTACTTCCGCCATGGTCAGAACCATGAAACGAGGTGCGGTGATCGCAGATGTAGCTATCGATCAGGGTGGTTGCTGTGAAAATTCCCGACCGACGACTCATACTGATCCAACATTTGTCGTGGACGGAGTAATTCACTATTGCGTGGCGAATATTCCAGGTGCAGTTGCGAAGACTGCTTCTGCTGCATTAAACATTGCCACACTGCCCTTCATCAGGGCACTTGCCAACAAAGGCATCAAGCTGGCACTGACTGAAAATCGGCACTTGCGCGCAGGACTGAATATTTGTCGAGGACAGGTGACAAATGCTGAAGTCGCAAAGGATTTGGGATTAGCCTACGCTGCACCAGAGCAAATGATTGCACTGTTATAACTGCATCAACGCGAGTGCTTAATACGAACGCGGCAGTCCCAGCACATGTTCTGCTACATAGTTCAGGATCATTTCTTGCGATATAGGCGCCAGTTTCATCAATCGCGCTTCACGCCAATAACGTTCCACATGAAATTCCCGCGCATAACCAAACCCACCATGAGTTTGCAGCGCACAATCCGCCGCAAAGAATCCGGCCTCTGCTGCCAGCCACTTCGCCATATTGGCCTCCGCGCCGCAAGGCTGATTGGTATCCAGTAACCAGGCTGCTTTGCGAATCATCAGTTCAGCCGCATCTAACCGTGTACGTGCTTCAGCCAGCGGAAACGCTATTCCCTGGTTTTTGCCGATCGGCCGGTCAAACACCACGCGTTCATTTGCGTAGTTAACTGCTCGGCGTAACGCGGCACGCCCAATACCCAGAGATTCGGCTGCGATCAGTATGCGTTCGGCATTGAGTCCGTCGAGCAAATACCGAAAGCCCTCCCCTTCCTCACCAACCCGATCAGCCACTGCAACTGGCAAATCGTCATAAACCACTTCGCAAGTGCGCACGGCATTGCGGCCCAATTTTGCGATCGGTGATATGTGCACCTCGGGTTCCTGCAATTTGGCGAACAACAAGGTCATGCCATCTGTCTTGCGCTTGACCTGGGCCTTCGCTGTGGTGCGCACCAATAACAAAACGCGCCCCGACTCCAGCGCTTTCGTGGTCCAGATCTTGCGACCCTTTACCAGATAATGATCGCCTTCCCTGCGCGCGAAAGTTTCGATAGAAGTGGTGTCGCTGCCCGCATTCGGTTCGGTGACGCCAAACGCTACATGCAGTTTGCCCGTTGCTACATCCGGCAAATATTTCTGGCACATCGCAGCGCTGCCATGCTTGACGATGGGATGCATGCCGAAAATAGAGAGATGAATGGAGCTGGCACCATTCATGGCCGCGCCGGAGGCGGCCACTTCTTCCAGCACAATCGCAGCTTCCTGAATTCCGCGACCGGCGCCGCCATATTGCTCCGGCATTGCGATTCCAATCCAGCCAGCAGCCGCCATGTTATGAAAAAACCTGTCGGGAAATACACCCTCACGATCATGCCGCTCCCAATACTCATCGGGAAAATCACTACATAGTTTACGGACTGATTCCCTGATTAGTCGGTGCTCTTCACTTTCTTCAAAGTTCATCGCTGACCTACCTGATCGGAAAACTGCTCGGCCATGGCCAAAATTCGTTGCGCGCGTTTCAGGTGCGGCACATCCACCATCTCTCCATGGAAACTGAACGCCATGCGACCTTCCCGTTCGTGCTGCGCAAACGCTGCAATCAATTCGGCGGCGAAGGCGATCTCTTCTGCAGTCGGGGTAAATACCTGATTTACAATTTCAATTTGGTCCGGATGCAGAGTCATCTTGCCGGTGAATCCCATATTCGCCGCGTCAGTACACTCCTTGAGCATGCCCGCATTGTTTTTGATCTCTACATATACCGCATCGATTGCCTGTACTTCGGCCGCAACTGCAGCCAGTAAACTCATGGCACGTACATAGCGAAATACATCCAGATAATTTCCTTCCGCATCGCGTTTGGCGCGAGCGCCGATAGCGACAGACAAATCCTCAGCGCCCCAGGTTAAACCATCGACACGTGGATGACTCGCCATAGCCTGCAAATTGAAAACCGCGCAAGCTTCTTCCGTGCCGATCAACAGCAGCTTTACCTTACGACTCTCCATGCCGGCCTGCTTTTCGATGTTGAGTATGCAGCTATCGATACTCGCGACTGTTTTCTCACTAAGGACCTTGGGTAAAACAATGGCATCAGGCCGCAATGGTATAACCGCTTCAAGGTCCTGAATACACCATTCTGAATCCAGCGGATTGATACGCACGAGTCGTTGTTGCCTGCCAAAATTCGCGGTTCCTAACCACGCGCAAACCTCGTCTCGCACTTGCGTCTTGCGCGCAGGCGGCACCGAATCCTCCAGATCGAGAATCAAGGCATCGGCGGGCAGGCCTAGCGCCTTGTTAAACATCTTTTCATTGCCGGCCGGGACGAAATGGATCGAGCGTCGAATCCTGCTCATGCCGGCTTCCTCAGCATCATGCCTTTACGCAAGCATTCACAGACAACATCACCACGTTGATTTCTACCTGTGTGCTGAAACCAGACTATGCCGCGATCTGGCTTCGACTTCGACTCGCGTTTATCTACGACGCGAGTCTGGACCCGAATGGTATCCCCAATAAATACCGGATTGGGAAATTCGACTTTTTCCATGCCCAAGTTTCCGAGCGTAGTACCAAGCGTAGTCTCAGCTACGGACAGGCCAATCACGAGCGACAGCGTATAACAGCTGTTAACCAAAATTTGTCCATATGGAGATTTGCGCGCAAACTCGACGTCCAGATGCAGGGGTTGCGAGTTATGAGTCATGGTGCTGAACAGCAGATTGTCCGTCTCGGTTACCGTGCGATGCGGCAAGTGCTCGAATAGCATATCAATAGCCAATTCTTCAAAGTATTTTCCAGCCACTTTTGCCCCCTGTCATGCGTTTACAATGGTAGTGATCGGTGCCTTTGGCCACCATCTTGGCAGTATCGGACTTTGCCCAAGCCAATGGTTTTCGCGATCATTTTAGTGGTTACTGCTCCATATCGCCATTATATTCCCGGACGAATGTTCACAAGCATTGATATTTACTACTCAAACTGCACAATACTACCACCATGCAAAATAAAGCACCCAATTTCCACAACTGGATCGGTAATACTGAGACCATTCATGCCTGCCTAACAGGCTTTCCTATGGCTGCATTGGCGGCGACTCTCAACAAACCCGAACTTGTTATTGAACAGGGCAAGGTCATACCGCCATTGTGGCACTGGTTATATTTTCTCGAAACCTGTCCTCAAGCCGGGCTGGCTCAGGATGGTCACGCCGAGAAAGGAGAGTTTCTGCCACCAATATCCTTGCCAAGACGCATGTGGGCAGGCAGTCGAATTGAATTTTTTCACAGCTTGCATATTGGCGATATGGCAGAGCGAACTTCAACTATCAAGGATGTAATCTTCAAGAACGGCAGAAGTGGTGCGCTGGCATTTGTCACGGTAGAGCACCAAATTTCCGGGCCACTCGGTATTGCCCTGAAAGAGCAGCACGATATCGTGTACAGGGATCTGGCAAAAGCGGACGCCACGCCCGCAGCCACGCGAGCAGCGCCAGCGACAGCCGCATTCAGTAAAATTGTTCAGCCTGACCCTGTATGGTTATTTCGTTACTCGGCGCTTACATTCAATGGTCATCGCATACATTACGATCGCGATTTCGCGCGCAGCTCAGAAGGCTATTCTGGTCTCGTTGTACATGGCCCGCTGCTGGCAACCTTGATGGTAGAGTTGCTGATGAGCTCTCACCCAGGAAGCAAATTACACAAATTTGAATTCAAGGCCATGTATCCAGTGTTTGATCTTGAGCCATTTACTGTGTGTTGTGACAACCCCGACGCCGCCGGTGTCGCTCAACTCTGGGTACAGAATCAAGCCGGCGCACTCTGCATGCATGGCTCGGCTGTATTAACGGAGGTTTAACTTGGCGCCACCACCACTCCAAGGCATAACGGTAGTCTCCCTGGAACATGCCATCGCTGCACCACTGTGTACGCGTCAATTAGCCGAATTGGGTGCACGTGTTATCAAGATAGAGCGCAGGGAAACCGGTGACTTTGCTCGCTACTACGACTCCCGGGTTAAAGGCCAGTCTTCACATTTCATCTGGACGAATCGCTCCAAGCTCAGTCTGACTCTGGATATCAAGCACGCAGATTCGAATGAAATCATGCAAAGACTGTTAACCAAAGCGGATGTGCTGGTGCAAAATCTTGCGCCGGGTGCCACCACCAAATCGGGACTTGGTTTTACGCAACTGCACGCGCAATTCCCGCGATTGATTGTGTGCAATATCAGTGGTTATGGTAAAGCCGGCCCTTATCAGGGCAAGAAGGCCTATGACCTGCTGGTGCAGGCAGAAGCAGGTTTTCTGTCTATCACCGGCACCCAAGACAACATGGCCAAAAGCGGCATATCGATTGCGGATATTGCAGCAGGCACTCAGGCACACGCGGCAATTCTTGCAGCCCTTATCCAACGCGGACGCACTGGCACGGGCAGTGAAATCACCATTTCAATGCTTGAGGCAATGATTGAATGGATGGGATTTCCGCTCTACTACAGTTATCAGGGAGCACCCGCTCCGCTGCGTAGTGGAACCGATCATGCGAGTATTTATCCGTATGGCGCTTTCACCTGCAGCGACCAGCAAGTCATCATGCTTGGTTTGCAGAATGAACGCGAATGGCAGACATTCTGTGCAGAAATTTTGCAGCAACCCGAACTGGCTGCTGACGCGCGCTTTCATAACAATGCAGCACGCTCCACCAATCGCGAAATATTGCGCACAAAGATTGCGACCAGGCTCAATAAACTGACCTTTGAGCAAATAGCCGCGCATCTCGACCGCGTCCAGATTGCCTATGCTCGCGTGAATGACATGCAAGCGGTGTGGAAGCATCCACAATTGCTGGCGCTGCAACGATTCATTGAATTTGAGACGCCAGCAGGGCCAGTGTCGGGTCTACGACCGCCGGGTAGTGACAGCAGTTTTGAGCCGACAATTGGACCGGTACCGGCGGTGGGTGAGCATACACGGGCAGTGTTAGTTGAGTTGGGGTTTGATGCGGTGGAGATTGAGGGGTTTTATCGGGATGGGGTGGTTTAGGGGGTGGTTTAATGGGCGTGGTTTAATGGGCGGAATTTATGGATCGTGCTTGGGGGATGGGAGAGATTCATTCGCAATTTCGCTAAGCGAAATTGCTCTCCCTGCGGGAGCCCTTTGGGCGTGTGCGCCGCTTCGCGGCTGTTGAACCGTTGGGGTTCTCGTCAGTCCTTCTCGCTGAAATAAAAAAACCCAGCTATAGCTGGGTTTTTTTATTTTGGCGGAGAGGGAGGGATTTGAACCCTCGATAAGATTTCTCCTATACGCCCTTAGCAGGGGCGCGCCTTCGACCACTCGGCCACCTCTCCAGAAGTGGCGCAAATAATAGCACAGTCCAGCTCGCATCGAACAGGCTGAATTTTTGGTCTAAGTGGAGGAAATACAAGGAATCTGGGTGCTTTCTTTGGGTAATTAGCGCAGCTAATGCTACTTGGGAAACCGCACCTGCAGTTGTCTGCGCCGCTGGAGACAATTACTCCCCGGGGACTAATTGCTGAGTGAAAATAGCTTATTCGTGGTCGTCATCTGAGTCCTAGCCTGGGACTACACCGCCCTTTTCTTTCTGAATACGTTGATAGATTTCTTCGCGATGAACGGCTACGTCCTTGGGCGCATTGACCCCGATCCGCACTTGATTACCTTTTACTCCCAACACTGTAACCGTAACGTTATCCCCAACCATCAAAGTTTCGCCAATCCGGCGTGTCAGTATTAACATCGCATTCCTCCATTAATCATTCCATTGCAGTTCCAATCGTACGATCTTGCGTTCTCTGCAGACATCAATGCTGGCTCGTTTGAGCTCTGTTACTACTTGTCCAATACTTTCCAGGCGTCACTTTGCGCCACTCTACATCACTCTATATCACTCTACGTCACACCACACATCACCACACACCACCCTCAGATTCCCACGAATTCCATGGGAATTGATGGTCGTATCCAATACAGTATCTGCCTAACTAAACTTGTTGCCAAGTTATTGGACCCGGATTTAAGGCGCTTAATCCAATCCTACTCTGCCTGCTTGCCATAATCTGGATCACCCAACTCAAATGCGCTATGCAAGGCGCGCACTGCAAGTTCCAGGTATTTCTCATCCACGACCACAGAAATTTTGATCTCCGAAGTTGTGATGATCTGGATATTGATATTTTCATCTGCGAGCGTTTTGAACATCTTGCTGGCAATACCCGCATGTGAGCGCATACCCACACCTACGATAGAAACCTTGCCAACCTTTTTGTCCAATGCCACAGATTTTGCCTTGATGGATGCAGCCACTTGCTCGAGGATTTTCTTTGCGCGCTCGCCTTCGCTGCGCTTGACTGTAAATGTGATGTCGTTGGAACCATCCGCCGCCGCATTTTGCACGATCACATCGACCTCGATACCAGCATCACTCACCGGACCGATAACCTTGTACGCGCTACCAGGCACATCGGGTACGCCAGCTACTGTCAGCTTCGCCTCATCCCGCTCGAATGCAATACCAGCAATAGTAGGATTTTCCATATTTGCATCTTCCTCTAGACTTATGAGAGTACCAGGGCCGTCTTCAAAACTGGACAGCACGCGCAGTGGTACCTTGTATTTACCGGCAAATTCCACAGAACGAATCTGCAACACTTTGGATCCGAGGCTGGCCATTTCCAGCATTTCCTCGAAAGTTATCGACTTCAACAACCTGGCGTCAGCAACTACCCGCGGATCAGTGGTGTAGACACCTTTGACATCGGTGTAAATCTGGCATTCATCCGCTTTCAGCGCCGCTGCAATTGCTACTGCTGTAGTATCAGAACCACCACGACCAAGCGTGGTGATATTGCCGGCTTCGTCCACACCCTGGAAACCCGCAACCACCACGACGTTGCCCAGCTTCAGTTGTTCACGCATAGGCTTATCGTCAATTTCGCGAATTCGCGCCTTCGTATGCGAAGTATCAGTCAGGATTCGCACCTGTGAACCCGTGAATGAGCGTGCACCGCAACCGCGTTTTTCCAAAGCCATTGCCAGCAGCGCAATCGTCACCTGCTCTCCGGTGGACAGCAATACATCCATCTCGCGCGGCGTTGGATATTCCATAATCTTTTGCGCAAGTTCCACCAGCCGATTGGTTTCCTTGCTCATCGCTGACACCACAACCACAATGTCATCACCACGCTTGCGGAAGCCGATGATTTTTTCCGCAACTGCTTCGATTCTCTCCACGGAGCCTACTGAAGTGCCACCGTATTTCTGAACTATCAATGCCATATTCGATCCGTTTTAGAGTAGTTCCCGAACCCAGGGTTTTACACTGGCCAATGCCGCCGGCACGGCTCCGGGATTATTGCCACCCGCCATTGCCATGTCTGGTCTGCCGCCGCCCTTGCCACCCACTTGCAATGCCAGCATGTTCACCAGATTGCCTGCCTGCACCTTGGCAATGAGATCCTTGCTTACACCCGCCACGATACTGACTTTCTCATCCTCAACTGTGCACAACACCACGATCGCGCTGCCCAATTTGTTTTTCAGTTGATCCACTGTATCGCGCAGTGATTTGGAGTTAAATCCTTCCACAGCGACGGCGAGCAATTTAACGCCGCCGATGTCTTCGGCCATACCAGCCAGATCACTGCCTGCTGCCGCCGCCATTTTCGCTTTCAATTGTACCAATTGTTTTTCCAGTGCTTTCGTATTCGCCGACATTTGCTGCACCCGGTCAACCAGGCCTTCCGTCGAACTCTTGATGATCTCGCAAACCTGCTTCAGCGTGTGTTCTTGCATTTCCACCAACTGCAGAACACCGAAACCAGTAACTGCTTCTATGCGGCGAACCCCTGCAGAAATTCCAGACTCGCTGACAATCTTGAACATGCCTATATCGCCGGTGCGATTTACATGGCACCCACCGCATAGTTCTGTAGAAAAAGGTTCTGTGGAAAATTCAGCACCCATACTCACAACCCGCACTTCGTTACCGTATTTCTCTCCGAATAAAGCCAAAGCACCTTTTTGCTTGGCATCTGCTATCGCCATTATTTCTTTGGTGACGGTACTGTTGGCGAGAATTTCCGCGTTTACCAGTGTCTCAATTTGTTTGATCTCAGCTGCCTGTAATGCTGCCGGTTGGGAGAAATCGAAACGCAGACGGTCAGCTGTGACCAATGATCCTTTCTGGGTTACATGCGCGCCCAACACCTTGCGCAATGCCGCATGCATCAAGTGGGTAGCCGAGTGATTAAGCGTAATTGCGTGTCGATCTGCCTTCGACACCCTGGCCGTTACTTTGTCGCCTGATGCGATGGAGCCACCACGCAACACGCCCCGGTGCACCAACACATCACCCTGCTTTTGAGTATCCAGAACTTCGAAGCGAGCCTTCTCATTCTCGATTACACCAGCATCTCCAATCTGGCCACCGGACTCACCATAGAACGGGCTGTTGTCCAACAGTACCAGCAGTTCAGTATCTCCAGCTGCTTGTTTCAGTTCCGAGCCATCGAGCTTGAACAGGCCAGTAATGTATGCCGATCCTTCCAGACGCTCATAACCGATAAACTTTGTTTTTGCATTTGGCGCTACTGCCAATTTGTCTACAGCTGAGAAATTGCTCGCAGCCCTGGCCTGTTCCTTCTGCACCTTCATCGCCTGATCGAATCCAGCCATGTCCAGTGACAGTTTGTGCTCCCGCGCTACATCCGCCGTCAGGTCTACCGGGAATCCATAAGTGTCATACAGTTGGAACACCATGCTGCCGGGAATGACAGCGCCTTTCATCTCAGCGATGCCTTTCTCCAGAATAGCCATGCCATTTTCCAGCGTGCGTGCGAATTGCTGCTCTTCTGCATTCAATACTTTCTCGACGAAGGCTTTCTGCGCCACCAATTCTGGATAGGCCTCGCCCATAACCTTGATCAGTGCTGGTACCAACTTGTAGAAGAAAATTTCGTTCACGCCCAACTGATAACCATGCCGTACCGCGCGGCGAATGATGCGGCGCAGGACGTAACCACGGCCTTCATTCGAGGGCACTACGCCATCGACAACCAGAAAAGCACAGGAACGAATGTGATCGGCGATAACGCATAGTGACGTATTGTTGAGATCTTTCACGCCAGTAACAGCCGCGGTATCTGCCAACAAACTCTTGAAGATATCGATTTCGTAGTTGCTGTGAACATGCTGTAACACAGCGGCTAACCGCTCAAGTCCGGCTCCTGTATCTACTGAGGGTTTTGGTAGCGGGGTCATGGAACCGTCAGCTTTACGCTCAAATTGCATAAAGACCAGATTCCAGATTTCTATATAACGATCGCCGTCTTCATCTTTGCTTCCCGGTGGACCGCCGGGCACATCGGGACCATGATCGTAAAATATTTCCGAGCAGGGTCCGCAAGGGCCAGTATCTCCCATCGCCCAGAAGTTAGCTTTTTCGCCGAGACGGGAGAAACGAGTCGGGTCGATCTTCATTTCATTCAACCAGATGGCGGCGGCTTCGTCATCGTCCCTGAACACAGTGACCCAGAGTCTTTCTGCCGGCAAACCGAATTCAACTGTGAGCAATTCCCACGCATATTGAATCGCTTCGCGCTTGAAATAATCGCCGAAGGAAAAATTACCCAGCATTTCAAAGAACGTGTGATGCCGCGCCGTATAGCCAACATTTTCCAGGTCATTGTGCTTGCCGCCGGCCCTGACACAGCGTTGCGAACTGGTGGCACGCCGGCAAGTTCGCTGCTCCTGGCCCAGAAATGCATCCTTGAACTGCACCATCCCCGCATTGGTAAACAACAAGGTTGGATCATTGGAGGGGACGAGGGAGCTGCTACTGACAATTTCATGCCCGCGTTTCGCAAAAAAATCGAGGAACTTCTGTCGAATTTCGGAGCTATTCATTGGTTAAAACCATGGGTAATTCCAGTTCACATGAGCCCTGCCAAGCGCGGCTCACTATTGTCAAAAAAGGACAGAATTATAGCGTGTGCAATGGCGATTTTGCAGAATTTTTACCAAGCTTGCCATACGTTGTGGACTAGGAATCCGCCCCATCCTTGGGCTTGCCTGTCCCCAACCGGTATTTCGCAGCAGGATTCATGGCCGCACTGAAAGAAAACCCTTCAAGTGACTTGTCCAGCGGCACTCGCAAGTGGCCGTCACTGGACAGGATAATGGCGATGGGTCGGGTTTTGGGGAAATGACTGATAATGATGGTTATGATGATAAGGAATGGCATGCACAGGAACATCCCGGTAATGCCCCAGATATAACCCCACAATCCCAGATTTATCAGAATTACAATGGGGCTTAGATTGAAAGTATTACCCGCCAGGCGCGGCTCCATGATATTGCCGATCATTATTTGCAGTGACGTTATCCCTGCCAGTACCAGTATGAACAGGGTATAGCCATCGGCTTGGGCCAGCGCAATCATCGCCGGGAAGATGGTGGCAACGATCGAACCGACTGTCGGGATAAAATTCAGCAGGAAAATGATCAATGTCCCTGCTCCAAAAACAGGAACAGAACGTAAATGAAGATCAGGCCGCTATTCGCCACGATACCGGCGAACGAGGCCGCAATCGACGTGGCGTATGCTGGCAAGTCGATCCATTCCGCCACGGATTGCATCAATCCAAGCTCCTGAATGGCGAGCATATCCACAAAGGGCAAATTTTCCAGACGCATGGTCAGATTTTCCTGATACTCGGGAATCACTTGCATAACTTCTGCCAAACTACCACTGAGGAATTTCACCAGCATCCAGATAACTGCTGCAAAAGTACAAATAGACGCAATCAGGCAGATCGGGCCGGGTATACGGATGTTGCTGAGCCTGATCAGGGCAAACGCGGCAGACAGCGTGTTAATAAGGTACCAGATGGTTATGGCAATGATGGGTGGTAACAGCAGAGCTTCTTCTACCACCAGCAAGTAAAATACCAGCACGACAAATACGGCAGTTGCTGTGTAGTTGAGGACTTTCATGCGACTATTTCCTGGCTGAACTGGTTTACGCTTATTGAATCTAACTCGGTGATTTTGCGGGGAATATCACATATTCGAAGGCGTTGACTCATTACCCTAGGGCTATGCAACTGCAGCCCTTATATGTGGCTCAAAAGATCGTTACAACGCAGGGAATATGATGCAACTGGACGGCTATTCAAACCTCATCAAAATCGGTGAAGGCGGCATGGCGCATGTGTTTCGCGGCATCCAGGATTCCTTGCGCCGACCTGTCGCGATCAAACTACTGATCAATGAGCTTATATCCGACGAAGAAGCCCGTCGCCGCTTCGAACTCGAATCCTACATTATTGCCAGACTTAATCACCCTAACATCATTCATGTAATCGATCGCGGTTTCAGTGCAGATGGCATGCCCTACTTCGTCATGGAGTATATAGAAGGCATCGATTTGGGCACCGCCGCAAAGATTCGTGAGCTGCCTCACGCCACCAAAATCGACATCATTATTCAGGTTCTGAAAGCGCTCGCTTACGCCCACCAGAACAACGTCATTCATCGCGATATCAAGCCGGACAACATCCTGATTGATGACAATGGCAATGTAAAGATTCTCGACTTCGGCATTGCCCAATTTTATGACGACCAGGTACATGAACTGGAGAAGACCAGTTCTGGGACGATCATGGGTACCTACAATTACATGTCACCCGAGCAACGTGAGTCTGCGGACAACGTCACTGAGCAAAGTGACCTTTATTCTGTTGGCGTGCTCATGTATGAACTGTACACCGGCAAACTGCCCACTGGTCGCTTCCCTGATCCAGCTGAGCTGAACAAAAACATAGATGCTCGCCTGAATCGACTGATTCTAAAATGTCTCAACCAATCCCCCAAAGACCGACCGCGCTCCGCGGAAGAACTCAAGAACGAATTGTTGACCGTGTCTGAAGGCGCGCACCTGGATACAGAGCGCAAACTGCGCGCTGAGCAAGGCATCACCAAGATCAAAACCAAATTCTTGTTGCTGGATATCCTGCGTGAAGATCACTATGGATCAGTATATCTGTACCAGCAGAAAGAGCGCGGCAATCTGCTAATCATCAAGAAGAAGATCGTCTCCAGCAGCGGCTTCGAAGCGAGCAATTTGCTTGCCTCGCTGGAGCACCCCAATATCGTTAACACTCTGGGCACTTCCAGAAACGACCGGCATTTTATTCTGGTACAGGAATATCTGAGTGGCGGCACGCTGCAAGACAAACTGGCATTCCAACTGCATTGGAAGGAGACACTGAAGATTGGCAGCCAGATCTGCTAGGCATTGATATTCGCCTATAACAATCGAATTGTGCATGGGCATCTGCGTCCGACCAATATCCTGTTTACGGCTCAGGGTGAAGTCAAACTCACCGACTTTGAATTGCAGGATGATACGAGCGATGTTGATAATGCGCACTTCTACCTGGGAGAAGGTGAAACTGCTTCAATAGCAGCTGATCTCTACGCGGCTGGCATAGTGCTCTATCAGCTGTTCACCGGCTCTCTCCCGCGACGTGATGGCGAAACCAGCTTTGTCATTCGCAAGCAGTTCTCGAAATTACCGGAAGACATCCAGAATCTCATTACCAACATGATCTCCACGATTCCAGAAAAACGGCATACCGATAGCCTGCTGCGAGCGGTGGCAACATTCGACCAGCATATGACAGGCAATCACATCAAAACGTTTACGGAGAAACCGCCGCGTGATAAAAAACACCAGCGGAATTCGCGGTCAAGCACGCCGCTTTCCAATATTTTGACTGCTGCCGGAGGCGTGGTAAAACAGCAGGGACGCATGAACTGGTTGTTTGCAGTGCTAGTTGTGGTTTTTGTTCAATACCTGTTCTTGTTCGATGGTCAGGAAAAGATTAATCAGAGTATGCCGACGGTATACAGTAAGGTGGTTAATCAATTAGAAGGTTTATTAGGAAAAGTCGATGTCAGAGGCACAGGACCAGGTGAAAATAGCAGGATTTACTGACATTGGCTTGCGCCGTTCACACAATGAAGACCATATCGGTTTTAGCCAGCAGCTTGGTATCGCCGTTCTGGCTGACGGGATGGGCGGACACCAGGCCGGTGAAATAGCGGCGCAGATGGCTGTTGCCTCTGTGATGGAGTCATTGCAGTCATTGCTGACTCGCGAAAGCGCAGTACCGATAACCAGTTCTCAGTTATTGGAATATGTCTCCCATACAATTTCCGACAGCAATAGTAAGATTTTTCAGGCCGCAGAGGCCAAGGAAGCACACAAGGGAATGGGCACCACTGTAGTGGCTGCATTGATAAATGGCTCACGCTGCTATGCCGGACATGTGGGTGACTCGCGCCTGTATTTGTTCAGAGACAAGCAACTGAAACGGATGACGCGGGATCACAGTCTGGTTCAGGATTTAATCGACAAGGGCTTCTATACCGAAGTGGAAGCGCGCAATGCACACGTTGGGCACGTAGTAACCCGGGCACTGGGTACCAGGTCCGATGTCGAAGTGGACGTGATTTATCAGGATCTTGAACCGAACGATACGCTGCTGCTGTGTTCAGATGGCCTCTCCGATATGGTCCCGGATTGGCAGATTTCAGAGACACTCTATGAGCAACGCGATGACTTGAATATGGCGGCCAGGAAATTGATTAAACTGGCAAACAGACACGGTGGCAAAGACAATATCTCTGTCATTTTAATACAAGTACAAAGTGTCAGCTGAACTCATCACAGATTTAATTGGATCTGTCATAAGAACCAAATACAGGTACAACAGCAATGTCAGGCAAACTGGAATTTAGTTTCAACTCAAGCAAATTAGCCGAGTTCATGCTGAACAAGGAAGTGATAACTATTGGGCGCAAGGAAGACAATGACGTTCGCATCGAAAATCTGGCCGTGAGCGGCCATCATGCGCGCATCCTCACCATCTTCGACGACTCCTTCCTGGAAGACCTGAGCAGCACCAATGGCACCTATGTCAATGGTAAGCTAATCGACAAGCACCCATTAAAACACGGTGATGTAGTAACTATTGGCAAGCACGAACTACTCTACCTGAACGACAACAAACAATTTGCTGAAGACGGCGACAAGACTGTACTTATACGGCGCAAGCCGGACCCCACTGCGCAGACAGTCGCTGCTCATACTTTGGAATATACGCCTAATTTGCAAAAACAGGCGGCGCTGGAATCAGCCAAGTTGCAGATACTCAATGGTAAAAGCGCTGGCAAGGAATTGCCGTTACTGAAAGCATCCGTCAAGCTGGGCAAATCCGGTGCGGAAGTTGTGCAGATCAACAAGCGTCCCGACGGACACTTTATCGTAAGCCTGACACCTCCAGATGATGCGAATAACCCGCGGGTGAATGGTGAAGTTATCGGGGCCCGTTCAATCAAATTACATAATCACGATGTAATTGAGATCAATCGTTTGAAAATCTAGTATTACCTCGCCAGCCGCGCTAACTGAAATTAATTTAAATTCTGGCGCGTCACCGCTACCAATGCAGGTGGCGATTGCTGCTGCACCGCGGGCAACAGGATATGTTGCTCTACCAGATCATACAATTGTGCCAAGTGCCCGCGACGATCGGGATCAGGGTTACTGTCAGAAGTGGCGACGACAACCAGATCGAGCGATTTAACCACGAAGATTAACTGTCCACCGTAGCCCCAGGCTACCGGCACCTGCATACCAGCGAGATTTCGCAGCCACCATCCATAGCCATAAAAGCGCCCTTGTCCGCGCGGAGATGCGGCGTGGGGCTGGTAAGACAATTCAATCCAGTTCGCTGGTAGTACCTGCTTTCCCTGATAGACACCATCGCGCAGATATAACTCACCAAACTTCAGCATCTGCCGTGGCGTCATCTCCATATCATTGCCGCCGAAATAAATACCCTGTGGATCCTGTGACCAATATGAAAGTGAGAAGCCAAGTTCAGAGGTGAGATATTCCTGGGCGAATTGTTTCGTGTTCATGCCTGATGCGCGCTCGATGATTGCAGAGAGCAGATGCGTACTTCCGGTGCTGTACAGCATATTAGTTCCGGGTTTCGCTACAAGTGGTTGATCGAGCGCAAATTCGACCCAGTTTTCACTCAATACCCATTTACCATAATTGCGATTACTGGTGGTCTCAAGCCCGGATTGCATGGTCAACAGATTTTCTATGGTGATCTGATTTTTATCGGCGTTGCGCGAATTGGAAAAAAACTCGGGAAAGAACTCTGCCACTTTGACATCTACCGAATCAATCAGTCCGCGTTCAATAGCAATGCCAATCAGTGCTGAAATGACACTCTTCGAGGCAGACTTCATATTGGCAGGTTGCGCGGCGCTACGCCCGTTATAATATTCCTCGAATACCAGATCCCCGCCGTGACCGATCAGCAAACTGTGAAGTCGCGGGAGCCTTTGAGCGGCAACGTGTGCTGTCGTGTATGAGCTGGAAACAGCCGGGATTGAATCAGCGGCTGCCAGTGTAGTTGCAATAAATGCCAGTGAAATCAGGGCAAGCAAGTCAACTGCACGGCGAAGCACTGTACCCATATTTGTGAATCGCCTCAGATATTCCCAAAGGCCTCTGCCACCAATCCAGGTGTCAGAATTTGTGGCAGGATTACCGGCTCTTTGCTGGTATCGCCTGGATACAGCAAATACAAGGGAACGGACGGACGCTTAAACTGCTCCAGAACCGCAGTAATTTCTGGATCTTCGTTGGTCCAATCACCTTTCATATAAATGATGTCGTTGTCTTGCATGGCTTGTTGCACGCGTTCGGTGGACAAGGTCGTCTGTTCGTTGGCCAGACAGGTGATGCACCAGTCCGCTGTCATATTCACGAATACAGGCGTGCCGGCAGCCTGCAACTCGCTCAAGCGCTGGGCACTGAACGCTTCATAATTGCGGGTCGGATTGCCGTCTGCGTCCAGTTCCATTGCCGCTTCTGCGCGCGCAGCTGTCTGCAGGAATGGTGTCTGGGTCAAATAGATCGCAATCGCAAAGACGCCGATGCCAACGGCGTAGTTAACTGTGCGCATGATCGGGCCCATGCTAAAGCGGCGCTGATACAGCCAGGCGGCAAATGCAAACAATACACAGGTCCCAAGCACGAGCGACATGCCCATTACACCAACCTGGTTACCGAGCACCCACAAGAAAAACAGGGCCGATGCATACAGCGGAAATGCCATGAATTGCTTGAAGGTTTCCATCCAGGCACCGGGCTTGGGCAGGTACCTGGTCAATGCCGGCAAATAGGAAAGCACCAGTATCGGTAACGCCATTCCCAAACCAAGCGCAATAAACACCACCATGGCAACGAACCAGGATTGGGTAAGTGCGAAGCCGAGAGCGGGTCCCATGAACGGAGCTGTACATGGAGTCGCAACCGTTGTCGCCAGCACACCAGTGAAGAACGAACCTTTATAACCACCCTTCTGCGCCAAACCGCTGCCCGCACCCATCAAGCTGGTACCAATCTCAAAGACACCAGACAGGCTTAGTGCCAGCAGGAAGAACACGTAAACAATAAACGCCAGGAACCACGGCTGCTGGAATTGAAATGCCCAGCCAATACGCTCTCCTGCAGCGCGCAGAATTATCAACACTGTAGCGAGCGCCACGAATGCAATGATAACGCCTGCCGTATAAGCCAGGCCATCCATACGTTGTTTGTGATGCGACTGGCCCGAGTTCTTGGCAAAGCTCAGCGCCTTCATCGATAGCACCGGAAACACGCAGGGCATGAGGTTCAGAATAAAGCCGCCCATCAGTGCAAATGCGACGTACAACAACAAACTGCCATCGGGACCATTATTCGTGGTATCAAGCGCCGCCAAAGGCATGATCGTAGTCGAACTCGCATTGGCTGCCGGATCAGTGAAATCGTACGCTATGCGTTCGCCTTGTGTATTCTCCAGTACCAATACACCGTAGACACCAGATAGATCTTCAAGCATACGACGCGGTTGCGTGTGAGTTATTTGCAGCAGGCTTGGCTGTATGGAGACATCACGCAATGGGCCAGGCTGGATAATGCGGCGCTGTTCCGGGAAGAACCACGCATCGGAATAATTGGTAAATGCTGCTGTGGCTGACTCGAATCCGAGACTGACGCGCTCGCCAGCAACGGCAATGATCGACTTGATGTCATGTTCAGTTATGGGCAGTTCGGCCCGAGCGGCGGCAAATTGCGCGCTCGTGGCCGCATCGAGTTCCGCCACCGTTGCCACTGGCAGCGTAATGTTGATGCGTTGCTCTCCCGGAATACAGATCTGTTCACACACGTTCCAGAATGCGAGAGTGGATAGTTCGACACTGGCGCCTGCATAGTCAGCTGGAATAGTGACTGCTACGGGTAACAAGACTTCGGCTTCGTAGCCGAAGTTCACCAGATCAGTATCATAGAAGGGTATCCAATGGGGGGCCGGCCATTGGATATCGCCTATAACAGTACCTTCTGGCGCCTGCCATTCATTCAGGCTGCTAGGTTCGCCACTGTCACCGCCCATCTTCCAATAGGTATGCCAATGTTCGGCGGGGTCGAGTCTGAGTGCTAACCAGGTAGTTTCTCCCGGCACTATGTTCGTGGTCTCTGCCAACAACTCAACTTCAATGCTGTGATCCCAGTCGACCGTAGTTGCTTGCGGTTTGATATCGTAGGCTTGCCAGTTACCTGCTTCATCCACGAATGACAACAAACCATCAAGCTCGGTCAAATCTGCCGGATAACGTCTGTGCTGTTCGGTCGAGATCTGGATTCGATCGCCATCCAGCATCACCTTGCGAAAAGGCGCATATGCCATGATGCGGCGCTCAGTCGGGAAGAACCAGGCCTCATCGACATTTGCAAACAAAGCGGTGTCTGCCTGCACCATCACATTGACTTTGCCATCAAACGCGTTGAAATGAGCGGCCAGGTCATGCTGATCGATTGGCACCGGCGTATGCGCCCTGGTGTCTGCAAACAGCTGTTGCCAGCGCGTATCGACGGTGGCGCTGCGCGCCACTGGCAAGGACAGCGTAAAATCGGCAGCACCGGGAATGCAGATTTCGTCGCACACCTGCCAGTCAATCTTGGTACTCAGTTCGAAGCTTGAACCACTGTAATTCGCGGGGACTTGCACTGGAATTGGCAGCAATACTTCACGCTCATAGGTAAAGGTGACCAGGTCACTGCCGGGGAACGGTGTCCATTCCGGAATGGGCCATACAATGTCCCCTGCGGTAGCGCCTTCTGGCAATTGCCATGCGCTGGCCTGGGTGGCTTCACCACTGTCACCACCGAATTTCCAGTAGGTATGCCAGTGCTCGATGGGCTGCAAACGAATAGCGAGCCACAGTGTCTCGCCCGGCACAACATTGGTGGCTTCGGCAATTAACTCAACTTCGATTTGCTCGGTATTGTGCACCTGCGCCAGCGCCATGCCTGAAAAGGCACCAAATCCTAACAATATCAATAAGTTATATAATTTAGTTCGCATTTGAGCTCCGCTCGGCTCGAGCCTGAATTTTACGCGACTGGACCATCGATGCTGTGCCAAAAGGTAACAAATTCAAGTTGTTCTGTCATCGCCGCCCGCAGCAGGTCGCACTTGTATACAGCAATTCTAGCACTAGACCAGCCTACACCGATATTCGTGCATTTGCTGCCACGTTAGTTGGAAATGTACGATGGCTTGAACGCGCCAGCCAGCTCATTTGCTTACCGCACAGGAACCTCAGATGACGGTATAGCCCAGGATATTTTCAATCATCAACTGCAGACTGCGCTTGCCCCTGAATTCATTGATATCCAGTCGATAGGCAATGTCCATTACATTGACGCTGGCAGCGGGCCATGCATCCGCTTCGAGGTTGAATGCGATTGCGTCCAGCAATACCTCGGGCGCGTCCAGAGGTGTGACTACAAGCTTCAGATGTTTACCGGCCAAAATCCGCTGTTGCACGATGCGAAAGCTGCCATTGAAAACTGGTTCCTGAAACTCCTGCCCCCAGGGTCCGGCAGCAGCCAATATCTCGGCAACCTCCAGCGACAGCCACTGGGTTGCTACTTCACCATCGCTGAGTATGCATGCTTGCAATTGGTCGGCGCTGAGCAAGCGTGTTGCTTCCAGTTGAAATGCGCGACTGAATTGTTCGAAGTTGTGCTTTTCCAGACTGAGACCTGCCGCCATCGCGTGTCCGCCGAACTTGCTGATGAGGCCCGGGTGTCTGCTGGCGACCGCATCCAGAGCGTCACGCACATGGAAGCCCTTGATGGAGCGTGCCGATCCTTTTAATTCGATGCTGCCAGTTGCACTGTCGACGACTTCCGCGAACGCAATGACCGGCCGGTGGAACTTGTCTTTCACGCGCGAGGCGAGAATACCCACCACTCCTTGATGCCAGCGCGCATCCAACAGACACAAGGCGGCAGGTATAGTGTCAGCATCAAACGCCAACTCTGCGAGAAACTGGAATGCCTGATCGCGCATCGTGCCTTCGATCTGTTTTCGGTCTTGGTTCATCGCATCAAGCGCTAGGGCCAATTCATGGGCCCGCCCTGCCTGAGTCGCCAACAGGCACTCAATACCCGCAGCCATGTCATCCAGTCTGCCCGCGGCGTTCAATCGCGGACCGATGCTGAAGCCCAGATCCGACGCAGTCAGCTTATCCGGCAAGCGATTGGCCACCTTAAGCAAGGCCAGGATTCCAGGTCGACTGCGCCCGGCGCGAATTCGCTTCAGTCCTTCGTCAATCAGAATCCGGTTATTCCGGTCCAGCGCCACCACATCGGCAACGGTGCCGAGCGCAACGAGGTCCAGCAACTCGGCCATATTGGGCTCGGCAATTGCTGCATCTGCAAACCAGCCGGATTCTCGCAACCGTGCGCGCAGTGCAAGCATCACGTAAAAAATCACGCCCACGCCAGCGATACATTTACTGGGAAACGTACAGCCCAGTTGGTTGGGATTAACAATAGCTGCGGCAGCGGGCAACGTGGCCGCAGGCAAATGATGGTCAGTGATCAGTGTCTTGATGCCAGCAGCATTCGCTGCGGCCACTCCGTCGATACTCGAAATACCATTATCGACTGTGATGATGAGGTCAGGATTACGCGTCTTCGCCAGCTCAACAATTTCCGGAGTCAAACCATAACCGTATTCAAACCGGTTCGGCACAATGTAATCCACATGCTTAGCGCCCAATAGCTGCAGCGCCGATATTGCCAGCGCACAACTGGTGGCACCGTCAGCATCAAAATCAGAAACGATGAGGATGCGCGCTTGCTCGTGCAGCGCCTTCACCAACAGATCAACTGCAACGTCTATGCCCGCAAAGCGATCAGGTGGTAACAGGTTTTCCAGGCCGAGCTGGATCTCGTCGGCGCTGCGCAAACTGCGGTTGCGCAACACCCGACACAAAAGGGGATGCGTAGAGTCTGGCAGTTTAAGCGCCGCATTAAGTGGCTGGCGTAGTTTTAATTCGGACTGTTTGAGTGCTGACATCAGACCTTATTTGGAGACATGACCCTGGACAAATTGTGTAACAGCGCTGAGTTGATTCTCGATTACCGTGTAGCGCTCTTCCCGCTCAAACAAGTCTTGCAGATGAGGTGGCAACCTGGGTGTGTCCAGACCCGCCGCAGTAATTGCCGCGCCAAACTTTGCAGGATGCGCAGTCGCAAGTGTAATTACCGGAACCTTAGTCTTGCTACTTTGTTGGCAAGTACGGGCCGCTTCGACACCTACCGCAGTGTGCGGATCCAGCAGCAAACCGGTGCTGTGGAATACATCAGCTATCACTTTGCAGGTGGTGTCGTCATCAACACTGGCACTATCAAACTCGGCCCTGACCTGTTGCCACTGCTCGTCAGTTACGTGCAGGGATTCCTTGCCGAAACGCTGCATGAAATCGTTTAACGCAGCGCCGTCTCTTCCGAACAGATCAAACAGATAGCGTTCGAAGTTGCTCGAAACCAGAATATCCATGCTCGGAGAATATGTATGCGTAAGGTCTGTCACGGAGTAGTCGTTGCTGCTGATGAATCGATGCAGGATATCGTTCTGGTTTGTTGCCACGATTAAACGATCGACCGGCAATCCCATTTGCTTCGCTAGGTAACCGGCATATACGTCACCGAAATTTCCGGTTGGCACGGAGAAAGACACTGTCGTTGTAAGACCATTCAATTTCAGTGCCGCATGAAAGTAGTACACGATTTGCATCATGATGCGGGCCCAGTTGATGGAGTTCACTGCGACCAGCTGCAGTCCGGCGGGCAGAAACGACTGGTCCGCGAATGCGGCCTTGACCAGACGCTGGCAATCATCGAAGTTGCCATTCACCGCCAGATTGTAAACATTGTCACCGGGTACCGTAGTCATCTGCTTGCGTTGCACATCTGACACACGGTTATGTGGATGCAGAATAAAAATATCGACTCGATCAGAGTGCCGACATCCCTCGAGCGCAGCCGAACCGGTATCGCCGGAGGTGGCACCGAGTATTACTACTCTTTGCTTGTTCCTGATGAGCACGTGGTCCAGCAAACGCCCCAGAACCTGCAAGGCAAAATCCTTGAAAGCTAGGGTTGGACCATGAAACAGCTCCAGTACCCACTCGCCTGCGCCCAACTGCACCAGTGGCGCAACTTCCGGGTTATCGAACTCGGCATAGCTCTCATCGATAATGCGACGCAACACTTCCTTGTCAATCTCATCACCAATGAATGGTGTTATGATTTGTAGCGCAAGATCCGGGTACGACAGGAATTGCCAGGACTTGATCTGTGCCTCGCTGAATCGCGGCAACTCAGCCGGCACATATAATCCACCGTCGGGGGCCAGCCCAGTCAGGAGGACTTGTTCGAAAGACTGTGCGACGCCCTTGCCTCTCGTACTGATGTATTTCACGCACCGACCCCGCCATTGAATGGCTCAACCCGAATGCGATTGATAGGCCCAATCACGTCCGGCAACGCCTCTATTGCGCGCAACGCTTTATTGAGTTGTCGCTCTTCCGCCAGATGGGTCAATATGACAATTGGCACGCTGGCACTGACCGCTTCCTTCTGAATGACGGCGTCGATACTGATATCGTGTTCCAGCATTACATTCGAGATGCGTGCCATGACGCCAACTTTATCGATCACCGGAATTCGCAAATAATATTCTGATTCGATGGATTCAATATCGAGTACTTCGATATTGTCATGCATCTCCACATATCCCAGTGCCGGTATCAGTGGCCGTTTAATGCCTGCAAGCATCTGCCGCGCAATGTCCATGATGTCGGCTACCACGGCTGAACCGGTAGCACTGACACCAGCCCCGGGCCCACTGTAAAGCGTTGACCCAACCGCATTGCCACGTACCAGAATTGCGTTACCGACTCCATTCACGTTAGCCAGCAATTGCTTGCGGGGAATCAAGGTGGGATGCACACGCAACTCTATGCCCTTCGGCGTGCGTCGGGCAATACCAAGATGCTTGATACGATATCCCAACTCTTTGGCATAGCTAATATCATCTGGAGTGATCTGGCTGATGCCTTCAGTGTAGGTCCTGGAAAATTGTAGAGGTATGCCAAACGCAATCGAAGCCATAATAGTCAGCTTATGGGCTGCATCGATACCTTCTACGTCAAAAGTTGGATCTGCTTCGGCGTATCCAAGTTCCTGCGCCTGGCGCAATACCTGATGAAATTCACAGCGCCGCATCGCCATTTCAGTCAGGATAAAATTACCAGTGCCATTGATTATGCCAGCGAGCCATTCGATTCGATTTGCAGCAAGACCCTCGCGCAGCGCCTTGATGATTGGAATTCCACCGGCGACACTGCTTTCATATGCGAGAGCCACATTATGCATTTCAGCTACAGCAAATAATTCATTGCCACGTTCGGCTATGAGGGCTTTATTGGCGGTGACGACATGCTTGCCATTTGCCAGCGCCTGCTTTACTACCTCAAATGCAGGGTCGAAACCACCCATGGTTTCCACCACTATATCCACATTCGGGTCATTGATTACGGCGAAAGGATCAGTACCTGTGCGCGCGACCCCAGCAGCATCGCTTGCTTCCAGCGACCGACTCGCAACGTGCACAACATCCAGGTCAGCACCGAGTCGACGACTGATTTCATCCTTGTTCTCGCGCAACAGAGCCAAGGTACCGCCGCCAACGGTACCCAGTCCGCAGATGCCTATCCGGATTGATTTTTTCAATTTTGCGCTCAAGAGATTGCCTCGATCAGATAAAACAAAGCGCGGACTATACTGGAATCATCGAATAAACCCAGTATTTGCGCCGCTGTTGAAATGGCTTCCATGTTACTGAAAAACGGATGAGCTGGTAAAGATAACCGCCGCGAATGCGGCGCACAATAAAATTTATTGCAGGAGTAGTGGCTGCTTAGTTGATATTCAACATTGCCACGAGGCGTTCTGTTTCCAGGTAGCCCGGAATTACGCGGCCATCAGGGAATACCAATGCAGGTGTTCCGCTAATACCAAGCTCATTGCCCAGTTTGTAATGCGCCAGAATCGGCGAATCACAATTGCGCTCCGGGAGGTCCTGGCCATTCTTGGCTTGAGTGAGGGCTTTTGCACGATCATCCGAACACCACACTGAAATCATTTTCGTATAGGACTCAGCGCTCTCACCACCACGAGGATAAGCCATATACCGCACCTCAATACCCGCTGCCATCAATTTTTCCAGATCGCGATGTAACGCGCGGCAATAAGTGCAATCAACATCGGTAAATACCGTTATCGTTGCCTTCACGACTTCAGGCGTAAAAATAATCATTTCTTCTTCGGGAATTTGCGCGATCTTGTCGCTATTCCGCTCCTGACGCTTGTTCGCTGACAGGTTTAACAACCCCTCGGCGGTGGCCCGGTACATGTCACCAGCGAATAAATAGTCACCGGAAATGTCGCTATACAGCACTTCTCCGGTATTCAATTCCACTTCGTAGATATTGGGCAGAGCGGTTGCATTCAGGCTGACAATTTCCAGTTGGTTCTGGGAAGCCACTTCAATTGCTACTGCAAGCTTCTCACGCAATGACTGCGGCTGTTGCGCAAGCGCGGTGAAAGTGGAAGCCACCAATACCAGCAGGCCGATGACCATTATGCCAATCTTGTTGCTTGCAATCATGCTGGGTTCTCCCGTAGCTCAACTTTCGGTGCACACAAACTGCGTATGTGTAGGCTGCTTGCGATGGATCTGAGGCATTGTAGCTCGAATTGCCATCCTGCTTAAAGCAACCGCTCGTCACTCTTTATACAGAGATATATCGCTCTATCACAAACAAAAATGAGAAGACTGTGGGACACAATCCTCTCATTTTGTAATTACCTTCGTTGTTGTTACAAACTAAGTTGTAACAAAACAAGTTGTTACAAACCAAATAGTTTTCACGCAGGGCTGATAGCTCTGTCCTGCGTGTGCAAGCTGGCGCCTTAGCTGGTCTTCTTATCCAGTTTTTCAGTAATGCGGGCAGCACGACCTGTCAATTCACGCAGATAGTACAGCTTCGCCTGGCGCACATCACCACGACGCTTCAACTCAACACTTTCTACTTGCGGGCTATAAGCCTGGAAAGTTCGCTCTACACCAACGCCATGGGAAATCTTGCGCACAGTGAATGAAGAGTTCAAACCACGACTGCGACGACCAATCACGACGCCTTCGAATGCCTGCAGACGCTCGCGGTCACCTTCCTTGATTTTTACCTGAACGGTAACGGTGTCACCAGGACCGAAGTCTGGTAATTTTTTTGTCATCTGCGCATTTTCAATTAGCTGGATGATTTTGTTCTTGTTCATCTTGCTTGCTCCTGATCCTAAATCCGGTATCTGGCCTGCGCCAGATTAAAAAGTTATTTTCCGTGTTCGTTCTTAAACTGTTTCAGTAATTCGTTCTGTTCCTTTGTCAGTGCTTTCGACTCTAACAAATCCGGTCGTTTCAGCCAGGTCATTCCCAGGCTTTGCTGCAGGCGCCAGCGCTGTATCGCCCCATGATCACCGCTTAACAGCACTTCCGGCACTTCCTGGCCTGCAAAATTCTGTGGCCTAGTAAACTGCGGACTGTGCAATAAACCATTCGCGAAACTGTCCTGCGGCGCCGAGTCGTCATCACCCAGTGCTCCCGGCTGAAACCGGATTACAGCATCCAGCAGGGCCATTGCGGCGATCTCGCCACCACTGAGCACAAAATCACCCAGCGACCACTCTTCATCAATTTCCAGATCCAGCACGCGGGCATCAATCCCTTGATAGCGTCCACATACCAGAACCATGCTATCGCGTTGCGCCATTTCTATAATGGCTGGCTGGTCCAGCTTGCTGCCTTGTGGTGACAGGTAGATTACCTTGCTGTCGCCCTTGCCAGTTGCTGTTCGCGCCGCCCTGATTGAGCTCACCAACGGTTCGGTCTTCATCAACATGCCGGGACCGCCACCGAATGGCTTGTCATCGACCGTGCGATGCTTGTCTGTAGTGAAATCCCGCGGATTCCAGTATTGCAGTGACACCAGCCCCGATCGCACTGCCCTGCCACTAATTCCGTATTCTGTTAAAGCCGCAAACATTTCCGGAAACAGGGTGACCAATCCAATCTGCATCGAGCTCACCCAACTTGCTGCGTTTCTCTCGCTAATGCAGCCGCCCTACTCTAACTGCCCTATTCCAGATAGTCCGCTTCCCAATTTACCCTGATTACACCTTCAATCAGGCTGACCTGCTGCACCACCTTGCCGGTCAAATAGGGAATCAATCGTTCTCGTTTATCTATGCTGTCTGCCGTTGCCTGCACTACGAGCACATCGTTGGCGCCGGTTTCCAGTAGCTCGACCACCTCACCAAAGAGGTCTCCGTGCTGATTCATTACCTTTAATCCGTGCAACTGGTGCCAGTAGTATTCGTCGCCAATCAGTACAGGCAACTCTTTGCTATCGACCCAAACGCCCTTGCCTGTGAGCAGACTGGCTGTTTCCGGCGCATCGTAGCCTTTTATATGCACCACGAGGCCGCTGCCTTGCATACGGAACTGATCCAGTTCCAGGGCAACCCACTCGCCCGCAATTTCTGTCGCGAATGTCGTGTAACTGCAAATATTATCTGGCGGGTTTGTGAACGAATTCAGGCGTAACCAGCCCTTGATACCATGCGCCTTGCCCAGGCGTCCCAGCTCTATACGTTGCGTCCGCTTGTCTGTGCCAGTAACCATCCTAAGCACACCCGGCGGCGATTATCGCGATTCCGGATCAAGCCTTAGTAGCAGGAGTAGCGGCAGCTACCTTTGCCAGCGCAGAAACACGCGGGCTAAGCTGCGCACCCTGGCCTTGCCAGAAGCCGACGCGGTCCAAATCAAGACGTAAACGCTCTTCCTGACCTTTTGCCAATGGATTATAAAATCCAATGCGCTCGATAAAGCGGCCATCACGAAATCTGCGGCTGTCACTCACAGTAATGTGATAAAAAGGCTTCTTCTTGGCGCCACCGCGAGCTAATCGAATCGTGACCATAATTTTTCCTGTTTACTTAATGCTCTAGTGAGTAATTAATTACTCAATTAATTACAAGGAGTTAACTGCATCGAACCCCTGCATAGCTTGGGGCCGGGTAAAAAGGCGGGTATTCTATGTCAATTGCCGCCGCATTGGAAGCTGTCCTAGAAACGCCGTAAACCACCACCGCCGCCAGGAAATCCGCCGCCACCCGGGCCTTGCATGCCACCGAGTCCGCGCATCAGGTTGGCCATACCCCCGCCTTTCATCTTCTTCATCAGTTTTTGAATCTGCTTGTGCTGCTTGAGCAGTCGATTCAGGTCCTGTACCTGGGTGCCAGAACCGAGGGTAATACGCCGCTTGCGCGAGCCATTCAGGATGCCCGGACTCACGCGCTCGCGCATGGTCATGGAATTGATGATCGCTTCCATCCGGCGAAATTGGGAGTCATCGACATGCTTGGCGGCGTGCAGGGGTAATCCACCCATACCAGGCATCTTGTCCATGATGCTGGCGACACCGCCCATGTTCTGCATTTGCTTCAGCTGTTCCTTGAAATCCTCCAGATCGAAGCCTTTACCTTGCTTGATCTTTTGGGCGAATTTGACAGCCTTTTCCTTGTCAACCTTGCGCTCAGCCTCTTCAATCAGAGACAGCATATCGCCCATGCCGAGTATGCGAGAGGCTATTCGATCCGGATAAAATGGTTCCAGCGCCTCGGGCTTCTCGCCCATGCCGATAAATTTGATGGGTTTGCCGGTAATATGACGCACGGATAACGCGGCACCACCGCGGGCATCACCATCGGCTTTGGTCAGGATTACACCGGTCAGCGGTAGCCCATCATTAAACGCTTTCGCCGTATTGGCGGCGTCCTGGCCGGTCATCGCATCGACTACAAACAAGGTCTCGACCGGATTTAACTGCTGATGCAGTGCGCTGATCTCGGCCATCATCGCCTGATCAATGGCCAGCCGACCGGCGGTATCCACGATCAATACATCGATAAATTTTCGTTTCGCTTCTGCCAGCGCCGCTGCAACTATCAGCGCTGGTGTCTGTGAGCTATCACTGGCAAAAAATTGCACCCCCACTTCCTGGGCCAATGTTGCCAATTGCTGAATCGCGGCAGGTCGATAGATGTCAGCACTGACCACCATTACCGATTTTTTCGATTCGCGCTTGAGGTAGTAAGACAGCTTCGCAACAGTAGTGGTTTTACCGGCACCCTGCAGTCCTGCCATCAGCACCACAGCAGGAGGCGTGGTGCGCAGGTTCAACTCAGTATTAGCGGAACCCATGATGGCTTCCAGCTCAGCCTGCACCACTTTGATAAATGCCTGACCAGGACTGAGACTCTTCGATACTTCCTGCCCTACTGCGCGCAGACTTACGCGTTCTATGAATTCCTTCACCACGGGCAATGCGACATCTGCTTCCAATAATGCACGGCGCACTTCGGCCAGAGCATCCTGAATGTTGGCGTCGCTTAGAACTGCCTTACCGGTGATTTTGCGGAATGTGCCCGTGAGTCGATCTGTTAAGCTGTCAAACACTGCTGGAAACCGCCCTGAAATTTGCTGAAGCGTGAAATGCAAGAAGAGACGCGCATTATAGCCGCATCAGCAGGCGAGAAAAAAGAACTTCAACCACCTCTGCACATGTGCGACACTTTCTGGCCTACATGCTCCTGAATCTCTATCCGCTAGCAATACTATGCAAGTAACCGTCATCTCAGGCCTGTGTGCCGTGCTGTTCTACCTGATTGGATTGGTATTCCAGGCGCGCAACTTCAGCTCGAACAAAGACTCCAGGAATCAGGTATTCATTTTCGGCCTGATTGCAGTGAGCGCCCATGCGATCAGTGCCTATGGCGTCATCAAATCCACCAGCGGCTATCATTTCGGCATCTCAGAAATAAGCACACTGATCGCCGTATCCATTTCCCTGGTCGTACTGATCAGCAGCTTTCGCAAACCACTGCAGAATTTATTTTTTGGCTTGTTCCCACTCGCAATAATCGCCATTCTGTTTTCTCTAACGGCGCGCAGCAATTATCCGCCAACGAATCTGGACATGGGAATGGCGAGTCATGTGCTGCTTTCCATTCTGGCGTACAGCTTCATCACAATCGCCGCAGCTCAAGCGGCATTGCTCGCGTATCAGAACTATCAACTGAAGCACGGTCATGCCGGCGGCCTGATCAGCAAATTTCCACCGTTACAAGACATGGAAGTTTTTCTATACGAACTGCTTTGGGTCGGTCAGATATTGCTGAGTCTCGGTATTGTTGCCGGTTTGTTATTTATGGATGATATCTGGGGCCGCGATGGCGTCATCCACAAGACTTTCTTTTCCATCCTGGCCTGGATCGTATTTGCGGTCCTTTTGTGGGGACGTCATCAACTTGGCTGGCGTGGCGTGACAGCCATTCGTGGTACGCTCACCGGCTTCGGCTTGCTTATAATCGGATTTTACGGTTCAAAAATCGCCCTCGAATATATTCTTGGTTAGGACATAACACCGTATGGCTGAAGACGAAAGCTCATTGGTTGTCCTGGTTGTGTCGTTCCTGCTACTCCTGCTCGCTTCGGCTTATTTCTCCGGCTCTGAAACCGGCATGATGAGCCTGAACCGCTATCGACTAAAGCACTTGCGCCGCAATCATCATCCTGGCGCGACTCGAGCCAGCAAGTTGCTGGAAGCACCCGACAAGCTGATTGGCGTAATCCTGATCGGCAACAACTTCGTCAATTTTCTCGCGGCTTCTATCGCCACTTCTATCGCAGTGAAGGTACTGGGCGATCCGGCGCCTCTAGCTACTGCCATTGTGTTAACACTGGTCGTGCTGATCTTCGGAGAGGTAACACCGAAAACAGTCGCCGCACTGCATCCGGAAACGATTGCGTATCCTTCAAGTCTGCTGTTGATATTATTGCTCAAGGTCCTCTATCCAGTGGTGTGGATAATCAATGTCGTTTCCAACGGACTGGTGCGACTGCTTGGTTTTAAATCTGTAGGTGATGACAGCCAGCAGCAGCTTACTCAGCAAGAGTTGCGCACGGTTGTGTATGAATCATCCGGGCGCATACCACGCCGGCGCCATGGCATGTTGCTCAACATCCTTGACCTGGAAAAAGTCCGGGTAGATGAAATCATGGTGCCGAAGAATGACATCATCGGTGTTGATATCGATAATGATCTCAAAGATGTCCTCGATCAGATCAGTTCAGCCCACCACACCCGCATTCCTGTCTATAAACAACACATGGATAACCTGATTGGTATTCTGCACATGCGCAGCACCGGCAAGTTTCTGAAAATGGAAACGCTGAACAAAGCGGCGATTCTGCAGGAGACTACCGAGGTCTACTACATACCGGAAAGCACCCCGCTGCACACACAATTGTTCAATTTCCAGAAGAAGAAGTTGCGCATGGCAATAGTGGTGGATGAATTCGGTGCGATCAAAGGCATGGTCACCCTGGAAGATATCCTCGAAGAGATCGTCGGCGAGTTCACCACGGACCTGATTACCAATAGCAAAGATATCCACATTCAGGAAGACGGCAGCTTTCTCATTGATGGTTTTGCCACCATTCGTGACATCAATCGATCATTGTCCTGGGAGCTGCAAGCCAGCGGTGCCAAAACTCTGAATGGATTATTGATGGAAATTCTTGAATCTATCCCCGATTCGCTGGTAGGAATACGACTGGACGGCTATTACGCGGAGATTGTGCAGGTGAAAGACAATGTCATCCGCACAGTTCGCATGCGACCAATTGAAGAGAAATCTGATCTGACCGATTTACTGCGTTAGGACTGTCGAATAACTGGCGCATCAGCAAGCTGTAGCTTGCGTGGCGTACTGTCTCCATAGAACTGGCCCATGCGCACCCGCAAGGCCAAATTCCTTTGTACCGGACTGCAGGCCAACGCCAGCGTATGGGATGGTCCCGCTGCAATCTGCCAAAAGCGCCAGTGACTGGCGTCGTCCAGCAATTGCGGGGCAAACTCCACGTTAATCCGCTTATCGGCGCCAAACTGAAATGCAAAATGTTGCAATGGTATTGCCAGACCGAGTCCCCGCGCCTTGATGTATGCCTCTTTCAATGTCCATAAATGATAAAACCTGGGTAGTTGTTGGTGCACTGGTAAAAGCCGCAACGCCGTCACTTCTTGCGGCGCGAAATACCGGTTCGCAATTGCCCCGATGCGCCGTGGTCTGGCGCTCCCTTCGACATCCACACCGAGCGCCTCGCTGGCGGCTATTGCGACAACGAGTTTGCCCTGGGAATGAGACAGATTAAAAAACAACGGCATGGGTAACGCGTGTTGTTTCTGGTCTAGCGCTGGTTTGCCATATGAGTTGGTTACGAAACACCAGTCTTCAGGCCTGTTGGTTTCCGCGTACAGGCTCAGCACGGAACGCACCAGATACCGACTCAATAATAACTGAGTCCGATGACGCTCCAGCTGCAGACGACGGTAGCGTTGCAACTCCTGTGGCTGCAACCAGTGCAGACTGCGTTGCTCCAGTTGTTGCAAGGTAAAATCAGACTGATCCGCATACCAAAGGTGGATGGTGTCTTGCTCAAGCTGCATGGTTGTCACCGTATACACAGTCACCATATACACAATGCAACTGCTTGCGTGCGATGCGCTCTTCCTGCGGATAGGCAAAAGCATTATTGACGTAGCGGATGTTATCCAGCTCTACGGACTGATTCACGTGACTGTGTCCATAGATATGTATATTCGGCTGTAATTGCTTAACCTGTTCGCCCAGGGCCACACTACCGAGTACCGGGTACACGCGCCGCCGCTCCAGCGGAATTTGCGTTTGCATAACATCTATTCTTGGTATGAAGTGCGAAAAACTGATTACAGTGGTGTTACGCGTGTCTAACACGGATTCATTCATGGCTAGAAAATATCGATTGATTGCTGCGCTGTCTGGTAAGTCAGCTGGCCAGGCACAGGCCTTGAAATCGCGCCAGGCCCGACGCAGATGCCGATCCGGTTCGCCGAAGGAAAAGTCGTACCAGGAATAGAGAGGAACGAAGCTCACCTCACCGCATTCATACGCAGATTGCCGAATACCCTCGGCCTCACACAGCTCTGCGATCAAGCCAAACTTTTCCAGCGAGCAATTCACTGCGTCATTCTGAACCCACAATTCGTGATTGCCCGGCACAAACAGCACTTCCCGGAATTTGCTCCGCAAGGCGCGGAATACCTGCGCCAAAATCTGCAGACTGTCGGTGACATCACCGGCCAGCACCAATATGTCCTGCTGGTATTCGCTATCGCTCAAGTCAAGAATCCATTGCAGGTTCTCGGCATAATCAGCGTGGAGGTCAGATAAGGCGAATACTCGCATTGTGATGAAAAATCCCTGCAACTATTTTCGCTGGCGCAAATGAGTCATTATAAATTCGGCTAGCAGCAAATAGTCACCGCGGCGCGGATCAGTCTTGCGCCAGGCCATGCCGATTTCGCGGCAGACATTATCAGTCGTGAAATGCTTCAGCTGCAGATGCGTGTCACCAAGCACGTCGCCTTCGATCGCCAGTTCGGGCAGCAGGGTCACACCGAGTCCATTGGCGACCATTTGCACGAGCGTGTGCAGACTGGTGCCCTGATAGACCAGCGCCGTATCAGCACTTTCCAGCTTGCAGACCCCCAACGCATGGTCACGCAGGCAATGCCCCTCTTCGAGCAATAACAGGCTCTCACCACGCAACTGCTGTTGGCGTACTTTTCCCAGCTTCTCCAGCTGGTGCCCTGGTGGCAGGCAGAGCAGGAATTCGTCCTTGAACAACATGAGCGTCTCCACATCATGCAGCTTATAGGGGAACGCGATGATGATGAGATCCAGTTGTCCCTGCTGCAACTTCTGCACCAATACGGCTGTAAGATCTTCCTTCAAGAACAACTTCAACTTCGGGTAGCTTTTGCGCAAATCAGCAAGTATTGGTGGCAACAGGAACGGTCCGATAGTTGGAATCACACCGAGTCTGACCTCACCGGACAGGGGCTCATCATTGGCGCGCGCCAGACTGGCAAAATCCTCAACATCTCCCAGAATTTTGCGAGCCTGTTGCAACAGACGCTCTCCCAGTGGCGTAATCAGTACCAACTTGTTGTTGCGCTCGAAAATAACCACACCCATTTGTGCCTCCAGTTCCTGGATCGCGGCGCTGAGGGTGGACTGGGTAACGAAGCAGGCTTTTGCCGCCTTGCTGAAATGCCGATGTTCGGCAACGGCGCAAATATATTTCAATTGCTTTACGGAAGGGATCATAAGACCGAATGGTAATCGATTAATCCGATCATGGCATCTGAAAAATCAATTAGATTTGATGGTAAATATCGCGTAGCTTACGATCCGACCAGCGCGTCAGGACAATTCTGGCGAGTTTTTCCCGAAAACCACACAACGATTAACACGTTTATTTCACCAAACCAATTCACAAAACTAATCCACAAAATAACGGAGAATGAGCATGTCATTGAAAGGATCCAAGACTGAAGAAAACCTCAAAGCAGCATTCGCTGGTGAATCCCAGGCCAATCGCCGCTATTTGTATTTCGCCCAGAAAGCTGACGTAGAAGGTTATAACGATGTATCTGCACTGTTCCGCTCCACCGCAGAAGGTGAAACCGGACACGCCCATGGTCACCTGGAATATCTGGAAGAAGTAGGCGACCCGGCCACTGGCATGCCCATTGGTGGCACCGCGGACAATCTGAAATCAGCTGTCGCCGGCGAAACCCATGAATACACTGATATGTATCCCGGCATGGCGAAAGACGCACGCGAAGAAGGCTTCGACGAAATCGCTGACTGGATGGAAACATTAGCGAAAGCCGAACGTTCACACGCGAATCGCTTCCAGAAAGCTCTGGATGCATTGGACAGCTAATTTCCAAAATCTGCCGAACCAACCCTGGTATTGCTGTCGCTGTTTGCGGCGGCAGCGTACCAAACACCACCGAAATTGAATTAACAGCTTACCCGGAGCTACAGCATGGCTGAGCAAGGCAGAGAAGGCGGCCTCGGCGCGCCCACCAGACACCCGTTAAATCAGGACGATCCGAAATTCTGGGATGTGACTGATTTAAACCAGGAACTCGAAAGGGTCTATGACATCTGTCATGGTTGCCGTCGCTGCGTGAGTCTGTGTAATGCCTTCCCAACCCTGTTCGATCTGGTGGATGCCAGCCCCACGCTGGAAGTGGACGGAATTCCTAAAGCCGACTATACGAAAGTCGTTGACCAGTGTTATCTGTGCGATCTGTGCTATCTCACGAAATGTCCCTATGTGCCACCGCATGAATGGAACGTGGATTTTCCGCACTTGATGCTGCGGGCCAAAGCAGTCAAGTTCAAGCAAGGCGACACCAACCTGCGCGACAATCTGATTACAAGCACCGACCTGATCGGCAAGCTGGCCTCGCAACCAGTAATCAATACATTGGTGAATGCGGGCAACAAGAACAAAACCATACGCGGTCTGTTAGATAAGACACTCGGCATTCATCAGGACGCCGCGCTACCATCTTATCACCGCCAGCCAGCGCGCAAGCGGCATGCGAGCCTGACGTACAATGCGGCGCCGGCAAAAACACAGAAAGTCGCCACGAGCACCGAAACCGTCACGTTATTCACCACCTGCTATTGCAATTACAACGAGCCAGCAATAATCGATAGCGTCATCAAGGTTCTGCAGCATAACAATATTGCAGTAGAACTACCGGAACGGGAGCATTGCTGCGGTATGCCCAAGCTGGAACTGGGCGATCTGAAGACGGTGACAATGTTAAAAGACTTGAACATCCCGGCCCTGTACGCGAAAGTGCAAAAGGGTCACGCGCTGATTGCCGCCGTCCCTTCCTGCGTACTCATGTTTAAACAGGAACTGCCCTTGATGTTCCCCAATGACGCACAAGTTCAGGCCGTGGCGAAGGCTTTTCACGATCCATTCGAATATCTGCACAAACTACACAAGCAGGGCAAACTTAATCTCGACTTCAAACTAGCTCTGGGAAATGTCAGCTACCATGTGGCCTGCCACCAGCGCGTGCAGAATATCGGCCCAAAAACACGGCAGATACTCGAACTGATTCCAGACACTACGGTCAAGAATATAGAGCGCTGCTCCGGTCACGATGGCACCTATGGCGTGAAGAGCGAGACCCTGGAATTCGCTAACAAGATTGCCCGTCCCATTGTCAAACAGATCACAGACCAGGCGCCGGATTACTACGGCAGTGACTGTCCGGTAGCCGGCAAACATATCGAAAATAATTTGAACACTGACCAGAAGGCGATTCACCCTATTGATCTGCTACGTCTGGCGTATGGCCTGGTCTAAGCAGTAACGCAGCCTAAGCTGGCACCTGAACCCCAATTTATTCGCTCATTCTCAGAGCAGGATTGACCACATGAAAAAACTGACCCTTGCAGATCTGTTGACCATCGATGAATACAATTCACAACGTCCAGCGCTGCGTCTGGCGATGATGGAACACAAGAAATCCCGCCGAGTCGCTTTAGGCCCGAACGCCATGCTGCACTTTGAAGACTACATGGTGATGCGCTATCAGGTGCTGGAATTAATTCGCGCAGAGAAAATTACACAAGAAGCAGATCTGCTACAGGAATTGGATGCCTATAACCCGCTGATACCAGATGGCCGCAACCTGAAGGTCACCTTCATGCTGGAATATCCAGACCCGGTTGAACGCAAGCAACGGCTGTCGCAATTGATCGGCATCGAGGAACTGATATCTATTCAGGCCGCAGGTTTCGATGCTGTCTATCCTATAGCCAACGAAGATCTACCCCGCACCACCGAAGATAAAACCTCTTCAGTCCATTTTCTGCGCTTCGAGTTTACTGATGCCATGATCAAAGCCGCCAAAGCCGGTGCCGACATCTCTGTGCGCAGCGAACACCTGAACTACAAGCACAGAGTTGACGCCCTTCCTGCCGGGATTAAACAGTCCCTTTTACGCGATTTCGCCTAGATCTCTGCATCTGTCGTGTGTCCGTTGTGGGTGTATTCTGATTCGGATACCATCGGCACACTAACATGAACGAGAATTTCCTGATGAAACCAGTCCGCAGACAACTCCAGGCAGGAATAGCATTTTTTGCCCTGCTTTTCACCATAAGCATTTCCACTCTTGCCTTCGCCGCCGATCACAGCGGCACCAATCTCAGCTCCATAAAACCAATTCACTCGACCAACTTCGGCATCGACCAAACCGAGATCGAAGCGATCAAAGCGCAAATGCAGGCCGCCGTTGACACTGATTTCCTTCCTGGCGCGCTGTTGCTGGTGGGTAACGGCGAGGGTGTCGGCGTGCTCGAAACAGTTGGTTACGAGGCAAAGGGCGATTCAACACCTGTAAACAAGGATACGATCTTTCGCATCTACTCCATGACCAAACCGGTCGTCAGCGTTGCCGCGATGATATTGGCGGAAGAAGGCAAGCTGGCTGTGGATGACCCGGTGAGCAAATACATCCCCGAGTTTGCCAATCTGCAAATCATTAACCCTGAGACTGGCGCGGTGAGCGCAGCACGCAACACGATGACCGTGCGCAATTTGCTGACACACGAATCAGGTTTGATTCAGGCCATATTCTCTCCCGACAGCGAGCTGGGAAAAATGTACGTTCGTGATCTCGGCGGCGACATGACAGCTCGTGAATTCGCCGCGAAGATTGGCGCCATGCCAGTTTATTTTGAACCTGGCACTTCCTGGCATTACGGTCATTCCACGGATGTACTCGGCGCAGTGGTTGAAGTCGCCTCCGGCAAGACACTGGATGCATTTCTGAAAGAACGCATCTTCGATCCACTCGGCATGGAAGAAACCAGCTTCTGGGTACCGAAAAGCAAAGCGCGCCGCGTTGCGCAACCAATCCATGGTGAAATGACTGACAACACTATCGTCAGGAAAATGCTCTCAGGTGGCGGCGGCTTGAACTCTACCACGGAAGACTATGTGCGCTTTGCAGAAATGCTTTTAAACGGCGGAGAGTATCGCGGCCATCGCATTATCAAGGAAGCAACTGTTGACCAAATGCTGGTGCCCCACATAACAGCTGATGTCTCCAGAGGCAACTTCTTCTATGGCAATACTGGAGACTGGGGTCTCGGCTTCCACCTGCAACCCACTACAGACGATGCCAGCGGCCCGTTCAACTTCGGCTGGCGCGGCATTGGCGGCACTATCTTCATTGTGGATCGCGAGAATGACTTTTACATGATCTATATGGAACAGCGCCGCGGTGGACCACGTGGTGCACCGTTTGATAACAATGCGGCGCAGCGGGAAGTGTATGCGGCGATGCGCAACTGATTCAGGAGTTTAGACTCCGGAAAAAAAGGAGGCTTAAGCCTCCTTTTTTGAATTTAATGAGATCTGGCTAATTTGATCGGGAGAAGAATAATGCATTTTCGTTTCCTACAATCATGTTTGATCCTGTCGATGATCACAGTGCTAACATTGGCAGAGAGCGTCGCACAAGACGCTATTGCCCCAAGAGATTTCGAAGCCGAGATCGAAGCTGCACTGCGCTCGGCCAAGAATGCGGCGGGCTCTGAATTTCTCGGCACACTGAGCCGCATCTGCCTGCTACCAACCAGTGGGAGCGATAACACTTCGAATAACATACCTGGCTACGTGTCAGACCCATCTACGGCTCCGGCACGCGAGACCTGGCATGTCGAACCCACCAAGGTCTTTGATAATCTTTACTTTGTCGGCGGCAAACTGCACTCGTCCTGGGCGCTAACCACGAGTGACGGCATTGTCATCATCGATACTATTTTTCCGTATAACTCAGAAGAACTAATCATCGGCGGCCTGGAAAAGCTCGGGCTCGATCCAGCAGAAATCAAATACGTATTAATTTCACACGCGCACGGCGATCATATTGGCGGTGCAGAACTGTTACAAGAACGTTACGGTGCACGAGTTGTCATGGGAGCTGCTGACTGGAATCTCGTCGAAACTTATCCTAACCGGTATAGCACAATGGCACCACAGAGAGACATCGTCTCTACTGACGGTATGGAAATCCTGTTAGGTGACACCATAGTCAAGTTGTGGGAGACCCCAGGGCACACCCCAGGCACATTGTCCTACACGTTTACCGTTTTCGATAATGGCAGGCCAGTGAATGTGGCGTATTCTGGTGGCACCGCGTTTAACTTTGTAAACAATACCCCAGTACCCGGCATTCAGAATTTTCAGATCTACATCGAATCGCAACAGCACATGGAGCAGCAAGCCGCTGCTACCAATGCCAGCGTGATTCTTTCCAATCACTCCGAATTCGATAATGCAATTAACCGCAACCGGATGCTGGCTGGTCGTGGTGACGGCCCGCATCCGTATGAAGTTGGACCTGAATTGGTGCAAGCCTATTTTCAGGTTATGCAAGGCTGTGCTCGAGCTGCCCAGATTAAACTTGAGCAAGAACTGTTCGATACGAGACAGCAATAGGTCTCCGAATTATTTTCTTGCCGCATCGGGTTTGTAATCTATGCTACTCAGAAAATTTACGCTTGACGACGTCGATCGACTTGCCAAGCTACTCAACGATGAAGAAGTTTCACGATGGACTGCGACGATTCCCTTTCCCTATTCCCGTCAAGATGCCATAGATTGGCTGAATAACATCCTCACTCAAGATTTACGGAATCCCTACGCCGTAGTCATGCACGATGAAATCGTCGCTTGCGTTTCATGGTGGCCAGACGACGCACAAAATATTGAAGTGGGGTACTGGGTAGGCAGGGATTACTGGGGCAAAGGTATCGCCGCTCGCGCATTGTCCCTGCTACTGGCTTTGCCGGAACTCCCCAGGAACAAACCGATTGTCGCCAAGGTAATGTCAGGCAATGAGGCATCCGGTCGGGTCTTGCTCAAGAATGGCTTTCAATTTACTGGCGAATGTCAGTTCTACCGAATGGGAAAGCCTGTTACTGGAAATACTTTCGTTCTAAAAAAGCAGAGTTGATTATTACTGCCCCGCCGCATCCAGCCGCCCCTGCGTCTCCGTGATGCCGAATTGCAGCCAACCGGTTTCATTGGAATTCGCCGAACTGCGCAACTGCAATTGCAGTGCCGACAGGCGTACTGCCAATGCTGCAACATTATCTGGATCCGCTTTCAGAGCGATGTCTGCGGCATGCAAGGCACGAATGGCATCATCGGCTGCAAGATAGCGCTGCGCCAGCGTCACCACCACTTCGGCTCCGCCAGCCAGTTCCAGCAGATCGGGATAGACATCGGCAGGCGGGATGGAATACATGGTCGCCGGATTGCCATCGAACCAGCCCATATAACCTTCGAAAATTCCTCGCACTGTCCACGCAATCGTGCCATAGCTCTCGGCTAAAGCGCTTCCGCCTGCATTGCGAGATCAATCGCATCTGAACAATCCATGTTCGCGCAGGGTTTAACCTTGGTCGGGCGTGGCTACCAGTCTGCTCGCGCGATTTTCCATTCAGCACCTGAAACCAGTACACTAGCGCCTTCCAGAACTTCGCATGTATTTCAGGATCTATGAAGTATTGCCAGCACTGTGCAGCCACTCTCGTTCAACGCATTCCAACAGGCGATGATAAACTCCGCTATTGCTGTGATGCCTGTAACACCGTCTTTTACCAGAATCCGAAGAATGTCGTAGGCACCTTGCCAATTCAGGGTGATCGCGTACTAATGTGCAAGCGCGCCATCAGTCCGCGCCTCGGTAAATGGACTCTGCCAGCCGGCTTCATGGAGAATGGGGAGTCAAGTCTCAACGGCGCCATTCGAGAGACTTTCGAGGAGGCTGGTGCCATCATCAAAGTGAGCGAGGACAGCCTCTATACGCTGTTCAACCTTCCTGCAATCAATCAAGTCTATATGTTCTTTCGTGCGGAAATTATTTCTCTGGATGAGGTGCCTGGAATCGAAACTACGGAAATAGCCTTGTTTACTGAAGCTGAGATTCCATGGCAGGAGATTGCTTTTCCGGTCGTGCGCTGTACGCTGGAATGTTATTTTCGGGATTTACCGCAGCGCAAATTTCCAGTGCGGATGTTCGACGTCCACCATCAGGAAGATCGCAGCATCACAACTAATCTGATCAGCCACAGTCACAAATCTGAAAAATAATCATAAACTGATTCCACCAGGCCGGTTCAGATCGCGTCAGAAATACCAATTCAATGAGGGAATACGCGACTGCCTCACAGGGATGCGCTGCCAACAGGTCAGTTATGAATCGTGAGGCTTCCTACTCCAGCCATTTTCGCACATTTCGGAACAGGCGCATGCTAGGCGCATCTTCCTGCCAGTCTGCCGGATGCCATGAGTTCTGGCTGGCGCGAATGACACGCTCCGGGTGCGGCATCATCAGCGTTACACGACCATCCTTGTTGCAGATGGCGGCGATCGCAGCCGCTGACCCGTTTGGATTGGCGGGGTAGAGTTGGGTTGATTTTCCATGATTGTCCACGTAATGCATCGCCACACAACCACTGTTAAGAAACTGTTGCTCACTTGCAGTATCTGAGAATTGTGCCCGGCCTTCACCATGTGCAACGACCAACGGGAACCATGAATCCTGCATATCCTGCATAAATACTGAAGGTGACTGCGCTACCGCCGTCAGAATCTGCCTGCCTTCGAATTGTTCAGAGCGATTGCGTTCAAATTTGGGCCAATTGTCTGCGCCTGGAATCAGACTGTGCAGCAACGATACCATCTGGCAACCATTGCACACTCCGAGCGTCAACGTATTTGGATTTTCGAAGAATCGCTGGAATTGCCGGCTCACACGCTCATTGAACAATATGGACTTGGCCCAGCCGCCGCCCGCACCGAGCACGTCGCCGTAGGAAAAACCGCCGCAGGCCGCGATGACATTGAACTGATCCAGTTTTACACGCCCACTTATCACGTCTGTCATGTGGACATCGACAGCGGCGAATCGAGCACGATCGAAAGCGGCTGCCATCTCTACCTGACCGTTGACACCCTGTTCCCGTAACACTGCTACCCGTGGTTTGCGCTTCACGCTGATATAAGGCGCTGTGATGTCGGCATTAAGGTCGAACTTGAGACCCACATTAAAGCCCGGATCGTTTACATCGAGCAACGAATCATATTCTTCCTGAGCGCATTCGCTGTTGTCACGCATGCTAGCCATATGGAAACTGGTGGCAGTCCAGATGCGCTGCAAGCTTGAGCGAGACTGACGCAGGAGTGATTTACCTGCGTGTAGTATTTCGATGACATCATCCTGATTGAGCGTCGCTACCTTGTGCAGCAATGCGCCCAACTGGTGCCGCTGCGCTATTTCGCGCACACGGGCTGCATCAGCACTCCTGATCTGCACGACAACACCCAATTCTTCGGTAAACAAATTTTCCACTACATTTTTATCTGCAATCAGACTGCGCATTTCCACAGTCAATCCGCAATGACTGGCGAAGGCCATTTCGGCCAACGTGGCGAACAGGCCACCATCGGAACGATCGTGATAAGCCAATAACAATTTTTGCTGCCGGCATTCGCGCAGAAAGGCAAACAAGTTGCGCAGGTCGTCCGGGCTATGCAGATCCGGGGCTACTCCCTGCATTTTCCTGAACACCTGACCGAGCACGGAACCCGCGAGTCGGCAATGTCCATGGCCAAGATCCAGTAACAACAACTCAGTATCGCCCTGGTCAGTGTGCAATACAGGAGTCAGTGTGTTACGAATATCCGCGACGGGGGCAAATGCCGAGATGATCAAGGACAGCGGCGCCGTATTACTCTTCGGCTCACCATTCTCCTGCCACACCGTGCGCATGGACATGGAATCCTTGCCAACCGGAATGCATATGCCCAATTGCGGACATAACTCCATGGCTATGGCTTCAACAGTGGCATACAGCTTTTGGTCTTCGCAGCCATGTCCAGCCGCTACCATCCAGTTGGCAGACAATTTTATGTCACTGAGTTGCTCGATATCGGCGCTGGCAATATTCGTGAGTGCCTCAGCTATTGCCATGCGTCCTGACGCCGGGGCATCAAACAGCGCCAATGGTGTGCGCTCACCCATCGCCATTGCTTCACCGGTATAAGATGTGAGACCTGATGATGTGACGGCAACGTCAGCGACCGGAACTTGCCATGGGCCAACCATTTGGTCGCGACAAACCATGCCAGTAATCGAGCGATCACCAATGGTTATCAGAAAACTCTTGCTGGCCACTGTAGGAGCTGACAACACGCGTCGCACTGCATCATCCAGTGCTATCGTATTCGTGGCAAATGCGGCGACTGGCAAAACCCCAGAGCACACGTCGCGATGCATCTTCGGTGGCTTGCCGAACAATACATCCATAGGCAGATCGATAGGGCTATTGTCGAAATGACTATCATCCAGACGAATGTGTTTCGCGGCGGTCGCAGTTCCAACTACCGCATAGGGGCAGCGTTCGCGCGCACAGATAGCATCGAAGCGTGCGAGCGCATCAGGTGATACTGCCAGCACATATCTCTCCTGAGATTCATTGCACCAGATTTCCAGCGGTGATAATTGCGACTCGGCACTGGGAATGGCGCGCAGATTGAATATGCCACCCTTGCCCCCGTCCTTGACCAGTTCCGGCAGCGCATTCGACAATCCACCAGCACCCACATCATGAATAAAATCAATCGGATTATTCGCGCCCGCTTGCCAGCACTGATCGATCACTTCCTGGCAGCGTCGCTCCATTTCGGCGTTGTCACGCTGCACCGAGGCAAAGTCCAGTTGCTCATTGCCAGCTCCCGCAGCCATGGAGGAAGCGGCGCCACCACCCAACCCGATAAGCATGGCCGGACCACCCAATACGATGAGATTGGCCCCGACTATGATTTCACCTTTCAGCACATGGTTGTCGCGAATATTGCCGATGCCACCAGCGATCATGATCGGTTTATGGTAACCGCGAATCTCTTCCACTCCAGCTTCGTTTACTACCAGGTCTTCGAAACTGCGAAAATAACCACACAAGTTTGGACGACCAAATTCGTTATTGAATGCGGCGCCGCCAATTGGCCCTTCCAGCATGATGTCGAGAGCTGAGGCTATATGCACTGGTTTGCCCAGATTCTGCTCCCAGGGTTGCGGCAATTCCGGTATGCGCAAATTGGATACACTGAAACCGGTTAATCCAGCTTTTGGTTTGGCCCCGCGCCCGGTAGCACCTTCGTCACGAATTTCACCACCGGATCCGGTAGCGGCGCCAGGAAACGGCGCGATTGCAGTCGGGTGGTTGTGGGTTTCCACCTTCATTAGTATGTGCACCGGTTCATGCGTATAACCGTATTGCCTGGAATCGGAATCGGGAAAAAAACGGTCAGCGGTGTGACCACGCATCACCGCCGCGTTATCTGAATAGGCAGACAAGATATTTCCGGGCGATTGTTTGTGGGTATTGCGAATCATGCCGAATAACGAGTGTGGTTGCTGTTTGCCGTCAATACTCCAACTCGCATTAAAAATCTTGTGGCGGCAATGCTCCGAGTTCGCCTGCGCGAACATCATCAGTTCGATGTCATTGGGATTTCGGCCCAATTCGGTAAAGCGTTGGTACAGGTAGTCGATTTCATCTTCTGCCAGAGCCAGGCCCATACTTTTGTTTGCCGCATGCAACGCGGCCTTGCCATCTTGCACAATAGTCACGGCATTTACTGGTTGTGGCTGCGCTTGCTGAAACAGAATTTGGGCTGAATCCAGGTGGTCGATGACAACCTGCGTCATGCGGTCATGCAACAACTCGTCCAATAATTTCTTCTCTGCCGGGTTCAGTAGCGCTGACAAATGCACCGTATAAACCGTCACTCGCTCCACCCGGCTCACTTGCTGCAAGCCGCAGTTATGCACGATGTCTGTGGCCTTACTCGACCAGGGTGAAATGGTGCCGGGACGCGGGATGACAATGCGCTCAAATTGAAATGCATTGCCGCCAACGCCAGCATATGGACTGCCATAGTGCAGCAACGATTGCAGAATTTCTGTCGAATGGGTATCGAGGTCAGAACTCTGATCAAGCAGATGCACGAACTGCGCAGAGACAGCGACTATTGCGGGGATTTGAGCCTGAAGCGAGACTAGCAATTTTGAGGTTTTAAATGCAGAAAGAGCCGCTGCTCCAAACATCACTTGCATTGCTGCGTTGTCCTGACTCTGGGGTATTGGTTGATTTAATCTGGACGCCATACAGCGCATCACGCGGGCGTTTTAAGGAGCGGCAATGATAATCGATTTGGGGATGAAATTCAGGAAAAACTTTTGCGAGGAACGGCAGATTGGCTGCTAACGACTGACACTCTGAGGCAGATAGCGCCCCGATTCGCGCGACACAATTTCATTGCCGTCGAGGTCTTCAATCCAGAAGTCTACATACAATAAATCAGTGATGTCGCGACGCTGGGAATTGAATACTGGTTCCGCCCGCACGATGTAGCGTTCACCAGACAATGCATTGAAGCGCAGGGTGCGACTCATGGTGTCCCGATTCGCGGCGTAATTTACCAGAGCCGGTGCCAGACCGCGCTGACTACCCATGTCCCAGGAGAAGTACACCTTAAGATCGTGGTATCCGGGCTCGATGTGAATGGAATGGAATTCTTCCGGATTATCAATGGACATGCCATCAACAGACAGGAAGCGCACCACATCAATATAGCGATTGATCCAGTCAGTACGGACAAACTGGGCACCGTCAATTTCCGCGACCTGCAAATCAGCCCGGGGAGTTCCAATGTAGGCTTTGTACACGCCGACATCCATGCTGCAAGCGGTCAATACTGTCAGCAACGGCAACAGGATGAGAGCATTACGCATGGACTTCCCTGTGAACACCGATGAAGTAAACATAGTTTATATAGTTATAATGATTTTGCAGCGCAGACCAAGGTTTATACCTGCAGACCCTTGATAGCGCAAGCAATTTAACCCTTGCGCTTGCTCTGGAAAAAATCCTGGATCAAGGCAGCGCAGCGATTACTGAGTACTCCTTCGACGTATGATACTTTATGATTGTAAAACTGAGCATCCAATAATTGCTGCTGGCTGACGACTGCTCCAGCGCGTGGTTCGCGGGCGCCGAATACCAGCGATTTGATCCGCGCATGCACCATGGCACCTACACACATTGTACAAGGTTCAATCGTTACATAGAGCGTCGTATCTGGCAGGCGATAGTTTTGTCTGATTTGCGAAGCCTGGCGTAGCGCGCAAATCTCGGCGTGAGCACTGGCGTCGTGACTCGAAATCGGCTGATTAAAACCTGCACCAATAATGGCTCCGTTCGCAACCAGCACGGCACCTATCGGTACTTCACCCAGTTCACTGGCGATCTGCGCTTGCTCCAGTGCGCGCTCCATCCAATAGCCATGCTCTTTTTCCATTAACATTGTTGGATCCTTCTCAATCACTGCCTACCAGCTTTGACCTTGCCGCAGCAATCCAGGCGGAACACCAGGCTACGACATAGAGCCCGATTGAAACTGACCAACCTATGCCAAAAGCGCACATCAAAGTGCCCGCCCCTACTACACCACCAAGCAACCAACCCAAAATCACCACGACTATTTCGATCGCCATGCGCACCCATGCAATCGGTAATTTACTGCGGCCCTGCAATCCAGTCATCAAACCATCCCGTGGCCCTGGTCCCAGATTCGCAATCAAATAAAAGCCACTGCCCAAGCCAGCTAACAAGATACCCGCAACAGCTTGGAGCAGTTGTGGGACAAGGTGATTCGGAGATGGCAGATACGGTAGTGCATAGTCCATCACAGCAGCGATAATCAATATGTTCATGACCGTACCGATGCCCGGTCGTTGCCGCAATGGAATCCAGCACAGCAAAACCGCCACGCTTACCACAAACGTAGCCAGGCCAACACTCCAGCCAGCGATATTCGCAATTCCCTGCGCCAGCACCACCCACGGGCTGACACCGACTCCTGCGGCAATCAGCAAGGCATCGGCAATGCCAAACAGGGTCAGACCAATACATAACAGCAATAGCGTGATAAAACGCGGCCGCAAGTTCAACGGATGCGTTGAACTCCAATAAACTAATGGCACTGCTTTGACTGATAACAGACGCATAGAAACGGTTTCACTGTTCAAAGCTAAATCAGAATTTGACCAGTCTCGGACAGAGTTCTGCGGAAAATTATTCCCACTCAATCGTGGCGGGAGGCTTGCTGGATATATCGTAACTGACACGTGAGACTTCAGCGATTTCATTCATGATGCGACTCGATACTGTCTCCAGCAATTCAGGCGGCAGTCGTGCCCAGCGTGCCGTCATGAAATCGATCGTCTCTACTGCTCGCAGTGTTATCACATAGGCATAACGTCGGGCATCTCCCACCACGCCTACCGATTTTACTGGCAGAAATACGGCAAACGCCTGACTAACCTTGTTATAGAAATCAGCCTTGTGCAGTTCTTCCATGAAGATGGCATCGGCGCGGCGCAAGATATCGCAATAGGCTTTCTTCACCTCACCCAGGATGCGCACACCCAGACCGGGACCAGGAAATGGATGCCGGTATACCATTTCGTATGGCAGACCCAGTTCTAGCCCGATTTTGCGCACCTCGTCCTTGAACAGTTCCCGTAGCGGTTCAACCAATTGCATTTTCATATTCTCTGGCAGGCCACCCACATTGTGATGGGACTTGATCACATGGGCCTTGCCGGTTTTGGAGCCCGCGGATTCAATCACATCCGGATAAATCGTGCCCTGCGCCAGCCAATGCACATCTTGCAGTTTGGTGGCTTCATCATCAAACACTTCAATAAAAGTTTTGCCGATAATTTTGCGCTTCTGTTCTGGATCGCTGACTCCGGCAAGCCTGGAAAGAAACAACTGTTCCGCATCTGCACGGATTACCTTGATGCCCATGTTGCGGGCGAAGGTTGCCATGACCTGGTCACCTTCCTGCAAACGCAGCAGGCCATTGTCCACGAACACGCAGGTGAGTTGATCGCCGATGGCCTTGTGCAATAATGCAGCGACTACAGAAGAGTCTACGCCACCGGACAAGCCGAGCAATACCTTATCTTTGCCGACGCGCGCGCGTACTGTGGCGATTGCGTCTTCGATAATGCTGGCAGAATTCCACAGCGCATCACACCCGCAGATCTTGCGCACGAATCGTTCAAGAATACGCAGCCCCTGCAAGGTATGAGTTACTTCGGGGTGGAACTGAATACCATAAATCGAGCGCTTGGCATCGTACATGGCCGCAATCGGCGCACTCTCAGTTGCCGCTATCAATGTAAAACCTGGTGGTACTGCAGTGACCTTGTCACCGTGACTCATCCAGACATCGAGCTGCGCCTGGCCGGCACTGTTAATACGATCTTCAATGCCAGCAAACAGCGGATTCGGTTCAATGATGCCTACCCTGGCAAATCCGAATTCGGAGGTAGGAGATGCTTCAACCTTGCCACCGAACTGTTCAGCCATGGCTTGCATGCCGTAACAAATTCCGAGTATGGGCAGTCCGGCGCTGTACAGAAAATTTGGCGGTAGCGGCGACTCGGCTGTGTTCACTGACTCGGGACTACCAGAAAAAATAATTCCCTGGGGAGCGAACTCAGCAAAGAGCTGTTCGTCGACTGCGTAATCCCAGATTTCGCAATAAACCCCCAACTCACGCACTCGGCGCGCAATCAGCTGGGTATATTGGGAACCGAAATCCAGAATCAAGATTTTCTGGCTATGAATATTTTTTACTTTCATTATTTTTTTGGAATTGCGACAAGCGTTTAGTGGGAAGTAGCAAGCGCCCATACAAAGTTCATCGGTGCTATGAAACTCTGTAGTTGGGCGCCTCTTTGGTAATTAAAACATCGTGTACATGGGACTCGTTCATTCCCGACGCTGTGATTTTCACAAACTGTGTTTTCGTGCGCATAGCCTGAATATCGGGTGAACCGGTGTACCCCATACTGGAGCGCAAGCCACCCATCAACTGATGCACTATAGCAGACATATTACCCTTGTAAGGTACGCGACCCTCGATGCCTTCCGGAACCAGCTTCTCGGTGCCCGAGTCAATGTCCTGGAAATAACGATCGCTTGAACCTTGTGAGTGCGCCATGGCCCCCAACGATCCCATTCCGCGATAGGCTTTGTAGCTTCTGCCCTGATATAACTCAACTTCACCCGGAGCTTCTTCCGAACCGGCCAGCAAGCTACCGACCATGACCACATGCGCGCCTGCGGCAATCACCTTCGCCAGATCGCCCGAATAGCGTATGCCACCATCGGATATCACGCAGACGTCAGTGCCTTTTACTGCCTCTACTACATTTGCTACTGCAGTAAGTTGCGGCACACCGACGCCGGTGACAATGCGCGTGGTGCAGATTGAGCCGGGACCGATGCCAACTTTTACGGCGTCAGCACCGACTTTCACCAATGCGCGGGCAGCATCGGCAGTAGCGATATTGCCACCGATAACGGCGATTTCGGGATATTTCTGTTTGATGCGTTTCACTTGATCCAGCACGCCCTGACTGTGTCCATGGGCAGTATCTACTACCACGACGTCGACACCGGCCTCGATGATGGCATCGACACGATCCACCGAATCGGCACCGGTACCCACTGCAGCGGCAGAGCGCAAGCGCCCGAATTCATCCTTGCAGGCATTCGGGAAATCTTCAGACTTGCGAATGTCCTTGAGAGTGATAAGTCCTTTTAATTCGTAATCCTTATTCACCACCAGCAGCTTCTCGATGCGATGGCGGTGCAACAACTCCTTCACTTCATTCAGACTGAAATTTTCGCGAACAGTTACCAGTCGATTCTTGGGTGTCATAATGGATTGCACTGACGCATCCATATTGGTTTCAAAGCGCACGTCCCGGCTGGTCACGATGCCCACAAGACCGGTACTGCCAATTACCGGCATGCCGGAAATATTATTCTCGTTCATGAGCGCAACCACTTCTCGAATGGTCGCAGAATCGGTGATGGTGATAGGGTCCTTCACCACTCCGCTTTCAAATTTCTTCACGACGCGCACTTCTCGCGCCTGTTTCTCCACACTCATGCTCTTGTGAATAACCCCGATGCCGCCTTCCTGGGCCATGGCAATAGCGAGACGTGACTCGGTTACCGTGTCCATAGCAGATGAAATCAGGGGAATATTCAACGCGATGGAACGCGTCAATTGAGTAATGAGACTTACTGATTTGGGTAGTACGATGGAGTGAGCAGGCAGGAGTAGAACGTCATCGAATGTTAGGGCCTCTTCAGCTATACGCAACATAAGATTTATCACTATCCACAAAAGCCAGATTATACAGAGTGCATCTAGCCTTGTATAGATTAGCCTGCCTTGGCTTTTGAGGGTTAACACCGGTAATAAATTCAAACATACTGCAACTGCCCTGCACTTTATGTGCTTGCATCCACTGCTGGCAGAATCCAAACTACAAGCACTTTCGGACCAGACCATTCGCCCATGACTGCGACGCAATCGACCCTGCGCAAACTTGCACAAGAACCCACGCTGCATTTCCTGATCATTGCGGCACTGCTATTTGCGTTATATGGCATAAATCAGTCCCGCTCTGGCACTGTTCTGGAAATCGAACAGAGTGAGATTGACGCACGCATCCTCCTGCAAGAAATGACCAGCGGCCAGGCTCTTTCGCAGGAACAGCGTGATTTCATCACTGCCAGTTATATCGAGGAGCAGATTCTGGTACAGGAAGCGCTGGCGATGAATCTGGATGCAGATGCACGTATTCACGACATCCTCGCGCAAAAAATGCGACATGTACTCAGCGGCGACATCATCCAGCCTTCTACGAGCGAGTTAGAGAATTATTTTGCGGTGAATACTGGCCGCTATCAGTCGCGGGCTACAGTTACTACTGATGAGTTGGTATTCAATACCAATGACGCACTGCCTGCAGATGTGCTGGCGCTGCTCGCCGCTGGCGCCGAACCAGAGGCTATGCTCGATCTCAGCGAAGGCAGCGTGGCGCCATTGCCGAATGTGAATCATGGCGATTTAGCCAATATTTTTGCGCAGGAATTCGCAGACGAGGTATTTGCTGCCGACACCGGGACCTGGATTGGTCCGTTTCCCAGCAATCGGGGCCAGCATTGGCTGCGGGTGCTCGAACACAATCCGGCGCGCACTCCAACTCTCGAAGAAATCAGCGATCGCGTGCGACTCGACTGGATTGCTGCAGAAGAGGATACCCGACTGCAACAGGAAATCGATGCGTTGTGGGCACGCTATACAATATTGATAAACGCCATAACTGAATGAGTAACGGTATGGGCAGCATCATTTGCCAGCCATTGCGCGCATTGCTGCTTTGCATTGGCTGCTGCGCAAATTACGGCGCGCTCGCACATGACATTGATGTCACCGGTGTCGCGCGTGTCTTCATGGACGAGACTGCCAACAACCAATACCGACTCTCCATTGTCGATCAACAAGTGCCACCCCTGTTTAATATAGAACGCATTTTGCCAGAACGCTGTGAAGGTTTACCGCCCAGCGCATTCAGCTATCGATTCCAGTGCACACCAACACTGAATGTAGATGATGAGTTAATTTTTCCCTGGGCACTGGCCGGAGTCGTCGTGGTCGCACGCTGGCAGGATGGCAGCGATGTTTCGGGCTATTTTCCTGGAAGTGGCAATATAGTCGCAGTACCACTCGCTGAATTAAAGGCAGGAGCCGGCTCCCTCCGCAGTCTCGCCCAACGCTATCTGGTACTCGGCGCAGAACATATTTTACTGGGTCTCGATCACCTGTTGTTTGTACTTGGGTTGTTGTTGCTATTGCAGGGATTCTGGAAGCTGGTGCAAACCATTACTGCTTTCACGATCGCGCACAGCATTACGCTGGCAGCTGCGGTGCTTGGCGTATTTCCTGTACCAGGCGCACCCATCGAAGTACTGATTGCGCTCTCAATTGCGTTTTTGGCACGGGAAATCATAATGGGCATGCGCGGCCAGCAGACCTTGATTCACAGTCGCCCGTGGATTGTTGCGTTCGCGTTTGGGTTGGTGCACGGATTCGGTTTTGCCGGAGCGCTGGGTGAATTGGGCCTGAGCAATGCCGACATTCCACTCGCTCTATTGTTCTTTAACCTCGGGGTCGAGGCTGGGCAAATCGCGTTTATTCTAGTGTTGCTCGCAATACACCTGCTCATCACCCGGTTTCTGCAACCATTGCAGTTCAGCATTCAGCGCGGTCTCGCCTATGGCCTCGGTGGCATTGCCACTTACTGGTTCATCCAGCGCATACCGAACTTGTTTCTGGTCTAGGTTCACTACTGGGCCTGATACTGCTGATGACAGGATTCGCATGGCGGATATAAACCTTCATTGCCGGCAGCAGACAGTGCCTCTTCGTCCTTCACGGCCACTGCCGCCAGCACAGAACGTGCAGCGCTAATCATTTGCTGATTATAGCGTTGCCAGTCAGGCTCCAATGCAAGAGCGGTTTCAGCATCTCCGGCACCACCGATAGCGAGCAGATTGCCCGCCGCCAGCACTCCCAGCGCCGCATTCTCAACTGCCAACCACTCGGCATCGGTTTGCAGCTCATAAGCACCCCAGATCACTGTCGTCATCGGTGTGAGCAAGGCATTCATCACCTGCTTTACGGTAAGCAGCGGTGCTTGCTCAGCTGTTTGGGCAGAAGACGTCAGTAGCACTGCGACAGCGCCAACGCTACTCGCGAACTGCAGTAATTTTTTCAGTGTTGGTCTCATCTGTGTGCCTCTCTATTTGCTCCATCTTATATCTCGCATCCGCATAAGCGAATTGTACCGGATTCATGCTGAAATACAGCAAACCTTAAAGCTATGCTCTTGCGCGAGATCAAGTTACTTACAACGCATTTGTGCTTGAATTTGAATCCGTATGATTCATTTTGCCGGGGAACTGGTCATGCTTAAATCATTCAAAGTGTCGTTACTTGGCTGCCTGATGTTGCTGGTCGATGGCTGCTCCAACAATCCTGTCGCTTATAACCCGCTGGACGACTTCGAGCAGCTCGATCCCACTACCATCTTTGCTCTGCCCGAAGCCGTGCCCTCGTCGAACTACACTCCAGAGCAATTGCAACGCAGCCGTTATATGGTTGGATTGCTGGGTTGTGGTAGTTGTCACACCGATTGTGCTCTGGCTGGAGCGGCGAATCAGTCGCGACTGCTGGCGGGATCAGGCACTGGCATCGCTTATACCAGCCCGTTCGTCGACACTTTCCCGGGCATCGTCTATCCACCTAACCTGACGCCAGACATGGAAACGGGCTTGGGTAGCTGGACCATGAATCGCCTGGTACAGATGATCCGGGTCGGCACTAGTGATCACAGCTCACGCTCAATTCCAGTGATGCCCTGGCCTGCCTTTGTCAGCATCACCGAAGAAGATGCATTTGCGATTGCCGCCTACCTGAAGAGCCTCACCCCGGTGCGCCACCAGGTGCCGGCAAATGTGTCGCGCGGGCAACGCGCTAGCGCGCCCTTTGTGCATTTTGGGGTTTACCAGAGCCGTTGAGTCAGCAAGAGCGGGCGCTAGCCCCTCTATGAATCAGCGCTGGCGCCTGGAACTATCTGATTGCAATCTAAAAATTCCTTGACTAACAAGGATTTGCCTGTAGAATCTCGCGCAGCTTGAAAGTAAGCGTACTATTTCACCCCATTTCGAAGTCTACGTAGTAATACCTCGTCCTGAAGTTTATAAGTACCAGCCTAATTTCTAGCACGACCCCTACCGAGTAGGATTTTTTTACCGATTACGGAAAATTTAGCATGGCAGAAAAAATAACTGGAACCGTTAAGTGGTTCAATGAAAGCAAAGGTTTTGGCTTTATCGAAAGAGAAGGCGGACCAGATGTATTCGCACATTTCAGCGCGATTCAAAGCGCTGGTTACAAGACACTGGCTGAAGGTCAACGGGTTGAATTCCTGGTGACTCAAGGTCAGAAAGGCCCACAGGCCGAGCAAATTGTCGCTATCTAGTCGTTGCCGGCTGGGTCCCAGGACGCGGCCGCTTTAACTGGTTCGATTATTTCCAGAATAAGGGTGAGCGAGCAATCGTTTACCCTTTTTCTTTTTACGCTTACTCACTACGTGCGGTCGTTACCCACTCTGTTGTATGGGATTTTGCCGTGACCGCCGAATCACCTATTATGTATAACTTGCAATCCGCCTCTCCCAGACAGTTTATACGAGTTACTTGTCAGCTATTGCTGGCGAGCTGGCTGGTTCTGGCCCAATTTTCCGGCGCAAGCGGCGCTGCTGCGACACCAGTACTGACCGGAACCACGGCCACCGGCATTCGCATAGAAATTTACAGTGATCTTGATCCGCTGCTGATCAATCAAATTCACACCTGGTATATCAGGGTACTCGATGCCAATGGTGCGCCATTGCAGGCGCAAATGAGCATCAGTGGCGGCATGCCAGAACACGATCACGGTATGCCGACCGCTCCCCAAATCACACGGCAGCTGGATAATGGCGACTATCAGTTGGAAGGCATGCGATTTCATATGCCTGGACTGTGGCAATTGTTGTTCGAGCTAACTATCAACGGGGCCCAGGAAACTGCCGTAATTGATTTCCGCCTGTAATGAAAAAACTGCTGCTTATATTCATAACGTTTTTGATCACAGGATTTGTCGCTTGGGATTATCTGGCTCTGCCAGTATCACGGGATTGGTCACCAACAGAAGTAGCCTTGATCCATTCCCTGTCATTATCAGCATTGCCGCCACTCCTCGCCGACAGCAGTAATAGTGTCAGCGACAACGAGCAAGCGGTCGAACTCGGCCATCAACTATTTTTCGACACGCGCATGAGCGGCAGTGGCAAGGTAAGTTGTGCCACCTGTCACCAGCCAGACCTGATGTTTACCGACGGCATAGCCCTGGCAGTCGGCAACGGTATTGGCACACGCAATACACCGAGTCTGGCAGGTATATCCTATAGCCCCTGGTTTTATTGGGACGGTCGTAAAGACAGCCAATGGGCCCAGGCACTGGCACCTATCGAAGCGGGCCATGAACATAATTTTTCACGGGTACAGGTGGCACAGTTAATAGCTAATGACAGCTCTTACAAGACTCAATACGAAACGCTGTTCGGCGCATTAGCAGATGTGAATGGAGTGCCGTCGTCAGCCACTCCGCTGGGAACTCCGGATCAGCAGACGCAATGGTCGAGCCTGACCACCGAATCACAGACGGACATATCACGCCTATTCAGCAACGTCGGCAAAGTGCTGGCGGCATATCAGCGGCAATTAATGCCTGGCGCCAGCCGGTTTGATGCCTATGCGCAATCGCTGGCAGCAGATACGGACGCAGGCAGTCATCCATCCAGCGTATTGAATGGTACCGAAATCGCCGGATTACGGCTTTTCATCGACAAGGGGCAATGCGTGAGCTGTCACAACGGCCCACTTTTTACCAACCATGAGTTCCATAACACAGGCATACTCAGCGTGGCTGGACAACTACCTTCCATGGGTCGCTACGATGGCATTCGAACGGCGCAACAGGACCCGTTCAATTGTCTTGGCGAGTTTAGTGACGCGAGCTCGGCGCAGTGCTCTGAATTACGTTTCGCTCGCACTGCGAATGATCTCGTTGGTGCTCACAAGACACCGACTCTACGCAATGCCTCTCTTACAGCGCCCTACATGCACGGTGGCCAAATCGCCAGCTTGCGCGGAGTATTGCAGCACTACAATTTAGCGCCAGTCTCGATGCTCAGTCATAATGAAGCAAAACCTTTAGGATTGCGCACAGTAGAACTGCGTCAACTCGAGGCATTCCTGCTGACACTGACCGCACCACTGGCGACTCCTGCCAAATGGCTGCAAGCACTCTAGGACCGATGTGTGAGAGGCCTGTTACATAATTGTCGGAATCTGGTTTTGTTGGCACTGGCACTGTCAGCATGTTTCCAGATCAATGCAGTGGCGGCTCTGGACAAGAATGCGCTGCTAACAGCACTCAATGCACACACACGGAATGTGGCACATCTGCTGCGCGACGATGCGCGCAAACCAGTGGCAGTGATGGAATTTCTGGAAATTGACACCGGCATGCGCGTCCTCGATGTTTATGCAGCCGATGGCTATTTCACCTATATCCTGTCCCAGGTGGTGGGCGCTGACGGCACAGTGTTTGCGCAAAACCCTGCGCCCGGCTCGGACGTGGAAGACATACGCCAGATGTATTCATTGGCAGATGCTCTGGATCAGCGGATTGAAATTGCCGAGCTCTCCAATGTGATACACCTGCGCGAAAATTTCTTCGATTTGTCTATCGAACCGGAATCACTCGATGTCATCCTGCTCGCCCAGATCCTGCATGACTTTTCCAATAGCGACCCCAGCTACGCCGCAAATTTATTATCCCATCTGCAGACTCTGCTAAAGCCTGGTGGCACCCTCGCAATAATTGATCATGCCGGCGATGCCGGACAGGACAACAGCCGCCTGCATCGCATGCTGCAGTCACAGGCTGAGGAGTTGGCCGCACACGCCGGTTTCGAATTGCAGGCAGCAAGCGCAATTCTCGCCAATGCCGCCGATCGCCGTCGTCGCCCGGTGTTTAACCCGATGCTTGGTCGCAATACTGACCAATTCCTGCTGCGATTTACCAAATCAATCCCGGCAGAATCACCTAACTGACAGCAGGCTAGACCTGAGCGCTGGGCTTGCATATGCTTGCAGCCTGTTGTGATGGTTTAATTCAGGGAGTTCGTATGTTCATTAATGCTCGCGCGCTGACCAATTGTAGCCTGCTAACCGCAGCTGTGTGTACCTGCAGTATCGCATTCGCCCAGTCCGCTGCTCCGGACCCGGTCCGTGAACTGGTGAGTCGCCTCGACCTGGAAAGCTATAAAGCAACCATCAATGGACTAACCCAGTTTGGCGATCGACGTCAGGGCACCACGCGCAATCGCGATGCCGTGGACTGGATTGAGCAGCAATTAATCGCGGCGGGCTGCGACAATGTGGAACGCCTGCACTACACATTCGATCCGGAACCGCCTGCGCCTCGCAGTCCTGCGCAAGCCACCGCTCCCGCAGCCACTACACCGGATTTGACCACAGCCACTGGCGGCAGTGTCGGTCGCAATGGCAGCGGTCCCGGCGGCTCTTCAATTTTTGGCTATCGTGCGCCCACCGGAGTCAATCGGGACCTCGATGCGCAACCGGACGAACGCATTCGATTGCTTAATGCCGAAGAACCCGAGAACGGCCCGCGTGAACAGGTGTATTGCACAAAAATTGGCAGTCTGTATCCCAATGAGGCGTACATCATCGGCGCACATATGGATGGCCATGGCGTGAATGAAGCAGTGAATGACGACGCTTCTGGTACGGCGCTCGTCATTGAGCTCGCCCGTATCTTTAACGCACCGGGTGTAGAGACTGAGCGCTCCATTCGCTTCGCACTATGGAATAACGAGGAAACCGGACTCAATGGCTCTACCGCCTATGTGGAACAGCGTGCGGCACTGCAAGGAATTGAAAATCCGGTGGGATCAGGACTCTATCCGGAACCACGCTGGCTTGGCATGATCCAGCACGACATGATGCTGTGGGATCACGGCGCGCCACGTGCGGATGGCACGGTTAGTCGTGACCAGCGCCCGGAGGCTGACGTGAATATCGAATTTCAATTTGCTTCAGAACTGGCAGACGCATCCATGCGCCTCGCCTTCGTCTTCAAGGCGGCGGCCGATGCCTATAACACTGATTATCCGGCCACTGTCGGTCCCCATATGACGAACACCGACTCCACACCTTTCATGAACGCGGTGCCTTCCATCAGCTTGCGGGAAAATGAGCGCGGCGCGCATACCGGCGGTGGCTGGAATCCAAGCTGGCATACACCACTCGATGTATGGACTAATTTTACTGACGATGATTTCCGGCTCGGTTTGAACGCCGCGCAAACGACGTTGTCAGCCGTGGCGCAGCTGGTTGGCGCGAAACTGGAATAAAATAATCCGAACAGGCAGGCGGTTCCGCAGCATAGGCCAGTTCGGCGCATGCTGCAGCAAAGGCGCACTAATCAGGTAAAGCAAACACCCAAATGACGCCGCCTTGGGGAACATAATGTGTGCCGCCCGTAGTCATGTTGATCACATTCTGCCCCCGCTCCGCATCCACACCCCAGCCGGACTGCACCGCAATATATTGCTTGCCATCCAGTTCGTAACTCACCGGTACGCCGGTAATGCCTGAGTTAGTGCGCTGCTGCCAGAGAATCTCGCCGCTGCGCGCGTCGAAGGCGCGAAAATAACGATCATTGGTGCCGCCCATGAACACCACATTTCCAGCTGTGCTTAATACCGGCCCCCAGTTCTGGCTGGCAAAGGTCTGCGTCCAGACACGCTCACCTGTGTCTACATTCCAGGCCTGCAATTCGCCGATGTGATCGGTACCAGGTCGCACAAAAAAGCCGCCATTCTCGGATTGTCCACGACCTATATAGGAGCGGCCGGGGCTGTATTGAATCTCTTCTCCGACTATGGTCGAACACACGTTGTCATTCGCGGGAATGTAGAGCAAGCGTAATTCCGGATTGAATGCGGCTGGCGGCCAGTCCTTGCCACCCCACAGTGACGGACAGAAACTGGCCTCGTAGCCAGTGCCGGGCTTTTTCGTCATGTCATATTCCGGGCGACCAGTGACCGGATCGATACTGGTAAACACATCCTGATACACATAAGGATTGGCATCGACGAAATTGATTTGGTCTGCGGCGCGCTCCATAAACCACAGATAGCCGTTGCGCCCTGGATGCACCATGCCGTTAATCGTATTGCCATCGCGCTGGAAGTCGATGAGCAGCGGCGCCGACACCTCGTCCCAATCCCAGGAATCGTTCCAGTGGTATTGATGATGCGCCTTCAGTTCGCCGGTGGTGACATCCAGTGCAATGACCGAGGACGAATACAGGTTGTCACCGGGTCGGGTGTCCCCCATCCAGGGTCCGCCATTACCCGTGCCCCAGTAGGCCAGGTTTAATTCGGGATCGTAGGACCCGGTGAGCCACACCGGTACGCCGCCAGTCTGCCAGGTATCTCCCGGCCAGGATTCTGATCCAGGTTCGCCGGGAGCCGGAATAGTAAAGGTCTTCCACACCGCAGCGCCGCTAACCACGTCATAGGCTGCGACGAATCCGCGAATTCCCAGTTCCCCACCGGAGACGCCGACCATCACCTTGCCGTCGGCAATTAATGGCGCCATCGTCATGTAATACCCGGTGTTATAGTCTTCGACTTCCTGCTCCCAGATCACCTCACCGGTAAGCGCATCGAGTGCCACGAGGTAGGCGTCAACCGTGGCGAGATAGACGCGATCCTCATACAGAGCCACACCACGATTGGTAGGGTGGAGCTGCTGCAGATCTTCCGGCAGGTAACGCACGTAGCGCCAGATCAAGTCTCCCGTACGTGCATTGATTGCCAGAATATGATTCTGCGGTGTTGTCACATACATATAACCGTCGTTGACAATAGGTGGTGCCTGGTGTCCCTCTCTGAGACCCGTGGAAAAACTCCACACCGGCACCATGCGCTCCACGTTCTCACTATTGATCTGGTCAAGCTCGCTATAGCCATGTGAGTCATAGGTGCCGCGATACATTAACCAATTGCGCGCTTCCGGATTCAACAGGCGTTCCTCTGTTACGGGATTATAGGGAGGCAGCGCTTGCGCGAGCGCAATGATTGACCAGCAGGATAGTAAAAATGTCGCGACCGCCAGCTGTATAGATTTATGTTTGGACATGGCACTTTATTCCTAGTAACTAGATTTTTTAGAATTGTTGGGTAAAACCGACGCGACCATGGAACTCGGCTGCTACCGTAACCACCCCATCCTGTATCAGCAGCGGCAACATGGCCAGAGGTCGCGGAGCCGGGCCACCCACCACCCTGGCGCCGTCATAAATATCAAATTGCGATTCGTGACAAGGACAGGCCATGCGCAGGCGCTCTGCATCCCAGTTAATTACATCACAGCCAGTATGTGTGCATACTGCCGAGTAGGCGATGACACCAGCGGCGGCATGGGTTCGAAATTCACTGGTGAGTTGCTCCATATCAATGCGGGTAATCATCACCCGGTTCAGGCGCGAACCATCACGCAGTACCGACGTTCCAGGCTCCCGTGCCAATGCCGATACGGGCTGCTGATTCAATTCCAGCAACTCAGGCCGTACCAGTTCACCCTGATGTGGCCCCTCCTCGAATACCAGTTGATCACCCGGTTGTGGACGCTGACGATCAGGTGATTGCCCAATGGCCGCCATTGGCACCAGTAAACTTCCCACGATCCCTGCCTTGCATACTGAACGGCGAGTAAGCGTAGTTGTCTCGCTCGCTTTTCCTGACTGTTTCTTCGTCATTATTATTCCTGCTGCTATATTTCTTTCCGCGTAGCCCAGCGACCAAGGTAGCAGAGCCCTTCTGTTGCTGCAATCGCCGGACAGAACATGCCACTGGTCGCGCCGCTATCGCATTGCGCAAGGTATTTAGCTAATTTTGCTGCATGCCTGCTGACACCCGTTAAAGCTAGGCTCGAGGAGTTTTCAATGCTAACAACGCATCGAATTGTAGGCCTGGCCTGTTTGCTGCTTGCCACCTGCTCCAGTGTTATGGCACAACAACCAACAGCGGACGCTGTCTCCCATCCCGGCCGCCAGATCTATCAACAAGCGTGTGCGACCTGCCATGGCAATCCAGACATGCCACGCGCGCACAGCTTCGAAACCTTGCGCATGATGAATACCCAGACACTCACGCTGGCGCTGACTGAAGGCATTATGTCGGCACAGGGAGCAAGCTTGTCGCCGGCGCAGCGCGCGCAAGTTATCGAATATCTGGCACGACCGGATGGTACTGATGCGTGGCTTGCCAGCATGCGCTGTGCCGCCGATCGACGCCAGATCAACTTGCAGCCCGCTGCCGCGTTTTCCGGGTTTGGGGTAGACGCCAACAACTCACGCTTTCTGACCAGTGCGGCAGCAGGTCTCAACAACGCCGACATGTCCCGTCTCGAGCTCGCTTGGTCCATTGCATTTCCGGATACCACCACAATGCGCGCCGCACCTGTAATCGTCGGCAATACCCTGTTCACCATTGCCGGTGATACCGGCCACATACTGGCATTGGATATCCAATCTGGTTGCGTGCAATGGGACTATGCCTCGCCAAATCCGATCCGCGCCTCACTCAGTTATGGTGAATTGGGCAATAGCGGACAAATGGCGCTCGTGTTTGGTGATACCCGTGGCAATGTGCAGGCCATCAATGCAGAGTCTGGCCAAAGCATTTGGATCAAGGATGGCAGAGCGAGTACGAACGGTGGGCGCGTGTCTGGTTCGGTTATCCTGCATGAGGACAAGATTATCGTGCCCATCTCCGATTCCGGTGTCGGCGCCGGCGCCGATCCCACTTTTGAATGTTGTATTGGACATGGCGCCGTCACTGCACTGAATGCAGTCACCGGTGACAAATTGTGGGAATACCACACCATGCCAGCGGCCACTTACACCGCTGCAGTTAACTCCGCCGGTGTCAAACTGCGCGGCCCTTCCGGCGCACCAGTGTGGGCGACGCCCACGGTGGATGGGCAACGCGGTCTCGTTTACATTGCCACCGGTGAAAACACCTCACATCCCGCTACGGATACAAGCGACGCCATTATCGCGCTCGATCTCGAAACTGGCAGCGTCAGATGGCTATTCCAGGCTCTGGCAAACGACGTCTGGAACATGGCTTGCGGTCGTCGCGCCGGACCGAACTGCCCCGATCAACAAGTGAGTGCATTAAAAGATTATGACTTTGGTGGCCCGGCCGTTCTGGTAGAACGTGCCGGAGGCGATGTGTTGCTGGCTGGCCAGAAATCTGGCGATCTATGGGCACTGAACCCGGACACTGGCGCAGTCCTCTGGCATCAGCGTATCGGCGATGGAACTGCTCTGGGTGGCAATCATTGGGGCATAACTACAGACGGCGAGCGCGTCTATCTGCCGATCAATGATCCCGGTGTCGCGCGCCCCGGCTTCAACCCTCGCCCTGGCATGTACAGTTTCTTTGTAGGCAACGGCGAATCCAGCTGGACTTATCCCCTGCAAGCCGATTGTGGCAACGGCCGTGATGCCCGTGTACTGCGATGTGATTCCCGCTTCGGTTTTTCGGCCACACCACTCATGATCGATGGTGCACTTGTCAGCGGTGGTCTCGACGGACGACTGTTCATTTTCGACAGTGACACTGGCAGTGTGTTGTTCCAGTTCGACACAGCGCAGGAATTTGTCACCAGCAACGGCATCCCCGGCAAGGGCGGCGCGATTGATGCACATGCGATTGCTGCTGGCAGCGGCATGCTATTCGTAGGCTCTGGCTATGGCAGCTTCGGGCAGACTCCGGGCAATGTATTGCTCGCGTTCAAACCGCGAGCGGATTAGGCGCTTTAGTTCAGTGGTGGATAGAAATTGCCCATGCGCAATTCGATCGCAGAACCTGCCAATTCCTGCTGCAGGCGGGTAATGGATTGCTCGACCGTGAGCCCTTCTGGTAACTCCGGTCCAATATAGTCCGGTTGCAGTGCGCGTCGCGCGTAGTCCTGATCGTAATGATATACATACAGAATCCGCGGATTGAGAATGCGCGCACACGCGGCGGTAGCCGCAGGTGTCATTCTTCCCAGCGGCACATTCATGGCCATAAACGCCACATCGATATTTTGCAGTGCCTTCACCTCGTCCACGCATTCGGTGACGCCAGCGAAAAAGAAACGCTTGCCGCCAAATGTCACCACGTAACCATTCGCCTCACCTTTGGGGTGCGACGGCTCACCTGGAATGATGTCGTAAGCGGCTACCGCTTCAACTGTAACTCCAGCCACAGTCATTACTTCACCATTAGCCATCATCTGGCCATCGTCGATCTGATCGGCGCCATTTGCTGCCATCACTACCGGCGCACCCGGTTTGCGCAGTTTCGCGATAGCGGCAGGATCCAGATGGTGGCCGACGTCATCAGTAATCAGGATTAAATCTGCCGGCTTGGCACCAGCCAAGCCAAGCCGATCCCATGGATCAATCTGAATGACTTTCCCCTGATACTCCAGTTGCACACTGGAATGAATCAGCGTCTGGATATCGATGAAACCATCGGTACCAGCAACAGTATCCGCCAATGCATTGGCACTGACTATGAATAGCAAAAGTGAACCGGAAAATGCACACAATACTTTCATTGAGCTCTCCATCTAATTTCGTCGCCTAATATTTAATATCAGGGAATCTTGAACGCGAGTATTTCTCCCGAATAACCACTGCCACTCACCGCTACCACCAGATATTGTTCGCCTTCAAGACTGTAGGTCATTGGTGATCCGGATTGCGGCGCGGGTAAAACCAGTGCTCCTACCTCCGCACCACTGCTCTTGTCGTAAGCGCGCAGGTAAGCAACCTGCTCGCCTACAGCATCCGACGTGGTTTCTGGTTCGCCGGCAATTAACAGGCTAGCTGTGACGAGAGTGCCTACCGATCCATTCTGGCCTGTGCGCGGAATATTCATACCTTGCAAGAGCGGATGATTGCGCACTTCATCCGGGGTTTCGCCGTGGGGAATCTGCCATAGAATGTCACCCGCGTTCATATCAATCGCCGTGATCACACCATAGGGTGGCTTCAGCAGGGGCAGACCTTGTACGCGCAAACTAACAGGGGGCCTGCCGCGGGTCAATTGTGGCAATGCCGCCTGGCCGGCCGCAAACTCGACGCGACCGCCATCCGCTGACGAGCCGGCGCCGCCTGAAGTACGCGGCCCCGTAGCTGCGCTGCCTTGAATATAGGCCATGTCAGACTGACCCGGAAATGGCGGCACCACACCAAGACTCGCCACTGAACTGTTGGAATGCACGTACAGAATTTTAGTCTCCGGGTCGAAGGAACCGCCGGGCCAGTTGGTACCGCCACCGGTAGCAGGTGCGATCAAGGTGCCAAGTGGCCCATTGATATTACTGACAACTGGCGGCGTGAATAAGGGGCCCATCTTATGCCAACCGGCTATTGCAACTGCTTCGTCGCGCAGCGCCGGTGTGAAATCAATCAGATCCTCGATGGTAGTTCCCTGTCGGTCATAGGCAGGTGGCTGGCTCGGAATCGGCTGGGTTGGTGCATACCACTCGCCTGGCACATCACCTGCTGCTACTGGCTGTTCTACAATTGGCCACACCGGTTCTCCGGTGACGCGATCAAACACATACAGAAACGCCTGCTTCGTCGGCTGCGCGACTGCTTTGATGAGACGGCCGTCAACGACGATGTCGAGCAATATCGGTGCACAGGGAATGTCATGATCCCAGATGCCATGATGCACTAACTGGTAATGCCATTTGCGCTCACCCGTGTGCAAGTCAACAGCAACGAGGGAATCGGCGAACAGATTGTTGCCGGGACGATAAGCGCCGTAGTAATCACCGGTGGCCGCTTCTATCGGTAAATAGACCGTATTCAGTTCCGGGTCGATGGAAATCTGGGCCCACACCCCGGTGTTGCCGGTATAGCTTGCAGAATCATTCAGCCAGGATTCATTGCCATATTCACCAGGCAATGGAATCGTGTGAAAAATCCACAGGCGCTCGCCGGTGCGCACATTAAAGCCGCGCACATAGCCCTTCACGTTTTCGCGGCTGCGTGGATTGCCGCCAGTGCTGTGCGCGGCGCCAATGACGACCACGTCCTTGGCGATGACTGGCGTGGAATGCAGTCCGATATCGCTTTCAATCAAATCCATCTGTTGGTCTGCGTTCAGTTTCAGATCGACGACGCCATCTGTACCAAAACCTGCCACTGGCTGACCCGTTGCCGCATCCAGAGCAATGAGGCGATAGCCGGGCGTTACATACAGAATCCGCCGGTCATCTCCATCAGACCAGTAAGCGAGACCACGACCGGATAGCTGGCGTGGCGCTGCCGCCGCGCGCTCGCCTTCTTCATAGCGATGCATCCAGAGCATTTCGCCGGTAGCAGCATCCAGCGCAAACACGGCACGGCGCGAGCCCCCGGTGGAATACATCACACCGTCAATCATCAACGGGGTCGTTTGCAATCGGTATTCGGGTGATGGTCCGAGGTTGTCGGTCTTGAAGCGCCACGCCACTTCCAGTTCCGAAAAATTATTGGCATTGATTTGGGCGAGTGCCGAGTAGCGGGTGTGGCCAAGATCGCCACCATATGTCGGCCAAGCTCCATCCGCTGCCCCTTGTTGGGCGACCGCAGCATGCCAGCCCAGATTGCAGAACAGAACGCTGCATAACAGGAACCGCCATGGATGCTTTTTAGCGGGATGGTTTGGCCACAAAAACCCTGGTCTGTGCATTATTTTCATATAGTTAAATGGCTCATTTTTAACGCCTGACTGGTGGGTAGCAGGCACTCGACCGTAGCATAGTGAACCAGCGCTGGAGGCAAGACAAGCCGCATTGAATGGGGTACCATCCACGCGTCTCCAGAGATCGTCAAGTGCCGCCATAAAAACCATAAGAGCCATAAAAACAGTAACAAGGCCTGTACCGTGACAGCTCATTCACCAGTTTTTGCAAAAATGCTGCCGCTGCTGCTTGCCTCATGCCTGCTGCCGGGTATTACCGGTGCCCAGCAGATTGAACTTTCCCAGCAAAGCTGGTCGGCTGAGGTGATCAGGCCGCGCGGGCAACCCGTAGTGCCCCTGTTTGACGGCTGGTTTACCAATGCCGATGGCACCCGCACCCTGTGCTATAGCTTCTTTAACCTGAATACCGAACAGAGCCTGTCGATTCCAACTGGTGCCGACAATTATCTGAATGATGCCCGTTTCGAGGCCATGCTGCCCACCCATTTCGATCCGTTGCCGCCCGCCTATCGCCATAAATTTTGCGTGTTTACCATTACCGTTCCCGCCGACTTCCGCCGTGATGAAACGATTGAATGGCATCTCACCAGCGCCAACCAGCAGCTGAGTGTGCCGGGCCATATACTGCCTGAGTTTATGCTCGATGAGCCTGCCTCTGATGGCCGCCAGGATTTGGCGCCGCTGATTAAACTGGCGCCCGACGCAGCTGGCGTGCGCGGCCGCAAGGGCATGGTGAACTCACACACCTTACATGGCAAGACAGGCCAGCCGGTTGAATTGCAAGCCTGGGTAGAACATCCGAATGCTCAAGTCTGGATCGGCTGGGCCAAACACAGCGGTCCGGGGCAGGTCGAATTCAGTGCACTTGAATACACTACCGCAACTGGCGCTACACCATTTACCACGCAAGCAACATTTGCCGAGGCAGGAAGTTATGTAATACGCCTGCAAAGCATCGATGATGTGGATGCGTTTGAATACTATTGCTGTCACACCAATATTTATTTTCCTGTGGAAATAAGCCACTAACTTGTGGGGGTCTCTATGACACATCCGCTTAACTTTACCCGTTCCGGTTTACTGCAAGCTATAGTCGGTTGCTTGTGTAGCTGTTTGACTATTACAGCTGTCGCGCAAACCGATCTCACCTATTCCAGGGATGTCGCGCCGATTCTGCAGGAGAAATGTGTCACCTGCCACAACCCGGAAGGCATCGGCCCGATGTCACTGATGACCTATGAGCAGGTGCGGCCGTTCGCGCCGATCATCAAGGATCGCACCACTAAACGCATCATGCCTCCATGGCACATTGACCCCACCACCGGTATCCAGCAATTCAAGAATGATGCTTCTCTTAGTGATGCACAGATCGAACTTATTGCCGCCTGGGTAGACAGCGGCGCGCTGCGCGGCGATCCCGCCGACCTGCCCCCTCCGCTCGAAATTCCCAGCGGCAGCGCGTGGCAACTTGCCGCTGAGATGGGCCCGCCCGATCTCGTGATCAGATCCACTCCCTATGACGTAATTGCGAACGGTCAGGACCAGTGGTGGGATCCGCAAGTACCATTTATCGGGCTCGACAAGGAACGATTCCTGCGGGCTGCAGAATTCAAGCCTTCTTACCCACTGGGCAAGCGTGTTGTGCATCACGGCCATGCCGTGCTGATACCTGAAGGCGAGAAACGCGAGGTCGCTCTCGCGCGTTACGGCGTCGGCAAGTCTTATGAAATATTCCCGGAAGGCACCGGCATGCGCGTGCCACCGAATGGCCGCATCGAATGGAACTTGCACTACTTCCCGGTCGGCACGCCAGGCGATGATGACGTGGTAGAGGTGGGTCTGTGGTTTTATCCCGAAGGGCAGCAACCTGAACTGGAAACTGTTGGCGAAGCCATGTTTCGCGTTGACGGCCTCAATGGCATGATGCGAGGGCAGGACATTCTGATACCGCCTAACAGTTATCAAGTGTTGACCGGCACTCACGTGCTGCAATCACCAGCTGTCATACACAGTTATCGCCCGCATATTCACATGCGTGGCAAGGTGATGAGCATGGAGGCGATCTATCCGGATGGCCGTAAAGAAGTGTTGAGCCAGGTAGACAAATACAATCACAATTGGCAGATCTCCTACCTGTATGCCGAGGAAGCCAAGCCATTACTGCCAACCGGCACCGTGCTGCAATTCACCACGGTGTTCGACAACACGGCAAACAACCCGCTCAATCCCGATCCCAACCAGTGGGTCGTGTTCGGGCGACGCGGTGTTGATGAGATGAGTCATGCCTGGGTAGGTATCACTTACCTGAATGAAGAACAGTTTGCGGCGGCGGTGGTTGAACGCAACGCACAGCAAAACACGCTGAGGCTGGATTGATTATCGGTATTGGCAAGCTGCAATCGCTCCCGAAGCAGCTGTTAGCACTGCTGCCCCTGCTGCTTTGGTTCGCGCAGACGCCACTCGCACTGGGGCAGTCGCTGGCGCAGGCTACTTTTACGCAGGTCCAGGCGGACGCAGGTAGCCAGGTGTATGCACAGAATTGCGCCACCTGTCACCTGCCGGATTTGCAGGGCGCGTTTGAGGCACCGGCTCTGACCGGCGGTAATTTCACCAGCAACTGGCAGAATCGCAACGTGAGCGAACTGCTGGATCTGATGCGGCGTACCATGCCACCGCAGGCACCAAACAGTCTGACTGAATCCGACTACGCCAGTCTCGGCGCATTTCTGCTCAGTCGCAATGGACGTGAAGCTTCCAACCAATCACTCAGCTTTAATTCGGCTGGCGTGACATTTCTCGGGGAATCCACCACAAGCACCCCACTCGTACAACGTCTTCCGGTTCCCGGTCGCGCCGGCACCATACCGTCACCGAATGGGCGCGATTCGATACCGGAGACAGGCACGGTCTACCGCAGTGACAGCGCCATTTCACGTTCCTATCAACCATTACCTGGCTTTCGCAACGTCAGCACCGACGAGCTGGCGAATCCGGCGGCGGCAGACTGGACATACTGGCGTCGCACTCCGCAAAGTCAGGGCTACTCGCCCCTGGACCAGATCAATACTGACAACGTCAAGAACCTGAGCCTCGCCTGGGTTTGGGGTATGGAGCCGGGACGCTCGCAACCGGCACCCCTGGTGCGCGACGGCATCGTCTTCATTCCCAACTCCGGCAACGTGGTGCAGGCCCTCAACGGGCGAGATGGCACCTTGCTCTGGGAATATCGGCGGCAATTCGCTGAGGGTAGTTCCGGTGACTTGTTGCGCACACTCGCCATGTGGGAAGACATGATCTATGTGGCAACCACTGATGCGCATATGGTCGCGCTGGATGCACGCACTGGTGCCGTACGCTGGGATACGGAGATTGCCGATGACGCAAAAGGCTACACCAATACCAGCGGTCCCATTGTTGCGAATGGCAAAGTCATCAACGGCATTAGCGGTTGCGGACGCTTCTTTGAAGACAGCTGCTTTATTACCGCGCACGACGCGCGCACTGGTGTCGAACTCTGGCGCACCTTCACTGTGGCGCAACCGGGCGAGCATGGCGATGACACCTGGGGCGGATTACCACTCGCATTCCGCGGCGGCAACGACGTGTGGATGACAGGTAGCTGGGATCCAGAACTGAATCTGGTGTTTTTCGGCACCGCACAGGCGAAGCCCTGGATGGCGGCGAGTCGTGGCATGAGCACTGACGATGCGGCGCTGTATTCCAATTCCACGCTCGCGCTGAATCCTGATGACGGCCGTATCGTCTGGTATCGGCAGCATGTTCCGGGCGAATCCCTGGACATGGACGAGGCCTTCGAGCAAGTACTCGTAGATCTGTTCGATGAACCGTTCCTGCTCACCATCGGCAAGAGCGGTATTTTATGGAAGCTGGACCGAAGAACTGGCGAGTTTCTGGGTTTGAAAGAGACTGTGTTCCAGAATGTGTTTCCTGAGGTAAATCTGGAAACCGGCGACGTGCGTTACCGCGAAGACATCCAGAACATGCAATTCGGCGAATGGCTCTCGGTCTGCCCTTCTACCGCCGGTGGTCACAACTGGCAATCCAGCAGTTATCACCCGCCTACCCAACAGCTCATCATTCCCCTGAGCCAGTCCTGTATGGAAATGTCACCACGGGAGACCACTTTTGAGATTGGCTCTGGCGGCAATCAGGGTGACCGTGTGTGGATGGAGATGCCTGGCACTGAAGGTAAATTTGGCAAGCTGGCTGCCTATGACGTCGGCTCCATGAATGAGTCATGGAGCGTCGAGCAGCGCGCGCCTTTCCTCACCGCGGCTCTAAGTACAGGTGGCGGCCTGCTATTTATCGGTGACTATGACCGCTTCGTGCATGCCTTCGACGTCACGACTGGTGCCGAGCTGTGGCGCACGCGTCTGGCTACTTCAGTGCAGGGCTTTCCCGTGTCTTTCGCCATCGACGGCGAGCAGTACATCGCCATCCCCTCTGGCCGCGACGGCGGCAGCCCTTGGCGCATCGGCAATTTTCTGACGCCTGAACTGATCAGCCCCAATGAACATAACGCTTTATATGTGTTCAAGTTGCAGTAGACTCGGCCCCGCATATGACACACAGCAGCGCAGCTTGAGATTGGGTAGCAACGGGTGAATGCGTCCGCGCAGATATTGTTGGGACTCGGTCTCGGGCTCGGTGGCGGTATCCTGTTGTCGCTAACCGAACCACCTCTGCTCAGCGAACTTCCAGTCTGGATCGCGCCAATCGGTGAACTCTGGATAAATGGCATCCGCATGACCGTCGTGCCAATGCTAATGGCCTTGCTGATCACCGCGGTGGCAGGCCAACCAAGTAGCAGCGCAGTGGCAAACCTCAGCGGCAAGACACTTGCCCTACTGGTCGCGTTCATCACAGTCGCTGCATTGTTCACTCTATTGCTGGCGCCGCCATTACTTGCGCTGGTCCACATCGACCCGGCCGCCAGTCGTACTCTGCTTGAGAGCACCGGCCTGACTGCAATTGGCGTGAATCAATTGCCCCCATTCAGCGACTGGTTTGTTGGCTTGTTGCCCGCCAATCCCATTCGCGCTGCCGCTGATACCGCCATTCTCCCTCTGCTGATTTTCACTGGCTTGTTTGCCATCGCACTGATGCATATCAGTCCTGATTCCCGCGCCCATGTGGTCGCATTCTTTCAAGCCATTAAAGATGTCATGTTTGTGCTCATTGGCTGGGTGATGAAACTGGCTCCTGCGGGCATCTTTGCCCTGATCTTTCCTCTTGCCGCCACTTTGGGCCTGGCGGCGATTACCGTGCTTGGCTCTTTCATTTTCATCACCAGCAGCCTGATCGTAGTGCTGACCTTACTGCTCTATTTGCTAGTCGCCGTTGCTTCCCGCGTGCCAATCAGCGAGTTCGCACGCGCGTTGGCACCTGTGCAGATTATTGGCTTCAGTTCCCGCTCCTCACTGGCTGCACTTCCCGCCACCTACGCGGCCACTGCTGAGCTGGGAGTAGCACCGAGAATCGCCGGCCTGGTCCTGCCAATTGCCGTCACACTGTTCAAGTTTGCCTCTCCGGTTGGTCGTATTACAGGCACGTATTTCATCGCCAATCTGTATGGCATAGAACTCGAGTTTACCGCTATGGTGATTATTGCGGCCGCGATTGGCCTGTTCAGTTTCTACTCGCCGGGAATTCCCAGCGGTGGCTTGCTGATTATGGCACCGGTGTATTTAGCTCTGGGCCTGCCGGTAGAAGGCATCGGCCTGCTGATTGCTGTGGATCTGATCGTGGATATGTTCATTACCGCCTCCAATGTCACTGCCAATGTTGCCGTTGCGGTGCTGATATCGAAAGCCGCCAACTAAGCAGTTGCAACGAAATTGATATACGTCAATTTCATTTTTCTGCCTCCCATTAAGATACTTACACCTGCCAATAGCTTCCGGCCCATGGCCGCACGGGTGTCTTATGAAAACCTTCAACTCATTGCTTGGATTTGCCAGTGTCTTGCTGCTTGCGTCTTCTGCCTTTGCCGACGAGCTGGTGGACGGCACCTACAAGACTGTCACTGATGGTAGCGAGGGTAGCGCAGAATGCACACTCGTAATCCAGAGTACCGATACTAAACACAAATATGGCGATGCAACCTATACACTGGAATCGTCCGGAACTGGCGCCTGCAACTGGAGCGCCGTGGGCGTGGCCAAGAGCTATGCCATTACTGGCGGCATGATCACCAACGGCGGTGCCTCGGCTTTCATGAAACTAACGTTTCCCTTCGGCCCGGCCGGCAAGCGCATCGAAATAACCGCACTCGACCTCGATGGCACGGTGCGCAATAAGGAATTATTTGCCAAGCAATAATCAGGAAAATTGCAAGGCGACCCGACTTAGCCCGCTATAAAGACTCTCCCCCCCCCCTCGGGAGTCGGTACCACGACCCGGACCTGCCTCTGAGCGTGGTACATATAGCGCGGCTATTAATTCAAATTACTCCGCATATCCCGCTAACTGAGCTGATCTGGCTGGCACCAAAAACAGCATAACGCTCGAATTATGGGTATATTGACCGGCTATTGATAAACCCGCGATGAGAGTGAAACACAAACTCAGCCATCTGCCTTTTCCGTTAACACTGCAATTATCAATTTACCTGGCGCGATCGCAGCGCACAGCGCATAAGATTGTGTCTTTCTGATTAGCCCAATTATAAACCGGTAAAGCGATACAGATTCACGGTAGCCTGCGGTAAACTGCCTGCATGTTCAACGATGACCATGTCCCCGCATCACCAAATCCTGGAGCAAATGTCTCGGTATTGTCTGTGACGAGCCTTAATCGTCTGGCGCGCGACCTGCTGGAAAGAAATTTTCCTGCGGTGATTGTGGAAGGTGAAATATCCAATCTGGCACAGCCCTCATCTGGTCATTGGTATCTCACGCTCAAGGATAAATCTTCGCAGATTCGTTGCGCCATGTTCAACAATCGCAATCGGAGCGTTCGCTTCAAACCACAGAATGGCAACCAGATCATTATCAAGGGCCGCCTCAGCATCTATGAAGGCCGTGGTGATTATCAGCTGATCGTCGACAGTATGGAGGAAGCCGGTGATGGCGCACTGCGTCGTGCCTTCGAGGAACTGAAGGCAAAATTACAGGCCGAAGGCTTGTTTGATAACGCCAGCAAGCAGGCAATTCTCTCTCGTTACGATCATATCGGCGTCATCACCTCAGCAACTGGCGCAGCAATTCAGGATATTCTGAGCGTATTCGCACGCCGCTTCCCGGCGACTTGTATCACGCTTATTCCTGTTGCTGTACAGGGTAAAGACGCGCCAGCGGAGATTGTGCGCGCCATAGAATTGGCGAATAAACTGCGCGGCAAATTGCAGCTACAGGCTTTGATCATTGGCCGCGGGGGTGGCTCGCTGGAGGACCTGCAGGCATTCAATGAAGAAGCGGTGGCGCGTGCCATCTTTGCCAGCGAGTTGCCAATCACCAGCGCTGTCGGTCACGAAATCGATTTCACGATTGCCGATTTCGTCGCCGATCTGCGTGCACCGACTCCATCGGCAGCCGCCGAACAGATGAGCCCTGACCAACAGGATTACTTCGCGACGTTCTATGGTTATCAGGCTCAGTTCGCTAGTTTAATATCCCGATTGCTGCGGCAAGCTCGACAGCAACTGGTCTGGATAATGCGACAATTGAAACATCCTGGCAGACGCCTGCAAGAACAGTCGCAACATCTGGACCTGCTGGAAGCCCGCTTGCAACGCGCTCTGCGCAATCGGCTGCAGGCTCAGCGCAGTGAATTACAGCAACTGCGGCGCAGCCTGCTGGCCAGTTCGCCCTTACAACTACTGCGCCGCTCCAGCCTGACACTCGGGCATCAGCGCCAGCGACTACAAACCGCGTCGAAGTCAGCGCTCGAATCCAAACGCGCCACACTGGCTGCGCTTGGTCGCAGTCTGGCGGCTGTGAGTCCCCTGCAAACACTGGCCCGTGGCTATAGCATTACTTACGACGAAAACGCACGGGTTGTACGCCGCAGCGAAGATGTAACTATCGGCGGCACAATTATTTCACGATTGAGCAAGGGCACTATTCATTCAGTGGTCTCGGCAATCTCGAGCAAGGTCGGTTCCGATGAAAATTCCGGTGAGTAAGCACAGCCAGCATTTGACGGCATTACTGGTAAAATCCAGCAACTCCCCTGCTGCCAATTTTTGCCATACTGTTACTGCATTTGACACTAAAATGCAGTTTAGGCAGTGTAGGTTATTTTACAAAAATTCGAATAATCAATGAGTTAAATTCAGTAGCATGACCTCATGGGCAATATCGGGTCAACATCACTCCCTTGAATGTGAATCAGCTAACAGAATGACAATAGCAAGCGTTCAGTTGGAACTTTTAATGCTTATGATCAAGTCATAGAAGTATCAACTCGAGGGTGCCACATGCTAATACTTGAAAATCTGTTCATGCTGATCTTTGGCCATGCCCTCGCAGATTTCGTGCTGCAGCCTGAAGCGATGGGTTATGGCAAGAATCGCAATGACAAGATTCATGATAAAGAGCATAGCCTGTTCCCGGTCTGGTATTACTGGCTCACCGCCCACGCACTCGTGCATGGCGGTATCGTCTATCTCATCACCGGCAGCCTGCTGTTCGGTGTCATTGAAACCGTGGTGCACTGGCTCACCGATTTTGCCAAATGCGAAGGCTGGATCGGCATGCATCAGGACCAGGGCGTTCATATAGGCTGTAAAGTGGGCTATGCCTTTTCCCCGTAAATCCAGCCAGAATTGACTCCCGGGCCCAACCCTTTATAGTACCTAGCTTTGTAATTCATACGGGTTCAGGATTATGGCTACTAAACGGGACGAACAGAAAAAGCGCAAGGAAGACATGCAGCGCTCGGCCGAGCAACGCGTGCAGACCCAAAAACTGATGGGCAAGATCGGCCTGTTCGGCGTGTTACCGATTTTGACCTTGGTGGTGCTGTATACACTGTTTAGCCAGGGCCCAACCTATTCGACCGTAGAAATTGCACCGAATGACCATGTAAGGGGTGAAAGCACCACGCCAGTGACTATCGTCGTGTATGCTGATTTCCAGTGCCCGGCCTGTGCCACTGAGCATCAGGACATGACCGGAATCTGGCCGCAACTACGCGACCGAGCCCACCTGGTATTCCGTCATTATCCCATCACCACATCACACCCCCACTCCTGGACCGCCTCTCTCTATGCGGAAGCTGCAGGCAAACAGGATCGATTCTGGGAGATGCACGACTATCTGTTTGCAACCCAGAGCCTCTGGTCAACATTGCCCCGGATAGAAGACGAATTTGACAGCTACGCGCTGGAATTGAATCTCGATCTTGAGCAGTTGCATGCAGATATGGCGGCGGATGCAACCGTGGCAAAAGTGCGTAATGACCAGCGCGGCGGCAACTCCTCAGGTGTGCGTTCGACACCAGCTGTATTTATCAATGGTCGCATGTTGGCCCGACCAACTGACGCACGTATCATGGAAGTAGTAGCGGAGGAATTCGCCAAATTAAATGGCGACGCCTGAGTGTGCCCGTGCATAGATGATATTGTGGTGCCGGTTTTCAAGATCTGAATTTTTTCCGACATTGGCAGGTACGGTTTCTGTGAAAAGACCTGGTCCTGATTACCCATGAAAATATTTTCACATTTAGGCATGCAAAGATTGCGCTGCCTCCATTCGACAGAATATCTTCTGTGTCTGTATTAACTCGTAGCTAACGCCTGCACCTTAGCTGTTCGGATTCACGAAATATACCGGCTAACGTTATCAGGCATCTGCGCTACCTACCAAGGAGTACGCCTATGCTGGGCAAAATTGGATCTGCGTTGGCCAGTTATGCCGAAGATCAACAGAACTGGACCTGGACCTTGTTCAGAATACTGTCTGCTGCGATGTTCATGACGCACGGATAGACGAAGTTGTTTGGCGAGAGCCCGCAACCGATGACAGGCGGTGGCATGACTACGCTGAATATAGCTGATGTCATCGTGTTCCCGGTCCCAATGGCTATCAACCTGCTGTTCATCGCCGGCGTCATCGAATTGTTCGGCGGCTGTTTGATTCTGCTCGGACTGTTTACCCGGTTTGCGGCTTTTCTGGCGGCGTTGCTGATGCTGCTGGCCTATCTCACCGCGCACATCGCCTGGTTTCCAACGCTCAATCGTGGCGAATTGGCTGCCATGTACTTTGTCGCTTTTCTGGTGATTTTCGCCTATGGCGGCGGGCCTTTCAGCATTGACAGCTGGCGCGCTGCACGGCGCGAGCAGAAACAGCAAGACCAGATTCAGAGCATGCTGCGCTCGTGATTCTGTTACCATGACCCAGGCAAATGACACCCAAATTGAATAATTTATTGCCACGATTTAGCAACGCATTTTATTGCCACCACCTATCAGGAACACCTACATGAATTACCAGAAATTAGCCGGTTTTAGCGCACTTTTAGCCGCAGTATTGTTAATCGCCAGCCCGAGTAATTCGCAGGATGCTGACCAGCAAATTCCCATCACTGACGCATTGTTCAAGTGCCTGACCGATATGAGCAAGTCTGCCTCCGGCGCTTTCTTCGTCGATAATCTGCTCGGGGACAAGGCAGCAACAGAAGCTGTAGCCGCTGCCAGCAGCGGCGGACAATACCCGCCAGGCTCGGTCATCTCACTGGTACCCAGCGAAGTCATGGTTAAACACCAACCCGGCTGGAATGCAGCGACTGGCGATTGGGAATTTATTGAACTGGAAGTTTCAGCGGCAGGATCCAAGATCTTGAGCCGAGGCACTACCGATGTGATCAACCAGTTCGGTGGCAACTGCTTTGATTGCCAAAAGCTGGCACGACCTGAATGGGATTTTATCTGTGGTACTGATCACGGTTGCGCGCCTTTGCCGATCGATCGAGCTACCATAATGGCGGTTCAATCTGCCGATCCGCGCTGCATCAAGGAAAACTAGATTCCTATCATCCTCACGCCTTCTGGCAAGGGTTTAGACAGGAGTTGGTTTTGAAAGGAGTTGGTTTTAAAAGGAGATAGCCACGACACGCTGTCTCCTGCGCCCGGTCACTCAAACCGATAACGCATGGCTACATTGCAGCGCTGATAGCTTGGCCCAAAGCGACGCATGATTGCAGCATCATCGACAAATCCATGCTTGCGATACAAATGAATCGCTGCCTCACAGATCTTATTGGTAAGCAGGAACAGATTTTCGATATGCATCTCCTGCGCCGAGCGAATGACCTCTTGTAGCAACGCTTCGCCAACTTTCAAACCACGAGCTTGCTCCAGCACACCCATCTTCGTTAGCTCAAACTCATCTGGTCCTTTCTTGAGCAGGGCACAAGTACCCACCACGCCATGGCTGGCATGACTGGCGAAAAATATTCTGCCGCCGGGTTGCAGAATCAGCCTTTCCGGGTTATCGAGCACCTCGCGGTCCGTCGCTTCCAGCTGGAACATGCTGCTGATCCATTGTTCGTTGATAGCTTTGAAGTACGGCAGTAAAGCAGGCGCATAATCGAGTATACGGACACTATCCTGTGCAGAATCGACCGCGACTGGAGTGTGGCTTAAGTCATTTTTATCATTAATAGCGTGCATCGTTGTTTCCCGCACTTGCTGGACCAGATTGCTGGATGAAATAGCCCACATAAGTTAACTAAAGTACTTGCTGAAATCCACCCAAAAGCGGTGACTCTGCATTCCGGGTTTTGCTATAGTGCTCATGTACTTAACTTTTCTGTCAACGCTATCAACAACTACGCTATCAACAACTAATCGATAAGAATTATAGAGGTGGTCACATGTTTGTTGCTTCTGCCAATACCCAAAACCTGCTCAAGGCAGCGATTTCCCTGCTACTGCTGGCCGTGTGCAGCCTCACCCAAACCGCTTTAGCACAGGATGAGACCCGCTACCGCCCACAAGGCCGGGAAATTGGTACGGCTGTCGGTCGCGAATTCCGTGAACAGGTGTATGAAGTACGCATTCACGACGCCCAGCCCGGCGTCGCCGAATTCGCCCAAGCCACGATTTTTTATCCGCTTACACTCAGCTTTGCACCCCCTTATGGGGCGGTAGTGCTGGTGCCGGGATATCGTGCCACCCAGTCGAATTACGACTGGTGGGGTCCGGCACTGGCCTCGCTCGGCCTGGCAGTCATGATCATTGACACCAATCAACCCGATGACGCCTTTGAGGCGCGCAAACAAGCCCACATTGCCGCTGTAGAGTTTCTGCATGCAGAAAACGCGAAGGCTGACAGTCCCATTAAGGGCAGGATCGACACCTCCAAAATTGCCATTATGGGGCATTCGCTCGGCGGTGGTGCGGCCTTGGCAGCTGCAGTCGAACTGGGTGATCGCATCAAGGCGGTAATACCGCTACTACCCTATTGCTGCGAACTTGGTCAGTCTTTCACCGGCAATTACAGCAACCTGACCGTACCTACCCTGATTTTCGCCAGTGCGGAAGACACCGTGGCAGCGCCTGCCCAACACGCTCGCGCTCTGTATGATTCCATAGCTCCAGGTACGCCTCGGGTATATGCCGAGTTTGCCAAGGGTGACCACAACATGGCGTCAAATTCCGGTGAAGAACTCATGGCAATGGGCCGCTTCACCTTGGCCTGGTTAAAACTCAATCTTGATGGCAAAGCCAATTTCGCGGAAAGCTTCACGAATCCTGGCGACAATTGGGCTGAAAAATTTTCAACATTCGAATACCAGCCCTAGGAGAAATAGCATGTTCATTCCAAAGCAGACCAAACTCGCCTCGGCATTGCTCGGTCTTGCAGTGGCCCTGTGCGCGACCACCAGTCAGGCGCAGGATCCCGCCAGACCTGATCTCGGCGGCGTCTGGACCAACGCTTCCCTCACCAGTCTGACCCGACCGAACGGGATTGAAGCACTGGTAGTATCTGAAGAAGTTGCTACCCAAATCGCCGCTGGCACTCCGATCGCGGGTATTGGACCAGGCGATTTCGATGCCAACGCACCGATTGATGAGACCACTGGAGCTCCGCCCGCGGGCAGCATAGACTTTGGACTGCGCGGCTACAATTCCTTCTGGGTTGATCCTGGATCGCAACTGGCCATAGTGAAAGGTGAGTTCCGCACTTCCTATATCATCGACCCACCCAATGGCAGGATTCCGCGGCTTGAACAACCCAAGGTGGTGTTTCAGGATCGTGGCTTCGGTCGCCGTTACCTCACCGGCAACGGCGATAACTCCGGTCCGGAGGCTTTACCGCTGGCAGAACGTTGCCTGCTCGGCTTCGGCAATACTTCCGGCCCGGGCATGATGGGCACGCTGTACAACAGCACCTACCAATTTGTGCAGACTGATGACTACGTGATGATCCTGGTGGAGATGGCCCATGACGCGCGCATCATCCCGACTTATGCCAGTGCCGCAGAAGCGCGCGCCAATCCGCGTCCGCCAGTATTGAAACCCTGGCTGGGAGATTCTCGCGGGTGGTACGAAGACGGCGCGCTGGTCGTAGAAACCATCAATATCAATCCACAGCAGATGGAACAAAGCTCAGTACCGATAACCGCCGATGGCAGAATTATTGAACGCTTCAGTCGCTATTCCCCCACCGAGATTGTGTATCAGTTCACCGTGGATGATTCTAATCTGTATGTTCAACCCTGGACTGCAGAACTGAGCTTCCACGCTACTGACGGTCGCGTTTACGAGTATGCCTGTCACGAGGGTAACTACGCGATGCCCGGCATTCTCGCCGGGGCCAGACTGTTGGAAGCGGAGGCCGCGAAACAGTAGTTCGAAAAAGTCAGATTAGGTAAAAACTGGAAAAAAAAGGGGGACTGTGATGCATGCATCGCAGTCCCCTTTTTATTGGCGAGGGCAGGTATCAATCCGTATGGGCATAAAAAGCCCGTGCTGCCAGATACAGATTGTAAACATCTACCTTCGAACTCACCTCGTATGGCGTGTGAATCGACAGCAAAGGCACGCCTAAATCGATTACTTCCATATTCTGTGACGAAAACTCGCCACCAATAGTACCGCCACCCGCACTTCCCACTTTATAGGTAATGGTCTGCCAGGGTATGTCATTACCGTCCAGTAATTGGCGCGTCCAGGCAGTGAACTCGGAGTTCGCGCTATTTCCCTGTCCATACAGCTTGAGGTTGATGCCGTAGCCCAGTTTCGGCGCGTTGCCCAACTCCCATACACCGGGATCCATCGGATTCACGCCCGGATTCACATCAATCGAAACAAATTTTGTATTACGCAATGCCGCGCGAAACAGGGGTTCACGATATTGCTCACCGAGTTCGGCGTAGAGCAGACGTGACAGAAAGTCAGCGAAGTAGTCAGACCCGGCACCTGTATTATTGCGGTTACCTACTTCCTCATTGTCCACGAGATAGGCCATCGTGGTTTTCTGTGGATTGTTGATTTCGGCGATTGCGCGCAGTGCCGTATAGGAGGCGAGGCGATCATCCTGACCGTAGGCGGCGATTAAACCGCGATCAAAACCCATATCCCGCGGCGCGTCTGCGGGCACCAGGGACAATTCCGCAGAAACCAGGTCAGCACGGGTTATGGCATATTCCTGCGCCAGATAGGCCAACACCTCATCAACTACATCGCTGTCTGCGTCATTGCCAGGTATGTGTCCTACCACCGGGTCCATATCTTCCGGTCCAAGATATTCACCCAAAGTCTGTGAATCGCGATCACGATCAACATGGGGCGACAATTCCGGAATCATGAAGATAGGATCATCGGGGTTCAGCCCAACGGAAACATTGACGACGCTGCCATCCTTGCGATCGATGCGTCCTACCAAAGCGAGCGGCAGGTTGGTCCATTGATGGTACTTGATGCCACCATGGTAGTTGGTCTGGAACAATGCAAACTCACTATCCAGGTAGAGTGGGCGCCCTTTCAGCTCCAGGCGCGGCGTGTCAATGTGCGCTCCGATTACGTGAAATCCATTCTGTAATGACTCCTGTCCAATCACCATCAACGAAATGGTACGATCGCGATTCACTTCATATATGCGCGCACCTGGACGCAGGTCGGAATTCGTTGTCAGTTCCGAAAAGCCATTGGCTTCGGCGAATACGATCGCTTCAGTAACAAACTGTAATTCTGTGCGCGAACGACCGATGAACGCCTTATAGTCTTCAGCAAAGGCGAATACAGTAGCGCGCTCCGCTGCGGTCATGCCAATCCAGGATGACGCACAGTTGAGTGTATCTGTACAACTTGTATCCGACTGTGCATGCACGTTGCCAGACGTGAACAGCAAGAGACCGCTCAGCAAAGAAAATTGCAGATGCTTGTTCAAGGAGATTTTAAAGCTTGAATGACACATTGAAATTGCAATCATAAACATAGACCTTTCAGTTATGTAAAAGAAAATTCAGGCCAAGCGTAGCAATGAGTCTGTTACGGTGCCGGAAATTTTTCGAGGCAAGCCTGCAATGTCTGGCGATCAATATTGCCACCAGAAAGAATGATTCCGATGGGAGCCTCGGTTGCTGTAATTTTTTGACTGAGCAGCGCTGCCAATGCCACCGCTCCTCCCGGTTCCACTACCAACTTAAGATATCGAAACGCGAAGCTGACTGCGTGCGCAATCTCGTCTTCTGAAACTACTAGAAAATCAGTTACCGTTTTGCGATTGATTTCCCAGGTGATCTCTCCTGGCATGTTAGCCATCAGCGCATCACAGAGTGTCGCTTGCTGGGGTTTTATCTGCACTCTCACGCCGGCTTGTTTCGACAAGGCATGATCTGCATAGTTTTGCGGTTCAACGCCGAACACCTGTGTGGCAGCATTGCTACCCTTTACCGCTGTCGACACACCTGCCAGCAAGCCGCCTCCCCCGCAGGGACTCAGCACCATTGACGGCACCAATTTCTGCTCATGCAACTGCTGCATGAGTTCCAATCCACAAGTTCCCTGACCCGCAATTACCACCTCATCATCGAAAGCGGGTACCAGCACAGCGCCGCTAGCTGCAGCGATCTCTGCGGCAATCGCTTCCCTGGACTCACGCTCGCGGTCGTAATAGCGAATCGTAGCGCCCAGCGCTGCGGTTCCCTCTTTCTTGATTGCAGGCGCATCAGTCGGCATCACAATGGTCGCTTGCATACCGAGCAATTTCGCCGCGTAGGCTACACCTTGAGCATGATTTCCGGAGGAAAACGCGACCACACCCAGGGACCGTTCGGCAGGATTGAGTTGCACGAGGCGATTGTAGGCGCCGCGAAATTTGAACGCTCCGATATGTTGCAGGCATTCCGGTTTGAGAAATACCTGAGCAGCGACCCGGCTATCCAGTTCCGCCGAACGCAACAGCGGAGTCCTGATGCAGACTCCTTGCAGGCGCGTAGCAGCGGCTTCTATATCTGCAAAAGATACGGTCATACTGTTTTACCGTTTAGCTGGTTTCCGGCTGTCCGGCTTGCGAGCTTTCTGGGAAGGTGGTTTGCGCGGCTTGCCATATGCAGTCTTGCGTGTACTCGCGGTATCTACATGGCGCGCTTTGTCGCTCTCGGTTTTCTTGTTCCTGACCAGTCGACGTTTGCGCGCGACCTGTTTCTGGTTCAGGTTCTCTTCACTCTTGACGAACGGATTGTCATCGCTGCGCAATTCGATCCGAATCGGAGTGCCTTCCATTCGCAAAGCTTTGCGAAATGATTTTTCCAGGTACCGACTGTAATGATCTGGAACCTTGTCGGTTTGTTTGCCGTGAATAACAATGATCGGGGGATTTTGGCCGCCGGCGTGGGCATAGCGCAATTTGATGCGGCGTCCATTTACCGTAGGTGGCGCATGATCAGTCACCACGTCCTCCAGCATTTTCGTCAATCGGTTCGTCGTCAACTGCATGCGCGCCGAGTCATACGCCTTATGAATCGACTTGTACAAATCGCCAACGCCAGTGCCGTGCAATGCAGATATAAAATGAATTTTGGCGAAATCGACGAACATGAAACGACGCCGTATTTCTGACTTGATCTGTTCCTTCGCGTCGTGCTCCATGCCATCCCATTTATTCAGGGCAATCACCAACGCTCTTCCAGTTTCAACTATGTAGCCCAGCAAGTGCAGATCCTGCTCCACAATGCCAGTGCGCGCATCTGCCACAAATACCACTACGTTTGCATCCTGTATCGCTTGCAATGCTTTCACTACCGAGAACTTTTCAACTGTCTCATTGGTGCGTCCGCGCTTGCGAATACCAGCCGTATCGATAAGCGTATAACGCTCACCATGACGCTCGAAAGGAATATAGACACTGTCGCGGGTGGTGCCAGGCTGATCAAATACCACGACGCGATCTTCACCCAACATGCGATTTACCAGCGTGGATTTGCCCACGTTTGGACGACCAGCGATCGCAATCTTGATGCCAGTATCGGCATCGGACTCTGCCTCCAGCGCAACTTCATCGTCAGCAAACGCGGCCAATACCTGCGTTAACATGACGCGAACACCGCGCCCCTGAGTGGCCGTTATCGGAAACAAGTCAGCCATACCAAGCTTGTAGAAATCCGCCATGGCCTGGTCAGGATCAAGCCCATCGATCTTGTTTACTACCAGAAAACTGTTCTTGTTGTTCTTGCGCAGATAGTCGACGATCCGCGTATCGTCTGGCGTCAGGCCATCCTGTGCGTCGACCAGCAACAGACAAACATCAGCCTCTTCGATCGCAAGCAATGATTGGGCCGCCATCTCCGCGTCGATGCCTTCTTCGCGACCGGTAATGCCGCCCGTATCGATTGCTATGAATGATTTCTTGTCGTGCTTGCCATCACCGTATTGGCGATCACGAGTAAGCCCTGGCAGATTTGCCACGAGCGCATCGCGACTCTGGGTGAGACGATTGAATAATGTGGATTTGCCAACATTGGGACGACCAACGAGGGCGATGACTGGCCTCATGCTGAAAACCTGGCGTGTTAGAGACTAACTTGCTGGAGAGTGAACGCTTCGAGGCGTCCACTATTTCCATACGCAAACAATCTGCCATTGCGCGCGACGAGACTGGACCGTATGCCGTTATTGTCTATGCGGACACGGCCGACAATACGCCCGTCAACCTGCGAAAGCAGATGGATGTACCCTTCGAAGTCAGCGACGGCGATATAATTGCCAATTGATACCGGCGCTGTGAGTTGACGGAACTCAAGATCGGTATTGCGCCAAACTACATCTTCCGTATTGTTGCGTATGGCTATTATATGGCCTTCGTCATCACTGACATAAAGATTGCCAAATCCCTGGGTCAAACCGTTATAACTGGAAGCTTCGAAACCCCATACTATGCGTCCGCTTGCCACATCGAACGCCATCAAGTTGCCCTGATAGCTGGACGCGAATACGCGATCGCCGTCCAGCATCAGATCTCCATCCACATCGATGACGCGATCAATATCATATTGTCCTTCCGGCACAGCGACGCGTTCTTCCCAACGCCAGATGCCGTTGTTGGCTGATACGGAAACCAGTGTGCCATTGCTAAAACCTGCAATGACAGCACCTGTTGGTGTTATCAAAGGCTTGCTGGTACCGCGCAATGTCAGTGCCGGTATGGTTGCTTCATAAATCCAGCGGCGAGAGCCATCAGCAGCATCCAGCGCAATCAATTTGTCATCTACTGTCTGTGCGACAACTACATCACCATCAGTCTGTGGAGCCGCGAGCACTTCACTGGTAACGAGCACACGCCAGCGTTCACTCCCATCAAACTGATCCAATGCGATCATTTCCGCTTCTTGAGTGCCCACCAGTACGAGTCCATTACCGGCACCAACCCCACCGGAGATCGTGCCAGACACGCGAGTACGCCACACCTCATCGCCTGATTCGGCAGTGACGGCGGTGACTACACCATTTTCACTCGCCGCATAAATGACACCACCGTCAAAGGCTGGTTCAATTCTCGTGTAATTATCGCCCTGGCCGTTACCAACGCTGCGACTCCAGTCTCGCTCCAGATTCACCTCACGCGGAAAATCAACGAGTTCCTTCGGCACATTTACTTCTTCATCACCACTGAACCAGTTCAAAGGATTCAGGTTGGCACAGGCGCTGCAGACGAGCATCACGCTCACGAGTAGCACAGTGCGCACAGGGTGCAGGATTGAGAGGTTGTTAACTGCTGAATGGATCATGGCTTTTAAATGCTGGTCGAATCAGCTTTTATTCCCAAGTGCGTCCAGTTTCATGCGTAATGCTTCGCTATTGGAACCTGCTTGCTGCGCTGCCAGATAAGCTTCGCGCGCATCGTCGACCCGCTCCAGGGCGATATAGATATCACCGCGCAGCTCTGCAAATGCGGGCTCGAAAGATTTTGGATCTACCCCATTGACGAGTGTGAGAGCTCGTTCCGCTTCACCCTGAGCCAACAGCACTCTGCCAAGGCGCAGTTCCGCTGTGAGTAGGAGTCCAGGCTCGGTTGCACTGAACATGCCTTCTTTCCGGTTATCCAGTATCCATTGCAGTGCTGTTTCGGCGGCACCGAGGTCGTCATTGCGCACGTGCTGCTGTGCTGCAAACAGTGCTCCATACATGGCATATACCGAGCTCGAGTGATTTGTCTGCAGCAGTGCCGCAGCTTCGATAATGCGCGCACTATCCGCATCACTCACGTCGCTGCCCTGCTCACTTACGGCTAGTTGCATTATTTCCTCATAGAGATCAGAGGCGGCCTCAGCCTGATCGAGGCGCGAGTTCTGCCACAACAGCCAGCCGGTATAACTGGCAAATACAACGATAAACAACAATACCAGTTGCTTGCCATTCTCACGCCACCACTGTTTCAAGGTTTCAATGGTTTCTTCTTCTGCCGCTTGCAACGCCACGACTCACTCCTTACTTGCAGTTGCTGGTTTGGCAACTGTCACTGTTGGTTCTGATTAATTGCCGGGGATCTGAATTCTGCGCGCCAGCTCATGCTTGACGGCGCCTGGACCCGGTATTTTTTGAGGGGATAATTCTACCTGTTTGTTGTGCGCGTGGCACGGATGATTGCGTCTATGACGCTGAAATATGGAGAAATTCACCCAATTTTGCGACGGCGGCCTGCACCGGTACAGTTACCGATTCGCCGGAGTCATCCAAACGCCGGATTTTCAGCTCACTTACCCCTGTTACGTCGGCAGCAGTTGCTTCTAGGATAACCGCTACACTGGCGCCACTGGCAAAGGCACGTTTAAGTTGATGGTTGTATTTGCCGCCCCCGCAATGACTGATGACGCCTAATCGTGGGTACGCCAGACGTAGCTCGCGAGCCAGTTCCAGACCCTGGGCTGCAAGCCCATCGCCTACTATTAATACATAAATATCAATAAGTTGTAGAGCAGAAGCGGGTATCTTCTGCAGCTCTTCCAACATCAATACCAGACGCTCTACGCCGATTGCGAAGCCAGCTGCGAGGGTAGGCTTGCCACCCAATTGTTCCACCAGGCCATCATAGCGACCGCCTCCGCACACCGTGCCCTGGGCACCAAGCGTATCGGTAGTCCACTCGAACACACAGTAATTGTAATAATCGAGCCCGCGCACCAAGCGTGGGTTTTCCACAAAACTGATGCCTGCCGCCGTGAGCAGGTGCTGCAGTTCCGCGAAGTGGAGCTTGCTCTCGGCACTGACATAGTCAGCGAGCAAGGGCGCAGCTGTTAATAGCTTTTGCACTTCCGGATTCTTGCTATCCAGAACCCGCAGCGGGTTTGAGTGCATGCGTTTACGGGCATCATCATCGAGGGTGCTTTCGTGCTGCAACAGGAACGTCGTCAGTGCGGCGGCATAATGCTTCCTGTCCCCGGCACTGCCAATATTGTTCAGTTGCAGGGTCAGATATTCAGTTAGCTCCAGTTCCTGCCACAACAGCGCCGCCAATTGAATCACTTCCGCATCAATATCCGGACCGGCCATCCCGAATGCCTCGACTCCGAACTGATGGAACTGCCGGTAGCGTCCCTTCTGTGGTCGCTCATGTCGGAACATCGGCCCCTGATACCAGAGCCGTTGTTGCTGGTTATACAAAAGACCGTGCTGATCGGCTGCACGCACGCATCCGGCGGTGCCTTCGGGCCGCAACGACAGACTGTCGCCATTACGGTCATCAAAGGTATACATCTCTTTCTCTACAATATCAGTGACTTCACCGATGGAGCGTTTGAAGAGTTGGGTTTGTTCCAGCACTGGAAAACGAATTTCGCGGTAACCATGGCGTTGCACAAGCTGGCGGAACCTTGCTTCGAGGTATTGCCAGCTAAGAGTCTGGTCCGGGAGGATGTCGTTCATCCCCCTGATCGCTTGTAGATTTGCCATAGTATATTTTTTAGGAGAGGTAGAACTAACCGGATGCTATGAGGTTGTCACTCGCAGCTTGTTTCTCGGCAACCCGTTTGCGGACCATTGCTTCCAACTCGTTCACGAGATTGTCATTGTTGATTTTATGATCTGGCACGCCATCGACATACACGAGATTATTCGGAGTGGCGCCAGTCAAACCGATCTCGGCAACCTTTGCTTCACCCGGACCATTCACGATACAACCAATAACGGCCACATCAATTGGTGTAATAATATCTTCTAGCCGTGACTCCAGCGCATTGACCACGGAAATGACATCGAAGTTCTGCCGCGAACAACTGGGGCAAGCGACCAGATTGACGCCTTTCTGCCGTATGCCGAGGCTTTTCAATATATCGAAGCCCACCTTCACTTCTTCCACCGGATCTGCCGCCAGCGAAATTCGTATCGTGTCGCCAATGCCTTCCATTAACAGCGCACCGAGCCCAATGGCAGATTTCACCGTGCCGGAGCGCAGGCCACCAGCCTCAGTGATGCCGAGATGAAATGGCTGATCTATTTGCGTGGCGAGACTGCGATAGGCCGCCAGCGTCATGAATATTTCAGAGGCTTTCAAACTAATCTTGAAATTTGAAAAATCGAGCTTGTCAAGAATGGCTATTTGCGTGAGCGCAGATTCAACCATAGCTTCCGAGTTAGGCTCTTTGTATTTACGGAGCAAGTCCTTGCCCAATGAACCGGCATTTACTCCGATACGCAAAGGAATGCCCTTGTCCTTGGCACTGTCAACCACGGCGCGGATGCGTTGCTCACTGCCAATATTGCCCGGATTGATGCGCAAACAATCCACCCCATTCTCCAATACCTGCAACGCGATGCGGTAGTCAAAGTGAATATCTGCCACCAGCGGTACCGTCACTGCGCTGCGAATATGCTTGAACGCCTCTGCTGCGTCCAGGCTCGGCACGGACACGCGCACGATATCGACACCCGCATTAGTGAGGCGCTGAATCTGCGCGAGCGTCGCCGTGACATCGCAGGTTTCCGTATTGGTCATGCTCTGCACAGATATCGGCGCATCGCCGCCCACGGCAACATTGCCGACCATAATCTGGCGTGTCTTGCGACGAGTGATTGGCTGGCTGGAAGTCATGGCTTACAAGCCTACAGTGAGGCGGGCTGAATTGTCGATGCGAATATTGTCAGAGACATTGATCTCATTGCCGTTCAGAGACATCGTCGTAAATGGGGCGTCGCCCAGCAGGATGCTGAACGGGGCATCGCCGGTAATTTCCAGCACGTCGCCGGCTGCGCGTATATCACGGTAAATCTGCCTGGATTGGCTGTCGTTTACTTCCACCCAGCTCTCACCACTGAAGTTTATCCGCAGCACATCATCGCCATCCGCTCCGACTGCGATGACATTGTCATCACTCGACGCTGAAACTATTGCTGCCACCGGTACTGGTGTCACTGCCGCAATGCTCACGACTGCAGCAGACTGGTTTACAGCAGGAACAGTGGCGGCAGTCACGCCGTTGGCCGCAGTGTTTGCTATAACTGGCGTAACCGGTTGTGTAGCGATTGACGATGACGCAGTTAGCTGCGGTGCTGGTTCGGGCTCGCTCGCGCCAATTATTGCTGACGTTGATGCAGACTCCACCATTTGCGCCGTTGCTGGGGCCGGCGTCTGCACGATGGGACGTGAAGCGATTGTGGTGGCAGCTGGAGCCTGAATGGCTGGGACCACCCTGGGTTCGTCATTAGCGCCTGCAAAATAGTTATATGCCCAGAGTCCGCTAAAACCAAGTATGAAACTGGCGATGGATGCATACACCCAGGGCTTATTGCGATCACTGCGACGCTTCGCCATATGACGTCGATTAGCTTCTTGCTGCATTCCCTGCTGTTCGGAATTGATGCCGTCAAAGAGCATGACTACTGCATTGATATCGAGGCCTAGAAATTTGGCATAGCTCTTTATGTAGCCTTTCGTAAACACGGTTCCAGGCAACTTGTCGAACCGATTCGATTCGATCGCTCGCACATAGTGCATGGTGATATGCAGTGCATCGGAGACATCTTTTTCCGACAGATTCAGGCGTTCTCGCTCAGCTTGCAGGACTGCACCTGGAGTCGGAGCTACCGCACTTTCATCTTCAACGACAATATCAACTGCAAGCCCACCCGCATCCTGCGCGCTTGCGGCATCCACTTCAGGGTATTTTATCTGGTCGATATACTTAGCTGGCATCACTTAAGCTTCTATATGTCTGGTATTCGGGTGATTCCTGATACAGGGTGCCGAGAATCAATGCAAAATCATCTACCATTTTCTGTTCATTTAACCGGGTGCCAATCTGGATTCCAGCCAATAACGCGCGTGGTGTATGTGGAAGCTTGTAGAATTCCACGATAGTCAGGTATTGCTGATAATTCTGCCTGGCACCTATTTCATCGCCACGCTTTAACTTCAGCATGGATAGCTCCAGCGCGGACACGTACAAATTGCTATTCAGCTGCAGCGCGCGGGTAAAAGCGTTTTCGGCCTCACTTTCACGACCGAGTCGTTCGGCACTGCGACCTAGATTTTCAAACGCAATTGCTCGTCCATCGTATTCAATATCATTGGCGACTACCTGTAACTGCTCGAAAGCGTCTTCAAACCGCTGCAGGCCAAATACCAGAGCAGCATAGTTGTTCCTGGCGCGGGAATTCGTTCGGTCAAGGCGAATTGCCCGCAGAAAATTCTGTTCAGCAATGTCCAGGTCACCCTCACGCTGGGAGATCAGAGCCAATAGATTATAGGTGTCAGCATGGTCAGGGTTGATGGCTAGCGCGTTATTTACGTGACGGCGGGCACCGAGCATATCGTCTGCTTCATAGTAGGCCAGAGCCAGCTGGATATAGTCCTGTACGGCCTGCTCGTCAGACGTATCCACGTTAAAGCCACCAGTGGTGGTGGTCACGCAAGCTGTCAATAAGCCCGCCAGGATGCAGGCTGCTGTGAGTGATTTGAACGCATTGATTGACAAATCTACCCCCTGTACCGTGTTGAATTTCATAATATTTATGCCGTCCTTAAGGTCTGGTCCCGAGACCATCACTATACACTGTCGGCCGCAACCGCCAGATTATCAGTGCTGTCGAATTCTTTCCCATGCGCTGCCACCAGTTCCCGGCGGCGTTGATGCCTGCTACTGCGCTGTGTCTGGTCCTCTACAATTCCCACCAGCTGCCCGCAGGCCGCTCCGATATCATCGGCGCGGGTGGTTCTGACAGTTACAATATAGCCGGCTTCTTGCAGAATTTGCCGAAAATTGCTGATCGCGCTGCTGCTCGGCCTGCGAAAGTCACTCTGCGGGAACGGGTTAAAAGGGATCAGATTGATCTTGCAGGGAAAATCCTGCAGTAGTGTAGCCAGATCACGCGCCAGTTGCCGATGGTCGTTGATACCGGCAATCAAGGTGTACTCAATCACTGGAACCCGCTTGTCACCGAGACTATCCATATATCCGGAAACAGCTCGCAGCAATTCGGCAATCGGGTATTTTTTGTTGATCGGCATGATCTGACTGCGCAGCGTGTCGTTCGGTGCATGCAGAGAAACAGCTATGGACGCATCGGTGAAATCTTTCAGTCGATCGATGGCAGGTACAACTCCTGACGTGCTGATCGTGACCTTGCGCTTGGACAAACCATAGGCGCAGTCTTCCATCATGATGGTTACCGCATCCATGACATTGTCGAAATTGAGCAGCGGCTCGCCCATGCCCATCATGACGACATTACTGACTGGCCGTTCAAGCCGACCGCCGAATCCACCCAGTTCGTGATTCGCCCACCACAGTTGCCCGATGATTTCGGCAACGGTGAGATTGCTGTTAAAGCCCTGTTTACCAGTGGCACAGAAGCTGCAATCCAGTGAGCATCCGGCTTGCGAAGAGATGCACAAAGTGCCGCGGCCAGCCTCGGGAATAAACACCATTTCCACGCTGCTACCACTGGCTACTTGCATGATCCATTTGCGGCTGCCGTCGGCAGAGGCAAACTCGTCAACGATGCGTGGCAAGCTGATGCAGGTAGTCAATTTGAGACGATCACGCAAGGGCTTGCTAATATCAGTCATGGCATCGAGATCAAGCACGCCGCGCTGATGAATCCATTTCGTCACCTGTTGGGCACGAAATGGCTTCTCTCCCATGTCGGCAAACAACACGCGCAATTTTTCCAGACTCAGACCAGCCAGGTTTGGTTTGCTAGTTGCCGTCATGTTCGTTTCACTCCTGCAGGCTAGGGTAACCCCGCACCAGGTTTCAGGAACAAATCTCGCCCGCTTTAAAAAAGTAATTCACTTCACGCTCGGCAGATTTCACCGAATCAGAACCATGCACTGCATTGGCGTCGATGGATTGCGCGAAATCAGCACGGATTGTGCCAGGCACAGCCTGGGCCGGGTTGGTAGCTCCCATCAATTCGCGATTTTTAGCGACGGCGCTCTCGCCTTCCAGCACCTGGATCATAACCGGCCCAGACGTCATGAATGCGATAAGGTCTCCGAAAAACCCCCTTTCCTTGTGCTCTGCGTAGAAACCGCCTGCGGACACTGCGTCCAGTTGCAGCATTTTTGCTGCGACTATCTTCAGTCCTGCTTTTTCAAAGCGGCTATATATTTCACCTATTACGTTCTTGCCTACGGCATCCGGCTTGATTATGGATAAGGTTCGTTCGATCGCCATCACAACTCTCACTAATACTGAAATTAATAGGGGTAACTAAAATGAGGGCGCATTATACGTGCATTGCCGGGAATTTTGTATGCTTTAGATCGAGAAAAACCCGGTTTTTCAGGGTGTTAGTCTGCGATTTCCTCAATCCAGGCTGATTGGATGGCTTCCAGGATTTTCTCGCCGCTGCGTTCCGGGTCATCATCGAAATCCTCCAGAGCGCAGATCCAGCTATGCAAATCGACAAAATTCACATATTGGGGATCAGTATCTGGATAGGTATCAGCCAGTTGTATGGCGATTTCGTACACATCGGTCCATTTCATGGGGTTCTGTCTGTTAGTGCACCTCTGATACCATGTTTATCGTGTATTTCGGGATTTCAATCAGCAAATCCTGATTTTGTACCTTAGCCTGGCAACTCAGTCTTGATTCAGGTTCCAGACCCCAGGCCTTGTCCAGATAATCTTCCTCGTTTTCTTCGGCATCCAGCAGTGATTCGATACCCTCACGCACGATGACATGGCAAGTGGTACATGCACAGGATTTTTCGCAGGCGTGTTCGATGGGAATCTGGTGGCGCAATGCCGCATCCAGAATGCTCTCGCCAGCGCTGGCTGTTACGGTCGCACCATCAGGACAGATTACCGGGTGTGGCAGAAAAGTAATTTTTGGCATTAATCAACCTGTAGCTATTTAGTAGAGTTACCCTCAGCGTTGCTTTCAATTGAAGATCCACGCAACGCTTTGCCGATATGCAAATCCATGCGCCGACCGGCAAAATCACCACTGATTCGATTCAATTCTTCGGTGAGATGATGAATGCGATTGCTGCTGCCTGCGGGCATTGCCTCGCGCAGAGCACCAATTGCAGCATCGACGCTTTTTGCGTCTGCTTCCGTTAACAAATCACCATCCTGAACACGAGCATTGGCCAGAGCCTCAATAAGTTGAGTAGCTTCCAACTGGGCTTCGCGAATCGCGCGCGCTTCCATGTCGGTCTTTGCATGCTCCTGGGATGACTTTAACATCTGTTCGATGGAACCCGAGTTGAGGCCGAAGCTTGGCTTGACCTGTATCTCGGCGGTCATGCCCGTACTCAATTCTTCGGCGCTGACACTCAACAAGCCATCAGCATCAACCTGAAACGTGACGCGAATTTTTGCTGCACCTGCCACCATTGGCGGAATTCCACGCAATTCAAACCGCGCCAATGAACGGCAATCACTGACCAATTCCCGCTCACCCTGCACGACGTGTAATGACATCACCGTTTGGCCATCCTTGAAGGTGGTAAATTCCTGCGCACGAGCAACCGGGATAGTGGTGTTGCGGGGAATTATTTTTTCCACCAACTCACCCATTGTCTCGATGCCAAGTGACAACGGATTTACATCCAGCAGCAGATAGTTATCTGGAGACTTATTGCCAACGAGCACATCTGCCTGAATCCCGGCGCCTATAGCGACAACTTTATCCGGATCAATACTGGTCAGTGGCTCCTTGCCGAAAAATTCCGCCACCGCCTGCCGAATAACCGGCATGCGTGTCGATCCGCCGACGAGCACTATTTGATCGATATCTGTTTTGCTTAACTTGGCATCCCGCAAGACACGGCGACAGGTCTTGATTGTGTTAGCAATCAAGTCCGCACAAAGTGTCGCGAACTGCGTGTTATCGAGCACCCCGCTCCATGCACCAAATTGCACTGTAACTGACTCCGCATTGCTGAGTGCATGCTTCGCGTCGTTTGCAACGCCAAGCAGCGCTCCTTGCAGACTCAGATCGGCTTGTTGCGCTGGCGGCAGTTGTGTGCGTATCCATGCCACCAGCATGCGATCAAAATCGTCACCGCCGAGGTTCGTATCGCCACCGGTGGCGAGTACCTGGAATACGCCTTTCTGCAGACTCAACAAAGACACATCGAACGTGCCCCCACCAAGATCAAAAATAATGACATTACCCTGTTCTTTGCTATCAAGGCCGTAAGCAACGGCCGCCGCAGTTGGCTCATTCAACAGCCGGAGTACTTTGAGACCAGCGAGCCCCGCAGCTTCTTTGGTCTGCTGCCGTTGTGCATCATTGAAGTACGCAGGCACAGTTATTACGACTCCTTCCAGTTTACCTTTCAGGCAATGTTCGGCACGCCGGGCCAGAGTTGCCAGAATATCAGCTGATACCTGAATAGGATCTTTGGTACCAGCAACAGTAAGCATGGCCGGAGCGCGTGGATCACGAGCAGGGTCGAAATCATAGGGTAGATATTGCAATGAATTTTTCACGTCTGCCAGGCTTTTGCCTAACAAGCGTTTTACGGAAACAATGGTATTTTTTGGATCAGCTATGGCAGCGGCCTTTGCTTTCTGGCCAACCAATGGCGGTTGCGAATCTCGATACTGAACCACGGATGGCAGTAAATGTTGACCGTTATCGTCCGGCAGCGTCTCAACGGAACCACCACAACTGGCGGTCACTAGCGAATTCGTCGTACCGAGATCAATGCCAACAGCCAGGTGATGTATCGTCTGTACCAGTTTGCCGCCAGGTTCTGCTATTTTAAGTAATGCCATGACAGCTAATAATCCAGTCTTTGTTCTTCGCCGATTTCGATTTCTCTTAACAATTTCACCAGAAATTGCAGCTCATGGTACGACTTCTTCGCATCCAGAATTGCATCAGCACCCAAATGCTTGGCAAAAGCCTGTTCGCTTACTTGCAATTTGCTGTTCACACGCTCTTTCAATGCATCCAGAGCTGCAAGCGCTGAATCGTCTACCGGCAAGTCCTCCAGAGTTTCGCGCAGTTGCATCTGCTCCATAAGCAATTCCATGCCAAGATCCTGCTGACTTACTCTTTCAATATCACATTGCTTCAGAGTCAACAGGTATCCGGCACGGACTAGTGGAGTCCTTAGCGTATCGAAGGCCTGGTTCAGGAGACTCGATACCTGTACTGCTTGCAGTTTTTGTTGTTCACTTCCGCTTGCAAACCGATCTGGATGCCACTGGCTTTGCAAGTCACGATATCTGCCAATTAGCAATTCCTGATCCACATGGAATGATGCGGGGATATCGAATAGTTCGAAGTAGTTCTGTTTGAATAATTGCACTGTGTAATTGCTTGAACTGCGTATAGATTGAATTACTTAATGATTGGGCTGACTAAATGACTGCAGCCAGGAACGAAAGCTGGGACAGCGCCATGTCACAACTCTGCACACTGCGCTGGCACGCTCAACACAGCTGAGTATGCTAGATACTGAAACTTTCGCCGCACCCGCATTCAGCTTTGGCATTGGGATTTTTAAATTCAAAACCCTCATTGACCCCCTGCTTCACAAAATCCATTTCAGTACCATCGATATACAACAGACTCTTGGGATCCACAATTATCTTGACCCCATGATCCTCAAACACCTGATCGCCGATGTCGACCTTGTCCACGAACTCAAGCACATAGGCCATGCCGGAACAACCTGTAGTCTTTACTCCGACGCGAATACCTACACCATGCCCACGGCTTTGAAGCTGTGTGTGTACGTGTTTTGCAGCAGTTTCAGTAATTGATATAGCCATGACGTTTCGTCTTGCAGTTCCTTATCTGATGCAGGCGCGAGCTATCTATTGCTGCGCCTTGCGCTTGTTCCTTACGTCTTCAATCGCGGCCTTGATCGCATCTTCAGCCAGAACTGAACAATGAATCTTCACCGGCGGCAAACCGAGTTCTTCGGCAATATCCTTGTTCCGGATTAGCGTCGCTTCTTCCAGAGAACGCCCTTTGACCCACTCTGTGAGCAATGAACTGGAGGCTATTGCCGAACCGCATCCATAGGTTTTGAATTTCGCGTCTTCAATGACACCTTGGTCATTGACCCTGATTTGGAGGCGCATCACGTCACCGCATGCTGGTGCACCAACCATGCCTGTGCCGACGTTTATATCCTTGTCGTCCATCTTGCCGACGTTTCTCGGATTCTCATAGTGATCGAGCACTTTGTCTGAATAAGCCATGTTTTATCTCCTGCCTAGTGGGCAGCCCACTTAACCTGATTTAAATCCACACCGTCCTTGAACATATCCCACAACGGTGACAACTCGCGCAACTTGGCGACCGCCTCATGAATCTTGCCGATCGCATAATCAATTTCAGCTTCCTGCGTGAAGCGCCCTAAAGATATTCGCAGGGAACTGTGGGCAAGTTCGTCATTCAATCCGATCGCGCGCAATACATAAGACGGCTCCAGACTGGCAGAAGTACATGCTGATCCCGATGACACTGCCAGATCGCGCAATGCCATCATCAATGACTCACCTTCCACGAAATTAAAACTGATATTAAGATTGCTGGCGACGCGATGTGCAAGATCGCCATTCACATAAACTTCTTCAATATCTTTCAGGCCATCGAGCAACCGATCGCGCAAAGCCAGAATGCGGGCATTCTCTTCATGCATCTCTGCTTTGGCGATTCGATAAGCTTCACCCATGCCGACAATCTGATGCGTCGCCAGTGTGCCGGAACGCATGCCGCGTTCATGACCACCACCGTGCATCTGTGGCTCAATACGCACCCGTGGCTTGCGCCGCACGAATAATGCGCCGATACCTTTCGGGCCATATACTTTGTGCGCGGTCAGCGACATCAAATCCACTGGCATCTTGTCCAGATCGATATCGATCTTGCCGGTACTCTGGGCAGCATCGACATGGAAGATCACATTTTTTTCCCGGGTAATCTTGCCAATCGCCTCAATGTCGTTAATTACACCGATCTCGTTGTTAACATGCATAAGAGAAACCAGGATAGTGTCTGGGCGAATCGCGGCTGCGACCTGCTCTGGCGTAATAATTCCTGACTCGGCTGGATCAAGGTAGGTAACTTCGAAGCCTTCCCGTTCCAGTTGTCGACAACTATCGAGTACTGCCTTGTGTTCTATCTTGGAAGTAATGATGTGTTTGCCTTGCTTGCTGTAAAAATGTGCCGCGCCTTTAATTGCTAGGTTGTCCGCTTCAGTGGCACCTGATGTCCAGACAATTTCCCGTGGATCACAGTTAATCAAATCCGCAACCTGACGGCGGGCAGTCTCAACTGCTTCTTCAGCCTTCCAACCGAACATGTGTGAACGCGAAGCGGGATTACCGAAGTTCGCTTCCAATGTCAGACACTCTGACATTTTTTGTGCCACTCGCGGATCAACTGGCGAGGTGGCTGAATAATCTAGATAAATTGGATATTGCATGTATTACTCCGAAATTCTGCCGTTAATGCTAAAGGCTGGTGGCAGGCAACCTGCTATCACCGCGATGCTCACTCACAATAATATGTCTTCTGTCCTGATGTGCCGCAATACGTTTGACATCACTGCGAGCCACCAGATCTTCAAGGCTGATGCCACCCAGGAAACTGTGTATCTGCTCGCTCAGGTCTTCCCACAGGTAATGCGTCAAACATGTCTCGCCACCCTGGCAATCACCAGCGCCTTGGCACTTGGTCGTGTCCACAGACTCATTCACTGCGTCGATTATTTCGGCGATGTAAATTGCGTCGGCCGGTCGTTCCAGTTCATACCCGCCACCGGGGCCACGCACACTAATCACCAACGAACCTTTGCGCAACTTGGCAAAAAGTTGCTCCAGATAAGACAGGGATATGGCCTGCCGATGAGAAATATCGGCGAGACTAACCGGGCCCTGATTCTTATGCAGCGCCAGGTCCAGCATGGCTGTAACCGCGTATCGACCCTTGGTAGTAAGACGCATGAAGCAATCCGTTCAATATGCCTAAAACAGGCGCGATTATCGAATACCTAAGTAAATTAGTCAAGTATATGGGGCAGAGCCACCCGTCACAGACTGGGGCCTAAGACGATTTTGACAAAGGCCTATGCTGTGGTCGAGAAGCTGAAGGCTTTGGTTAAGCTACCATCGCGAGGTGATGGGTCGCGTGGGAAATCAGACCCGTCAACTCCCTGCCGAGGGTGCTGCGAGAAGTCACTGCTGGGCCCTGACTATAGACTGGCCCTTGCACAGTGACTGCAACAGTAGGCTTTTGAATATAACAGAGTGCAGAAAGTGCTACCATGCAGCCCTGCCTTTGACCCTGCTACACTTATGACCCAGATGTTTCGCATTTCGTTGCACGCATATTAAATTTCTAATGCATGATCAATTCAATGTGCCTTCCAGCTTGAATTTCGACCAAGTCTGTTACTATGAAAATAGATTTACACTGCCATAGTTATCTCTCTGATGGCAAACACAGCCCGGAATTTCTCCTGCAACGCGCGCGCGAAAACGAGATCAGCCATCTGGCAATTACTGACCACGATTGCGTTGCCGGGTATGAGCAGCTCAACCGCTCCATATCCGGCATCAAGCTGATTCCGGGCGTAGAAATATCATGCGACTGGGAAAAACTTGAGGTTCACGTTATCGGCCTTTGTCTGGATGTAGCGCATGCAGGCCTGCAGGATTTGCTGGCAACGCAGCAACAGCAGCGGCGGCTGCGGATGCAGGAGATGGATCGGAAATTACAGGCGTTAGGCACCGAAGGTCTATGGCAATACCTGGAGTCATTGCCTTGTATTGCTTATACCCGCAGTCATGCCGCAGACTTTCTGGTGCAACAAGGCGTCTGCAAAAACCGGCAGCAAGCATTCAAATCCCATCTTGGTAAAAAGGGTCGCATCTATGCCGAATCCGGGTGGTGCACTCTGGACACCGCCGTGAATGCCATATTGGCAGCTGGCGGTATCGCTATTCTCGCGCACCCAGGCAGGTACCCATTGTCAAAACGTAAACTGGAAGCATTGATAGATGTGTTTCAGGCTGCGGGCGGCGATGGCATGGAAGTAAGCTATGGGAATATTGATCCGGACATGCGGCAGCGCCTGGGCGCACTGGCCATCAGCAAACAATTATTTTGCTCTGCTGGTTCTGATTTTCATGATAGCGACGCGAGCTGGACTGATCTGGGCAAATATCCGCCGCTTGATCTCGAAACCAAAAAAAATGCCATCTGGCTACATCCAAGATGGCATTGTTGATTTGAAAAAAGGTTTGCCCTTATTTCGACTGACGACGTTTGATTCCGGAAACTACGTCACGAAACATATCAAACAGGGTTTCATGTTTGAAATCGGTGAACTCACCTGCATCCATGAACATGCCGTGCTCTTCACAAGCCTCATATTCGAGATGCTTCTGCTTTTTGTCATTGAGCTTCTTCATTGGCTTGCCACAGCGCGGACACTGCACATCGCGCACGGTGTTATAGGTCTTGCCAACCTGTGGGTCACCACTGTCGGCAAAGTCTGCCATCCAGTCACCCTTTAACTGCTCGGCCTCGCCATTATCGAACCACAGGCCCTTGCAGCTATTACACTTATCGATCATCACCTGGCCATACAGGGTTTCAATCTTGAGTTCCTGCATCTCGGAATTGCACTTCGGACAGTCCATCTTGGTCTCCTGAATTCGGTTTCTTATTTTTACAGACAACTTATCGGGTATTCACGCACAAGACCAAGGCAAAATTCCGGTTACCAGCACTTTGCTTGTTCGCTTGATCATTAAGTCTCTGTTCACAATTGTGTCACTAGACTACACACATTGGTCAAGACCCTGACCAGTACAAGGGTACAGCAACAACGTGTTGGCAGGAGTTTTTTCCATGATCCGTATTCGAATAGCAGCAATAGTATTGGCTCTATGCCTCAGCAACGGCGCCGCCGCCGCGCTCCCCGGCTCTGCCAATGTCAGCAGCGGCTGTGCCACGCTTGAGTTCATGGCAAAAATGGTGGCATTGAACACGATGTTGCCCGCGAACCGTGACAGCGTAAAAGAATTGAAACAAATGGAAGCAATACTGGCCGAACTGAATCAGTTGGTATGCCAGACGGTGATAATGTCCGGCTTTGCGCGTGGCAACAGCTTTTACAACAATGGTGTACTGGTCTCGAAAGATGCCTACTACGAGCCCTGGTATTTCTCCAACGGCCGTTTATTCATGGCAGGCGCGGGCAAGGACACCACTATTTATTACCCAAACGGCAGAATCATGTCGCATCACTGGATGCACGGAGACCATGCGATATTCTGGCCCAATGGCAATCTGGCCACGAACTTCTTCCGGGCGTTTGATGAAACCTGGTACTACCCGGACACTAATATTATTATCTATGAGGCAGGTTACGCGGGTGCCAGATGGTTCTATCCATTCTCCCGCCTCGACGGCGGCATCGGACAAGAAGTTATTTCCAGCGAATGGGGTATCGAGGATTAATCCTTCACATTTCTGAATTTTCGTGCTGACGGAAGTTTGTTCACAACCCGCGAACGAATTCGTCGCAAATTAATCTTCGATGATATCGACTTGCTGGATGTGCCCGGTGGACTGCTGGTGATTACCAGGCTGTATCAGACCAAGGATGGGGTGAGGCAATTTGCACCTGCTGACATCAACGTCACAGGCGCACCATTCTAATCTGCGCATTACCGCTAGTAACTGTAATGCGCTGAGCGTTGCTGCAAAGTTTGCGAGTCAATATCACCGCTCTGGCATTGCAATAGATCTCGCTTGTTGAACACGTGCACTTTATCGGCACGGTGATTCTCGCCTGCATCCTCTCCCAGACCGGCAAGAATTATGCTGACATACTCATCCGCTGGCAATTCATGCAGAGTGGAGCCGTAATCGCACATTGCCGCATACAGATTTAATTCAAACTCAGCAACTTCTTGCTGCCAGCGTGCCGCATATTCCAACTCAGCGACACGACTACGCTCACGCAACTCTTCCGCTTTGGCAACAGCTTGATCTTGCAGGGGTTCCAATTTGGCTAAAACATTATCCAATGCACTTTGCAGGTCTGCTTGTGCGATTCGTTCTGCAGTTAAAGAGGCTGACTGCCGGAGTTCGTTTTCGATCTCACGCAAGCGCGCGAACTCTATTTGCATAGCTTCGCGCATGACATCCAGATCTCTGCGCATAGCCTCATAAGCCGCATCATCAAGATTATCAAGCGAGCGCAGCGAACGTGCATAGTCCGACGCTTGCTGAATCGCGGTATTGAAACGCAGCGAGTAATCCACGTTTGCAATTCGGTCCATCATGGTGCGATAAAAATCCCCAGCTTCGTTGGTGGCATTCAACGGCAACGTGGGCGGCGCATCCGTCGTGGCATTTTCGGATCTTGCGAGGGCGGCAAAAGGATTACTGCGTGCCTGCATATTCTGCAAAGTGGATGTCAGCGCAGCCAGGCCAAGGGTATTGCGCCGACTGGCCAATGGCGTTTGAACTTCCAACACGACTCCCTGCCCATACAGATAAGTACTGTCGATGCCTCCCAGACTTATGCCAAACAACCCCGTCGCTTGCTCCAGTTCAAGGGCTTCCGCCAGCACGCCGGAAAAGATATCTATGTTTTTCTGCAAGTCGCTGATGTCAGGCTGTTGCGCAGTTACCGCAGTGCATACCGCTGCCACGCCAATTGCCAGAGTCGCAGACTTCAACCGGATTCGATGCGCACTTTTCATCGCACATTCCCTTCATAACTGACAAATGTGGCGAGTTGTTGCAGGGAACGGATGGTTTCGTAATCACTATTGACCAGCTCTTCGTAACCGACCCGCATGTCCTGCAGGTCCAGTAATCGTTGCTGCTCGAAATACGCATACAACTGCTCAAAATTTTCCGCCGTGGTTTGCTGCGTCTGCTCCATGACTGCACGCAATAAGCTCACACTATTGCTATCCAATCGATCTTCGACGCGAGTCACCAGTTCCTGTAATTCAGCTCTTTGCTGTGTCTGCAATGCGCTGATCGCAGCATCCAATCCGGCCTTCGCTTCTGATCTGCCGCCAATGCTGATAGAGAAGCCCTGCTCATCATTCAACACTGAGACATTCAGCAGCAGAATAGCGAGCATGGCGCATGAGGCAGCCGTCGGTAGCCATTGCCATGCAGACCAAACGCGAGCATTTGCAGCTGAGCGCTGTTCGTGCTGGAACAGGTTCAGGCTGCGATTCCAGTGAGGTACTCGCTGTTCCTGCCAGCCGCGCAGACTCGCTTGAGTCATTAATAGCGTCTCCAGCTCTGAGTGACAGCCCGCACAGTCAAGCAGGTGCTTTTCAATTTCATCCCTGGCAACTGCGGTCAGGTCGTCCGCGAGATATTCCTGCAGTAAATGTTCAGTCTTAGGACAAGACATGTTGATCCTCCGCTATGTCTTTCAATTTTTTCAATGCAGTATAGAAACGGGTCTTGGCGGTGTTCTCTGATATTTCCTGCATCAACGCAATCTCATCAAACGTGAGTGATTGGAAAATCTTAAGCTCAACCACCAACCGCTGCTCCATCGGTAATTTTGCCAATAGCCTGATTATTCGTTGGTTCGTTTCAATCTCATTTAACTTGTGCTCTGGTTCTTCTCTCGCGTCGCCAGGGAAGATATCAAAGCCTTCATCTTCATCCTCGCTGGTAAGGCGCGACTGCACAGTCATCAGACGTTTGCGCCGATTCATGTCCACCGCTTTGTTGTGCGCAATGCGAAACAGCCAGCTACTGAATTTGGCATCTCCCCGAAACCGGTGCAGGTTCCTGTATACGCCCAGAAAAACTTCCTGCATCAAATCCAGAGCGTCCGTGGGGTTACCTGTAAGGCGCAAACCCAGGTTATAGACGCGACTCTCAAATCGTTTTACCAGCTTCTCCCAGGCATAGGCTGAGCCATTAAGTGCAGCAGCAATTAATGCTTCGTCTTCTTCTATAAGACTCATGTGATCCCCATTCTGCAGTACTCGAGCCGGTGTTTATCCAACTCGCAGTACTTGAGAAGATTGCCTGTTACCTGTCGTATCAGATTATGTATCGGATAACTCGCCGAACAATCTACTCTCAGGAGGATACTGGTTTTAAAGAATAGGTCGCAAGGCGCGGAGGATAAGTTTGGATAATGGTCACATCAGGATTAATCAAATTCACCATGTGCTACCTGATTAATGTCAGGCGGCAGCCCTTTGCTCCCGGAGCAACTGGCTGGCCGCACCCATCAGTGCATTCAGTGACGAGGCGATAATGTCTTTGCTGATAGCCACCCCGCTATAGCGCCGACCTTCACACTTGAGCTGGATATAAGTTACAGCTTCTGCATCGGCACCCTGACCGAGAGCGTGCTCACCGTATTCCAGAATTTCGAATTCAATATTTATCGCAGCTTTCAACGCTTCAACAAAGGCATCCAGCACTCCATCACCCTCGCCACTGATCGCCAATTCCTCACCGAAAAAATCAATTTTCGCATTAAAGGTTTCACGCCCTGCTTTTTTCTCAATCGTGAAGTTTTCCAGGCTCAGTGCTTTGGCGTTATTCAAATAATGTTCGTTAAAGAGTTCCCAGATCTGATCTGAGTGAATTTCCTGACCACTCGTTTCAGTGACGCGTTGTACGACGCGACTGAATTCAATCTGCATCCACCGTGGCAATTCAAATCCAAATTTGTTCGCCAACACATAGGCGATGCCGCCCTTGCCTGACTGGCTGTTAACACGAATCACATCTTGATAGGTGCGCCCAAGATCACGCGGATCAATTGGTAAATAGGCAATCTCCCATGTAGCGCCCTCTTCATAAATGTCGAGACACTTCTTGATTGCATCCTGATGTGATCCCGAAAATGCAGTAAACACCAGATCGCCCGCATACGGTTGGCGCGGGTGCACGTCAATCTGGGTGCATTCACGCACCACTGACACAATCTTGTCCATGTCACGCAGATCCAGTTGTGGATCGATGCCCTGGCTGTACATGTTCATTGCCATTACCACAATGTCCATGTTGCCGGTGCGCTCACCATTGCCCAACAACGTGCCCTCGACCCGTTGCGCGCCAGCCATTACTGCCAATTCGGCAGCGGCGACAGCGCAACCGCGGTCGTTGTGGGTATGCAGGCTGACGATGACTGCATCACGGTGTTTGATATGACGGCAGAACCATTCTATCTGGTCGGCATATATATTCGGAGTTGCCATCTCTACTGTAGAAGGCAGATTGTAGATTACCGGTTTAGTGGGCGTAGGTTTCCAGACTGACGATACGGCATCACATACCTCTACCGCGAATTCCACCTCGGTGCCGGTAAAACTTTCCGGTGAATATTGAAACGTCCACTCCGTTTCCGGCGCGAGTCTGGCACAACGTTGCACCTCTTCGGCGCCAGCTTTGGCGATCTGGATAATGCCAGCCTTGTCTGTCCGGAATACCTTTGCACGCTGCACCACTGACGTGGAGTTGTAGACATGCAGAATTGCTTTGCGAGCGCCCTTCAGTGACTCAAACGTGCGCTGAATTAATTCCGGTCGCGCCTGCGTCAGTACCTGGATAGTGACATCCTCCGGTACCCGATCTTCTTCAATCAGGCTGCGCACAAAATCGAAATCCGGCTGGGAGGCGGCCGGGAAGCCCACCTCGATTTCTTTGAATCCCACTTCTACCAGCAAGGTAAACAGTTTTTTCTTCTGCGCTACCGACATGGGCTCAATCAATGCCTGATTGCCATCACGCAGATCCACGCTGCACCAGGTCGGTGCGGCACTAATAACCTGGTCCGGCCAAGTTCGATTCTGGATATCGATGGTGCCAAAGGCTTTATATTTGCGATGGTCAAACATGGGGTCACCTGCTGGTAGCTGCATTACTTAAATGTGCGCAATTCAATATAGCTTGAAAGCTGAGCCGGCAATCCTCTGGATATCTGCTGGCTTGTGGCCTGGATACCCTGCGTGCTGTGGATTGTTAGCGAGTGCTCCTGATATTCACACTCGCAGTGCCGGTTGCCAGGGATCGCCGGTCGTCCGGTATCTCAGGCTGCCTAGAATAATGGAATCGGCGAGGTGAATCTACACATAAAAGCTACATATTATGGACTTATCTAATACATATAACTAATTTTAGTTGTTTTATTAGTTATTATTGCTAATATAATGACTAATAACCAGATAAATAGCTTAAACCAATCGAAGACTGGGGAACCTAATGCTCAAACTGGACAAACTGGATTTGCGGATTTTGCGGGAGCTGCAGAAAAATGCGCGCATCAGCAATCTGGAGCTGGCCGAGAAAATTGGCCTCTCGCCCTCGCCCTGCGCCCGTAGGGTGAAACAACTGGAGGACAGCGGCATTATTGCGGGGACGGCGACCTTGCTGAATGCCTCCAAACTCGACCTGAAACTGACCGCCCTGATCCAGATCAGCATGGACCGGCACACGCCCGACCGCTTCGAGTTATTTGAAAGCAAGGTGAAGAGCTTTCCAGAGGTTATTGAGTGCCTGCTGATCACAGGCCAATCAGCCGACTATCAATTAAAGGTGGTGGTACCGGATATGGAGCACTATCAGGAATTTCTGCTGAACAAGATCACCCGAATTGAAGGCGTATCCGATGTCCACTCCAGTTTCATGCTGCGCGAAGTGTTGAATACGACGGTTTTGCCATTGCAGCATATTCGTCATGACTGAGCACAGTGTTGCCTGCCTGATTAATGGCTCTGATCAGGAATGCAAAATTGCCGGCTAGAAGAAATGTTTGATCTTTTCCTTGTAGGAGCGGCTCATTTTCAAGGATGAACCACAACTCAAGGTGAGGTGAAACTCACCGTTGATGTGAGACGAGACTTTTTCCACACGCTCCAGATTCACGATCGTGGATCGATGCACCCGTTGAAAAATGGCAGGGTCCAGCTTCGCTTCCAGCTCTTTCATGGTAGTCCGCATGATGTGGGTCGCGCCTTTGGCGTGTACACACATATAGTCGCCGGCGGCGTCCACCCAGTCTATTTCCCGAACTGGCACGAACGTAATCGATGAACCATCCTTTATCGCCAGCCGATCTGCATGCTCATTGCCGGAGTCATCATTGAGCAACTCACCGATCGCCTGCGGTGATTTGCCAGTAAGGCTGACCACCAGATTAACCAACTTCTGTTTCTCGGCCGCGGTTGCATGCAGCGCTTTCAGCTTGATCGCCTTGGTAATGGCCTCTTCCAGACGCGCCTCTTCCACTGGTTTCAACAGATAATCAAGCGCATGAATCTTGAAGGCATCGAGTGCGAACGCGTCATAGGCGGTGACAAATACGATCATCGGCAAAATATCTGACTGAATCTCACCGATCATGTCAAACCCGGTCATGCCTGGCATCTGTATATCCAGAAACGCGATATCCGGCTCCAATTCTATGATTGCATCAATCGCTTCCTTGGCTGATGCACAGCTGCGCAACACCTCGACCTGTTGAAAATTCTGTATGCGCAATTCCAGCCCTCTGCGCGCCAATGCCTCATCATCAACAATAATGGCGCGTAGTTTCTCTGGCTTATTTTGTGTCATATGGAATTTCTACCGTTACTCTTAATCCGCCAGTCTCCACGTTCGAAAACTGCAGTTTATGGTTGGAGCCGTATGTTTCCTTCAATCTATTCTCTATATTACTCACTCCTACTCCCTTGGACATAGTTAACACATCCCTTTTCACTGTCTGATCCGACAGGCCCGGACCATCATCGACCACTTCAAGCCGTAATCGGTCCTGCAGGCGCTGTGCTGCGATGCGAATGGTGCCACCGGTTTCCGACTTGGAAATGGCGTGCTTGATGGAGTTTTCAATAATTGGCTGCAGGATCATCGTTGGCACCAGCGCCATCTCGGCTTCGGGGGATACTGCAAATTCCAGCTTCAAGCGCTCTACAAATCGCACCTTTTCGATATCCAGATAGAGTCGCGCCGAATCCAGCTCGTGCGCCAATGTAACCAGGTCCAGAGGCGAGTGATCGAGTGAGTAGCGCAGGAATTTACTGAGTTTCGTCAGCATCTCATTCGCTTGCACGGTAGCCTGCGCCAGCACCAGCGTGGAAATAGCGTTCAGCGTGTTAAACAGGAAATGTGGATTCAGCTGGTAACGCAACATCAATAACTGGGCCTCGTGTGCCAGCGCTTCCGAACGCAAATTCTTTTCCTTCTCTGCCTGGAATAACTGGTAATACTTGATAATGAAGTAGAGGCCACTCCAGATAAGCATCAAGGGAAATGAATTGCGCAACAGACCGTCGAACAAATCTCCAGTGCTCGTGGCGCTGAAATCGGTGACTTCACCGAATGGAATCAACGCGATAAAATTTTGAAATGGTTGCCAGACAAGTGCCGCAGTAAAAGACCCAAACCAGCCCACCAGAAAGCGGATGATAAAGCCACGCTCCCACACCATGTGAAAAGCGATACGCAGACCCGATGTCACCAGAATGCCAGCAATCGCACTGGTAGCAAATATCAGTGCGCGTGGGGAAATGTACTCTGACGGCACAAAGAACAGGTCCCTCAGCACCAGCATGAAAGTCCAGAACCCCCACCCGAGCAACTGGAAAATCCAGAACTGTTTGGTGCGCAGGAAATCGAATGAGGAAATGTTCATCGTGCAAGTCTACGCAGCGGCGTACACTGCCGCCGCGATTCAATTACACTGACTAAACTGATCAAGGCAGCAGGTCAGCGACCGCGTCTCGTTCTTCTTTTAGTTCTTTTTCAGTTGCCTGCATCAGGCCCTGACTGAATTCATTGATTTCCAAGCCCTGCACGATTTTGTATTGACCCTGCGCACAGGTAACGGGAAAGGAGTAGATCAGCCCTTTCTCGATTCCGTAGCTGCCATCACTGTGTATGCCCATGCTCACAGTCTTGCCGTCAGTGCCCAGTGCCCAGTCGCGCATATGCTCGATTGCAGCATTGGCTGCAGACGCCGCACTTGAAAGTCCGCGCGCCTTGATAATTGCAGCGCCACGTTGTTGCACTGTCGGGATAAATTCTTTCGCCACCCACTCATGTGGCACCAACCCGGTCGCCGCCTTGCCTGCGATTTTGCAATGATGCACATCGGGATACTGGGTTGCCGAATGGTTGCCCCAGATAATCACCCCATCGACATCCTTGCTATGAGTGTTGGTCTTGGCCGCGAGTTGGGCCTTGGCCCGGTTATGATCCAGTCTGGTCATGGCAGTGAATTGGCCAGGCTTCAGGTCGGGCGCATTACGATAGGCAATCAGCGCATTGGTGTTGGCCGGGTTGCCAACCACCAGCACCTTCACATGACGGCTGGCATGCTTGTTTATCGCGGCACCCTGAACCGAGAAAATTTGGGCGTTTGCTGCGAGCAAGTCCTTGCGCTCCATACCAGGACCGCGGGGCCGGGCGCCGACCAGCAGGCAGTAATCCGCATCCTTGAATGCCACATTCGGGTCGTCAGTTGGCACGATTCCGGCTACCAGGGGTAAGGCGCAGTCCTCGATTTCCATAACGGCACCCTTGAGGGCTTCCAAAGCAGGGGCAATTTCCAGCAACTGCAGAATGACCGGCTGATCTTTCCCCAACATCTCGCCAGAGGCGATTCGGAATAACAGTGAATAGCTGATTTGTCCCGCTGCTCCAGTCACAGCAACTCGCACAGGTCCTTTCATAATTTCTACCAATCCTTCAAGGTGTTAGATGATTGTTCGGAATTGAGGCGGTTTTACACGACTTCGTTGAAGCTGCATTCAGCTCAATTCGGGCCGCGTAGTGTATCAGAATCAGGCATGATATGAGAGGTAGTTTGTGTTCATGGGCTCCTACAACATTTACCTGCTATGGACAACAAAACCATACACTACTGCGCCTTGTAGAGCAGCATTGCATCACCGTAACTATAAAATCGATAACGGTTTTCAATCGCTGTCTGATAAGCGCCAAGTAGCATTTCTTTTCCCACGAATGCGCTTACCAACATCAGCAATGTCGACTCCGGCAAGTGGAAGTTGGTAATCATCGCATCGACTATCTGGAAGTCATACCCGGGATAAATGAAGATGGCTGTCTCTCCAGAATAAGGTTGTAGCTCGCCAGCAATTGCGGCGCTCTCCAGACTTCGTACTGAGGTGGTGCCCACTGCGATAATTCTGCCACCACGCTGCTTGCAGGCGCGCACTTGCTCACACACTTGTGCACTGATTTCAATTCGCTCGGAATGCATCTTGTGTTGCAGGATGTCTTCGACCCGGACAGGTTGAAACGTACCCGCGCCCACATGCAGAGTAAGATAGGCGGTCTCAATACCCTTGAGCCTGATGGCGCTCAACAAGGCATCGTCAAAATGCAATCCGGCGGTAGGAGCGGCCACAGCTCCCGGATTTTTGGCATATACCGTTTGATAGCGCGCCTCGTCTTCATTGCGGTCATCACGTTTGATGTAGGGAGGCAATGGTATGTGACCAAAATCCTTGAGTGCTGCTTGCAGATCGAGAGTTTCAGGAAATTGCACCACATAAAACTCGTTGTCGCGACCAAGAACGCGCGCGGTGATTGCAACTTGCGTGTCTGTTGTATGCTTCGGTTGAAACTGGATCGTACTTTCAAATTTTGGTGGCTTGTTGGCACGCAACTGACACACGACACGATTATTTTCACCGACGCGTTCAATTAGCACCTCAACCGCCCCTCCACTCTCTTTATGGCCAAATAATCTGGCAGGAATTACCTTCGTATCATTGAACACGAGCAGATCAAGCGGCTGCAAAAAATCCAGCAGATCGTGAAAGCGTTGATGATGAATCGTGCCTGAGGCAGCATCAAGACAGAGCAACCGGCTCTGACTGCGCTCGGCAGTTGGATACAAGGCAATCAACTGATCGGGTAAATTAAAGCTGAAATCCTGCAGCTGCATAGATTGCCTGATTGGTTATGTCGCGAAAAAAGCCAAGCCTATAGAATTTTCAAACGATGTTACAGCAAAAGAATGCGGGGACTATTTCCAGAGGATTCGCCCTCATTTTCGGCATCGCGCGATTGCGCCATTGTCCCCAACTGTTATAGTATGCGGCGTTCTGCGCCAGCAGAGGCCAGTATTGTGGGCTGCTGAAGCAGAAATCTAATGCCAGTGTGGTGGAATTGGTAGACACGCCGGACTCAAAATCCGGTTCTCGCGAGAGAGTGGCGGTTCAAGTCCGCCCACTGGTACCAAACTCTCAGGAATACTTAAGCCTGTGAGAAATGGGTATTCCGAATTTGAAAGTTAATTGAAGTATAAAAGTAATTTGCCGATACGCGTTTTGAAGGCAGCCGGATAGCTTGATTGCAAGTTTTCAACTAGGCGCAAGGGATTATTTCCATGAGTTTTGATGAAGATAAAAACCAGAACGAAAACAACCAAAATGACGGCAAAAAGAGCAAAACTTTTTTCGGCCTGAAAATTAGTGATGGCTTGGTATAGACCATCGTCATCATCCTGACTTTGATCTTTATTCGACAGATTTCAATCGTATTGCAAGCCATTGGCTAGCGTCTACTGCAAGCGCGGCAACCGCACTCATTACTGAATTTTTGCATCCCGCACACCTTCTCTGCTCCGAAACTTGTTCCTGAAAAGCTGTGCGTGCTAAATTACGCGCCTCAATTCGCTCGCATATATCAATTCTGCACTTGGTAATGTTCACGCTGCACACTGCAGGCGGGATCACGGTGCTCAGCAAGGTGATTCCATGACTAAACACAAGATAGCTATTCTCGAAGGCGATGGCATTGGCCCGGAAATCATGGCCGAAGCTGTCAAAATTCTGGAACTCGTTGCAGTCCGCAATAAAATACAATTCGATTTAGTCCATGGCGCATTCGGCGCCAGCGCCTACTTCGAACACGGCCACTCATTTCCAGAAGCTACCAAGCAGCTATGCGACTCCGCTGATGCAATTCTGAAAGGTCCAATTGGACTGAGCTTCGAAGAATCGAAAAAAATCCCTGTGGACATGCAACCGGAACGCGGAGCGCTGCTGCCACTGCGTCGGCGCTACAATACATTCGCGAATTTCAGGCCCGTATACTTACCCAAGGCGCTGGCTCATTTTTCTCCATTGAAGCCGGAAATCATTGGTGAGGGTATCGACTTCATCATCATTCGCGAACTCGTGGGCGGCCTCTACTTCGGGCACAAAGAAGGCGGCACCAATGCCGAAGGCAGACGCTACGTAAAAGAAACTCTGGAATATGATGAAGACCAGATCGCGCGAATTGCCAGTGTCGCTTTCAAAACTGCAAGCAAGCGCAAGAAAGTCCTTCACAATATTCACAAGAGTAATGTGCTCAAGTCCAGCGTACTGTGGAATGAAGTCATGAATGAAGTCGGCGCCGGATATCCTGACGTCGAGGTAAAACACATTCTGGTTGATGCTGCTGCCACTTATCTCTGCCTGAATCCAGGCCAGTTTGATGTTATGGTCATGGAAAATATGTTTGGTGACATCCTCAGCGACCAGGGCGGTGGCATTCTCGGCTCTCTCGGCCTCATGCCTTCTGCGTGTGTTGGGCCAGATAAAGCCTATTATGAACCATCGCACGGCTCAGCTCCTGACATTGCTGGCAAAAACATAGCCAACCCCTATTCCATGATTGGCTCTGTGGCGATGATGCTGGAAATGAGTTTTGGCATGGAGCAGGAGAGCAAGAATGTATGGCACGCCATGCAGAGTGTTTTTGCCCAAGGCTACTCCACTGCGGACCTGTCAAAGCCTGGCAGCAGCGTAAAAATGATTGGCACAGGTGCATTCGGGGATCTTGTTGTGAGTGAGTTGAAAAAGCTCTGATGCTATAGGTATTAATTAGTAGCCCCAATGGGTTCGCTCTCTAAGTAATGCTTCCTTCGATCGGCATCAGGCAAGTTAGTTTGGTCACGCTGCAGACCGCGCCGCTCCGCGGTGCCCTCTCTCCGAAAAATGCCCTGCACTACGGTCATTTTTCTGCGCCCGGCGCTGGTCTTTGATCGCAGCGCCACCAATCTATCTCGCCTGCTGCCTACGACTATTGCGCAATTCAACTAAACCAATTTCGAGACGCACCCAAACTTCAACTACTTCATCGAAGCTGCATCTCTATACGAATTGCAATATCAAAGGTGTCGGAATGGTGTGTGTGTTTGGCTGCGATCAAAGACCAGCGCCGAAGGAGCGAAAAAGACCGCTTTACAGGGCTTTTTCGGGATGGAGGGCACCGCGGAGCGGCGTGGTCTGCAGCAGAAACACACACCGAGTTCCGGCACCGCTCGAAGTCACAATATCTTTCGCCTAAATTACCGATTCAAAATCAAAATTCGATAAATACTTCCAATATTGACTTTTACTCAGCATGTAACTTGATATTGATCATGCGCAGAGTTGCTTTAACTGCAGCTAATACCTGATTCGAATCGACGCCGCGCGTCTTCAGATCTTTGCCCGTACCCTGCCAGGTGATGATACATTCTGTCAGTGCATTGCTCTTGCCGCCGCGCGGAATGTGAACTTCGTAATCCAGCAATGGGGGCATCACGAAATCCTGCGTTTGCAGAATTTTTTCCATGGCGTCGATGAAGGCCGCGAAGCCGCCATTACCGGAACCGGAACCCTGGTGCTCGACCCCGTTGATCGACACACGCACGCTCGCAGTACTCTCCACATCGAGGCCGCTGTTGATGTAGCAGTTCAAGAGCTCGATGTGGTAATACTCCCTGCTTTCCATCACATCGGCGATGATGAACGGCAAATCCTCCGAGGTGATGATTTGCTTCGTATCGCCCAATTTGACGATGCGCTGCAACACCTTGGCCTGATCTTCTTCAGACAAACTTATACCCAATTCATCCAGATTATTTATGAGCGACGCCTTGCCGCTCATTTTGCCGAGGGCATACACACGCTTGCGGGCAAAGCGTTCAGGGGACAACTTGCTTACATACAAATCCCCTTTCATGTCACCATCAGCATGAATGCCGGCAGTCTGCGTAAACACATCGGCACCGACGATCGGTGTATTGGCCGCGATCCACTTGCCAGAAAAATTTTCGACCATGCGACTCACGACCGCAATGCGTGACTCATCGATAGATAACTGCATACCAAGCTTGTCTTTTAATACCACCGCGACTTCAGCCAGAGATGCATTGCCAGCGCGTTCACCAAGACAATTTACCGTGCAGTGCACGTTGTTGATGCCGGCCTGCACGGCGGCCATAACATTTGCAGTAGCCAGACCGTAATCGTTATGCGGATGAAAATCGAATTCCAGATCCGGAAAAGTCTGCAGCATCTCCGTGAGAGCTGCATGCACTTCATATGGAGACAACAAGCCGAGCGTATCTGGTAGCAGATAATGACCAATGCCAAGATGGCGCGTGTCATTGATCAGCCCGAACACGTAATCCTTGCTGTCCCGAAATCCGTTTGACCAGTCTTCGAGATACATGTTGACCTTGAGCCCCTGCTCTTTCGCATATTCAACAGTGCGTTCGATGTCAGCGACGTGCGTTGGCAAATCTTTGCCCAATTGCTCGCGGCAGTGTTTCTCACTGCCTTTGGATAAAAGATTGATGACTTTGCCGCCTGCGCTGACGATCCAGTCAACACTGCGCTTGTAATCGACGAACCCCAGCACCTCGACTCTATCAAGCAATCCTTCCTTGACAGCCCAGGCTGTGATCTTTGCGACGGCCTCTTTTTCACCCGCAGAGACGCAAGCAGAGGCCACTTCAATGCGATCAACCTTTAGTGACTGCAACAAAGCCCGGGCAATATTTACCTTTTCATTAACAGAAAAAGATACCCCCTGGGTTTGTTCACCGTCACGCAGAGTCGTATCCATCAGTCGGATATGGCGCGTGGATTGCGAGCTTGTCATGTCAATTTCCTGGTTTTTGCCGAATATTCCCGATCCTGGGAACTGGCGAGGAGGGAATTCTAGCAAATACTCATGCCAAGGATAAGACGAGAGCGGGACTAATTTCATCTTCGTCGCCAGCGTTATATACTGCGCGCTTCATGATTCAGGCGTAATTGAGGTTTGTTATGGCAATTCAAATCTGCGTGCCCAAGGAAGTTCGTGCAGGCGAACAGCGGGTCGCATTGGTCCCTGATGTAGTGAAGCGTCTGTCAAAAGACTCTCTCGCATTCAATATTCAGTCTGGTGCTGGTGAACTCGTAGGTTATACCGACTCCGATTACGGCAATGTTGCAATCATCAAAGACAGCGCTGAGTTGCTCGGCAAGGCCGACATCACACTCATGGTGAATCCACCTACGCAGGCACAGATCGCGCAACTCAAACCGGGTTCGGTGCTAATCGGCTATCTCAATCCGCATGCTGATCTCGAGCGTTTCAATTTATTGAAGGCGAAACAGGTCAGTGCATTTTCCATGGAATTGATTCCGCGCATCTCACGTGCGCAGGCCATGGATGCCCTGTCGTCACAAGCGTCCATCGCCGGATACAAGGCAGTCTTGCTGGGTGCCAACATACTTGGAAAATTTTTCCCGATGCTCACTACTGCCGCGGGCACCATCAGACCCTCGCGCGTGCTCGTGATCGGCGCCGGCGTCGCCGGCTTGCAGGCGATTGCGACGGCACGACGACTTGGCGCTATAGTTGAAGGTTACGACGTGCGACCCGCCGTCAAGGAACAGGTCGAATCGCTCGGTGCGAAATTTGTGGATATTGCGATCAAGGCTGAAGGCAGCGGAGGTTACGCGCGGGAATTGACGGCAGCAGAAACTGCCAAGCAACAGGCGATTCTTGCGAAGCATGTCGCCACTGCCGATGTCATCGTCAGCACAGCAGCAATTCCCGGTCGCCCTTCTCCGCGTATTATCAGCAAGGCCATGGTCGAAGGCATGAAGGGTGGCTCGGTAATTGTCGACCTGGCCGCTGAAGGTGGTGGCAATTGTGAATTAACCCAGGCTGACACCACAGTGCTGCACAAGGGCGTGAAGATCTACGGGCCCACTAACGTTCCCAGTATGGTTGGCAATCACGCCAGTGAGATGTACGCAAAGAATCTGATGAATTTTCTGGAACTGCTGATTCAGGACGAAAAGATCAATATCAACCTCGAGGATGAGATCATCAGTGGCAGCCTCATTACCCATGCAGGCGGCATTCACCACGCTGGCATCAAATCGCAGTTAGAAGGAGCTTCATCATGATTGAAGGTCTGGCAGCTATTTATATATTCCTGTTGGCCGGTTTCACCGGTTTTGAGATTATCAGTCGCGTACCGGTAATTCTGCACACACCACTCATGTCCGGTTCCAACTTCGTACACGGCATCGTGCTCGTTGGCGCGATGTTTGCGCTCGGCATCGCCGAAACGACTACCGAACAGATTATAGGCTTCATTGCGGTTCTGCTCGGAGCCGGTAACGCGGTTGGCGGCTACGTCGTCACTGAGCGCATGCTGGAGATGTTCAAATCCAGCAAAAAATCTGCTCCGGCTAAAAGTGAGGACGCGTAAATGACTCTTCTCATTCAAGCCTCTTACCTGATCGCCGCAGTCCTGTTCATTCTGGGATTGAAGCAAATGAGCTCACCCGTTACGGCGCGCCGCGGTATTGTCTGGGCCGGCGCCGGCATGGTGCTGGCCACGTTGGCTACTTTTGCCACTCCAGAGATTCTCGGCAGTGAGCAGGCAACGACCAACATTATATTGATCATAATCGCCATCGCTATTGGCGGCGGTTATGCCTGGACCAGTGGCAAGAAAGTTGCCATGACTGACATGCCGCAGATGATTGCCATGTATAACGGCATGGGCGGCGGCGCTGCGGCGGCAATTGCTGCGGTGGAATTACTGAAAGCAACCCGCGAGGCAGGTCATGATCTCACTGGCAGTGCGACCATCGGCACTACGCTCGGTGCCGACGTAGCCATACTGGGGATACTTGGCGCCATCATCGGCACCATTTCATTCAGCGGCAGCATCATCGCGTGGGCGAAGCTGGATGGCCGCATGAACCGGAGCAGACTGCTGCCTTCGCAACATGTGGTGAATGCCGTGCTCGCGCTGGTCACCCTTGGATTTGCAGTCGCCATTTATTTCAACGCGGATGTGAGCTTGATCATCGTGTTCTTTGCACTGGCACTGGTGCTCGGGATTTTCATAACCGTGCCCGTGGGCGGCGCGGATATGCCTGTGATTATTTCCCTGTTCAATGCCCTGACCGGCCTTGCGGTGGGTTTTGAAGGTTATGTATTGGGCAATGCCGCGATGATCGTCGCCGGTATTGTGGTTGGTTCCGCTGGCAGTCTGTTGACGCAATTGATGGCGAAAGCGATGAACCGCTCGGTGGCGAATGTGTTCTTCGCCGGGGTCGGCACTGGCGACAGCACTGCCGCAGGCGATGGCGCTGCAGGCGTGATGAAGGAAATTCAGGCGCAGGACGCAGGCATCCTGATGGCCTACGCCTCACAAGTCATTATTATCCCCGGTTATGGTATGGCGGTGGCGCAAGCCCAACACAAGATCTGGGAGTTGACCCAATTGCTGGATGAGAAAGGCGTTAAAGTAAAATTCGCCATCCATCCGGTCGCAGGTCGTATGCCCGGGCACATGAACGTGCTGCTCGCAGAAGCCGGCGTTCCGTATGACAAGATTTATGACATGGAAGACATCAACGCTGACTTCAAGAATACGACGGTCGCGCTGGTCATCGGCGCCAATGATGTCGTCAATCCGTCCGCGAAGAATGACAGTAGCAGCCCACTGTTCGGCATGCCTATACTCGATGCCATCAAGGCAGAGAACGTTATCGTGATCAAACGCGGACGCGGTGCCGGTTTCTCCGGTGTCGAGAACCCCTTGTTCTTTGCCGACAATGCGAAGATGTTATTTGGAGATGGCCAGAAGGCCGCCGCTGAACTCATTCAAGCTGTAAAAGAACTGTAGCGCTGGCTCGCTTTTGACTGCCGCAACCGCACCTGCACCCGCACTACAGCCTCGCGCCGGACTACTCCGGCGCCTGGCCGCGCTACTCTACGATGCCTTTCTGGTCGCATCCATCTGGATGTTGCTGGGTTTCCTGCTGCAATTGATAGTCGGTCCTGACACCAGTGTGCTGGTTGATGGGCGCGTGCAAACTGACCCCTTGTTAAGCAACATCCTGTTTGTACTCATGCTGGGGAGTTGCAGCGGGTTTTATCTCTGGTTCTGGACGCACAGCGGACAAACCCTCGGGATGCTTGCCTGGCGCATCAAGCTGGTGAATAACACCGGGCAATTGATTACCGTACAACAGGGTATCGTACGCTTGTTAGCAGCCTGGCCAGCGTTCTTCCTGCTGGGTCTCGGCTATCTGTGGCTCTATGTCGACCCTTTGGGCGATGCAGTGCACGACAAGTTTTCGAAAACCCGTGTAATAATCGTACCAGGAACCTGACACCCGCCTCGGCGCTACTGCCATATTGTTTATTGTGACAAGCTCAGGGCTACTGCCCCCTGCAAGCATGCCGGTGATTGCCAATTCGAGAAGCTTTATCAACTCAGACCAATGTGCGCAGCAGCCTGGTGCGGTGATTGAGCAATTAGCGAACTCTGCGCAACAAGACTGCGCCAATCATGAATGCGATTAAAATCGGAACAGTCACGGCCCAGAATGGACTGACTCCATACAGGAGACTGACTGGTTCCATCATTCTTTGCACAATGGCGAATCCAAAGCCGATGGCAATCGCGATGAATACCCGCATACCCATCGTGGACTCGCGCAATGGTCCGAATACGAAGGAAACGGCGAGTATTACCAGTGCAAATGTTGCAATTGGTTGCAGCAGCTTTTTCCAGAAAGCGAGGAAATACTCGGTGGCATCAAGACCTTCTGCTTCGAAGAATTTGGCGAAACGATACAAACCTGAAATAGACTGCCGGTCTGGCTCCATAATGAGCACACTCAACAAGTTTGGTGACAGATCGATCTGCCAATCCACCTGCAAATATTCCTGTGTAGTCACGCGCCCCTGTTCGAACAAGGTCTCGCGCACATTGTGCAACTGCCAGAATCCCGCCGCACCCTGACTTATATATTCAGCCGATTCGGCAAAGCTGCTGGCGGTCAGCCGCCGGTTCTCATCGATGCGATAGCGAGCCACACCGTACAGCAGGTCACCGCCAGGGGCGATAGCATTGATGTGAACGAATTCCGGGCCGATTTTCTGCCAGGTTCCGGACGCGGAATCAATCGCGCCATTACCACTGCGCTGTATCGCTTTGTTGCTCTGCCCCAATTCTTCCAATGGCGGCGCCAGATATTCACCCACCAACAGATTCAGGAGCATGATAACCATGGTTGGTTTGAGTACCGCCCAGACAATGCGCCGCACCTTGATGCTGGCAGCCTGCATCACCAGGATTTCATTATTGGACGCCAATATGCCGAGCCCGATCAAGGCACCACCCAGCACGGCGAATGGCAATAATTCATAGATTCGGGTGGGTGTGTTGTATAACACAAATACAAAGGCATTGAGCAATGTGTACAACTCTGTCGTGTCGCTGAACTCTTCTGCCAGTGAAAATACGAGATCCACTACTGTGATAATCGACAGCAGAATCAGTACTGATAACAAAACCGTATTACGAATGTGTCGATCGAGGATTTTCATGAGTTCGCACTCATTTGTTGGTGCCAAGCGCGAATGCGTTGCCAATAGCTGGAAATCGGAAAATACTCCACCCAATTATCATAAACAGGATGTGCACCCACCAGATACCGAGACCCACCGGTAATGCCCCGATAGCAACCTGTTCCTTGGCAAATTGCAGAAGAATAAAATAAGTGGCATACAACAAGGCGGCCGAGACCAATTTGCTGTACTGGCCTTGCCGCGGATTGACCCGACTCAATGGCACCGCAATCAGCGTAATCACCGGAATCAACAACACCATCGACAAACGCCACTGTAATTCCGCCACATGGGCTGAGTCAGCAGATGCAAGCAACTCAGCAGTACGCAGCGACTCTTGTTCCAGAATGGGTTCGTAGTTGACAGGTTCTGGCAGCAACAGCGCTTGAGAATCAAACTGTCCTATATTGAAGCTTGCCTGCCCGGGAGCACCATCATATTGCACCACGTTTTCCAGTCGCATGAAGCGCGCACCGGTCAACTCATCAATTTCCGCGCGGGCTGAATCCGCCAAGAGAATGCGGGGAAACACTTCACCTGTTGCAGACTCCGCGCCACTGAGTGCGACGAATACATTCTGCAAAGATCGGCCGTTGCCATCGCCATTCGTCGTGCGTTCGACGTAAGTCACGCGGTCGCCGTCGGCGAAAATCTGAAATTGGCCCGGTACCATCAGATCGATTTCGGTGAGCAGTTCCTGATCTTGTTTGATCTGCTCGATATTTCTGATACCCCATGGCGCCAGCACCAGGCTGAGCGCCGCGACCAACAGCATGGCAAATGTGGTGCAGCCCAGTGTGGTAAACAACAGCTTGATTTCACTATAGCCGCTGCTCAGCAGGATGATCATTTCGTGCTCGGCATACATGCGGCCGTAGGCCAGCAGAATGCCAAGAAACAGCGCCAGCGGCATAATTACCATCAGGAAATCTGGCAGGCGATAAAGAATCAGGAAGAATAAAACATCTGAAGAAAAGTCACCTGCTACCGCTTCTCCGAGATACTGGATAAAGCGACTGGTAAGCGCGACCACCAGCAGCATAAGGGTGACCGCGAGCATGATTTGCAGTATCTGCTTGCTGAGATAACGAAAGATGATCAAGCGCCGCGTGTCCTTACAGTGCCACTTATACCTGGAGAATCCGGGCAGTGTACTGTGAGCAACGGGGGTGCGGCAAACCCGGCTTTGCTGACCTAGGCGACCTGAGCCTCGGCGAACCCGATCTTCGCCTTGAAGGCACTGGGAACCTGGATGATTTGATGTCGATCGAAGTCAAAGAATACGACACCCATCTTGGCATTACATACGATCGTTTCAAGCGCGCTGTTCGTTACTTGAATGCCGATATCGAATCCGTAGCGATTCAGGCTGCCGACGCCGACATCGAATATGAGCAAATCATTGGCAAAGGATTCTGCCCGGTATTCCACGGCGAGATCCGTGACGACCATGCCCAGCCCGTAAATATTGCCCTCGGCAAAACCCATGCTGGCAAGAAATTGCAGACGCGCTTCATGCAGCATCTTCACCATGGCGATGCTGTCCAGATGTCTTGCATAATTTACATCGCTGATGCCAACGCTACGCTCGAGGCTGAATAAAAAATGTTCTGGAGGAGAAACTTTTACACGTGGCATGACCACTCCTGAATGTTGTTGGCGCCAATCCAAACACTCTGACAGCCGATAAGATTTTTGGTTCAAAACGCAAAATTAATCTTTATGACTACAATGTGGCAACTTTATGGCGAGTATGTCTGCCCATTGCAATCAGGTAGGGATACTAGCAAAAAAAAAATTACAATTGCCAGTGAAACCGCAGCCATCATCTTCGACCTTGCTTAAGCTACTGAAAATCTTTAGGATTATTATTCGCAGCATTTTTCGCAGATCCCACAGCACCTTTATATAGCAATCCAATTCGCATTACCGGAGCAAAATCTTCCCATGAAGTATTCAATCAAGTCGGGTTCGCCTCAAAATATTTCTGCAGATTGCGTTGCTACTGTCATCTGGAGCAAGGGCCAACTCAGCGATGAAGCAGCCGTCATCGACCAGGCTGGCAACCGCAGCCTCAGCAAAATAATTCGCTCCGGAGATTTCAACGGCAAGCTCGGTGAGACGCTGGTCGTGCACCAGCCTGCGCGAACTCCAGCGAAACGCCTGCTCTTGATTGGTGGCGGCGAGCGCAAGCAATTAACGGCGAAGACTGCAACGAAGCTGCTGCGCGCCGGCTTGCAGGCCCTGTATAAATTGAATGCCGGTACGGCCCATTTTTGCCTCGCCAGTCTGACCCCGAATGATCGCGATCAGGCCTGGCTGGTGGCTCGCCTCGCCCAGGAAGCAGAAGACTGCAGTTATCGATACGACACTACCAAGAGCAAGAAGAGCCCGGCGCTTGCGACCAAGTCCATCAGCGTTGCTGGCCACGGCCAGAAGCAAGCGCTGGAGCGGGCATTGAAGCAGGGAGCGGCTATTGGCAAGGCAATGAATCTCGCCAGGCAACTCGGCAATCTGCCTGGCAATATCTGCACCCCTACATATCTCGCCCAGCAAGCCAATCAGTTAGCCAAACGCTTCGGCAAAGTGACCGCCACCATACTGGGCGAAAAACAGATGCAGCGTCTGGGCATGGGTTCGCTTCTGTCTGTGTCCGCTGGCTCCGCCCAGGAGGCGAAACTGATCGTGCTGCAATACAAGGGCGCTGCTGCCAGCAGCAAACCCCATGCGCTGGTGGGCAAGGGTATAACCTTCGATACTGGCGGCATCAGCCTGAAACCGGGGCTGGCCATGGATGAAATGAAATTCGACATGTGCGGCGCCGCCAGCGTGATTGCGACCATAGCTTGCATCGCGGAATTGAAATTACCAATCAATGTCGTCGGGGTGGTTGCCGCCGCCGAAAACATGCCCGGCGGCAAGGCCACCAAGCCCGGTGACATCGTCACCAGCATGGCAGGCAAGACTATCGAGATATTGAATACGGACGCTGAAGGTCGACTGGTGCTGTGTGATGCCCTCACTTATACCGAACGCTTCCATCCGCGCAGCGTAATCGACATAGCGACGCTCACTGGAGCTGCCGTGGCCACGTTTGGCACTACAGTCAGCGCCATGCTGAGCAATAACGATGCTCTGGCTCAAAGCCTGCTTGAATGTGGTCAGCAAGCGCTGGATCCAGTGTGGCAGCTACCCTTGTGGGATGAATACCAGAGCCTGCTGGACAGCAACTTCGCTGATATCGCGAACATCGGCGGTCCCCGGGCCGGCACCATCACTGCCGCCTGCTTCCTGTCCCGCTTCACGGAGAAATTCAAATGGGCCCATCTGGACATCGCCGGCAGCGCCTGGCATTCAGGCCCGAACAAAGGTGCCAGTGGTCGCACGGTGGCTCTGCTGGTGGAATATTTGCAACGGCAGCGAGCCTGATCGAATGGTCTCAGCCAATGCCGCTGTGCCCATGACTGTCGGCCTATGACTCTCGACCTAAGACTACAGCATGAGCCAGGTTAATTTTTATACCTTGAGCAATCCTGACCCGCACGCTCGGCTGCAGTTCGTGTGCCGGCTGACGGAGAAAGCCACTGAGCTTGGGCATCAGGTTTTCATTCAGACAGCAACCGCGGCCGAAGCGAAATTGCTCGATGACCTGTTATGGCAATTCAAGCCGGCAAGTTTCATCCCCCACGCGCTCGTCTCCAAAGAGGACACCGCCGTCACTATTGGCGTCAGCATCTCTGCGCAGAACGCTCCAGCGGGGTGCAATGACGTGCTGATTAACCTCACGGATCGAGCCTGTGAGCAATTCCAGCAATTTGCCCGCATCAATGAGATTGTGGCTGCCAACCTCGAGAGCATCGAGGCCGGCCGGGAACGCTACCGGGTTTACCGGGATGCCGGGGTCGCGCTGGAAACCTTTAAAATATAGCCGGCTGCAGCAGCAGGGACGGCAAGTTCCAACGGCAAACCCCCATGCCATCATGTATACTTGCGCCTTTTTAACGATTGGCAAACCTGCTCGCATCATGGATAAGACTTACCAACCGCAATCACTGGAAGCACACTGGTACCAGACGTGGGAATCCCGCGGCTACTTCGCGCCGCAGGGCCATGGCACCCCTTACTGCATCGTCATTCCACCACCCAATGTCACCGGCCGCCTGCACATGGGGCACGGCTTCCAGCATGCCATCATGGATGCCCTCACCCGTTATCACCGTATGCTGGGTTGTCAGACGCTATGGCAGGTCGGTACCGACCATGCCGGCATCGCCACGCAGATGGTTGTTGAGCGCCAGCTGAATGCAGCAGGCACCAACCGTCAGGCTATTGGCCGCGACCAGTTTGTGCAGAAGGTGTGGGAATGGAAGGAAGAATCCGGTGACATCATCACCCAGCAGCTGCGGCGCATGGGGTCTTCGCTGGACTGGTCGCGCGAGCGCTTCACGATGGATGCGCAATTATCCAAAGTCGTCGAGAAGGTGTTCATTGACCTCTATAACGAAGGCCTGATCTATCGTGGCAACCGCCTGGTGAATTGGGACCCGCAGTTGCTCACCGCGATTTCAGATCTGGAAGTTATCTCGGAAGAAGAAACCGGATCATTGTGGCACTTCCGCTATCCTCTCGCCGCTGGCGCAAAAACAGCTGATGGCAAAAAATACATCGTCATTGCCACCACGCGACCAGAAACGATGCTGGGCGACACGGCGGTTGCGGTGCATCCGGATGATGAGCGTTATAAGAACCTGATTGGCAAACGCATCGCGCTGCCACTGTGTGACCGCGAGATACCCATCATCGCCGATGCATATGTAGACCGGGAATTTGGCACCGGCTGCGTCAAGATTACCCCAGCACACGATTTCAATGACTATGAAGTCGGCAAACGTCACGATCTGGAAATCATCAACATATTAACCAACAATGCTGCGATCAATGAGAACGCACCTGCTGCTTATCAGGGTCTCGACCGCTTCGACGCCCGCAAGCTGATCACCAGGGATCTGGAGGCACTGGGCCTCGTCGATAAAATTGTTCCCCATCAATTGAAAGTGCCGCGCGGTGACCGCAGCGGCGTCATCATCGAACCGTACCTGACGCACCAATGGTATGTGACCGTGCAATCGCTGGCTGACCCGGCGATCAGGGCAGTCGAGGATGGCTCTATCGAATTCGTGCCGAAGAATTGGGAGAACACCTATTTCGCCTGGATGCGCAACCTGCAGGACTGGTGTATCAGTCGTCAGCTGTGGTGGGGACATCGCATTCCCGCCTGGTATGCCGAAGACGGTGCCGTCTATGTCGGCAGCAGTGAAGCCGAGGTACGCAAGCAACACAAGATTCCGGCTGCGACCGCGCTAAGACAGGACGAGGATGTGCTGGACACCTGGTTCTCGTCCGCCCTGTGGACATTCTCCACCCTGGGCTGGCCCGATGATCGCGAATTCTTTGACAAATTCCATCCTACCGATGTGCTCGTTACCGGCTTCGACATCATCTTCTTCTGGGTCGCCCGGATGATCATGATGACGCTCAAATTCACCGGCGAGATTCCATTCAAGAAGGTGTATATCACCGGACTGGTGCGGGATGAGCATGGCCAGAAGATGTCCAAGTCCAAGGGCAATATCCTGGACCCGATCGACCTGATTGACGGCATCACACTGGATGAGCTGGTTCGCAAACGCACCGCGGACATGATGCAACCGCAATTAAAAAAGGAAATCGAGAAGCTCACACGCAACTCCTTTCCAGATGGCATCGCGGCTTACGGTACCGACGCGGTACGCTTTACGTTCTACTCACTCGCCGCCACCGGACGCGATATCAAATTTGACCTGAACCGTACTGAAGGCTTTCGCAATTTCTGCAACAAAATCTGGAATGCTGCCCGTTATGTATTAATGAACTGCGAAGACAAGCCCGCCGCGCAGGTTCCGGACCCGCAGTATCTGTCCGTCGCCGACAAGTGGATTAGCAGCCGTTTCGAGCAGGTTGCCGCCGACATGGAAAACGCGATGGCGAACTATCGCTTCGACCTCGCCTCGCAGACACTGCATGAATTTATCTGGAACGAATACTGCGACTGGTATGTTGAGCTGTCCAAGCCGGTGTTGTGGGATGCAGAGAATAATCCCGCACAGGCAGAAGCGACGCGCTATGTCCTGTTGACCGTACTCGAGAAAAGTTTGCGGCTGCTGCATCCCTTCATGCCATTTATCACCGAAGAAATATGGCAGCGAGTCGCGCCGTTAATGGCGATTACAGGCGACAGCATCATGCTGCAGCCATACCCGCGTTATGACGCGAGCAAGGTAGACAAGGATGCCGAACAGAGCATCGAGTGGATCAAGAGTGTGATTATTGCGATAAGGAATATTCGCGGCGAGATGGATATTTCTCTAGGCAAGACTATCGATGTATTCTTGACCAAGGGCAGTCCAGCAGACCGACAGCGTCTCGAGGCCTATCGGCTCTATTTACAGAAGCTCGCGAAGCTATCAAGTATTACCTGGCTCGAAGCAGGCAAGAAAGCGCCTGCGTCCGCGACGCAATTGCATGGCGATCTGGAGATTCTGGTGCCATTGGCCGGTTTGATCGATGTTGCCGCCGAACAGGCACGACTGCAGAAGGAAATCGGCAAACTGGAGGGCGCACTTAACGCCGTGAGCAGCAAGCTGGGCAATGCCAAATTCGTGGACAATGCCCCGGTAGAAGTTGTTGCGAAAGAAAAAGAGAAGCAACAGCAGATGAGTGGTTCGATAGCGGCATTGCGCGCGAAACTGGAGCAACTCGCTGCAATCTAGATGAATAAATGGGGTCAGAGTAAAAATACAGTACTGTATTTTTACTCTGACCCCATTTATTCTATTTTTTATTTACCCCATTTATTTACCCCCCATTTATTTACCGGCAGGACTTAATCCATTTACCTGACGCGCAAGTCCCGCGGCATGCTGAACACGATATTTTCTTCCACTCCTTCCAACTCTTCCGGTTCCTGGTGACAGATCTCCCGTAAGCGTTTCACGACCTGCTGCACCAGCACCTCCGGCGCCGATGCGCCGGCGGTTATACCGAAACGAGATTTGTTTTCGAACCAGGCCGGATCGATGTCGTCCACAGAGTCGATGAGATAGGACTCACAACCGAGTCGTTCCGCCAATTCTTTCAGCCGATTGGAATTGGAACTGTTGGGCGAACCTACTACCAGCAACAAATCACACTCCAGCGCCAGTTGCTTCACTGCATCCTGCCGATTCTGGGTTGCATAACAGATGTCCTTCTTGCGCGGGCCCTTGATCGAGGGAAAACGCTGGCGCAGTGCATCGATAATCTTCGAGGTGTCATCCATCGATAGCGTCGTCTGCGTTACGTATGACAGTTTCGCCGGATTCCTGACCTGCAACACCGCCACATCTTCCACAGATTCCACCAGATAGATTTTGCCACCGGTAGATTCGTCATACTGACCCATGGTGCCTTCCACTTCAGGATGGAACTGATGGCCGATAAGCACACATTCACGTCCCGCCAGGCTGAAACTCGTTACCTCAAGATGAACCTTGGTGACGAGTGGACAGGTGGCATCGAATACCTTGAATCCCTTGATACGGGCCTCGTCCTTGACGGCCAGCGATACACCATGGGCACTGAATATCACGATTGATGACCTGCTCTTGGCATCGAGCAATGGAATATCCGCCAATTCATCGACGAAAATCGCGCCACGCTGGCGCAGACTATCCACCACAAACTTGTTATGCACAACTTCGTGGCGCACGTATATCGGTGCTCCGAATATATCCAGTGCACGATTCACAATATCGATCGCGCGATCGACACCGGCACAGAATCCGCGCGGATTCGCCAGATGTATTGCAGTTTCAGTTGTGATGATATTACTCATGGGAAATCAGTTATTCGAAAATAATTAAAATATTGTTGCAGGCATTGAACACAATTCACTCTATAAGCGAATCTCAACGGCTTGCACATCAGGTGCCATGACGGAGACTATCGCAGCCTTGAATACGATCGACTTGCCAGCCAGCGGATGGTTAAAGTCTACAGTTATCGTCTCAGCATCGATCCCAACAACTACACCTGGAAGATCAAACCCGGCAACGTCCTTGAATGAGACAACGCTGCCCACCTCGGTCGGGATTAAATCATCTTCCAGTAAATTACTGAATTTCGCAATTGGAAACTGGTGACGGTTATTCGGGTTTACTGCGCCAAATGCTGCATCAGGTTGCAGCACGAAATCAACAGTGTCTCCTTGACGCAATCCCAGCAACAACGCTTCAAACCCCGGCAGCATATTACCGTCACCAATCCGGAAACTGGCTGGCTTCGCCGCAAAATTGGAATCGATCAACGCTGCATTTTCCAGCGCTAGTGAAAAATGCAGGCTGACCAGAGAACCATGTTCGATTGCATTGGATTGTTCAGTCATGCATCAGGACTCGCGGCAATGATTTTGAATAATGCTTAAGCGAAGGCGCGCTGTTCACCGGCACCAGCAATATTTTCGATGCAACGTACACACAGGGTTGGATGTGACGCCTGTTGTCCCACATCTTCGCAGTGATGCCAGCAGCGCTCACACTTCGCATGGGAGGATGCAGTTACACTTATCTTGAGATTTTTCAATTCGGTGCCAACTGCGGTTGCGTCAGCTGCAGTGAGCGGCTTCACGCTAGCGCGTGAGACCATAAGCACAAAACGCAATTCTGTGCCCAGGGCGAGCAACGCCGTCGCCAGCTCTTCACTGCAATACAAGTCCACCTCAGCGCTCAAACCGGAACCGACTACTTTTTCAGCACGCTTGGTTTCCAGTTCCTTGTTCACTGCCGTCTTTACCGCCATCAATTGACGCCAGAAACCGTCGCTGAACTGCTTCGATTCGGCAAACAGCGCGGGGCTGTCTTCGAAACCGGACAGGAACACCGATTCAGCACGCCGCCCTGGAATGAATTGCCATATCTCATCTGCGGTGAAACTGAGAATCGGCGCAATCATGCGACAGAACATCTCCAGTATGTGATACATGGCAGTTTGGGTAGAGCGCCGCGCCAGACTGTCGGCCCGGGTTGTATATTGCCTGTCCTTGATCACGTCCAGATAGAAACCACCCAACTCGATCACACAGAAGTTATGCAGTTTCTGGTAAATGTTCAGGAAATTGTAGCTGTGATAATGCTTGATGATGTCCTGTTGCAATAACTGGCACTGCCGCACGATCCAGCGATCGAGTTCCAGCATTGCAGCCGTTTCGACACAGTCCGTTGCAGGGTCGAAGCCGCTCAGGTTAGAGAGCATGAAGCGTGTGGTATTGCGCATGCGTCTGTATGCATCGGCGACCCGTTTGAAGATTTCTTCGGAAACCGTCATCTCGCCACGATAATCTGTCGCTGCTACCCACAAACGTAATATGTCGGCACCATACTGCTTGAAAATCTGCTCAGGCGCGACGGTATTGCCCAGCGACTTTGACATCTTCTTGCCTTCGGCATCGACGAAGAAGCCATGGGTGAGCACTTGTTTATAGGGCGCCGTGCCATTCATCGCTACGGCCGTCTTGAGCGATGACTGGAACCAGCCCCGGTGCTGGTCTGATCCTTCGAGATAGAGATCAGCTGGATAACCCAGCTCTGCACGCCGTTGCATGACCGAGTAATGCGTGACACCGGAATCGAACCATACATCGAGTGTGTCTCTGACCTTCTCGTACTGATCAGCTTCCTCACCCAGTAGTTCCCTCGCATCCAGCTTGAACCAGGCTTCGATACCTTCTTGCTCGATGCGCCTGGCAACCTGTTCGATAAGATCTGCCGTCCGCGGATGCAGTGCCTGTGTCTGTTTATTGACGAAAAGCGTTATTGGCACACCCCAGGTGCGCTGGCGCGAGACACACCAGTCAGGGCTACCCTTCAACATCAACTCGATGCGTGCCTGACCCCAATCAGGAATCCATTTGACGTCTTTTACCGCCGCCAGGGCTGATCCCAGCAAATCCCTCTCAGTCATGCTGATAAACCACTGCGGCGTCGCACGATAAATCAGGGGCGTCTTGGTGCGCCAGCAATGGGCATAGCTGTGCGTAATTTTATTCACATGCACGAGTGCCTGGTTGCGCTTGAGTACCGCGATAACATCTTCATCGGCTTTATAGACATGCACACCGCCAAATTCGCCAGCCCCAGCAGTAAACACACCGTTCTCGTCAACGAGGTTCAGCGTGCCCAGACCGTAATTCTTGCCGACGTTGAAGTCATCGACGCCGTGATCCGGCGCGGTATGTACGGCGCCAGTGCCGGCTTCAGTGGTGACGTGCTCACCCAGAATTATCGGTACCGTGCGCGCTGCGAACGGATGCCGCAGGCTTATGTTCTCCAGGGCTGCGCCTTGCACCGTACCCAGAGTCTCGAAGTCGGTGCATTGATAGCGGGTCATGGCGGCGCGGACGAGGTCAGTCGCAATTACGACAAGTTCATTGCCGCCACCCAGATTGCAGCGCACCAGGTCATAACCCAGTTCAGCGTGCAGACAAACCGCCTGGTTGGAAGGCAGTGTCCACGGCGTGGTCGTCCAGATAACAACTGAAACGGGGACAATAGTCGACTCGACCTTGAACACCTGCAGAAGCGTAACCGGGGTTTCAGCGACAAAGCATACATCGATCGCGAACGACACCTTGTCCTGATATTCCACTTCGGCTTCGGCCAATGCGGATGCGCCGACCACACTCCAGTACACCGGCTTGTACCCTTTGACCAGATGTCCATTCTCGATAATCTTGCCAAGCGCGCGCACGATGTTCGCCTCAGTCTCGTAGGCCATTGTGAGATAGGGCTTGTCCCAATCACCCAGTACACCAAGGCGAATAAATCCCTGCTTCTGGATTTCAACTTGTTTGCCGGCATACTCGCGGCACGCCTTGCGAAACTCGGCATGACTTACTTTCACGCCGGCCTTGCCGAGCTTTTTCTCGACGTTGTGCTCGATAGGCAGGCCATGACAGTCCCAACCGGGAATATAAGGAGCATCGAAACCGCTCAACTGACGTGACTTGACGACAATATCCTTGAGCGTCTTGTTAATGGCATGCCCAAGGTGCAGATCACCGTTCGCATAGGGCGGGCCATCATGCAGAATAAATTTTGGTTTGCCCTGGTTGCGCGCGGAAATCTTGCTATACAAATTGAGTTGCTGCCATTGCTGCAATATTTCTGGCTCGCGCTGCGACAGGTTCGCCTTCATCGGAAAATCCGTATGCGGCAAATTCAGGGTATCTTTGTAATCACTCATTTCGCTACTACTTCGCTGGGTCTGATCTGTTAATATTTATTTTCGGCGCTTGCTGTCGGCGAACATTTTGCGCACCTGCTCCACATCTGCACCAATCTGCTGCTTTAATGCATCCAGACTGGCAAACTTGATTTCGTCTCTAAGCTTGGCGCGAAAAATAACTTCGATAGTCTTGCCATACAACACTTCATCGAAATCGAGAATATGCGCTTCCAGCAAGGCATCGCCCTGCTCTGTTATCGTCGGGCGGTAACCGATGTTCACGGCAGCCGGCCGAAATCTGTCTACCAGCCGCACTTCACTGGCATAGACTCCATGTAATGGAATCTTGCGCCGCTGCGGATTGATATTACAGGTTGGAAACCCGAGATCTGTTCCAAGTTGCTGACCGCGGACTACTTCACCCTTAATGGAATAGGGTCGACCTAACAGTTGTTCCACTAAAGCAAAATCGGCATTTTCCAGATGTTCCCGTATAACTGTGCTACTGATGCGCTGTCCTTTGTATTCATAGGCGGCAGTTTCGACTACTTCAAAACCGTATTCAGCACCCCTGGCCTGTAACAAAGCGAAATCACCCTGGCGCTTGTGCCCGAAACGGAAATCATGGCCGACGATGAAACATTTCACGCCGAGGCCGTCTACCAGAATCTGTTGTATGTATTTCTCGGCACTCAGTTCGCTTAGAGCCTGGTCAAAAGTAAGCTGCAGCACGAAGTCGATGTCGAAGCTCTCCAGCAATTCCAGCTTTTCCCGCAGCCCCGTAATGCGTGCTGGACAGGAATCTGGTGTAGGCGCAAAAAACTCTTCCGGGTGCGGTTCAATCAATATGACCAGCGAGGGCTGCTCATATTGCTCGGCCTTGCGCTTGAGCTGATCGAGGATCAGCTGATGCCCGAGATGCACGCCATCGAATTTGCCAATAGTCGCGACGCAGCTCTGCTGCAAGTGCGAAAATTGATCAGTGTCCTGAATTAAGATCATTGCCGGAAGCTTGGTGGACTACTCACTGAATTGAAATTAGTGGGTCAGAATTCGTGCTTTAAGTGTTTCAAAGTCGATAAAAGCGCCGGATTATACGCTTTCTGCCGGGGCTGTGCAGGAATGATATCGACAGTTACATCCCGGACCCGGTTGCATCGGGTTTATTGGATGCCAGCAACCTGGCGCGGCCTTTGCGCCACTGGATACGGCCCATGGCGAGGGAACAGATGCATAGCACGCCCAATCCAATCGCCGCATTGACCACGGAAATGGTTTCAGGCCGGGTGCTGATAAACAGTATGTTGAGCAGCGTGGCCAGAGCGATTGCAAACAGGACGATGGCACCGAACAATTGCAACAAGGCTTGGAATTTTTTCATGGGCGGATTATAGGTGGGCTAGGCGGACTCTTGCAATTTATGGAATGACATAAAATGCTCCAGACCCTCGGTACCCACGAGTCTGGCCAGTGTTTTGGCATCGGTCCTGCGCACGTCCACCATAATTAAACCCTCGAGAGAGTCATTAAAGCGGGCATGGATGTTGCAACAGACAATCTTGCCATTCAGGGAGAGGAAGTAGCGCAGTAGCACCGGTAAGGTCTTGCCGGGATCGCAGCGTCCGATCAGTTTGCCCAGAATCCTGATATTGGCAATTATTGCATTGCGTTAGGCATCAAGCTTATGCCACTGGTGTTATCCTTGGCACATGCATCCAACCAATATACTTAATTACTGATGTTCAGCAAAATCCTGCTCACAGTCCTATTCATCATTGCTGCCTTCTTCCTGGTCCGGCAGCGCAGGCTTGGGGATGCTAATGCGAACAAAACCCATGCTGGCACTTCTGCCACAAAGCAGATAGCTGGCGCGGACTCCGAATTCTCATCTGACTTGCGCTTCGCTGCCTACATGACCGTGATACTTTTGGTAGGCCTTGGCGGTATTCTGTATTACTTTCGCTGGCAGCAAGACCACGAGGTATTAACCATCACTCTGCATCGGGATACGGCGGCCGCACCCATCAGCTATCAGGTCTTTCGCTACCAGTTACAGGACCGGTCCTTCGTAACACTTGACGGCACCAGCGTGACAGTAGCCGCCAGTGAACGCATGGAAGTCATCGGTCTCGATCAATAATTCAGCAGGAGCGGTTTTATAAGCACGCGATCCAACAAGCCAGTGACTGGCGGCGGTTTCAAAGCCGTGCAATACGTGCTGGAGTGTGCAAAGAAAGTCGGCACACTGAACCTGGCCAATTCCGTGCGCTCAAAAAACACGTGCAAGGCTTGCGCCTTCGGCACGGGTGGCCAGCGCGGTGGCTTGCACAACGAATACAGCAATCGGGTTGAAATCTGCAACAAGAATATTCAGGCGCAATTGAGTGATATACGCGATCCTGTTCCGATAGAAATCTTCGAACAGAACAGCATCACCGAACTGCGGGCGCTGAGCGGCAAGCAACTGGAAGATCTGGGACGCCTTGCCACTCCCCTCTACAAGCCAGCCGCTGCCGACTACTACCAGGCCATCAGTTACCAACAGGCACTCACGCAGATTGCAGCACGCATGCGCAGCGCCGCGCCACGGCGCAGTTTCTTTTATGCGTCCGGACGCTCATCGAACGAAGCGGCGTTTATTCTGCAATTGTTTGCGCGACTGTACGGCAGTAATCACATCAACAACTGCTCCTATTATTGCCATCAGGCATCTGGTGTCGGGCTCGGCGCCAGCATTGGCTCTGGTACCGCGACCATTCAATATGGCGACTTGCACAAGACGGATTTGATTGTGGTGCTCGGCGCGAACCCGGCATCGAACCATCCGCGCTTCGTCAAGGTGCTGCTCGAATGTCGACAGCGTGGCGGCAAGGTAATCGTGATCAATCCGGCGCGCGAGGCCGGGCTCGTGCGCTTCGCCTCGCCAAGCAATTTCAAATCGATGATTAGTGGTGGTGGTGAAGTTGCCTCCCACTATGTCCAACCACATATCGGTGGTGATATCGCGCTGCTGGCCGGTATCGCCAAATATATTCTTCAGCAAGGCTTGCATGACCAGAGCTATATCGATGCCCACTGCGAAAACTACGCAAGCTTTTGTGACACGATAGAACAACTGCAATGGCAGGACATCGAACTGGAGTCCGGCGTCAGCCGCCAGGAGATTGAACGCATTGCCGGCGTTTATGGCGAATCCAAACGCACTGTCTTCGCGTGGGGGATGGGGCTTACCCATCACGTACATGGCACCGACAATATTCAGGCGGTCGCCAACCTGGCGTTGTTGCGCGGCATGATTGGTGGCGAAGGCAAAGGCCTGCTGCCGCTGCGCGGACATAGCAATGTGCAGGGCGTGGGCTCCATGGGATTTACGCCACAACTCAAAGCGAGCGTGTTTGCCGCGATTGAGCGCGAGCTGCACGTGCAATTACCCAAATATGAGGGCATGGATACGCTCGCCTGCGTGCAGACCGCTGCTGGCGGTGGCATTGATTTCGCCCTGCTACTCGGTGGCAATCTCTATTCCGCGAATCCGGATAGCACCTATTCAACGCAGGCGTTGAACGCAATTCCATGCAAGGTCATGATCAATTCAACACTGAACCAGACCCATGTGAATGGCGTGGAGGGTGAAAACTATATATTGCCGATACGCGTTCGTGATGAGGAAGAGCAAGCCACAACCCAGGAGTCCATGTTCAATTTCCTGCGCATGAGCGACGGTGGCTTTGACCGCATCCCAGCCCTGTGGTCGGAAGTCGCTATCATCAGCAGCCTTGCCCAGCAGGTGATCGACCAGAACATTTTTGATTTCGCCGAATTTCGGCGTCATGACAGAATTCGCAGCGCGATCGCTGCCCTCGTGCCGGGGTTCGCCGAACTGGCAAATATAGATGCGTCAAAACAGGAATTTCATATCGCTGGGCGCCATTTGACGCGCCCGGAATTTCCTTCGCCTTCTGGCAAAGCGGTGTTTGCTGTTCCGCGCCTCACCCGTCATGACCCAGCTAGCTACCCTGCTCCTGCACAAAACGACTTTACGCTGACGTCGGTACGCAGCGAGGGCCAGTTCAACACCATTATCTATAACGAGGCAGATGTGTATCGAAGCCAAACCAGTCGCCAGGTGCTATTCATGCACCCAGCCGACATGGCGCGCCTGCAGTTGCAGGAGAATGATTTGGTAGAGGTGAGTAACGCAACCGGGGCTTTGAAGGCCTTGCGTGTCGCTGCGTATGACATCAAGGCCGGCAATGTCATGACTTACTTTCCTGAGGCCAACGTGCTGGTACCACAAACTTGCGATCCTCGCAGCCGAACTCCGGCGTTCAAATCTGTTGCAGTGAGCATCAAGCGCTCTCCATAACATGGCATATATTGTTGCGCTGCTAATTAGCTGATTGTATTGTGGCCCCTTAAGTCGGCTCGGCCATAAAATACTCGTTACTGCGGATTGACGTCGATGTCGACCAATTCATCAATGTCGAAGCGGCGACCCAGCGCACTAAGATCATCAGTACTGATATCACCGACGATGTTAACCATAACAGTTTCACTAGATTCAGCGACCATGATGGCAATACCGTGAATAATCTGCGTATCATCCGAGAGCCGGAAATAAATATCCACGTGGGACTGGTCTTCGCGTACGCGCACCACCCGCTCCCAGCCCTGATTATCGAGATCTTCCGCGATAGCTGTCATGGAACCGGCAACCTCGTCTATATCGATGGAACTGCTTTCGAAGACGTTGACCGTGACCCGCAATAACTTGGAGATAAAGTCTGCCGCCTCCACATCCTCGTTGCGAATCAGATTTGTGATCATGTTAAGCAGAGGCGTCTTCAGGCTCATCTCCACATTGGGCTCGGTATTGGCGATAGCCCTGATCACCGAGAAATCGACATAGCCCGGATGATTCTCAACATCGTTATCAGCGGCCATTGTCAGCGGGATGATGCTGATTAGCCCCATTGGCAGCAGAAATCGTTTTAATATTTTCATTGTCACACCTTTCGAATTAAACTTTTGACTACCAGGCAAATCTTCAAAAATATACAGCTGTCATTTAAACCCGCATCTATCTCACCAGCACATGTATCGTTATATGGGATCATCCTGCAACGGATCAGCATTGACCCTGCTCATGACTTCGAACGAAGCGTCCAACGACTCCTGAATTGGCGTCACGATAAACCTGTCACCAATCATGACCTCTGTGCGCTGCCCGACTTCGTTCAGGTACTGGATAGCCAGATTCAACTCCGCCAATGCCTGCTGGATTTCCTGGGGCGTATACTGCGGCGCCTCCCCGACTGGCAATTCCGCAACCAATGGCAGCGCCAACACCACCAGCAACGCCGTAGCAAACGCATATCGCACAAACATCGGCACAGGAGTAAACAGCTCTTGCAGACTCTTCCAGAATGTCGGTTTAGTTGTGCTTGTGACTTGAAAACCGCCGCCAAGGCGATGGATCGGCTCGAGCACATGATCATCACAATCAAGTTGTGGCAACTCCAGCACGATATCGTAAACGGTCTGGGCGTATTTGAACTCGCTCGCGCACAGTTGGCACTTATGCACGTGGCTCTGAAATTCTTCGCGTTGCGTCTAGCTCAACTCACCGTCCAGATAAGAGTCGAACTGCAACTGTACGAAGTAGCATTGTGATTCGTTGTTACTAGCCATGACTGCTGCTTTCATCTTTGTTGGTGGAAGTCGTTTTCTGTTTGCGACTACCGGTTAATGCATCAAACATCTTTCGCAGCTGGGCGTCTTCCCGCAACTTGCGTCGAGCCCTGTGCAAGCACACCTTTATCTGGCTCTCACTCATATTGAGCGTTTCCTGCATTTCTTCATGACTCAGGCCTTGCACGTCCCGCATGATAATGATGCTTCGGAACGGTTCGTCGAGATCCTTTATGGCCAGTTGCAGTCCCCGTTTGAACATGTCCTGATCAATCGTGCTGCCAAGTTCCAGGTCCTGGGTTATCTGTTCCACATCTGCAAACTGGTCAACCTGTTCGCGCGTCGATCTGTGTTGGCGGACGTGATCTATCACCGCGTTATGTGCTACTCGCATCAACCATGCCCCCAGCTTGCCGTGATCGATCTTCTGCCAGTGCTGCCACAGTTTGATAAACACTTCCAGGGTAACGTCTTCGGCATCTTCTGCCACCCGCAGGCTATAGTGGGCAAAGGAATAAATCCGTTGCCTGTGTTGGTCTATTGCTTGCCGGTATTGATCTAACATTGATTTAAAAGACGGTAGGTGTGGAAAAAAGTTACAAAGCTGGGTGCAGGATTCTGGCGGCGAATGATCCCGGTTCACTGAAGATATAGCAATTGTGGCTGATACTTGCGGCGCACGGCAATGCGCGCCGCCGTTTTGGTGAAAATCAACGGGTTTAACTGCTGCTTTATCTCATCTGTCCGGAGCCAGCAGGCAGACACGCTATACTCCATGCTCAAAAGCTTGAATTGCCATTTGCACCATGAAGAAATTTGTCACCATTTCCTGCCTGCTCCTGTTGTTAGGCCTCACCCCCGCACAATTGCTGGCCGCAGAGGAATTGCTGTCATTCAGCGACGGCACTGCTCTCAAGGTGTTGTACTTTGAGCCAAAAATCATTCCAGACAACCCCCGCCTGGCCTTGTTGATATCAGGCTCAAACAGCAATACTTTCATGGCACGAGCCCAATTCTGGCTGGGCAAGGAGCTGGTCAACAGGGGCTGGGCTATAGCCGTCCCGATCGCTCCGGACAATGCCGGCTTCGGCGGCAGCAATGCCCGCCTGTTACCAGAATTAGTCACTATTTTACAAACCAGACTTGGTGGGAGTTTGGGCAAGCCCTTATTGGTGGGAGTTTCGAGTGGGGGCACTACCGCATTGTCTATCGCTACCAGATATCCCGGCAGTTTCAGCGGCGTGGTGGCAGCGCCAGGACGCCTGCAGGAGGGTGCGGCTATCCAGGACTTGCACGGTCTGCCGGTATATCTGCGGATCGGGGAGAAGGATGATTTCCGCTGGAATCGACAACTCGACGCCATGGTTGCATCATTGCAGGGCGCCGGCGCCGTGGTAGATGCCGCCATCGTTGCGGATGCGAAACACATCTTCCAGCTGGACTGGGATAATCTTGAAACCTGGCTTAAAACACTGCAGTAGTCCGGCAACGACCAGACTACTGCACCTTGCTCTTTAGTTTTATCCGAACAAGCTAGAATCGATCTTCTTCAATCCAGTAGTTGGTGACAACACAGTCGGTAAACTCCACAGACAGGGTTTCTGTTCGCTCCTCTTCCACATCGACAGAGAAAATCAGGAACAGACCAACCTCGGTGTCCTTCTCGGAACGATTGCGATACTTCCAGATTTCGGTGCCGTCGGCATAGCTCAGCTTGGTAATAGGATCACCAAACGTGCTGAGTACCCAGTTGGTATCGGTGCTACCCAGTTCTACTCTGGTAATATCTGCTTCGCTCCACACTGATTGCAGATTGCGCGAATCGGAATCCACCGTTAATAGACAGCATCACAGCTACTCTTCTCATTGCTTGTTCCCCGCAGTTAGTTGTTACGTTTATTAGCCCGTTAAACTCGCAGCACCATGCCCAGAATTCCGGACTATTAACTCTTAAGACGTCCCCAGTCTCAAAATGTTACAGAAACTGACAATGCCATATTATCTTGTCTGTATGAATGCAGCCTGAATGAGCCCTATCAGGCTGAATAGAATGTAACTGGCCTAAATAGCCTTAGCCCATGGATAATGCCTCATTCGGCATTTGGCAGACGACCAGATACAAGGCTACATTTTAACATGCTTACTAGATTCAACAATCTGTTTCCGCTTTGGGCAATGCTGCTGTCAATATTTGCCCTGCTCTTCAATGGTGTATTCAGCGGTTTGCAATTCGCTATCGTACCGCTGCTTGCCGCGGTGATGTTCATGATGGGTCTCACTCTGGGCAAGGCGGATTTCCAGCGCATCATCGCAGCACCGAAACCGTTGATTGTCGGCGTAGTGCTGCAATTCCTGCTGATGCCATTGATCGCGATCTTGCTCTCCAAGATGTTGCAGCTAAACACCCAGCTCACAACCGGCATGGTGCTCGTTGGCTGCTGTGCAGGAGGTACTGCATCGAATGTGATGACTTACCTGGCCAAGGGCGACGTTGCACTCTCCATCAGCATGACCATGACATCAACGCTCATCGGTGTCATTGCCACACCATTGTTATGCAGCTTCTATCTCTCGGAGACAATTGCCGTAGACACCAGCGGTCTGTTGTTCAGCATCTTGCAGATCGTGTTCGTGCCAGTGTTGTTCGGAGTTGTGTGCAAGGCTTACTTGCATGCGCCAGTAGCGCGCATCGAGCCGGCATTGCCAACTATATCCATGCTCATCATCTTGCTCATGATCGCCATAATTGTTGCATTGAATGCAGCGAGTCTGGCCGAAGTAGGACTCTTGGTGCTGGTCGCCGTGGTATTGCACAACCTGCTGGGATTAGCCGGTGGTTTTTATTGCAGTCGTCTTATGGGTTTTGACCTGAAACAAAGCCAGACCATCGCCATTGAGGTGGGCATGCAGAATTCAGGGCTTGGGGTTGCTCTTGCTCTGCAGTTCTTCTCACCCACTGCCGCATTGCCCGGCGCTATATTCAGCATCTGGCATAACATCAGCGGCTCCATCCTCGCATCAAGCTGGGGCAAGAAGCGCAGCTCACTCGAATACCTGTTACAGGATGAAGCGAACACAAAACCTGCAGATAAATAAACTTTCTGAACCACCGGTTAAAAAAATACTAAAAATTAATATTATTTCTTGACTTGAAATTTTAGAGGCATAGAATTCGCGCTTGAAAAAATTTAAGTAAATACCATGAGCATTTTCGCCCAACACACAATTACGCTGCTAACAACTATGACCGCAAACGGTCATCAGGTCTGCGCGTGTGTGACGAAGAATTGGGAGACCTGCCTGGAGTGAATTTCTGAATAGAAAACGACTAACAACCGTATTTAAGAAAAGACCTCTAAGCCAAACCGCCTAGAGGTCTTTTTTTTACACTGATTTTTTTAATTAATGCATACACCGAGCTGTATGTACTGGGCAACTATTGTGCGCGAAAAACTGCACAGAAATATCAAAGCTATCTATGGTCTGGCTTTCTTTAACAGCTTTCTGATCGTCGTACCCGTGATAGTGCCTTTCTTTATGGCGAAAGGACTCTCGCTTGCCGAGATTTTTTATCTGCAGGCAGTATTCGCGACCACAATCGTCATATTCGAAGCGCCATCAGGTTATTTCGCCGACCTGTTTGGCCGGCGCATAGCGTTGGTTATAGGCGCAGTCATTCATGGCCTCGCCTACTTGAGCCTGAACTTTGCCAATGACCTGGCCACGCTGATGGTGTTCGAGATTCTGGCCGGCATCGCAGCGAGCCTGATATCCGGTGCTGACATTGCCTTGCTCTACGATTCGCAGAAGGCATTGGAGGATGACGCGGCCAGCGAACACAGCGGCGGTATCGCGAACCTGAGTTTTATTCGCAGCAGCGCGGAAGGATTGGGCGCCCTGTTTGGCGGCGCATTAGCACTGTTCTCTTTCGACCTCATGGTACTGATTCAATCGATTGCCGCCTGGGTATGTCTGCTGATGGCATTATTGATAGTAGAGCCACCAGCGCCCGATGCGACCACGCCAAAAGCGCGGATCAAGATCGGCACCATTTTGCACCACTTGTTTCGCACTGACCCGATCTTGCGCCACGTGGTGTTGGCGATACCACTGTATAACCTCGCGTCATTTCATGTGGCCTGGCTGACCCAGCCTTACTGGGAGGCGCAAGGGATTTCGCTGGCCATGTTTGGCGTGCTCTGGTTTAGCCAGAGCCTGACTGTTGCCGTTGCCAACAAGCTCGGCTTTCAGCTGGAACGACGCTGGGGAGCCGTGTTCGTGTTGGCACTGATCGGAGTACTGCCGATTATTGGGCATTTCGGTATGGCCTGGCTGGAAGGTTGGTACGGCATCGTGTTTGGCCTGTTGCTGTTTGTGTGCCGCGGCCTGAATCAGGTAATTCTGGTAAACGCCCTCAATCGCCGCGTGCCAAGTGAATTCCGCGCCACTGCGAACTCGTTTACCAGTTTCCTGTTCCGTCTGGCCTTTATCATCACCGGCCCGGTGGTTGGATTTCTGGCAGAGGCGCGCGGCTTGCAAGCAACATTGACCGTGCTTGGGGTGGCATCCGTCTTTTTATTGGTATTGATCATGCTGCCATTGATGCAGTCAGTAAAAGCCATTCAGCGAGGTGTTACCGCCTGAGCCCCAGCGCCTGACAAAGTTCGCGATACCGTCCCTCCCCACTAGGGGGCGTCCACTCATAACCCCCCCATGAGTGGACGCCCCCTTTTTTTTGTCCACTCAGGTCACTGCCAGCAGCAGGGCCGTGCTGGTGCCGCACCACCCTTGCGCAACGCGATCTGAAAAAAAATGTAAATACGCACCCGGTTGGTGCTTTTTCGGGCGGCGTGGTAAAGTTTTCGGGTTATTTGGTGGCTACTATCCACTCTGTGCAAATAATGCCGGCCAGGACATCTGGCAGTCATCACTTCTGGTGCATTGCCAGGTAGCTGGCACTGAATAACGACTCATAATGATGCAGGAGAGAGCAACAATGAAACTGATTACCGCAATAATAAAGCCCTTCAAGTCAGATGATGTCCGCGAGGCATTGTCTGAAATAGGTATCAGCGGCATGACGCTGACAGAAGTGAAAGGCTTCGGGCGCCAGAAAGGCCACACCGAGCTGTATCGCGGCGCGGAATATGTCATCGATTTCCTGCCTAAAGTGAAACTGGAAGTGGCAGTTCAAGACAGCCTGGCAGACCAGGTGGTGGAGGCTATCTGCAAAGCTGCCAACACTGGCCAGATTGGTGACGGCAAGATTTTTGTCAGCAATCTTGAGCAGACTATCCGAATTAGAACCGGGGAATCCGGCAACGATGCGTTATAGAGGAAATTCAGAACATGCACATAACAAAAATAATTCGTAATGCTCCATGGGTCCTGACCCTGCTGCTGCCGTCGGTAGCCTTCGCACAAGATGGCGTGGATAGCGGCAATACTGCCTGGATTCTCACCTCGACTGCCCTCGTGCTATTTATGACCCTGCCCGGACTGGCATTGTTTTACGGTGGCCTGGTACGCACCAAGAATGTGCTGTCAGTGCTGATGCAGTGTTTTGCTATAGCCGTCGTTATCTCCCTGCTCTGGATAGTTGTTGGCTACAGTATCGCCTTTGGACCAGCCGAATCTGACTGGTGGGGCGGGCTGGGCAAGGCGATGTTCAATGGCGTCGTGGTCGGTTCCGTGTCTGGCAACATCCCGGAAACAGTGTTCGCTTCTTTCCAGATGACATTTGCCATCATTACCCCGGCGCTAATCGTCGGCGCGTTCGTAGAACGCATCAAGTTCTCTGCCATGCTTTTATTCAGCGTCCTGTGGACTCTGGTCGTCTACTTCCCGGTGGCGCACTGGGTGTGGGGTGGTGGCTGGTTGATGGACATGGGATTGATCGATTTTGCCGGAGGCACCGTGGTGCACGTAACGGCTGGTGTCAGCGCACTCGTTTTCGCGCTCGTGCTGGGTCCGCGCAAAGGCTTTCTGACTTCGGCCATGATGCCGCATAACCTGACCATGAGTTTTACCGGTGCCGCCATGCTGTGGGTGGGCTGGTTCGGATTCAATGCCGGCAGTGCTCTGGCTGCGAATGGTAGTGCTGGTATGGCCATGTTTGTCACCCATATCTCGGCCGCCACTGGTGCGTTCACCTGGATGGTAATCGAATGGATTAAATTCGGTAAACCAAGCGCTCTGGGTGCAATCACCGGCATGGTCGCGGGGCTAGCTACCATCACTCCTGCCTCTGGCGCAGTGGGCCCAGCTGGTGCCTTGCTGGTGGGAACGGCCGGCGGTGTAATCTGTTATTTCGCTACCATGACCATGAAGCAGAAGTTCAAGGTCGATGACTCGCTTGACGTGTTTCCAGTGCACGGTGTCGGCGGTATTGTTGGCACCTTTCTGGCGGGCATTCTGGTGTCAGCGAATCTCGGCATTTTCAGCGGCAATGGTCTTGCTGAAGGCGCGACCATCGGCTCACAGCTTGGGGTACAGGTGATAGGTATTCTTGCCACAGGCATCTTTGCCGCCAGCGTGACTTTTGTGCTTATCAAGCTGGTCGGTGCGATCACATCTGGCATCCGGGTTCCTGAAGATCAGGAACAGGCCGGACTCGACATTACTATCCATAACGAAAAGGGTTATTCAATGTAATTACCGCACCCTGCGCGCTGAACAAGCCGGCGTTGATTGTGCATCACGCCGGCTTTTTTATGCCTTTCAATGATTGAGGATAAGGCACATTAAATTGATCTAGACCAGCTATACCCGAAGCAACGCACGCTCGTCCTTGACGCACTCATCCTGAAATCCGACCATGAGCGCTCGCTAATCATGCGGGTTTGGCTGTTGCCATTCAGGGCACACAGTAGCAGGAGAAAATCGGTGGCAAGAATAACGTTTTACGGTGCCGCACAACAGGTAACAGGTTCCTGCTATCTGCTGGAGTCTGCCGCACTTGGCAAGGTCTTGCTTGAATGCGGTATGCAGCAGGGCGGTGATGCGGTCGAACGCATCGGGGATGCTGCGTTTGCCTTTGCAGCGGGAGACATTAATGCCGTAATTCTGTCACATGGACATCTCGATCACTCCGGCATGTTACCCAAGCTGGTGCGGGCCGGTTATGCGGGACCAATCTATTGCACTGCAGCCACGCGCGGCCTGTTACGCATTCTGCTGGAAGATGCATTTGGATTATATGAGCGTGATCTCGAACATGAAAATCGGCGGCGCCAACGCAGCGGTCGCAAATTGCTGCTGCCAGAGTACACAATTGCAGATGTAAAAAAAAGCGCTGCATCTGTGCGAACCAGCGCAATACGATACAAAAATAGTATTGGGGCCACATGCAGAACTGCGTTTTCTGGACGCCGGTCATATTCTCGGATCTGCAATTGTGGAATTAACTTTTACCGAGGATGGCTCACAAAAGCGTCTCGTGTTCTCTGGCGATCTCGGTAATCGCGGATCGCCGTTGATGAATGACCCCGGGACACCCACGCAGGCTGATTTACTGCTGATGGAAGGGACGTACGGTAATCGCAACCATCGTGCCATAGACAATACCCTGACAGAACTATCGACGCTTTTAAGCGAGGCGTGGCAACGTGGCGGCAATGTCATGATTCCTTCTTTCGCAATCGGACGCGCACAGGAAATTCTGTTTCATCTGGGCTGTCTCTACCATCAGGGCAAACTGGATAGTTGGTCGATCTTCATGGACAGCCCCATGGCAATAGAAGTGACCCAGGTTTACGATCATTGGCTGCATCTCATGGACAACAAGGACATTCGTTGCCTTACCCAATACGGTCGCGAGTCGCTGGAAAAATTCCTGCCTACTCTGAAACTCTCTAACAGTGCAGAAGAATCCATGGCCATCAACAAGATCAAGCAAGGTGCCATCATTATCGCCGGCAGTGGTATGTGTACCGGCGGCCGCATCCGGCATCACTTCAAACACCGCATCTGGAACGACAGCAACACCATCATTTTTATTGGCTACCAGGCACAGGGCACACTCGGTCCCCTGTTGGTTGACGGCAAGAAGCTGATCAAGATGTTTGGAGAAGACTTTGTGGTCCGGGCAAAAATCGCGACTCTCGGCGGTTTTTCGGCGCACGCCGGACAGTCAGAACTTATCGAATGGGCACGAAATTTCCAGCCAACACCGCGACTGGTATTGATACACGGGGAAGCGAGTGCCTTGCAAGCCCTGGCAGACAAGCTGCGCGATGATAATGCCATTGTCAGTGAAATCCCGGCGCAGGGCGACAGCCTCGATTTCTGAACATTACTCCCATGGCAAATGAATCCTCACTCCCCATATACGGCTTGAAGTCTACTGAAGTCGCCGAACGCTATGCACGATACGGCCCTAACTCATTGCCTGCAAAAAAAAACTGAATCGATATTCAACAAGCTGATGCTTCAGTTCAGAAACCCACTCGTTTACATCTTGCTGTTTGCGCTGCTGGTTGACACCGGAGCGTGGCTTTACGAAGGTGCCAACAACGTACCGCTGGAATCGATTGCGATACTGCTGATTCTGGCTGCCAATGCCGGATTGGGTTTATGGCAAAACCTGAAATCGGAAATCGCGCTGGCAAAGTTGGCTACTTATACCGAACCACACTGCTGGGTGATTCGCGATGGCGCCCTGCAACAAGTTGAAAGCAAGCAATTGGTTCCGGGCGATATAGTGCGCGTGGAAGCTGGCGAACGCTTGCCTGCAGATGGTGTGGTATTGCAGACTTCTGGATTCATCGTGGACGAATCTATCGTAACGGGCGAATCGGCGCCGGTGACTGCGGCGATTGATGCTGCAGTTCTGTCCGGCACGATGGCCGTACGTGGATCCGCCCTTTTTACCGTTACCAACACTGGCTCGAACAGCAACATGGGCAAGCTGGCTTCGATACTGGCCGAGGTGGAACGCGACAAAACTCCGCTGGAAAAACGTATACAAATTGTTGGCTGCAAGATTGCTATCTCTGTCAGTGCAGCAGCAATAGTGCTGTGGATCGCAGGCATCAGCTTTACCGGTATAAGCCATATCAGCGAACTGTTTTTGTTTGCCGTGGCACTGGCAGTAGCGGCGGTACCAGAGAGCCTGCCAGCTGTGATTACGCTCACCCTGGCACTCGGCGCTGAAAGAATGGCGAAGAAGAAAGCAGTTGTGCACAAGATGTCAGCAGTGGAAGCGCTCGGATCAGTTACTGTGATTGCCACAGACAAGACTGGCACACTCACTGAAAATCGAATGACTGTGCAGGAGTTGGAAAGTACCGATCAAGATGCGGCGTTGCTGGCACTTGCCCTCGTCAATGACGCCGACCTTACATCCGGCGCGGGTGACCCATTGGAACTTGGCATCCTCGCCTATATAGACCAGCGCGCACCTGCGCTGATTGCGACTGCTCGCCAGACCAACATTAGAGTGGATGGTCGCCCCTTCGATGCGCAGAGGAAGTTCATGCGCACTACGGTGCGCAACCCAACCGGGGCAATTGTCAGTTATTTCAAGGGAGCACCAGAAATTCTGCTGGCAATGTCTTCGCTTACCGCAGCGGAGCAGGTGCATTGGCGCGAACGCATTGCTGCTCACGCCAGCAAAGGATTCCGGGCATTGGCTGTTGCCAAATCTGAAGATACGGCGGAGCATAACCTGGAATGGCTGGGATTAGTCTTGCTGCTGGATCCACCGCGACCGGAAGTTGCGGAATCGATCAGTCATGCCATAGCAGCCGGTATATAAGTGCTGATGATAACAGGCGATCACCCCGCTACTGGATTTGAGATTACGCGCCAAGTGGGCATTATCAGTGAGCGTTTCTATACGGGAAGTGAACTTGAAACTCTTTCGGAGCAGGAGTTCAGCATTAGGATTGCCCGCTTCAATGTGTTCGCCAGAGTTTCACCGGAACTAAAATATCGCATCGTTAGAACCTTGCAACAACAAGGTCAGGTCGTTGCGGTTACCGGGGATGGGGTCAATGATGCACCTGCGTTGAAGGCAGCAGACGTGGGCGTAGCAATGGGACAAAGAGGCAGCGACGTATCGCGTGAAGTAGCCGACCTGGTGCTCGTCGATGACAACTTCGCCACAATCGTGACCGCCATTGAGGAAGGCCGGAATATCTTTGAAAACATCCAGAAAATCATGCGCTTTCTGTTTGCCGCCAATCTCGCCGAAGTATTGCTCATCATCATTGGCAGCCTGATTACTTTTATTGCAATGGCGAATGACGCGAGCTTCATCCTGCCCCTTACAGCAGTGCAGATTTTATGGATAAATTTGCTGACCGATTCTATACCCGCTCTCGCCATCACCTTTGACAGGAACCCGGGTGTACTGGAAATTAAACCGCGTTCCAAATCTGCTGCGCTGCTGGACCAGAACACGTTAATCTTCATTTTCACGATTGGCCTGCTTGGTGCCCTGATTGCGCTCGCGTTACTACTTCTACTGCCATTTTTTGGCATTAATCGTGACGTCGCACAGACAGTCGTGTTTGTTTACCTGACAGTGGTGCAATTGGTGGTGGTGAATCCGGCGCGGAAAGCCAATGTAGTGGCCGAGCACAACGTTCTGATAACCGCTGCCTTGCTGCTCAGCTTCCTGATCCAAATGCTGGTAGTCACAGTGCCGTCGTTGCGCGACCTGTTGGGCCTCGCCGCCCTAAACTGGGAACTGGCTGGATTGATTGGAACATTACTGCTGGCAAGCTGGTTTCTCGCGGAAGCCTGCAGTACCCTGCTGCGCAAGCGTCAGGCAGCCACCCACCAAGCATCAACTGCAAGCGCCCAGGTTTGCTGATTCGCATATTGCATGCCGAATACATCCAAAGTGCCACCCGGTTCCTGTATCCCATAAATGTAGTGCGCGCCGGACCAGTGTCCAGTCGCCGCAGCAATCAACTCCAATGCCAGCGCATTGTGCAGCGATGCCAGAGACTGCCAGTGATGAATACGCTCACGCAGTCAGGCATCCAGCGTACGCGGCCGCTATTCCACTACCCCTGCATCTACGATGCGTTGACCTGATAACGACCAGGGGCAATTTGATTCTTGTCTATCCCAGCCAAGTTACCGGGAACCCGGATTAGAGACTGGCAAACTTCGGCAAGTCTCGCATATACTGGGCCGCGTAATATACTTGCTGGCAGTACCCTACCCTGCTGGAACGAGTGCTCAAGAATAACAACCATGGCCGCTCCGTTTGCCATCCTGGCAGAATGAGGGCAGTCAATAAATTCAGGAGTTTCACATGCCTTCCCCATTCAACAAGCTCACGAAAACACTTTTGTGCACCTGTGCCTCCGGGTTGCTGCTGGGTTCGCTGCTAACACCAAGTTTCGCTGACGAAATGCCTATAGTCACGCCGGAGATTGTTGGCGTCTCCAGTGAGCGTCTGCAACATTTACCTGCCGCCATGCAACGCTATATCGATGCCAACAAGTTGGCCGGCACGGTCACACTCATTGCGCGGGATGGCCGGGTGATTCACCGGCAATCGCAGGGTTGGAAAAACAAGGAAACTGGCGAGGTCATGACCGATGACACCATCTTCGTCATCATGTCCATGACCAAGCCGATCGTCTCCACGGCCTTGATGATGCTTTACGAAGAAGGCCATTTTTTGCTAACTGACCCGATCAGCAACTGGATACCAGAACTGGCCAACAAGGAAGTTCTGGTCACTGACAGTAACGGCACGCGCCGTGTACCTGCAGTGCGACCAGTCACGTTCCGACACGTCCTGTCCCACACCGCGGGTCTTGATCCAGACCCTGAATTACTGACCGAGGACGAAGTGAAGTTGCTGGAACGCGCCGACACACTGGATGCAAATCTGGTGCAGCGCGCACCGCTGCCACTGGCGTTTCAGCCCGGAGACAGCTGGCAATATGGCAGCTCAACAGATTACGTGGCGCTGCTGGTAGAACGTATCTCCGGCCAACCGCTCGTTGAGTTTGTACAGGAACGCATACTTGATCCACTCGCCATGCATGATACGCACTACATTGTGCCGCCGGAAAAGATCAATCGTGTCGCTGCTGTCTACAGCCCAACCGGACCCGACCAGACCATCGAGCTGTTTCGCGCACCCGAGTATCGTGAAACTACCTATTTTGGTGGAGTCGCCGGCCTCTCATCGACAATCTCCGACTACTGGCGCTTCAGCCAGATGTTGTTGAATGGCGGCGAACTTGATGGTGTGCGCTTATTGAGTCCGAAGACTATCAATCTGATGATCAGCAACCACAGCGGTGATCACGATATCTACGTGCGCGGTCCCGGTTATGGATTCGGTCTTGGCTTTGCTGTCATGACCGACGTCGGCGAGGCGCGCGATCCCTCCACACCAGGCACTTTCACCTGGGGCGGTGCCTGGGGCACCATTTTCTGGGTCGATCCGGTGGAAAATATGCTCGGCATCATGATGACCCAGATAACTTCCTATAACCACATCAACGCACGCCAAGACATTGGTGTCACCGCAATGCAATCCATCATCGACAGCTACAGCAACAAACCTTATGCGGTAAGTCCGTATCAAATACTGCAGTAATATCGCAGGCATAGAAAAAGGGGGGTTTTTCGGAACCCCCCTTTTTTTCGCTCTGAATTATTTCAGTTCAGATTAATTATCCAGCAGCTGGTAAATGCGGCGAATGGCCCTTGGGTCCACGCCTGGCTCACGCAGCTGCGCATAGTTTGCGCTATGATTGGTCATATCAATCTGTACCGCGGCATCATCGGCACTGACACCGCTGCGGTGCATGGCAGATGTCTTCTCCCATAAGTCGGTGAGATAAGCCTGGAAATGATCTATTGGTTCACGCGTGCGCATAACGGGTCCGTGGCCGGGTAGCCATGTATCGAAGTCGAGGGTCTTCATGCCTTCGAGAGTCGCCGGCCATTCGTCGACATGGGCATCTCCCATATAAGACAGGCCGGGCAACATCATGTCACCCGTGAACGCGATCTTGTCCTGCGGCAGATAAATCACGACATCACCACCAGTGTGAGCGCGACCGAAATGGTGTAACTGGATTTCACGACTGCCGTCCGCCACAACCTGGAACAAGGTCATCTTCGATTCCAGAGTGATATTCGGCGGAGTTGGATTGATTTCGCCTATTGCGTTCATATAGTCGCGCTGCACGCGATGATTTTCCAGCAGGGCAGCCTTGCGCGCCGGATCAGTCTCCGCGGCCGCTTGCTGTTCCAGACTGGCTACAGTTGCCGGCACTCCATCAGAGAAGCTCTTGAAGGTTGCTTCCTCCAGCACGTTACCTATTTCACCGTTCAACTTCTTGCGAGTAAATTCATGTCCAATGATTTCCACACCAGGCGGGAACGACTGGTTGCCATGGGAATGATCGAAATGATAATGGCTGTTTACCAAATAGCGCACTGGCTTATCCGTGATCACGGGCAAGGATTCGAGCAGGGCTCGGGATGCGGCTGGCGTTACGTGGGAATCCACAACGAGTGTGTCAAATTCTCCAACCAGCACGAGCGCATTGCTCATTGTCCAGACGGAGCCAATGCCAGTAGCAAACCACACTCCATCCGCCACTTCGATAAAGCGGTGCGACGCGGATTCGATTACTGTTTCTTGTGCTGCACTGAAATTAATTGGCAGCAACGCTGCAACGAACAGCAGTAGCGCATAGCGAGAGCGAGCAATTTTTTCCATCATGGGTAGACCTGCTATTTATCCAAGGTTGATTGTAGTTGTTGTGAGCGTAACTGCCAGCAGAACTACAGAGAATTCGAGTAACCTTTTCATAGGTGAAGTCGTCATAGTATCCAAGAGCAACAAGTGCGGCAGCTGGCCAGAGTTTCCGCACAGTAGCGCATCAGTTTCGGGCTGTAAAGCACGCGCAGATGCTGGTGGATCAGGCTAACCAGGTTGGCGAATCTCACTACCCGGATTACCCAGGACATCAATGCGATCAGTGTAACTAGCTGTTTTATAGAGATATTAAATTACATCTCGGAGTTGGCAAGCTTATTGCTGAGCTTATTGTTAAATGAATACCAAGCGCTCACCAGGCGAATGCCTAATGGACAGCCAATGAATATCCACAGAGCAACCGCTGAGCCAGAAGATAGTTTAAAGAACCAGTAAAAATAAGGAACATATTATGCAAGCTCTAAATCACAATCTTCACTTGGGCACCGCTACTCTGCTAGCCCTGTGCCTCGGTGGTTATTTGTTATCCACACCAGCGGAAGCCGCTGATGTTCGTGATGTTTCAAAAGTGAATGGCGGCGTCCGTATCGATGCAGAGGATGGCGTTGGCAATCTAAGATCGGTCAATGGCGGTATTGATTTGCAACGCTGTGCATCTGCCCAGGCAATTAGCACGGTAAATGGTGGCATTGTCCTCGCTGACGCTGTGACCATAACACAGGCCGAGACCGTGAACGGCGGCATACGGGTCGGGCGCGATGTGACCGTGAAAGGATCATTGAAAACGGTCAATGGCGGCATTCACACCGAGAGCGGCACTGTCATTGAAGAGCAGGTACAAACTGTCAATGGCAAGATTCAATTGCGCAATACCCGCGTCGCTGCCGACTTGCAGACTGCGAATGGCGATATCGAGTTGCGTGATGGCAGCGTGGTCGAGGGCGATCTGATCGTGCGCGGAAGCCACTCCTGGTTTGATCGATTCTTCGCATCCACTCGCCGTACTTCGGAAATTACTATCGATTCCAGTTCATCCGTGCGCAGCGACATACATCTTTATCGAAAGATTGATCTGCACATAGCTGATGATGCCGAGGTTGGCGACATTATCGAACATTACTAGTCATGGCAGAATGCCATCAGACCAAGAAGTAAAAAAACGGGCCATGTGACCCGTTTTTTTTCGATCTATTACGCTATCAAGAAACTTGTACTCTTGAAAATTTTTACTGCTCTTCGCGCTGATAGTGTCCCATCAACATGCCTGTTGCCAACACATGGCCTTCAATAGCCGCCAGCAATTCATCCTTGTTCAGGCCAGCCGCCAAATCAAGATCTGCATCAATTGCATAGACACGATAGTGATAAGCATGCAGCTTGCCATCAACTGGAGGACGTGCGCCGAAATAGCCGGTCTGACGCGTTCCGTTCACACCGTTGATCATGCCTTCCAGACCAGCGATGCCGGTAACTTCCGCTTCTTTCATCAGGTTAGCTGGTAACCCGGTTGCAGTCGCCGGAATGTTGTACGCTACCCAATGCACGAATGGTTGTGGCATGGGCACGATTGGATCATCGCATATCAGTGCCAGCTGCACCGTACCCTCTGGCAGATTTGACCAGCTCAGATCGATGGACTTATTGTCACCATACGCAGTGAATTCCAGCGGAATGGTGCCGTGATGCTCGAACGCGGAACTGGTGACGGCAATTGTTTCCGGAATTTCCTGCGCCAGTAATTGCGCAGAAAACACCAGCGCTCCCGCTGTTACCAGCACGGATCGAAAGGTACTTATTGATTGACTGATTTTCATGCCTGACTCCTGAGTTAAATGTTGTGCAGTTAAAATATTGAAATTTATGTAGTAGGGTTAAAGTAATTATTTTGTAAATAATGATTTGCTGGACTTATTTGCTTACAACCAGCGCAACCTGCTCCGCTTTCTCCCGCAGCAAATATTTTTGCACTTTGCCGGTCGAGGTCTTTTCAATTGGACCGAATACTACTTTTTTGGGTATCTTGAATCCCGCCAGTTCATGCCTGCAATAGGCGATCAATTCTAACGCCGTCATCTCCTGACCTGCCTTCAGGCTGACGAATGCACAAGGCACTTCACCCCATTTCGCATCCGAACTCGCGACTACGGCAGCTTCGAGGATCTTGGGATGCTTGAACAGTACTGACTCCACTTCCAGCGATGAAATATTTTCTCCGCCGGATATAATAATATCCTTGGAGCGATCCTTGATCTGGGTATACCCGTCTTCATGCCACACGGCCAGATCGCCAGAGTGAAACCAGCCGCCCGCAAACGAGGTCTGGGTAGTCTTGGGATTTTTCAGATAACCCTTCATCACGAGATTGCCACGCATGAAGATTTCACCCATGGTCTTGCCGTCTTTAGGCACAGGTTTTAGTGTCTGCGGATCAGCCACCATTAATTCATCCTGCAGCGGCGCACGCACACCCTGTCGCGCCAGCATCTCGGCTCGCTCATCCACACTCAATTCCTGCCACTCATCTTTTGGCGCGCACACAACACAGGGACCATAAGTTTCGGTCAGACCGTACACATGGGTCACGCCAAATCCCATCTTTTCCATACTGGCGATTACCGCGGCCGGTGGCGCTGCGCCTGCAGTCATAGCACTGATCTTGTGGTCAATTCCTTTCTTTAACTCATCGGCGGCATTCACCAGCGTATTCAACACCACAGGTGCGCCGCAGAAATGGCTTACCTCGTATTTCTTGATAGCGGAAAATATGTCAGCATCCCGCACGTGCCGCAGACAAACACTGGAGCCAGCCACAACTGCCAGGCTCCAGGGGAAGCACCAACCATTACAATGGAACATTGGCAGCGTCCACAGATATACCGGATGTGAAGTCATATTCCAGCATAACACATTAGATATGGCATTCAGGTAAGCGCCGCGATGGTGGAACACCACGCCTTTGGGATCGCCGGTGGTGCCGGAGGTGTAATTAAGGGAAATCGCTTGCCATTCGTCATCGATCTTGAAACAGCGGTAGTCTGCATCACCAGTTGCCAGAAAATCTTCATAGTTCTGGTCGCTCAGCAACTCACCTTTCTGGCAATAGGGGTCATCAATATCGATTACCAGCAGCTTCCGGTCCAGCAGCTTCAATGCGGCGGCGATGGTGGCACTGTATTCCTTGTCAGTGAACAGCACTTTCGTTTCCGCATGCTGCAAAATAAAAGCAATAGCCTTTGCATCGAGCCTGACGTTGAGGCAATTAAGCACCGCTCCTGTCATGGGCACGCCGAAGTGTGCTTCGAATGTCTCTGGAGTATTCGCACCCATGAATGACACGGTATCACCAGTGCCAATCCCGATCTTCATCAATGCCGATGCCAGCAAACAGCAGCGCTTATAGGTTTGCAACCAGGTGTGACTGCCGTCTCCATGGATGAGTGAAATCCGGTCCGGATAGACACTGGCACAACGCTCAAGAAAGCTTAGCGGGGTCAGCGGGGCGAAATTGGCCTGGTTCCTGTCCAGATCTTGCTCGTATATATTCTGCTTGCTCATGACTGCTCTACTTTCCTTTCCAAAATCAAATTGCGAATGACACCGCGCCGGGAATGCGTATCCGAATAATTCATTACATGAAGTCCATATCGCCGGCTGTTAGCCACCATTTACCGCAGAGTTCCGCCGCAGTTGGCCCTGGATTCCAGCTGCTACAGGGTATCTCAATATTCAATTCGTTCACAATTGCCCCTGCCAGCGGTATCGCGCCCAACCATCCCCGGGTCAACCATAGGCGCAGGCTCGTGCCTAGTTGTTGGTCTTTAACTAGTTGATTTGCAGCGTTAATTACCTCTGGTATACGAGCGGTTGCACACACCATATCCATAAGTAACTGACTGTCACCGTGTTGTTTGAGGACGATCAGGGCGTACGGTTCTCCGCTATCCGGAGCACTCAACAGCAGGCAGCGAAATTGCCCGCGAGCAGCACCGGGATGCTCCCCATAGCGATACTTTATATAAGGGGCATCGCGCAGGCCAATGATGCCCTGCGCAAAATCCACAGCCATCTCCAGCCACAACTGGTTCAACTGCTGCAGCTGTAACGCACTGCCGGCATCGAAGTCTCTAAACCGGACCGGCTGCGCGGAAGCGTGTGCGGGGCCAAATACTACCTCTACAAAATCGTCGGTCTTGGCATAAAGCCCAAGCCGGGTAGCGATATTCATCGCACTCTGATTCGGAAAACCAAAACCTAACAGGTGATTTACACTGTTGCCAATTTCACGCTCCAGAAATGTAGCTGCCGCTTTGAAAAACAAACTGCTCTTCCCATACTGCCGCCGCTTCTCGGGTAACACCATTACATCGCAAACCTGAATCGCCTTTGCCGGCTTGCCGAAATACAAAATCTGTCTGGGAGCACCGCCGTAATGCGCAACAATTTCGCTGCCACGTGTGATGCGGGCAACGACGCATTTGCCATCACCCAATTGGTATTTCCAACGCCAAAGCGCGGGATCGAAAACCTTTTCGAAACTTTGCTCGAACAAATGCCTTATTTCAGCAACTTCGAATGAATTGATATCGCCGTATTCTGCCTCGGCATATTCACCCAATTGCTCTGCCAGCAACGCATCGGTAGCGGCGTCCTGCAAACACCACTGCTGCAGCTGATAACTGCGACGACCGGATGCAAGCTCACGCTGCATGGTCGCAAGCACCGCACCCTGCTCGGCCCATGCGGTCGCAGGCAAGGATGATTCGGCACGAAATTTGACTGCATGTTTTTCCAGCAATGGCAGGAACAGACTGACTGATTGCAATGCACTGCTGCTTAAATCCCACGAGTTCACGCGGATAAACCCCAGGCGCGCACCAAGCTGCTGTTGGGAACTGCAATTTGCCAGTGAAGAATATTCGATGCTCGAATCATCGCTCAACAATTCAGTGGCAAACAGGAGCGTGCCACCGGTCACGAGTAGCTCGCGACAGCGATTTAAAATTGGCAGCTGATCGAGATAACGATACGTGCCCATCATTACCACGCAAACGAATCTCGCAGCGGTTTCTACACCTAGCAGAGTTTCTGCCTGCATGCGCAGCGCAGCAGCAACCTGTGCATTCTCTGCCTGGGCATTGCGCCCGGCCAGCCAGGTAACAACATAGCCGCGGCTGACCAACTCCTTGCCGAGTTGTTCCAGCGCAGTCCCCGCCAGCAATATCTGCGCAGGTTGTTTATGGGCAGCCACCACCAGGCCCGCTAATAAGTGGGCGAATCGCGCCTGCGCTGCTGGCAAGTCGGTGGCTTGCGGCTGGTCCTGCTCAAACATTCCAATTCCCGCAGCAACAGCAGTTCCGAACTCCGCAGCGAGAGTTGCCGATATAACGTCAGAGAGATTGGATGCAGGTTTCATTGGGCAGGATTTTCGAGTTTATGGCCGCTAGAATGCACTTTAGACGAACACTACAGCGCAAACTGCAGAAACGCCCGAGCGCGCATTAGACAAAATTGGACGAAAAATTTTTTGCTCAGCGCCGCGTAAGTGGCGTCTGGCTGAGATGACGTCCGCCATCGACAATCATGGTCTCGCCAGTGACTATTTGTGGTCCTGAGATGAAATAGAGAATGGCATCGGCAACAGTTTCTGCGGTGGCTGTTACACCCAGCGCGGAATTCTTGCGATTGAACTGGATTAGTTCGTTGTATTTCTGCTCTCCCAATCCTTCCAGCAACCAATCCCCTTCTATGAACCCGGGGCATACCGCATTGATGCGCAACTTCGGGCCCAGTGCGCGCGCCAGCGAAAGCGTCATTGTTACCATGGCGCCTTTCGATGCAGCGTAAGCGACACTGCTGCCGATACCAGTAACGGCAGCAGTTGAGGCGACATTAACGACCACACCACCATCAGCCTGTTGTTGCATGATGCGATTGGCGGCACGAATCATCTGATAGCTACCTATTACGTTCACCGCATAAATGCGCTGAAAGTCGTCACTGCTCAATCCGTCCAGCTCATGGTGCTCTACAAACTTGGTAGTGCCGGCATTGTTAACCAGTACATCGACGCGACCCCATTGCTTGATGGCTGCCTGTACCATGGCCTCGCAGTCAGCATCCTTGGCGACATTGCCTGCACATACCAGGGTTTTCACTCCTGACTTTTCGCAGTCAGCAGCTACCTGCCTAGCGCCATCGGCATTGGAGTTGTAGTTGATGACTACATGGCAGCCCTTGCTTGCCAACAAACGTGCAGTAGCCGCGCCGACACCACTACTGGATCCGGTAATAATTGCCACTCTATTGGTTAAGTCTTTCACGCTGGAAAAATTCCTTGATAGTGATTGGAGTTAGAACACAAAACTAACACAATTCAGCACTAAAACCCTATTCTACAAAGTTCATGTCAGCTTCGGTTTGATTGACCACCAACTTCATTTTTGTAATTGCAATTACAATGACAGTGGTTACAATACGTAACACTTCAAGCAGCGCAATTTCTGTCATTTGGCAGCAAAATTGAAGCCCTCGGATTCGGGGTTTATCTGACCGGTAACTTCAACAACATTACCTCGCAACAATGCACAACAATCCGACTCATTTCCGGTTACCTGGCGTATCTGGTAATGGGTTTGTGTACCCAAACGGCGACGGTGGGGCACTGTTGTAAACAGGCAAATGCATACATTTAACGCAGCGCAGTAGCTAGCGGAGGCAGACGTGAAAAATCAGCAAGTAGTAGCCATCGCAATTCTGGTAGTAGTAGTGATCTGGATGGTCATTCCCCGTAACGCAGCCGACACCGATGAAGCTCCCAGCTCCAACAACAAGACAGTTGTCGCAATCCCGGAAGGACAGACCGTCGACGTGAACACCGATGTACTGACGGTGCGTGCGAGCCGTATTGAACCCCAGTCCCACATCAAACAACTGCGGGTGCGTGGTCGCACCGAGGCTTCCCGTCATGTGGAAGTTCGCGCCGAAGAAGCAGGACGCATTGTGAGCGAGCCAGTTGCACGTGGCGCCCGGGTTGCGGAGGGCGATGTACTGTGTGAAATAGCCGTGGACAATCGCGATGCCAACCTGCAGGAAGCTCTCAGTCGCCGCGAGCAAGCCGAATTTGAATACAAGGCTTCACTGGATCTGCAAGAACGTCGCCTGCAATCTGGGGTGATAGTCGCCCAACTCAAAGCCGCACGGGAATCTGCTATAGCAGGTGTTATGCGCGCAGAACTGGCGCTCGCAAAAACCAGGATGCGCGCGCCTTTTGCCGGCGTGGTTGAAACCCGCACTGTTGAGATTGGTGATCTGCTGAACACAGGCACCGTGTGCGCGTCCGTGCTGGATGATACCCCCATGTTATTGATCGGATTGGTGCCTGAGCAAAATGTCAGCACTATCGAAGTTAGTGCCAGAGTTACAGCACAATTATTGGATGGTGAGATCGTATCCGGGACGGTGAGTTTCCTTGCTCGAGCTGCCGATCCGGTTTCGCGCAGTTACCGTATTGAGGTGGAAGTTGATGCGCAATATACAGATATTCGCGAAGGCATTACCGCTGAATTGCTGGTCAATTCAGCGACGATAGACGCGCACCTGATACCCTCTTCAGCATTGACGCTGGATGACCTCGGTTCGATTGGAGTCAAGCTGATTGGCCCGGACAATATCGTGAGCTTCGAGAACGTGGAAATCGTCGGGGACAATACCAGCCAGCTCAATCCTGGAATCTGGGTGAGCGGCCTCACGGGTCCAGTGAATTTGATTACTGTGGGTCAGGAAATTGTTTTCCCGGGACAACTCGTAGAAACCAGTCTTTCATTGTCACGCTAGTCCACAGCTTATTACCCGGATACACGTCTATGTATAACTATATCGATATCGCAGTAGCACGCGCTCGCACCACACTCAGCGTGTTCGTCGTCGTCATGCTTACCGGATTCGCGGCCTATCTCTCCATCCCGGTAGAGCTGAATCCAGACGTGGAAGTACCGATCATTATTACTACCATCATTCATCAGGGCATCTCACCGGAAGATGCCGAACGTCTGCTGGCCAAACCGGCGGAACTGGAATTGAAGTCGCTGGATGGAATTTCCCAGATCAGTTCTTTCTCCAGTGAAAATGCGGCTACCATTGTCACCGAGTTCGATGTCGATTTCGAATCCCAGAATGCATTGACAGAAGTGCGCGAGGCAATCAATCGGGCAAAGGCAAAATTTCCTCTGGCTACTGAAGAGCCAATCATCCAGGAAGTGTCTGCTGCGGAATTACCTGTTGTGCAGATCGCGATCGGCGGCACCGATGTGCCAGAGCGAACACTGCTGCGAATTGCAGAAGATTTGCAAAGAGCAATCGAAATCCTGCCACCAATACTAGAAGCGACTATGGTCGGCAATCGGGAAGAATTGCTGGAGGCTGTAGTCGATCCAGCCAAACTGGAAACCTATGGTATTCCCAACAGCGCTATCGTTGCCGCAGTCACCGGCAATAATCGCCTGATTCCTGCTGGTCAGGTCGATACTGGTCAGGGCAGCTTCTCTATTAAAGTGCCAGGACTCATTGAAAACGCCGATGACATGTTCAACCTGCCACTGGCCTCGTCCAATCTCGGCGTGATGACTATTGCCGATATTGCCGACGTGCGTCGTACCTTTAAGGATGCGACACGTTATTCCTATGCCAATGGATCCGCATCGATTTCCCTGAACGTGATGAAGCGCAAAGGCGCCAATCTGGTGCAAGCGATGGAGCAAATCGACCAGGTAGTCAGCGCAATGCGACCGGACCTGCCGCCGTCAGTCACACTGACCTACCTGAACAATACTGCCCCGCTCGTGCTGGAGCAGAACCTGGGATTGCAGGGCAATATGGCATCTTCAATGGTGCTGGTACTGATTGTAGTAATCGCGGCAGTGGGAGTGCGCTCCGGTTTGCTGGTGACGCTGGCCGTACCATTTTCCTTTTTCTTCGCCTTCATCGTGATAAGCCTGCTGGGTTTTACCTACAATTTCATGGTGATCTTCGGCTTGTTGCTCGGGCTGGGCATGTTAGTCGACGGCGCCATCGTGATAGTGGAATATGCCGATCGCAAGATGGCGGAAGGTCTGGATAGCCTGTCAGCTTATCGAGAAGCGACCCACCGCATGTTCTGGCCGGTCATGGCTTCCACAGCCACCACCCTCGCCGCATTTCTGCCCATCATGTTCTGGCCCGGTGTCGCCGGACAGTTCATGAGCTATCTACCTATTACGGTCTTTGCCGTATTGATCGGTTCTTTGTTCTATGCCCTGTTATTTGCACCGGTCATTGGTGCGCTCGTGGGCAAGTCCAGCAATGCGGACCAGATGTATCTGAAAAGTCTCGAATCTGAAGATGTAACCCAGACCACAGGCATTACGCATCTGTATGCCCAGATTCTGCAATTTGTCGTGCGCATTCCGTTGACCGTATTCGTATTGAGTATCGCAACGCTGGTTACGATTGTGATCGCCTACGGTCGTTTCGGTAAAGGTGTGGAATTTTTCACCGCGGTGGAACCGAGCCAAACCCGAATTCTGGTATTTGCTCGTGGCAATTTTTCACCGGCGGAACTGCGCGACATCATGCTCGATGTAGAGCAACGTATAACCAATGTTGGCCACATCGAGGGCATCGTTACCCAATCCGGTGCCGGGCAGCAGATGGGTGGCGATCAGCAAGCTGCGCCAGACCTGATCGGTACCATTTTCATCGAGATGACTGACCGGCGTATTCGGGATGTTGATGGTTTCGAGGTCGAGGATCTGTACCGCGCCGCGATTGCCAATTTGCCCGGCATTCGCGCCGAAGTAGCCACTGTGGAACAGGGTCCGCCTGTGGGCAAAGAGATTCAACTGGAATTGTCTGGTGAAAATCTCGACCAGTTGTTCGCAGAAGCCAGTCGCATTCGTACCTTTATGGAAACCCAGATGACCGGTTTGATCGATATTGATGACACCGCTCCGGTGCCCGGCATCGAATGGGAAATTGAAGTAGACCGGGCCCGAGCGGCCATGCTCGGCGCCAATATGGCAGAAATCGGATCAGCCATTCAGATGATGACCAACGGTGTGCTCATGGGTGATTTCCGCCCCGATGACAGCGAAGAAGAAGTAGATATTCGCGTGCGTTACCCGGCGCAGTACCGCGGCCTGGAGCAGATTGATACGCTGCGCATCAGCACTCCAAACGGGCCGGTGCCACTAAGCAGTTTCGTTACCCGGGTAGCGAAGCCCAAGGTCAGCTCGATTCAGCGCGTCGATGGTAACCGTGTAGTCTATGTGCGCGCCAATCCGGCCTCTGGAATCGTCGCCGATAATAAACTGCAGGAACTGGAGCAGTTCATGGAAGCCAATCCACCTGCACCGGGAGTGTACTATCAATTCCGCGGCGCCAATGAAGAGCAGGAGCAATCGGCTGCCTTCCTGGTACAGGCATTTTCGCTTGCCATGGCATTGATGGCGATACTGCTCGTCACCCAGTTCAACCGTTATTACCAGGCCTTGTTAATCCTGTCTTCCGTGCTGCTATCTACGGCAGGCGTACTGCTTGGATTACTCGCCACCGGCCAGACTTTTAGTGTAATCCTGACCGGAATCGGCATCGTCGCCCTGGCCGGCATTATCGTGAATAACAATATCATTCTGATCGATACCTATAATTATTTGCGTGCCAAACACCCGGAGTGGACCCTGCACTATGTGATTGTCCAAACCGGAGTTCAACGCCTGCGACCAGTATTCCTCACCACGTTCACGACCGGTTTTGGATTGTTGCCACTGGCGATGCACGTATCAATCGATCTTCTCAGCGCCGAAATAGAAGTTGGCGGCCCTATTACTTCGCAGTGGGTCAGCCTCGCTTCCGCAATCGTATATGGCTTGTCATTCGGGACTATATTGACGCTTATTGTGACGCCAGCCATGCTGGCGCTACCGGACCGGCTGCGCTCCATGTTGTCGCGTAATACCACTAAAACCGCAGCGCCAGCAGAACAAGGCTTGCGCATCTAACAAGCGACAGCTACAGGGCTGGCCGTCAGGGTCAGTCCTTGCTCTCCTGCTCTCCCTGCGTCCTATAATTTTCTGCACGCACAGCGCAAGGCAAACACGGGAATTCGTGTCGCTGCCTGATTGCGCTATTTGGTTTTCGGTCTGGAAAAAATATGGTGCGGAGCTTTACTAGTCGAGATCGGCAAGCAAATTGTTCTGGCGCGAGCGTTGCTGGCGCCGCTGCATTTCCCGATTGAGATACGATACGAGGAATAACTGACGCTCACTTATCTCAATATTGCGCAACAGAAAATCCAGTTTCGGATCATCCGTGTGGAGAGTGTGCTGGGCGATCTGGAGTCGCAGCTTGAATAACTTGTTTGCTTGTTGCAGATGTTCGATGCGTTTGTCATCGACGTTGATGTTCAGTGCCGTGACATGCCACGACACTATTTTTTGCAAACCAGTTTCAAGTCGCGGATCCGTGACTTCATAAAGTCGCCGATATAGATTTTCCATGTAAGCATAGTGCTTATCCACCACATCCCAGTTCTGCAGAGACATTTCACTCGCAATCATTGCATCCAGCAATTCAATTTGCCCATCCGCATACAGTCCTTGATTGATGCGTAATATGTGGATCGCTTCCCGGTAAAGCACCACGGCTTCGGTATGACTGCCAAGCTCCTGCAGCTGGCGTGCACGCTGGTACAACGATTCGATCATGGTTTGATCATAGGCATTGTACTCAGAGGCAGGCACCACAGCGTCACGACTGGCTTGTACCGAGTCTTGGAAATGCAAGCGTTCCGGAGTCTGTGCGATTAGAGATGAGGAAAACAGCAACGCCGGGAGAAGGGTAATATTCAGCACGAGGCAGGCGAACATTTTTGCAGCCGGAGAAGCGGCAAATGTCTCACCCTGTTGTTCGAGTAGCAGCATAGGATTGCGCCCGTGTCGCCATCAAATATGGCCCAATCATGCTCGGGATTCAACCGGTTTAAAGGGTATTTTTTTCACTTGATGACAACTTCATGACAATCGAAAAATATACCCGCGAGCAATCATGAGACTGCGAGCTACCGCGGAGTGGTGCGGACCCTAGCGATAGGTACGATTAGCCACCAGCACTTCTGCTACTACAAGTAACATGACCAGGCTTAACAACCACCACCATAGCCGTTGTGGTTGTTCCAGTTCTTCGATGAGTTGGGCGGTACGCACGGCACTGGACTGCACCGGATTGGTGTCTGGATTGATGATCTGGTCATAGAGAGTGGCGACGGCAGCACGAGTGAAATTCGATTCACTGGGCAAGATATTTACCGCATACAGGGTGTTAAGCCCGTCGGCAGTGGCAGTTATCATGCCTGGACTGGCGGCCTTTATTACAAAACCATCATTGTTGAAGACTATTGGAACCCCGGCGGCGTCCCTTGCTTCCATGCTGGTAGCAGTGCCGGTTGGATCGAGGCTGAAACTGTCGCCCACCTGATAGGCACGCTGCTTGTATTCCGGTTGCACCAGATGGCGCAGGGTTTCATGCACAAATGGCAGGAACAATCCCTGCAGCGGCAGGTTGTTCCATTCCAGATCCATACTGGATGCGAACAGCATGCTCTTGCCCGCACCCACCGTGCGCTCCACCAGCGCCGCCTCACTATTGTCAAACTGCATCAGTATCTCTGCCTCTGCAGCAGGCACAATCGACCAATGACCCTGGAAGCGCGCCACCCAATCACTGCTGAGTGGACGCAGAATCGGGTGCCGGCTATCGAAATCAGCGATTACCAGATAATCGTCGCGGGACAGCACATCCGGTCGTTGCAGATTGGCGGGTGTGATCGCGGCAAACTGTTGATTAAATTCTGCGGGGTCGACCTTGTCGGCAGGTGCAAACAACACGCTGCCGCCTGCCGTCACATAGTCGGTCAGTGCCTGTGCCTGTGCGTTGATGAGGCCGCCGACGTTAAGCAATACCACAACGTCACTCTGGTTTAATGCCGCCGCACTCACGTCCGCCGGTGCTATCGTTTGCAATACGAACGGAGATTGTGCGGCACTGCTAACGGCCAGGCCAAACCAGTGGCCTTCATCATCGAACCAGTTGTCTGACGCTTCACCATTTACCAGCAATACCCGAATCTTCGGCAGTACATCCACAGTAAAGTAAAAGGCATTGTCGACACTGAATTCATCACCACTGATGCGAACCTCGCCAACATGGGTGCCCTCGGTGACGAAGCTGGTAGTGAACGTCACCACTTCCTCGGAGCGATCAGTGAGATCAACCGGTTTTCTGTCCACAATTTCGCCGTCGACAGTCAAGGTAACTTCGCCCTGCTGCAAAAACACGGTGCCGGTAGAACGTATGCGCACCAATATTACCTGCTCAGCCGCCTCTTCCAGCAATTGCTCCGGAGAGCGCACATCGGTCAGCGCCAGATTGCTGCTCTCCTGCTCGCCAACATCTATGCCGGTAAACCTGACTCCAGGCGCAAGCTTCCAGGATTCATCGCTGTTATCCATGCCGATTTCCTGAAAGTCGGAAATCAGGTATACCGCGCGATTCTCATAGCGCGATGTCTCCAGCAATTGATCGGCCAGACGCAGGTTGGGCAAGTAGCTGGTAGCACCATAGCCGGCCTGATCCAGTCCGTTGACCAGAGTTCGCAGACTGCCGAGATCAGTATTCAGTTCGCGTACCAGGTCAGCGGAATCGGAGAAACCAATCAACGCCACTTCATCGCCAGCCGTCATGTTGTCAAGCAAGTCCAACACTGCTTCTTTGGCATTCGCAAAACTGTCGCCGTAGCGCATGCTCATCGACATATCCAGCAAGATAACCGAAGACTGCGGATCGGCGTCCAGCAAGCGCGCCACAGACAGGTTAAACAACGGTCTGGCAAACGCGACTACCAGCAGAGCAATAACTGCTGCACGCAACAGCAGCAACAACCATTGCTGAATTTGCTGGAAAAGCACCAATTTCTTCGCGGTTTTTTTCAAAAAACGGATAGTGCTGAACATCAGCTTCGGTGGTTTTTCCTTGCGAATAATATGAATCGCAATCGGTATTAACGCCGCGAACAGTCCAAGCAAAAATAAAGGTGTAAGAAAAACCATCGTATTGGAAACTCTAGTATCAAAAACTCTTGGCGCGCTTGCTCATATAGGAGGACAAGGCCTCATCCAGCGGATCGGCAGTATTCATCAGGCAATAATCAACGCCGCTGGTCTGGCACTGTTTCTTGCAGTAATCCAGAAACTCGTGCAGGTTTTTCAAATAGGCTTTGCGGATAGTTGCCGGGGTCGTGATGTAGGACTCGTTGCTTTCCATATCAATAAATTCAGAAGCCTCATTGAACGGAAAATTCAACTCAGCATTGTCCATAATCTGGAATGCGAGCACATCGTTGCCCATCGCCCGCAGATTCTGCAAGGTGCCAATCACCTTCTTTTCATCGTCCAGCATGTCAGTAATCAGAATTACCATACTCTTCTTTCTGAGCGATGCCGCCAGGTCTGTAAGCGGCTTCACAGTATTCGTCGTGGTGCCTGCTTCGACTCTGGCAAGAGTACGCAAAATCTGCATCAAATGCGGCTGCCTGCATTTTGGGGGAATGTATTCATGAATTTTTTCATCGAAGGTTATCAAGCCAACCGCATCCCGCTGTCGATTGATAAAGTAGGCCAGAGCCGAAGCCAGGGTAATGCCATACTCGAGCTTGCTGGTGCCGCCTGAGGAATACGCCATCGACGCACTGGTATCGAGTACGATGACACAACGTACGTTGGTCTCATCCTCATACTGCTTGATATACAATTTATCGCTGCGCGCATACAACTTCCAGTCAACATGGCGCATGTCATCGCCTGGGTAATAATGGCGATAGTCATTAAACTCCACACTGAAACCGCGGTGCGGGCTCTTGTGCAGACCAGAGAGGAAGCCTTCGACCACGATACGCGCACGCAGCTCGAGATTATCGAGACCTGCCAGTACCGTCGGGTCGAGAAAATTTAGCGATTCAGACATGAGCGCTTCAGTACTACAGTTCGGAGCTTGGTGCTGGCACTGCTTCCAACAGCCGGCGAATTACCTCATCGGTGGTGATGCGCTCTGCTTCAGCATGGAAATTGAGAATAATGCGATGCCGCATAACTGACGGCGCCAAAGCCCTGACATCACCATATGACACATTGTAGCGCCCGAGTAGCAATGCGCGTACTTTGCCCGCCAGAATCAGGTTTTGTGAGGCACGAATACCGGCGCCCCAGCTTACCCAGTCTTTGACAAACCCTGGAGCATTTACATTCTGCGGACGCGAGGCATGCACGAGCCGCACGGCATAGCGGATAACTGCTTCAGCCGCTGGAACCTGGCGTGCGATGCGCTGGAACTCGAGGATGTCGGCGCCGCTCAGCGGATGCGACAGCACTGTGTCGTTAGTCTGCGTGGTGTTGCCTACTACTGTAATCTCGTCGTCCTCTGACAGGTAGCCGAGTTCAATCTTGAACATGAACCGGTCCAGTTGCGCCTCAGGTAAAGGATAGGTGCCTTCCAGTTCAATCGGGTTCTGCGTGGCGAGCACGAAGAATGGTTTCGACATCGGGTGCGTTACCCCGGCCGCCGTAACCTGTCGCTCCTCCATCGCCTCCAGCAGTGCTGACTGGGTCTTTGGTGGCGTCCGGTTGATCTCGTCCGCGAGCAGGATATTGGTGAAGATCGGACCCTTGACGAATTTCAGCGCACGCTGACCATTCTTCTCTTCTACGATCTCGGAACCGACCACGTCGGCTGGCATCAGGTCCGGGGTGAACTGGATACGACTGAAATCCACTTGCAGAATATCCGCGACAGTCTTGATCAACAGTGTCTTGGCAAGTCCCGGTACCCCGGTAACGAGACAGTGTCCGCCAGCAAACAAGGCTATCAACAACTCATCGATGATGCCTTCCTGACCAATAATGACTTTGCGGATTTCGGCAACGATCTGCGCTCTGCCATCTTGCATCTGCTTGACCAGTGCCAGGTCATCCTGACTATCTATGACGGCTGTCCCCAAGGTTACTGCGTTCTCTGCTTCTGACATGACTCGTTCCTGTTCTGCGTGACTGGTTTTTTAAAGCGTTTTCGTAAAGCGTTTTTCGTGATTGGCACTCTAGTGACTGAATGCATACATTAGAAAATTGATACCGATCTTATAGGCTTCATTGGTGTATTTGGTCGGGTAGCCTTTGTAGAACGTATGCTCCCAACCGTCACCGAGATCGGTGTTGTAATTGGCTACCATCATCACCCGACCATCATCATCGAGTACAGCATAAACTTCCGGCGGATAATCCGGATCATCCAGATTCATGAATCCGCCAAAATCCCAGGTCACCATACGCCCTGGCACTTGTGCCACTTCATTGATGTCGAAAAAAATATGGAAGATTTCATGGGAGGTATCGAGTTTGACGATTTCCCGATCAGGGAATATCTTGCCCATCTCCATAAACATATCATCGAGATGTGGCTGTCCCCAGAAGTCATCGACCATGACGAAACCGCCACGGAACATGAATTCGCGTATCGCCTCAATCTCTTCGGGATTAAAGTTCGGTCCGCTGAAGGTGGAGCCGATAGGCACCCGTTTCCAATTCATATAAAGGAAGATGTTTTCGTACAACTGGGGATCGGTCAGCTCAATATAGAGATGATTGCGCGGATTGGTATCGACGTTGGTGTAGCGCTGTACGCCGCGCAGGAAATTCTCGTCAGAGTCTGGATAGTCCGTATCCCACCAGCCGCCGCGCCGCCCCATACCGAAACCACCGCGACCGCGGCCGCCACCATGATTCGTGTACTGACCACGTATCCACTGGAAATCGGTGATCTCATCGGCATAGATTGACAGATCTTCATTATCGAATTGCAATACCTGCGCAGCCGCACCGCCACTTGCCAGGGCAAGCAGTGTCGCGGCCATTGCGCAGTATCGCGTAATCACTGATTCGCTACTCCATCGACGGACTGCAGCAACACTTGTTGTGCACGCAGGTAACTCGGTGCAATCTCTAGCGCAGTGAGCACGTTTTGTTTGGCTTCGAGCAACTGGCCATTCTTCAGATAAGCTTCAGCAAGGTCAGTATGGGACTCAACTGGATCGTTAATTTCGAGTTTTACTAACACTTCATATTCGGTCACTGCCAGCGCCGGGTTCTGGGTCAGCTCGGCATATTGCGCCTTCAGGCGGTGTACATCAGACCGGTACGGGTCGACCTGCATGGCGCGGTCTATATAGTATGACGCCCGCTCCATATTATTGTCATCCAGTGCGGCCTTGGCCAGAATCATGGCGGAATCGAAATCGTGTTGCAGGTTTTCCAGCAGAATTTCCAGCTGGGCCAGCTGCCCCTGCCGATCACCTTCCTTCTCGTAGATCTGTGATAACACCAGAGCCGGGCTCGGATAACCGGTATAGGAAGGCAACAGGTCATGGGCCTGTTGCAGGAATTTTTTCGCTTCGGTGAAGTTCTCTTCCTTGAAGAGCACTATGCCTAACTGTAAATACGCCTGAAAATCTTTCGCGTTTTCATCGATACGCGCCTGCATGTGCTGCTTCAGCGAGGCATTGTTGTAGAGTTCGGCCAATATCGCACTGGAGTTTTCCTTCACGCCGTGACCATGGCCTTCACCTTCATCCGGCACGTCTTCTAAATGCACGAATACGTCGATCTCAGCCACACGCCGTTCGATCCAGCTGCGAAAACCGCTGTCGAAGTCGGCCAACGACATATCGAATACTTCGCTAAAGCGCTCGCTGTCTTCCTTGATCAGTCCATACTGCCCGACCAGCTCCACCAGCTTGTCAAAGCCGAAGTCACGGGCGATGTAATCCACCACCAGGTAAGACTGGAAATAGGCGAAACCCAAATCCGCACTATTTTGCGCACCAGAGAAACCGGAATTCAGATTCTCCATAGCCAATAATTTGTCCTGCTGCGCCGCGCGCACCAGATCGAGGCCCTGACTGCGACCCCAATACGGACGCCCTTCCCGCTCTTCCCATACGGATATTCCTTCAGACAGCCAGCGCGGCATGCGATTGCCGGTCATCTGCAAGGTAATCACGTGCATGAATTCATGCCACACAATTTCCTGCCAGTTCGCTGACAAGGTGTCGGGTGAGATCAAGGTGATTACCTTGCCGAAACAGATACCAACCAATGGGCCGATGTCGGGCAAGCCCACCGAACGCACGGCGAAATCCTCAGTCTTCTCGAACACTTCAATCAGGATGGGACTCGCTGGCTCATAGCCCCACTTCGCGGTGAGTGTGTCCCAGCCTTCTTCCAGCAATGGTTGCAGATAGGGCCACAGGATGTCGGCATCGCGCTCGCTCATGTGCACCTTAAAGTGCTCACTTTCCACAGTCTTGTAAGTTTCCAGCGTATCGAACACTTTCAACATGTTCGATGTCATGACATTGAACGGATCATTCTCATAACCGATCTCGAGATTACGCTTGCCTTCCACTTCCTCACCGAGGCGAATCAGGTTACTGCCAAGCACGGTATAACCCTGCCAATATTGCGGATCTGCAGCAATGGCGGCACGCGCGTACTCTACAGCTTCAGTGAACAGATAATTATTGCCAAGCGTGTCAGCTACATCGCCAAGAAATTTCGGATTGTTCGGGCTGAACGCCTCGACCTGACTGCGGTAATTGGCAAAATCTTCAGTACGCTCTTCCAGAGCGGCCTGCGATGCCAGTACCGACAGCGTCTTCAGTGATTCGGGATTCAGGGCCAGCGCGCGGTCAAAATACTCTTCTGCTTCCTCTTTGCGCTCGTTGCGCAGCAGTAATTGGCCATATATTTCCAGCGTTGGTACCGAATTGGGATTGACGCTCAGTGCACTTTGCAAGGCGCGCTCATCGCCTGCTACCTGGGCGATGCCAACCAGCGCATCCGTATAACGGCTGTTGATTTCCAGTGCCGCCTGAAAGGATCGCTCCGCATCGGCCGCATTGTATTTTTCCAGGAACAGGTTGCCCCACAATACCTGAGCTTCGAGATTGTTTGGATTGGCGCGTGTGGCTTCATTGAAGAGACTGTTCGCGTCATGGAAGTTGTTTGTCAGCCATGCTGCCAGCGCGACCATGGCGACGTCTTCAGAACTGAATACCAGTCCATCGTTGTAACGCTGGATCGCCCTGTTCAGAAATTCGAATGCCGTCTGTTTCTGTCCGGTAAATTGCAGCAGGCTACCATATTGGACTAGGGTACGCACTGGCACGTCTGGAACGCCATCGACAACAGTCTTGAGAATCGCCAGCGCTTCGCTCGACTGGCCTACCGCACGTTTCACTTCCGCCAGCTGTGTGCTGATTAACGGAAACCTGGCGTAGTCGGCATTCTCGATGGCACTCTCACAAATGCTCATGGCCTCACGATAATTGCCCATCATCGCCAGTGCCTTGCTGGCGCCAACTATGCCTTCGTTGCGATCCAGCCCGTCCGCCGTGAGGAAGATTTCACTGGCGGCGGCGTAGGAGCCATTCAGCAACAGTTGTTCACCGCGAAACAATGGCGATTCATCTATGGCATCCTGGGCTTGCCCGAATGTCGCGAGAGTGGCCAGCAGCACGAAAGCTGCGCCAGGTGCTGACAAGCTTTGCCGTAAAACTGTGCTATTGAATTTGTGCATTGAATTGTCCTGTAGTTCGCGCGAGTTCAATCAACAGTTGCTCCAGCTGTTGCATGTAATCCGCTGCAAGATAATTGGCTTTACTGCCACGCAGAATAAATACCGATCGCTCCAGTTCCTGCATGCGCGACTTCAGTTGCAATGCCCCTGGACTCAGATCCTGCGAGTTATCCACGAGCGTGTCGATGTAGGCTATTTCTGCCAGCCGACCATCGGCCTCGTCCATGGTGGGACTCAATGTGAACAAGGCATCCCCGTTATCATCGAGACCTGCATGTTCTGACGCGAGGCGCCCCTGTTCTTCATACCATTGCTCAACGTTGCCTTTCGCGTAGTTGAATGCTTCCAGCATGGACACACGATTGTTCTTGTCACGGTCACCGTTGCGGCTATCCAGCGCCTCGATAAAAAAGCGGGAGAAGACTGGATCGTAACGCTCGGACGCAGAACGTGTTGAAGAAATTACCACACGTCCCTCGCTGGACAGTGAGGCCGAAAAATCGTAACTGGCACTGGTGGTGTTGACGATAACGATATCCTGTTGCGCAAACTGATCGAGGATTGTCGAAAACTCTGCGCCGGTGATATCAGGGCCAACGATATTGAATTTCGCCTCCGCTTCCGCTCCGGAGCCATGACCAACCAGGAAAATGGTAATCTGGTCGCCGGCTTTTGCGCGCGCACGCAGTGCGCTAAATTGCTGTTCGATGCCAGCGCGATCGCAACTACCATCAATCCGCTCACTGCCCGGCGCATCCAGTGCACCATCCGCATACAGCAAGGTGATGGTTTCCGAACTGTAACCATAGTCTCTTGCCAGTATGTCGTGCAGCGAAAAGGCCCATTGCCGGAACATGGATTTGTTTTCATCGCTCACAGCTGGGCCGGTCAGGATGACTGCATATTTGGTTGCATCGGGGCTGTTCAGAAAATAATTCGCGGCAGCGCTGTCCGTTGGCACCAGATCGGTCGCATCAGTGAAACGGGATTGCGCCTGCACACCCAGTGCAACAGACAGCAACAAGGTCAGCGTGCAGCTTTGCGCCGCGAGCTTGCGCATACGACTCTTGCATATAACCAACATTACGACAGCCCTCGCATGCGCCTGACTATCCAGTCGACACATAGCAGCAAGATAAGCAGGGCCAGCAACCAGGGCTGATCCCAGAGATCGATCTGTACTTCCCGTGAATATGCGTTAGGGGTGAATTCGATTGCTTCCGACATGCTTGCCGTACTGGCAAGATCAAAATATCTGCCACCACTGGCCGAGGCGATGCGTGCCAGCAGTCCGCGATCCAGTTCCGCATTGGTGTATTCGCGCAAGGACGGTGTAACGACGAATGCGGCACGTTTCTCGGAGCTGTCGATACTGGCATCCGCCGCTGCGCTTGCTACATCTACCAACAGGCTGAATACACCCTCTTCTGCGGCCACGAAACTGGCGCGGTAGACTCCATCCTGTTCGATATCCCATTCCATCGGCACGTCGCTAACCTGATCCTGCGGATCATTGGTCTGCATCCACAAGGTGGCATTGTTATCGGGTTCGTATTCTTCATTCAAAATTGTAGCAATGACATTTACCTCATCACCTACGTTATAGAATTCCCGATCAAAGGCTACGGTGATGCGCTCCGGCGCCGATACCGCCAGCCAGCGCAGTAACTGACGCCACAGAATTTCATGGGTCTGGTCTTCCGAAGGCATCATCATCTGCCAGCGCCAGGTGCTGGCGGTGGTTACCGCCATGCTGCGGCCGCTGCCATAGCGTTGTGATGCGATAATCGGCAAGGCCTGGTTTTGATATTGCAATAGAGGGTGTTCGAGCAGCACGCTGGCGCCAGGCTTGATGCGGCCGCTGGCATACACGCCCTGCAGTTCTGGCAGTGCACGCCATTTGTTCAGATTTTCCGAGTCATCACTGGACAGGCGTAATAACGGCGAGAATTCGCCATTGGTCGTCAGGCGCGGAAAATACAATTCGCCGGTTGGATGATCGCCGCGGCGAATACCGCCCCGTAGTTGCGCAGGCAGGAATCCCTCCTCCACCAGCGTAACCGGCAGGATGTCAGCGATTGGCGTGCTCACGAATTCTTCATCAACCATGCCGCTCATCAGCAAACCGCCGCCGCGCTCAGCCACGAAATCATCGATCATCTGCAATTGATCGTTGTTAAAAAAAGTCTTCTCGATATCGCCCAGAATGATCGCTTCGTATTGATAGAGTGACTCCCGGTCACGGGGGAAGCCGCTGCTCAACTCGGTAGCGGAAGCAATGCCCTGTCGGTAATATTTTTCCGGTCCGGTTTGCAGGTAAGTTGCCAGCCGCAGCGACTTGTCATCTTCTACCGCACGCCGGATGAATTTGTATTCATTGCGAGGATGTCCTTCTATATAGAGGATATCGAGCGCGGGTTTTTCCCGATTGTCTACCAGGAACTGGTAGCGATTATTTTCGGTGATAATTTCATCCGTCTGTAGTTCTACCGCCAACTCGTAGACGATTAATTCTGGTCGCTCCGGCGTCAGTTCCAGTTCGAAGCGCCGTGCCACTCCTTCGACACCCATGGTGACAACATCCGATTCAACCAAGGTATCACCTTCGCTAATCGACAGTTGCACTTCCTGCCCCTCGTAACCCTGATGATTCAGCGCAACGGAAATATTGAATACTGAACCTTCCAGCACGGTCTTGGCGGCTGTTACATCCACGATACCTATATCTTGCGGAATATTTTCCTGACCTACACCGACTGTAAAGATTGGAATCTGCCGTGCGCCAAATTCCTGCGCGATGATGCCGGGATCGATTTCACTGTTGTCGGCGCCATCACTGATCAGCACGACGCCACCGAGAGGCAGACCATTCAATTGGTCATCCACGTATTGCAGTGCTTGCTCGATGGAGGAGGTGGTGCCGTCCTTGCCCAGACCATCACCACCAGCGATACGCTCAGTTGCTTTGTCGAAACGGAAACTGCGAATCTGGAATGACTCTGATAGCTCATCCAGTAAGCCGTTCTCGAACAAGGCACTGGTGACTGCACTGCGGCGCGATTGCGCATCTGCGAGATCAGTGATGCTCATGCTCTGGGAGTCATCGATGAGCACAGCGAGATAGGTTTCTTGTGGGGATACCTGCGTGGTAGTGATTACCGGACGCAGCAAACAGAATAGCAGCAGGATCAATACCAGGGAGCGCAGACTGACGAATAGAGTCTTCCAGCCAGTACTGACTGGACGTGTGGTGCGGGCGTAAGTGAACCACACACCGATAACGATGAGGACTACAAGCAGGCCAAACAGGTATGGGCTAATGCCATAGGCAAAACTGAAATTGCCTTCCTGCAGGGCCGTGAGAAGAGTAGGTTCAGTATATTGCATTGCTACTGGGCCGAATTCGCTGACCCCTGATTCTCAGAAAGCACCCGGTAATATTCCTGCACCAGGTCACGGTACTCATCGGGAATATCTTCATCCGCCGCGGCATAAAGTTTGTTGTTTATTGCATCCAACTCTGCCTGCGCGCGCAGCGCACCTTCGAGTTCAGTGATGGGCTCCAGCAACTGCCGGAATAAATCCGGCTGATTGAGGAAGTCTTCGATGTCCTGCTGGGTCAGTTGCTGGCGAATAGAACGGGCATTGCCAATGGCAGAATTATTACCATCAGTTCGAATCGTGCCGCCACCCTGCTGCGTAGGGTCACCACCATCTGCGCGATTGCCACCACCTATCTGGCGCCCACCCTGGCCATTCGCTTGCCCGGACTGCCCACCCGCTTGCTGGCCACCGCCAGCCTGGACCTGCTGCTGCAATTGCTCGGTGAGTTGTTGCGCCAATTGTTGGGTGCGTTGCAATTGCTCGCGCATATCAGTCAATGATGGTTCGCCAGTGCCGGGTTGCTCTCCCGCTTGTCCCTGACCTTGTCCCTGACCCGGTTGTGCTGCATTGAATGCGAGCGCCTGTTGTTCCAGATCCTCGATCTGCTGGCGCAATTGTTCGGCATTACCTGCTGCCTGCTGCAATTCTTCCGAAGGCGTGCCCGCCCGCGATGGATTAAGAGCCAATAATGCGTCACTCAGTTCGGCAAGCTGATTTTCTAGTCCGCGCTCGATGTCTACTGCCAAATTAACCATGCCATTGCGTAGCACTCGATTGCTGGTTTGCATTTCTTCACGAATTGGCCGCAGCTCACGTGAGGCTTCCTGTGCTTGCGACATCAGGCGCTGATCTTCGCTATCACCGCGGGCGATGACAGCTCGCAGCATGTCTTCAATTTCTTTCAAGTCCCGTTGCTGTTTCTGCTGGGCTTCGATTAATTGCTGCAGGTCCGCATCATCCCGCACCGATTGTCGAGTCTGTCCAAGACCTTGCTGCCGACTGGTTTCCTGCAAGGACTCCTGCAAGTCACGCTGTTGCTGCAGCAATTGCTGTCCGCGCTGCCCGATAGTCTGCGCCAGTTGATTCACTGAACGATCTGCTTGCTGGTTCATTTCGCGCTGCTGTTCGCGCAGGTTTTCCAGTGCCTTCTGACTGCGTGCCGCGGCGATCGCAGCTGTTTCACTCTGGGACGCTTCCTGCATTTGTTGGGCAGCACGCTGCAGCGCCGTTTGTTCCTGCTGCTGGCCACCGCCGCCAGCAGACCCCCCAGCACTGCTGGCCTGTTGTGACTGACCTTGCTGGCCCTGCTGGCCCTGCTGACCTTGTTGTCCTTGCTGACCTTGTTGACCCTGTTGTCCTTGTTGTCCTTGTTGTCCCTGCTGACCTTGTTGACCCTGCTGCGATTGTGAACTTTGTTGGCCGCGTGACAGTTGCTGTGCCAGCTGTGCCACCTCCTGGCTCAATTGCTCCTGTTGCCGCATAAGCCGCTCCAGTTCCCGCCGTCGCTGTTCTTCAGTCAATTGCTCTTCGCGGCGTGCCAGATTGCGCTGTGCCCGGGTCAGGCCTTCTTGCCGACGGGCCAATTCCTCAAGCTTGTTCGCTTCTTCGCTGCTCTGTTGCGAGCCGCCACCGCCAGCACTATTCGGAGTCTCGTAACGATTTTCCAGCTGTCCCATTTCCATTTCGAATAGCTCGCGCAGGTCCTCACGTTCCTGTTGCGCACCACCGCCGCCACCACCGCCACCGCCCTGTTCCATACTGATGTTGGTGCGGTTGATATTCGCCTCTGCCTTCAGAATAAATTGCAGCGCGAGCTGTTCCGGTTTGAGGGCACTGGTTATTTGTTCTATGTCCAGCTCCGCCGCCGCCAGATTCATCTGTTCAATGGCGAGTGAAAGATTTTCTACCGCGGCATCATAGCTGGAATCGGAAAAACTCAGGCGTTCCGCTAGGCGATCGATGGACATACGGGCACGTTCGGTTGCCTCGCGCTGAGATTCGGCAATAATTTCTGCGTCAGCCGCGAATGCATCGGGGGATACCTGACTCTGTCGATTCTTTAATTTCCAGGTTGCGGCGATAATATCTTTCTGCACCGATACCAGTGCACTGCTTTCCGCGCCACCACCACCGCCGCCACCGCCTCCACCACCGCCCTGCCCAGCGGAACGGCGGAATTCCTGATCGGTGGGAATTACCTGAAGAAAATAGATATCGGAGATAACTTCGTTGGGACCGGCGAGGCCATTGTTGTCAGCCAAGCTCAGGAAGTAACTGACAAAATCACCGGGCTCCACACCAAGCTCTTCGAGATAAATCAGCTCATTGCCGGCAACTTCGCGCACGTTAGGTTCTGGCAGAAAATCCACTTCAACTTCATCTGCGCCAACCACGCTGTAATTAAGCGTGAACCGGCTGAGTCCGTAATCGTCACTCGCGTCAATCTCGAGTACAACTTCTTCCAGAGGCATAACTTCCTGATCCTTGCCGGGGCGCTGCAATGCGAGTTCTGGCGGGGCATCAGGAATGGAGCGAATAAAATAATCGAGGGGATTTTTGCTCTGGAGGGCGTCATGGTCAGTAGCCGCGATGCGGTACACGCCGTCCTGGGTCACGGTGAAACGACCCCTGCCAATATTTCCGTCTATGCTTAGAGCCAGGGCTGGGTAATCAACCACATCAGCAAGGTCGGTCGCATCAGGATCGCGATAGCTGGCATCGAATTCAACAGTCGCTTGCGCGATGCTCTTGTTGAACGTAATCACGAAGTCGACTTCAGTTCCTTCGGGCACAACCATGTCGCCACTGTCTTCTTCGAGCAGGTCCGCTATACCGGTATAGTCCGGATAGTCAAACGCAATATCGATTTTTTCCACCTGCGGTAAATCGAACAGTTGAATGCGGTATTGGGCTGAATTCTGTTCGCCACGCTCATTAAAAGTAATGTAGTACGTCGTATCTTCTTGCAGCGCAGGAATATAGTAGCTGTAGGTGGCAGTCTCACTGCCACTGGCGTCACGGTTCATGGAGACGTCGCGCCAATTCACATTGTCATTCTGCATACGCAGGTTGATGGAGTTTGGCATTGCATTCACAACGCGGGCGACAATAGTAACGCTATCGCCACGTTGCAATTCGAGGTCGCCAGGCTCAACCGATATTTCGATATCTGCCGGAATTTCCACAATCGTCACGGGCTCACTGATTGCGAACGGCCAGGCCAGCCGACTGGCGGAGTTATACAGAGATTCCGAGAGCAGCAACACCGTGCCGACTGCAGCTACCACGCCAACCGCTGAGGCGAACGACAACCACGAGCCGCGCGCCGGGGTAACAGCCTCGACTTCCGCCTGCTGTTGTTGCACGTGTTCCTGAGCGTCCTGCCAAAGCTGCTTGATAAATTGCTGGGAAACGCCGCGCTTGCCGTGCAACAGGTCCTGCTCGGTGAATTCAAGCGAGGTGATTAGCCGCTGCTCCAGATCTGGAATATGGTCTTCAACATAATGGGCCAGACGACGATCATCAGTCTGTTGCCGCTGCAGTGTTGAAAGGAAATACAGCAACAAGCCAATCGCCAGCGCTACGGTGACCGCAAATACAGCGGTCGTGGCACTCTTGTTCAATTCGATCCAGGCACCGAAGGCACTGGCAACGAGCACCAGCATGGCTAGTGCCATGATGAAATAACTGCCCTGCTTCAACAGGAAAAGAATGCTTCGTCGGCGACGAAGATTTCTCAGAGTTTCACGCAGACTATCGAAAGTGGGGGTCGACATAGAGGCTATTCTGGCCAGTGGAGTAATGTCAGATGATGGTATTTCTCCTGACCGTTCGCTTATGCAGATTGTTGCAGCCTTGCGGGTTTAACTATCCCATTAACCAGCCCAGAAAAGCAAGCCATTAAGGGCGCGGATCAAGGCTTTCCGGGCACTGCCGCCACTGGTCGCAGAGTCGCCACAATCTGCCTCAAAATTGCCACTATGGCGCAGGCAACGGGGCCGGTTTGCAGGCAACCGGTTTTGTACACATACGTTGAATCCGGCTATTCCAGTTTGGTGCAGCCCATTTCCAGCGGTCGGTAATATGCTGAATTCTCGGGAAACACCCGAATGTTACTCTGCGTTACGGTGTGCACCAGGTCTGCTATGGACTTGTGCAATAACAGATCCTGCAATGTCACCATGGTGGGGCGTGGCAACACCAGTTTCTGCTCAGCCGCTTCCTGCAATGCCTGGCGGGGAGATATCCAACGATGCTCCAGAATTTCATCGTTATCGACTTGCACTGACACCGCAGTTGTAATCGGATAGATAAAAAACCATGTGCAAAAGCGCCGCGCCAACTTTGGCGGTGTGGTCCAGTGCGCGAGATGAATCAGCTGCGATTCATCCAGTTCGATGCCAGCCTCTTCACGCGTCTCTCGCACCGCTGCCTTCAATGCGGCCGGATATTCCAGTGCGGGATTACACCGGGCGAAATCCTGCGCATCGATACGGCCACCAGGAAATACCCAATGGCCACCATGAAACACGAGCTTGGCATTGCGTCGCAACAACAACACTTCGAGCTCTGCAGATTGCAATCCAGTTCTGACCAGTACTACTGTCGCAGCAGGAACTGGTTTTAATTCACGCTCTGGTGACATTTGCAAATCCGTAGCTGGCATTGTTCAGAGTTGCATCATAACCAATTCGCGCACGGGACAACTAGTTATGCGTTTGCAGGATGGGTGCTGATCGGCATAAAATCGCCGGCTTTGACTTGGCTTGGATAATTTGGAAATCATTATGAAAATTGGATTTGAGAACCGGGTGGCAATCGTAACTGGCGCCGGTGGCGGTTTGGGCAAACAACACGCATTGGAGTTAGGTCGGCGTGGCGCCAAAGTCGTGGTCAATGATCTCGGTGGCGCCGTTGATGGTAGCGGTGGTTCCACCTCAGCCGCGGAACTGGTGGCAGAGGAGATTCGAGCAGCAGGCGGCACGGCTATGGCGAATGCAGCATCAGTTACGGATATGGCAGCCGTGCAGGCCATGGTCGACGGGGTCATGCAAAAATGGGGTCGCATCGACATCGTAGTGAACAATGCTGGCATTCTGCGCGACAAGACGTTCGCAAAATTAGAGCTATCTAACTGGCATGCCGTGATTGATGTGCATCTCACTGGCAGCATGCATGTTACAAAATGTGTGTGGCCAATCATGATTCAACAAAACTATGGTCGCATCGTGATGACCACCTCTACTTCCGGGTTGTTCGGCAATTTTGGCCAAAGCAATTACGGTGCGGCCAAACTGGGTCTGGTTGGCTTGATGAATACACTGCGTTACGAAGGCGCCAAATTCCAGATTCACATCAATGCCATTGCACCAATCGCGGCGACACGCATGACACTTGACCTGCCCGGATTTGAAGACAGCGCCGCACGCCTGGCGCCCGAACTGGTGACCCCGGCAGTGGTTTTTCTGTGCAGCGAACAAGCGCCTAACGGCCGCATCATCCAGGCCCTCGGCGGAAAATATTATTCAGCTGACATTCGGGAAAATGCCGGAGTCGAGCTCGGCACTAGTGCCACCGTGGAAGACATTGCGGCGAACATCGATGCAATCCTGGATATGACACACAGCGCCGGCATACTGGAGCGTAACCCGCACCGGTAGCTCCTAATAAGCGCGCAATTCTGGGCTCGCGGTTCAGGCGCTCCTGGCCTGATCCGCTTGCACCCGCTTGATTGACTCACGCTGATCCAGCAGGTCGAGCAATTGTTTGATATGGGGTACTTCCCGATAGGCGTCCCAGCCAAAGGCCTTGCGGCATACTACGGTGGCGAGGCTGACACTGAAGCGAAAATAGAAGTCAGCATAGGTGATCTGCTCGCCCGCAATATAAGGATTGAATTTCGCCAGTTTGCCCAGGGCGCGGAAGCCTTTTTCAAGTAATGCCTTCACGGCAAGCTTCTCACTGTCGCTCGCCGGCTTGCCAAAAAACACCTCGGCGTAGAGGCGCCGCGCCGGCAGTTCAATATAGAGTTCGAGATGGCGCATCAACTCCTGGACCTTTGCCCGCGCGAACGGGTCCTCGGGATAGAAGGAGGGTCCGTCACCAACGGCATCAATATAGTCGATAATCACTGCAGCTTCGGTCAGAAATCCTGCATCTGTTTCTATGAACGGCACCTTCCCCATCGGACTCTTTTGCAGAAAGCCAGGTTCCTGATTCGGTCGCACATCAACCTCCTCGAAGTCCATTGCCTGCTCGATCAACACCGCTTTCACCATGTTGTAATAGTTGCTATAAGTCATGCCATACAATTTGATCACTGACTGTTTTTTCATCGCGTCATTCCTCGCCGGCGCCGCCCCAATTTCTGGCCAGAATCATGCAGCCAGTAGCAGGCAAACTACCCTGTCAGTCGATACATTGCAAAAGCCATGTCACCGGATCTGAATTCACCATGAAACCACGCGTGCTCCTGTTATCCGCCTACGCTGCGGCAAGCCATCAGCTCTGGGTCACGCGTCTGCAGTTATTGTTCCCGGAATATGCATGGACCATGCTGGAGCTGCCACCGCGTCATTTCAATTGGACGATTCGCAGCAACAGCATGTTGTGGGCTTTCCGCGAGCGCGAGCTATTGCAACAAGCTTTCGATCTGCTCATCGCCACATCCATGGTCGATCTGTCCAGCCTGCGCGGGATGGTGCCTGCGCTGACTTCGATTCCAACGCTGGTGTACTTCCATGAAAACCAGTTCGCTTATCCGTCTGGTGACCAGCGTGAAGCAAATGTGGAGCCACAATTGGTGCCGCTCTATGCTGCCCTGTGTGCGGACCAGATAGTCTTCAACAGCCATTACAACCGTGACAGTTTTTTGCAAGGCGCCATGGGTCTGTTCAAGCGCTTGCCAGATACGATTCCGGATTCAGTATTGCTCCGTCTGCAAGCCAGCTGTGTAGTGCCGGTACCAGTGCCAGTACCAGTGCCAACTGCACTAATACCAGCCACGGCACAGGATCTTGATTCCGAAGCTGGCAATGTCGCTGGCAGAACGCTCGAAATTGTCTGGAATCATCGCTGGGAATATGACAAGGGCGCAGATCTCCTGTTAGAACTCTGTAAACGCATTAGCACTGACATGCTCCCCATGCGCCTGCATATCGTTGGCGAGCAATTTCGCAAGCAACCCGTCGAGTTTCAACAAATTGATTTACTGTTAAATGCCCACGCAGCACAACTGCAGATCAGTCGCGGCCGCTTCGGATTCATCGCCGCGCGCTCAGAATACGAGACCCTGCTGGCGCAATCCGATGTCGTATTATCCACGGCACGACATGACTTTCAGGGACTGGCGATACAGGAGGCCTGTATGCTGGGCTGCACACCGCTGGCGCCGAACAGCCTGGTTTACCCGGAATATCTGGACAGTCGCTTCCTGTATGCACTGGGCACTGATCACGCTACCACTGCAACCGGATTGTGTGCCCGCCTGCAACAATGGCACGCGCAAAAAGCGGCTGGTGCGGCATTGCCGAAAGCAGATTTGCAGGGATTCAGTGAAGCGGCGGTGCGGCCGCAGTATGCGCAGTTGTTCCAGCAATTGCTGGCGACCTGCCAGAACTGATTACTGAGTGGGTTCCAGCAGCGGGAAAATTATTTTCTGTCCGATCTGGATGCGATCGAAATCCAGCTCGGGATTGTACTGACGCAGTAACCAGATTGGCGTTGAATAGCGATTGCGCGCGACGGTACTGATGTTGTCATTGCGTCTGATCTGATACTCGGCAACAGCTTGAATCCGATAATTGCTGAAGAAGGCCTGTTGCTGGGCCGAATGATACTCGCGTCGTTTCAATTCAAACTCGGCAATATTCACTTTCGAAAAATCCAGCCGCAAGCGTTCGCCGATGATTACTGGATCTGCGAAGGCCATGTGATTCAAACGCCGCACATCGCCAGAGCTCAGGCCGAGCCATTCGGCATAGTGACCCAACGTTTCTGATGCCTGAACCTCAATACTGTTATTGGCCGCTACCGAATAGTCAGAGGGATCCGTGGCCAGCGTTTCACTGACTCGCTCTCTCGTTGCCGCGACATCGACAGCAGGATCGAGCGCTACCGCTTCTCTTTCCGCTTCCGTCACCAGTATCTCCGGAGCCTGGTCGTCAGTCAGAATTGTGGTGTCGCTTGACTCTGCTACCACTGCAACCTGCGGCGTCACAGTATTCTCATCACCAGTTTGCAAAGTTGGCACTGGCGCGTCCGCTGCAGTCGTGCGTATTGGTGTCGCGGGTGCGGCTGCGAATCCCGGTAATGTAATGCGCTGACCAGGATAGATGCGATGCGGATCTTCGATGCCACTACTGGCCAGAAGTGCCTGTTCAGTCACACGATAACGTTTCGCAATCAAAGACACTGTATCACCCCGGCGTACCGTGTAGATGCCGTCATCGCTGGCACTCGTGGCCGCAACGAGTGGCGGTGCAGCGCTCTCAACTTGTGGCAATGCTTGTGCGATCGCCTGCGGACTCACCGCAGCTAACGGTGGTGGAATCTCTTGTGCTATTTCCTGAGGCAATAACAGCCGTTGCCCAATCGACAGGCGATTGCTGCCGGGCAATTGATTCAAATTAACCAGTTTCGCTACTGTGGTATCGAAACGTCTGGCAATCACTGACAGGCTGTCACCAGCAACGACCACATAGGCCACATCCGGAGTCTGGATCGCAAACTTGAAATCGGCAGGGACCAGGGCGAGCAGATTGCCTGCGGGCACTGCTTCGCGCCGCAGCTTGAGCGGGAATCCTTCTGGAATGCGCTTGTTGCCCTGCCATACTGCTGGCCGCAAGGCGGGATTGTCGGCGCGCAATTGCTCCAGACTGATACCTACCGAACGGGCGAAGTCTTCGGCATCAATATAAGCATCAGTGCGCACTTCCACAAAATTCGGGGCTGCTTGCAGGCGCACATCGCCGAAATGTTTGCGGGCATCATTTTCTACCTGCAATACCGCCAGAAACTGCGCATAGAAATTGCGCGAGGCAAAACCAAATGCCCGGCCTTTATATTTTGCAATGATGGTTTCCATGTCTGTGGTGCCGGTTTCCCGCACTGCCCGTGCCATACCCGCCGTGCCATGATTGTAGGCAGTGAGGGCCAGCGGCCAGGTACCCAGGGCCCGGTAGTTATATTCCAGCAGACTCATGGCAGCGGCTGCTGCGATATACGGGTCCATGCGCTCATCGACGATGTGGTCAATGCGCATGAAGCGTTGCCCGGTAGCACGAGTGAATTGCCACATGCCTGCCGCGGCGGCACTGGAATATGCGCTGGGATTGAAAGAAGACTCCACGTGTGGCAGCACCACCAACTCCAGAGGCAAATCTTTTTCGCGGATTACATCAATTATATGCTGTCGATAGGCGCCGGAGCGCTCCAGTCCACCGAGAAAGCGATCTGACTGCCCCAACTGCCAGCGCACATTCGCCGCCGCATTATTCAGCACTGTGTTACTGACATTGGCAGGCCATAAAGCCAGGATACGCTGCTGCCAGTCGGTGAGATGATCGCGCTTGCCAGAGCCCAATACCCGCAGGTCTGCCTGAATGAGGGAGCGGGTTTCTTCAATGAGTTTGTTGTCGAGCGGCAGCGCCTCATACACCACGCTGAGGTATTCAGAGTCATGCAGGAACCCGCTTTCGGTATTCACTTCGGTATAAACCCGTACCCAGAAATTAATCGCGGGTTCAAGTTCGGGCGGGCGGGGAAATAGTTCGGTTGATTGAGCTTGCAGGCTGCTGGCTGACATCAGCAAGAGCAATAAATAACTGCCCCGGAACCAACTGCGCAGTGTGCACATAATACTGTTACAGGATCCGATTCCGATTTTTTCAGCTCTATTATGAATCAAGTTTGTTTTCGCTGATTGTCTACACTGATTGTCAGGGTGTTAAAACATAGCTGTTAAAACATAGCAACATTGCTGAAACGCGCCAAGTACTAACTGGCTTAACTATTACAGTGTATCGCCGCTGTGGCCGGCAACTTTATTGGGCACACGCTTAAATTTTTGTGGTGCTGTTGCCCGCTGCGCCGCTGGTGGCAAACCATTCTCATGCGTCTGCTTTCGCGGCCGCATGGCCGCCACCGATTGACAGCGTCTGTACCTTGTGGCCACCGTATATGAGATTGACCAGCGCTCGCGAACCCCAGATCGCGGTAAACATGGAAGTTACGAGACCGATCATGAGTACCACTGCGAAACCCTTGACTGGACCGCTGCCGATAGAAAACAGCACTGCGGCAACGATGAAAGTAGTCAGGTTTGAATCGAGAATCGTGGTGAAGGCACGATCGTAGCCAGCATCGATCGCCCGCTGCGGCGGTGAACCTTCAGCCAGTTCTTCCCTGATGCGAGAAAAGATCAATACGTTGGAGTCCACTGCCATACCCACGGTCAGCACGATGCCGACGATACCAGGCAGGGTTAATGTCGCCGGAAGTATGGAAGACATGACGGCGAATATGAGCAGGATATTCATAATCAGCGCGACATTCGCAATCAACCCGAACACGCGGTAATAAGCCAGCATGAACAGAACCACCGATGCTGCCGCGAGCAGCACCCCACGGAAGCCCTGATCCAGATTTTCCTGACCCATGGAAGGGCCAATCACGGATTGCTCGACAATCGTCATTGGGGCTGCCAGTGAACCAGAACTGATCAGCCGTGAAAGCTCGTTTGCCTCTGTTGCAGAGAGCCCGGTAATTACAAATGTGCGAGGCAGTGCGGTGCGAATTGTGGCGTGACTGATCAGACGCTTCTCTTCGTAGAATTCGGATTCTTCGACTTCCTCACCAGCCTCGTTGATTGAAGTAATGGTTCTTGATTTCGTCTCATTCAGCAGAATATCCATGTTACGACCGACATTTTCTCGGGTCACGCGGTTAATCTGGTTGCCCCCTTGTGCGTCCAGATTGATCTGCACTTGTGGCATTCCGTACTGGTCGAGCGTAGACCTCACATTACTTATACGGTCTCCCTGCAGGATTACATCATTGTCTACATTGATCGGGATGCCGTCAGGAGTAGTATAGGATTCATAGGACAGGCTTGCTGCGCCCAACTCCGCCTCCAGATGAAACTCGAGCGTGGCGATGCGTTGCAGAAACTGGATGGCTTGTGCAGGATCCTGCACGCCGGGTAATTCTACAACGATGCGATCGGCGCCTTGCTGTTGCACCGTCGGTTCGGCCACACCCAATGCGTTGACACGATTGGCGATGGTTGTACGATTTGCCAGCAAGGTATCGCGTTGAATCTGCAGGATAGTTTCTGGCGTCATGCGCATATCCAGAATATAGAGCTCATCTGCTTCGCGATTCAGCAGCTGCAATTCCGGGAAATTATCAACAAGCTCAGCGCGTGCCTGGCTGCGATCCCCGGCATCAGCGAAGCGAATCTCAAGCTGGGTACTATCCAGCAGATTCAAGCCGCGGGTGCGGATGCGTTGCTCACGCAGAATAGTGCGGACATTGCCGAGATTGTCTTCCATGCGGCGCGCGATCGCCGCATCAATGTCCACTTCCATCAGGAAATGCACACCGCCCTGCAAGTCCAGCCCGAGATTCATCTTGCCGGCACCAATCGCCTGCAACCAGGCTGGCGTGGTTGGTGCCAGGTTGAGCGCAACAATGTAGCCAGTCGACAATGCAGTTTCGATCGCGGACTTGGCGCGTAATTGCTCTTCTACTGAATTGACTCGCAGCAGCAGTGATGTCTCATCGAACTCGAGTCCGAAAAATTCAATCTGAGCCGCTTCCAATGCCGTAGTAACGATCTCTCTATCGGATTCGTTCAGCGACAGATTGGTACTGGTGACCTGTATGGCCTCGTCATCCGGATAGAGATTGGGCACTGAATATAGAAAGCCCAGAATTACTATAAGCAGGATCAGCAGGTTTTTCCAAAGAGGATATTTATTCAACATAATGCTACTTGTCCGGCCCTGAAGCCGTTCTCCGAATGCGGGATGTTAGATCTGGGCAATGGTGCCTTTTGGCAGAGCGGCGGCGACAGATGCTTTCTGGATTTTTAGCTCCACGCCTTCAGCCACTTGAATGGCAATGTAATCATCACTCACGCGCGTGACCTTGCCGAGCAATCCACCTGAGGTGAGTACCTCGTCACCCTTGTTAATACCACCGATCAATTCCTTATGCTCTTTGGCGCGCTTGGATTGCGGGCGCCACAGAATCAGATAAAACAGGACAAACATGCCGCCAAACAGGATCAGGTTGTAAGTGAGGGAGGGTGCGCCGGGTTCCTGGGCGTAGGCAGTAGGGAATAAAAAGTTCATGGTCATTCTCTTGTTGGCTCTGTAGATGGTTCTCTGGGTTTTGTTGCTGGTTTATTTCCGGGTTTTAATCTTGGCAGTGCCCTGGACTATTTGGGCCAGTTTACCCTTGGTGTCAGCTTCCCGGTTCCAGCGGCGCTGAGCACCCCTGGTAACGGGCAATCTCCGCTTAGTTGGGCTAAATACGTGGCTTTCAAGGCGATTCTGTCAAGTTTTGCTGAGCCGCCAGAAATTGGCTGGCGAAGGCGCTCAATCTACCCTGTTCTATAGCCCCGCGCAAACCGCGCATCAGGTCCTGATAGAAATGCAGATTGTGAATTGTGTTCAGTTGCGCCCCCAGCATTTCCCGGCACTTGTCCAGATGATACAAATACGCCCGACTGAAATGCTGGCAGGTATAGCAGCCGCACTGCGGATCCACCGGCGCCGTGTCATCCCGATAGCGACTGTTGCGCAGACGCAGCAAGCCCTGTGAGGTGAACAGGTAAGCATTACGCGCGTTCCGGGTGGGCATCACACAGTCAAACATATCGATGCCGTTGCATACTGCATGCACCAGATCTTCCGGAGTACCGACACCCATCAGGTAGCGCGGTTTGTCTGCCGGCAGACGCTGGCCAAGATGTTCGATCACGGCGCGCATTTCGTGCTTCGGCTCACCCACTGACAAGCCACCAACGGCATAACCATCGAAGCCAATTTGTTCGAGTGCAGCCAGCGACTGCTCACGCAAGGGCAGATACATGCCTCCTTGCACAATGCCGAACAGTGCGGCCGCGTTTTCACCATGAGCAAGCTTGCAGCGCTGCGCCCAGCGCAGCGACAACTCCATCGATTGCTGCGCGGCAGTATTGGTCGCCGGATAGGGTGTGCACTCATCAAATACCATGATGATGTCTGCGCCGAGGGCATGCTGCACCTCGATCGCGGACTCAGGCCCCAGAAAAATCTCGGCACCATCTATCGGCGAGCGAAACTTTACTCCCGCTTCGCTAATCTTGCGCATCTCACCCAGGCTGAATACCTGGAAGCCGCCGGAGTCAGTCAGGATCGGTTTGCTCCAACCCATGAACTCGTGCAGGTCACCGTGCTTGCGAATAACTTCAGTGCCCGGCCGCAGCATGAGATGGAAGGTATTACCGAGCAGAATATCTGCCCCGGTGGCGAGTATCTGCTCCGGATTCAAACCTTTTACCGATCCGTAGGTGCCCACGGGCATGAAGGCAGGCGTAGGGATTTCACCCCGAGGAAACTGCATGTTGCCACGGCGTGCCTTGCCGTCGCCGGCGCTTATTTGAAACTGCATATGGCAATTACTACCGGGCATTTGCTCTATGCTCACGCGTTGCACGGAATTTGATATCCGGCCAACGTTCTTCCATGAGTGCGAGATTGACCCGGGTCGGCGCGAGGTAGGCGAGGTAGCCGCCACCGTCCACTGCCAGATGGTCATAGGCTTTCTTGCGGAATTCCTCCAGCTTGGCTGGATTGGTGGAGTCTACCCAGCGCGCGAATTGCACGTTAACCGGCTCATACAGGCAGTCCACTTTGTATTCATCCTTAAGCCGAAACGCAACCACTTCAAATTGCAAAGCGCCAACCGCACCCACCACAAGATCATTGTTACGTAATGGCATGAATAGCTGGGTAGAACCCTCCTCGGATAACTGGGTGAGTCCTTTTTGCAATTGCTTGACCTTGAGCGGATCCTGCAGGCGTATACGTTTGAACAATTCTGGCGCGAAATGGGGAATGCCCTGAAACTTCAGGTTTTCACCTTCCGTAAAAGTGTCTCCGATTTGAATAGTGCCGTGATTGTGCAGGCCAATGATGTCACCGGATACTGCTTCTTCGGCCTGGGACCTGTCACCGGCGAAAAATGTCACAGCATCTGCAACCTTGATTTCCTTGCCTATACGATTGTGCCGCATTTTCATGCCTTTGCGATATTCGCCCGAACAGATGCGCAAAAAGGCGATACGGTCACGATGATTCGGATCCATGTTCGCCTGGATCTTGAACACGAAAGCAGTGAAATTTGGCTCGGTGGCTTCGACCACTCGAGATTCCGTCGTGCGCGATTTTGGCGATGGCGCCCACTCGATAAAATCATCGAGCATTTCGCGGACACAAAAGTTACCGAGTGCAGTACCAAAAAACACCGGGGTCATCTCACCCTTTAAATAAGCCGCCTTGTCAAACCGGTGGCTGGCCCCTTTTACCAGCTCGATCTGGTCCTTGAATTCTTGCGAGTCATTCCCCAGAAATTGCCGCGCCTCGGCGCTGTCGAGTCCGGCAATGCGCACATCGTCCGGAATCGTGCTGCCCTGCCCTGGCGTATACACATGAATGGTGTCGGTATAGAAGTTGTATACGCCTCTGAAATCCCTGCCCATGCCGATTGGCCAATTGATCGGCGCGCAGCGAATTTTGAGCACGGTCTCAATCTCGTCGAGAATTTCAATCGGATCGCGAATGTCTCGATCCATCTTGTTCACAAACGTGAAGATAGGTGTGTCCCGCAACCGGCACACATCCATCAGCTTGATCGTACGCTCTTCCACTCCCTTCGCACCATCGACCACCATCAATGCCGAGTCGACGGCCGTAAGCACGCGATAGGTGTCTTCAGAGAAATCCTCATGGCCCGGCGTGTCCAGCAGATTCACCACACATTCTTTATAGGGGAACTGCATCACTGAGGAAGTCACGGAGATACCGCGCTGTTGTTCCATGGCCATCCAGTCAGATGTAGCCATGCGATCCGATTTCTTGCCTTTCACCATGCCAGCCACCTGGATCAGGTTGCCAAACAACAGCAGTTTCTCCGTGATGGTGGTCTTGCCCGCGTCCGGATGGGAAATTATGGCCAACACCCGGCGGCGCTTGATGTCTTCGAGCAGTGCTTTCGTCGTCATTAATAAGAGCCCGCAGGGCATCCAGGAAATTGAAAAACAGCAGGTGGCATTGCAGAAGTCTGCGTGGCGGTAACGTGCATCCCGTAAAACCGGCGCGATTATAGCAGCAGCCACCAAGCTGAGGGAAACTTCAAGGCAGTTCTTTTAATTTGAATTGGTCCGATTGGTGCTGCCTTGGTTCCATTTCACTCCAATCAGATCAATTTCATACTACTTGTTGCGAGGCTGGCTTTGGCAATGATGGTACTTGCTCTACAATGCCATTCAATCCAACTACCCAAATGCACGCATTTCCTCTTGGAGACAATCGATGGACTTTACCCTGACTGATGAACAATTGGCGTTACAGGCATCGGTACGTCAATTTGCCAACAAGGAACTGCCGGCCATCGCCCGCGAGATCGAGGAGAGTGATCAACCCGCGTCAATAGAACTGCGCAAACGCTTTGGGGAACTGGGTTATCTCGGCGTCAATCTCGATACGAAGTACGGTGGTGCTGGACTGTCCCATCTCGATGCCGTGCTGGTGCTGGAAGAAATAGCCAAAATTTCCATAGCCGTTGCCTTTCCCGTTTTTGAATCTTGTTTCGGTCCATGCCTGGCCATTTCCCATTTCGGCAATGCTGCGCTCAAGCAAAAAATCCTGCCAAGAGTCTGTAGCGGCGAAATTGTAGTGGCGGTATCGATGTCTGAACCTGAGGCCGGCTCTGCGCTCACTGACCTGACCACGCGCGCGCGCCGCAGCGGTGATACCGTCATCCTCAATGGCACCAAGCGCTGGTGTTCCGGTGCTGGGCACTCGGAAGCCTATGTCGTGTACTGTCGTATGGATGATGCCCCCGGAGCGGCCGGCATCGGCGCGGTGCTGGTAGAGAAAGACAGCAAAGGTTTCACCTTCGGCAAACGCGAGCAGCACATGGGCTTTCGCGGCATTTGCAGTGCCGACATGTATTTCGATGACGTGGCAGTGCCTGCGGAAAACATCATCGTGCCTGCTGGCGGTTTCAGCAAATTGATGGAGGCGTTTGATCTGGAGCGCTGTGGCAATACCACGATGTCGCTTGCGGTTGCCCAATCTGCCTTTGATTTCGTGTTGGCGTATTGCCAGCAGCGTCGGCAATTCGGCAAAGCCCTTGTGGAATTTCAGGCGGTACAGCTACAAATTGCCGAGATGAAGATGCAACTGGAAGCGGCCCGCTTGTTGCTCTATCGCGCGGTGGTTAATGCCGAGAGTGGTCTGCCCTCCATCGCCGAAAGCTCCATCGCGAAATGTTATGCCAACGAAACCGCACGCACAGTGACCGGCAAGGCGATGCAGCTTATGGGCGGCTATGGTTATTCCAAAGAATTTCCGTTAGAGCAGAAATTGCGGGATGCCTGGGGCTGGGGTATTGCCGGTGGCACTATCGACATTCAGAAAATCAACATCACCGCAGCACTGGTCGGAAAACGTTTCAATCAACGCAAATAGCACTTGTAGCAAATGGTATTTGCTGCAAAAGGTACCATGCTGATTGGTACCTGACGCGAGCTGTGATTAATGCAACCGGGCACCGGCGGGTTTGACCTTGTTCTCGGCGAATTCCGGATGCAGGATATCTCCGCGTTTTACCAACAACAGATCATGCCGGCTGAGACGATCATATTCATCAACTTCGCGCACATCGATATCTTCCAGCAGCACACACACCACATCATCGTCTTCCACATCGACTACGATACAGGATTTAAAACCGCTGATTGTATTCAGCGACGCGGCGGCCCCGATTTCGCAGTTATGCAGCGGGTAATAGCCTTCCGATTCTTTTAACAATCCGTACGAGGTAAATGCCACTCCGAATCCGGCCGCAGCGACTACGTGAATGATGTCGATGATATCCGGATCGGTTAGATCGATGCGCACCGTATCGGAGATGGGCAGGTTGCGACTCATTTGCTTCTGGTTAACCAGCTTCAGGAACAGGTTAATGTCCTCCTGGTTCCACTCGAGCGTCTCCTCTTGCTCAGAACGACTGCTGTCGGAGGACAGACTCAGCACGCTGGTTTCTATCGTGAGATCCTTGATCTCGGTGTCTGGCGGACACGGCACCACCATAGACACCGAACAATAGCCTTCGCTACTTTCGACGCTGAGACGCCATAAAAAAGGAATGTCACTGCTGAGTTCTATCATTGCGCTGCTGAATTACACAAAAGGAGGGTTCGACTGGGTGCTAACATAGCATATTTAGCCGCCTGGCAGAATCAGGGCAGCATGCCAAGAGCCGTCGCTTGCATGCTCTAGCTCAGGGCACCAATCAATACACTTAGCATGTTCTGCTCAAGTCGAATAAAGATGATGCGCTTAACCCATTGAGTATCTTGATTATTTAAAGTTCGCTGCGGCGCCGGACTTTTTCCACAGATTCTGTGGATAAGTCGGTGCATAAATCCTGGGAAAGTGGCTGAAAGCTCGCAATTCAGCGTTTAAGACACAAATTGGTCAATTTTTAGACAATGAAGTAAACCTATATAATTCAATGAGTTGCTAGTTTTTGAATTGACGAACAAAAATAAAAGCGTTGTTTTTAAGGGTTTTTCCACTGAGCTCTGATTTTTTGTGCATAAAAACGCGGGTAAAACGCGTTTTCGCCAAAGCTGCTTTTCTTTATCACTGTTTTTATTGAAGTTTTTCAAACTATAATAGCGGCCGTTCACCAAGACTTTTCCTACAACTATCCGTTGCAACTACTTCCAAATTACACCAAGGTTGATCTATACCCAAACGCCGCTTGTTTATATTGATCACCGGCCTCGCCACGCTCACGGTAGCAGTTGCGGTGTTGGCACTCGGCATCATCCGCAAGTGGCAACTGGATACAAGTAGTCAGGAGTTGGCAATCGCGCTGACTCAATCCGCACTCACCAGCAATCCTGCGATACTGCGGGAAAATGGCAGCACCGAGTGGCAGCAGTCAGGTACCGCTTTTTATTCTCAGCCAAACTCTACCGATTGCAAGCTATACACTGGCTCTGGAATTCGCCAACACCGTAGCCGATGCCAGCATCGAGTTACGCATGCAGGATGGCAATTAGCAGATCACCAAATTCATTGTTAAGTCAGATTTGGTGCTCGAATAAGAGACCGGCGGCAGCAAGAAGCCCAGCGGGCTATTTAGCAGCCATTTGATAGATTGACGGCATGATGACTGCCGCGCCAATCATCGCCAGCAACAGATCTCTGTCCAGGTGATATTGCAGCAAGGTAGTCTCAGGCAGATTCAACGCAAGTATTCCCAGAAAGACGATTCCAACCAGCAGCAGATCCCGGCTAAGCAGAATCGCAGCCAGCAGCAAGGCTATGGCAAACATGGCGACACGATTACCCTCAATGCCAATGCGCGACAAGGTCTCATTGGCAAAGGAGATGCCGAGCGTAATGAATATCATCACACCATACACAAAGTGTTTGAATTGATTGGGGGCTCGTTCCATAGTGATCTCCTCAATACAACGGACCCGGCTCGAGTTGCGAAAAGCTGATCCATTGTTTGTGCTGTCAGGGTCACTATAGGTCAGGCGTCGGCAGCTGCAACGCGCCAATACCCAGAACTTGAACTGCATCATAGAAAGCTTGTGGTGCACGCAGCAATTTTGGCAATAGCCACAAAATAGCCGTCAAAAAACCGGGCAATTTTGCGGTCCTGAGCAACGGGGGAGCGAATCTGAATCACCACGAAGAGTGTGGTCATGACCGCGAACTATCGGCACTTTACTCAGCGACGACGCGCAATAATTGTTTATGGTCGCTGAGACCGTTCAAGATTTTGACGATGCCATCCTGCTTCATTGTGCGCATGCCATCTTTGAGTGCCTGCTCGCGAATCACCGACAACTCAGCCTTTTTGTAGATCATTGCTTGCAGAGTATTAGTGCCAACCAGTAACTCGTGAATACCGGTACGACCCTTGTATCCGGTATTACCACATTCTGTGCACCCCACCGGCACCATCAGTTGGTGCGTTTTCAAATCTATATTCAGTTCATCGAACTGGTCCCTGCCGCAGGCGTTGATCAGGCCATCCAGTTCTTTCTATTCCGGCTTGTAAGGTGCCTTGCACTTGCCACACAGGGTGCGCATCAAGCGCTGCGCCAATACCCCGAGCAGTGCATCAGAAAAGTTTACCGTGTCCAAGCCAAGGTCCAGCAAACGAGTAATCGTTTCTGGTGCAGAGTTGGTGTGCAAGGTGGACAACACCAGGTGACCCGTCAAGGAAGCTTCGACGCCAATGCTGGCGGTTTCATGGTCGCGCATCTCACCAATCAGAATGACGTCGGGGTCAGCACGCAGGAAGGCACGCATCGCCGTGGCAAAGGTGAAGTCTATCTTTGGCATCATCTGAACCTGTTGCAAACCAGGTTGGGTGATTTCCACCGGGTCTTCCGCGGTCCAGATCTTGCGCTCAGGCTTGTTGATATGACCCAACACCGCGTGCAGATTCGTAGTTTTACCGGAACCAGTTGGCCCCACGACGAGGAATAATCCGTGTGGGTGCGCGGAAAGGTGCACCACCCGATTATAGTTCGCGGGGGTCAGATTGAGTTTGCCCAGCGGCAAGGCACTGCCCGCTGCCAGAATACGCATCACCGCGCTCTCGCCCTGCACGGTCGGCACGGTAGCCACACGCAGTTCGAGCTTCTTGCCGCGCACTTTGAGTTTGCACTTGCCGTCCTGCGGCAGGCGCTTCTCGGCGATATTGAGCCGCGAAATAATCTTGACACGAGCGATCAGCGCCGCACAGTGTTCCTTGGGTATCTTGAGTAGTTCCCGGCAGATACTGTCAACCCGAATGCGGACAACACCAGGCGCATTTTCCTTGCCGGGTTCGATGTGAATGTCTGACGCTCCCAGACGTTTCGACTCGGTAATGATGCGATTGACCAGCTGAATGATACCGGACGTCGCTGCAAGGCCTTCGTCTTCATCATCGTCTTCACCTTCATCCAGTTCAAGATTGCCTTCAAGGACATTGAACACATCATCGAAACCCGCCTCCATCTCCTCTTCTTCGCTACCGCGCAGGAACTGGAGAATGTGTTCAGGCAGACCGACCCGGAACACATAGTTGCGGGCGTTCACCACACCCTGAATTTCCATGATGCGCTGGTAATCAGAAGGATCGTCGATAAGAATTACGGCTTCTTCTTTGGTTCCCGCTACCGGCAACCACAGGTTTTTGCGCAAATAGCTGACGCCGATGTTCTCCAGCAAATCGTTGGGCAGTTCATGGGCGGAGTCGTACTTCATGTAGGGAACGCGGTAATAAAACTCGAGGGACTTGCCGATCAAGTCTGCTTCGATATTGAAGTCTTCCATCAACTTGCGCGTAACTGAACCACCGTAAAGCGATGTCTTGTTTTCCAGATCTTCCAACTCCGCGCTGGTGATCTTGCCTTTCTGCACGAGGTAGTCGTACGGCCCCTAGGTGCTCTGCAGGGATGAACGGAACTGTTTCGCGAGCATCTGACACACCATCATCGCGTGTTTCAGATCGCTCTTGGTAAATTCACGATCACCCTGGAAATTGATCAACTGCAATACGCCAAGCAGGATTTCATCCTTGATCGGCACCACAATCATCGATTTCACTTTCCAGTCCTTGGCCTCGGAAAAGCGCTTGTCGAATTGCAGACGCGGATGCATGTCGATCAGCTCGTTACTATCGAGCACATTTTTAATCACAAGTGCGCGCTGGCTTAGCGCTACATAGCCGGCCAGTGAGGTCGGCGAGAAGGGCACCCTAATCTCAACGGAATCGTCATCATTGGGATCGCCGCCCTTGATGCTGGCAAGAATTTCCTTGCCGTTATCAACACTTTGATAAATGGTAAAGAGTTTTACCCCCCAACAGGTTGAGGAGATCTTTCTCCACACCCTTCATGGCGGTTTTCAGTTTCTTGCTGTACTTCAGCCGCTGGTAAATCTTCGAAAGATTGGTAACAAACGGATCAGGTTTGTCCGCCGGCGCCGCTGCTGCCGTTTCAATCTCTGCATCTGAAGTGGCTAAATCTGTCATAGGAGCACTCATTATTGCAGCTTACGGCCGATGTAAGTTGCCAGGACGGTTCAATTACTTATTATCCAGTTCACCTTTCCGCGAACCGTGGAAGCAAGTCAAAATGCCAGCAATTTCAACCAGTTTCAACCGATTTTTATGCTTATTATTGCTGCTGGCCCCGGCAAATTCGACGTCTGCTGACAATTTACCCACACTAAGTGCCCACCAATTGCAGTGGTTGGGTGAGCGGGTTTTCGCGAGCGAATGCAATTCACACTATGCCTGCCTCACCAGCTGGAATGAAGGTGAAACTTTCCCGTCTCTCGGCATTGGTCACTTCATCTGGTATCAAACGGAGCAGCAAGAAGTCTTCGAGGAGACTTTTCCCGCGCTGCTGGCCTGGTTACAGCAACAGGGAGCGGTATTGCCCGAGTGGCTGCTGCGCCTGCCGGTAATGGATTCACCCTGGCAGTCCAGAGCCCAATTTCTGCAGGAAATCGACAGCCCTCGCACCACTGAATTACGCGAATTTCTGGTCGCTACCCAGGCCCTGCAAGTGGCCTTTATCGCACGCCGCCTGCAACAGCAGTTGCCGGCTTTGCTCGCGGTACACACCGGCAGCGCGCGAGAACTACTGACTGAACGCTTCTTCGCTGTGGCCAATAGCGCTCCGCCCTATGGCCTTTACGCATTAATTGACTATATGCACTTCAAAGGCAGCGGCCTCAATGCCGCGGAACGTTATAACGCTGCTGGCTGGGGACTACTGCAAGTGCTGGAGGCAATGACTACGAATGACCTGGCCAGTTTTGTTGCGGCAGCGGAGCTGGTATTGGCGCAGCGAGTCCTTAATGCCCCGGTAGCGCGCAATGAGGCACGTTGGTTGGCGGGATGGCAAAACCGGGTGCGCGGCTACTTGCCGCTGGACTGATAATTCCGTACCCTTCGTCACTCTTTCACCATTGCGCACATTACGCGCAGCATCTTCTTGGTGCAATCCTTTAACCTGAACTTTCACTCGTAACTCAATCCATGTCTCTCGAACGTCGCAACATTGCAAAGATGCAAGGCTATACCCCGGGCGAGCAACCGGAAGCGCGCAGCACCATCAAACTCAATACCAATGAAAACCCCTATCCACCAAGCCCCAATGTGGCGGCAGCGCTCGCAGCGCTTGATATTGCGACCTTGCGTCGATATCCACCGCCCATGGCAAATGGTTTTCGTGAGGCAGCGGCGGCCCTGCATGGTGTGAGTGCTGCGAATATAATTCCCACCAACGGCGGTGATGAGCTGCTACGTCTGGCGATCACCACCTTCGCCGACAATGGTGATTGTATCGCTGTTACCAAGCCCAGTTATTCTTTGTATCCAACGCTCGCGGACGTGCAGCAGTGTCGACTCGAGGAAATTCTACTCAACGATGACTGGAGCATGCCCGGGGATTTCTTGCAAAAGGCACTTGCTGCGCAAGCAAAGATGATCATCTTGGTAAATCCCCATGCCCCCAGTGGCAACCTGCTCTCTATCGAATATCTGGCCGCGCTGGCGCGGGCATTTCCTGGACTGCTTTTAATCGATGAAGCGTATGTCAATTTCGTCGCGCCCGAGCTCGAACATGACGCTGTCCCGCTTATTCACGAGTTCGACAATGTGCTGCTGCTGCGCACCCTAAGCAAGGGTTATTCCCTCGCTGGTCTGCGCTTCGGCTACGGCATCGCGGCCGAATCCGTTATCAGCCCCATGCTGTACAAGACTCGCGACAGCTACAACACTGATCTCATTGCGCAACAACTGGCTACGGCCGCAATTAAAGACACCGACTATGCCAGGGAGAATTGGGCGCGCGTGCGTGAGCAGCGGCAGTGGCTGCAGCAAGCGCTGGCCGCACTGGGTCTGCCGAGCGCACCCAGCCAAAGCAATTTCCTGCTCACTACCATTCCCGATGCTACCGGCGCCCAATCACTCTACCAGACGCTCAAGTCACGTCACATTCTCGTGCGCTATTTCAACCAGGACCGACTGCGCAATCGCTTGCGTATAACGATAGGCAGCCCTGCAGAAAATCAGGCGCTGATCAAAGCGCTGCAAGAAATTCTGTGAATTAGCAGCACTGCGTTTTTCTGCATTTGACTTCAGCGTGTCGCAGGTTTAGAAAAGTGCACCATGACGGATCCGAAAAGCCCAGCCAGCTCCGGCAAAACCTACCACTGCCCCGACTGCAAAAAACCCATGCGCCGCATTGCGGGCAAAATGGGTCCATTCTGGGGTTGCACCGGTTATCCAGTGTGCAAAGCCACTCTGAACGATGTGGCCGGCAAGCCCTCCCATGAAGTGGATGCACACTATCGTTGTCCGATCTGCACGCGCAAGCTGGTACGCGCCGACAAAGAGAAAGGTGATTACTGGTTCTGCAGTGGTTTCTCGAAGGGATGTAAAGTAACCTTGGCCGACCAGAATGGCGTGCCGGAATCTGCATATCGTTGCAAGTCTTGCGGCCAGCTTTTGGTCAAGCGCGAGCACAAAGTAACACGCGCAGTATTCTGGGGATGCAGTACTTTCCCTGATTGCAAATCAACTTTTCCTGACAAAAACGACAGACCAGATTTTGATTTTCTCACTACTAAAAATTCGTAAGAAAACTGCTGCAACCATCTCCAGCATTGCCATCGCGCTCGCCAGTCTGTGGGGCCTTGCCATGTGGCAGAATATTTCGCGCGAAGAAATTCTGAGCTTGCTGTGGTCGACCCTGTTGATGCTCGGGGTAATTGTGGTCTGTGCAATTCTGCTCATAACAATCTTCAAGTTGTTGAGCCGTTTGCTGCAAAAAATCATGTCACGCGACCACGACGACCAATAAAATTCTGCTGCTTGAATTGATATTGATCAGAGCAGCGGCAAACTTCGGGACAGAATCAGTGCATTTTCCCGAGCTTGTTGCGCTCCATTTGGAGGGTAGTAATTTTTTCTCTCGCCAATCTGTGCGAATCCCAGCGAGCGATATAGCATAATTGCATTGGTGTTGGATGGCCGCACTTCAAGAAAACACTCTCTTGCTTCCAGCTTGTGGGCCCTGTCCAGCAACAACTTGAGCAGCTTGCGCCCAAAACCTTTGCGCTGGAATGTCGGATCTACACACAATGTGAGCAGATGACATTCTTCAATCGCAACCGACATGACTCCATGAGCAACTATCTGTTGCTTGCTCGCCAATACCCAGCACAAATATCCGGCTCGCAGGCAATCGATAAAGATACGTTTGTTCCAGCCGTGTTCATATGCGGCAGTCTCGTTCTTTACCACGAGATCAAGGTCGCTCGTGCGCATCGTGCGCACAAAGAAATCTTGCTGTGGATTGGGTTGCGAATAAATTTGCATACACGTTGGTTTCAGGCAGGCTCTACTTTGACTTACTGGCAAGCTGACGTCGTAAATCCTGCAAATGCGCCCAGGTCTCCCGCTTTAGAATCGGATGGGCGAGCAACGACTGCAGACTATGCGTTGTGGTAATGCGATATGTATCGGTAATGGCCCGTTGCTCGCGCCTGGCGACCACGTCTTGTTTTAATTCAACAGCATCCGGTAGCAAGGTCGAGATCTGTGCTGCGAATATCAAGAGACACTGAAAACCATCTCTTTGCTGGCGCATCTTGATATAGCCTAACAGTGCCTGCTTCGCTGCTTGGGCCGGATCACCCTTCATCACCATGCCAGTCTCCAGCGGCCAATTAAAGGCATCTGCCTGGAATGTGGCCGTCTGGCAATCCACTTCCAGCGCGCGCAGAATCGCCTTGAGTAATACTATTGTTGTATCTGGCGCCTTTCGCGTTTGTTGAAAAGGTATCTCATCAATCACGGCGAGAGTGTCGTTGATCCGGTAGTACTGCAAGTGAAACCGTAATGCATCCAGCACCTCTGGCAATGGTGCTGATGCAACTGGTGACAGCTCCACTACTGTCGCAATTGCCACAGCAGGAGTTTGAGTGATTGCGGTTTGTGGTTTGCTCACACGAGCCGCGCGCGGGGCCGGCGTAGCTGCAACCGGCGCGGGCTTTGCAGCGATCACGGCGGCGTTCGTAGTAACTTCGGCTGGACTGGCTACGATGTAGACTGGTGACTGCTTGGCGCCAGCAACTGGCACTCGCGGGAAATACGCTTGTATACCCATCGCCTGCAAATATGCTTGCCGCTGTGTTTCATTCATTAAGGGGGAGTTGGCACTGGTTGCTTGGATCAGGGCATGAATATACTCGCTTGCCGCGCGCGCAACAACCAGCATACAGCGAGTTTTCATCACCATGGCAAGGTACATCCATGGGTTTGCCGTTGGCGGCGATTCGTGCTTGAATCCGTCTTCGCCGCGTGAGAGGAAACATAATGAAAGCCATCGTTTGCAACTCCTATGGCCCACCGGAAAATCTACGCCTGCAGGAAGTTGCAGATCCCATTGCTGGTCCGAATGAAGCAGTAGTTGCAGTCTATGCAGCATCACTGAATTTTCCTGATGGATTGCAAATTCAGGGTAAATATCAATTTCAGCCACCCATGCCATTTATTCCTGGATCCGAAGTGGGTGGCATCATCAAATCCATAGGATCAGAACTCACCGGCTTCAAGGTGGGCGACCGGGTAATGGCAACTCCAGGTATTGGTGGTCTCGCGCAACAGGTTGCGGTCAAAGCAGATGCACTGCGCGCCATTCCGGACAATATGGATTTCAAGACCGCGGCCGGATTCGCCATGGTCTATACAACCTCCTATTACGCGCTGAAGCAACGTGCCCGCTTGCAACCGGGTGAGACGCTGCTCGTGTTGGGCGCCAGCGGTGGCGTTGGCCTCGCTGCTGTTGAACTCGGCAAGCTGATGGGAGCCCGGGTCATTGCTGCTGCAAGTACGGCCGAGAAACTGGCATTTGTTGATCGCTTACACCCGGATGCATTGCTCAATTACGGCGATGGCGATCTGAAAGAAAAAGTAAAACTGCTCACTGCTGAGCGTGGCGCCGATGTGATTTACGATCCCGTAGGTGGCGATTTGTTTGATCAGAGTTGTCGCAGCATCAACTGGAATGGCCGCCTGCTCATAGTCGGATTCACCAGCGGTCGCATTCCCGAGTACAAGGCCAATCTGGCGCTGTTAAAAGGTGCATCCATGGTCGGCGTATTCCTTGGACGCTTCCGCAAGGAAGAACCAAAGGAATATGAGCAGAATTTTAAGGAACTGTTAGCAATGTACCGGGAAGGCAAGCTGCGCCCTATCGTTACCGAATCATTTCCGATGACAGATTTTGTCGCCGCGTTAAACGTGTTTACGGAGCGCCGCGTCATGGGCAAGGTGACTCTGCAATTCAATGAGGAACCCTAGGCCGCATGTTATCTGACGCGCAAATCAGGGCAGACCTGGCACAATTGAAGGAGATTGCGGCCGCACATAAAGCGCCGGGCACCGCATTCGCAACTGAACCCATGGATATCGCCGGTCAGCAGCTGGAAGTGTTCAGTCATATTCCGCGCAATCTTGGTGAAATCTACGCGCTAGCAATGGCGACACCTTCCGCCACATTCCTCGTCTATCAGGAAGAACGCTTCAGTTTTGCTGAGACTCTAACTTTGGCCGCGTCCATGGCAAGGGTATTGCAACAAACCTATGCCATCCAACGCGGCGACCGGGTTGCCATTTGTGCGCGCAATTCGCCCGAGTGGTGCATCGCTTACATGGCGATTACGCTGATTGGCGCTGTAGTAGTACCGATGAACTCCTGGTGGCGCAGCGCCGAGCTGGAATATGGCCTGCGCGACAGCGGTGCGCGCCTGATGTTTGCCGATCCAGCTCGCATTGCCCTGGCAACTCCCTGCCTGAAACAGCTCGGCGTCGAAGTTATTGCGATCAAGCCCGAACCCGCATCCCCATATCCGGAATTTTATGCATTGGCTGCCAGCCTGCCACCACTAACTCCGGCAGAAATCACCGCATGTAACGTGCAACCGGAAGACAACGTTTCCATCATGTATACATCTGGATCTACCGGCGAGCCGAAAGGTGTGTTGTCGACCCATCGCAATATTACCCATGCCCTGTACACCTGGAAATTCATCAAAGAGATTAACGAGATCCTGCGCCCCGAGTTGGTCGAAGAGAATCCGGAGTTTCCCGTGGCAATACTTGCCAATGTACCGCTGTTTCACGTTACCGGTAGCCATGCGCAATTTCTTGCCAGTTTCTTGTACGCACGCAAGTTTGTGATGATGTACAAATGGGACGCAGCGGTCGCATTGCAGTTAATTGAGAAAGAGCGCATCTCGGTATTTCATGGCGTACCCACGATGACCTGGGAACTGATGCAGGCTGAGCAATTTGCGCACACCGACCTGCGCAGTCTGCGCGCTGTACAAAGCGGTGGGGCTCCCCGTCCTCCGGAACACCTCAGCCTGATGCTGCAACGCTTTCCAGACCGGGCCTTACCGGGACTCGGTTACGGGCTTACCGAAACGAATGCTATTGGCGCCATCATCACCGGTGATTTTTACAAGGCGCGACCGAACAGCACCGGCCGTCCGAGTCCACCAGTTACCACCGTTAAAATCAGTGATGAGGCCTGCAACAGCCTGCCAGAAGGTGCAATTGGCGAGATCTGTATCAAGGGACCTACTGTTATGAAGGGCTATTGGAACAATCCCGCCGATACCGCCGCCGTGATTCGGGATGGCTGGTTCTATTCAGGCGATATCGGGATGCTGGATGAATGCGGATTCCTGATTATCCTCGATCGGGCCAAGGATATTGTGATTCGCGGCGGCGAAAATATCGGTTGCGCCGAGGTGGAATACGCCATCAGTGAACACCCTGCTGTAAATGAGGTATCGGTATACGGTATCCCTGATATTCGTCTGGGCGAAGTTCCCTGCGCCACGGTGATGCTCAAACCCGGACGCCAGCTGGACACTGCCGAATTGCTTGGCTTTCTGCAGACCCGTATCGCCAGCTTCAAGATACCCCATAAAGTGTTCTTCCAGTATGAACAGCTGCCCAGAATCGCCTCCGGCAAGATCGCCAAGAAAGAACTGCGCCAGCTCTCTATAGCCGCCCTCACCGTTTCCTGAACCGCTGCTCTCTGGCAGTGCCTGGCAAGCCATAGCGGGCACGTAAAAATCCTGCAAATCCCTCTTGAATTTGTTTACGAATACTTTTATATAGGGCCTGCGCGTGGGCAGGCGGGTCAATTAAATCTGCCTTGCCATAAATGCCGGCTTTGACACAGGATTAAACTGGCAAAATCAACCGAAAAAAACTGCAGATTTGTGCAGTAAATAACGATATTCAGGAATTGAGGCTGTTCAAGTTTAACGTTAAATTTAGTGACGAAGAGTAATGCCATGAAAGAACAGAAATGGGATGACACCGCCGGTAGCACGAAAGAATTCATCGAGGCCACCGCGATCATTGCAGATGACGACGCCGAGGAGCGAATTTCCGTGGCTCCTGACAAGACGCGCGTTACGGAATTGCGCCGCCGTATCGAAGAGCGCATGGATAGCAAACGCATTGAACGCCAATTTGAGTACGACCTTGACCGTGATATTGAGTTCGACTTGAAAGAAGAGCCTAGCGACAACCTGCAATAGAGAATGCTGCGATTTCTGCGGCGCCTGGGGAGTAGTATCGAGCGGCTTTACAGGGCCGTACCAGTTCATCCCGGATCACGCCGCAGCTGGCTCGTAACCCGCCCTTAAAATCGCCACAACAATTTCTATCTTACCCTTCCCAAGCTTAGTATGATCGAGGGGCTCGCTCCCTGCGGATTTCTTGAAATGACCTATTGTGTCGCCATCGCTGTCAACGCCGGATTGGTGTTTTGTTCTGATTCCCTTACCAATGCCGGTATTGATCAGATATCGACATACAGCAAGATGTTTGAGTTTGGTATTGAAGGCGAACGGCAGTTTGTCATCCTCACCGCCGGCAATCTGGCAACCACCCAGGCAACGATCGCGCGCCTGAAATTCGACATAAAGAATCGTGCCAGCACAAATCTGTACAACGTGAGCACCATCGAGGATGCGGCTGATTACCTCGGGGAAATAAGTCGCTTGCAGCAAGCCAAACACAGCACCAAGACGGGCAGTTTTGAAGCGTCCTTTATTATGGGTGGGCAGATAGGCCAGGGACGACCGGAAATTATTCTGGTCTATCCGGAAGGCAATCACATCACCACGTCATCGGATACACCCTACCTGCAAATCGGCGAGAGCAAATACGGTAAACCCATTCTGGATCGCATACTGACACCAGGGCTGGATCTCGACACCTGCGCGATGTGCGCACTCGTTTCCATGGATTCCACATTACGCAGTAATCTGAGTGTGGGTCCCCCAGTCGACGTACTGATTTACAAAAGCGGCTCACTGGCGCTGAATAATCACCATCGATTCGAACACGACAGCGAATTCTTGCGCGACGTCAAACGCACCTGGGATGGACTCTTGAAGGATGCATTCAGGCAGATGCCATCACTGTCCTGGGCGGCTAACTGGGATAAATCAGGTGGTGCACGAAGCGAAGCTTCCGGAGAGTAAGTTCGGACAGCACAAACGGATACGCATCTTCCAGTCCCATACTGCGGTTCAGCGCATTCAGCAACACGGTTAACTCTGACCACTTCGTCAACGTTTCATCGAAAATACCAAATCGAATCGAACCCTGGTGCAAGCCATAATCTTTGGCCGTTTCCAGCGTATCAATCATGTGCAGATAGTGCGCCCATACTTCAGCCCAGTCTTCCAGCGGATGCGACTGCGCATAGTGGCTGATCATATCCGGATCATGGGCGATCTGATGTTTATTGCCGTAGTACTTGCTCAGCGCGTCACTATAGCTCTGGGTTTCGTCGCCAAATAAATGGCGAAACTGTTGCAGCAAATCGTCATTGTTAATTAATTTATTGTAGTAATAGTGGCCGCTCTCGTGGCGAAAATGCCCTAGCACGGTGCGATAGAGTTCACCATTGAATTGCTGCGAGATGGCACGATTCACCAGATCTGCTTCGGCGATATTAATCGTGATTAGTCCATTCAGGTGTCCAGTTGTAACCAACTCTTCGCTCACTGCCGGGTTCGTACGCTGGTCTTCACTAAACTGAAATGCCAGCCCTTGCGGATCTGCATCCCTGCCCACGATCGGCAGGCGCAAGCGCAACAATGAATACAGCAGTCGGCGCTTGGCGTTTTCCAGACTCTGCCACCAGAGCCGCCGCGTCGACTGCATAACGTTTGGAATCGTTACATTGAGCTTGCAGGAAATGCAGTAGGTGCTGAGCGCACCCTCGACCAGCCAGTTGCACACCGCGAAGTTGATTGCGTTTTTGCACAGCAGCGGCAATCCAGACGCCAACGACGATGCGGGCGAATGCGCTGCCGGTAGCATCTGCATGGTGGCCGGATCAAATCCGACCAATTCGCCACATTGAAGGCACACCGTATTCTCGAAGAATAACGTGTTGCCACACGCGCACATAAAATTTTTCATAGCTATCTTGAGAGTTTAAACCGGAGGATGCTGCCTATTTCTGCAGAAACCAGGAATCCGCGATCGCTTTGTGAATGGCGCCAATTTCAATTTGTAAATCGTCGATAAACTGGAACAGACCATCACCCAGTAATTTTTCAATATTGGCGTGCTTGATAGCTCTATAGGTCTTTGCGATCTGGGCCAACGACTTGGAATGATTCGGCAGTTCATCAACCACGCTACTCAGTTGCGAGATGCAATGTGCCAATGACCTGGGGAATTCATCATTCTGTAACAGGAAAATCACCACGTCTTCCGCATTCACGCGATCTTTTACGTGTTGGCGATACATCTGGTAGGCACTCATTGAGCGCAGGATGTTCATCCACAGAATATTGGTAAGCGGTTCATCCGCTTGTGTCGAACTCTGACTACTTACCAGCAAATTGCTGGAACCGACATCCACGATACGCGTCGTCATATCGGCGCGTTCCAGGTCGCGCCCAAGGCGCACAAAACTGTAGGCGTCATTATGGCTCATGGTGCCAGCCATCAAGCCAGTGATCTGCTGACAACTCGTTATAATCTCTTCGAACAGCTGGTGCCGTGGTCCACGGGAGACGCCTTGCGCCAGATTCTCTTTTGCATAAAAGTACAACTCATTGATCTGTTCGAAGGCTTCGGTGGGCATTATCTCGCGCGTGGTGCGCGCATTTTCTCTGGCTGCTGCCAACATGTTAATGATGGAAATGCCATTGTCTTCCGGCAACAGGAACTTCATCACGTTGCGTTCTATGGGCTGGCGCCCGGTCGCGTCAAATATTTCGTGCGTACCGGTGATATGCACCAATGAATGCCAACCAAGTTTGGTACCTTTCGGAAGGTCCATGAGCAATGTGGAAAACACGTCGAGCAGACGTGCGGTATTCTCTATTCGCTCCAGATACCGGGCCTGCCAATACACTCGTTCTGCGACTCTGGATAACATGTTTAGTTACTCATCTCCCACAATCCAGGTGTCTTTGCTGCCGCCACCCTGCGAGGAATTTACAATATAGGAACCTTTCACCATCGCCACTCTGGTGAGTCCGCCTGCAGTTACGTAGGACTTGTCCGCCTGCAGCACGAAGGGTCGCAAGTCGACATGGCGCGGCTCGACGCCGCGGTCACCGAGAATGGGCACTGTCGATAATGAAATCAATGGTTGTGCCATATAGTTGCGCGGGTCCGCCTTGATCTTGCGGGCAAATTCCTCACGCTCTTTCTTCGTGGACTGCGGCCCCATCAACATGCCGTAGCCACCGGATTCATTCGCCGGCTTCACTACCAGCTTGTCCAGATTCTGCAACACATGTTGACACTCGGTCTTGTCGGTGCACAGAAAGCTGGTCACATTGGGCAGTATCGGATCTTCACCGAGGTAGTATTTCACCAACTTCGGCACGTAGGTATAAATCACCTTGTCATCGGCAACGCCAGCGCCCGGGGCATTGGCCAGGGCTACGTTGCCCTTCACCCAGGATTTGAACAGGCCTGGTACACCGAGAATAGAATCCTTGTTGAACACTGTTGGATCCAGGAACAAATCATCGATGCGGCGATAGATAACATCTACCTGTGCCAGTCCATCGATCGTGCGCATGAACACCTTGTCTTTTTCGACAACCAGATCCCCACCCTCGACCAGCTCGGCGCCCATGCGCTGTGCCAGGAATGAATGTTCGAAGTACGCGGAATTGTAGATACCCGGCGTCAGCACGACGACTTCAGGATACTCACTGGTGCGGGGAGAAATGGCGGCCAGCGTGTCAAACAGCTGGTCAGGATAATTCTGCACAGGGCTTATGTTGTAATTTTCAAACAGCTCCGGAAAAACGCGCTTGGTTACGCGGCGATTCTCCAGCATATAAGACACGCCAGAGGGAACCCGCAGATTATCTTCCAGCACATAAAATAAACCATCTCTGTCACGAATCAGGTCGGTGCCACAAACGTGTGCCCACACTCCGTAGCGTGGCTTGATGCCCAAACACTGCTTGCGAAAGTTGGTGGAATTGAGAATCAATTCCTTCGGAATTATCTTGTCTTTAAAAACTTTCTGATCGTTATAGATGTCATTGATAAAACAGTTGAGTGCTCGCAGGCGTTGCTGCAAACCTTTGCTGGTATGCTCCCATTCCTTGGCAGTGATCACACGCGGGATAATATCAAACGGCCATTCACGGTCGATGTTGCCAGCATCACTATAGACCGCGAATGAAATGCCCATGGTCTTGATGGCTAATTCAGCAGCGAGTTTTTTTTCAGTGAGCTCAGCGTGCGTCAGCGACTTGAGATAGTTTGCCAGTTGGCGCGCAGCCGGTCGAGGGACGCCTTGCGCACTAATTATCTCGTCGTAGAACTTGCCAGGGTCGTAAGTTTTCCAATTAATTCGCATGCAACAACCTGAAAGACTTTGGTTTAGTGCTTTTAAGCAATACTACTATGCGATTCTCGATCAGAACTGATAAATATGTTGCTGATGTTGGGGGTTCGCACCTTATCAAGCGTTTTTCAAGATCAATAAGCCTGAACTACGTTAATGTATTCCAGACACAGTAGCAACTGACACGGATTAATATGTTGCCCGACCGCTGTCACCTACAGTGGCGAGTCTTCAGATAATCTTGAATTCCAATGAGCCGACTTTTTCGATTTCAGCATGCACCTTGTCACCCGGTTTTAATTCCGACACACCTGCAGGTGTGCCGGTAAAAATCAGATCTCCGGTTTTAAGCTCGAAGTAACGTGACAACTCACAGATAATTTCCGTTACCGACCAGATCATTTCATTCAGATTGGCTTGTTGGCGAAGCGCTCCATTTACTGAAAGGGAAATAGCGCAATTGTGCGGATGCGAAAGCAGATTGCTCAACGGATTGATCGGCGAGATCGGCGCAGATTGATCGAAACCTTTTGCCGTATCCCAGGGCCTGCCCTGCTTCTTCGCCACGGCTTGCAAATCGCGGCGCGTGAGATCCACACCAACTGCATAACCGAAGACACATTGCAGCGCTTCTTCCGGATTTATATTCTTTCCGCCATGAGCCAAAGCCACCACCAATTCCACTTCGTGGTGCACTTCTTTTGTTGCCTGGGGATAGGCTACCGACTGATTCTCAATGACTATCGCATCGGCTGGTTTGCTAAAGAATACTGGCGGTTCAGATATTGGATCTCCGCCCATTTCCTTCACATGATCACTGTAGTTACGGCCAACACAGTAAATCCGATGCACCGGATAAACCTGCGAGCTGCCGTACAACGGTACTACGGGTAACTTACCGGGCGCGAATACATATTCCATTTCATTTCACTCCGAAGTTTGGTTAGAGCTACACCCTAACATTCTATATAAGTCATCGTTACTTGCCTGCTGCAAATCAGGCAGTAAATCCAGACTGCTTATTTTCTGCAATTGCTCGAGAGAAGTTCTGTAGTCACAGAACCCACTGTGCTGTGCCGATGCGGCCGGGAAGACAAATGCGGCATGCTCGAGATTGGTCGCCACCAATTTGAAGAACGCTACCGGACTGTTTGCTATGTCCACTGGCGCATCGGTGCCAACTACACTGCCATAGAGCGGACCACTTACCACGAACACTGCGCCCGTGCGATCTGCCAATTCATTCACCGCCTGATCGAGCCTCGACCACGGGCCGAGCCGAAGCGCCACCGGAATTGGCGCCATGTTGCTCAGATAATTCAAATCATCCCAAAATGGGGTTCCCGCAAAACTGCTCATGGGTACAAGTCGACCCCGGTCTTGGGGATTTACTATGAGCTCGTTGGTTCGATAATCCCGATCTTGCAGGTTACTGATATCTGGCTGCACAAAGCGGGGCGCTTCATCAATTGCCACCGGCAGCTGCTGCGACAGCAACTCATCGGCCAGCCATGCACGCGGCAACAACGAAGCCACACCGACAGTGTCCGGCAGAACGCGATAAGCAACCCAGTCAGCGAGTCCATTCTGATAGTTAATTGATGCGGCAAATAAATGTCGAACCACAATGTCATTCGCTGCTGGCGTACCAGCCGGACAGCCCGCGAGACAATGCCCGATATGCACCGTTTGCGCCGAAAGTTGCTGCATTACCAGCGCCAACAGCAGGCAATTACCCCATCGGATACAAGATATCAGCGTGCACCTCATTGCATTGTCTCAACACATCATCACTGAGTTTAACATCCAATGCTGCCAGCGTTTCCGTCAACTGGTCTGCGGATCTGGCACCAATAATTGTCGACGCCACAAAATCAAAATTCATGCTCCATGCCGTGGCCAGGGTGACAGGTGACATACCTGCGGCACTGGCAATCTGGAGATATCTTGCAGTAGATGCCAGGCTTGCCTCGTTGACGAAGCGAGCCGCCATGGCCTTCTGGCGCGGATTTTCATCGTAGTAGTAATCGCCGAAGCGACAATTGCGAGGCATCTCTTTTTGATTGTACTTGCCACTCAATACACCACCGGCAAGCGGTGAATACGGCAACAGCGATACTTGCTCCTTGCGACAGACGTTGGCCAACTCATCGAGGAAACGGCGACTCAGCAGGGAAAAGTTATTCTGGATCGACTGAAATCGGGCCAGACCTTCGTAGTCAGCCACCGTATTGGCCTTCGTGAGCCCGTATGCATTTTCATTGGAGGTGCCGAGATAACGCACCTTGCCAGATTCGACCAGGCGATCCAGAGCGATCATGGATTCTTCAATTGGCACCACCATGTCTGGCCAATGCACCTGATACAGATCGATATAATCCACACCCAAGCGTTGCAGACTGCCTTCAATCGCAGCCTCGATATGATGCCGATCGATTGCCGTCAAACCGGCGCGTATTGGCGGCACAAACCATCCCGATGCCGCGCCTGCCACCTTGGTAGCAATAATCAGGGAATCCCGCTTTTTGGTCTTGATCCACTCGCCAAATATTTTTTCAGTCAAGCCGACCAATTCGGCCGTGGGCGGGACCGGATAGACTTCGGCCGTATCATAAAAATTGATGCCGCGGTCAAATGCGGTATCCAGAATCTTGAATGCTGCCTTTTTGTCGCTCCAGGTACCGAAGCTCATCGTGCCCATACAGATTGGGGAAACCCGCAATCCACTTTTGCCTATATAACGATACTCCATACTACTCCCTTGTATTAAGACCTGATTCCGGTCTTAGGCTAATGGCGCACACTCGTTGCCCAGATAACCCCCGCCTCCGCAATAACTCGCGTCCTGTAATTGAATATGAATGCCATCTGGATCGGAGAAATACACTTCCGGTGTCCCGCCCTCGACTCCGCCGCGATTGGGCATGCGCATACTCACCCAATGGGAAAGTGGCGGCGCACCGTTGCCGCTGCTGGCACCGGTCAATCCGTAGTCAGTGAGTTTGGCCAGAATACCATCCACTGAAAAATCTTCGACACTGAAACAGGTATGATCAATGCGACCCGGCTGCGTCGGCGCACCTTCCTGATTACCGCCAACATACATGAGAAACTGAATACCGTCACCAACTCCAATAATGGGCGACGTGGGACCTTGATACGCCTGAAACTGTTTACCGAATACACGCGTATAAAATTCATTGGCACGGGCATTGTTCGCCAGGCGATTGGTGAAATGACTCAGATCAAGCAGCTTGAACATACCGCTGGCGGACGCCGGCTCGGCGCGATCACATACTTCACCCTGGGGGCCAGAACCGCCACAAAATTGTGCCGACGCCAGTTGATACACAATGCCTTCAACATCGGCAAAGTACAGCTCAGTAGTATCGCCACGGGTCACAGTCCACGAGCGCATGGCATGCTCCAGAGTTGCTGTTCCAGACGTGGGTGCCATGGCCGGGCTAATGCCAAAGGCTTGCAACTGTGCCTGCACGCTTGCCACTGCAAAATTCGCCACACTCAAACCGATGTGGGTGAAGCCGGGTTCTTGGCCGGCCTGCATTGGCGACAGGGAAAAGAAGCGCGGACCGGGGCCAATGCGCAAGCACACGGTATCGCCCTGCCGTGCCTGCACCGCCGCTCCGAATAAATCCTGATAAAACGCGACCGAGCGCGCCACATCAGAAACGCACATATTGAAGCTATGCAGTTTCTGCACAGCGATTGGCGCTGGCGACCCCTGTGCGAACAGACCTGGTGCAAAGACGAGTGCTGGTAGTGCTTGCAGCAGAGTGCGGCGGGTAGTATTGAGAGGACCTGTGGGATTTCTGGATGAAGGGTGACTGGTTATTTTCATTACAATGCACTCGCAGCTGAGGAATGCATACATCATAGCGATTCGCTTGCATTACCGTCCAGCTTGATGCTGCTGGACTATGACGTTTGTTCCAGCCGGCCGATCTCACTTACCCAGCGCTCCATACCACCCTGCATATGCGCGATGTTATCCATTCCCATGAGCTGTAGAGTTTGCGCTGCCAGCGCCGAGCGCCAACCCTTATTGCAATACAGGATAATCTCACCGGCCTGATCAAACTCGTGACGATAATAGGGGCTGTCCGGATCAATCCAGAATTCCAGCATACCCCTGGGCACATGCAGCGCACCTGGAATTTTGCCTTCCCGCTTCACTTCTCGAACATCGCGCAGGTCCACTAACAAGACGCCAGGTGTTTGCAATTTGGCATCCACCTGCAGCGGGGTCAGCGCCACCACTTGGCTCTCGGCTTCCGCCACCAATTGCTTGTAGCCCTTGCTGATAGGCATGGGCTTACTCCTGACCGGCGCTGGTCGCCGCCGCACGCGCGAAGCGCTCTTCGGCGTGATGACCCGACAGAATATCTGCTGGTGTTATGGTGTTATTGGCCCATACGCCGCTCATAAGCAGGCCTGCCATGGTGAAATAAACCTTGCTGGATATAGACATGACGCGGCTCCCAAAGCAGATGCGAAAGAGGGGAAAAATAAAAAAAGCCTGACAGTGGCCAAAACTTAATTCAGTTACCCGTATTTGGCAAGCCAACCTCCTGCTGTTTCAGGTTTGCGCTATACTGCCATTACCTGAAAAACAACTGGCAGGAGCAAACCATGAACGAGCAAGAATTTCGCCTGGTATTGCGAGCGCAACGGCAAATCACCCGCGAAGCCTCCATGCGCTCCTTTCTGATCGCTGGCGTACTGTTCTGCGCAGGCTTGCGCCTGCTGGGTATCGAGCTGCAGTTCCTGTACCTGCTTCTATTTATAGTGGCGTTTATTTCCCTGGTGCTGACCTCGGACATGCTTGCCAGTATCGGACTCGTGTCAAAGAAAGATCTGGTCAAGGTTATCGAAACACACATCCACGCCAACCCAGAAATGCTGGCCCGCTACTCCAGTCTGCGCAACAAGCTTTGAGTGTGCAGCGCTTCGGAGCAGTGGGCGCTGGCGCCGCTCAGGTATTGACTGGCACAGGCTTGATTACAGCCCAACGTACCCCGAGGTCAATGCCTCTACCCAGATCCCCAATTCCAGTCAGGTAATCTTGTAGCGCAGCGGCCATCAGTGCGACACCGACCAGGCAATCGTTTGCGGAAATTCGATACCAGCGACTGCAGGCATCGCGTTGAACGAACAGAGTGAGAGGACTGACGGTAATAGCAGACGCGAGCTGCTGAGTGTTGAATATTGCATGGCAGGTGCTCTGTTTTAATTCTTATGGACTCTTTTTCAGGACTGCACTCGGTACTGCTTATACAGTACGACGTTTTAACCTGGCACTTGCAACAATTAAATAGCCAGCTAATCTGCACAAAGACTCGCTGGCTTGATTGGCGACGACGCTAACTATTAGCGCGTAACTGTGACCATCAGGTTTTGGTAACTGAACATGGAACCATCGCTGGCGACGCCGCGCAATACATATTCACCAGGTTCATCGAAGGTGACTTCGGCGGTCCATCTGCCATCTGCTGGTGGTTCTGGAATGGTGAAAGGTGGCGACCACGCCGAATTCCCATACATGCGCGTGTCGGTATAAGTCTTCATTTGTGCGGGTACGAATTTTACTTGCTCCGCTGGACCGCGATAGACCGACCAGGCGAAGCGTAAGCCGGGTCCGCTCGTGGCGACGATTGATGACGGCGGGCGGTACAGACGTTCGAGATTGTCATTCAAGCGTGGCGCCGGGCGCGGCGGCGGATAATTGTCAGGATCGCTGGCGTGCACTGCGAGACTTAGCGGTTGACCTACTTTCACAGTGCGCCGATTCTCGCCCTCAATGCGCAAGTCCGGAGAAATGTTGTCGCGCAGCGCATCACTCAGACTGCCGAAGTTGCCGCCAACCTCCGTAGAAATCACCTGCGGATCGATCGCGTAATCTGGCTTCAATGTGCCATAGGCGCGCAGCGTTTGACCCTGGGTCTGCAACGTCCAAACCATTTCCCGCTCACCGAAATCTGCGGGAACATCAATCGTAAACAGGAATGGATTGCGGCGCGGATAGAAATGAGTCGGTTGGCCCTGATCGGCCTGGGCAAAATCAAACCCATCCACGCTCAGATCATTCAGCGCACCTTCCTCCACTACGGAGAAATAGTTTGCAGAACCAATGGGAACATTAAAAGTCTGTTCCCAGTTGGAATTCATATAACCATAGAACAACTTGAAGCTGCCGTCTTCGTTCTCCCACCAACCTTCATAGGCAGGTGAGGTGATTTCCCCGCGTAACTCCATAAACCGTTGCTGGGCTTGCGCCGCTGGCAAGCAGATCAACAGGGCCAGAGCCGGAACGAGTGCCAATTTCGAATACTGCATAATTCGATTTTCCTGAACTCCCATGACTAATCATTTCCTTGTGCCAAAGACTGGGCATCACTCATGTATTCAGGCGCCCAGCACATTGGACAGCCGACGTCATACGCATTGCGATCTCGCATCTTCGCGCGGCGCACGGCCATTTCTTCCCGGAACTGTTCTTCAGTCAAGGTTACTGAATAGCCAAGATCGATAAACATGTTCGACACGGAGCGACGACCACCGCCTGCCCAGTTTCTAGGATCCGCAAGATTTGGATTTGCCGTAGTCGTATCCAGATACCCAATCGTGTGCAGGATCGTGCCTTTTGGTAACAACGGTGCGGCATCGTCTTCATAAACATACTGCTTCACCCAATTGTGATCGTAGCCAACACAGTTCAGCGTGAACTGGTTGTGTCCCCAGATCGCTTCCATGCACATACGCACACCGGGCGCATGCAGGTGCGGTTCGAATGCGATGATCTTGGTGTGCTCATACAGCACTACATAGTTATGGAATTCCTGATTCGCCTTGTTTGGCAACACATCGATGTCGATGCCATTACCGGTGCGGGGACCACGATCGCTGTATTGCGGTTGGTAACCCACGGGGAAAAACTTGATACCGAATTCCAGATAGGCGTTGGTATCACGACCATTGGAATGCATATGCGCGGCACCGAGTGACAGCGCAGAATTAGCGGCCAGCAGGCGACCGGCTTTTTCCGGGAAGATGTCTGCGTTGCGACCTACTTCATGAATCGGCCAGCTTACTTCCTCGCCTTCTATCTCGTTACCATCCGCACTGAGGCGGCCGCTGGTATAGGTCACGTGATGCATGACATAACGCCCGCCGACCGTACCATTGCCAGCATCCGGCGGAATATCATTCACTTCCCGCACTTCGATAGATTGCACATAGCGATCTTCGGTCAATCCGGTTGGTATCAGGCCAATATCTCCCCACCAGTCGGGTCCGACCGCGGGACGTGAAAAGTCTCTGGATCGCAGTACTAATTCCGGTTCACCAATGGACCACTCATTGCTGTCGGAGAAAACCAGTTGGGGTGGTTCATTGTCCGGATTGCCACGGGGGGCACCGTTGTTGACCCAAGCCTGGATCATCGCGAGATCGAGGTCAGTCAAGGAATAGTCATTTACGAATTCGGTAATGCCGATGTTTTTCTCGAGGAAGAATGGCGGCATTGCACCCATGCGATCCCGGATCGCCGTGCGATAACTGATGACGGGTGCCCAGGGCCGTACCTGGTCGTAGGTCATCAGCACCATCGGTCCGCCGCCACCGGGGCGATGACAGCTCTGGCAGCTGCGCTGCAAGATCGGCGCGATATGGTCGGCAAAAGTGATGCTGTCACCCTGCATGCCAAAATCGGCAATGTCATAATAGTGTGGCTGGTGATTGGCCACGCTGGCATCGTGTGGCTGGGCCAGGGCGACCACTGGCAATGTCAATAACACAGCTGTAAACAGGGAAGTGACTGACTTAAGCATGACCGAATCCTCTTTTTATAAATGTTCGTTAATTGTTCGCCAAGCTGATCGAGAACTAGTTTTCAAATTAAGAGCGGATAGCACCGTAAATCGTAGTCTGAAGTATATGTTCGGCGCTGCTGGAAAGCCACAGTCGCCGCCCGGCAGCAGCCTCTGCTTATCGATATTTAGCGTACTCCAAAAGGCGCCATAAATTGAAACTCGAGAAAGTGTGGAGAAAAGTATCAGTCTGGCAGGGCAAACGCCGTGAGCGTGGTTCCTGCCGGAATCAGCACTAGCTGCTTTCCGTCCAGCATAAACGTCATCGCGGCCGCTCCCCAGATGCGCGAACCAGTCTGGTAATGCCACAAATTCTCACCGGTGGCCGCGTTGAAAGCCATGAAATTGCCTTCGTGATCACCGGCGAACACGAGGCCAGCCGCGGTGGTCATGACACCCCCAAAAGTCGGCGACGGATAGGCGAATTCCCAGCGTAACTCACCGGTAGCCACATCCAGCGCGCGCAGGGCACCTGAACCCGCTGCACCATCGATAAAAACGACGCCGCCAAAATTGGCCTGGCCTGGCGCGGATTGTGGTGCTTCCGGCACGAAGGTAGCGCAGGTTTCGCGGGCGGTCAGAATGAACAGATTCAAATCAGGATAGAACGAGGGCGGCATGAAATTGGTCGAACCCCAGGGGTCGGGCACGCAACCCTTGATGCCGTCATTCAAAATAATCGGCCGGCCATCGGCACCAATTTCCCGCGCCCAGCTGGTGGCAGTGAACGGCGTGCCCTGCAATAACTCACCGGAGACGCGATCGAGCACATAGAAAAAGCCATTGCGATTGCCCACCATGACCACGGCCCGCGGCTGTCCCTGCCAGCCAATATCAGCCAGCACTGGCATGTGATTGGAATCCCAGTCATTCAAGTCATGGGGCGTGAACTGGTAATGCCAGCGCAATTTGCCGGTGCCCGCTTCCAGCGCCACCAGCGAATTGGAATACAGATTGTCACCCGGCCGCTGGTCACCGTAATAATCCGGGTTGGGATTGCCCACGCCCCAGTAAATCAGGTCCAGTTCTGGATCATAGCTGCCATTCATCCAGGTGCCACCGCCGCCGCGAGCCAGGATCTCAGGATCATTCGGCCAGGTCTCACTGCCCGCTTCACCAGGGCCAGGTATGGTATTGAAACGCCAAAGGCGCTCGCCAGTGGCCGGCGCGTAGGCATCGATGAATCCACGCGTCGCATATTCGCCACCGGAGATGCCGACGATGACTTTGTCATCCAGCACCAGCGGCGCCAGTGTGGCGGCATAGCCAACTTTATAATCCGCCAGTACCACGTCCCACAATATATCCCCGGTGCGCCGGTCCATCGCCAGCAAATGCGCATCCAGAGTGACCATGAACAGGGTCTCCCCGAGCATGCCAAAGCCACGATTTACCGGCGCACTGGCGCCGTAAGTCAAATCATTGGGCAGGTTGCGCCGGTATTGCCAAAACGCCCGTCCGGATTTCGCGTCAATCGCCCAGGCATAGTTGTTGGAGCCGGTAACATAGAGCACGCCGTCATCTGCCAGTGGTGTGGTCTCAAAGCCACGACCACGAGTGGTGGTATCAGTTTGGAAAGTCCAGAGCGGACGCAACTGCGCCACATTCTCTGGCGTGATTTGCTGCAGGGGTGAATGGCGCTTGCCACTGTAGTCCCCGGAATAAGTCAGCCAGCGCTCCGGATCAGCAAAACCCTGCAAAATGTCCTCATAGCCTGGACCAGTCTGCGCCTGCGCGCTGACCGCAGTTACCCATGTCACCAACAGCAAACCGAGATGTCGCCGCAGCATGTGCTGACCATTGTTGCCAAGCCCTATTCGCTTCGTTATCACTGCTGCACCTGTAAGTAAGTCAGAAGGTTTTCAATATCAGCATCACTCAGCATGCCAGGATTAAATGCCGGCATCAGCGACTCGAGCTGTCGTTCTATGGTCTGCAGGGAGGTTTTGCTGAAGCCGCGTAACTGCTGATTTGAATCCATGATCTGCAGGGAAAAAGCATCTTCACTCTTGATCGTGCCCTGCATACGCTCCCCGGCTGCGTTAGTAATCAGCACCGATCGATAGCCATCGGCAATGACCGCTGTGGGATTGCGAATGGACTCCACCAGGGCAGCATAGGAACGACGCGCAGTCACGCGACTCAGATCAGGACCAAGACTGCCACCGCTACCGGCCACGCGGTGGCAGCGCGCGCAATTGGCACCGAATAATTCGCGACCCAGTTCAGCGTTACCTGCCAGCGCACGGTTAGTACCGGAGACAGCAATACTCTTGAGATAGGACACCAGCATCCACACTTCCGGGTCGGGAAAACTGTGGGGCGGCATGATGCTGCCAGCAATGCCATTGCGGATGGTGTCGAATACAGCATTGTCAGAGAGTTCGCGCGCACTCCACATCAGGGTCAGATCTGGAGCGTCGATACTGGCAATGCCCTTCCCATCAGCACCATGACAAGTTGCACATTGCGCCCGAAAGATCACACCGCCGGCATAAGGGGCGCGAGGATCAGCTTCGAAGGGATTGGACTGCTGTGACCAGGCTGGCGCCATACCCAGCAGCATTGTGGTCGTAATCAGCAAGGCTGGAAAATTGTGGCGGTACTCTTTATGCAAGCGCGATTCGTTATGCAAGCGCAGTTTTTTATGTAAGCGCAGCTTTTGCAACAGCATGCTGAAGAAGAACTTTTTTTTGCAGGTCATGGTCGCAGCACTTCTCTTGGGGAATTTGCGCTTTTTATTCTTAGCCTGACATGGCCTGAGACAGGCTCCAGCACGGAGCATACCATCATGGCCAGTAATGGGGACAGCAGCGATGGCGAATTGACACGGGCTGACGTTTGTTATATTGCTAGGCTTGCTCGAAGTACACATTCAATAACAGAGCGCGCGAAGGGTATTCCTATGAACGACATCAATAACAAGCACAGTAACAAGAACAGCAAGCTGCAAATGTCTGCCCCACTGCAAATTTTTACCTCGGTATGTGCCGCTATGGCATTAGGCTGGGTGATACTCGGCACGCAGTCCAACCTGAGTTCTGCCCAGCAGAGCAATTTTATGGGCGGTGCGCCGCGTACTGAAAACAGCGATGCCATCAGCACCTTGCGTCTGGTGTTTCCGGCCGGCGTGCGCTCGAACTGGCATTCACATAGCTGGGGTCAATTGCTGATGATCGAAAGTGGGCGCGGCCTGACTCAGGACCGCGGCGGTCCGTTAATGGAAATTCACCCCGGGGAACCCTGGTGGACTCCGGCAGGCAGGGAACACTGGCATGGTGCCCATCCTGAGGAAGACGTATTGCAGCTCACCATCTATGAAGGTACTGTTAACTGGCTCGAGCCAGTAACTGATGAGGTCTATCGCGCGACTCCACAGCGCCCCTGATATTAGTCAGTTGTACTTATCGAAAGCTGCACCGGCCTGCCGGTGCAGCTTTTTTGTTGCGCGCAACAATCATATACTGCCCGTGCATTCTGCAAGCCTGAGGGGAATATCTATGCACGGCCACATACTGAAACTACTCACCGCAGTCACCAGTGTCATTTTATTGCAGAATTGCAGCGAACCAGAGGCGCCGCTGCCGCAGCTAAGCTTTGAAGAAACCCTGCAGCTGCAACTCATTGAAGCCGAACCCGGCGCCGTGATTACAATTCCGGCCGGCACCCATGCATTAACCCGCAGCCTTTCATTGAACGTACCCGGAGTCACTATTCGCGGCATGGGTATGGACAGCTCCATTCTCTCTTTCAAAAATCAAATACAGGGCGCGGAAGGATTGCTGGTCAGCGCCAATGATTTCACCATTGAAGACCTCGCCATTGAAGATACTATCGGCGACGCCCTCAAGATCAATGACAGCACCAACGTCACAATTCGCCGCGTGCGCACCGAATGGACTGGAGGTGCACTCACCAGCAACGGTGCCTACGGTATCTACCCGGTGCAATCGCGCAACGTGCTGATCGATAGCGCAGTTGCCATTGGCGCCTCTGATGCAGGTATCTATGTGGGTCAGTCCACCCAGATTATCGTGCGCAATTCCCGCGCCGAATTGAATGTGGCTGGCATCGAGATCGAGAACTCTACCTTTGCCGATGTGCATGACAACATCGCCACCAGCAACACCGGCGGTATTCTGGTATTCGATCTACCAAACTTGCCGGTACAGGGTGGCCGCAATACGCGGGTGTTCAACAACCAGATTATCAACAACAACACCGCTAATTTTGCCCCGGAAGGCAATATCGTCGGCACCGTGCCTGCGGGTACCGGCATGATGATTCTCGCCAATGACAACATCGAAGTATTTGGCAACAGCTTCACGGACAACAACAGCGCCAACGTGCTGATCGTGAGCTATCACATCACCGGCCTGCCGATTGACGACGTGAATTACGACCCGTTCCCCGAGTCCATCTTCATCCACGACAATCAATTCAGTGGCGGCGGCACCGCTCCGGATTCCGAACCACTGGCGCTGTTGCAGGCGGCGACCCAGCAACCCATACCAGATATCGTATGGGATGGTACAGTAGCGCCTGACAAGCAAGCAGCGGACATTCTATGCCTGCGCAACAATGGTGAACAGACTTTTGCGAATCTGGATGCAAGCAACGCTTTTGCAGCGCCAAGCTTCGACAGTAGTCCGCACGATTGTGTTCTGCCAAATCTTTCTGTGATCTCACTCAGCTCAGCCCAGTAATGGCGTCCGCATGCTGGCGACAGGCGCTGACAGCAATAACACTGCTGACGGCACTGTACGCTTGCGCTCCGCAGGCACCGGTGTTTCATGCCAGCGGCAGTCCAGTGCGATTGTCGGAATGGAACCTGTTTGTGCTATCCGCTGACAGCCTCGCGCCGACTCCTGCTGCCATGGTGTTCGCACCGACCAATCAGTTATTCACTGACTACGCGCAGAAACTGCGCACGCTGTGGTTGCCGCCGGCGACTGCAGCCAACTGGCTGGACGGAGAAATCGACTATCCTGTTGGCACCATTTTGACCAAGACGTTTTATTACCCAGTAGATGGCGAGGGCACGGCATTGCAATCTGCACCACAGTCGCAGTCGCTGATTGATCTGCGCTCGAACCAACTGGTGGAAACCCGATTGCTGGTCAGGCGCGAGCAAGGCTGGGACCCATTCCCCTATGTGTGGAATGACGAGGAGACCGAGGCTTTTCTGCGCGTTGCCGGCAGCAGTAAATCAATCGATTTAAAGAGTGACGCCGGCAGTCGCCGCTTCAGTTATTTCGTACCCAATGAAAATCAGTGTGCTGCCTGTCATGTCACCGAGCATCCAGATGGCGAGCTGCAGCCACTCGCGGCAATAGCGCGACAACTGGGCAGCAGCTTCGATGCCGATGCGGACCCTGCGCTAACGCAGATCGAAGAGTTGCAACGACGCGGGTGGTTAAGCGCAGCTGCCAATTCAACTCCCGCTTCAACACTCGATTCAAAACCGGATGCCGTATCCAGTTCCCCCGCCATATCCTGGCTGGACCCATCCGCCACTACCGCGGAGCGTGCGAGCGCCTATCTGAATGTACATTGCGGACACTGTCATAATCCCCAGGGCGCAGCCGACACTTCGGCATTATTGCTGGATGGTTCCAATACGGCTCCCATTAACCTTGGTGTCTGCAAACCACCGGTAGCCGCTGGCGGCGGCGCCGGAGAGCGCCTGTTCGCGATCGTACCCGGCGCGCCCGAACGCTCAATACTGTTGTATCGCATGGAATCCTCAGCACCGGATGAGATGATGCCGGAACTGGGGCGCACCCTGGTGCATGCGGAAGGTGTGGCATTGATCAGCCAATGGATTGCTGAGCTGTCAGGTAGTTGTCCGACCGATGGCACGGCGCAATGATGCGCCGCTCAATAATGCTGGTATTGATCTGCGCGGCATCGGCGGTACTGTTGAGCAGTTGCTGCGAGCAGTCCGGCGTCCGCCGCATCTATATACTCACTACCGGCACCACCGGCGGGACTTACTATCCGGTTGAACTCGCCACTGTATTTTTACTCTGACCCCATTTATCAACAGAATCATCAGTTACAGCAACGCTGGAGAATATATGCAGCACTTGTTCACGCTCGCCATCGCAGCAGGCACGGTCCTGTACAGCAGCTGCCTTTCTGCACAGACGGAACCGGAACGGCCTCGTGCCCGTGAGGCCGGGCTGGTGATTGGTATATTCGAGACCGGTAGCATGAATGCCATCACCGATGTGGTCGGGGTTCGCGTCGGCCATACCACCGTCATTCGTGGTGATGATATTCGTTCCGGAGTCACCGCGATAATTCCAGCCCCGGGCAACCTCTATACCGATCCTGTGCCGGCCTAGATTCATGTCGGCAATGGCTACGGCAAACTCATCGGCGAAATCCAGGTGCGGGAATTCGGCGAGATAGAAACGCCAATTCTGTTGACCTGCACGCTCTGTGTATGGAGTGCAGCGAACGCATTGAAAGAATGGATGTATGAGCAACCAGGCATGGGTGAGCACACCATAAATCCCGTCGTTGGCGAAACCAACGACAGCCAGGTCAAAAATATGTGGGCCGACCCGATCCAGCGCGCCGAGGTATTCGCGGCGTTGGATAACGCCAGCAGTGGGCCGGTGGCAGAGGGCAGCGTCGGTGCCGGCACCGGTACCCAGGCTTTTGGCTGGAAGGGTGGTATCGGTACCAGTTCCCGCGTCCTCCCGGATTCGCTTGGTGGTTACACTGTCGGCGTGCTGGCACAAACGAACTATGGTGGCATCATGTCGATCAACGGCGCGCCCGTGGGACGAGAGTTAGGCACTTATTCGTTTCGTGAGAACTTGCCGTCGCAGGGCGATGGTGACCGGGATGACGGTTCCATCATGATCATCCTTGCCACCGATGCACCGCTGAATGCACGTAGTCTCGACCGCCTTGGTTTACGCGCAATCATGGGCCTGGCGCGCACCGGCTCCTTCGCCAGCAATGGTTCCGGTGATTACGTCATCGCCTTTTCCACCCACCCTGCTGTGCGCAAGCCGCGGGTTAGCGATGCTCCGGTTGCCACCCAAGAACTGGTCAATGCCTCCATGTCTCCCCTGTTTGCCGCCGCCGCTGAGGCCACCGAAGAAGCAATCTACAATGCCATCTTCAAGGCCACCACCGTAACCAGCTCCCGCGGCGAACTGCAGGCCGTACCCATCCCCGACCTGATGCGCATCCTGCAAAAGTACAACGCACTAAACTGGAATGAAACCGTCCCGCATTGATTTGATTAAGGGGAGAATGGTGAATACCAGGGTCAAGTCTTGCTTGGTGCTTACTACTTGATATGAAGTCTGACTAGTCTGCTGCGTAGAATGTATGCAGCACATCGTCAAGCAGCGGTTTCCAGTTTTCCCAGTCATGCCCCGCATCGACTTCGCGGTAAGTCAGATCATATTCCTTGAATTGCAAGGTCTCCATGAATTGCCGACCTGCCTGGGTATTGTCATTGATCATACCCACACTCATGAAAATCCTGATGGGCAATCGGTCGGCCAATTGATACTGGTTACACAGTTCATCCACCATCTCACTATTGGCCGGTGACTGCATGGCGATACCGGCAAAGTAGTCAGTGGCCATCAGGCCAAAACAGGCACTGTTATGCGCGCCGAATGAGAGCCCAAGGATAACCCTGCCCTCTAGTGTTGCCAGCGTCTGATTATTTGCAGCAATCTCCGGCAACAATTCCTGCGTGAAAAATTCCACGTAGTCCGGATTACAGAAGAATTGCTGATTACGACGATTCTGCTGCAGATTGTCCGGATTGTGGGCATCCACAAACACGACGATTAGCGGTTTTATCGCACCGCGGGCAATTTCCGCATCAAGCAGCTGCGGCAGTGCACCGCTATTTATATACCCAGAACCATCAGTGATGTAGAGCACCGGCAAGCGCGCACGTCTTGGCACCGACTGCGGTGTGTAGACCCGATATTGCAAGGCATAACCCAGCGCCCTGCTCTCGATGCGAATATCGTCAGAGAGCTTGCCTGCCCCGTGTACATTGCACATCAAGAGCAGACCCAGCAAAGTCAGCATGATTCGCATAACTTACTCCTGCTGCTCCTGGCTGGCAGACGGCGCAGTTACGGCCGGACGGTCGGCCATCAGGCTCCACCACAAACGCCGGGTAACAACAATCTGTCTGATCAAGATGCCATTCGCATATACGATTGCAAGCAAGGGCAGCCAGATAGTGCTACCACTGAAATCAATCGCCAGGCCAAGCGCGATGGCAATAACGATAATGACGATGACCCCCCTGAAATCCCGTAACGTCGCTGGAGCGATGGTAGCGAAATATTGCGCATTGGCTGGATGCTGCCGTGCCCGCCGCAAGCTGATGTGTACAATCCAGTTTACCGTCACAAACAGCGATGCGAGCACATATAACCACAGGCCATGAAATTCTGCGTCCGTGAGACTCAGCAACATGAATTCCTGTATGCCGATAACAAATGGCAATACTGAATCACGCAAGGATAGTTGCCAGATAAAACCCATGACGAGCGTTGTATATAGCACCCAGACCAGCAAAATGCCCATCAACGCCACGCTCAACATGCCCCATGTTACCAGTACCTGCAGATCGAACTGCCACAGCACATCACTACTGACGATTGTCTACCACAACAACCCCAGAGCGAGCGCCTGAATTATGCTGATCAAGGTAAGCAATACAGAGGGAAACTGTTTTTGTGCGCGTTCGCGAATATGGTTCATGATTGTCTCAAGCTTGTTGGGCTATTACGAAAATAAAATACTGTGCTGGAAAGAACTCATCCCGTGAGGTGAAGTGCCTCCCTTGCTGCCGGATAGTAACGGGTGTGCAAGCGCAGGTCGAGCAACGGCGGAAATTGGAATACAACTGCATTGATCTAGTACTGACAATAGTTAAGCAGGGTAATTCCGACTATAATGTCAGGCTATTCCAGCACCGCACGCGCCAACAAGCCTGCAAACGAAGCGGTACTTACTATGAAAACCATAGGTTTATTGGGTGGCATGAGCTGGGAATCCACTCTCAATTATTATCGGTTGCTAAATGAAGGCATCAAGCAGCGACTGGGCGACTTGCACTCGGCCGAGATTTGCCTGTTCAGCGTGGACTTCGATGCTATCGAAAAATTACAGCATCAGGGTGCCTGGGACGAATTGGCGCAACAACTAAGTGCCGCTGCTTGTGCAGTCGAGCGGGGTGGCGCTGATTTTTTGCTGATCTGTACCAATACCATGCATAAGGTGGCTCCACAAGTAGCCGCCGCCGTGACCATTCCGCTGGTGCATATAGCGGATGTGACTGGAGCGGCGCTGCAGAAAAATGCGGTGCGGCGCGTCGGCTTACTCGGCACGCGATTTACCATGGAAGAGGCATTTTTCAAGCAGCGTATTACCGATAATTTTCACATCGAGGTGCTGATTCCAAATGCGGTACAGCGGGAACTCATCCATCGCGTGATCTATCAGGAATTATGTCTTGGCGTTATTCGCGAGCAATCGCGGCTTGACTTCCTGGCAATTATTGCGGAGCTGACTGCGGCAGGCGCTGACGCCATTATTCTCGGCTGCACTGAAATTTCCATGCTGGTACAACAGCGCGATACTGCGAGCCCGCTGTATGATACGACCGCGATCCACGTGCAGGCAGCCATTGATTTGGCCCTTGCCGATTCCGGGCTGGCTGCTACAGCTTTGAACCGGTAATTGCTGCAACAATAAACCCGGAACCAACAGACGAGCATCTCTCATGATCGAAACCGCAACCGTAGCACTGGCCACTTTTTTCGCCACCATCGGCCCACTGGATGTCGCTGCCGTGTATGCCGGACTCACCGCTACCGAAACACCGAAACGCCGGCGCCAGCTGGCCGTGCGGGGAACCCTGATCGCCGGTGGCATATTGATAGTGTTCGCCCTGCTGGGTGAATCATTACTCGCCGTGCTCGGCATTTCTCTCCCTGCGCTACGCACGGGTGGCGGCATTCTGCTGTTGCTGATTGGCATCGACATGGTGTTCGCACGCTCCTCCGGCGGCACTTCGACTACTGCAGAAGAAGAGCTTGAAGCGCGCAACAAGCAGGACATTTCCGTGTTTCCACTGGCAACGCCGCTGATCGCGGGACCTGGCGCTATGGGCGCCGTCATTCTATTGATGGCGAATGCCGAGGGCGACCTCGTGTTGCAGGCGATAGTAATCGCGTCTCTCGGCGTGATCCTGATCGGCACACTGGCAATGTTGTTGATTGCCGCCAAAATCCAGCAGTTATTCGGCGTCACCGGAATGCATGTGGTTACGCGTATATTTGGCGTGCTGTTATCGGCACTGGCGGTACAATTTATCTTTGATGGTATCGCCCAGAGCGGAATATTGAATCAGGCGTAAGCAACGCGACCCAGACAATCAACGTAAATCATCCAAACTGTACGGTGAGGACTCACCAATGGAAGTAAAACTTGTTACCACTCCTGCCGAACTGAATTTAATCAGTCCAGTCTTGTTACAATTGCGCCCCCAGTACACGCAACAAAGCCTGATCGAACAGATCCAGCAACAACAAAAACTTGGATACCAGATTGCGTATGTTATAGACGCAGACCAGGTGTTGAGCGTGGCTGGATTTATCGTCGGCATCAAACTCGCCTGGCAGAAGCATATCTATGTCGATGATCTTGTGACTGACGCCACGCAGCGCTCCACCGGGGCAGGCAAGCTATTGCTGGATTGGCTGAAACAATATGCCCGCAGTCTGGGCTGTAAGCAATTGCATCTTGATTCCGGAGTACAGCGCTTCGGCGCCCATCGCTTTTATCTGCGGGAAGATTTCATTATCAGCAGTCATCATTTTGCCATCACTGATTTGCATGCAAATTCGCCCTGAAACAAGTGCAGACTGGATGGCAGTCTACGCCCTCCACGCTGCCGCTTTTCCAACCTAGGCCGAAGCTGAGCTGGTATCGCGCTTGCGCACAGCAGCCACTCCGATAATTTCACTGGTCGCAGAGCATGGGGCGGCAATCGTCGGTCACATCCTGTTTACACCAGTGACACTGGCAGACTCAAGCCAATTGCTGATGGGTCTCGCTCCGGTAGCAGTCACGCATGCTCTACAAAATCAGGGTGCGGGTGCCGCGCTGATTAGCGCAGGTCTGGAACAATGCCGACGGGCAGGAGTAGTCGCCGTATTTGTGCTGGGGCACGCTGAGTATTATCCACGGTTTGGTTTCGTACCAAGCGTACTGCACGGCATTAGCTGCGAGTATGCAGTACCTCCGGAAAATTTCATGTGCCTCGCATTGTCAGCAAACCTTATCGTGCCGGACCATGCCTGCGTGCGTTATCACACGGAATTTGCCAGGATTTAGTTCATCCGGAACTACCTGACCCAGAGCGCATCCCACATTGAGCTTTTGGGCTTTTTATGTCATACGTCTGTCATACAATAACCGACACCAGCAATCTTAAAGAGAATTACGCGAGGCTTGCAGTGATATTCAAGAGTCAAAAACCGGATGTGGTGCTGCCACGATTAGACCTAACAACTGTTGTATTGCATCGCGCCAAGGAACTAGGTGACCGCACGGCCCTGATAGATGGCACCACCGGCGACACTCTGAGTTTTACCGAACTTGCTGAGCAGATAGAACGATTCGCAACAGGTCTGCATCTGCGTGGTTTCAAAAAGGGCGATGTGTTCGCCATCTTTTGCCCGAATGTGCCGGAATATGCCGTGGTATTCCTCGGAGTCGCCGCCGCCGGCGGGATTAACACCACCGTTAATTCGCTCTACTCCACCAATGACCTGATCCACCAGTTCAAGGATTCCGGCGCAAAGTTCCTGCTTACCATTCCCGCATTGCTCGAGCGCGCGCTGCCCGCTGCCAGGGCCTGTAACATCGAGGAAGTGTTTGTATTGGGTACGGCGCCAGGTGCCACATCATACTCTGAACTGCTCAATAATAATGGCGCGCGTCCCGCGCTTGCGATCGACCCGCGGGCGGATCTCGTGGCCCTGCCCTATTCCAGTGGCACCACGGGCCTATCGAAAGGGGTCATGCTCACCCACGAGAATCTGATTGCGAACATGGTGCTGTCCAGCGAGATCAATTATATCGATGAAAACGACACCTTGATCGGAATTCTGCCATTCTTTCACATCTACGGCATGGTACTGATTTTGAATCTGGCGATCTATCGCGGAGCCAGGCTGGTGACGATGCCACGCTTCGACCTCGAGCAGTTTCTGGGTATCGTGCAGAAGTACCGGGTTACGGCGTTGAACCTGGTGCCGCCACTGGTACTGGCATTGACTAAACATCCACTGGTAGCCAACTACGATCTCAGCAGCGTGCGCATCATTGGCTGCGGCGCAGCACCTCTCGGTGAAGATCTCGAACAGGCTTGCGGCAAGCGCCTCAACTGCAAGATCTATCAGGGTTATGGTCTCACCGAAGTTGCTGGTGCCTCCCATGTATTACCTGTTGCAGAAGCGCGCAACAAGCCAGGCGCGGTTGGACCGGTGCTACCTAACACCCAGTGCAAGGTAATCGACACCGAGACCGGAGCCGAACTGGGCGTTAACGAACGTGGCGAAATACTCATTGCCGGCCCCCATGTCATGCGCGGTTATCTGAACAACCCGGAAGCAACTGCCAACTGCATCGACGCTGCTGGCTGGTTCCGCACCGGTGACATCGGTTACGGTGACAGTGATGGTTTCTTCTATATAGTGGACCGGGTCAAAGAGCTGATCAAATACAAGGGCTACCAGGTGGCACCTGCAGAACTGGAAGCGCTGTTACTGAGCCACCCCGCCATCGCCGATGCTGCCGTGATTCCCAGCGCGGATGAAGAAGCCGGCGAAGTACCGAAGGCTTTCGTGGTATTGAAAGACCCAATTACAGCCGAGGAAATCCTGCGCTTTGTGGCGGAGCAGGTGACACCCCACAAGAAGATCCGAAAACTGGAATTTATCGCTGAAATTCCCAAATCTGCCTCCGGCAAGATTTTACGCCGGGTACTGGTGGAGCGGGAGCGGGGTTGAAATGTTCAGCCTGCACCGTGCGGATGCGCAAATCTGCGATCTGTAATCCCTATTTGCCATTGATCCCGCTATAATCGCCCACCCCAGCATTGGCACACTTCAGGTTTCAGCATGGCAGCAAACGGTAACAAGGTCGGTTTCGTCTCACTCGGCTGCCCCAAGGCACTGGTAGATTCCGAACGCATACTCACGCAATTACGTATGGATGGTTATGACATCGTGCCGTCCTATAACGACGCAGACATTGTCGTCGTTAACACCTGTGGTTTTATTGATAGCGCGAAGCAGGAATCCCTGGATGCCATCGGTGAAGCACTTAGTGAAAATGGCAGGGTCATTGTCACCGGTTGTCTCGGCGCCCAGGCCGACCTGATCAAGAAAACGCACCCAAAGGTGTTGGGAGTTACCGGACCCCAGGCGTATGAACAGGTAGTTTCGCAAGTGCATGAACACCTGCCGCAAACCCGTATTCATGATCCCTATATCGATCTGGTGCCACCCCAAGGTATCAAACTCACACCGCGCCACTACGCGTATCTGAAAATTTCTGAAGGCTGCAACCACCGTTGCAGCTTCTGCATTATTCCCTCCATGCGTGGCGATCTGGTGAGCCGACCCGTGGGGGAGGTAATGGATGAAGCCGAACGTTTGGCCAAAGCTGGTGTCAAGGAACTGTTGGTAATCTCGCAGGATACGAGTGCCTACGGCGTTGACATGAAATACCGCACCGGATTCTGGCAAGGCCGCCCGGTCAAAGGCAGCATGCAGGGCCTGTGTGAAGCACTGGCTGATCTCGGCATCTGGGTGCGCCTGCATTATGTGTATCCATATCCCCACGTTGACCATGTAATACCCTTAATGGCCGAAGGCAAAATTTTGCCCTATCTCGATATTCCGTTTCAGCATGCAAGCCAGACGATTCTGAAAGCCATGCGACGACCGGCAGCGACCGAGAAATCACTGCAACGGATTCAGCAATGGCGTGAAATCTGCCCTGAATTAACCATTCGCAGCACCTTTATTGTCGGCTTTCCTGGCGAGACCGAAGCGGACTTTGTCGAGTTGCTGGAATTTCTCAATACTGCGCAGCTGGATAGAGTTGGTTGCTTTCAATATTCACCGGTTGATGGAGCCAAGGCCAATGCACTGCCAGATCATGTGCCGGAAGCTGTGAAGCAGGAACGCTGGGAACGGTTTATGGAAGCCCAGCAGAAAATCAGTACGCAGCGCCTGCAACAAAAAATCGGGCTCGAGCTGCCGGTGATTATCGATGCTATTGACGAATCCGGCATGAGCGGACGCTCCCAGGGCGATGCGCCGGAAATAGATGGTTCAGTTTTCATTGAACTCGACCCGACAGTCGCGGTCGGTGACATCGTCATGGTTCGCATTGAAGAAGCTGATGAGTATGATTTACACGGCGTGATCGCCAGCGCCTGAGCCCTGACAGGCTGATCAGGTCTCGCGCGAGGTACGCAGCCGCCTTTTCTGGCATCTCGACCTCGGAAGGAAAAGGGGACGGAAGGATTATTTTTTAATCAATTTTGCAGATCACGAGTGCGGCAACCAGACTAAGTGAATAAAGATGGTTAGAAGGATTTGCCATGCCTCGTTGCAGCAGAATGTATCTCCCAGGGTACACGTACCATGTCGTGCAACGCGGCAATAATCGTTCGGCGGCATAAATTCCTCGACACTGCTGACCCTGGACGTGCTCAGGCGCTGCTGCGACTGGTCGGGGGCCGGTTTGTCGCTGCGCCTCGATCCGGGGGATTCATGAAATCGGGATTTGCTACGATTAAACAATAGAAGTCATTACAGGAGTGAATTTTTGAATCTCATAGCCTTGAACAACTTTGTAACAACCAACATGAAACCGCTGGAAATGACCGGCGTAGTGATGCGCATTTTCAGCTTTACCCTGGTCAGCTGGATGGGTCCGGAAAGTCCGTTCATGTTCGTCTGGACATTCAACACGATTGATGCGGTTCTGCTGACCTGGTGTGCTGCACTGCGCAAGGATACCGCCTACACGACGCTGAACGCCTTCTGGATTCTGGTCGGCCTGATCGGGATCGCCAGGGCTGGCGGCGTTCTGGGTCCGTGAAGGGGACGGAGGGATTATTTTTTAATCAATTTTGCAGATCACGAGTGCGGCAACCAGACTAAGTGAATAAAAATGGTTAGAAGGATCTTGCCATGCCTCGTCGCAGTAGAACGTATCTCCGAGGGTACTCGTACCATGTCGTGCAACGCGGCAATAATCGTGAAGCCTGTTTCTTCTCAGCCGCTGGCTGTTTCCATCGAACAGCGGCGCTATCAATATCGAGAGCTTTTCAGAGAGGCACTGTCACCGGAAGATGTGCATGCTTTTCGCGAGGCCACGCATTATTCCATGCCGATAGGGTCTGATTATTTTCGGGCGCAGATTGAACGTAGGCTTGAAAGGAGTTTAGGATACATGGGAAGCGGCAGGCCGAGGTTTGGATTAATTAAAGAATAATCCCTCCGTCCCCTTTTCTCCCCCTTTTCTCCGGTAAATACCGGCCCAGTACCCGCACACGCACACGCACACGCATAACGGGAATCGCCCATGCACAGGCAATTGCTTACAGCCAATTTTTCTGCGGTTAGATTACTTGCCGCAAAATTGCTGCTTGTGGGCCTGGGTTTTTGCGGGAACCCAGGCATCGCACAGCAGTTGGATCTGCCCCTCGCAGACGCCGAGCAATCCGCGGCGCAACTTCCCCAGACGCGCGCTTTGCGGGTTCTGTCACCCACACTTGCCCCTGAACAAATTGATCGCGCGGTATTGAATCGCCTGTTGCAAGAAATACTGACGAACCCGGAAGCAACCGCAACCCAATTTGGCATGGACACTCTGCAGCTGCAGAACATGCTTACCCTGCTCGCCAACGCCCATGGCTTTATCAACGACAACGAACCGGCGAATGTGCAGGCCATGTGTAGCACCTGGGATAATTCCGACTTGCAGGGGGAGGCGCGGATCGATGCAGCACTCGCGGCCTATGCCAGACGGGCACAATTCACCCTAGATTTTATTGCGCTGTACTACCGCGTAGTGCTCGCGAATATCGAAGCCGGGCTGAGCGCTCAGGCCCTGCCCAGGTTTCAGGCTTACATGGACGACCGCCGCCGGCGCATGGCCAGTGCCGGCGCCACTACCGGCGGCGCGGTCAGCCAGAACGCACGCAGCGGTGAAGAGAGCATTCGGTTCCATTGCCGATCGAACTAGATTGCATGCCGCGCACTGGTCAGGTAAAGAGTTGTGAATATAATTCACCAGCAAGGCACTGAACCAATTCAACAGTAATTGGCGTATAGGCCCACAACTACCGATGCACAACTACCGATGGCAGGTTCTGGAATGAAATCAATAAAGGCGGGTGATTGTTATGAGCGTGATTAAACCACTGGTAGGCATCATGGTCGTATTGCTGTTTAGTGCCGGCATCGCCTGGGCGGGCAGCCAGGGCAGCATTCAGTTCGCAGGACTTCCTCTATTCTTGCTCTGTGCCTGCATCGGGTTCCTGTTGCACTGGGTGGTATTCGTACCCTCGTTCCTGTTTCAGACCGAGCATTATTTCGATCTGACTGGTGCACTGTCTTATCTGGCGACCCTGGGATTCGCATACGCCGCACATCCGGAAATGCAAGCTCGCGGCATACTGCTAAGTCTCATGATTGCGCTTTGGGCCGCACGCCTCGGCAGCTTTCTGTTTTTGCGGGTCAAGAAGGCCGGCCAGGATCGGCGTTTTAACCTGATCAAGACACGCTTTTTCCGCTTCCTGTTTACCTGGACCCTCGGCGGTGCATGGGTGTTCATCACCATGGCAGCCGCACTGGCGGCAATCACCACATCCGCGGATCGAGGTATCGACAGCTTCTTCGTCATCGGTACGCTATTGTGGATCACAGGTTTTACGCTGGAAGTTGTAGCCGATCTGCAGAAATCCCGATTTCGCGCCGACCCGGCCAACAAGGACAAGTTTATTACAAGCGGCCTATGGTCGCGCTCGCGGCACCCGAACTACTTCGGTGAAATCCTGCTCTGGTTCGGTATTGCTGTGATCGCCATACCGGTGCTGGCAGGCTGGCAATTGCTTACATTGATTTCACCGGTGTTTGTCGCAATGTTGCTGACCAGAATCAGTGGTGTGAATCTGCTGGAAGCAAGCGGCAAGGAACGTTGGGGCTCAGATCCAGCCTATCAGCACTATGTAGCCAACACCCCTGCCCTGATTCCGCGCATTGCTTAGATCCAGCGCAGCCAATCCTGCGCTCGACCCAACTGCTCCAACTTGCGCAATCCTCGCAGGCAGGGACATTGGCACCGGCACGTTCATAATACTCGTCTGAGATAGACAGCTTGTTATAGCAACAGGAAAGTGAAGCCTGTAAACGTGCCCTAAAAGTGTCATAAAAGTACCCCCCCCTCCCAAAAAAAGGCCTCTGGACAGGATCATTTAGTTTCTGTACTTTCAGGAGGCGATTAATCCATTTGCTATCAAGCCCCCCAAGAGGTGCCATATGTCTTGCCGTAGCCTGCTACAAGCTTGCGCGTTTATATTCGTCCTGAGTAACCCTGGCCAATTGCTCTCCGCTCCTGCCGAACAGGAACAAGCGATCGAGGAAGTGGTCGTTACCGGATCGTATATCCGGCGCAACAACTTGAATTCCTCGTCTCCCCTCAGCGTTATCGACGTGCTGGATATTCAGGCATCGGGCACCACCAATACCGCCGACATCATCTTCAACGTGCCGCAGAACATTGGCACGGAAGTGCTGGCCAACCCCGGCGCATCGGGCAGCAGTTCGTCGAGTCTGCGCACTGGGGGCAGTTCACAAGGCGGCATCGGCCTCGCCAATCTGCGGGGCCTCGGGCCACGCGCGACGATGAACCTCATGGACGGCCACCGGTTGGCGTTCGGCGACGCCAACTTCGCCTATCCGCAGATCGCCATCCAGCGCATCGAGATACTGCTTGATGGTGCTTCCGCATTGTATGGCTCCGAAGCTGTGGCCGGCGTGGTCAACTACATACCGCTCAAGCAGTTCGACGGCTTCAAGGTGCAGTTCGAACGCAGGGACCAGTTGGAGGCCTCCGCTCCTGACGACAAGCTGTCAATGGTGATGGGTCAGGAGAGCGAACGCAGCAACTTCCTGTTTGCGATGGAGTACCGCAACCGCGAACGCCTCGAGCAGCGCGAATTTCCCAAGTATTACAACAAGAGCTACAACGAAGCTTATGCGGCGAATGGCTTTCCGGGTTCGGCCTTCCTGCCGCGCCGCAACGCAACCGGCGCGATCACTTCCAACCTCGGGCGTGCCTTGGACCGCCGCATCGACCCCGGTTGTGGTGCCTCATTCATGAACCCGGGACTTACTGACATCACCGATGACACGCAGACGCGCTGGGGCACGCCAGCGACCACGGGGCAGACCTGCGGCAATAATTTTGCCCAGCTGCTCGACTGGAACTCCGAACTGGAGCAGTTGCACGGCTACGCGCGCTTTGAGTACGACTTCAACGACTACGTCAAATTCGACACCGACGTTATCTTCGGTCGTCAGGACTTCAATACGCGCGCTAACCCCGGCCCGGTGGTTGCCAACGATCCATTGCCAGTGCCTGGAGACCTTGCGGGCAATCCATACCGCGCCTTTGCCGACGTCAATTTCAACGGCAGCATCGATACCGGCGAGCGCCTGCTGTTCGCCCGCGACACCTGCAACTTCGTTGACTGCACGCGCGGGGACGGCTTCCCCGATCGCGATCTTAACGGCGACGGCATTGCCGAACCCTTCTCGCAGGGCAAGTTCGGTACCCCGGTACTGATGCCGTCCGCCACCGCGGACGCTAACGGCAACGGCATCCCCGATCGTTTCGATGCCAGCGCTGGCGTCCCCTTCAATGAAGATGTAACGCTGACTGCGTGGACGCCGTTCGGCAAGAACCTGTCTGGGCGGCCGGATGGCATGAATGCCGATGGCAGCATCGACCGACGCCGCGTCACTGACAATCTGCGCATCGGCGGCGGCTTCGTGGTCGAAATTCCTGACACCAGCTGGAGCGTCGATACGCACGCGATCTGGGCCCATCGCGAGCAGGTTTATGCACTGGCTTTCGGTTCCCCCGCAAACTTCTCGACGCCGCAATTGACCGCAGCGTTCGCCTGCGTCAATCCGGCGGACATCTCTGCCGGGCGCTGTTCGCAGTTCAACCCGTTCTCCACGAGCCAGTTCCAAGTCGACAACCGCGTCCCCACGAACACGGCAACGCCGTCGACGGCACTCGCCTACAACACGCGCGACGAGGCCAATGCCATATTCACGTTCAATAATGACCTGGCCGATTTTACCACCACGCTGCTCGACATCGTTGCCACTGGTGATCTGTTCGAACTGCCCGCCGGCATGCTGTCGATGGCAGCCGGCTATAATTATCGCCGTCTCGAGCAGCTGACACTGCCGAATCAATTGAACGTTACCTCGCAGAACACATTCGGCACCGCCATTCAGCCACAGGATGCCTATCTGCTAGCACATGATGTATTTGCCGAACTCTCCGTTCCCATCATTGATCACGACTGGCTGGGGAGTCTCGAAGCGCAGCTCGCGGCGCGCTACACCGACAACGAAGGCAATGCCGACCTCGGTATGAGCACGGACGCTGCGTTCGACGACACCGTAATAAAGGTCGGCCTGCTCTACCAACCGACGGAATGGATGTCTCTGCGGGCGACCTATGGCGAGGGCTTTGTCGTGCCCGAGATTGGCGATCTGTTCGCGGGCCAGCGCGAAGCGCAGCGCAACGTCGCCGACGCCACCTGTAGCGTAATCCTGCCCGTCGTCATCCCGTCGCCGGCGGACCCGAGCATTCCCGCAGTTTGCAATTACGCGCTGCCGACTGGAACCGCGACCGTGCCGACCGTAGCCACCGCAAATCTGCAGACCGAGTTGATTTCCGGCAACCCGCTGTTATCACCCGAAACATCCCAGTCGTACAACTATGGCGCCACTTTTGTGCTGCTGGATGGCGACCTGACCTTGCAGGCTGACTACTTCTCGGTCGATTACGAAAACGTGATTTTCTCGCTGACGGCAGGGCTCATTCAGAGTGACGAGACCACACGCTTCCAAGCCTTTTACCTCGGGCGCTGCGGCGTCGAACCGACGACCGGCCCCGGCACGGCGGCCCAGATCGCCTGTGCGACGCAGGCACGCCGGGACTGGATCACAGGTGCTGGCCAGTCGGACCGCATTACGCGCAGCATCGACCCTGTTTCGGGTCTGCCAATCGGATCGGTGAGCCAGGTGCAGGCGGACTTTGTCAACGTGCTGGCCCAGAAAGTCACGGCCACCGACCTGCTCGCCTCGTATCGATTCAGCGCACAAGACCTGCCCTTGATCGGTGGCGACTACGGCAGCTTCAATGCGCGTCTGCAGGGCACCTACATGGAGACTTACATCTTCCAGATCAACCCGTCTTCGGTGCCCATTGAGGGTGTTGGCAAGCGCAACGACGAGACTGGCGCGACGCAGATTCCCGCCGTGCCGCGCTGGCGCGGACTGGGTTCCCTGGGCTGGAACTACGGCGACCACACGGCGCGTTTGACAGGGCGCTATCACCACGCCATCAGCGACCTCACCGTGGTTGGTGACATCCGGGCGGCGAACGTGCAGGGCTACATTCCGTCAGCCACATACTGGGACCTTTATTACCAGTTCAACCTGGGCGACCGGTTTGGCTTGGGCGGCGATACCGAAATCAGCCTCAACATTGCCAACGTGCTGGACAAGCAACCGTCGGCGATCGAGGATGATGGTGGTATCGACACCAACCTCGACAGTCCCCTCGGCCGCATCTTGTCGCTGCGCGTGTCACACAGTTTCTGAGCGCAGGTTGTAGCGGACGCCCCGCATGACCAAGGTGATGTTATGAACAGACGACAGATCCTTGCGAATGCGGCGGCGCTGACGGTGCTTGTCGCCGCGGGCTGTGCTACGGAGAGTGCAACTGCGCAGTCGCCAATCGGCTCCGGCGCAGAGTCGGGGCGCGACCCCGACCGGCAGAGGGCGAAGCGCTGATGTTCAGTCGGCGCAAATTGCTGGGCCGAATGGGCAGCTACGCTTCATTAGCCGCATTATCTGGTTTGACGCCGCTGCCGCTGGGACAGCTGATCGCGCAATCGGGCTCGTTGCGTATTCGCGATGTTCGCGCTTATCCGATCTATATCAATGAGCGCTCGAAAGGACTTTATGAGCCTCCCAGTTTCGACAGTGATGATGATCTGCGCCGCTGGAATTATGGTGGCCCCTTCGAACAGCTTCCTTCCGCTATTATCGCCATTGTCAAAACCGATCAGGGTATTACCGGCTTTGGCATGGGCGCGGGTGGCAGCGCCGCAGTAGAGATAATCGACAAGCATCTCAAACACCTGTTGATCGGTGCTGATCCTTTGCGAGTGGAGCAGTTGTGGGATCAGATGTATACGTCTGGAGTCTTGTACGGTCGCCGTGGTTTGTTTCCGATGGCGTTAAGCGCGCTCGACAATGCGCTTTGGGATATCGTTGGCAAGTTTGCGGATAAACCTGTACATGAACTGTTAGGGCCGGCGGCGCGAGACCGGATTCCCATTTATCAAACCAATGGTGATTTTGCTGCGGCCTTCGCCGCAGGCATACGCAATTTCAAGCGCACGACCCAGGGTGGGCCGCGCATACCCGAGACCACACTGAACCGGTTTATCGATTCCGTACTGGAAGACAGGGATAAACTGGGGCCGGATGTACGGCTGATGACTGACTGTGTATCGCGCGATGGTACGGTCGAATGGGCAGTGAAATTTGCCGAACGCCTGCGCCCGGCCAATCTGTACTTCATGGAAGAGCTGCTTTCGCCTGATGACGTTTTTGGTTACGCCGAATTGGTGAATCGAATTGGTGGCAAAGGTGAAGGCTGGACACGAATAGCCTGTGGTGAGCACGAGTACACCCAATACGGCTTCGATGTGCTGATACGACTCGGCTCGGCGGAGATCCTGCAACCGGATATTACCTGGTGCGGTGGCACGACAGCCGGGCGGCGTATTTCTGCTCTGGTAGAAGCGGCAAAGCTTGAATTTATCCCGCATCGTGGCGCATCGTCCTGGGGATTCCCTATCGCCCTGAATGCACCTAGTTGTTCTATGGCTGAGAGTTTTCCGGTCGGCTCGGCGATTCTGGACGCCATGTCCTGTGAGGTGGTTAATGGCTTCGTAATTGCCCCCAGCGGACCCGGTTTTGGTACAACCCTCAGCGAACAAATGGTGCTGGACCATCAGTTAAGGATCTAAAAGGTGTGCCCAGTGGAACAAAGGGGTCGGGGGGATTAAATTTTAATCCCTCCGACCCCTTTCTCTGTTCCCGATTTCCGCCGTGTCTACCAGACGATGATTAAAGAGTGGTTGATACACCAGAACACCGTCGAGTTACTCAACGGCGACTTTGAATCGTTTAAAATGTTCGGCTAAGTAACTGACGTTAGTCGCGATCGATGAGCGAATGCGTTTTCGTGTCTTTCATGGTCGCATACACCAAGAGCGAGCATGCGATGCAGCCGGTAACGTACCAGTAGAACCCACTCTCCATGCCTTGCTGCTTGAACCAGAGTGCGATAAACGACGCGGTGCCGCCGAACAGCGAAACGGCAATGGAGAAACACAAACCGACGCCGAGTGCTCGAATGTGCACAGGAAATAATTCGGCTTTCACCACTGCATTTATTGCCGTGTAGCCGCTCACGATCGTCAACGCCACCATAATCAGCGCAAACGCCTCCACCACCGACGTGGTACCGCTGAGGGCGTTCATGATCGGAACTGTGCTGACAGTGCCCAGCACACCGAAGGCGATAAGAATGGGTTTACGACCGATGCGATCGGAGAGGGCCCCGACGACCGGTTGCATCAGCATGTAGAGAAAGAGAGTAGAGGCATTGAGCGCCGTCGCCGTCGCAATGCTCATGCCCACTGTGTTAACCAAAAACAATTGCATGTACGTAGTGTAGGTATAGAAGGCCACCGTGCCGCCCATGGTCAGACCGATGACGACGAGCACGGCGCGTGGATGCCTCATCAATTCCGCCAGGCTGCCTTGCTTGCGCCCGATAGTGCTCTGCTTGGCGAAGGATTCCGACTCCACCATATTGCGCCGCAGGTACAGTGCGTAGACCGCGCACAACGCCCCGATGAAAAACGGAATGCGCCAACCCCAGGACTCCAATTGTTCCGTGGTTAGAAAAAACTGTTGCAGCAGAATCAAAACGGCTAGCGCCAGGAGTTGGCCCATGATTAACGTCACATACTGAAAGCTTGCGTAGAAACCACGTCGCTCGCGGGTAGCGATTTCGCTCAGATAGGTGGCGGAGGTGCCATACTCGCCGCCGACGCTCAAGCCCTGCAACAAACGCGCGAAGACCAGCAAGGCCGGCGCCCACACACCGATCGAAGCGTAACCAGGCGTTACGGCAATGATCAGCGAACCCGTGCACATGAGCACCACAGATGCGACCAACGCGGCTTTGCGTCCAGAGCGGTCCGCGTACATGCCGAAGAGCCACCCGCCGATGGGACGCATGAGAAAGCCGATGGCAAACACGGCGGCGGTATTGAGTAACTGTGCGGTTTGATCGCCGGCTGGGAAAAACACTTTGGCGAAATAGAGCGCGAATGCCGAATAGACGTACCAGTCGTACCATTCCACCAAATTGCCTATCGAGCCGGCAAAGATGGACTTGAGGCGCGCCGCGGGTGTGAGGACGGTTTGGGTCGGCATCGGATGCTCCTCTTTTTCGAAGGGCTATCATCGCGTACGGGAGTGCGAATGACAAGCGGATCAGGGGACACCTTGATCTTACCCCGATATTCCGCACACTCTGGTTAAGCTGCTTGCTCAAACTCATTGGGTGATTGGTACCCAATGAAAAATCAAGGAACAAAATCAAGGGGTCAGGTAACTTGATTTTTCCAAATAGGCTTCTACTTTATATACCAAAATCAAAGTTACCGGAATTTTCTGGGGGAATGGGGTCAGGTCTTGCATGGTGCATTCATGCACCTTTCAGGACTTGACCCCACACAATTTTTGAATGCACCGTGCAAGACTTGACCCCACTCACTCTCCTGAGGAACAGGCACTCACTGATCTGGAACATGGCCACGAGCAGAACCAGTGCGAAGGTGGCATAGATGAACTTTCTGTCGATGGCACTGCCGGAGACCGCAGTCGAAGGAGCCGAGGTCCGGGACTGCCCACCTGCCGGAGTAATGTCAAAGGCCCAGGCCAGCACCAGCGCGATCGGAAAGCCGAGCAGCAGCACCACGATAAAAGTGTTAGTCCAGGCCGGTAATTGCAGCGCGGGCACGATGTTGTTAGCCACCTGAATCTGCAGCCAGGCCACCACGGCGTAGACCACAGCCACTCGGACCACCTTGCGGCGTTTCAGTTCCTCGAACAGTTTTGACATAAGTGGCAACCTGTTTTTGTTATTGACTGGTTTTTCAATTCTTCAGATGGTGCTGACTGCGCGCCATAAATGCATTTATCGGGAAAATTTGGAATATGATGTGGAGAAATCGAGGATTGATGACTATGATTCGGAAAGGATGTCCAAAATTCTCCAGCTCAAGGATGAGCGCTCATGGGCAAGTATGCAAAACTGCTGGACAGAGTTCTGTACTCTGGGAAAACAACCGGTTTCAAGTTCAACGCCGTATGTAAACTGCTGCTACTTCTGGGATTTCATCAACGTATCAAGGGCGGCCATCACATCTTCACACGTCCTGGCGTTTACGAAATTATCAACCTGCAACCGAAGTCGGGACAGGTGAAGGTATACCAGTTGGAACAGGTGCGCGACATAATCACTCGATATGGATTGGAGCTAAACGATGACAAACAAGTATGAACTTCATGTTTACTGGAGTGAGCCGGATCAGGCTTTTATTGCCGAGGTTCCTGACTTGCCAGGCTGCAAAGCTGATGGAGCGACTTATGAGCAAGCAGTAACCAATGCCCAACATATTATTGAGGAATGGATTGAGACTGCTACCCTGCTTGGCCGTAGGGTACCCGCGCCCACTGTGACTAGTCGCCGACGGCAGTTGATATAGGATATGAGGCCAGCGAAAAAGAGTCCTCCCCCCGCAGCAAGCAGGCCACTGATAAAGCTCGATAGGAGTACCAAGGGGTCATACCAAGCATACCAAGGGGAATCAAGAATCAAGTAACCTGACCCCTTGATTTCCAGTTTCAACCAGAGGTGATCAAGATGCGAAGAAGGCGGTTTATCAGCACTCTCGGCAGCCTCGCAGGGCTTGCTGGATCAGGACGCTTGTTGGGGGCCGAGGCGTCTGTTGGCGCCGTGATCCCCGGCGCGGAAGCATGGAGCGAGTCGCTGATGCTTCTGCACTTTGACGAAGCTCTCAGCAATGGCATCAGCGTGCGCGTATCCCGTTATCCCGACCAGAACGTTACCTGGGTGTGGTGTCATGTACTGTTTGAAGGGCAGCTGTATTCCTTCACTGAATGCCGCCTGCCCTGCACACCAGCTCGCAATACTGGCGAACTGGCAAGCGGTCGTTATGACAGCGAAGGGATTGGCGTGCGTTTCTCCCGTATCGGACCGGTCGCGCTGCTGGAGTCGATACATTTGTCTGTTCAGACCCGGTGTCATGCCGGCGGCTCGGACCAGGATGGCCCAGGCGAGGTGCCGGTTGTGATCGAGGCGTCGTTCAGTCCTGCATCAAGCAAGGGCAACCTGCCGGCCGGCCGCTCGGAATGGACCGGCAATGTCGACAGTCAGATCTCGGTAGCCGGCCAGCGCCGGCGTCTGACAGGAATTGCCAAGGCCCATGAACAAGTCCAGACGGCGGCGCGATTCAATGCCCCTTTCACTTATTCTATGACCTGGAGCGAAACCGCATCGTTTATTGCTACGGCGTCGCCGATCCGGCGTTACGGAAATCTCGAAATTGGAGGCATTGATCGCGCGGTGAGAATATTTGCGCCTGGTGCGCCGGGTGTGGTGCGGCCGTTCCGGGTCACGCTCGAAGATGGCGAGATATTGAACGGAACGGCGACACGGGTGGCGCGTTACGATGTGCCGGTGTTCGACCGCTTGTGGAACGGCAATATTGTGCGCGTGGAACTGGGCAGCCTGCGCTTGATTGGCATGATGAATGACTGGCGCCCTGAGGATAATAGTTTCGATTTATAGGTTTTATTAAATCCAGTCCACCGGATTGACCCGGTAAAACGGATAAATTGGACACCCACACCCTTCGCGCGGTTCACTCTCTGATTTTCCTTGCTTTAGTTTGTGGGTGTCCAGGTTTTCATCGTTAGTTTGTGGGTGTCCGGGTTTTCATCGACGCATGCAGCAAGTTTGCAAACAGTTGCGTTGGTGAATCAGGTATGACTTGCAGAGATTGGACTCAGTGCAGCATCTGCACTGAGCTGAGCTGCAACTACGAACACCAGTTCGGTTCACTCAGGGGTACCTACCAATGAAAGCAATTCTTTTGGCAACTTGCACCGCACTAATGTTGGCGGCCTGCTCGCCACCGTCAGATACCACCGCTACCGCACAGACTTCACAGACCGCACCAACCGCGGAGGCTCCAGCAACTGCGGTGGCGATGCCTGAAATCACTATCTACCATCTGGAGGGTCGCCGTTCCGAGCGCCTGGTATGGCTGATGGAAGAGCTTGGCCTGCCCTATAATCTGCAATTCACGCGCGGCGATCTAGGCAGCTCCATGGCCGCTATTCGCGCCATAAACCCGGGCATGCCGGTCGCGCCAACAGTCACTTATGGCGGTCAGGTTCTGGTTGAATCCGGCGCCATCATCGAAATGATCCTGGCACGACACGGCAATGGTCAGTTGGTGCCGCCGCTGGATTCCCCGGACTTTGCCACGCATTTGCTGTGGATGCATTATGCGGAAGGCTCTCTCGCCTCACGCGCTATAGCCGACTACCGCGTATGGCAGATCGCACCACCACAGGCACGTTCGCCCCTGGTGGACTCTGAAGCTGTGGTGCAATTCGCAGAAGACTTTCTGGATAACAAGCCATATTTTGGTGGTGATGATTTTTCCGCTGCGGATATCATGATGGTGTTCCCGCTGAATTTTGCCATGGTGCTGAATATTGTGGACCAGAATCAGTTTCCCAATATCCTGGCATGGCGCCAAAAAATAGAGACCCGACCTGCTTATCAGGCGATGCTTGCCAAAGCGCGACCCGATGGCATGGTGGGATCCTTGCCAGCGCTACCACAACATGCCCCACCTGGCCCGCGCTAGGAGTTAAACCAGAAGAGTTAAACCGGACACCCACAAAAGCAACATTCGAGATTTATCACCGCAATTATCTCTTCCTGCCAGTAACTACCTATCGAAAGCAGCGACAGATGGTCCTTTCGGCGTTGCTACTCAACGCCGGGAGGACGTACCTTCGAAACTGGACAAGCCAGCACTTTGAAGATACCGTTGCTTCATTCTTTACCCCCGGAGAACTTCGATGCGCCTGAGTATTATGCTACTCCTTTTGCTGCTGATTGGCTGTGCTGACGAGTCACCTGAGCAGGCGAGCCAAGCCAACGACTATCTTTCTGCGGATCTGCGCGCGCAGGTCGAGTTGTTGAAAAGCGCAGTACAAAGCGCGGCAACAGATGAGACCAATGCAGTGGCGCGAGGCACCATAGTGCTGGACTGGATCAATGCCTATGCCCTGAGCGGTGGCTACGTTCCAGTCAATGCGACCCAGTCAGTGTCCCGCATCGCCGGATATGGTTTGCCGTCACCGCAAGAAGTAGATGAGCTCATAGCAGAGCTCACATTACACGATGAACAGCCTGGAGCGCTTGGCACACTGGAAGTGAATCCAGCCGGTCCCTTTATAGCGGGCAGCAATGCGACGTTTGCCCAGACCTATACTGTCGGTGCGGCAGCCGTGCAGATCGGTGGTGGCTTTTTGATAGCCAAGCACTTCAATGCCAATCATGGTCAGCATCAAAATACCGATGCAACCGCCGCCAACTATTTGTCCATCAGTGCTGACAATCCTGCAGTGCGGTTTGTGGCCGGGGGCTATCCAGTGTCTGGCATGCATGGTGGCTTCCGCGGCGCACAGGATCAGCTGGCTTTTCGCGTGGCTGATGCAAAGCTTGATCCCGGCGATCGGGTCACTATTACCTATGGTGACACCTCAGGCGGCGGCCCCGGACTGCTAATGCCGGATTTCAATTCAGAGCAGATGCCGTTTCCCATCTATCTTGATCTCGACGGCAGTGATCTTTGGTTGTCATTACCGATTCAGCCAGTTGCAGTTGTCGGTTCCACCATAGCAGATGTCACTGGCTTCGCACCTTCTGTTGTCACGCCGGGCGAACAGTTCGAAGTATCGGTGCGCGCGGCAGACCAGTTCGGCAATCGGGCCCAGGGCGCCATACCTGACTGGCAGATTCGGGATCAGCAAAACAATCTGCTGGCGCAGGTTGCCTCGCAGCAGTCAGCAGTTGCAGTGGCGACTCTCAGTTTTCCGCAGCCGGGTATTTATCGTCTATCAGTTATTTCCGCCGACGGCAGCATTGCGGGGCAGTTCAATCCGGTATTGGTGGAGGAGAATCCGCGAACCAGAATCTACTGGGGTGATACCCACGGCCATTCGGGATTTGCCGAGGGCATCGGTTCGGCCGACGCTTATATGCAGTTTGCCCGGGATGAGTCACGGCTGGATTTCGTTACCCACTCCGAACACGATGTCTGGATGGATGACAACGAGTGGGAGCTGCTGCGACGTATGGTGCAGAAGTACGGCGAGGAAGGACGTTTTCTTGCCTATCTGGGCTACGAATGGACCATTTCCCAGACCCAGGGTGGCCATCACAATGTCCTTTTCCGCACACCAGAGGGCAGACAACGGGTTGCGTCCCAGCGCTATCCGGTATTGTCCAGTCTGTATCAGGGATTACGCGAACAGAATGACACCAAAGATGTGCTGATCATTCCCCATGCCCATCAGAAGGGCGACTATCGCATGGCTGATCCGGAAATGGAGACCCTAGTGGAAATCATGTCCATGCATGGCACCTTTGAATGGTTCGCCCGCATGTATCTTAACCATGGTCATATGGTTGGATTTGTCGCGGCTTCAGATGATCACATCGGCAAGCCGGGCTATTCAGTGCCAAAAAGCGCTTCGCTTGCGCAGCGCGGCGGGCTGGCTGCCGTACTCGCCAGCGAGAAAACCACCGACGCGGTATTTGATGCGATGAAATCCCTCAGCACCTACGCGACCAGCGGTGCGCGGATGATTCTTGATGTGAGCGTCAACGGCACTACCATGGGCCAGCGCGCTGCCTATGCTGAAACCAGGGAAATACAGGGTCGGGTAATTGGAACCGCGCCGATACGCTCGGTGACTCTGTTCAAGAATGAGCAGGTGCTGCAGGAATGGGGTTATAGCGAGGTTCAGGGCAATGATCTGGCGGTAAGTTTTTATTCTGAATCCTATCCTTACCACCCGGATGATAATCCCCGCGGCTGGCGGCACTGGCGCGGCACCCTGGAAGTGGAGAATGCCACGCTCGCCTCTGCGGTGCTGGTGGACAACCAGAATTTGTCTGTCCAGTATGTGCGCCAGGATGCTGCCAATCCGAACCTGGTAACATTTTCAACTCTCACCCGCGGTGATCACAGCACCATACTACTTGCATTTAATGAATCCTCAGCCGATGCCAGGGTGCGGATAAATCTTGAGCCGGCGCAGGAAACCGGATCGGGTCCGCCGACACTCAGGCGGCATCAACGTATTCCGGGCCAGTCGCTAACACTGGCGGCGGCGACGATGGAGAATCAACAGCTGATTCAGTCCATGTCCTTTGATGGCTATGAGGACAGCATAAGCCTGAGTCGCAATACCAGTATGCCGCTGGAAGCGGAATTTTCGTTGACTGACAGCGATGATCCACGACAAGGTGATTATTATTTCCTGCGTGTGCGTCAGGCAGATGAAGCCCTGGCCTGGTCAAGTCCGATCTGGGTCGGTGGCACGCCACCCAGGTGAACCGCCCGAGTTCTGCAGTCACTTGGTAGCTGCATAGTCAGGCAACAGTTTTGCCAACGGCGCGAAACGCTGTTGCACTGGTGTTGGTTATAGCGGGAGTGAACTCTGTGGATCGAAGCAACGGTCAGCTTGAATACTGGCTGTCAGGCCGCCTTCACGGAAAAGCGATAACCCGCCCCGCGTACAGTCTGGATCAAGCGGGAATAATCGATGGCGGCACCTTCGATTGCGGACAGGGCTTTGCGCAGGCGCCTGATATGGACATCGATGGTGCGTTCTTCCAGATAGACATTGGCGCCCCATACCGAATCCTGGATATGATCACGGCTGAATACCTTCTCCTGGTTCTGCAGGAAGAACTTCAACAGACGGAATTCAGTGGGTCCCATGTCTACTGGTTTGTCTTCAATGGCAACCCGATGGCTGGTGGGGTCAAGCTGCAGGTCAAAGACTTGCAGAACCTGATCTTTCTGTTTGCCATTTACCCGCCGTAACACAGACTTGATACGCGCTACCAGCTCCCGGGGCGAGAACGGTTTCGTGACATAGTCATCCACACCCTCGCTCAGGCCTTGCACCTTGTTGTCTTCACTTACCTTCGCCGTGAGCATGATGATGGGAATATTGGTGGTTGCTGCGTCCCGGCGCAGGCGTCGGGCCAGCTCGATTCCGGTACCACCAGGCAGCATCCAGTCCAGCAATACCAGATCCGGTTTTTGGTCAATGATGGAGATATGGGCTTCGAGGGCATTGGCGGCACTGATGCTGTTAAAGCCAGCCAGGTCCAGCGTGATGCCAACCATGTCGCGAATAGCGGGCTCGTCGTCGACGATCAGGATCGTTGATGCAGGCATAGTGTCGGATGCAATATAGTGCAAACTCTCCATTTCAGTACGTCCCATTTAACCAGCAGTATATTACAGTTATATGACAAATAACGATCGGGTCATTACTTTCAGATTGCGTTCGCCATTCTCAACTTATTGTATTTAAAGGGCTAATGGAGAATCAGCCAGTTCCAGCCTGGCTCCCGGTGCTCGCTATACTAAAACGTGTAGTCAATTTTCAAGCTCGCTGCACGACCTCTGGTATAACCAGTCGTAACCAACCCGCCCTGGGTGATCTCGTTGCGCTCATCCAGCAGGTTGGTCGCCTTGGCAGTGATCTTCCATTGCTCGGTCAAATCATGAATGAAGATAAAGTTCAGCTCACCCAAGGGCTGCTCGATCAGGTCCGGGGCGCTCTCAATGCCGACTTCGGCGATACGCTCTCCATAATAATGGTAGAGCAAGGTTGCAGAAGTCCCGGATATCGGCTCGTAGCCGATCTGCAAGTTATACAACCAGTCTGATTGGCCCTGCAGAGGTCGTGACGAATTGGTCAATGCGCCAACATTGGCAGCGCCGATCTGAATATCTGATTCGATATAAGACAGGTTGCTTTGCACATAAAAGTCTTCGCCAATGCCATTGAGGAAACTGTCAGGCAGAAAATCCAGGCGCTTGTAAAATTCAAACTCTGCCCCTTTGTTCTCCGCTGCTGCGGCATTGATGAAGGTGGACCTTCGCTCTGCCACGCCGCTGGTGATGGTGGCTTCGATGGGATTCAGGAATTCCTTGTAAAACAATCCGAACGACACGTAATCACTGAAAGAGAAATACCATTCCCAGCGGAAATCGTAATTCTTGATCTCGGTGATTTTGAGATCGGGATTGCCAAGGACTTCCTTGCCCGTTACCGGATTCAGAAACGCCGCTGGTGACAACTCCCTGAAGTCAGGTCGGGAACGGGTTTCACTGTAAGCTACCCGAAACTGATGATCATAATTGATGAAAGTTGCGCTGAGCGCTGGCAAAAGATCATCACTTGCCTGCAGGGAATTGATCTCGACATTGCTATTGAACAAATCGAAGGTCTGCACATTCTGGGAAAATTCTTCTTGCCGGGCGCCAATTGTGAAGCGGAAACGGTCCTCGAAATTGAGTTCAACTTCAGCGTAAAACGCTTCGAGTTCATTGTCGGCAGTGTAATTGTCGGTCGCCTGGGTCAGCTCCCGAATCTGGAAAGCGTTGGGCGCGATGTTTTCCGAAGCAAGAATTGTCTCGAGATCAGAGCGCAGCAATGTCGAATTGTTGGCGACCGGTCCGTTGGCGGCAAACCCGTAGCGACGGATTTCCGAACCCCGGTTTTTCTCCGAGAATACATAGCCAAGCTTGGGCGTGATGATGGAATCCAGGGGACCGTAAAAGGTCATGGCCAGGTCGATGCCAAAATCGTCCACCGTGTCATCGAGGACGCTGAAACGCCGCAGGTTGCCATCAGCCCTGGTGGAGAATTCGAAGGTGTCTTCATTGATGCCATCGAACCGGTAGTGCCGGGTATCAGGTGCGTCGCGTTCAGCCTTGATGTGGCTGTACCGCCAATTGACTGCCAGCTCGTTATAATCCGGAAAGTAATGGTCACCCTGCAATTGATTGAAAAACAGTTCCTGTTCGATCCATTCAATGTCAGTTTCCTTGACCAGGGATTCCGCTTCAGTTGAACCCACTGTAAAACCTGCAATGTCATCGGTCTTGCGCAGCAATACTGACGTGACACGGAGATTGTGCTGCGGATTGAAGTCCAGTCCGGCAGTGACAATGGTGCTCATATCGATACTGTTTTCGGAACCAAAATAAGTCAGCGCCTCTACCTGGCTCAAACCGTCAGTACGAGCGGCATAAAAATTTCTCTCGATTTCGTTGGTTTCCCAGGAATTGGAATAATCAACGGCCGCCAGGTAATTTAGCCGCATACCGGAACTGCCAATATCGTGCGAATTACCAAGCGAGGAAGACATATCAAAATTTACCGGCACGGTTTCCTGCTCGATGTTGTATTTATTCTCCAGTGAACGGCCGATAGTCTGCAGTTCGCTTGCAGGAACTCCCACACCGGTAAATGGACTGAACAGTCTTAATTCCTTGCCACCTGCAGTAGCCTGTTGCAGCACTTTTGGAGCCTCACGCAGGCCATCGTCATAGCCGGTCCAGTCCCGGTCTCCACCAGACAGCATATAGCCATCCTTGAAATTGACGCCATCGGTCATGCTCATGGATGAAGAAATATTCCAAAAAAATTCATCAGTGGATTTCTTGGTACGCATCTGCAGCACACCACCGCCGAATTCGCTGGGAAACTGTGCTGAGTAGGTTTTTTGAACCAGCACACTTTCCAGCACTGAAATTGGAAAAAGATCCAGGGGCACAACACGGTTGATAGGCTCAGGGCTGGGCAAGATGGCACCGTTCAACAAGGTCGTGGAATAACGCTCGCCCAGGCCCCGCACATAGACATACTTTCCGCCTACAGTACTGAGTCCGGCGACTCGCTTCAGGCTTTCTGCAATATTTGAATCACCGGTCCTGGTGAACTGCTGCTCATCCACGACATCGGCTACGCTGGCGGTGCCGCGTTTCTCATCAGGAACGAATTGACCGATAACCGAGATCTCTTCAATTTGCGGCTGGCTCCCCAGCCCGGGCGATCCAGCAGCACCCTGATCCTGTTGGGCTGTCGCCATCTGGGTGACGGCGGACGCGATGCAGATTGCCAATAATTTGCGGACTAACATATGAGGCTCCAGGGAATTGGTCTAACTTGAGAGTAGGACTATGGTAGCGCTCCAATGTGACACAAATATTTCAGAGCAATGACTTTACCGGGCCGTGCTGGCTGGCTCACTGCCCGACTTTTATTTCAACTATCCATATGCTGTAACAACGCTGCCCAAAATTTAGACAAAAAAAAGGTGCCTCTCGGCACCTTTTTCCTCTGGTCACTTCAAGGCAGGAACGTCCAGCCCTTGGTCCAGTCAGACGTGGAGTCCTTGACTGCGCCGATATAGTCCGTGTTTTCAAAGAATGAATCTCCGTGCGTCAACGGCGTCACCGCATTGATGGAAGATCCATTCACCCAACCCTTGGCACCACCGAGGTCGACCGGTCCCACTGATGAGCTTGACTGCAGTGCAAACCAGTCCGATACATTCCAAAGACTGCCGCTGCCGTTGCTGAATGCACAACTGGAATCCAATCGCGTATTGCGTACTGTCAGGTTACCTGTCAATGATTGCAGGGTTGGACCGGTAGCAGTGAAGGTCGGAGCACCAGCAATCTGGATACAGCCTACCGCCCATGGATTTTGCAGCACGGAATTGCGAATGTCGCCGGCTGTACCGGCCTTGAAGATGAATCCGCGGGAATCGCTTTCACTGCCGGCCACACCAATACAGGTCACGTTGGCAACGATCGGCCTGGAGCGCGGCACTGCATCGTTATTGGCTTCCAGGTTGTCCGCTTCGATGCAGCTTTCGCCAACAATGGATTTGTTGATCACGAACTGAATCTTGCCCCGATAACCTGCAGTCCAGTCCAGCGCGTCGTCGTCTTGGCCAATCAACAGCAGATGCTTGGCATTGACCGTGCCGCCGTAGAATTCGATGGCATCGTCACCGCCGTTGTGAGAATGCACGTAGTCGATGATGGTACCGCGTCCCACACCTTGCAGGGACAGGGTATTGAGTTCGTTCAATTCATTGAAGGCCACGCCAGCATACTTGATCTGTACATAAGTCAGCGCTCCGCTGTCGTCGTCGTCATTCGGGCTGGTACCACCGCCGTACTGGCCGGTGCTGCCTTCACCATCCGCGAAACCACTGGCCGTATTGAGAGTTGCTACACCATTGATGGCCAGACCGCCCCACAGGGACGAAGAACTTACCGGATTCAGGCCAGCGCCGGGAACGGTATTGTCGAGTTCTGAGGTGAAAATGACAGGCTTCGTCGGGCTGCCGTTGGCAAAGATCTTGGCGCTCTTGTCGATTACCAGATTGTGGCTGCCGGTAGGAGCAAAAATGTAAGTTCCGGCATCGATAGTCAGTTTCGTCTTGCTTGCATTTGGCGTGGCGACGTTGTTACCGAAGAATGCCGTGCCAGTCAGCAAATAGGAATTATTGGCGGTCAGATGCGTGTCTGTGGTAATTCGTGCTGCAGTGTTAATATGGCAGACTGGCTTGTCACGAAAAGTTGTACCGGGTACGGAAGTAGTATTGGTTGGGCAACCTGCCGCAGGCACATTCCCAATAGTGATACGCGCCGGGGTAGAGGTATAGGTCAGATTGCTGACATTGCCGCCAGTGTAGTAACCCACATAAGCCTCAATCGTCATACCCGCCAGGTTGGTATCGCTGCCCACCAATCCACTGAGTACTTTTACTGATTCAGTCGCAGCGAGTGTCTTGGTGACCATTGGCTGCACCGGGTCGGATGCCTTCCAGGGTATCCAGATACCACCAGAGAGTTTCATGAACAACCCCACGCCTGGAATGGATGCGATGACGACGATGCTGCCAGACTGGCCAACATTGCCCGCTGCCGGCTGGATATTGACAATCAAGTCTGCGGCATCAGCTGCAGGAACTGCTGACAAAAAACTGGCGCCGCCATTGAGGGTGGCACCGCCGGTGAATACTGCCTGGGTTTGTGTGCCGGCTGTTGGCAGGGTTGGTGGGGTTGCGGCTTGTGCGCTCATGGCGGCCACACTCAATGCAACTCCACTGACTATCGCACGCAGCTTGATACGGTTGGAAATCATTTTGGCTCCTGGGGTTTTTATACAGAGGTAAAGTTTTTCGGTCGGTTCATGATAGGGATGGCATATTGCAGTAATGCGACCTTTTTGTTGCAGTTTTTTGACAATTGCCAATTCTCAAGCCAATCAAATTGCAAATTGCGGAAGCAGCTGAAAACGAGGAGCGGGCAATAGTGTTGGCTTGAAAATCTGGCAGGTTCAGGCGCACCTGTCTGTGTCAGCTGGTCTGTGTTGGTGCATATGTGTTAAAAAGCACCATGCAAAACTAGGACGACAAATACCTGCACAAGGTTGCCGCGCAACACGTCGGAGTTTTTGAAACACCGATCGCCTACTGTCAGATCAACGAAGGGGATCAACTTCTCAATGAACTGGAACAGATTGTGCGCGAGCGCAGGCGCACCGAACCCGGCGTAACCCGTTCCAACATCGGTAGCTGGCATTCTGATACGAATATGCTGGAATGGGGTGGTGCGGCAGCAGGCCGACTCGCTGGCTCGGCTCTCAAAATCTGCCAGAAAATCAGCCATTTCAAGCAATCTTCAGTCGCCGACCATGACTGGGTTGTGAGGATGTGGGCGAACGTGACCCCAAAAGGCGGTCTCAATCACCTGCACGCCCATCCAGCCAATCTCTGGGCGGCGGTGCTGTATCTGGACATGGGTCTGGAGGATGCAGCGGATGCCTCCAATGGCGCATTCTATGTAGAGGATCCACGCTTTCCGATGTCGGCGATGCATAACACCGCGTTTCGCATGATCGGTATGGATGGCAAGCCACAGGAATTCGAGCTGGAATTCAAAGTGCAGCGCTCGTCACTGCTGGTATTTCCTGCCTAACTGCGGCACGGCGTGCGGCTCTATTCAGGCAACCGTGAACGCATATCGATCGTTATGAATATCGATGCCCAGAGGAGATGATCACACCAGTTTGAACAAGCAGCGAACGCAGCCCTTCGGTAAACACCAGCGGGGTGTCCAGCACCGGCAAACACAGACCGGCAAAAACATACAGCCGCTGCTGGATCCGGGTTGATGCTGGTGGCCTGGATCGCGCATCGGATAATTGGGGTGGCAGCGGGAAAACGAAGTCACTACAATGGAACTTGGCAAAAAACTACAATCCGGCCCTATTCTGGTGCCAAGCAAGGCTTGAAAAATGCGCTTCTCCGAAATTTACCTGAGCCGGTAATTCTGACAGGAAATTATGCGAACCTGGCGTTCCGAGCTGAAACGATTAGTGCTGATGTTGGTCATAGCAGCCGCTGTCGGAATCGTAGTCGGCGAGCTGATGCTGGTGCTGGTGCTTACCCTGCTGCTGTACTCGGTCGTCAACCTGTACCAGTTGCGACGCCTCGATCAGTGGCTGGCAAGGGATCCGGATCCAAGCCAGTCTGAACCACCGGAAAGCTTTGGTATCTGGGGGGAGATTTTTGACGGCATTTACCGGCTGCAGAACCAGGAACGCAAGGCCAGCGCCTACCTCGAGAGCATCATCAACAAGGCCCAGGAATCATCGGCCGCGCTGGAAATCGGTGTAATCATAATCAATCAGAAGGGCGATCTGGACTGGTGGAACCTGGCCTGTGAAAAACTGCTCGGACTGCAATATCCCAAGGACCGGAACCAGTCTGTTACGAACCTGATTCGTGATCCTCGCTTTGCCGATTATTACCACCACGAGAAATATGCCGAAACACTCAAGATCGAGGCTCCCGGCGACAACAGCCGCATGCTGGAATTCCAGATTGCCCTGTTCGGAGAACATGAGCGCCTGATGATCCTGCGCGACATCACCCAATTGCATCGGCTGGAATCCATGCGCAAAGATTTCGTGGGGAACGTCAGCCACGAGCTTGGCACGCCCATCACCGTGATCAAGGGCTACCTCGAGACAATCGTGGACAACATGCAGGACCTGGATGAGAAATGGCAGAATCCGATGCGACAGATGCACGCGCAAGCCATACGCATGGAAAATATTGTCAGGGATCTGCTGATGTTAGCTTCACTCGAGACCGAAACCACAGCCAAGCAAAAAGACATTATCAATGTATTGGGTCTGATCACTGAAATCGAAAATGACACACGGCATATGTTCGCGGAGAAATCCCATCAATTCGAAATCAAATGTGCGGCCGACCTCTCCTTCAAGGGGAAACGCAGCGAAATCTACAGCGCCTTGTCCAACTTGATTGTTAACGCTGCGAAATATACGCCTGTCAATGGCACCATAACAGTCAGTGTACGCAAAACGAAAAAATCACTGGAGATTATCGTAGCCGACACTGGGGTGGGGATTGAACCAAAGCACTTGCCCCGATTGACCGAGCGCTTCTACCGTGTCGACAGCAGTCGTTCAACAGTTACCGGCGGTACCGGTCTCGGCCTCGCCATCGTAAAACACATCCTGCTGCGCCATAATGGCGATCTGCTGATCGAGAGCGAATTCGGCAAGGGCAGCCGCTTTACCTGTCGCCTGCCCCGCTCTAGGGTGATAGATTCCAAAACCGGCACCGCAGCGGCAAGCCCTGTTGCCAGCAAGCCTGTCGAGACGGTCACCCTTAAATAACTCTCATTCTGTGGTTTTGAGCTGGGCTGCAATGTCATCCAGTTTGATATGGCGCACATCCATGCCTTTGACCATATAGATTACATGCTCACAGATATTCTTGGCATGATCACCGATGCGTTCCAGTGCACGCAACGCCCATAGCACGTTCAGGATACGCGTAATGCTGCGGGGATCTTCCATCATATAGGTAATCATGACACGCATGGCGCTGCCATATTCCATATCGACGGTTGCATCATACTGGGCGACTTCAACCGCAGACTCTGCGTCGTAGCGGGCAAAACAGTCCAGCGCCATGTTTACCATTTTGCTTACACGTTCGCTCAGGCGACGAAATTCGACGGCGCCGTCAGGAAAATCGCCTTCTTCGCTCAATTTTATCGACATCCGGGCAATCTTTGATGTCTCGTCACCGATTCGCTCCAGGTCACGCACTGCCTTGATGATGCCAAGGACCATGCGCAGGTCGCTGGCAGCAGGCTGCCGGCGAGCGATGATGAGGTTACACTCCTCATCGATTATGGATTCCATGGAATCAATGACATCATCATCTTCGATAACCCTTGTTGCCAGCCCACTGTCTATTTCAACAATGGAGGTAATCGCATCGATGAGCCGTTTCTCAATAATGCCACCCATCTCCAACATATGGTTTTTCGCAGCTTCAAGCTCTTCATTGAACTGTTTCGAAATATGATGCCCATGATTTTTGGCTGAGGCTTTCATCGTTTTTCCTGCAATTGAATTCTTCCTGGTTGGAATGTTGGTTGTGCTGCTGGTTGTGCTGCTGGTTGTGCTGTTGATCTGCTTCGGTTATGCACGGGAGTCATTTTAGCCATAACGACCCGTTATATAGTCTTCAGTTTGTTTGTCGGCAGGATTGGTGAATATTGTATCTGTAGTATCGAATTCCACCATATTCCCCATATACATGAACGCGGTGAAATCTGACACGCGCGCAGCCTGCTGCATATTGTGGGTTACGATCACGATTGTGTAATTCTCTTTCAACTCGTTGATCAATTCTTCAATCTTGAGGGTTGATATCGGGTCCAGCGCAGAAGCCGGCTCATCCAGCAATAGCACCTCCGGTTCAACGGCGATCGTGCGTGCAATTACGAGTCGCTGTTGCTGTCCCCCGGACAATCCCAATGCGCTTTCATGCAAACGGTCCTTGACCTCTTCCCACAGCGCGGCCGCTCGCAGAGACCGTTCCACCGCTTCATCAAGCACGCGCTTGGAATTAATTCCCTGAATGCGCAGGCCGTAGGCGACATTTTCATAAATTGTTTTGGGAAACGGGTTCGGCTTCTGAAACACCATGCCTACGCGTCGTCGCAAATCAGCCACATCTACTGTTTTTTCGTAGATACCAAGACCGTCAAGAGTGATTTTTCCTTCGATGACGCAGTCATCCACCAGGTCATTCATACGATTAAAGCAGCGCAGGAGACTGGATTTCCCGCAACCGCTGGGCCCGATGAAGGCAGTCACTCTCTGTTTGGGAATCGACAGGGTTATATCGTTCAAAGCCCGTTTGGTTTTTGAGTAGAACAGGTTCAGGTGCGTTACATCGATGCAACTTGGCCCGGCATCAGCCATAACGCTTTTTGAACTCAATACTGCAGATACGTCAATCTTGCGCATTGCTGACTTTACCTCTGTTGCCCTGATGTTATCCGGATCGTGACTATTGGAACTGTTCAATACTGTCAGACATCCAGCGATTTATATTTTTCGCGCAAGTGGTTGCGCAGTGCTACCGCACTGAAATTCAGCAGGGCGATAATAATTACCAGCAGTAATGCTGTCGCAAACACCAGCGGGCGTGCCGCCTCGATGTTTGGGCTCTGGAATCCCACATCGTAGATGTGAAAACCAAGATGCATAAACTTCTGCTCCAGATGCAAATACGGGTAGTTACCATCAAGCGGAAGTGCTGGTGCCAGCTTCACCACACCCACCAGCATCAACGGCGCGACCTCTCCTGCAGCACGCGCCACTGCCAGGATCAATCCAGTCATCATGGCCGGGCTCGCCATCGGCAGTACCACCCGCCACAGGGTTTCAAATTGGGTCGCTCCGAGGGCGAGACTGCCTTCGCGCACACTGCGGGGGATCCGCGCCAGACCTTCTTCAGTGGCGACAATCACCACCGGCACGGTGAGTAATGCCAGGGTAATTGAAGCCCAGAGCAAACCCGGTGTACCAAACGTTGGCGCTGGCAACGCCTCCGGGTAGAACAGCTGATCGATTTCACCGCCAATGATATAGATGAAGAAACCCAGTCCAAACACGCCATACACTACCGACGGTACCCCGGCCAGATTATTTACTGCAATTCGAATCACCCGGGTCAGAAACCCCTGGCGCGCATATTCGCGCAGATACACCGCGGCCACGACACCAAATGGTGTGACGAAAACTGACATCAGCAGCACCATCATCACGGTGCCGAAGATGGCAGGAAAGATGCCCCCTTCGGTATTCGCTTCACGGGGCTCGTCGGTTAAAAACTCACCAAGCTTGGCCAGATAGCCAGCTGCTTTCGCCCACAGGTTCATGCCATTGGGTCGATAGGCGCGCACTATATCCGCAAACTCAATTTCTCCCTCCCGTTCATTGGCTGCCATAAAAATTGCGGTATCACGATTGATTTGATCGTACAGGTTCAGCAGATTTTCCTGCAGTGCTGCGTACTCAGCTTCTAGTGCCGCCTGCTGGGCATTGATTTCGGCTGTTGCTGCATCGGTATCGCGTCCATCTAACTGCAGCCGGCGCAGCTGCAGTCGCAGTCGCTCGACGCCATAATTTATCTCACCGATTTCCTGGTTTTCGATGCGGTAGATTTCCGCATGTAAAACCTGCGCCCGCTCGAGTCGCGCTGTGAATTCCTGCCAGGCCTGGTTCTGCGCCTCTGTATCGGACTGATCCCGATAATCGACCGAGATTACCGTGTCGTCATTTTCCCGCACGGCTTGCAGAAAACCATAAAAGTTGCCCCATTCGCGCCGCTCCAGCACTACCAGATGTTCTGGATATTCAATCTCGGCAATAAAATCTGTCAGTACCCAGGAGAAATCAGCGCCAGTGAGATCACGATTTCCCAGTTTCATTAACTGTCGCTCATAGAACTCCTGCGCTTCATCGACCGGAATGCCGGAGGAGGCGATTTGCTGGGAGATAACCGACTCGCTCTCGACAAATTCACCGATAACCTGGGTTGTCAGCCGCTCTGCTGAATTGACTGGAGGCGAGTAATACGCCTGCATGACATCTTTCGGCCAAAAGTGATGCATGCCACGGACCGTGAGCAGCAGCAGCAAGCCGATGACCATGATGATACTGATTGCCACCGCACCGGCATTGAGCCAGATCCACGGCGTACCGGTAGCCAACCATTTGTCGAATCGCAGTTTCATATGGTGCTGTATTTCCCGCGCAGGCGCTGTCGCACAATCTCTGCGATCGTATTAACTGCAAATGTGAACATGAATAGCACCAGCGCGGCCAGGAACAGGATGCGATAGTGAGTGCTGCTTACTTCCGACTCAGGAATCTCCACAGCTATGTTTGCCGCCAGCGTGCGCATTCCCTCGAAAATGTTGATATCCATGATCGGAGTATTACCGGTTGCCATTAACACAATCATCGTCTCGCCCACCGCTCTGCCCATGCCAATCATTAATGCGCTGAAGATGCCCGGACTGGCGGTAGGCAGCACGACCCGGTACAGGCTTTGCCAGGGTGTTGCCCCCAATGCCAGGGAGCCGTAAGTCAAATGCCTGGGCACCGTAAAGATCGCATCCTCGGCGATGGAAAATATGTTCGGGATCACGGCAAACCCCATAGCAAAGCCAACTACCATCGCGTTACGCTGATCATAGGTAATGCCAAGATCATTGCTTATATAGAAGCGCAGGTCGCCATTGAAAAAAATGTGCTCGAGTGGGGTCGCTAGTGCAAATGACAGGTAGCCGAACAACAGGATCACGGGAATCAATATGCCTGCTTCCCATCCTTCCGGAATCCGATGCCGCCAGTTGTGCGGCAACTGCATCCACAGAAAACTCGCCAGCAGGATTGCTATGGGCAGTATTATAAGAATGTTGAAAATTCCCAGCAGATTTTTTTCAACAAACGGGGCCAACCACAAGCCTGCAAGAAATCCGAGCACGACTGTCGGCAGTGCCCCCATTAACTCGATCAGGGGCTTTACCTTGCGGCGCATCGCCGGCGCCATGAAATAGCCGGTAAAAATTGCACCGCAGATCGCTAGGGGAGCTGCTACCAGCATCGCATAGAAGGCCGCCTTCAGGGTACCAAAGGCGAGTGGTACGAACGAATACTTGGGCTCAAATTCAGTGGTTGCAGCAGATGACTGCCAGATGTATTCGGGCTCTTCATAACTTTCGTACCAGACCTTGTCCCACAAGGCTTGCCAGGATACTTCGGGATGTTCATTTGCCACGTGCCAGGCGCCGATGCCATCTGCCGATTCAATCAACAAGGCATCGCCGCGGGGGGAGATAGCCATGGCCAGCGGCCGCGATTCCAGCAGGCGCTCGGATAAAACTTGCCGGTGCGCCGTTGAGTTGTAGATTGCGACTTCGCCAGCTGCATTGGCAGTGACGAAATTCTTGCGCCGCTGTTCAGGAGCCAATGCCGCAATTGGATCTTCTGCAAGCGAAAATTCCCGAACCCGCTGCAATCGCGTTTGTTGACCATCCCGAATCAGGAACCACTGCGCAACAACACCATTATCGTCAGCTACCAGCAAGGAGATGCCCCCAAGCAGAAACGAGATCCTGGTGGGGCGGACACCATCTTCGGTCAGGAACATCTCAATCTCGAATTGGAAGGCCTGGTTATTGAGCGCCGCCTGCATATCCAGAATCCGGATGAGTCCATTCGCCGCAACAAAGTACAGCCAACGCTGATCACCTTCGATAAACATCTGCGTGGTGCCGCTAACCGACAGCGGTATATTCGCTACCGTCGTTTCGAAACTGTTGACGTCTCCGGCTGCGTTGAACGCAGCGAACAGGCTGGTTTGTTTGCTCATCCTCACCAGTGAGCCCTGCCCGGCACTATTGCTGCCTGCCAGCAACATGGACTCACCGCGAGTGCGCAATGCCAGCGCGGTCACCGCTTGTCCTGCGAACAACTGATAGGGTTCAGTTCCGAACGGATAGCTCACCACCGGCGTTATGGTGCGGCTATTGTCTGTTTGTGCGTAGGAAATCGAATAGCCGTAATCTGCAATAACTACTTCACCATTGCTCAGTCCAAGCGCAACTATGCCACTTTCCTCGGTGTCGATGGTGAACGCAGTTATAGTAGTCGCAGCCGGCAGTGCCACATCAATCTCGGATACTGTTGCACCATCGGCGATGGTAAAGAACAGAAACGTGCCGGACTGATCCAGGCGCATGCCAATTTCAGATTGCTCTTCGATGGCGAGATGTAAAGTCGGGGACTGGTCGGCGCCTTGCAGCTGATATTGATTAAGCTTTTCAACCGAGGCGGCCTTGAACAGCGGAATTACTTCGTAGAACAGGTAGAGGAATATCAGCAGGATCGCAACAATCACACCAATACCACCAACGGCGATAGCTAGCTTGGCAGCGCGGTCAGTAAAATGGCGCAGTTTGCGCCGAAACTGCAGGCGACTGGACGCCATGTTCAGTACCGGGGAAGATTCCAGCCCTGCATCCTGCGCTTGCCCCTGATTCGGTTCTATTGCCATCGTTACTATTCTGGTTTTGGCGCTTTTTTACAAATACATGACAGTATTGTCACAATATATTCCCTATCCATGAAAAAGTCCGGCTCTTGTGGAGCCAGACCCTTGCATCACAAACGCAACCTCCGATTACTGCTGGAGGTCGCGCAGAATCACATGCCCAAATTCGCCTTGGTGCCCGCCACCACTCGCGCTGGCAAAGGTATATAGCCATCTTTTAACACAACGGCTTGACCGGATTGTGACAAAATCAAATTGATAAATTCTCTTTCCAGGGGCGGCAACGGCTCATTAGGCGCCTTGTTCACATACACATACAGGAAGCGCGCCAGTGGATAAGTGCCAGCGATCGAGTTTTCTGCATTGGCTTCAAAGTATTCACTCTCAGGCGTACGCGCAATCGGCACCGCCCGCACGCTGGAGGTACGGTAACCGATACCGGAATAACCAATGCCATTGATGGAGGTACTGACGGACTGCACTACCGATGCCGAGCCGGGCTGCTCGTTCACATTGTTCTTGAAATCGCCATCGCACAGGGCCGCTTCCTTGAAGTAACCATAGGTGCCGGAAACGGAGTTACGCCCGAACAACTGGATGTCCCGTGCTTCCCAGGGTCCGCGCATGCCAAGATCCCCCCAACTGGTAATACTCTGTGAATAGCCACAACGCTGGTTGGAGGAGAAGATCGCATCGACCTGGGGCAAGGTCATGCCCTCGATGGGATTATCCTTGTGCACATAAACTGCAAGGGCATCGATAGCGACAGGAATGGCGGTTGGCTTGTAGCCGTAACGGGATTCAAAGGCCTCGATTTCGTTGTCTTTCATCTCCCGGCTCATGGGGCCGATGTTGGAGGTACGTTCGGTGAGCGCTGGTGGCGCGGTAGAAGAACCTGCGGCCTGAATCTGGATATTTACGTTCGGGTATAAGCGCTTGAAGTCCTCTGCCCACAGGGTCATGAGGTTGGCAAGGGTATCCGAGCCAACGCTGGACAGGTTGCCCGAGACGCCGCTGGTGCGCTCATATGCCGGAATCTCCGGATCCACTTCGGCGGCTTGTAAGGACAGGCCCACCAGAATCAGCAGTGAGGGTAAAATCTTTCCCAATTTCATCGATCGCATGCCATGCCTCCACGAGTCACAATAGTCAGACCAGTTAACGCTAACCTGCCCCGAACTATAGCCATAGTATGTGACAGAAATATGACAATTCGGAGAAAATCCAGACGTGACGCCGCAGTTGCACCGCGTCGTTGTACCAAAACTGCATCTACCCTATAGTGAAACCGGCTGTCACGAGACGGTAATATTCCCCGCACCGATCTTGCGTACAATGAGCGGCCGTCAATCCATGAAGTCTAACAAGAACCCAATGTCAGATTCGACTCGAAAGAAGTCACTTGAAGTGATTGTGGACAATTCAGCCCCCGGGACTGATCACCCACATTCAAGACCTGAGGCTGCAGCGCAGGATTTTTCCAACCCGGAGTATTTCGAAAATCGGGAATTGAACTACATCAAGTTTAACCTGCGGGTATTAAGCCAGGCGAAAAACCCCAGGCATCCCTTGCTCGAACGCCTGATGTTCCTGTTGATATTCAGCGCCAATCTGGATGAGTTTTTCGAGATTCGTGTATCCGGGCTGAAGAAGCAGATGGATTTTGGCCGGCAACGACCTGGTCCGGATGGCAAGTATCCGGATGAAATCCTTAAAACGCTGCATGAACAGGTTCGCACTGCGCTTACCGAACAATATCGAATCCTGAACGAGGAACTGTTTCCCTCACTGGCCAGGGAAAATATCCATTTCCTGGCGCGCAACAAATGGAATGCCGAACTCATCGAATGGACCAGACAATACTTTCATGATGAAATTTGGCCCATCATTTCGCCACTGGGGCTTGACCCGGCGCATCCATTTCCGCGACTGGTGAACAAGAGCCTGAATTTTATCCTGGCACTGGAAGGCAAAGATGCCTTCGGCCGGGATAGCGGACTCGCCATCGTGCCTGCTCCCCGCTCCCTGCCGCGCCTGCTCAAGGTACCGAAGGAAATCATCGCGGAAGGCGACAATTTCATATTCCTGTCATCCATCATTCACGCCTATGTGGACGAATTCTTCCCCGGGATGACGGTGACCGAATGCCATCAGTTCCGGGTGACCCGCAACTCTGACCTGGAAATGTCGAACGTAGAAGTCGAAGACGTGGCCAGCGCCCTGCGTGGAGAATTGCACAGCCGCCGCTTTGGCGCCGCGACGCGACTCGAAGTAGGCAAGGAATGTCCGGCGCGCTTGACCGATTTCCTGCTGGAGCGGTTCAACCTGTCCAGGCATGAGTTATATCCGCTGGAAGGCCCTGTAAACCTGCGGCGCTTGATGGCACTCACCAATATGATCGACCGGCCCGATCTCCTGTTCCCGAAATTTTCTCCCGGTACACCGAAGGCACTGGAGGAAGGTAATTACATTTTTGCGGCAGTGGACAAGGAAGACCAGTTGCTGTTGCATCCTTATCAGTCATTCATTCCCATCATTGACTGGGTGCGGCAGGCTGCCAAGGACCCCACCGTCCTGTCGATCAAGCAAACCCTCTATCGCACCAATGAATCCTCAGAACTGGTAAAGGCGCTGTCTGATGCGGCCAGAAACGGCAAGGAAGTGACTGTCGTTATCGAACTGCGCGCCCGCTTTGATGAAGAAGACAACATCAATTTTGCGAGCATCCTGCAGGAAGCCGGTGCCGTCGTGGTCTATGGCGTCATGGGCTACAAGACTCACGCCAAGATGCTGTTGTTCGTGCGCCGGGTTGGCAACAAACTTAAACGGTATGCTCATCTTGGCACGGGCAACTATCACCGCAAAAACTCGCTGGCTTATACCGATTACAGCTTGCTCACGTCCGAACCTACTATGTGCGACGACGTCCACAAGGTGTTTCAACAAATTACCGGAATGGGCAAGAAGATACATCCGAACCTTATTATTCACGCCCCCTTCAACCTGCGCAAATCACTGTTACGCATGATCGATGCAGAAACACAGGCTGCACTCGCCGGCAATCCTGCACGCATCATTGCAAAAATGAACTCATTAACCGATCCAGAGGTCATCAAGGAACTTTATCGTGCCTCGACGGCCGGAGTGAAAATCGATCTTATCGTGCGCGGCGTATGCTGCCTGAAAGTCGGGATACCCAATGTAAGTGAAAATATTCGTGTTACATCTGTTATAGGTCGTTTCCTCGAACATTCACGCGTGTTTTATTTCGAGAACAATGCCAGCCAGGTGTACTGCTCCAGTGCCGACTGGATGGAGCGCAATCTTACCAATCGCATTGAAGTCTGTTTCCCGATTCTGAAAAAGAAGTTGGCTAATCGAATCATGGAAGAGCTGCAGCTCTATATGAGCGACCATAACCAAAGCTGGGAATTGCAAGCTAACGGAAGTTATCTGGAACTCGCCACGGTGGCACCGGGCAGTGAAGATGTGCAGATGACTCTGTTAAAGCAACTCGGCCAGTCCCACAGCAGCTAGGTAGATTTTGAAAACTGCGGCTGGTCAGACTTGAGGTGAGCAGGCATTCAGGTCGATGACCAAAGATCACTTCAATACTGTCGCCACCGCTGTCGCTTACCAACCGGTAAACTTTGCCGCACCAAGCAAAGCAAAGTGCTCTGAGCCCATCCTCTGATTTATGTAATACGGGAGTTGTATTCCTTTATTGCATATGTTGAAATACCCACCATGCTGAAACGCACACTGCAAGCCGAATGTCGCCGGTCACTGAGAGAATATCCGGTGGTCACCATCCTGGGTCCGCGTCAGGCGGGCAAGACCACCCTGGCCAGAACCTTCAAGCAATATGCTTACTGCAATCTTGAGCTACCAGAGAATCGGGTGTTGGCAGCCACTGATCCAAAGGCGTTCTTGCAGCGCTACCCCGGAAAGGTAATTTTCGACGAAATCCAGCGCGTGCCGGAACTGCTCAGCTATATTCAGGTCATCGTTGACGAAGAAAAATGCAATGGGCGTTTCATCCTCACCGGCTCCCATCAACTTGCCCTAAAAGAATCCATAGCCCAGTCTCTGGCCGGGCGCACCGCTCTGTTACATCTGTTGCCTTTCTCAATTGCGGAGCTGTCGGATGGTGATATTCACTTCAACACCTTTGAAGACTACACATTCACCGGATTTCTGCCGCGAGTACATGATGAACAACAACGTCCCCGCCAGGCCTATGCGAATTACTACCAGACTTATGTGGAAAGAGATGTACGCCAACTGATCAACTTGAAAGACGCCAGCCAGTTTGAAAAGTTCGTAAAATTGCTGGCCGGTCGCATCGGACAATTGATGGACTACCAGTCACTGGGAAATGATGTTGGCGTAGATGCCAAAACCATTAGGCATTGGCTTTCCATACTGGAGGCCTCTTTCATTGTTTTCAAACTAGCTCCCTATTTTGAAAATTTCGGTAAACGGGTCATCAAAGCTCCGAAATACTATTTCACGGAACCGGGACTGTTGGTCTACCTGCTGGGCATTGAAAAACCTGAGCAGATAGCACGCGACCCTTTAGTCGGCGCAATATTTGAAAATCTGGTAGTGCTGGAATGCCTGAAATATCAATACAACCAGGGAGAGATCTCAAACCTGTATTTCTTCCGGGACAGCAATAGTAATGAAATTGACATTCTGCTGAAGAAAGGGCCAGAGATCGTAGCTGTGGAAATCAAATCCAGCGCCACTTTCAAAAATACCCATTTCGATTCCATCAGGAAGCTGTCGAATTCCATGGACAGACCACTTGTTGCATACCTGGTCTACAACGGCGATCCTGTACGCCTTGGCAATCAATACCAGGCGTTGCGCTTTGACCAGGTTGCGAAGATTTTTGAGTAAAATCCGGGTTGGTGATAATAATTTTTGCGGACGCACAACTTGTCAATAAACAGAATTTTGGCTTTGCTCTGTATCCTCTGGCCTGGACTCATAAACGCCTAGGAAGTAGTGGAAGAGCCGGCAGCAGCGCAAGAAGAAGCAATAGAGGAAATCATCGTTACGTCTACTCGTAGCCGGCGCAGCTTTGCAACATCGCCCACCCGCGTCGAAATCCTTGGTAGTGAGGAGCTTGCCGAAAAAGGCAATATGAAACCGGGCGATATCCGTATGCTGCTAAATGAAAGCACCGGCATCCATGTGCAGCAGACTTCAGCCACAAGTTTCAATTCCAGTATTCGCATCCAGGGACTCGACGGAAAATACACGCAATTGTTGCGTGACGGCATGCCCCTATACAGCGGTTTCTCCGGCAGCCTGAGTCTGCTGCAAATAGCGCCGCTGGATCTGCAGCAGGTGGAAGTCATCAAAGGTGCCAATTCAACGCTCTATGGTGCGGGCGCCATCGCTGGACTGATAAATCTGGTATCCAAAACACCTGGAACGGACCCGGAAAATTCCATGCTCGTTAACGCGACTTCTGCCGGCGGCACGGATGTCAGCGGGTTTTTTACGCGTCGATCCGAAGCGGTGGGCGCAACCCTGTTTACCTCCTATAACGGCAGTGATGCCTACGACCCGGCCGACAACGGCTTCAGCGCCATCCCCGAGTTCGAACGCTGGACTTTCAATCCCAGCCTGTTCCTCTATGGGAATGACAGTGAACTGCGCTTTGCGATCAACGCAGTCGCGAAAGACCGTCTGGGTGGCGACATGAACTATATCGATGGCGATCGTACCGGACCGGCCTACTTCGAAGACGGCACCACACTGCGCCTGTCATCACTATTGGAATATTCGAGACAGTCGGGTTCTGGTCGCGAGTTGGTGCTGCGTAACAATATCAGCCGCTTCCGGCGTGAACAGACAGTGCCGGGATTTGAGTTTTCCGGCGTCCAGCATTCCAGTTTCAGCGAGGCCCACATACTCGGCATGGCCAATACCGTGGATTGGGTGGCGGGACTGAATCTATGGACTGAAGAGTTTGAGCAGGAGCAAGCACTCCCCCCGCATTGCTCACGATTATAGCAATCATATTCTGGGTGGTTTTATACAGGGAACTGTGCCGCTGTCGTCCAGCTGGACGCTGGAGACCGGCCTGCGTATCGATCACACTTCCGAGCATGGCGACTTTTTGCTTCGCAGAATTTCGATGCTATATGACTCCGGCGCTGATACCACCATACGGATCGGCGGCGGACTCGGTTACAAGCTGCCCACGCTATTCACCGATGATCCGGAAACCTTGCACTTCCAGGGTGTGATGCCACTGCAACATGAGCTGCTCGACGCGGAACGCTCGGCCGGCATGAACATGGATATTAATCGCGATTTAGAATTGAGTGATGCCCTGTCTCTGACCTTGAATCTGTTGCTGTTTTATACCAAGGAGGATGACCCCTTGTTATTGGTCTCTCAAACTCTGGATCAGTATGCCTATGAGCAACCGCGCGGCTATCTCGATACACGCGGTGCCGAAGTGAATGCAATCTGGAACTGGGATTTACTGCGCCTGTTTCTGGGCTACACCCATGCCGACGTGCGCGAACACCGCTTCGGAACAGTTAGCGATGCCTTGCTTATTCCCACCGACCGATTGAATGCGGTGTTGGTGTACGAGCGCGAGGATGATTTGCGGGTGGGCCTGGAAGCCTATTATTACGGCTCGCAGCAGCGCGAGGACGGAAGTCGCAGCCGGGATTTCTGGATACTGGGTCTGATGACGGAAAAGATTTTCGGCGAAGCTTTTTCAGTGTTTCTGAACTTCGAAAATTTTGGTGATGCGCGACAGACACGCTATGAAACCATCTACAGTGGACCTTTAAAAGAACCCCGCTTCAATGACCTTTACACACCGCTGGACGGATTCGTCATCAATGGCGGGTTCAAGCTGCGGTTCTGAGCAACGGGGGGATGTCGGTCCAATTCGTGCTAAATAGCGCCACCCTTATGCTGCTGCTCTATGAAAACACTAGTTACCAAAAAACAGTGTTTGAACTATGCGGGAATTCTCCAATGTATTCCCGAAAGATGGTCCCGGAGAATGCAGCATCCAGGGCCTGAACAAAACCAATCGATTATATTTGTAGGGTACAGTAAAAGTTTTTTCCCACAATGATTCGTCGAGCCCTTCTGTTTCCAGAAATGCTTTCAGGTCATGAAAATCTTTCCATCCGTATTTGTTAAAGCCTTCGACCGTATTGGGCGCCACTTCCAGGCCAGTTCGCAAATGTCTCCAGAAACACGTTCCATCTGTCTTCGGATGATGCTTGGAAAGATAGACGACTCCTGCCCATTTCGTTTTTATATCGACATCATAATGAATATGAAATTTGAAAGTATCGTTCGCGCGCGTAAATCTTAATCTGCCATTGGCATTGGTTGACGAGTTTAAAGAAGGTTCCATCGTGAGTTTCTGGAATAATTCCCGCAGCGGTTCTCCCAGAAAATATTTCGTGGTCATGACGCCGGCATAGTTCCCGGTTGGTGAATCTGCTTCGTTTAATCCCTTCAAAGCTTCCTGCACCAATTCATCTGGATTGTTATAAAAATCGTCTACTATTATGTACCTGTCGCGCATTTTCGTACCGCTCGTAACAGACTAATAAACCTCAGATTATTTCGGAGTGAGGCGGTAATCTGGTGGTTGTGGGGGAGATATCAAGCTGGCGCATTATAAGCCATGCATTCTACATTTGTGTACAACCTGTTCGACCTCCCCTTTGCCTCGAGTTATGCAGACACAAGCATCGCTCTGTTTAGCTTGGATCGCCACTTCCCGCCAAAACAGAAATGGCGGACAATCCAACGTGCGACCAGATCGCGTGACCCTGAGTCCTTTTTCTGGGTCGCTTTGCTGACCCAGCAATACTTAAGCTTTGGGGAGGTTCACCGATGCCAAATTTATTGCGAAATGTACTAGCAGTCGTGCTGGGAATCGTCATTGGCGGGGCCGTTAACATGGCACTTGTTGTCATCAGTCCGGCCATTATTGCCCCACCCTTCGGTGTCGATGTGAACAACGCTGAGGGTCTCAGTCAAGGCATGCATCTGTTCGAGCCACGCCATTTCATCATGCCGTTTTTGGCGCACGCACTGGGCACATTCTTCGGCGCGCTGGTCGCTTATCTGATTGCAGCGAATTTCAAGACTCGATTCGCCTATGCGATCGGCGTGGTCTATCTCTGTGGTGGCATCGCCGCAAGTTTCATGATCCCTGCGCCGGCCTGGTTCATCGCACTGGATCTGATAGCGGCCTATCTGCCGATGGCCTGGTTAAGTATCCAGAGCGGGGTCCGCTTGCAGTCAAGCGGCGATGGCGGCAGGACAAGCGCAGTCTAGGTATCGAGTCGAACCGGCAAGAGCAACCTCAGAAAGTTTTGCGAACCTTCAATGCCAGCTGGAGACCACTGGAGTTACAGGAGTCTTCGATTTCTTCGATGATTCCATTCACAGTAGCGCCATTGAATCTGGTTCGTTCCCGGCACCACTGACTGTCGAGGATATTTCTGGCTTCCAAGCGGAATGTGGTACCACCAAACGCTTTCTTTTCTGCAAACAGGCTCATTTGCGGTTCGCTGGATTCCACTTCGATATCATCTATATCGATAAACCTGCGGCCGCTGCCGCCGTTCATTGGCATGCCGACATTAAAACCGTAGTTCGCATCCATCTGCGGCAGGTCATGGCGGAATCCGAGGTTGCTGTAGCCACGACCATTGTTACGCATACGGCGCTCTATTCCCAAGAAGGGATCGGTAACTTCCGAGTCACCCAGACTCAGACTAGCGGTTAACATGGCGTTGGGCAGACCCATATAACCGAGTCTGGTGCTCAGACTCGTGTTGATGCCATAGCGTTTGGCGGTACCGATATTGCCGCGGGCGGACAATAATCTGGTGGCTGTTGAAATATCGATGCGGTCAATCACATCGGCAATATCACGATAAAAAATACCGGTGTTAATGACGCCATTGTCGTTCGGCAGTCGGTATTCCATATTGACGCTGTAGACCCAGGCCTGCTCCTGCACGATTTCCGGGTTGCCGGCCTCCGTTTCCTTGTCCAGATCGGAGTAGTCGACCGAGGCGCTGAAGTCGGAAAAACTTAGTTGTGAAACGTCTTTTTCAACTCCCAGACGCAATTGCAGACTGCCGGTTATGTCAAACCGGTAATCCACCTTGGGACGCAGAAAGTCAAAATCTCTGGATTTATTGACATCGCCGCTCTGGGTGATTTCAGAAGATTCCAATAACAGTGTGCTTTCCAATGACATGCGGTCATTGATTTGCCAGTTATGCATGGCGAATGCTTCGTAACGGATTTCTTCGACTTCCGAGGTACTGTTGTCTACCGACACTGGCACCAATCCACCTACTGTGTTCGAAGCAATGCCGGGAATCGCCAGACCCAGGCGCAATTGCGAATTGCGCAGCGTCTGGGCGCGCTCCATACCCACCTCGAGTCCGTGGCCGGACACCGGGCTGAGGGTGTAGGAGGAGCGCAAAATGCGCTCACGATCACGTCCAAGATTGTAGAGGTAAAGACTCTTGTTATCGCCGCTATCGGTAATACTGAAACGTTCTCTGGCACCTTCTCCCTGACGATCATTTACCACGAATAACAGCCGATACTTGCTGCCGTTATCGAAAGTGTGGTCCCAGTCACCACTGGTTTCCCAGTTATAGCGCTCAAAATCTCTGGCTTCGCGTTCGCGGAATAATACCGGGGCGCTGCCGGTGTAATTGGTAATCTCACGATAGGTCTCTGACGGCGGCTTGCTGAAACCGTAAAGCGCATTGAACTGCACCAGATCCTTGTCGAACTGATAACTCAGAGCGCCGCTGAAGTCGGCTTCGGTTTCGTCCCTGATGTCCTCTTCGTAAGTGACATCTTTAAGTGAGTAATCCGGTAAATAGCTGACTTCTCGTCTGGTTTCGTTGCTATAACGCGGCTCAGCATCGGCACTGAACAGGTAATTCAGTGCTCCGGTCTGACCGGAAACGGAAAATTTTGCACCCGGACCCACCGTGCCATCATGGATATAATCCATATTGACCTCGGTGTTGATGCTGCGCCGGGAGAGAGAATCCAACAGCACGATGTTAAGCGTTTGACCGGAATTGCGGACATCCAGTGCTTCGGAAGAGCCACGAATAATTTCTATATAGTCAACCTGACTGGCGGAGATTCGACTCAGCTGATCACGGGCAGAGGTATTCTTGCCGGTCATGCGTTGACCGTTGATGAGGATTTCATTCTCGCCGGCACCAAGGCCGCGACGATCGTTACCGCCGCCACCGCCCGGGCCACCACCCATCATCATATTCATCCCGGGAATGACATTGAGCATGTCGTTGACCGAGACCGGTGCGAATTCCGCAAAATAGGCTGCCGGATAAGTAATAGTGGTACTTTCAAGAGCGCTGGATGTATCAGTTTGGGCTGCGGAAGTGCTGCATAAACCAATAGCAAGAAGCAAAGCACCGAGGCGCGTGATTGGTCCGTTGTACTGCCTTGTAACCATCAATAGCTGCTCCAGACGTCTGCATTTACGCATTAATTTCATGAGTGCCAGTCTTTAGCTGACTTGGTCTATACGCTGATCCTGCAAGTTCTGGATTGTAGCCCAGCATATTTGGCTTGTTTTGTGACAAATTGTCCTGCGGGACCAGCTGCGCACATCCTTCGCGAGGAAGTGTCGAGCTGAATTTCCACGAATGGCTTGCTCGCATATGCTTGCAGACATGTAATGGGGAATTTCCAGGATTGCTGGTGAACGGGGAATATTACTGATTCACAACTTACGAAACCGGAGAACTCATCGCTTCTAAGCCACCTTTAATCCTGCCTGATACTCTCAGGCAGGATTCAGCATTCTGCTTCTCGCACAGGCTCGATGCGGAGCAAGCTGCCATCTTCTTCATCCATCAACACATAAATAAAGCCGTCGGGACCCTGCTGTACATCCCGCAGCCGTTGCCCTATTTCCCTGAGCAAAGTCTCCCGGCGTATTTCCTGGCCGCGACTATTGAACACCACTCGCTCCAGATGGCCAGTACCTGGAATACGGCCCATAACCATCGAGCCGACAAACAGGTTCCCCTGCCATTCCGGAAATTGATCACCGCCATAGAACATGATTGCTGATACGGCTATTGAAGGCCACCAGAGCAGCTCCGGATCTTCATAACCAGCCTGCTGTTTTACGCTGCTGACCCAGTCGCCCCGATATTGACGACTGGATGAAACCAGAGGCCAGCCATAATTGGCGCCAGGATTGATAATATTGACCTCATCACCACCTTGCGGGCCATTCTCGCTGGCCCATAGCTCACCTGTGGTGGGATTAATAGCCAAGCCTAACTGATTGCGATGGCCGACACTGTAAACCTCAGGAAGGTAGCTGCCATCGGCGACAAAAGGATTGTCTGCTACTGCGGTACCATCATCATTCAAGCGCAGCAATTTGCCATAGTGTAGCGCAGGGTCTTGCGCAAATTCGCCGGTGCCTGCGAAAACATAGGCACCACCTACTGACATGAACAGCTTTTTGTCGGGCGTAAATAACAGGGTAGATCCTGCGATTGCGGTATCGAGACCTTTAGCCGTAAAAATTTCCTGCACATCAGTGAGTCGATTCTCCTGCAGGCGTGCCCGCACCAGCGCCACAGTTTGTTCCGGCTCACCTGCCACTGCGATTGGTTTGGTGTAGGTCATATAGACAATGGCATCATCATCAGGATGCAATGCAATGGACATCAACCCGGCACGAAACACTTCTGAATAGACGGCAGGTACTCCGCTTATATCCGCTTCTTGCAAAATGCCCTCACGAATTATCCGCAATTTACCGGTATAGCGCTCAGTAATGAGAATGTCGCCGTTCTTGCGAAATGCGAATGCAAAAGGATTGGCCAGTCCGGTCGCAACCGGCGTGACGCGAATTGTTGGCACTTCGAAGGTGTGAAACTCCACCGGTCCCGTCAGGGTTGTTTGAGCAACCACTGCCGCAGACAGCAGCACACTTGCACTCACTGACAGAGCTACGGCAACCGCTTGCGTGACTCGAAACATGCATTACTCCAGATTGAGAGAAATTATTGGATTTAGTGTTGATGTCCAGCGCCGTGCTCGGCAGCAACCGTGCCGTAATGCATTCGAATCAGATCTCTGCCGAAGTCACCGGTGAAGTCTCGCCAAACCAGGTGCACATGGTTCGCATCATTCTGGGTATTGTCGTATTCAATGAGAAAGCCGGCTCCCTGCACGCGATAATAATGCGGGTCGCCTTTTTCCAGACCGCCGATCCACGCAAATAATATCGAATCATTCCCGGCTGCGGCGATCTGCTCCATCCGTTGTGCCGCCAGAATTTCTGACTGGGTTGAGGCAACTTCTGCTATCAACTGCAGCAATAACTGTTGTTGTTGCTGATTCAGCGCATCATAACGTATTCCCTCTGGCTTCAATGGGGCGACTTCCTTTTCTGCTGCAGTGAAAATATCGTTGGGCGCAGTGCCAGTCAGCAGTGCGATTGCCAATTGGTCAGCCGACAAGGATTTGACCAGCTCGCGCGCGAGATCTTCTTCAGCTGCCAGTACCCGCAGCCCCTGTTGCGGCCCCTCTCGCACTTCGGCGGGATTGCTGCCAAAAAATTGCGGCGTGCTGGCAATGCCGACGCCACCACTGAAGGTCCAGTTAAAGGCCTGATGATGCCCTTCGTAGCGCATTGCCCAATCGCCATTCAGGGTAGGATTGCCGAACACGGTGAGGTAATACAGTTCCGGGTCACGCACGAAGCGGCCATTTTGTTCAATCGCCGCCAGCACATTTTCCAGGCCACGGATGCTTTCCGATTTGGCAAAGCCCTTGGCACTGAGAAAAGTCTGCAACAAAGCCATGGCATTCTCTCTTTGTGCCTGCGTCAAATCCTTTAGAGGTATGCCATTGCGTGCCCGTGGAATAAAGTGCCAATTCAGGCGTTCTTCATCTTCAAAAGCAAATTGCGCGAGTTTTGCTTGCTCAGCGTCTAGACTGGAAAGAAATCGAATAGAGGAATCCAGCATCTGCTGGCTGAGCTCAACCGTAGTAGTCTGGGCGTAACTGACACTTGCTGCGGTAAGCAGACACATTGCCAGCAGGCATTGGCGACAGTATGAAGATTTTTGTTGTAGTTGATGATTTGGTCGCATGCTGTGGAACTCCGGGGCGGGATGGGTGAGCCATGGGATGGTGCTCGAGCAAGGACAGAATAAACCCCACCCACCAGCCCGTCCAGCTTTGCGACCGGAAATCATAAGCCGTTGTCAGCTGGGTAAAATTTTGCGATAAATACCATTTTTGCAGGGAAAGAATGCAATGAAGGCAGTAACAATCAAGGAATTTGGCGGTCCCGAGGTCATGCATTACGGTGAAGTCGATAAGCCACGCCCGCATCATCAGCAATTACTGGTCAAGATCGAGGCAGCGGGCTTGAACTATATAGATACTTACCAGAGAAGCGGACTCTATCCGCTGGAACTGCCCGCCAAGCTGGGATTGGAAGGTGCCGGTGTCATTGTACAACTTGGGCTGGAAATAACGCGGTTCGACCGCGGTCAGCGCGTGGCCTTCGCCAACGCGCAGGGTGCGTACGCGGACTACGCGGTAGTAGATCAAAGCAGCGCTATACTCATACCGGAAGGAATCAGCTTCGAACAAGCGGCTGCGTCCATGCTACAGGGTTGCACCGCGCATTATTTGAGCCGATCCACTTTTGTGCTGAATGAAGATTCGTACTGCCTGATTCATGCCGGAGCCGGTGGCGTCGGTTTATTGCTCACCCAGATTGCGAGAAACATGGGCGCTCATGTGATCACAACTGTCTCGACCCGGGAAAAGGCCGAACTTTCCAGGGCCGCAGGCGCCCACGACGTCATCCTCTATACTGAGCAGGATTTCGAGAAAGAGATCAGGCGCATAACCCGCGGTGACGGGCTTGACGTTGTCTACGACTCAGTTGGCCTCGCTACTTTTGAGAAAAGCCTGAACTGCCTGAAACCAAGAGGCATGCTGGTTTTGTATGGAAATTCCTCGGGCGCCGTTACCCAATTCAATCCCGCTATGCTGGCAGCCAAAGGTTCTCTGTACCTGACTCGTCCCAAACTGTTTGACTATATCGCCTGTGCTACCGACCTCGAATTGCGTGCCAATGAGTTCTTCAGATGGGTGCGTGACGGCGAGGTGAAATTGCGGATTGAGCACAAATTTCCATTATCAGAAGTGCAAGACGCCCATCGCGCACTGGAAGGTCGCAAGACCACTGGCAAAGTGCTGTTGATTCCCTGATTTTTTTTGCGCGCCAAAGCAACTACTTAAAATGCATCCTAATCCATAACAGGGTAGCATGGCTGCTCGCTCATCCGAAAACCAACGCGAGTTGGGCAGACTAGATATTGATAACTTTATTGCTACAGCATGAGTCATAAAGCACTGGCAGAGACTGCGCGAGGACGGATTCACATATGACCAGCCGACGCGGCTTTATGCAGGCCATGAGCATGCTGCCACTGCTTGCCGGATGCACCAGTATCGGCAATTCGAATGCAGCGAATTTCACGCCTTCAGGCGTACCAATACGCCGGGTACTGGTGGAAGACAATCGGGTCATTCGCACGGTTGCTGGTCTGCGCCCATTTCGCAGCGCGGGATTCGTGGTAAAGGCAGAAACCTTCGATGACAAGCTGGTCATTCATAACTATGGTCATGGCGGTGGTGGCATCACGCTGTCCTGGGGTACGGCACATTTGGCGATGCAAATGGCAGTACAAACCGAGCATAAACAATGCGCGGTTATTGGCTGTGGCGCAGTAGGCCTGGCCACTGCTCGCTTGCTGCAGAATCAAGGCTGGCAAGTCACTATCTACGCCAAAGACCTGCCGCCGAATACCACGTCCAATATTGCCGGCGGACAGTGGTCACCGACTTCTGTATATGATGATGAATACGTGACGCCGGCATTCGCACTGCAATTCGAAGAGGCCATGCGTCTGGCCTATGGCTATTTCCAGAATCTGGTGGGCCCCAGATACGGCGTGCGCTGGATCAGCAACTACACGATTGGCAGCGAACCGGCACCATCTGACAACTTCAATGACAGACATGCAGGGATGTATCCGCAGTTGATGGATATCGCTCCGGGTCGGCATCCATTCGCGGCACCTTATGTAAGGCACTACGACACCATGCTGATTGAACCGGCTATCTACCTGCCGGCAATGCTGCAGGATTTTCATGCGGCCGGTGGCAACATTCAGGTAGTGGATTTCGCCGATCGCCAACAAGTGCTGAGCCTGGCGGAACCGGTTATCCTGAATTGCTCGGGTCTCGGCGCGCGGGATTTATTCAACGACCAGGCACTGATCCCCATCAAGGGCCAACTGAGTATTCTGTTACCACAGGAAGAAGTGGATTACATGATCATAGGTAATGGCGGACTGTATATGTTCCCACGCCATGACGGCATCCTTTTGGGCGGCACCTTTGAGCGCAATCAATGGTCGACTGAGCCTGACCCGGTCGCAAGCAGACGCATTCTGGATGGACACTCGGCGTTCTTCCGGGCGATGCATGATCCATGGGCTACTAATGAGTAGGTGTAACTTATTGAGTGTACGCCTTTGCGTTCTGATCTTGTGCTCAGGGGCGCCGCTTCAATTGCTGCATGGGCAGGATACAGACAATGCAAAGGAGCCTGCTGTTGCTGCGCCGCAAGCTCCATCCAGATCCATCGAACAGATCACGGTGATCGGTGAACGCACGCTGTCGTCAATGAGAAACACGATCGATCGCATTGAAGAAGATATGTATCGTGCTTTCAATGAACTGAACAATTCTGATGACCTGGACATATTTTGTGTCAGCGAAACCAGAACAACTTCGCACATTATCCAGCGCAATTGCGAACCGGTATTCCTCAGCAAGCTGAAGCGAGAAAATGCACAAAGCGCTCTGCCACTGATTCGCGATGCCTTTACTGAAGATGGCATAGATTTCGTGCGGCTGGAGCAGGGACTCAGTACTATTGAATCGGAAAAGAACCTGCAGTTCCAGGCCATTGCCAAGTACGCAGAACTGAGTGCGGAAATCCTGCGCATTGCCCAGGAAAATCCAGCTTACCTGGAGGCGTTGCTGCAAATCGGTCAACTTAAAGCAGAGCACGAAGCGGCGCGCAAACTGAAATTTGGCACCAACGATTAGGCCAGCAGCAAAACCCATTGGCCGGGAATTGGCCTGGTGCCCCTGCATAAATCGCCACGCCGTGCTATCGCGAACGGAATTATCGGAAATACCGATAAGACCAGAATCCCTTGCCGAACGCTGGATACCCGGTAATTGCGTAGACATTTCCAGCGAATCCAATTAGTCTTTCGCCAGTTAAACTATCTAATAATAAGGAAAGATCATGAAACCCCAATTTCTGAACGGTTCCTCTGCATTACTCGGATTATCTGCCCTGTTGGGATTCAGTGTAGCCAATGGCCAGACAGATGCCCCAACGTTCTATGCTGATGCCCTGCCACTCTTCCAGAAAAATTGCGTGGTATGCCATCAACCAGACGGCCCGGATGTCGGCGGCATTTCCGCACCCATGTCCTTACTGGACTATGAGCAGGCGCGAATGTGGGCGCCAATGATCAAGAATGCCCTGCTCACTGGTTATATGCCGCCATGGGGTGCACACGAACAGCACCGAGGTGAATTCAAAGGCGAGCGTTATATCGACAAGAGCGAGAAAGATTTATTGATCGCCTGGGTTGATGCGGGCGCCATCGAAGGTAATGCCGCCGACGCTGCCAAGGCCGATGGCCTGATTGCAACAGTTACTGGCGCAGTCATGCCGGAATCTGGCTGGTGGATTGGTGATCCAGACCTTGTAGTGCAATTTGAACGACCTTTAAAAGTGCCAGATGCGGTGGAAGATTGGCAGCCTACAATTCAGCTGCCGGTACCTGAAGGCGCTCACTCTGAACCGAAATGGATCTCCAAGGCGGAGCTCGATCCCGGCGGACCCTGGGTGCACCATATCGTTTCCAGTCACATGGGCGTGGGAGTTCCCGGACGCGGACCCTTCACCTACCCGGAAGGCTGGGGTGTGTTGTTGCCAGAAGATCCCTTTATTACCGTGAACATGCACTACCATAAGACTTCTGGCGAAGGCACCGCAGTCGAGGATTTCACTCGCGCCGCGTTCAAGTTCTATGAGAAAGGCGATGTCATCGATCATGTGGTGGAAACCAACCTGTTGCCGCACCGCGGCTGGACCATCCCCCCAGGCGACCCAAACTACAAAGTCTCCACTACTCATAACATAGACGAGGATATTTACTTGTTATCCATGGGGCCGCATATGCATTATCGCGGCAAGGCCATGCGTTACGAGCTGGAATATCCCGACGGAGAAAGGGAAACTTTGCTGTGGGTGCCAAACTACGATTTTAACTGGCAGTTCCTGTACGAATATGAGGTGCCGAAGATGGTTCCAGCAGGTTCAATCCTGCATATGAGCTGGTGGTTCGACAACTCAGCAGATAATCGCTTCAACCCCGATCCGTCTGCTGCAGTGGTATACGGCCCGGAAACCTCAGATGAAATGGCTAATGCGCGTATCTATTACGCACCTACGAAGCCGCAAAATATCGTGGTAGGCGGAGAAATCCCGGCTGACATGTTGGAAGCAGCAAGACGCGAGGATCAATTGCGTCGTGAGCATTCCGAAACTCTGGACTTGAGCAAAGATGATCTCGAATGGCTGAATGACAATGGCCGAATGCACGAGGACGGTCACTAGTAATACCCTTATAACCCCGGTGTCCTGCACCGGGGCAACTTACAAGAGGACAGCACGATGAGTAAATCCATGCGTAGCAATGCGTTGCTAACCACGTTTTCCATCGTCGCAATCGCCTGTTGTCATTCAGTCATGGCACAATCCGGCAGCACCTGGATTAACGCCCGCACCGCCGATGGCCAACCTGACCTTGGCGGCGTGTGGACCAATGCCACGATCACGCCCATGGAACGCCCCGCTACGCTCGCTGACAAACCATTTCTGAGTGATGACGAAATCGCGGCGATGGAGCGGCGTACTGCCGAAAATCGGGAACGCGCAGAAGCAAATATCGATGTGGCTTCGGGCGGTGATATTGGTGGCTACAACCAATTCTGGCTCGACTCAGGCGATACCGTACTGTCTACCGGACAGGCCTCAGTAATCGTAGATCCTCCTTCTGGCAGAGCTCCGATTCGTCCCGAAGCCGAAGCCGCCCGGGACTATGATTTTGCCCATATCGAAGATCACTATGTGCATCATTCCGTTTGGGATCGTTGTATCTCGCGTGGAGTTCCTGGCTCCATGTTGCCCGCTGGTTATAACAATGCTTACCGGTTTATCCAGACGCCTGACACTGTGACCATCGTCTATGAAATGATTCATGACGTGCGTGTGATTCCCCTCAACAAGACCGAACACATCGATCCCAAGGTCAAGTTGTGGATGGGAGATTCCGTTGCGCATTGGGAAGGCGATACGCTCATCGTGGAAACGACGAATTACAATGATCGCGGCATGATTGCTTCCAGTATGGCGGGCGGGCGCTTGAAAGGCGTACCAGTGACGGAAGATTTGCATGTGGTGGAGCGCTTCACCCGGGTCAGCCAGGACACGATCATCTGGGAAGCCCGAGTGACCGACCCAACCATCTACACCCAACCGTTCACGCTCTCAATGCCACTTACCCGGGATCCTGAATATGTGATGTATGAATATGCCTGTCACGAAGGCAATCATGCCATCTTCAATATCCTCAGCGCGGGCCGCGCTGCCGAGCCCATGCAAGTCCAGCAGTAAATAAACTACTGCAGCAAACTACTGCAATGTGGTTTTAAGCAGAAGATAATTCAGGAAACGGCGATCGGCTCCCAGCCCTTGTAGCGCCACTTCACCTCTTCTACGCTGTGCTTGCAGACACCAAGCTTCGCAATCAGCTTGGTCTCACACACATCACAACGCACACATTCCTTGAAGTCGATTACCGGACCGCGAATAGCTCCGGTCGGGCAGGCGTGTTCGCACACCTTGCAAACCTGGCACTGTTGCACACGTTTGATCCGGAATGGCGATAGCAGGGAAACTACTCCCAATGCTGCACCGAGTGGGCAGGCATAACGGCAGTAGAAGCGGCTGATAAAAGTCGATCCCACCAGGAATCCGATCAGGATCAGCCATAACAACACCGATTGACTCTGGTAGAAAATAGTTCCAAACGGCTCAAAATACTGGAACAAACTCAATTCGCTGTAACTCAACGCCATAACGATCAGAAACGCGAGTATTCCGTATTTAATGAACAGCGCCTTGTCATGCACGGCCTGGGGTAATTGCTTCTGAAAATGTCTTGGTACGAATTTGCTAATAATGTCCTGCAACGCTCCGAACGGGCACAATGAAGAACAGAACACCCGCCCCCAGAATAGTGTGGTAATAATCGTGAACAAAATAATGATCAGCATGGGCAAGTCTGCCATAAACATTGACGGACCCTGTTTTATACCATTTGTGATATGGGATACTGACACGAAGCCACCATCAACGAAACCGAGATAGAGCAAGGTATAAGTCAATGTAATCCAGCGCAGCGTGGCGTTCTTGCGCAAGAACGAAGTCATCACCAGGACCAGCAGCAGTAACAAGGCATATACTTCTGGCCAGGGCGCATCAGCGATCAAGGCCGCGAATACATTATTCTCGTCGTAAGCCTCCTCATCATCGAAGCCCGCTGGCAAGAACTCCGGGGGAACCGGCGCACCCTGTGCCAATGCCAAAGCTACGGGTGGCACCTGATAATTCAGGCGTGACACACTGTCGAATCCGCCAAGGTCGAGGCCCGTGTTATAGAGAATCGTAAATGGTCGCGCGAGGTCGACCGCACCATCCAGCACCATGGCGCCCGCGAAACGCATTTTCCCGGCCACTTTACCCTGGTCGGCGCTGCCTACATACACGAAACGGCGTCGCTCCACTGGAAATACAGTCTCATCCTGCTGTATCGCCAGACGCTCCTGCCGAAATGGAATTGTGGCATTGCCATCAATACCGACCAGCATCATCGAACCGTTGTCTACCCGGTTGCTGGCTTCACGATCTGCCCGCGAATAATCATCAGTGCCAACCATTATCTCACCGAGACCATCATGACCCATGAAGGCAAAGGTCATGTTCAATACACTCGCATCAGGCTGGATGATACTCAACGTGGAAATCAATCCACTCTGCATCATCTCTTCCCACGATTGAGCTTGCAGTATTTGCAAGGCCATTGCATCGGAATTGGTAGAGGCGGCGTAGGCTGAATCCGGCAGGTAAGCAAGCGCCACCTGACGTGCGGCATTACGCACACCTCTGGCTACGGCCCAACTGGTAATCGTGGCACGAGAGATTCCGTCGATATCCCTCCCTATCCTGAATTCCTCGCTAACATTCTTGGCTTCGAACTGGTCGGGAAAGTACTCGGTGTTGATAAAGTCGCCGCGAATGCTTTTATAGGATTCCCGATAAAACAGCACCTTGATACCGGTAAGTGTGCCAGCCAGGTCGATCCCCACCAACACCTCGACCGGGGCGCTATATCCGATCTCCTCAGGGGGCAGGTCTGGAGTTGCAAACAGGTACCCGATCAAATCCGCTTCGCCACTGGCGTTATTGCGATATGCTCTGATTACTGGAGGTGAACCGGATTTTTCTGAATAGCTATCGGCATTCGGCATTACGAATTGCATATCTTCGAGCGTCGGTATTTCACCAACTTGAGCTATGCATAAGCCAGAACCAAGCAGCACCATCAACAGCAGACTGCAGCTGGCTAGCTGATGCAATTTCCTGACGACAATGGGCCCGGACAAGTTGGAGCTGAGGAGCGAACTGCGGTACAACATTCTTATTGTTTCCGTCTGTAATTCTTCCAGCCGAGTTCGTTGCGGATTTTGAAATAATCCCGAGGCATAAGCTAGCACTGTAATCGACCGATACACAATCAATAAATAGCAGAATTAGCGGGCATTGCAGTCTGCCGCGTACAGTAATATCAGAGGACTAACGCATGCAACGTTTTGAAAATTGGGTCAATGTGGCGGCGAGCATTGGCGTGCTTTTAGGTATCCTGTTTTTGGGGCTTGAGATCAGCCAGAACACTGAGATGATGCGCTCGCAAGCTCGTGATGCGATCACTGACAAACAGATGATGTTTTCCGAATGGGTCACCACGGAGCCAGAGATGGCGGCTGCGATCGTGGCCGCTAGTCAGGGACTGGATAAAATGAGCCCTGAACATCTTGTTATGTACAGCTACTTCATGGTCGGTGTCTGGCGCGAGTGGGAAAATTTATATTATCAGTTCGAGCAAGGCTTGTTTGACATAGCTGAGTTCGAACCACGGATGGTGCGCTGGCATAGCCAGATGCTCTCTAGAGAGGCACATACGCTGTGGACTACAAACAAGGAATGGCATGCACCTGGATTCCGGGCGCGAGTCGATGCCATGGTAGCGGACATCGAGCGCCCCGGAATATAGTTCAATTCGCAGTCAGTCGTCGCTGCAAGAAAGACACAACCTGACCCAACAATTGCTGCGACCGTGCTGAGTCATCCTGAATGTCGAAGGCATGCACTCCTGCAGGAAAGTTGATCAATTCAAGATCCCGATTTGATTGCAAGGCATTTAAAACGAAATCATCAATTGATGCATTGAGTCCCGGGAACGCATCCTGACCAGCACGCAGCACCAACAGCGCGAGTTCTGGGGAAAGCTGTACATGCGTTGCATTGGGATTCACGAAGCGATACTGCGCAGCTGCGGCGCTTACGCCTTTATTTGATTCGCTATCCAGCATAAAACCGTAACACAAGGCCGCGCCGCGAATTTGTTGCCGCTCCTGCAGTACGTGCAAGGCATTGGGTACATTACCTGACAGCGACAACACTCCCAACCGTCGCGGATCTATGCCCATTGCCACAGCATTCACCGTTATTCAATCGACCAGTTCAAGCGCGTCCAGCACTGGATCGCTGGCAGTATAGAGAATTACTGCAAACCCTGCTGCGGCCAGCAGTTTGCCCCAGGATTGGTTCTGCCCAATATCCTTCAATTGCAGGCCCGTCATCTTTTTGAATCCCGGGTCCGGGTACCCAGTGACGAGGATCACTGCGGCAACAGGCAAGGCGAGATCCACCGGATAATAAATATCCATGCATTGACCATGCATGCCGTATGGCTGGTTTCGTACCACCTTGCCTTGATACTCAAATTTCAATACCAGCGGTTTCGTAAACATGTTTCCAGCATTTGCGCTGGTTTCTGCGGCAGTCTCTTGCTTTTTGTCTGACATGGCTTGCCTCCTCGACAGTTAATGGACAGACAAATAAAAAGCCCCCGCTGCGAAGACAGCGAGGGCTTTTGGGTGTAGGGAGAATTAAAACTGGAGCAATGCTAATCGACGCGGCACATTCGGGTCAATAAGCAAATTGGAAGCCAACAAAGGCATAGACAATGCTGGTCGAGGCGGTAATTGAATCGGACCAATGCTTGATCTGAATGTCTCCGGGCTCCGTATGCCTGTAGCGGTTACAACTTATTTGTACCAAGATACTGGACCTGAACATTTTCTCTGGAGAACGGCCCCATCGACATCGCGCTGCTTGACTGGTTGCAAGCGCACGGGCAATACGCCCTTGCACTCGTGTTTTTCTTTGCCTTTGCGGAGGCCTGCATTGGTATCGGTTTATTTGTGTCCGGGCTGTTCCTCGTCACGGTTGCGTCGTGGATCTATACCAGCGGCACCGCCGGGATCGCGCACATTTTGTTGCTCGCATTTTCTGGTGCCGCGTTAAGTGACCATGTCGGATTTTATGTGGGCCACTGGTGCGGACCCGGTTTGCACCAAATTGAGTTTGTAAAAAAGCGCAGAGTACCGCTACAGCGGGCTGAACGGCTAATCTCCGATTACGGAGCCATTGCCATCTTCATTGGCCGATTGGTACCTGCAATACGTAGCCTGATCCCTGCAATGCTGGGTATGAGCAGATTCAAAACCACCTATTATTCAATTCTGGATATTGCTGCCTGTCTGGTGTGGTCGCTGGGTCTGGGGGCGATTATTATTGGCGTCGATCAACTGCTCTGAATTGCAAACCAACTTGTCTATCCGCTTTAATTTCTATTTACCGCGCGCGCCGGATTCTGCGAGAGCTTGAACTAATCGAAGCACAAAAAAAACGGAAATGATTGCTCCTTCCCGTTTTCTTTTTTCCTGATTTGGCTTGCTTAGTGTGCTGCGCCAGCTGCAGCCGCTGCACCTGGCAGGGACATTGCTGTCAATTTCGAACTGGTCTGCAGCAGCACGTACTGATGGCCATCGTGAAACCAGGAGCTCATGCCGTAACTCGAGCGCGCAGGAGCTTCGATTTCACCAATGATTTCTCCAGATTGCTTGTCGATGGCATACAGTATCGGCGTGCCATCACTGGCATCATCTGAATAGATCAGCATATTGGCAGTTACTACCATGGGAACGAGTGCACCGGTTCCGGTATTGCCTATGTCTATGCCAGCCAGCGCCGGGTTGTTCTTGATACGGTCTGGCGTTTCGCCTGTTGGAATCATCCATGCGTGCTCGCCGGTGTTCATATCGATGGCAGTGATGCGGCTATACGGTGGCTTCCAGATTGGAATATCCGCAGGGTGTCGTGGCGGTCTGGCAGTTGCACCGGGACCAGCATTCGCCCACTGCGCCAAGTTGGTGCCAGTAGTATTTGGATACAACAGATCTGCCTCTTCGCCCGGGATCAGGCGCAGGGCAAAACAAGCCTTATGGGATGACACATACAACATGCCAGTGGTGGGGTCGGCTACTGCAGGTGCGGTGATGTTGGCTCCGCCAGCGCCGCCCGGACAGTTCATTGCGGCGTATTTGCCTAATGCATTGCCAGCATGAATGGGGGGATTGAATAAAGGACCCATCTCATATTCAGCCATTGCTTCAATCGCCTGCTGCCGAATCTCTGGAGTAAAATCCACCAGATCATCCACAGTTATGCCCTGCATATCGAACGGTGCCGGTTTGGTGACATGCGGTTGTGTGGGTGACAAGACTTCGCCGGGTACGATAGACGGCGGCACCGGTAGATCCACAATGGGCCACAATGGTTCACCTGTGATGCGATCAAAGGCATATACCCAGGCTTGCTTGGTCACTTGCATTACGGCAGGCACCATGCCCCGGCCTGGCATATTCAAATCGAGAAGTACGGGAGCAGTTGGATTATCAAAATTCCAGATTTCATGTTTCACCATCTGGAAATGCCACTTCCGCTCACCAGTGCGCGTGTCGAGTGCGATCAACGAGGCGCCATACAGGTTGTCACCCGGACGGAATCCGCCGAAGTAATCGATAGTGGCGCTATTGGTTGGGATATAAACCAGATTATTCGCAGGATCGGCTGACAATGGCGCCCACGAGGATACGTCACCGGTCCACTGCCAGGCATCGTTCTGCCAGGTTTCATGACCATACTCACCCGGTTTTGGAATTACATTAAACTTCCACTTGAAGGCACCAGTGCGCTTATCGTAAGCGAGAATGTCACCTGGTACGTTTTCAATGCGCGATTGGTGATAGCCCTGCTCAGCAGAATTACCAACTACAATTGTGTCATTCACCACAATCGGTGGTGAAGATGAAGTGATATAACCAGTGGCCAGCGGCAAGCCATTATAAGCGTCGTATGGATGTCCGAGATCGGCCAGCAAGTCGACCACACCGGTTTGCGAAAACCCATCGATTGGCACTGGCTTGCCAAATCCTGCCAGTGGTACTCCAGTTTCAGCATCCAGCGCAGTTAAGAAAAATGCCGGTGACACAATGTAGATAACACCACGACCATCAACCTCGGCATAAGCCACTCCTTTGCCGTAATCGGCGCGCATGGAGTATTCACCTCGAGGCGTGTTCGGTTCCTTATACGACCAGATGGTTTCACCAGATTTTGGATCAATCGCCACCACATAGCGGCGATTGCCAGCTACGGTGTACAACTTGCCATTAATAAAGGAGGGTGTGGAACGGCCGCTGACGGCGCCGAAGCTGGCCCCATCCCATTCCCAGGCCACTTCCAATTCGCTGAAATTAGCCGCGGTAATCTCATCGGCCGGGGTGTAACGAGTGTGCGCATAGTCACCACCCAGTGTCAGCCATTCGATGTCGTCTTGCGCCTGGATCTGAGCAGTAGCAAGCAAGAGGTACGCTGCCAGCGCAATACTCAGCATTTGACCTGATTGCATGGTTTCAAGAGTTCTCATGAATCTCTCCAATTGTGGTAAATTTTGGAACCGGGTTACGCACGGCAACATAGCAGAAATTCCCTGATCTCCCTAGTCACGCAGTGCAAAAGTCGCCAGCGAATTGCCGGAGATTACTGCCACGTATTGCACACCGTCAACCATGTAAGTTACTGGAGCCATGACGATCTGCCCGCCCAGGTTGACGTGCCACAGCAGGCCGCCGGCACGAGCATCGATGGCATGAAAGTAGCCTTCGCGACCACCGGTAAACAGCAAATCTGAAGCAGTCGTGAGCATTCCGCTGTCGCTCACGTCGAATTGGTCATACTCCCACACCGCCTCGCCAGTTTGCGGATCCATCGCCTTCAGGGAAGCGTGCCCGACCTCGTTGGTCCAGTTATTAATCGGATTGGTGCGACCGATGCCAATGGTCGGCGCACCAGGCGCCGGGGCCAGTACCGTGAAACCACCGCCAAGAAAGGCACGACCAGGTTCATATTCAGCTTCTTCAGCGGTATAAATAGTAGCGTAGTCTTTCCAGGCACTGAAATAGAACAATCCCGTGCGTGGAGAGTAGGATGGCGGGTACCAATTGGTGCCCCCCTGATTGCCCGGATAGGTAGGCATGCCTTCTGGTTGCGGAGTCGGAATCGGCCGGCCGTTTTCATCAAGGCCACTGGACCAATTCACGGTGACATAGGGTTTGCCCTCCAGGAATTTACCAGTGACCCGGTCCAATACATAAAAATAACCGTTCCGATTCGCCCACATCATTACCTTGGATGGCGTGCCGCGCCAGACCATGTCTGCCAGTATGGGCACCTGCACTGAATCGTAGTCATAACCGTCGTTCGGGGTGAATTGGAAATACCATTTCAATTCCCCACTGTCTGCGTCCAGCGCGATTACCGAGTCGGAATAGAGATTGTCACCAGGGCGCTGCCCTGCATTCCAGTCGGGTCCGGGATTGCCGACGCCCCAGTAGGTCAGGTTCAACTCTGAATCGAACGAACCGGTAATCCACACTGGCGCTCCGCCATATTGCCAGTCATCAGCATCCCAACTGTCGTGGTTTGGCTCTCCCGGCGCTGGAATGGTGTAGGTCTTCCAGACCTCAGCACCAGTATTCGCATCATAGGCGGCAACATAACCGCGTATCCCGAATTCACCGCCACCAACACCTACGATCACTTTATCTTTCACCACCAGCGGCGCCATGGTAACGGAGTAGGCAAGATTTACATCACCCACTTCCACATTCCACAATGGCTCACCGTTTATCCGGTCAAGAGCAACCAGGCGCGCATCGAGTGTGCCCATATACACTTTGTCACCAAGCACGGCGACACCGCGATTGTTTGCGCCACAGCACACCCTGGCGTTTTCTGCAGGCACATGACGATATTTCCAGAACACGCGACCGGTGACGGCATCGACTGCCATCACGCTATTCGGACGCTCAGTGACATACATGACGCCATCTACGATAATCGGATTGGATTGCCATGCGCCAAATACCTGATTCTGCAACATCCATTTCAGCTCAAGCTCACCCACATTCTGCGGAGTAATTTGATCCAACTGGCTGTAACGCTGACTGGAATAGCCACCGTTATAGGTAAGCCAGTTTTCGGGTTCATCCGCTGCATTCAAGATGCGCTCGTAACCTACCTGGGCTGAGGCTGAGGCTGCACAGAGCATGCTGGCAAGTAATGCATAGATCGCTTTGTTACGAATACCGGATTTCATTGCAGACCTCGCAGAGTGAGCAGATAACCGACTACGTCGGCGACCTCTTCGCTGGTAAGAGTAGTAGGTTGTTTGGAAGGCGCATCACTAATTTCATAACGCACAATATCTGTTTTAAGCAGGGAACGCAGTCGCTCTTGCGAATCGATGATTTGAACTGAGTATGTGTCTTCATTCAAACGACGTCCGACGACAGTTTCCTCATTGCGCGTCACGATGCGCACGGGACGATTAATGGGCAGCAAAGCGGTGGGAGGATCCAGCAGATTCATCTGCAATGATGAAGGTGTACGCTGCGCACCTATACTGGTGAGATCAGGCGCTGTGCGCGGACCAATTCCGTTGACGCGATGGCATGAGGCACATTCGCCCTTGCCCTCGAACAGTACTTTGCCACGTTCAGGATCACCAATCTTTATAGCTATTCCGCTGGGATCGAAACCTGCACGAATGTAGGCGATGACACCACTTAATTCCTCATCCCGCAGCACAATGGCAGGCATGCGGCCTTCTGCGGCACCGCCAGTCACAATTTCACGCAGATCATCATCGGAAGTCGCAGTACGAAATACTCCGCGGCGCAAATCGATACCGTCGATAGTGTCGCCTTGCGGACCATGACAAAGCGCACACTGTTGGGTATATACGCGCAAGCCTTCGGCAATTGCTTCGGAAGTATATTGATGATCGCCATCTTCCTGCGCCAGGGTTGAGTTCAAATTTAAAGCCAGCGTAAGCAGCAGAAAAGGTAGCAACGCACCGGGCGTGCGCCCAGGCATTTTAGTTTTCGAATTCATTTGCATTGGAAACATATAGGAGACTCGCAATTGAAAATTAATCTTTTAATCATGTAACCATCTAATACGTACTAGCTTACTCAGGTTCATCAAAGGCATAATAAGCGCCAGCCGCAGATTTTGTTGGCGCAAATTTTCCCCGTGGATTTCTGATTTTACTCCAATGGACATTGTAGGAAAACTCACACGCCTGAATTGAGAGTAGAGTAACGGTATGAGCTGCACCAGATCAACTGGCATTTCACACATCGGGTATTGGGCATGAGCAAAATGCCGATCGATACTAGCCTGCCGAGGCTTCTGGTTATCGATGATAACCCGGATATCACCGATATTATCGAAACGATTGCCAGCGAAACCGGTTTCGCGGTCCGCTGTGTGAATGACTATCGAGAGATTCGCAGCACTTATCGCGATTTCGATCCAGAATTGATTTTTCTGGATCTTGATCTTGGCCTTGATGATGACATGGATCTTTCGGAAAAAGGCTACGATGGCTTGACAGTGTTCAAATTTCTTGAAGAGCAAAATTGTATAGCGCGCATTGTACTGGTTAGCGGTATGGACAAGGAAAAGCGACAAGTAACCAAGAATCTCGGGAGGGAAATGAAATTGAATGTGATTGGCAGCGTGCCAAAACCGTTCTCAATCGAAAAGATTGAAAAGCTGTTGATGCAATTAAAGCGCGACCAGACTGCGACCGACCTGTGAACTTTTAACAATTTATGCAGGACTAGATATACCGCAGCTATAAACAAAAAGGGGCAGATAAATCTGCCCCTTTGCTTTTGCAAGAACGATCGAACGCAGCCAAATTAGCTGCGCGCTTCTTTGCTCAATTCAAGCAACTGCTTGCGCCCTGCCACTATCCCACGGCAGTTTGCCGCACCACAATCACAAGGGAATGTGCGAAACAGATAATCCTCGGTTCGCGCATAATCCAGAGTAACAAAATCACCAGGAAGGATCGGCTTCAGCGCAATAAACACTCGCTTCTGCAAATCAACGTACGTGTTCGGATCACAGCTATGCAGCAGCTTGCCGTAAAAATACGGATCATGCAGATGCAAGTCTTCGGCAATTTGCAGTGAGAACAAAGTAACTTCATTGCTGAAGAAACCACTGACACCGAATACAACATCGCCCGCTTCGAATGACACAAGGCTGGTTACGCCTTCTCCCACTCCATCTCCAATGTAGCCAATCTGGAACTTGTCACGAGTCGGTTCATTCTGGAAACTTGGTAATTGATCCGGATAGAACCGGATTGCATCACCACGCATGCCATTAATAGAACGCTTCTGTGTCAGCTTCCATGTTTGCTTACCAGAACCGTTTAACCCCGATTCTGAGATCAACTCAACGCGATTACTTTTGGTTTTCATGATTATTCCTTATCGGTATTGCGCGTGTGCTGCTGTTGCCAGCAGCTTTTCATGTTTGCCGATTACACCCGGAATCTGGTGCGCTCCCTGGCAATACACTCCATCTACGAGAATACTTTTGTACTCTGCTCGAACAGTAGTTGGGTTGAAAAGTTGATTCATCTTGCTCTATATCTCCTTAAAGATTGTGTGCTGATAAGCCGAGGCAACAACAGGCCCTCGATACGAAAAATCTCGTGATCAGCTTTTACGCTGTTGGCTGGAATTGATTAAAAGAAGGTCGAAACGAGAGCTTAACAAGAGTTTAGTCACGAATGGCAAAAAAATGCCATTAGCGCACATGCACGGACGCAGTCACTACAGAACCTACCCGAGAGGTAGCTGGAGTAGTAGGCAGCGAATATGCTCACCTGTCTTTCCCTCAAATCGTACTTACTCAATATCAGTCAATTCCTATATCTTCCTCACGGAGTGGAAGACGAACCAACCACGAGGGCGAGAGGGGTTAAGGTTCCGACCGGTGGCATTCATATGGTAGTACAATTAGACTAAAGTGAAAGGATTTTTTTCGGATTGCCGGATTTATTTTTCTAATGATTTGACGGTGGCTGGATTATGACGTCAATCAATCCCATCCCGACAGGATTGTCAGGACAATTGGCGTTCGGACCAGGTCTTTATTTTTGCTATAGCGGCCGCAATTCGAGCGGCGTGGCACCATCCCGACTTCCGACCAGCAGCGCAATGATGGCGTCACCCCAGGTATATTTGGCCCGCATCAGCTCATTGATGCGCGCTTGCTTGTCTTCCCGGATATGCGCACTGTAGCTCACCCTGCCGCCATTTCGGGTCAGATCAATCGCTGTCGCAGCCAGCGCTCGTGCTGACCAGCCAGAGCTGGTATCGCTGGACCGCAGATACTGGAACCCCTCATCGTCCACTATCCACAGTCGAGTAGTAACCTCGGCCCCCGTTGTATCGCGAGTATGCAATTCCACTACTTCAACTCGCTCAGATGCCACAATCTGCATGCCAAAGATGAGCGCAGCAAGCAGGAACACACTGCCCAACGTCCAATACAGGATCTTCATAGCAACTCTCGATCAGGCACGACGGATGGCGCCAAGTTAGGAGAAGCATACGGAAGGAAAGGAATCAGGCCCAGCGCTAACCTGAACAAAATCCAGCTCTGGCCAGCAGTGATGCCGGTTGCAGACCGGGATCACCGCCGTACAGAATAGTCGCAAGTTACTGGTGCATAGCTGCTTATAGCTTGATAAATGCCAATGCAAAATTGGGGTTCAATGGAATCACCAGCTGCTTCTGCACTGAGTCGTAGCACATGGAAGCGGCGCTTGGGATACCTGAAGCTATGATCTCAGCTGGCTGGCCGGGTCGGATGCGCGAAACACTGCCGAAGCGGACGCTACTCACATACTTCGTGCCATCTTCAGCGACTACAACGCCATCATTGCCACCTTCAACTGCATGCTCAGTGCTTATCACCTGACCGGCGGGGTTATAGGTAAGCACGGCATTGTCGCCAACATTCACCACCACGATGTTGCCGTCAAGATCGATAGCCACGCCATTTGGTGCAGCCAGAGGTGCACCATTAGCGAACGTAGACACCGTGCCATCAGGTGTTACCTTGTAAATGCTTTCAGGTTCACGTGTGTTCGACGCATACACAGTACCGTCAGCGGTGACTGCTATGCCATTCAATATGGTAGATCCAGGAATCCGCACCGAGCGCAAAGGCCGACCACTGGCGAGATCGAATGAGCGCACATAGCCAACGTCTACCGTGTACAACACGCCATTGCTGATCGCACTACCGAGCGGATGATGCAATTCCAGTCCGTCGCGCGTCGCGCCGATCCACTTTGCAGTATGCACGCTGCCATCAGGATTGATCAGCGACACGAAACCGTCATTCTCGGTACCATCACCACGCTCACCGTTGTTCATGGCCAGGATCAGGTTCTTGCCTGGATCGAAAGTGCAACTTTCAGAAAAATGGAAACTGCCGTATACCTTGACGTTGCTGGACATTGGCACTTTGACGCCAGCCTCATTGACTGAACCTAGTGGCTCGCCGGCAGTAAATTCCTGCGCCTGGACCGACAGTGTGAACGCTGAGAACGCTAAACCGCAAACTACCTGTGTTGAAAATGACCGCATTGCAACTACCACTCCTTTCATTTATTGGATTTACTCGGCAGAGTACTATACGGCAATCACGTAATTCAAGGTAAGGCGACCGGCCCTGAATTTGTAATTTTGGTTTACACAGTTTGAGGCAGCTGCCATCTTCTCCAGTCTGCCAATCCGGAACTTCTTGCATGCACCCTCTACCTTGTTTCAACTATGTTTTCGCCCTGGTGTCTTGGCTCCCCTTAACGAGCCTACACGCGCAAGATTACGTTAGTCCCCGTACCGAGTACGGTCACCCTGATCTGAGGGGTGTCTGGAATTTTTCTTCACAGACGCCACTGGAACGTCCTGATCGCCTTGCTGATCAGGAATTTTTCACTGCTGCAGAAATCGCCGAAATACTGGAACGACGCGAGGCCTCGACCACTGCCAGCATGGAGCGCGAAGCAACAGTCGCAGCACAGGTACTCAGTACCAGCAATGCAAGCTCGGTTGGCTCGGTGAACAACTTATGGATGGATCGTACGACCTTGGATGAAAATGGCAGGACCTCACTGATAGTCCACCCGCGCAATGGCAAACTCCCGGAATTGCAGGCAGGCACTGTCGTGCAGCTTGGAGACGAGTCCGGAATTACCGAAATACCCGGTACGCGTCCGGTACGTTATACCCATGGCGGCATTGGTCGCGACGGCCCCGAGGATCGCGGCTTGTCTGAGCGCTGCATCGTATTCAATTCCGGACCACCACTCATGAGCGGTCCTTACAACAATCTGATTCAGATCTTCCAGAATCGGGATCATGTCGTCATTCTGGCGGAGATGGGCTTTGACGCACGCATCGTCCCCTTGCAGAAAAGCGATCTGGTCGATGCGGCGATCACCATGTGGTCTGGCGACTCTTGCGGATATTTTGAGGATGATACGCTGGTCGTAGAGTCGAGATATTTCACCGACAAGATTGCGAGCCTGGGATTACGGCGGGAAGCCTATGGCAGCGCCAAGGACCGATTGCTGATCGAACGCTTTACACCAACAGCTGCAGGCAAACTGAACTATGAGTTTACGATTGACGAACCCGCCACCTTCAAGGACCGGCTGACCGTGTTGATGCCGATGACCAGGATAGATTCCCAACTCTATGAATATGCCTGTCACGCGGGCAACTATTCAATTGGCAATATCCTCAAAGGCGCTCGAGCCGACGATGCTGAAGTTACCGACAGCGGGCAACAATCTTCCGAGCAACTGCCATAGAATAATGCAAACTTTACGTCTTAGAACGTTGCAATCGGGTTGAGCGGCGAACCCATTCCCATTTCGATGCGCAGCGGCGCTGCTGTGAACAGGAATTGGTAGCGCTGCAATTGCCTGGCCACCTGAGCCACTCGTTCAAAATCCAGATTGTCGAATATCGACACTCCCAATGACACCAGCGCCAGACTGTGCAAGGGCAGAAATACTTCCGGGATACCACTGGGTGCCACGTCATTCCACATGTCATGGCCAATCATGGCAACTCCCCTGTCTTTGAGGAAATAAGCGACATCGGCGTGGTAACCGGCAACTCCTTCAGAGGTTGGCCAGGCACCCAGTGCTTCGCGTCGCTTCCAGCGCCCGGTGTATAGCAAGATCACATCACCTGGCTCCACAGTAACTCCTTGAATAGCCTCCAGAGCTACCAAATCGGCATAATGAATCGCCGTGCCCGGCTCCAGCCAGCCCTCAGCCGTGGCCTTGCCTGGGAGCAAGGTAGCATCAAATAAAATCGCCCGAGTCAGAATGCCGTCTTTATGCACATTGATACTGCCGCGCGGACAACCATTGGCGGCCTCTACTTCCTGATAAGTCAGTCCGTTGTAGCCCTTCCCCTCATACATTATGTGGCAATTCACGGCATCAAGATGACTGTGGATGGTGCCGTGATAACTGCCGGTGTATTGATAGCGGTCAGAAGCACCGGTGGGACTTACTCGCAACACCTCCCGGGTCAGCACCGCCGAGGCATCCACCGCCTCTTCCTGATTGACATCGTGCGCCAGTGACACCGAAATACCTTCGGTTACCAGCGCAACTGCCTGCTTGCGTTTCGCCGGTGTGATCAGATTCGCGGCACCCAGCTCATCCTCGTCACCCCAGCGACCCCAGTTAGACAACTCTGCCATGGCGCGTTGAAAATCAGCCTGGGTATTCATCGGCGGATGGGATTGAGCGATCACTGTCGTTGGCAGTTGCCATACCACGAGTACGCCTACGGACAGGATTAAACGAATGCTTTTATATTGCATATTGACCTTCCACAAGAAGCCTTAACAATAACCCGGGTTTAGTGCTGCCACCAACAAATTTCCGCAATGAATTGATGAGGCAAGGGTCCGATAATAACCCAAAACGACAGATAACGTTGGTGATGCGTCGAATACCAAAGGCTGCAGCAGAACCCACTGCCTGGTATCGCGAACCTCGCAGTGAGGTCACGGTGTCGAGAGAGGGTCTTTTTCCGGACCCGCGGCTGTTGCATGGCCTTCCCGTGGCAACTATTATGGCGCTGACACCATTCGCTATGCACGCATTGCCAAATATTTGAAAACTGGTGAATGACTGAAGAACAGGGTAATTGGCAAGCGCAGCGTGTTACCTTGCAGCCTTGCAAACTAAAAATGGAGTCGTAAGCCAATGTCCGTAATCACGCGCAAATTCGCAATAGCATGCAGCGCTCTGGCGATCACAATTGCACCAGGTCTTTACGCCCAGTCCGCTAACCCCTTTGGTATACCCGGTGACAAAACCGCAAATCCGGCGGCCAATGTCGTGGCCGCGTCTGGTTCCCGTGGTCAGGGTTGGCTGGAACAGGGTCGTTCAGAAGTTCTTGCAAGACACGGCATGGTCGCCACCAGTGACCCTCTGGCAGCAGAGGCTGGACTCGAGATATTGCGCAACGGCGGCAATGCCATCGATGCGGCAGTCGCCGCCGCAGCCGTGCTTGATGTCACGTCGCAAAACGATACCGGTATTGGCGGTGACCTGTTTGCTCTGGTGTGGAGCGCACGCGACCAGCAACTCTACGCGTTGAACAGTGCCGGCTGGGCCCCTGCGGGCTGGTCTCTGGAATTCTTCACCGAACAGCTCAAAGTTACCCGCATGCCTTCCAATACAGTGAATGCCGCGACCGTACCCGGCGCGATTTCCGGCTATGACGCCCTGCTGCAACGCTTTGGCACTATGGGCTTCGAGCAAACATTTGCGCGCGCCGTACAGATTGCCGATGAGGGCTGGGGGCAAGCCGAGCGCCGCCATCAGGACTTGCAAAGTGTGCAGGACAAACTGCTGGCTGATCCTGATTCAGCCGCCGTGTTTCTGGCCGATGGTGCCGTGCCGCCCCTGTACAGCATCATTCGTAATCCGCAATTGGCAGACGCTTTGCGCCTGATTCAGGCAGGTGGACGCGATGCGTTTTATAAAGGCGCAATTGCCGATGCAATCGTCGCCAAAATCCAAGCCAATGGCGGCGTGATGAACCATGCCGACCTGGCTGAATTCGAATCGGAATGGGTGCAACCTATCTCTACCAATTACCACGGCTATGACGTATTTCAACTACCGCCTCCAGGCCAGGGTTTTGCTGCGCTGGAAATGCTGAACATCCTCGAAGTATGTGCACCCAAACACAATGTAAATCTCACCGCCCTTGGGCCATCCAACCCCGATTACTGGCATTTGCTGGTGGAGGCGAAAAAACTCGCTTATTCCGACCTACAGGCCTATAACGGCGACCCCTTGTTCTCAGCTGTTCCGGTGGAGAAACTGCTTTCCAAATCCTATGCCGCCACCTTGTGCGACCGCATCGACATGGACCAGGCCGCAGAACCTTCAGTTAAAGGCGGTTTGGACGGTGGCACGATCTACCTCACCACAGCCGATCGCTGGGGCAACATGGTGTCGTTCATTCACAGTGTATTTTCGGTATATGGAAGCGGCGTCACCGTCCCACCCTATGGCATGATCCTGCACAATCGCGCCTCGGCATTCTCGCTGGAGGCTGGTCACCCGAATGTTGTGGCACCACGCAAACGCCCGTTTCATTCGATCATCGCCGGCTTCGTCATGAAGGACAACGCGCCGTTAATGACGTTCGGCAATATGGGCGGATCGGTGCAACCCGAGACTCATGTTCAACATATGGTGAATGTGATAGACAACGGCATGAACATCCAGATGACGACCGATGCCGCCCGCTTCACTCACAGCCAGAATTCCAACACGCTGTCGCTGGAACACAATCTGTTTGAGCTGGTCGGTCCGGCGCTGGCGGCGAAGGGACACGAAGTGCGCTCGGTAAATGGCGGTAGTGTCGGTGGCTATCAGGGTATTCTGTTCACAAAGGATCCAGCGCTTCCCGAACCTGTCTTCACCCCGGAAAGTATTGCTGAAGATCACCCGGTAAACGGTGTCTACCGGGGCGGCTCTGACCATCGCAAGGATGGACAGGCTGTAGGCTGGTAGCGGGAACTCGTCACAACTGCACTCAGGTCGCTCTGTGTGCAGCCAGCCAACCTACTGGATCCACCTGATAGTAGCTCACCAGTTCCGCATACAACTCAGCATGTTGTGCCTGCAGCTCACGTGGTTTCTCGAAAAATGTTTCGGTGGCCACGGCAAAAAATTCAGCCGGGTTAGTGGCACCATACTGATCCAGCAAAGACCCGGCCCCACCCTGCGCCCGTGCCTGCAACTCAGTGAATTCCGCCGCAAACACCCGCGCCCAATTTTTGTAAGCGCCTCGTGTGCGTAGCAGCGGTGCGCCATTACTCGCACCATCTTCATGATCCAGTGCATGGGCAAATTCGTGCAACACCACATTGTGACCGTCGCTGAAATCTGTAACACCATGCTGCACATCATCCCAGGCGAGCACGATCTTGCCATCGCCCCAGGATTCCCCCACCAGCACTTGCTCATGAGTGGACACGAGGCCGCCTTCGTCCTGATGTTCATGCGCCACAACAAACGTAGATGGATACACAAGCACCGAGCGCAACAGTGGGTAGCAACCGGTATTTCGATTCAGCAGCAGCAAGCAGGCATTGGCCGCAATCGTGACGCGGATTACGTCATCTATTTGTTGCCCGGCACAACCGACGAAATTTTTGTCCGCAATGAATTGCTTAATCAGGTTTTTCAGTTGTTCCTGTTGTTCTCTGCTCAAGCCGGCATAGATCGGCAATGCTCTCAGCAACAAGGATTCCCATGCTCGCGGAAATACCCGCTTTTGAATAGCTTGCAGGCGCAATCCAGGCCAGAACACCTGATGAAAAATGACCAGGGCCAGAATCAGCAATAAACCGGCGACAGCGAGCATGGAACTTGAGGGCATCTAATTGCACAGTCCGTCAGATAAGCAGCAACGGAGACTATGAAGCAAAGATCGACGCGAATTCAACCCGAATGATGCGCCGCATTTGTCTTTGTTGCGGGACAGCGGCACACTGTCTTGTCAGATTCTTTAACGGATTCACGGGGGCGCACTATGGGTGGCCGAAAAACTGAGTATTCCATCGAGTTGCATACCGACCAGCTGGAATGGCTCAAGAAAATGCGATTAGCCTATGGCTTGTTTGATGAAAGCAAAGCCCTGCGAGTGATATTGGACTATGTGATGGAAACAGCCGATCCAAGTGTCATTTTCGAAGAAATACGTTGCAGCCACTGTCACCGGGTCGGCAATCAGGATTGAGTCTGGAAAAAGCTGTCTGACACCTTTTTTCCCCTCTGCCAGGTTTGATTGACCTCATCCCTGGGTAGTGAAGCTCCCTCAGCTTTGATAGTCTTTCCCTTCATTTTCACGCGCCAGAAGCGCAAAAGGGTGTTGCATGTCTTCCTGTATATCTATCCGAAACTACCTGATGCTGATGTCGCTCTGTGTCCCCACCACAACTCTGCTGGCACAGAGCGCTGACAGTCTGTCCATGATAGAAAAATTAAAGAACCTGCAGTTCGATCAATTAGGCAACCCGCAAATCCAGTCCAATTCGATACCTCCGGTACTGAGTACGGCAGAAGCGCCACACCGCATGCTGATCATTCCGGTGCAATATGCCAATCGTGACTTCGATCGCTTCGCGGGCGAACCCGGTGCGGACGCACGTAATCAGGACTACCTGCAAAACCTGTTGTTTGCTGAAGACCTGCGGTCACCGAAGCCAGATACCCTCTCCCACTATTACCATCACCAGTCGCAAGGCAGGTATGCCGTCACCGGTAGCGTATTTCCCATAGTCACGGTGGACTTGCCGTCGGACTACTACGGTGAACCCATCCAGAACTCGGATGGTTCGTGGCGCAACGATATCCGTTCGGAAGAACTGGTGGAGCACGCGCTGGTCGCCGCCGTCGCACAAGAGCCGAACTTCCCCTGGCACGACTACGACGTGTGGGACCCAATGGACTATGACGGTGACAAGATTTATGCCGAGCCCGACGGTTACATCGATCACTTCGTGCTCGTGTTCGCCGGCAAGGACCAGTCATCATGCCAGGGCCTCTTCAGCCTGCAGTTGAAATTCACCGCCGACGCCCCCGCCGATCTGTATTCCGGATTACAGGCGCAGGAACAGGAATGTGCGCAGCGGATCTGGCCCCATCGCTCCTACGTCAGCAAGAACAACGGCAAGGGCCCCGTGGTCGAGGGCTTTATGAATCGGCGCGGTGGTGTGTCGCTGGTGGACGGCTTGTGGGTGTACGACTACAACATGCAGTCGGAATACACCGAGGTGTCCACCTTCATTCATGAATTTGGACATTCGCTGGGCCTGCCGGATATCTATGCGGCTAGCACGAACAACTCCACCGGTTCCTGGGAAGCCATGAGCGCTACCTCCAGCCCCGTGCCCCAGGAGCTGAGCGCCTGGTCCCGCATGATGCTGGGCTGGATGCAGCCCTGCATCATCACGCCACGCGGTGCCGGCGGGTCCAAAGTGCAGTCGGTGTACCTAAAAACCATGAATGACTGGGTTGAAACCGCAGGTACTGAGCCTGCTGAGGAGCTGTGCGACAGCGCCATGGTAATCCTGCCACCCAAGATTCGAGAATTACGCATGGGTCCGTTGGCAGCGAACAACGGTATGCAGGCGGCTTATACGGGACAGGGGAATGATCTTAATCACTTTCTGTCACGCACATTTGATTTGCGGAGTGCCACGTCAACTGACTTGCTGCTCGAGTTCGACGCTTGGTTCGAGATAGAGGCGGACTGGGATTACCTGTACATCGAAGCATCCACCGACGGTGAAAACTATGTACGACTACTGCCAGTGGACAAAGAGTCAGCGACAGATACGAACAGCGTCATGCCATCACAGCGCGGCCATGATGGCACTGGCACGGTTCCCGGTTTTACCGGTCGCAGTGGCGATCTGGACGGCGATGGCCGGGTCGAGAGTGCTGCCGGTTGCGATATTAGCCAGACCCGCGCACTGCCGGAAGACCAGATCGGTGAACAAGCAGCCGATCCCTGCGAGATCTCGGAATGGATTCACGCCAGCGTCGATTTGGCGGACTACAGTGGCCAGCAAGTGGAAATTCGCTTTCATTACTTTGCCGATCTCGCCGCGGTGGAAGACGGTGCATTGATTGATAACGTCGCAATTGCGGCGCTGGGATTCCGGGATGATTTCGAACAGAGCGAATTCAATGGCTGGCTGGTGGAAGGGTTCACCCTGAGCAGCGGCAGGCATGATCTCGCTGTACCCCACTACTACCTGCTGGAATACCGTGACCCTTATGAGCAATTTGCGGCGGCACGTAATTACGACAATAACATCGCAAAACCTGGTTTGAATTTCTTCATGGACCCGGAAACTGTACAGATGCAGGCGGTGGATTTTCGTTATCGTCCTGGCGTCCTGCTGTGGTACTACAATGGGACCTACCTGTGGAGCCAGAATGAACCAAGCGAATTCGGTCCAGGCAATGGGTTCCTGTTGCTGGTAGATTCCACACCGCAGGAATTCGAGCTGCCGTCGGTGCCATCGAACTATTACCAGAATGATGACGGCTGGCGCTTCTATGAATTTAATGAGGATGCCCAGGCTTCCCTGCGTCAGGGTTTTCTCGATGTCATGTGTTTTCAGCGCCGACCCGACTACTACCCCCTGGACCTCAGCAGCACCGACAAGGAAGCATGTGGTAGCAGTGCCGTCCCTGCCGGCGAGAATCTGCGCTTCGAAGGGCGCCAGTTACTCTATGGCTACACGCTGATTAACGAACTGTTACCCGGAGCGGCCCGAGACCCGTTTAAATCCATGGGCACCTTGTATGATTACCGGCTCGGCCGCGATGGCGTCAGCTATCGCCTGTATGACCGCATGCTGCGCAACGCCCATTCTGCCGACGCTCCATTTGCGCTGGCTGACTTCAGCAATGGTCTGCAATTTTATGCGATCGAGAATGGTGAGCTGCGTCCGGCCTCAGGTCGGGATTTTACTGGCGTGAGCAGCTTCAGTGATCGCGCTCAAGCCAGCTACCTGAATCCGCACCTGCCCTTTGGCAGCGCCAACATTCCTGCGGCCGGTTTGAATTTCGAATTGGCAGCACCGGGAAGCGCCGCACCTGATGGCGCGAAAGTGAAAGTGTATTTCAGCTGGGATCGATAACAGACAATTTCCATAAACTCATGCACGCGCACCAAAGCACTACTCCGAGGTTAACAATGCACACCATCCTGAAACTTGCTCTACATCTGGTATTCGGATTTTGTATTTGTGCGCAATCCGTTTTTGCACAGGCAACACGCACGGTACCGGCCGATGACGCGCAGCTTGCTTATGCTGTTTATAAGGAGCTGATTGAGTACAAGACCACAGCGTCCGAGCAGAACAACACTATTGCAGTCGAGGGCATGGCCGCCTGGCTGCAGGCCGCCGGTTTCGCTGCCGAAGACGTGTTTATCGGTGGCCCATTGCCCCACAAGGGCAATCTGGTGGCGCGCTACCGGGGCACCGGCGCCAAGGAGCCGATAATTCTAATGGCGCATATCGATGTAGTAGAAGCGGAGCGAGCTGACTGGAACCTGGATCCATTTGTGCTGAACGAAGACGAAAACTATTTCTATGGTCGCGGCACCATCGATGACAAAGCCATGGCAGCTATCTTTATAGCTAGCATCATACGGTACAAACGCGAAGGCTTCGTGCCAAATCGTGACATAATCGTTGCGCTCACATCAGACGAGGAAACTGGCGGCAGCAACGGCATAAACTGGCTGCTGGAAAATCATCCCAGCTTGATTGACGGCTCATTCGCCCTTAACGAAGGTGGTTACGGCCAGTTGTGGGACGGCGTGCCGCTCTCGAATACGATTCAGGTTGCCGAGAAAATTTTCGCTTCGTTTCAAGTAACAGCCAGAAACCCCGGCGGCCACTCTTCCTTGCCGCGCAGCGACAATGCTATTTACGACCTGGCAGAGGCGCTACTGCGCATTCGCGATTTCCAGTTTCCAATCGAACTCACGAACACGATGCGCATGAGCTATCAACGCCAGGCGGAAATCAATAGCGGACAACGCGCCGACGATTTCCTGGCCCTGCTGCAAGATCTGATTCCCGAGGCAGCACTGAATCGATTAACCAGTGAAGCCGCCATCAATGCACAACTGCGCACCACTGCGGTGGCAACCTTGCTGGATGGAGGTCATGCTGACAACGCGTTACCGCAAACAGCGGTCGCCACGGTGAATGTACGCATGATGCCAGGATCTGATCCGCAAGCTGTGCTGCGCACACTGACCGAAGTCGTCAATAATCCGGATCTGGAAGTAGAGTATCGCGGTGGCGGCGATTTCTCCGAACCGTCTCCGCTTACAGAAGAAATGCTGAGCGCTGTTGAAACCATAACCGAGCAGCTTTGGCCCGGCGTCACGGTCATTCCCATCATGTCCACCGGCGCCACCGACGGGGCGAAAATGCGCAATGCTGGCATCCCCACATATGGTGTGTCAGGCTTGTTTGTGGACCGTGAAGACATGCGCATTCATGGGCAGGATGAGCGCCTGTTAAAAACATCGTTTTATGGCGGGTATGAATTCCTGTATAGACTTGCAAAGGAATTAAGTACCGACTGATTGCGGTCCGTCTAGAAAACAATAAGGAAGCTGCATGTTTAATTGGCTGGAAACTACTGGCGTGGCATTGTGGGTAGGCGAGTCTCTCTGGGGCTACCCCATTTTGCTTAGTTTGCATGCGGTTGGTCTGGCCATCGTGGTTGGCATATTTGCGATGCGGGATCTGCGCTTGCTCGGCCTGTTCCCCGGGATCCCGCCTACCGTGTTTCTGCCACTCGGCAAGCTCGGCTGGAGCGGCTTTGTCGTCAATGCCATTTCCGGCGTGCTCCTGTTCACATCACAGGCAGTAACCTTTGTTGGCAATACTGCATTCCTGATCAAGATCAGTTGCATCATCATCGCCACGTCAGTGGCAGGCATCATCCAGTCACGACTGCGTGTTGAAGCTGCAGCAAATACCGGACTCTCAGCAATCAGTAACTCTACCCGGGTGATTGCTGCGATTTCCCTCTCATTATGGGCTGGCGCCATTGTCGCCGGCCGTTTGGTCGCCTATCTCTAAGCGGAGCCAGCTATGTTGGAATGGATAGCAGCATTCATCGTCGACAGTCCCCTCACTATGTGGATTGAGGCAACCTATTGGATCTGGCCGATACTGGAGATTACTCATTTCTTCGGCTTGTCATTGTTGCTGGGTGGATTGATCATTATCGATCTGCGTCTTGCCGGGCACTTCAAGGCGCTGCCCCTCATTGCTACACATCAGTTATTACCGTTCGTCTTTATTGGCTTCGGATTGAACCTGATCACCGGAATACTGTTCTTTTATGGTGATCCGTTGCGATACGCGGTCAATATTGGATTTCAAATCAAGATGGCACTGGTGTTTTTGGCTGGATTGAACGCACTGCTGTATTACTGGAAAATTCATCCAGTGATTCACACCTGGAATTCGGCCAATGCAACGCCACCGATCGCACGATTCGTGGCCTATGCCTCACTGACGATTTGGAGCGGAGTGCTTGTATGCGGACGGCTACTGCCTTACGTGGGGGACACTTACGGTTAAGCGATACTTGTACAAGGTTTGCACACAGAAATATTAATTGTCTTTGCGTGGCAGGAAGATACGCGCAATCGTCTCGTCCTCGTGAAACATCAAATGCTTCAATGCAGCGAGCACGTGCAGTCCAACCAGCATTGCCAATACCAAAGCAGTATTCGCATGCACGAACAATAGCACTTCAGTAATACCAGCCTTTCCCGGTGCCAGCCAAGCAAGCAATGGCCCGGAAACCAGCATCAACAGCAACAGCGCCAGCAGCAGATAGTGCGCAGTTCGCGCCAGATTATGGGTAAGCCTGGATTGACCGCTTGCGTGTGGATGGGCTACCAGAATTCGCCACGCGATTCTTGCCGCGAGTGGCAGCCAGAAAATCAACCCAAGAGTAATATGCAGAGAGCGCCGTGCATCCAGAGCTTCTTCTGCCTGGAAAGCAATACTCTTGCCAACAAACCAGAGAGCGACTATAGCCAATGCAGTTGACCAGTGCAGGGCTATGGATATCCAACCAAACGAGTCCGGCTTATCGAACAGTGAACTTCGTTTGGTCATAACATCTGTTTATTGGGAAGGTAATGTTATTTATATTTCGACGGAAAGAACTTGATCATAGCACGTGAAGATTCGGCATCACATTCATAAGCGGCGATCTTGTAGCCCTTGGCCGCCGGAATCCAGCGCGTGGTATATGAAGCAGGCGCGCGCAGAAACATCGGATCTTCCACAGTCAGGGTTATACGCAGATCATCACCATCGCGCCAGTAACGCTCGGTAACTGTTTTCTGTGACGACGAGGGAATACCATTGTAGTCATCGAATCCAGCGACATCGAACACGAAATTGGTCGTAGTAACAATCAGTGCATCGCCTTCGTAATGACCAACGGAAAATCCCTGTACGCTGAAGTTCACAGCGCTCGGTTGCCGACCGTCAAGCCAGACTGTGCGCAGTTGATCGTCTTTCTCGTAGCGAAACAACACACGATCTGGCCATTGTGTTACTTCCATATGATAAGGATCATACTGAAGCGCCGGTGAAGAAGCTGGCTGGCAATCGTATTTCGGCGCCATGATTTCTTCCCACACTTGCTGATATGCCAATGCGCGCTCATTCAAAACCGGGAAATTGTCTTCGCCCCAGGGAATATTTTCGCCGTTTACCGGCCGCGCGCGACCACCGCCGTCCCAAATTCCAGTCAAATCAGGCAAGTTGGCAGGCTGGGCACTGAGGGTCTGGGTGAAAAAAGTTTGCCCGACAAGTGCCACCAGCAATAACACGATAGATCGCGATATAAATGATGGAAATTCCGTCGCTAAAGATAAATTGCGAGCGAGCCCTGCTGTGTCAGCTTGTACGATAGCCTGCATAATTCCTCCTGCTTATTATTCTAGATTCACTGCCGGTGTTTGCATCGGCAGCTACCAGCATGTGATTTGATTTACTAGCGAGGCGGTGTTACTTCTTCGACGCGTCCACCTGAAACTATCGGGCTGTCATCAGCACGTGTCATGCGACGACCGAGCACGCCGGTAGCACCTTCAGTGCGTGCTGGCGGTCCAGTAACTTTAACTACCATGCCTACTGGCAGCGTATCCGGAGTCCAGCCAGTACGGCTCAAACTAACTGGAGCGCCCAGTTCGACCTGCCATTCGGCAGTAGCACCGCTCGCATCAGTTACATTCAGATACAGAAAAGCGTGGGGATTCTTGAACATAAAGCGGGCTACTGTACCTTCGATGCTGACGCTTTTGGATGAATCGTAAAAAGGCGTACTTGAGTGGTGCGCGAAGCCGGGTGTAACCAGTAACGCGAATCCCGCAGTGGCTGCTATTGCAAGCAGCCATCGACGAATATTCATACTTTCCTCCTGATGCCTGCCAGCACGGGTTTTTATTGATTTCGGGCAAGAGTAGTAACTATCCCTGCGTTAGTCAACGACATTGAAATCAATGCTTGAAAGTGAGATTCTATTTTCTTGCAATTACAATTGCATTGCGCATAATCCAACGCATTACTTGCATGCAGAGGTAAACTCATGTCGCAGACTTTACGCAATTCCCTGATTGCATTGTGCACACTATTCCTGAGTGCAACTGTATTTGCCGCATCGAAGGCAGAGATCGATGCAAATGTCGCAGCAACACTGACCGAATTCTACGCCACCTCGAATGCTGGGCAGAAACTGGCACAATAGGCTGCTGGCATGCTGGTGTTCCCTCGCGTTATCAAGGCCGGCATAGGTATTGGTGGCGAATATGGTGAGGGCGCATTAATTTTCGGTGGCAGCACGGTGGCTTACTACAACACTGCGTCAGCTTCCATCGGCTTCCAATTGGGCGCTCAGGTGAAGTCGCAAATTAATATGTTCATGGACGGTCAAGCACTGGACAAGTTTCGCAGCAGTGACGGCTGGGAAGCCGGTGTAGATGGTAGTGTCGCGATAGTTGAGTTTGGTGCCGCCGAAGAAATCAGTTCGAATTCGGCGCAGCAACCCATAATTGGCTTTATTTTTTCCAACAAGGGGTTGATGTATAACCTCACATTCGAAGGTTCGAAAATGACCAGGATCGATCGCTAGTCGTTTTCTTCCTTGTCCAGCTCTTCAACATCAGTCACGACTTTTTGCACCAGCTTGACCCGACCGGATTTCACCAGCGCATCCCGCAACACGAATTCGATCTGCGCATTAAGACTGCGCAGATCGTCATCCGCCCAGCGCTGCAATGCAGCGAGCACCTGGTCATTGATTCGCAACGGATAGGCTTTTTTACTCATTAGTAGAGTGAACCCGCATTGATCACTGGCTGCGTGTGCTGCTCACTGCAAATTACCACGAGCAAATTGCTCACCATGCTCGCTCGCCGCTCATCATCCAGTTCGAAGTTGTGATCTCGGGTGAGTGTTGTGAGCGCTTCAGTCACGATCTCGACTGCTCCCCTCACAATAAGTTGTCGTGCAGCCAATACCGCTCCGGCCTGTTGCTTGCGTAACATCGCTTGCGCCATCTCTTGTGCATACGCCAGATGACTGATGCGCGCCTCAATTACTGCTACACCGGCCTTCTGCAATCGTTCCTGAACTTCCACTTGCAGTTTTGCTGCAATCTCGAGCGGATCGCTGCGCAAGGTGATTTCACCTTCCTTGTGCGCCTCGTAGGGGTATGAATTCGCCAGATTGCGCAAGGCTGATTCGCTCTGGATCGTCACGAAGCTTTCATAATCATCCACTTCGAAAAACGCTTCCGCCGAGTCGACCACTTTCCACACGATTACGGCAGCGATCTCAATTCGATTGCCGCTGGCATCATTCACTTTCAACTTGCTGCTTTCAAAATTGCGAATGCGCAGCGAGATTTCCCGCTTCGGATAATAGAAAGGGTTGGCCCAGCGCAGCCCTGTGGTGTGCTCTGTGCCCACGTACTTGCCGAACAGCTGCAGGATCTTGCCCTGGTTCGGTGCCACGATGAACAAACCAAACCAGCATATAAAGACTGCAATGCCAAGCAATGCCCCGATCAGCTTGAGCAATACCGGGGCAACGATAACCAGAGCTACCGTTAGCAGCTGGGATAAGAACAGGGCAAAGACCATGAAATAGCCGCTACGGGTTGACGCTTTTTGCTCAGTAATCATGTACTTATCCTCATTAAAGTCATACAATATGATATCATATTAATATCTATTTAGCATCACTCTCAAAGATAATGCAAATACAATTAGCTGGCAGATGTGGTGCCGTAACTAGCCGGCGGATTGCTGAATCTTCGCCACCGCAAAACGCAGTGCCCCTTTGCGACTGGGAAAGCGCTCGGTTTCACGCGGTCGGTCAAGTACTCCAATTTGCCTCAGGCGCCGGGCCACCGTTAGATTGAGTCCTGCCATGAGCACTACGTGATTGGATGCAATGGCTCGCTCAATGATTTCATCGAGCGCTAAAGCGGCGCTACCGTCGATGAGATTCACCTCAGTCAAATCAATAATGTAAATTTCGTATTCTTTCTGGGTCGCCATGCGTCTGGTGAGTTCACTGGCGGCACCGAAGCTGATCAGCCCGGACATATGCAAGAACAACACCTTGCCCTGGCATTCCTTGAGCAAGCGGTCTTCCTTCGGCTTCAGAAATTTCGCAGTACCTGGTTCGGCAATCGCGCTGATTGCATTCACCTGCAATTCGGCAGTCTCTTTTACCAGAGCGAGACTGGCCAGTACGACACCAACTCCAACTGCGGTGATGACATCCACGAATACCGTCAACAGCAGTACCACGACCATTAACGTCTGGTCGATGCGGGGCAACTTCATAAAGCGATTCAGGAAGCGCCAGTCAATGACATCAATGCCAACTTTGAGTAGCAAGCCGGCCAATACCGCATGAGGAACAAACGCGACCAGCGGGCCAAGACCAAACATGATTATCAAAAGCACCAACGAATGCGTCATGCCTGACAATGGTGTGCGACCCCCGGCCTTGATGTTAGTCAGGGTGCGAATGGTCGCACCTGCGCCGGGAATACCTCCCAACAGACCTGCCACAAAATTGCCGATGCCCTGCCCGACCAGTTCCTTGTCGGAATTATGAAATGTGCGCGTAACGTTATCTGCAACCAGTGAGGTCAACAGGCTGTCGATCGACCCCAGCGAACCAATAATCGCGGCAAATACCAGCATTTCCCCAAGTCTGCTTAATGGCAACTCGGGTGCGTGCAGGGTGGGCATTGCGGAGGGGATCTCGCCGAGAACTGGCGCATCGCTTAACCACAGCGCCAGCGCCGTACCTAGCAGCAGAGCCAGCAGCGGTGAGGGGAAAAGTCGGGAGACATGGCGGGGAGTGATTACAATTATCAGGAATGTAATGACTCCCACCACCAAGGCGTCGGCATTCAGGTTGCCAATTTCCGTTGGAAACACAGACAATGCACTTACTACATTCGAGGTGGTGGGGTAACCCAGAAATGGTGCCAGTTGCATGATGATTATGATGCAGCCAATACCGGACATGAAACCAGAGATCACCGGATAGGGCATTAAGTTGATGTACCGCCCAATTCGAGCCAGCCCGAGCATGATCTGAAAGGCACCAGCCAGCATAATGACTGTGAAGGCCAGTGCCGGCTCGCCCGCGTATTGCGTGAAGATTGACGCCGCTACAATAGTGACCGGCCCGGTCGGACCGGAAATTTGCGCAGGAGTTCCGCCGAACCATGCCGCGAAAAAACCGAGACAGATGGCGCCATAGAGTCCGGCAATTGGTCCTGCTCCCGAAGCCACTCCAAACGCCAGCGCCAACGGCAATGCGATGATGGCGGTAGTGATACCGCCGAAGAGGTCGCCGCGCAGATTTGCTACGCCCAGAGTGTTAGGAGTGAACCTGATCATCTGGGAGTCTTGTTCCTGCGCCTCTTAAAAAGTGTGTTGCCACCCGTAGATGCAACAAAATAAAAAAAGGTGTCAGATTTATTTAACCTATTTTAGATAAATAAATCTGACACCTTTTTTGTATTTTCTAGTAGGGGTAGCCATATAGTCGCGGTTGGCGCGGAAACCAATCCGGGACCTGTGCCCAGTTATCTCGATTGGGCATTTCGATCAGGGGCAGACTCTTCTCATCGAGGACGGTGCCATCTGCAATAACATCATTCAAGAACAGCAAGTATGCTGTCAGCGAGTACACCTCATCCGGCGTGAGTGTTCCCTCTTGACCGAGCGGCATGGCACGATTGATAAAATCCCAAACCGTGGTGGCATAGGGTGAACGAATTGGCAGTACTCGGCCAAAGCGCCATGGATCGACATCGGGTCCAACATCATCCTTCACCAAGCGAGGCGCAATGCCTCCAGAACCGGTGGTGCCATGGCAACCGGCGCAGGCTTTTGACAGATAGAGTTCCGAACCCTTATCGACAGTGCCGCTTCCCACAGGCAATTCTTCTCCTGTGGGGCTGATGGCAATATCCCAGGCGCGAACTTCGACTTCAGTCGGGGCTCTGCCAACACCATAGGTAGGTGACTGCGCTTGCGCAGTTACTCCCAGCAGCAGCAGAGGTAACAGGCTCAGTGCAGCTACTTGTTTAAGCAATCGCATTATGCACGCTCCCGTCGCTCGCCACCCTCCATGGCTGAATCGAATTGTCCTGGCCCTTCACACTGAACGGCTGACCCGCTGGAATGTTCCAGAACTCCGCGACTTGCGCTCGGGATGGTTGCACCTGGCCAATATCATCAGTGCAACGTGATTGCAATTCAGACTCTGTTCCATCCCAGTTCCACTGGAACGTAAAGCGGGTATGCGCCATAGGATGTGCCGTGCCGCGAATTTCCGCGTCCATCCATGTGCGACCGCCATCAGTGGAGACTTCTACACGGCTGACAGCGCCGCCGCCGGACCAGGCCAGACCACTGACCTCGTAGAATCCATGTCCGGGTAATTGCTGCCCACCGGATGGATAAGTGATAACTGATTTAGGTCCGATCTGGTATCCGAGTGCGGCATTGGCCGGGTCCTGTGTCAGATGACCGTAATCGTTATAGGTCATGTAGTACTGGTCCACCACCTTGATGCGGCGCAGCCATTTGACATTGAAGATGCCTTCGAACCCAGGTACCAACAAGCGCAGCGGAAACCCTTGCTGGGGACGCACTGCTTCGCCATTCATGGCATAACACACGAGACAGTCGTCCATCGCCTTAGTCATGGGCAGACTCGATGCACCTTTCACTTCCTCGACACCTTCTGCCACGATCCAGTCTGCTCCTTCATGCACGCCAGCTTCTTTGAGCAGCGTGGACAGGAGTACGCCGGTCCATTCGGCGCAACTGGTCATGCCATGGGTTTCCTGCACAGTTGTCATACGGGAACTGGAACGGTTGCCCGCGCACTCGATAAAATGCAGACGTGTCACTGAAGGCATGCGTTTCAATTCCGCCATGGTAAAAACCAGAGGATTGTCCACCATGCCGTGGATCATGAGGTGATGTTTGTCTGGATCGATGTCCGGAATGAAGGAGCCACGCGTGGTTCCCATATAATGTAACGAAGAGGGGGTTATCACTCCCACTGAATCCTGCAAGGGAGCCGCAATATGAAAATCGAGTCCGAAAGTATCGGGAGAATGCCGACCGCCATGGGGGATGCGCACCGACGTCACAAAACGGGAACGCTTGCCATAGGCCACGATTTCGTCGGTACCGTGCTGATGCGCCTCCGGACCGGGTAACTGGCCCAGCACAGGCTGCGTCGCCGCGCCCAGACCAAGACCACTTGCCAGCGCCACACCGCGCTTCAGGAATTCCCTTCGATCAGATTGCTTCGAGCTCATGACATTCTCCTACTCAGATGAGGTTGGAAATATTGTTATTAAGGGCCGAAAGTATACGCGTGGTATACAAGACCGGCAATCTATCTTCGCCCGAAATAAGTCGCTTGCCGCTGCCCGGGTGTAACTTCGGGGTCCGGGAGGTATCATTCGGCCAAAGCGCAGCATGCAGGATGCTTTTTATTTGAAAGCTCCTACGTTTGAGAACCGCCATGATTGAGAAATATGATGCTTGAGAAATACGCGATGATCTGCATCTATTTCAGCATTCTCATGGTGCTGGGGTACCTCGCATCGAAACGCGTCAAGAGCATGAATGATTTCGTGATTGGCGGCAAAACCCTCAACTTCTGGGTGGCCGCCTTCTCTGCCCAGGCTACCGGCGAATCGGCATGGCTGCTGCTGGGTCTCACCGGCATGGGCGCCATGCTTGGTTTCAGCACCTACTGGGTGGTTGTCTGTGAAATGTTTGGCGTCGGTGTGGCCTGGTTCATCATGGCGAATCGCTTCAAACGGCTTACTGATAAATACGATTCAATCACCGTCATCGACTACATGGCGAGTCGCTTCCAATCAAAGACCAACGTCTTGCGCATCGTCTCTGCCAGCGTGCTTTCCATCTTCGTACTTATATACATCTCGGCCCAGATTGATGCCACCGGTTCCGCCTTCGAGACATTTCTGGACTGGAATTACCACACCGGCGCGATTGTCGGTTTTGTGGTGGTAGCGATTTACTGCATCGCCGGCGGCTTTCTTGCTGCAGCCTGGACCGACATGTTTCAAGGCGCAGTAATGCTCGTGAGCCTGGTCATGCTGCCGCTGGCGGCTTGGTTCGCTCTTGCTGGTAGTGCTTCTATCTATACTGGCTTGTACGCCATCGACCCTGCACTGGTGACCATCTGGGGTGCTGGCGGCCTGACCCTGATGAATGCCGCGGTCGTGATTGGCATGATGTTGATCGGGCTCGGTTTCCTTGGGTCACCACAGGTGTTCGCACGGCTGATTGCCATTCGCAGTGAGGAACAGATCAACAAGGGCAAATGGGTAGCCATGCTGTTCACCCTGCTCGTGGATTTCTCCGCCGTCAGCATTGGCATACTGGGTCGCTATATCTTTACTTCGCAGGGTGTTGAAGCCGACGCAGTACTCGGTAATGGTGCCCAGAATGTGCTGGCAGCACTGGTCGAGTACACATTCCCGCCACTGCTGGTGGGGTTGTACGTGGCAGCCGTGTTGTCGGCGATCATGTCCACAGTGTCTTCCCTGCTGGTCATGGCAGCTGGCTCTATTACCCATGACCTCTATGAAAAAATTCTGCATCCGAATTTGAGCAACGCGCATGCCGCGCGCCTGTGTCGTCGCATAACAGTTGTTCTAACAACGCTGGCATTGGCACTCGCTATAACAGTGTCCGTGGTTTCTCCTGACCGCACCATATTCTGGTTTGTTATTTTCGGCTGGGCAGGTATCGCGGCCACTTTCTGCCCGATGTTACTATTGTCACTGTTCTGGACGCGTTATACCGAAAAGGCGGCGATCGCTTCCATGCTCACCGGTTTCTGCATGACCATGCTCAGCAAATTTGTATTGCAGGAAATGGATACAATCGGACCCTGTTTCATGGCGCTGGAAACCATGCCACCCTCGTTCCTGTCGGCGCTGATAGTCGGCTATATTGTCACCATATGGTGGCCAGACCCTGGGCTGGAAACGCAATATCGCGCCGACCTCGCCAGCATCGGATACGGTCCCGCACCAAATTATAATTACGTGAGGAATGTCCTGTGACGCTGACCAGAAAACAGCTCGAAGCACACTGGATGCCATTCAGTGGCAATCGACAATTCAAGAACCAGCCACGGCTCATGGCCGCGGCCAAGGGCGCTTACTATACCTATGTGAACGGCAAGCAGATCTTCGATGGCTTGTCAGGATTGTGGACCTGCGGTGCCGGCCATGGCCGCGACGAAATTACTGCCGCATTAAGCCGGCAAATTGCCACCCTCGACTATTCACCTGGTTTCCAGTTTGGCCACACGCTGTCATTCGAGCTTGCCAACAAAGTGGTCGAACTGACCCCCCAAAGGGACTGGACTATGTGTTCTTCACTAACTCCGGTTCCGAGGCTATCGATACCGCACTAAAAATGGCGCGCGGTTACTGGCGCACATTGGGCCAACCAGGCAAGAGCAAATTCATCGGGCGCATGAAAGGCTACCACGGCGTGAACTACGGCGGTGTCGGCATGGGCGGCATCGGTTTCAATCGCAAATTGTTCGGCCAATCGGTGGATGCGGACCACATGTCTTCTACTCTATTGCTCGAAAATGCATTCAGCCGCGGACTGCCGCAGCATGGCGCCCATCTCGCCGATGAACTGGAGCAACTCGTGTTGCTGCATGATGCTTCCAATATCGCGGCTGTCATCGTCGAACCATTGTCTGGCACGGCTGGCGTACTACCGCCACCAAAGGGCTACCTCAAGCGGCTGCGGGATATTTGTGACAAGCACAAGATCCTGCTGATTTTTGATGAGGTGATCACCGGTTTCGGCCGCATGGGAGCTCTCACAGGTGCCGAAGAATTCGGGGTCACGCCAGACATAATGACTCTGGCGAAACAGATTACCAATGGCACCATGCCACTCGGCGCAGTGGTCACACGCGCTGATATTTACCAGACATTCATGGACCAGGGTGGACCAGAGTACATGGTGGAATTTCCCCATGGTTACACCTATTCGGCACATCCGGTGGCCTGTGCGGCTGGTATCGCGGCACTGGATATTCTCGTCAATGACAATCTGGTGCAGCAGGTAAGAGAGATCGCACCTGTATTTGAGAACGCCGTGCACTCACTGCGGGGTTGTCCCTTCGTCACTGATATTCGCAATTATGGTCTCGCCGCCGGGATCTCGCTGGAACACTATCCCGGTGAACCACTGCGACGCCCGTTCGAAATTGGCCTGAAATGCCTCGAAAAAGGCTTTTACTTGCGCTGGGGAGCCGACACCTTGCAACTGGCGCCGCCATTTATCGTGACCAATGAACAGATCGACGGGTTGGTCAATGCGGTCGGAGAATCGTTGCGTGAACTCGCCTGATTCGCTTTTACCAAAGCTGTCACAGCATATTTAAGCACACATATCCGTATGGCGGCGGCCCGCTGCCTCGCTCCCGGAATGTGTCTAGCAGGCAGAATAACCACTATGTGTAGGTGTGATGAAAATCCCATCTGATGAATCACGGCTTGCAGGCGTTTCCAGTTGTAGGGTATATAGTTGTTTTGGCAGCTGCGGCCACAAGCTCCGGCAAGTGCGAGCAAGAGGCAATTGGGAGCAAGAGTAGTAGTGGATTTGGCAGCAGCCGCGCTCCTGGCAATGAGTGGGGCCGGGCAGTATCAAGAGATTTTGGTCAAACCGCTTTTTAACATTTTTTAGAAAATCGGGCTAAAAGGGGCAATGTGATTGCACTTTTGGTCGATAAGCTAGCTTAGCGGTGCCAAAAAAGTCCCCGTCAATTCATCACAATTGACATGTTATAGAGGCCAAGACGTGCACAAACTGACCATATTATCGCTGTCCACGATACTGACGATCTCGGGTAGCCATTTGCAGGCCCAGACTCTGAAAGGGTCCAAATCTTCAATGGACAAGCAATACCAGATGGCTCTCGCCTACGGTTATTCCTTCCTTGAAACTTCCAATGCAGTTACCAACTTCGTCAGTTCTGGTGAATTACTCCGGATACAACCTAACAGCTATCTGGAATTGTCCGACGTGTCCTATCCCTATGCGCGTAATGGCGTAAAACTGTTTCTCGAACGCCTGAGCGCGCAATACAAGAGTGCTTGCGACGAAAAACTCACAGTGACCAGCCTGGTACGCCCTATTGATCGACAGCCGGCGAATGCCGCGACCAATTCGGTACACCCTAGCGGCATGGCTGTGGATCTGCGCATTCCACCATTGGGGCGCTGCCGAACATGGCTCGAACAAACCCTGTTAGCGCTGGAAGCCTCTGAAGTGCTTGATGCAACCCGCGAACGCAATCCACCCCATTACCATGTTGCGGTTTATACAGAATCCTACTCTTCTTATGTGGCCTCGCGCGCGAAGGCTTCACACGAATACGTGGTCAGCCCCGGTGATTCACTCTGGCTTATTTCTGCCAGAACCGGCGTGAATGTTTCCCAGCTGCGCGCAGTCAACGGGCTTTCAAGTGACATGATAAATGTGGGCCAGCGTCTGCAAATTCCCGCCATTGGCATCAACGCCAGTGACAGCTCGAACATCAGTGCACGCACTGTCAGCTCGAATGAGAATATAACCAGAGTAAGCGAAGTCACACATCAGGTGCGGCGTGGCGACACATTGTGGAAACTGGCGAACCAGTATGGCAGCAGCGTCGAAAAAATTCAGCGCGACAACAGGTTGCGCGGCAGCCAACTGAAGATCGGACAAACACTGCGGATCAGCACCAACACTACCAATATTTAGTTTAAAAAAAAGGTGTCAGATTTATTTAACCTGAATAAATCTGGCACCTTTTTCTATTTGACCTAAATAAATATGAACCCTTTTTCCTGCTCACCTGCAGTGTGCCTTCACCTGATCTGTTGGATAAGGTGATAGTGGCGATCTACACACCAAGTATCGAGTGCAATGCCGATCGCCAGAGGCGTAAACGAGAACGGGGGCGGTGGGATTATTGTTGAATCCCGACGCCCCCGTTTTCGTTTATTGAGTCTTCAACTACCAGATTGCTGGTTAGTTAGCAGGCTCCATCCGTACTATCGCCGTTGGCGCACCAGCACGATCTTCTACGGCCAGATAAATATAGCCATCAGGACCCTGACGCACATCGCGGATACGACCCAGACCGTAAGCCAGGGTTTCTTCGGTCAACACGCGTCGGTAATCATCAGACAGCTGCAAGCGGGCAAGTTGTTCCCCGGCCAGCGATCCAGAGAAGATGTTGCCGTACCACAGCGGGAATTTGTCACCGGTATAGACCATAAGACCGGAAGTGGCGATTGACGGCACCCAGAAATGGGCAGGAGCAGTCATACCAGCTTCGCTGATACCGACGTGGATTGGTCGGCCGAATTCACCGTAATTGACACCGCGGCCAACTACCGGCCAGCCATAATTGTTGCCGGGCTCAATGCGATTAAGCTCGTCGCCACCCTGGGGGCCATGCTCCGATTCCCAGAGATCTCCAGTTTCAGGATGAATCGCCAAGCCTTGCGGGCTGCGATGTCCGTAACTCCAGATTTCCGGAAGGGCATTGTCCTTGCCAACAAAAGGATTGTCTGTGGGCACTCTGCCGTCATCATGCAGACGAATTGTCACACCATGATGATTGCTCAAATCCTGTGCCGGGTGGATAGTCAAGTCACCTGTTGGAGGCGCCATGCGGTCGCCGAGAGTCAGGAACATATAGCCATCATTATCGAACACGATCTTGCCACCGTAATGTCCGAATCCGCTCGCTTGCGCCGAAAAGATTTCAGTGACATTGCTAAGGAGGTCATTTTCCAATTGGCCACGCACGACGGCAGTGGTAGAACCACCGGTTACTGGTTTGGCGAAGCTGAGATATACCCAATTGTTTTCGCTGAAATTCGGATGAGGTACTACATCGAATAAACCACCCTGACCTTCGTAAAATACCTCAGGTGTTCCGGGGATAGCTTCCGGCAGCAGAACCCCGTTACGAATAATGCGCAGGCGACCGGGTTTTTCAGTCACGAGCATATCACCGCCCGGCAACCAGGCCATGGACCAGGGATGTACCAGGCCATCGGCAACTGTCTCAATAGTGTAATTGTGATTTGCTGCATTGTAGACGTCGGATTGTGCAAGCGCAGCTGTTGCTGCCGATACAAGCATGCCGGTAGCGGCTAATTTCAATAACGAACGATACATAGTTTTCACCTCTCTAAGTTCCAATTCAAATTCGCGCAAATGGCGAAAATCTGCCAATACCTGAACAACAATTTCTACTCAAAGTGATTCATTCAACAAATTGAAGGAGACGCAGCTTCCACCCTGAGGCTTGCGCTCCCTGACTAGCGCAGTACTGGCGCCAAGGCAAAATGCGGAATCGATTTGTATTCAAGTCTTTGAAGGGCAAGTCTATCGAAGTAACTCCCGAATATATAGCCGCTTGCGACAGAATACTTGCCGGATGCGGCCCTTTTTAGCTTGTTGTTGCGAGTTTCTGGCAGGGTCTGTTTGATACAATTTGTAGCACTAAAGCCCGGGCTAGACCTTGCTTGTGGCATATAGAATGCTTATCCTGCGCCTGCTTGATCCTGAGCCCATTTCACACCCTTTATAAATCGCATGCTGGTGTAGCCTCAGTGACCCGACGACGCGGAAATTAGCGAGCATACGACCGTATAAAACATTCGAATTAAAGCACCCGTATTTAAGCAGTAGAATCTGGAGAACCCCAAATGTTAACAACAAAACGACTGCTTTCGTCATTCGTCGTGAGCGTGAGCGCTTTTATCTGCGCTTCGACTGCGTGGAGTCAACCTGGCACCACTATCGCAGCTGGTGATTGGCCGTATTACAACGGTGATATGGCGGCGCAGCGCTATTCACTGCTTGACCAGATCAATGCCGACAATGTCGCTTCATTACAAATCGCCTGGCGCTTTGCTACAGAAAAATTTGGCCCCTCCCCAGAATTCAATAATCCATCAAATCCACTCGAGATTAATGGTGTTTTGTATACCACCATGGGCGCCACCAGAAACGTGGTAGCTCTGAATGCCACCAGTGGCGAAATCCTGTGGGTATGGCGTCCGCAAGAAGGCGAGCGCTACGACAACGCGCCGCGCAAGGGCGCTGGCCGCGGCGTATCTTTCTGGAGCGATGGCGACCAGCAACGCGTAATGACCCTGACACCAGGCTTTCATCTGGTCTCACTGGATGCCAAAACTGGCTATCCAGACCCCAATTTTGGTGAAAATGGTATCGTGGATTTGTTTGTTGGCCTGCGTAATGCCGAGGGTTTTGCCGATATCGACATCGGTGCCTCGGCAGCGCCATTTGTCATGAATGATGTGGTGGTCGTGGGTCCTGCACACCGGGTAGGTATGCGCCCGCGCTCACAGTCCAACGTGAAAGGCGACGTGCGCGGCTTCGACGCGCGCACTGGTGCGCTGCTGTGGACATTCCACACTATTCCCGAACGGGGTGAAGTAGGTTTTGAAACCTGGCTGGATTCCGGTGTGGAATTTACTGGCAATGCTGGCGTGTGGTCGCCCATGTCAGGCGATCCAGAGCTGGGTCATGTCTATCTGCCAGTTGAATCCGCTACTGGTGACCGCTTTGGCGGCCCCCGCCCCGGCGACAACCTTTTCGCCAACGCCCTGGTGGCGCTGGACATCAAGACTGGCGAGCGCGTGTGGCACTACCAGTTAATCCATCACGACATCTGGGACTGGGATAATCCCTCTGCGGCCGTGCTCGCGGATCTTCCCAATGGCCGTAAGGTCGTGTTGCAAGTGACCAAACAATCCTGGGTCTATGCCTTTGACCGTATCAGTGGTGAACCAATATGGCCCATCGAAGAACTGCCGGTTCCCGCTGGCGACGTACCTGGTGAATGGTATGCACCTACCCAACCCTTCCCCACCCGACCCGCGCCATTTGATCGTCAAGGTTTTACCGAAGCGGATCTGATCGATTTCACCCCAGAACTGCGCGCCGAAGCACTGGCAGCGATTGCCGGCTTTCGCTTGAGCCCGAATCTGTATGCACCTCCGTCATTGGCTGAAGGCTCAGCCGACGGCACCGTCGGCACACTAAGCCTGCCATCCGCCACTGGCGGCGCCAATTGGGAAGGCAGCGCACTCGATCCGGAAACTGGCATTATCTACATCCCGTCACGAACTGCACTGGCGGTACTGTCCGTAGCCAAAGATGCGGATTCCGACCTGGATTACAGCATGGCACTGGGTGTGCGCGTACCAAGGGTCAAAGGTCTGGATGTAGTGAAACCACCCTATGGTCGGGTTACTGCCATCGACATGAACACTGGTGACCATGTTTTCATGGTGGCCAACGCCGATACTCCAGCCGCTATTGCCAACAATGCAGCACTTGCGGGCGTCAATCTGGAACGCACCGGTGTGGCGACACGCTCTGGTGTGTTAGTCACGAAAACGCTGCTGTTCATTGGTGAAGGCGGCCCTGGTGGCGGCACCGGCTTGTATGTACACAATAAATCAACTGGTGAGATGATTACCAAAATCGACTTACCCAATACCCAAAGCGGTGGAATATTTACTTACGAGCACAATGGCAAGCAGTACCTTGCCATGTTCGTCAGTGGTAGTGGCAATCCAACCGAATTAGTGGCATATGCCCTGCCATAACTTTAAATCAGGAGAAGTGACTACAATGAAAAATTTATTTAAAAAAGCGGCGCTGGCGCCATTGCTGATGCTAGTCGGACTGCCGGCGCAAGCCGCAAGCTGGGAACTCGACCCATCTGAGTCAGTCGTTTCATTCACCTATTCATATGGCTCAGACCCTTACACTGGCGAGTTCAAGAATGTACAGGCAACTTTCAATATCGATCCTATGAGCCCTGGTTCATGTGAATTCACAGTATCGATTCCAATCGCTGACATCAGCGCGGACTCTCCGGAAGTATTGGATTATTTGCTCGATTACGAATTGTTCGACGTGGATCAATGGCCAATAGCCACCTTCAAAGCCGCCAAATGCAGCCTGAAGTCGCTGAATTCCTTCGAGTCTGAAGGCACACTGACTATTCGTGACCAAACGCACCCAATTAGTTTTCCATTTGAATTTGAAGTGGAAGTTTTCGACGGTCAGCCCCGCTTTCACCTTACCAGCGAAGTAACTATCCAGCGCTTGATGTTTGGCGTCGGTCAAGGTTACTGGGCTAATACCGGTGAAGTTCCGAATGATGTGGTCATCAAAGTAGATGCCTACGCGGTTCAAAAGTAATTCAACAAGTTAATTCGCAAATAGGTTATTTCCAATGTTTTCACGATTAATTTTAAAATTCCGTCCGCTTGCACTCGTGTTGGCCAGTTCCGCGTTGCTGGTTTCATGCGATCGCGTGCTGACACCAAATTTCGAATCTGAAATTACTGAACTCGGTGCCGGCCAGTACACGCTGGATCCGGATCACGCGACACTGCTGTGGAAAATAAATCATCTGGGTTTCTCCACGTTCATTGGACGCTTCAATGAGTTCGATGCATCGCTGGATTTCAATCCGGAAGATATCGGCACTTCCAAACTGGAAGTGGTTATCAATACCTTGAGTTTGGATATCAACAATCAGGAATTTGCTGAAGAACTGCGTGGCGAGAACTGGTTTGACACCGCAAACTTTCCACAAGCTGTCTACAAGACAACTTCGCTGATCGAAGCGAATGGCAATGCTTTTGTGTTCGCCGGCGAACTTACCTTATTGGGCGTAACTGCCCCGGTAAATCTGAATGTGAACTTTAATGGTGGTGGTCGTAACTTCCTGTCTCGCGCCAATACTGTGGGTTTCTCGGCTGATACTACCTTTCAACGCTCAGTGTTTGGCCTGGATCGTTTCACCTCGTTCGGCGTAGGTGATGACATCTCATTGGAGATTCAAGTTGAGTTTATGGAAAACTGATCGGGGCATGGTGATGCATCAAAGCATGCTGATGCTTTGATTGGCGAGACGATGTGTCTTTGTAGGACTTGATAGAGAAGGGAGCCGGTGGCTCCCTTTTTTTATGAGCGATTAAAGAGCGTAGTGGATTCTGTTTGAGGGATTTGCTTGGCACGCGGGAAGCTGGTGTTGGGTTGGGGGGATTGTTTCGGAGACGCGAGAGTTGGGAGCTGATAAGGAGAGATTGATTCACATTTTGGCTGAGCCAAAATGTTCACCCTGCGGGCAGCGCGCAAAGCGCGCTGTCTGCGCTGCTTCGCAGCTTTCGAACTGGGGAGTTGAACCAAGTCCTCCGGGCGAGCCAATTAAAAAAGGGAGCCATTGGCTCCCTTTTTTAATTGGCGCGCCCGGAGAGATTCGAACTCCCGACCAATCGGTTCGAAGCCGATTACTCTATCCAGCTGAGCTACGGGCGCGTGGAGCGGGATTATATAGGGTTGAACAAGGCAGGTCACTTCCCGGTTGGCTCAAATAATAATTTTGCCAATACACGCCGGCTTTTCGCTGGTTGGCCCATTAGTACAGGCACCATTGGCAGGCGCAGCGTCCAAGTCAACCGGGCTCACTTGCTGCCATCAAACGAGCGCCTTGGCCGCCTTCTGCGCGGCACGCTGTTTGATACTGTGGGCGATGGCGCTACTTACGTTTTGATCAAGATTGCGCAGGGTTGCGCTCACGAAATAGAACAGCGCTACCAGCACTACCAGTAAAATACAGGCGGCGGTGATTGCGCTAATTGACCCGAACCGGTCGGCCGCAATCGCCATCGGGAACACCCCGATCGGCGTCAGGCCAAAACTCAACATCATCAAACTGCTCATGCGCCCTCTTACGCTGTCATCCACCAGTAACTGTATGGAGGCGTTATTCACGGTCTGGCTCGCACTTACACACATGTTCGCCAGCAACAAGGGAATGAACGCGACATAGAAATTACTGGTGTGGGCAAATACCGCCAGGCACAGACCGAAGGCGACGGTCGTGCCCAGCATGATATTGAGCCGATGACTGGTATCGCCGCGGCGCACGATCCAGATGGAACCGAACACACCACCGACGCCGCCAATTGCCATCAGCACGCCGACACCACTCTCACCCTGTTGCCAGGCCTGCTCGGCGAGCATCACAAGTATGCTCTGGAATGGCATCGCCACGAACATCGGCAACAAACCAAACAACAGGCATATCAGCACCGGCCGATTTTTTGCCACATAACTGAAGCCGTGCATGATGTCGGCCATTAATTTCTGCTGCGGCGTGCCCTTGGGCGCAGAGCGGCTGCGCTCGACCCGAAACATGCACAGAATGGCGCACACATATAACGACACTGAGACGACGTACGCCGCCGTTATTGAAAATGTGGCGATGACAGTTCCCATCAGTGCGGGACCGGCTACGCGCGCCAGATTCAATGCACCACTGGAGAACGCCATTGCGGTTTGTAATTTTTCCGGCCCCACCACAGTGGCCGTAATCGCCATCCGCGCCGGCATAATGAATGGAAATGCACAGCCGGCCAGGAACGCCGTTACCAGCAAGTGCCAGAACTGCAAATGCCCTGTGAGTAGCAAGCTGAGTATGAACAGATCATTCACCGCGATCAGGCATTGCCCGGCGATCACGAGTTGCCGGCGTTCCACCCGGTCGGTAATGGCGCCGCCAATCATGGAGGCGAATATCATCGGCACGGCCACGACGAGATTGATATATGCGAGTGACGTCGCCGCCGCAGTCAAGTCCCACGCAATAATCGTGCGGGTGAGCATCTGTCCCTGCATGGCAAAGAAGAATGCGATATTGCCAATGAATTGCCAACGAAATTGCGGTACCGAGAAAACGTCCAATGCGCGGGGCTTGGGTGAATCGGTTGCGGGTTGCGAAGAGGTGATGCGGCGTGCTCCTGTGCGTGCCCGCAGTATAACCTAAGTGCTTGTCGATGAAACCTTGCTGGCGCGAACGCGGGTGACTTTCCCGCTACTGGCAAACACGGTAATATCCGGCCCCTTACAAGCACCACTGATTACGAGGCAATTTTACGTGTTACGAAAATTTCTGCTGCTGATTTTGGGAATGCTGTGCCTCCTCCCAGCCTATGCTCAGGATGCCAGCGTCGAACGCGGACGCGTTACCTTCACTCCGGAGTGTTCCCGTTGTCATCTCCCCGCTGAATTTGATGGCCGTCTGCGTGCACGCTGGATCGGGCGTTCGGGTGCCGAGTTCTATCAACAGATTCGTTCCACGATGCCTGCAGAGACACCCGGCTCGCTAATCAATGATGAGTATTATGATCTGGCCGCTTTTCTCTTGCAGTCAGGCAACGTCAACATCGAAGGCGGCAACATTAGCGTTGCAGATCTGGAAAGCCTCAAGATTAATCCAGGTATTGCCATTGCCGTGCAGGCAGATGCCGACAGCACTCCATGGACTCACTTAAATGGCACTGTGAAATCCACACGTTATTCCGAACTCGACCAGATCAACGCCAGCAATGTCGCTGATCTGGCAATTGCCTGGTCGCTGGATACAGGACCCTTCGGCCCCAGTCCGGAGACGCTCAGCGTATCCACACCGCTGATGGTAAACGGCAGGGTGTATGCCACGGTCGGCGCCACGCGTAATGTGGTCGCGCTGGATGCGGGCAGCGGTCAGTTATTGTGGATGTGGCGCCCGGATGATGGCACGCGTTTCGATACCGCTCCGCGCAAGGGTTCCGGCAAGGGCCTGTCTTATTACAATTCCGGTGGCGAGGAGGTTATCTTCACGATTACTCCCGGTTATTACCTCGTGGCATTGAACGCGAAGACTGGTGATCCCCTTCCGTCCTTCGGTGCCGGCGGCTTCATCGATCTGCAACAAGGCCTGCGTCTCGGTCAGGGTCGGAGCGATCTGGATATCGGCATTTCCTTTCCGCCCCTCGTGGTAGAAGACGTGGTTATCGCCGGCGCTGCCCACGAGGTGGGTATGCGGCCGCTGTCTGCGAGCAACGTCAAAGGTGATATTCGCGGCTTTGATGCTCGCACCGGTGCGTTGTTATGGACCTTCAAGACTATTCCCGAGCGTGGCCAAGCCAGTTACGAAACCTGGCTAAATGGTTCGGCTGAATACACTGGCAATGCTGGCGTCTGGAGCATGATGTCCGCCGATCCTGAACGTGGCGTCGTATATCTGCCGGTAGAATCAGCCACCGGCGATCGCTATGGTGCCGCTCGTCCCGGTGACAACCTGTTCGCCAGTTCCACCGTCGCGCTCGACGACAAGACCGGCGACATGAAATGGTATTACCAGACCACGCACCATGACATCTGGGACTGGGACACGCCCTCTGCACCCATGGTCATCGACCTGTCGAACGGCCGACCCGCCGTGGTGCAAACGCTGAAGTAGTCGCACCTGTTCATGTTTGACCCGGACAGTGGCGAGCCGCTATTTGCCGTGGAAGAACGTGCGGTACCCGCATCGGATACGCTTGGCGAAGTCGTCGCGCGCACGCAACCCTATCCAGTGCTGCCAGCACCATATGATCGACAAGGATTTCAGGCCGACGATTTGGTGGATTTCACGCCGGAGATTCTGGCACGAGCGCAGGCGATTGCGGCGGATTACCGTTTCAGCGAATTGTGTTCACCCCCATCCCTGTTCGAGCACCCTGACGACGGGACACTTGGCACCTTGCATCTGCCATCCTCCACCGGTGGCTCCAACTGGGAAGGCGCCGCCTATGATCCAGAAACTGGCATCATCTATATACCTTCACGTACTGCCACCAGTGTGCTGTCACTCGTGCACGAACCCGATGCCTCTTCCATGGCATACATTCAGGGTGGCGGCCGCACACCGTCGGTCGATGGTATTCCGTTGGTGCGGCCACCCTATGGCCGCATCACCGCCATCGATCTCGTCTCCGGAGCACATGTGTGGCAGATCATGAATGGGGCCACGCCGGAAAGTATTACGCAGCATCCGCTTCTGCAGGGTGTAGAGATTCCAGCAACCGGCAAACCTACCCGCTCCGGCCTGGTGTTAACAAAGTCATTGCTGTTCTTCGGTGAAGGCCCCGGCGGCGACCCCTGGTTGCACGCCGTGGACAAGGCAACTGGAGAGACGGTGGCGCGCATCCCGTTGCCCGCCTCGCCCACCGGTTTACCGATGACCTATATGCATGCCGGCAAGCAGTATCTCGTGGTCACTGTGAGCGACTTCAGCAATCCGGCACGGATTGTGGCTTTGGCTCTACCTTGATTCGATAGCTGGTGCCCCCAAAAAGCGCTTGCGCGAAATACTGTGTTTATATACAGTTCAATTAAATAATGAGAGCAAGCCCGCAGTATGAAAACCCGCTGCCAATGGCCCGGCACTGATGCCGAATACCTCGCCTATCACGATGATGAATGGGGTGTGCCGCTGCATGATGATCGGTTGCTTTTCGAATTTATCTGCCTCGAGGGCCAACAGGCTGGCCTGAGCTGGATTACGATCCTGAAAAAACGGGACAACTACCGCAAGCGTTTCAAAAATTTCGATCCGGTCAAGCTGGCAAAATTGAGCGATGCCGCCATTGAGCAGTTGCTGCTGGACACCGGTCTCATCCGCAACCGCCTCAAACTCTTTTCCATCCGTAGCAATGCCGTTGCCTTTCTGCAGACGCAGAAAGAATTCGGCAGCTTCGATGCGTACATCTGGTCATTCGTCAGCGGCAAGACGCTTGACGGCAAGCGCAAGCCAACGGCAAAGCTGCCAGCGACCACCCCGGAAAGCGACGCCATGTCGAAAGACCTGAAAAAGCGCGGCTTCAAATTTATCGGCAGCACAATCTGCTATGCTTTCATGCAAGCGGCAGGGCTGGTCAATGACCATATGAGTAATTGTTATCGCTACCGGGAAGTGAAAGCCTTGCCTGGATCTCGAGGACAACTTTAATCAGGCAACAAGTGACCCACATTCAAACACGTTCTTTACAAAAACAGGAGAACGACAATGATTGGTTATGTAACAGTTGGCACGAACGATCTGGTTGCTGCGGGTAAATACTATGACGCACTGTTCAAAGTGATTGGCGCCAAACGCACGATGGATTTCGACAGCTTTATTGCCTGGGGGACTGATCCCTCCGCGCCTAGATTCGCCATCATCAAGCCTTTCAATAAAAAGAAGGCAACCGCTGGCAATGGCACCATGATCGCTCTGGCAATGAAAGATCCGGCCCAGGTGAAGAAGTTCTACGCCAAGGCTATTGCATTGGGCGGCAAGGATGACGGCGAGCCGGGAGCACGCAGCGATACCTTTTATGCCGGCTATTTCCGTGATTTGGACGGAAACAAACTGAATGCGTTTTGCATGACAGCGCCGAAGCAGAAAAAATAATACGCGTTTCGCTTAACTTCCCGGCTAGGAGGCTGTCAGACTTAGGCGATCGTAGCGAGCAAGGTGGGAAAGCGGGAACGCAAAAAGCCCGACTACCGTGAGGTGGCCGGGCTTTTTTATACTCGCCTTGAACTACTTACCCTGAACTATTTATCCTGAACTATTTATCCTGAACGACCTGGCTTGAATCACTTGCCTTGCACGACAGTATTACGCAGGATGCCGATGCCGGACAATTCCACTTCGTAGACATCTCCGGGTTCCATGGCGCGTGTGCTGCCCATGGTGCCAGACCAGATCATGTCACCTGCTTCCAGAGTGAAGTAGGTAGAAATATAGCTGAGCATTTCTTCCATACCAAAGATCAGATCAGAGCTGTTCTCGCCCTGACGCTGTTCGCCGTTCAGGCGCCCTGTGATCTGGATGTTCTTGTAATCAGCACCTTTGACCAGCACCGGACCCACCGCATTAAAGCCCCGTGAGCCTTTCGCTCTAACCCACTGAATATCACTGCCCTGCCAGTTGCGTTCGCTGACATCATTGCCGCCAGTGACACCGAAGATGTATTCATGGGCATCTTCAACCGCCACATTCTCGGCACGCTTGCCCACTACAATCGCCATTTCGGCCTCGTAGTGCAGGTTGGTGGAGTCCGCCGGACGCACGATCGGATCTTCAGGACCGACGATGGAGCTGGCTGGCACAATAAATAATCCGGGGTATTCGGCTGGTTCGCCAGTTATGTGGCTGCGAAAATTAAATGCGGTCATGAACACGAGCTGAGGGTCGACTGGCGCTTCCAGTTTCACACTGTCACGGGGCACGATGGTATCGGTGTGCTCGGCATTGATATAAGGCGCGTCCACCAATTGATGAATGCCGTCGTCCCGAAGTTCGCCCCAGCTGATAGTGCCGCCGTCTTGTGAATAGCGAACATAGGATTGCGCACTGGCCAGCGTAGAAAATAAAACCAGTGCGGATGCCGCGACCAGTGTGGTAATTGTGCGTTTCATGTTAAACCTCCTGTGGTAGGTAATTTTGGTTGGCCGATGCTACGCCGGTTTTGGGTCAGAGTAAAATTACCCTGTCCCACTAATCCTCTGCTTCTTCCTCGGCATTCAGTTGGGCAAAAGCAATCGAGTTTAATTCCGTGGCGCGATTGCCGAATACAATCTTGTGCAGGGTATCAATCAAGATGCCCTGAAATGCATCGTCCTGCAGGTACGCAGCAACACTGCCTTCGGTAGGATCAAGCGCACGCAGTTTCAGGTCACGTCTGTGCTCTTCTGTAACCATGATTACCGGAGTTGGCTGCCGGAATCGACTGCGCTTTTCCTCGATTCGCAGTTTGAACAGAAATTGATCCCGTGGTCGCTTGTGCCGGTTCCAGCCAGTAATAATGCAGGAGAGTTTGTTCGTGAGCAGACCAAATCCACGGTTGTACTGATGCATGGCCTCGCGTGCATTCGCCTCGTTGTACGTATTAATCGTGGTGTACAAACCGGTCTGGCCGATCAACGTGGCACACTCATCCACCAGTGTATTATTGAGATCGTAAAGCAAGATAACGGGCTTCAGGCTCATTTTTTTTCTTCCTGATTGTTTTTGTTATTCCAGGTTAATCACATTAATCAGCGCGGAAGACGACGTTCGCTGCAATCGGATCACGTGTGGTACATGTGCGATTTGCCGGCACAGCCAGATCTTCATAGCCAAAGCTTATACCGAATAAGATTTTCGTACCATCTTGTATATCGAATGCTTCACGCACCAGATCCGGAAAGTTCCGCATAGTGCCCATAGGACAACTGTGCAAGCCAAATGCCACCATGGTGAGCATAAGCGTTTGCGCGAACATACCCACATCGATCGCTACAGTCGTGCCAAATTTCGGATTCATTCCAAGAAATGCGATATACGGCGCATCGAAGAATTCGAAATTACGCAACACCGCGCGCATCCTCCCCGCTTTGTCATCCCGTCCAATGCCCATCTCGTTATACAACGCCACGGCACAGTCTACCTGACGCTTGCGATATTCATTCTCGAAGTCGCCACGGTAATCATAGTCAGGGTTCGGAGTGACTCCAGTCTGCATGCGCGTGACCATCTCATCCCGCAGGCGGTTCTTCAATGCGCCCGAGGCCACATAGACTTTCCAGGGCTGCACATTGCAGTTGGAGGGAGCCTGCTGGGCTATTTCGAAGATGCGGTTGAGCACGTCTTGCGGGACTTCCTTATCGAGGAAACCTCTGACTGATCTTCTGGCGTAGATGGTATCGATCAATGACATATCGGGATCTTGAATTATTTGCTGCGGTGCTGGCATGACTACTTTATCCATTTTGCAATTTACTTTGATAGACTGCTTCGGGGTTTGCTCCAGCAAGCAGGTTAAGGGATGGGGGTAGCATATTTTTTCCTGCGGAAAAATTTTCCTACTCCCACCATCACACTCTTTGGTCACCGGCGGCTTCGTTCTTCAGAATTTGGTCAGCGGTGGCTTGGCGCTTTAAATCCCGTGTTAGCTCAGGATTCTGCCGCCGTCTACATCAACTGTGGTGCCGGTGACGAAGCCGTTTTGCATGACGAACAGGATTCCGGCGGCGACTTCTTCCGGGGTGCCGGCGCGCTTGATTAAATGGGTCGCGGTCATGGCTTTGAGTTTGTCGGCTTTCTCGGCGCCCATCCAGTCAAACATCGACGTCTCTACTGTGCCGGGGGAGACGACGTTGACTCTGATCGGGGCCATTTCGACTGCCAGACAGCGCACCAGGTTTTCCACGGAGGCGCCGACGCAGCTAAGTGGGGATTGGGCTGGCCTGATCTTGCGTGCCGGTGATCCGCTCACGAGCGTGATCGCGCCGTCTTTGGCCAGATAGGGTGCGCCGATACGTACCACTTTCGCGTAACCCCATAACTTGTCATATGCGGCCTTGAACTGGTCTTCGGTTTGTTCGAGGAATGGCTTCAGTGTGCGCTCGCCACCGATCGCCGCGGAGACGAGGTGATCGATCGTGCCCACTTCCTTGAACAAGGCTTCCAGTGCAGCGGCGTCGTGAGTGTCAGCCTGACGAACTTGGAAACGGCCGTTCGCAATTTTCTTCGCGGTTTCAATATGCGCTGCGGTACGCCCAGCGGCCCAAACTTTTGCGCCCAGTTCTGCGGCAGCAACTGCTGCAGCGAGACCGATGCCTGCCGTGCCACCGATAATTACGACCTTCTTGCCGGCCAGGTTATTACTGGTCATGTTGTGCTCCTGTTGCTTGGATGTAATAGATAAAATTAGTATGCAAACTTATGCACGCGTGCCAAGGATTTGCACTTAGAAAATCCGTCCGGGACTGAGTATGCCATGCGGATCCATGGTTTTTTTTCAATGCCTTCATGAGATTAATTTCGGCCACGCTCTTGCTATAGGGTAGAAATGATTTTTTCATGACGCCGATGCCATGCTCGGCTGAGACAGCGCCATGCAGTTCCTGAATCAGACCATAAATAATTTCATCAATCTGCTGGTGGTGATCACGAGTGTCTGGCCCCACATGAATGATGATGTGCACGTTTCCGTCGCCAATATGGCCAAACAGGCCAAGGATTGCATCTGGCCACGGCTTGCGCAGTCGCCGTTCCACTTCTTCACCGAAATATCCCATGTCACCCACTTTGAGGCTGACATCGTAGGTGTGCATGTAGCCGACTCCGGGATAAATCTCGGCAGCGGCATCGCGCACAGTCCACAGGTTTTTTATTTTCGTGTCGGAGTCGGCGATGACCACGTCGGCAACGAGATCTTTGTGACTGGCTGCGTGAAAGGTCTGCAGAAATAATTCGGTGTCTTGGTCGGCGTTAGAGCCCATGCTCTCAATTAACACATAGAATCCGTAGTGATCTGGCAATGGCACCGTCGCATGGGGCACGTGGGCATCAATTAATTTATAGGTGTTTTGCCAGATTACTTCGAATGCGCTGAGATTGGAGCCCAATGCGGTTTGTGCGTGCAGTAACAACCCGGTCACGCGCGCGAAATCTCTGACCCCGCACATTGCTACTACCTGACTGCTCGGTTTTGGTGACAACTTCAGCACGGCGCGGGTAATGATGCCGAGCGTACCCTCGCTGCCAATAAAGAGTTGCTTCAAGTCATAGCCGGTATTGTTCTTGCGCAGCTTGTGCAGGCCATTGATGATCGTGCCATCGGCGAGCACAGCTTCCACACCCAGCACCAGATCGCGGGTCATACCATAACGAATCACCCGGTTGCCACCCGCGTTGGTCGACAGATTGCCACCAATGGTGCAACTGCCACGCGCACCCAGATCCAGCGGAAACAGCAGATTATGCGCGTCCGCCTGTTCCTGGATGGTCTGCAGCTCGACCCCGGCTTCCACGGTCATGGTGCTGGTGAACAGGTCCACCTCCACCACCTGCTTCATACGGTCGAAACAGAGTGCGATTTCACCCTGCAGCGGTGCTGCGGCAGAGACCAGGCCAGTCATGCCCCCTTGCGGGGTAACCGGCTGACCGGCCGCATGACAGGCCTTGAGTATGGCGGAGACCTGCTGGGTATTACTGGCCCGCAACAGCAGTAAAGGGGCTATTGAGCGGGCACCCATTACATCCTTGTAGTTCTTGCTGTCTATATCTGCCCCTTCCCGGAAACCGCCAGGACCGACGCTTGCCTTCAAAGTGGCCAACAGGGCAGTTTGGTCGCGGGTTGACATGGTTTAGTTGTCTGAATTCAGGAAAAACCGGATAGTAACACAGGCCAACTTTGAGCAGGATCAGTAATGCCCATTACATTTGAGCTAGAGTCTTTAAAACAAGTCGCAGCGGCACAGATGCAGGGGGATGTTCGCAGTCGTTGCTGCTAGAATAACGTTCACTCCTGCCGGAAATGCTAACTAATACGCTTGCCGGGATCGTTATCCAGGAAATGTATATATAAATAGAGGATAGAACTATGTACAAGATTCTGTTGGCATGCACTGCCACCCTGCTACTCACCAACTGCACCTGGGTGCAACTAACCAGCTCCGGCCAGCAAGTGCGGCTGGCCACTGTCAATGATATTGGTGGCTGTACTCGCGTCGGTCGCGCTCTGGTGCACACCGTTAGCAAGATTGTGGTGGTGGAACGCGGCGGTGACAAACAGCAAACCGAGCTGGTCATGCTCGCGCGCAATGAAGGTGCCGATCTCGGTGGTAATGTAGTTGTGGCAGAAAGCACGATCAGTGAAGGCGAGCAGACTTTCGGCGTGTATAGCTGCCCGTAGTTTAACTAGTAGTGTAACTCTAGTGTCTTAATAGATAACTTAACCAGTGGCTAATGCAGCCTGGTCTTTCAACGGCCGATCAAAAATTTCCTGATCGAATTCGTTTTCCCATTTTGCAATGGTGGTAGCCACGGACAGGTCACCGCCAATATTGACACTCGTGCGCAGCATGTCCAGTGGTCGATCAAAGGCCAGCTCAAAACCGACCACCACCGCAATCTGTTCCGGCGTCAGGTTGATCGTCTGCATAACAGCCGCCATCAGGAACAGGGATGCACCCGGTACTGCCGCAGTGCCATCCATATTGATGGTGGCTCCCAGTGGCAGCACGGTGGAACATACCAGCGGGCTGATGCCCACCAGCAGCGCGAAGAATATAATCGCCAGAATATCGCCTTCAGCCAAAGCCGCGAACGGGTTTTCAGGTACGATGCGCATGAGTTGTTCGGTTAGCGGAATCGCTGCCTGCAATGCGGTGGGAACTGCTGCCGACAAATCCACCCCGGCGCCAGGCTGCAGAACTGTGGCTATGGTCAGTCCAATAACTATTGCAGCAAGCGTGGTTGCCATAAACATGGCGAGTGTCTTGATACCGAGCGAACCGAGTTTGGAAGGATCGCCCATCGACACCACACCGGAGACGAGCGTGACGAAGACGAGAGGAGCGATAACCATGCGGATCAAGCGAATAAATAAATCACCAACCCAGACTATGCTTTCAGCTCCTGGCCCCCAGATCAGACCGACAACAATACCGAGTATCAAAGCTCCCAGAATGCGCTTCCAGAGTGCGATACCAAACTAGGTCTTCAGCATACAATTTCCTTGCAGGGCTTTTTACTTGCTATGAGACTATAGAAATTCATACCATAGTTACAGCACTAAACCGAACGCAAACAGGAAACTACTATTGTGCAGTGGATAGAAGGAAAAATAGTTGAAAACATACATTGGACCGAGAATCTGTTTTCACTGAAAATTACTGCGGACATCGATAATTTCACTGCCGGGCAATTTACCAGCCTGGCATTGGATATCAATGGAGAACGTGTAGCACGCCCCTATTCCTATCTGAACGCACCTGGTCAGCAACCTCTGGAATTTTTCTTTTATACAGCCACCAATGGTGTACTTTCCAATGCGCTGGTCCGTCTCAACTCCGGCGCCAGCGTGTGGGTGCGAAAGGAGGCCAATGGTTTCTTCACTCTCGACGAAGTGCCTGCTGCACAGGATTTGTGGATGCTTGCAACTGGCACCGGCATTGCCCCGTTCTTTTCCATGCTCAGCACCGACACTCCCTGGCAACGATTTGCGCACATCATCCTGGTTCATGCCGTGCGCACGGCGGCAGATCTGCGCTATCAGGAACTCATCGCACAATACGCGCAGCAATACCCTAGCAGATTTTCGTTCCAGTCATTCGTGAGTCGCGAACAGGTTGCGAACTCGCTAGCGGGACGCATTCCCATAGCAGTACAAAATGGCAGCCTGGAACAAGCAGTAGCGCACAAGTTTCATCCGGAGCAATCGCACGTGATGCTGTGCGGCAATCCGGACATGGTGAAGGAAACGGTGGAAATTTTACGACAACGCGGGCTTAGAAAGAATCGGCGGCGCACACCGGGTCACATTACTGTGGAGAATTACTGGTAACGAATATCGCATCGCATGTCATTCTGTTCGAACACTTTACGGCCGGCGATAACTGCATCTCTAAAGACCCAGCCACAGCAACACACACCACACGAACACCACCAGCCCGATCATAATCAGCACACAGGCCGAACCGATGTCCTTGGCGCGACCCGATAACGCATGATATTCAGGACTGATGCGATCAATGACGACCTCGATTGCGGTATTGAGCAACTCCACCAGTAAGAGAGAAATGCGAGAGAAATGGGACACCCACAAATATTTTTAACTAACTCATTGATTTCTTCCCCTCCAATAAGTGGGTGTCCCATGAGTGTTTTCGCTTTGCGCGGGATCAATTGGCTTCGGTGTTGCGTCCACCAAAGCCAAAGGATTCAGCATCACTAACAATCTAACACCTGTTTATATAAACGCCACCGCAGACACATCAGAGCGCGTAGCCCGAGCCATGATTATTATCGCGGGCCACTTCGACAAGCGCAGGACAGGCATGGCCCGTTCCTACACCGCGCGTTGATGAAAGCCAATCTGGTATTCACCGTATCCCCATCAGTGTGGCAATCTTGGCACGCACTTCGTCCAGTTCTTCAACTGACGCTTTGCCTTTTGGCGTGGCTTTGCGGGCGCGCCAATCGAGATTTTTGACCTGGTCGGACAGCACTGCGCCACTGACATCTTTCGCATTGATGATGACTTCGAACGGGTAGCCTTTTATTTGCGTGGTCATCGGGCAGCACACCATTGTGCCGGTTTTGCTGTTATACGCGGATGGGCTGAGCACCAGCGCTGGACGGCGTCCGGCTTGTTCGTGCCCGGCCTGCGGCGAGAATTCCAGCCATACAATATCGCCCGCATCAGGCACGAAGCGGCGCGCCATTACCAGACTTCCTTGCCGACCGGCGCTCCGGTATCTATTGGTTTGTGCTGGTTCTTGCCGGTAATACCGCCAAGCAACTCGCCGAGTTTGTATACCTTGCGGCGTACCGGCTCGATGACGATACGACCCCGCTCCGCGCGCACCTCAACAACCTGATCCAAATCAACATGCGCCGCTGCCATGACAGACGCCGGAATGCGCACTGCCGCGCTGTTTCCCCATTTCTTTACGATAACTTCCATAATGTGCTCCTTCAGCAATCCAACTGCCAACAGTTTAGGGGCACATGGGGCATGTGTCAACATTGTTGATACTCAGAAATCCAAGCGAAGGTATTTGACTCCGGTACATGGTGCCATTCATACCGCATCATGGCAAAAGGCGCGAGTGTCAATTCCACATCCAGCTTTCTGGATAGTGGATTGTCTTCCTTTGGTATAAATCGCGCCCCCACCAGCCTGTCTATAATCGAATGTTCGGCCGGCAATTCTGCGAACACTCTTTACACTGCGCCTTGCCTAAATCAAGGGGTCAGGTAACTTGGCACAAATCAAGGGGTCAGGTAACTTGATTTTTCAATAAACCAGGGGAGCCATGGGAAAATAAAGTAACCTGACCCCTTGATTTGATTCCCTTGTGGGAAAATCAAGTAACCTGACCCCTTGATTCCTCACCTAGCGCGCGGTACCGGCCCTGAACGCGAGCAGCACATTTCCCGGCGTGCCACCAAAGCGGCCATAACCGGAATTGACGAACAGCATACCACCACCTGCTGCGATGCTATGGGAGTCGATTGCACCGCCAATGCCCGGCACACCATTGCTCGTGGTGTAGTCACGCACGGTGTCATATTCAAACAGTATGTCACCGCTGTCCTTGTCGAAGACGATCAGCCGTCCGTCAACACTTGCGCTTATCAGCGCACCATCGACAAGCAGGGGCATCACCGAGTGTCCATAATGTGTGTCACAGGCGAGCAATCGGGGCGAGCGGTTGTCGCACTTCGCTGCAGCCCGATGTGACCAGCTCGGCTCTCCAGTGCCTACGAAAAAACTGTACATGCCGGGCTGCGGCACATAGGTGTCGCGCGCCTCACCGGGATCGTTTATTGGCAGGAATACACGTTCACCATCGGTCGCGATGCCCCAGTGATTGCCACCAAGTGTCGTGCCCTGCCCAATGCGCTGGTTCCACAGCAGTACGCCTGTATCAGGATTCAACGCCCATATATCACCTGTTTTCTGTCCGGCAAGCAGTATGTCACCTTCCGCCTTTTCAACCAGCACAGCGGAACCGCCGAAGTCCTTGTCCGCCAGTGTGCTAGGAGCCTGATTGGGACAATTGGGGCCAGCGGTGCGCCCACAGGCAGTGTTCCACACGTCATTCCACAAACCCTGGAATACCCAAAGCTGCGCACCAGTCTCCAGATCGATAGCAATTACTGCATCACTGGTTACAGTAGCCGGATGGGAAGTGTTCTCGCCAGTGGTGATATACACCCTGCCACGCTTCCCATCGACAGTAGGAGTGGACCAGATCGGCGCACCTGAGGGGCCGCGCAGACGCACACCGATAGAATTACGCTCGCCAGTGTATTCGGCTTCCGGCATGGTGTGGTACACCCATTCGATGGCCCCGGTCACTGCGTCCAGCGCAATTACTTCGCCATGCCCTACGCAACACTCAAAAGTGGGTGTGGCACCCTGTTGCACACCCGATGCCGAAACCGGCACCAGAACCCTGTCACCATGCAGCACCATGCCACCGGTGAGCCTGACTCCGTAACCGTGAATGCGCACATCGGTAGCCCACAGCTGCACTCCACTCGCTGCGTCGATCGCGTAGACATGGCCTTCTGCATCACCATAGATCAATGCATAGGGACCGGCATCACCGAGCTGGCCATAAGCCAGTGAAGAACGCAGTCGGGTAGGCGAATCGAACACCCATTTCGCACAGCCCAGGTTTGCGTCTATTGCCAATACCTTTCGCGCACCCGTCGCGGCAAAAAACAGGGTGGAACCAACCATTACCGGAGAGGAACGCAACATGCTCACGTTCGGAAAAGCCATGGCCCATGCCAGTTCCAGATTTTTGAAATCAGAAGTTTGCAGGCCTGCGTTTTCACTGCTCATATTGCGGGATCCATTGCTGTCAACACCTACACCGGCGAGCCATACTGGTTGTTGCAAGTCCACGCGGCGGTTATCAGCAGCACACATGGTGCCTGCCAGCCAACTGTCATCCTCGGGTACGGCGAGATACTCGACCAAAGCCGCTCTTTCCTCGTTGCTCAACACAGATGCCTGCCCGTACATCACTCCTTCGTTGAGGGTGAACTCCAGGGTCGCGGCCGGAAGCGTCTGCAGATACTCCAGCGCAGGTGCCGCTTGGTCAGCATTTGCGAGTGCGGCAGGCAAATGACAGCCGCTGCAGTTCCGCTCAAATACCACCGCGCCAGGATGCGTATTCTCCGCGGAGAACGCTGCTTGCAACCACATAACACAGGTTAGCAAGATGCCGGCTAACTTTAGAGCCGATCGATTCAGTTTAGTCATAATTGTTTCAAGTCCCCGCTGAAAACTGTCAATGCCATTGCTTGTGTTGTAGCCGGCGCCGGGCAATGATCCGTTCCGGCCTCCGGGCAGCTCACCGCTTGCCGCGCGCGATGGCGACTGACCATCTTACAGGCTTAGCAAGGGCAGTCTTTGCCGCAGCCACCAAACGGAGATTGGGCCGATGAGATAAAAGGATAAGAAGAATAAACAGGTATGCCTGTGCTGTCGAGTCTGAGGTAGATATCCCTTGGTTTGCCACTTCCAGCATTTCTCAAAACCAGACGCACCGGAAATTCCCGATTTGCCTCTGAATTCACCCGCCATAAAACCAAAATATCCCTGTTTTCTTAGCCTGAATCCGCACGCTACCCTGCAATCCCAATAGCCGCATCGTCTATGATGTCTGTCATCTTGCTGGTCAGTCCGCCAGTCCCTGCTCCCACATCGGCAGCAAGGGTGGTGCTCGCGGTGGTGGCAGGCGAGTTATTGGGGAAACGTCGTTGGCTTCCTTTGTCTTCAGATGGCTGAGTATCTTCTCGATGATCACTGGAAGCTCGATGCAGGCGATGATCCTGACCGGGCCTTTGCACTGCTCGCACTCACTGATGTCCATGCCGAACACCCGCTTGAGACGTCTGGCCCAAGTTATTGCCATGGATGGCATGTATGCCGGTTTTGCAGGAGCAAAAACCGGCCATGGCAGCGCGCTGTTCCATTGGGTTACGGTCATCGGGCTCTAAAACCGAGCGCTACTGAAGATGGGGGAACGTCGCCACCACTGACGGCGCGTTGGTGTAATAGGAACCCCAATTATTGGTACTCGAATCCGGCAGTCGGTCCAGAACCGCGCTTTGCACAGGAATTATGGTAAATCCCAATCTGCGCAAACTGGCCTGTAAGGGCCCCGTTGCCGTGAATACCATCCACTCCAGCCCCGCTCTATAGAGCACCGATGCCAATACGATAAAGATGAGTCGACTGGCACCTCGGGTAGTGGCGACCAGATTGCCAATCTCGGCAATGCTGCCGCGGGCAACAGGCACTTGCAGATATTGCTGCAGCACACACTCCACCGGCGCATCCAGATAGTGCTCCAGGAACAAGTGTGAATGCTGCTTTGCCAGAGCCACGCCAGCCGCCCCGGACAGACTTGCTCCGCAGCGCAGGGTTAATAAGAGCGGCAGAAAATTGGCAACCCTGGCGCCATAGGTGCGGTGAAATTGAGCTTGAATATATGACTCTACCTCACGCCGTGCAGGCGCATTTGTGTATACCTGCGCAAACTGCGGCAGCGGCACCAGTGACTGCCCGAATCCAGCCACTCCAAACCTGTTTTCACTACCGTAATCCATGGTTCCAATTGCTGAATTCACACAAGCACTCCTTCGACAACACAATCATGGAAGGGAAATTAACCGTGTGAACTTAAGGAATACTTAAACCAGCAAGGAATTTGTGCCATTCAGATGCAGCCAGCTGCCGCTCACGCCGGTCCAATCCGATGCTTACGGGTTGAGGCGAGGATTTTGCAGGACAATTTCTTGTCAATTGGATTGCGCCGGCGCGGCAGAGGGCTTACCCTCCCTTCAGCCGAGCGTCGCAAGGTCTTGGAGCAGCTTAATTTTTCGAACATTTTGCCCTGAAAAAGGAACTCACCATGAAAAGAATCCTGATAGGCAGTGCACTTGCTTTACTCTGCAGCACACTACCGGTCCTGGCAGGCGCCGCTGACCGCGTTGGTGATTTTTCGCTGCTGGATGAAAATGGCTATTTTCACGCCATGAATCGCTACGATGACGGCCCGGCCATTGCCTTCCTAGTGCAGGCTAACGGCAGCGAGGCGACGGCGTCAGCGCTGGCGCAATATGCCGCCCTGCAAGCGCAATATGAGGCTCAAGGCATCAAGTTCTTCCTGCTCAATCCTATGGGTTTGAATGATCGCGAGCAGGTCAAGGTGGAGATGCAGCAAGCAGGCATTACGATGCCGGTCCTGATGGATGATTCCCAGGTGGTTGCCGAAGCCATGGGCATCGATAAAACCGGGGAAGTCTTCTTGTATGATTCCAAGAAATTCACCGTGGAATTCCGTGGCCCGGTGGGCAGCGAGTTCGAACAGGCCATGCAGGCGCTGCTGAACGGCAACCCGGTCAGCACCCAGGTAGTCGCCACCACTGGTGATGCGGTCACCTACTCCTATAAAAACCAGCAATTGTCCTATGAGAAAGATATCGCCCCGATCATCGCGGACAATTGTGCCCGTTGCCATCGCGACGGCGGTGTCGCGCCGTTTGCCATGGACAGCCATACCATGGTGCAGGGCTGGTCACCGATGATTCGCGAAGTGCTGATGACCAAACGCATGCCGCCCGCCCAGGTAGATTCCCATATAGGCAGTTTTATTAACGACATGAATATCGCGGATAGCGATATGCAAAAACTGGTGCTGTGGATTGAAGCTGGCTCGCCCAAAGATGGCGCCACTGATCCATTGGCCAAATTAACCTGGCCGACCAGTGAATGGGCCTTCGGTGAGCCCGACTACATCATTGATATTCCCACCCAGTCCATTCCTGCCACCGGTGTGCTGGATTACATCCGCATCAATGTGCCAATCGATATAGATGAAGACAAGTGGGTGCGCGCCTCCCAGTACATCGCTGGCGACCGTTCAGTATTGCACCATACCGTCCACGACCTGATCGGTCCGGACGGCAAGCGCAATAGCCCGCTGAACACGGCCAGCATTACCGCCTATGTGCCCGGCGGTGAACCGCGTGAGGAATTACCTAACACTGGTGGCGTTCTCAAGGCGGGCAGCCAGATTGGCCTGAACCTGCATTACACCACCAACGGCAAGGAAACCACCGACACCAGCCGCATCGGCCTGTGGTTCTACCCGGATGACCAGATCCCTACCGAGAGAATGTCCGGCCAGTGCGCCTGTATTTTCCCGAATTCCTGGACTACGATTCCTGCCCACGATAATAACTTCGAGCAGACCGCCAGTGTCACCGTGAATAAAGATGCATACGTCTATGGCCACCTGGCCCATATGCATTTCCGCGGCAAATACATGCGCTTCTATGCCGATTATCCCGATGGCACCCGTGAGGAACTGCTCAACATCGCCAACTACAGCTACAACTGGCAACTGAGCTATGAATACGAAACACCGAAGTTTGTACCGGCCGGCACCAAACTGACTGCAGTAGGTGCGTTCGACAACTCTGCGCAAAATCCAGCCAACCCTGATCCAAATCGTGACGTGGACTGGGGCGAACAAAGCTGGGATGAGATGTTCTTCGGCTCTTCACGCTGGAAGCATGTGGATCAAGGCAGCGATTAGCCCCAACTCCAGTTCTTGCACTACCCGGAAGGCAGATCAATGATCTGCCTTCTTTTTTTGGGGAATCAACACACTTGACCTGGCTAGACGCTAGAGCCAAAACTCAATGCCCTGCGCCAACGGCAAGTCACCCGAATAGTTCACGGTAGACGTAACGCGGCGCATATAGCCCTTCCACGCATCTGAACCAGATTCACGCCCACCGCCGGTTTCTTTCTCACCACCGAAGGCGCCACCGATCTCGGTACCGCTGGTGCCAATATTAACATTCGCGATGCCGCAGTCACTGCCGACGGCCGAGAGGAATAACTCTGCCTCACGGATGTCATTGGTGAATACCGCCGATGACAAGCCTTGGGGGACATCGTTGTGCAAACGAATCGCTTCCGCAAAATCAGCATACCGATAAACATACAGAATTGGAGCGAAGGTCTCCTGCTGCACCGTCTGCGCGATCTTGCCCATTTCCACCAACGCCGGCCGTACATAGCGGGCATGGGGATATTGTTCGCTCAACACACGCTCGCCTCCGGTCACCTTGCCTTTGGATTTTTTCAGCACTTGCTGCATGGCCTTGAATGCGTCTTGATCAATTAATGGACCGACCAGTGTGCCAGACTCCAGCGGGTGTCCAATACGTATACCTTTATAGGCTTGCTTGAGGGCTTTTAGCAGCTTGGTATATACGTCGTCATGCACGAGGATGCGGCGGGTGGACGTACACCGCTGTCCCGCCGTGCCAACTGCCCCGAACACGATAGCGCGCAGTGCCAGTTCCAGATCGGCAGACGGGCAAACGATGATGGCATTATTACCACCGAGTTCCAGAATGCTGCGACCGAAACGGGCGGCCACCACCGGCCCAAGCTTGCGTCCCATAGCAGTGCTGCCAGTGGCGCTGATTAACGGCACACGCGTATCCGCAGCCAATTGCGCACCAACATCGCTGCCACCAATGATGAGCTTTGGCACGGACTTGTTCGCCAAAGATTACGCGAGGGAATTCCTGGTGGTAAGTGATTGGCATGGCAACACCCTGGTCACACCTGAACTGAAAATAATATTCAGCCTCAAGGGCGCTGCCTATGATGCCCAGACTACCGATATCGCCGATAACACGATCGACTTGCGCAGCAGCGGATACGGCTATCAGGACCAGTTGTCCACTTACCTGTCTGGGCAGAACCAGTTTTTCCGATGAATCCACCCAGCTTTGATGCTGTCCACTGCCTCTTGCCAATACAGCTATAAATCCCCTCTTTATAAAAAATCTCTGACTTCACGAGTTTAGCAGGCTTAGCATACCCCCTTGCCGGACCTGAATATCGGTTTCCCTGGTTTTGCAATTCTGGACTGAGCAGGCATCAATTTATTATAAAAAGGGTTTTTAGGAGACAGGCAATGAGATCAACCAAGCTCACCACTGCGGCGGACGGCGCGCCTTGCTTAACGCTTCGTAGGTTGCGCCTACATCAATCAATTCCTGCTCAGTAAAACCCGGTGCGATCAGGGTCAGTCCCTGCGGACGACCATCGTCTTCATATCCCATAGGAATTGTTAACGCCGGATAATTCGCCAGTGCTGCCAGACCGGCATTGGCATTGTTCAGCGACAATAAGACGTCGATCTGGCTACTATCGAACAGCGCATCCAACTGACTCCGCGCCAAGGTCTGCATCTCCGCTCGCATCGCTTCCAGTTCTGCCGCTGTCCATTGCCCCTGCGCCATCATATCCACCAGCGCCTGCGCATAGGGTGCGCGCAGAGCCTCGTCTTCCAGGTTGAACGCCTGCAAGGCAGCGAGGGAATCTATGCTGACATTGGAATTGGCATAGCTAGCAAGATACAAAGGCAGATCGCGGCGCATCTCGGCACCGAGGAATTCAGAGAAGCGCGGAAATGGACCTGAGCTTAATTCCACGGGAACAATGCTCGCACCATTTTCCTGCAGCAAATTCACGGCCGACTGGTACTGTGCGTTGCCGGCAAAACTCGCGACCACGCCGAGCCGCTTGCCGACCAGACTCACGCTACGGTATTGCAATGCATAATCGTCGCTCAGCAACGGCATCGCTGCATCTGTTACATCGAAACCGGTCATGGCATTGAACAGAGTCACCACATCGGCAACTGTGCGCGCCATCGGTCCGGCCGTATCCAGCGTGGCAGAGATAGGCACGATGCCACTGCGACTCAAACTGCCAGTGGTGGGCTTGAGCCCAACCAGCGAATTGGCACTGGCTGGCGACAGTATCGAGCCAGAGGTTTCCGAACCTACTGCCACTGTGGCGAAATCCGCCGCCACCGCCGAACCGCTGCCGGCACTGGAACCACCGGTACTGAATTCGAAGCGGCCATAGGGATTTAATGTCTGCCCGCCCATGGCGCTGTAACCTGAGGGACAGTCATTGCAGAAGAAATAGGCCCATTCGCTTAGATTTGACTTGCCCAGTATGACCGCACCTTTGGCCATGAGCTGTTCTGCAATAAAGGCATTGGCAGTGACATTGTCTTGCAGTGCGATAGCACCAGCCGTGGTCGGCAACTCACTGAAGCCGATGTTGTCTTTCAGCAGTACCGGTATTCCAAACAGGGAATCCGCAGCCACCTCGGCTCCCTGCACGCGCAGCTCGTCCAACATGCGAGCGCGATTTATCGCTTCCGGATTGAGACTGATAATTGCGTTCAGATAACGGCTGTTGTCCGCTTCAATTTCACGTATGCGATAAATATAAAATGTGGTCAGCTCTGCATAACTGATCACACCATTCGCTACCGCCAGCTGTATTTCTGCCACTGACTTGTTCAGCACTACAGCTTTCAAGGCGTCGTAGCGTTGTCCGGTAAAACTACTTAATGCCGATTCGAATGGCGCCCACAATCTGTTCTTGTCGAGCACCCTGGAATTCAACAATTTGAAATGCATGCTGTCGTTGACATTCTGAGCCAACAGCGCCAGGTCAGCTGTCTCGTCATACCGTTGCCAGCCTGATGTTTGCGCCTGGGCCTGTATTAATAATATTAAAGCAACAAATAGAATGATGAGCGTGTTACGAATATTGGAAATATTTAACATGGGTTAATCACTGCTGGAAGTAGTGGTTCAATCATAGTCTGCACAAGAGCTTGATTCAAACAGATCCAAACCATGCAAGGCAGTGTTTGATCAGATGGGTCTGCTGGATTGATATGGTTGTTTGATGCGGCTTGATCGTGTTGGTTTGTATGATGCTGCGGGATCGCTTTGGTTCGTTTGATGCTTACAGATCGCGCAGTTCCCACCAGGCAATTTGAAAAGCAAAACTCGAACGCGAAACACTAATTTCGAAATTCGAATAACTCTCCGTTCGAAGCCACTTGACTACCAGTATGTGCTCGATCGACTAGCACTACGGACTGACAGCGGAGACCACGTCAAAGGCGCAACGCCGAGCGAGAAAAAAGACCGCTTTACAGGGCTTTTTTCGTGGAGAGGTTAGCCCTGGTTTTGAAACAAAGAGGGCCGGCGCCAGTGGTTGGAGCTGTCAGGCCCTAGTGCGACTCGAAGGAACAACTACATTCGATAGAGCTGACAGGCCGTAGTGCGACTCGGAGGGAAACGAACAAAGAAAAAATCACTCGTGACGCAGCGCTTCCACCGGATCCATATCGGCGGCGCGCATGGAGGGATAGAGACCAAAGATCACACCGATGAGGGCGGAGATAGAGAAGGCCAACAGCGGTGCCAGGGGAGTGACGATCGTAGTCATGCCCCAGAAAAGCGAAATGAAAATGGGAATGCTGATGCCGAGCACGACGCCTATAACGCCACCGACGCCGGACAGGATCACGGCTTCGATCAGGAATTGCAGAATGATGTCCTGTTTCTTGGCGCCGAGTGCGCGGCGGATGCCGATTTCGCGCGTGCGCTCAGTGACGCTGGCGAGCATGATATTCATGATGCCGATGCCACCGACCAGCAAGGAGATACCGGCAATCGCGCCGGCGACGATCTGGTCACGCAAGGCACTGGCTTCAGCCTGGCGCAGCAGGGCTAATGGAATCTCTACGGCATAATCCACTTTCTTGTGACGGCGGGACAGTATCTGGCCAATGATATCGCCCACTTCGATAACCTGCTCCTGATCTTCGAGCTGGATAATGGCTTCGTGGAGTTCGACAGTTTCGGATTCCATGCCACCAGCAGTCTGCCTGGTGGTGGTTTCGCCAAAACGGCTCTTCGATGAAGTAAACGGAATGAAGATGCGGGTTGATGCCGAATTGGAACTGCCTGCCTGATTCTGGCCGAGATTGGAAAATCCCTCCGGCTCCATGATTCCTACAATCTTGTAATAGTCACTATCGATCTTGACTGTGCCGCCTAACGGATCATCGATGGGAAAGAGGGAGTGCGCGACTTCATCGCTCAAGACCACGACATTGGAATGGTCCCGCACTTCCGTTTCAGAAAAGAAGCGTCCCACACGCAGGTTATAATTACGCGACACTGGATAATCGACAGCGGTACCGACAACGTCAGAATTAATGTTGCGACCACCATTCCACACAGTTTTCTTCACGATGCGGGACGCTATTACGTTGGTGACCCCGGGAATGCTCTGGCGAATAGTCTCGATATCGGCGTTGGTGAGTCCGTACACGATTGCCTGCGGCAGTCCGAAGCCACGATTGGATGCCTCTTCCACTTCCACCGGCTTGATGCTTTTGAGCAGAATGTTGTTGGCACCGAGATCACGAAACTGTTGTTGCGCCTCGAAGCTGGCGCCCTCGCTGACGGCCATCATTGCGATTACAGCAGCCACACCGATTACGATACCTAACACAGTTAACAGAGAGCGCAGGCCGTGGGAATAAATACTCTTCACACCCACCTGTGTGATTTTTTTCAGGCGCACGTAATTAAAGCTGGCGCTGGGTTTCAGCACGTTAACATGTGTATCGGGCACTGTTGCTCTAGGCAGTACGGCGTCGCTCATCACTTTCTACCAGACCATCACGCAAGCGAATCGAGCGCTCGGTGCGTTCAGCCAGTTCATTTGAGTGGGTTACCATAATCAGGGTCTTGCCCTGACTGTGCAGTTCATCGAACAAGTCTAATATTTCAGCACCTGATTTCGAGTCCAGGTTACCGGTTGGTTCGTCGGCAAGGATAATCAAGGGATCTACCGCGAGTGCGCGCGCAATTGCCACACGTTGCTGCTGCCCGCCGGACAATTCGAAAGGTTTGTGATCCACCCGGTCACCGAGTCCAACACGCTCGGCCAGCGCCAACGCCTTGGCATGACTCGCGGCCTCGGAATAGCCCTGATAAAACAGTGGCATCTCGATATTTTCCAGCACATTCAATTGCTGAATAAGATTGTAGGACTGAAAGATAAATCCGAGACGAGCGCCACGAATCGTCGAAAGCTCGTCATCTACCATCTGCGAGGTGTCTTCGCTGCCGAGAAAATACTTGCCTGACGTAGGTTGGTCGAGGCAGCCAAGAATGTTCATCAGCGTCGATTTGCCGCATCCCGACGGCCCCATGATGCTGATGTAGTCACCACCATAGAAGTCAAGTGATATCCCATGCAGCACTTCAACAGACAACGTGCCCATGTAATAGGTTTTGCGAATGTCATCCAGACTGGCGACGACAGCAGGCTTGGCACCCATACCGATGAAATTCGTCGCGCTTCGATTTGCTGCAATCACATCCATTGCGTTGGCGTCCCTTTAGCGTTTCTGTGGCCAGCATCCATATGGAATGGTCACCAATTCAACTACCAGTATCAGCGGCAGATTGTTGTGGCGCCAGCAAGAGCACTTGCTCGCCTGCGTTAAGACCGCTGGTAATCTCTATGAATGACTCGGAGAAGGCTCCGACTTCCACCTCGCGTCGCTCGGTGCGACCCGCCCTTGGAATATACACGACGCGTTTGTCGTTATAGGAACTGACTGCCTGCAGCGGCACATAGATTGCGTCATCCAGTCTGGTTACCAGTATTTCCACCTCTGCACTCATGCCGGGTCGTAGCCAATCAAAAGTTCCATCAATCTCTATCGTAGTTGGATACACCTTTAAATCCGGATTCAGGAAAGAGTTGGCTGAGTCGGCCACAACCGCCACTTTGGAAACTATGCCAGTGAGATTCTGATCCGGAAAGGCGTCAACTGACACTTTCACCTGCTGGCCCACAGCAATCCGCTGTACCGCAGATTCATGGATATTCACCTTCACAGCCATACGTCGCATGTCAGGAATTGTCAGGATTGGTTGCCGTTCGCGAACGGTGGCGCCCTCCTGAATTGCTTCCTGATTACCGCCACGGTAGCCCATTGAGTTTTGATTGGCTGCGCCGTACACAACAAGTCCTGGATGCTGCGCGCGAATTACAGCGGCTACCAATTGCTGGTTGATATCAGCCAGTTTGACTGTTTCCAGATTGAACTTGCTCTCGGCAGAACTGTAACGCGCCTCTTCCTGTGCCTGCTCGGCGACGTTTTCTTTCAACTGGCGCTGGTAACCCATCACGGCATTCTCATAATCTGACAGCTTCTTCTCTGCGTCTTTCGGAAAGGTGTACTGGATATAGAGTTTGAGTGCAGTCTCTTTCTCGGCGGTCTTGTTATTGGCCTTGTTCAGGTTCAGCTCTTCTGCTTCCAGTTCAGTCGGGTTAATGAACCCCCGCGCTTCCAGACGGCGCTGACCGGCAATGCGATCCTGCGCCAGCAATAATTCTTCCTGCGCTACTTGCAGGTCAGCCTCCAAGGTACGCAGTTGTTGCTTCGCTTCACCATCTTCCAGCAGGTCGATGTTGGCGTAGCGGGTAAAATCGAGACTGTCACGAATCGCCATGTAGCTGTCATCCATCAACAGCTGGGCGGTTGAATCTGGAGCTCTCCTGGCAACCACCGGCTCCAGTACGACTACAGCGGGCTCGATTGCACGGGGGGTAGTATCTGCTAATTCCGGACTCGCTGGCGCTGGGTTACCGGCACCGTCACGGCGTCCCTGACCGCCACCGGGTCGACCGCTTGGTCCACCACTTGCTCCACCACCAAAGCCACTACCGGGGCCACCGCCACGCTGGAATTGCTGCATGCGTTCCAGCATTTCCGGCGGCAGGGTGCCGCCATTTTCCGCCAGCAGCTGGCGCATACGTTCCTGCGTTGGTGCTGGCATGGAGTCGATGTCGGCTGGATCGAAGGCCGCAGCCGGTGCATTCACGCGCTCCTGTGCAAGAGCCTGTAATTCGCCTGCTTCCAGAGCGGGCTCAAGTCCTGCATCCATAACGGCCAGATCGGCAGCTTCCATCTGCGCCAGTCGTTGCTCTATCTGCAAGCGATCGGCAATTTCACCTACCACGTTGGCACCGAGAAATTTCTCGAAATCCAGACGCGCAAAACGCATTTTCTGGCGCGCATCATTCAGGTCAGTCATATTCTGGTTGAGCTGGATCTCATATTGCGCACGCCGTTCGATGTAACTGGCGCTGGCGGTTTGCACCGCGATTTCCTGATTCAACTGTTCATCGATCAATTGCGCCGTATCCAGTTCCACCAATACCAGGCCCGCATCCACATCTGCCTGGGAAATGCGATACCCTTCCTCGATGATACGCAGGATCTTGACGCCATCACGCCCCTTTACTTCCGAACGAATCTCCTGTGATTGCAAGGCTTCCAGCGCACCACCTTCCAATACCGTGATGTCGAGCGGACCGCGGCGTACCTCAAAGGTAATACCTCCAGCAATTCCATCGACATTGCTACCCAACAGCGCGAGCAGAGTTATGAGCACGACCGCACTGCCGCCGGCGACAGCATATTGAGTGCGTTTACTGGCAGCCAGGAAGCGTGCCTTCTGCTGTTGCAGCAGCACCAACAGCTGAGGAGGAATGCGCGCAAGCAGCCGCTCTTTCCAAGCGGATTTATTGAGGCTCATCTATGCCTTCCTCCCACTGTCCATTGTCATTGACATACAGTAATCCCACATCTCTCCAGAATTCCAGCTTGGCGATGTTGTGATCGACTATCGAACGCACCAGTTCCGTGCGGGCGGCCGTCAAGTCATTCTGCGAATCTACCGTATCCTGGATATCACCTAAACCCAATTCGGCGCGCAGCTCGGCTTCTTCGACCCTGCGTTCATTTATCTGCAGGCTGGTGACATTGATGTCGTAACTCTTGCGTGCTTCATTCATGCGGCGCCAGATGTCGATCACATCCAGCTTGATTTCGTCGGCGGCAAGCAAGTAATCGCGACTTGCTGCTGCATAGTCGACCAGCGCGCGTCGATAGTTATTGCGTTCGGCCTTGTTGTCCAACGGCAAATCAAAATCCAGGCCGGCGGAATACACAGCATTCTCGAAATCCAGTTCCCCCAGACTCCCACGCGGACCATCTGGCACCGACGCAAGCAGATTCAGATCCAGCGCAGGATTCATCGCGTTCGCTGCGACGCGGATGCGGCGCGCACTATCCTGCACCCGATCCAGATGTGTGTATAAATCCAGACGCGTCTGCATGGCCAATTCCACGGCTTGCTCAAGCTCCAGATCAGGACTAGCCATTCCAGTTTCGGTGATCAATACCATCTCGTTGTCGTCCAGAATGATACTGTCCTCGGCATTCAGGCCAATCAGCAATTTGAAATTATCCAGACTGCGCTTGTAGCGGGTGATCGACGAGGTCCAACGCAAATCCTGCTGCAGCGACGATTGTTCCAGGCGCCCAACTTGCAACAGCGTGCGCAGGCCTTCCTGCTGAAATGCCTGCTCCCGTTGCAGTGACAGATTATTCGCGAGCAGGCCCGCGTAATTGTTCAGCGCCGTCGCGCGCTGCAATAACACCGAATAGTAATCAGATGCGATGCGCACCGCGAAGCTCTTGCGGAACTGGGTAAAATCACGCAACTGGTAGAGCAAATCGCGCTCGGCCTGCAGCAGGCTTTCAGTTTCAATCGCCACGCCAAAATCCCGCAGCAAGGGTTGGGTAAAAGAACCGATCAGGGCACTGGTGCCCAGTTCTCTGATATCACCAGTCAGAAAGCGGGTGAAATTATTGGTCAGGTTCAACGCAATGGCACCGCCGCCTTTTAACAGATACCTGGCGCCGAGGCTGGTCCCAGCATCGATGCTTTCACCAGTGCTGATCCGTTCCATACCGGTCAGTGACTGCATGTCGGTGACAAATTGGTCCTGCGCATCCCAGTTATAGTCAGCACCGCCACTGAAGGCGAAGGTGGGTGTGTAGCGGTAGCGATCGAAGGTCAGGGACAGCGCTTCCAGATACAGACGTTCCTTCTGGGTCTGATACTCCTTGCTGTGCTGAAACGCCAGATCGAGCGCCGCGTTCAGGGTCAGGATATGGGCACCAATCTCGCTGTCGGCTTCGTTGTCGAGAAACTCAAAAGCAGCGCTGTTGATGTCAAACCCGTCGAGGTTAATTTCCAGGATCTCATCCACGACCACGTTTTCGGTCATGCCGGGCACGGCATCTGCCTTGCCAGCGATAGCGGCATAGCTTTCTTCATCAGCGCTGCGCTTGTAGGCATTGCTGGTGCAGGCCGCCAGTACGACGCCAAGCACTGTGCCAATAAAGAGTTTATGCAGCTCGTTCATGTCTAGCGCTTCGGATAGTCAAAAATAGGAGTCCGGAGCAAGAATCCGGGAAAAGTGGGAAATTATACGCTGTAACTGCCAATACCCGTCTAGCTATCACGCTCAGGCGAGTCATCCACGCGGGAGATAACATTTTGATTTTATGAATTTTTTCCCCCTCGACGGGCTGACCGCATGGCAATCCTGCAATACCAGCTTACCTTGGCTGCGGAGTCCCCGGTACATGGTCTGGATAATATCTGGAGCGCTGTGGCTGTCATGCTCACTGCAGATCCCGTTATAGTGTTTCTGGTGTGCGGCAGAGCGGATTAAAACTTACACATTGACCGGCGAAATCTGCCAAACTAGCGCGCTTGCGCGGCATGCCCCCAAGCCATTGAACCCACTGCAAAATCGACCTTCAGATGCACAGGAGTTGCACTATGAGACAGGCCTTTTCCCCATTGCCACTATTGCGCCGGATCACGGCGCCGCTATTGCTGCTCACCCTGCTGGCCTGCAGTGAACAGCAGCCCACCAGTGACGGCGTGCCGATGGCAGCCGGCGACAGCGCCACTATGGCAAATAGTGCCGATGCTACCGTTGGGTATCAGCGCGTCAGCCCGCTAAACCCTGACGATCCCCTCAATACCCATATCTTTGAACTGGATAACGGTCTCAAGGTCTACCTCACCGAAAACCATGAAGAGCCGACTTTTTACGCGGAAATAGCGGTCCGTGCCGGCAGCAAGCACGACCCGGCTGATGGCACTGGCTTAGCCCATTACCTGGAACATCTGCTGTTCAAGGGCAACCAGAATCTGGGCACTCTGGATTATGCCGCTGAGAAACCCTTTCTCGATCGCACCGTAGAATTGTACGAACAACACTTTAATGAGACCGATCCCGCGCGGCGCGCGGAGATTTACGCCGAGATCAATAGCGTCGCCCAGCAAGCAGCCGCTTATGCCGTGCCTAATGAGATCGACAAGCTCTACAACAGCATGGGTGGCACCGGCATGAATGCGCACACCTGGTATGAGGAGACCGTGTACAAGATCGCGCTGCCCTCCAATCGCCTGCGGCAATGGGCCGAGGTGGAATCTGATCGCTTCGTGAATCCAGTGTTCCGCCTGTTCCACACCGAACTGGAAACCGTTTACGAGGAGAAAAACCGTACTCTGGACAACGGCGACCGCATCATCGGCACTGCCATTGACGAAATGATGTTCAAGGTGCACCCATACGGGCAACAACCCACGATCGGCACGGTGGAACACCTGAAGAATCCGTCACTGGTCTACATCCAGAATTATTTCGACACTTACTATGTGCCTAACAACATGGGCATCTTCATCAGCGGCGATATTGATATCGATGAGACGATTGCCCTTATCAGTGAAAAATTCTCTGGCTGGCAGCGCAAACCAGTACCAGAGGTAGGTCCCTGGCAGGAACCGGCAATACAGGGCGCCGAGCGGCGCACCGTGCAATACCCCGGTCAGGAACAGGTGCAGCTCGCCTTCCGTACCGCAGGCCATGGCAGTGCGGACAAGGAAGCCCTCATCCTGGTGGACATGATTCTCGACAATCGCACGGCCGGTTTGATTAACCTCAACCTGAACCAGCAACAGCTGGTATCCGAAGCCGGTTCGTCGCCGCTGTTCCTGAATGATGCCGGTGTCCAGAATCTGTGGGGCGTTCCCAAGCAGGACCAGACCCTGGCTGAAGTTGAACAACTGCTGCTGGATCAGATCGAGTTGATCAAAGCCGGTGAATTCGAAGACTGGATTCTTCCGGCCATCATCAACGACTTCAAGAAAAACCAGAAAGCCTCGCTGGAATTCAACACCGCACGCGTGGGCTTGATGCGGCAGTCTTTTATCGAAGGGGCTGACTGGGACTATACGGTGCACGAATTTGACCGCATGCAACAATTAATCAAGCAGGACGTGGTGGATGTCGCAAACAAGTATTTCGGTAGCGACTACGTGGCTGCCTATCGCGTTGATGCCCAACACGATATTCCCGTGGTGGAGAAACCGCAGATCGACCCGGTGATCATCGACCCCACGCGCCAGTCTGCCTTCGCGGCTCGCGTGCTGGCGATGGACTTCGCTCCGATCGAACCGACCTTCGTACAAGTTGACCGTGACTATCGTGTCATTGAGTTCGCCGACGGCGTGCAACTGTATTACGCGCCAAATCCATTGAATGACCTGTTCTCATTTTCGATCAACGTGGAAGTGGGCACTGAGGAAAACGAGAAGCTGGGCCTGTCCTCTGCGCTGATGGAGGTCGCCGGCACGGCAACCCTCAGCAATGAGGCATTGCAGAAAGAATGGTATCGAATGGGAACTGAGTTCGGCTTCGGCAGTGGCGAAAATTCATCCGGTATTTCTATTTCAGGTTTGGACGAACAGTTCGAAGCGAGCGTAGAGCTGATGCTGGATGTCATCCGGAATCCGGTTACAGATCCAGCCACTCTGGAGAATCTGAAAGGCATTCTGCTGAAGAATCGGCAGGACCAGAAGAGTTCACCGCCCGCAATTTCCCAGGCACTGTATATGTACAATCGCTACGGCGAGCAGTCACCAATGCTGGAAGCACTCACCAGTGAGGAGATTCAGGCCACTACTCTAGACGAATTGTTAGGCTTGCCGGCAGAACTGCTCACCTATAAACAAACACTCGCCTATACCGGTTCCATGCCGCTGGAGCAAGTGGTCGAAGTGCTGCGACGCCATCACCCTCTCGCTGGTGACTTGAAAGACACGCCTCCGTACCGTTTCCGCACCGCGCGCACTGTTACCGAGTCCGAAGTTTATCTGGTGGACCAGAAGACAGCGCAGGCACAGGTGCGCATCGAGTTCCCTGATGGCGAATACAACCGTGACGACAGCGTTGCCGCTTCAATCTATACCGGTTATTTCGGCGACGGCATGTCCAGTATCGTGTTTCAGGAGATGCGGGAAGCGCGTGCGCTGGCTTATTTGGCGGCTGCACGCTATTCTCAGGGTGGACGCCTGAATGCTGAAAACCTGATGGTGGGCGTGATTGGCACGCAAACTGACAAGACCGTGGATGCCGTGAGCGCATTCCTCGACCTGATCGACAATATGCCTGCGTCGGCCGAGCGCTTTGAAGAAACCAGGGAATCGCTGCTCAATCGCTATCGCACGTCCAAAATCAATTTCAGGGAAGTGATTGGTGCGGTGCGCGGCTGGGAGCTACTCGGGCTGCAGAATGATCCGCGGCGCGAGAGCTACGAAAAACTACAAACACTGACGATGCAGGATCTGTTGGATTTTCAGCAGCAGCACGTGAAAGATCGACCAAAGCTGATCTCCATCGTTGGCGATGTCTCGATTATCGATGCCGCAGATCTGGAACAATTCGGCAATGTTCAACAAATCCAGGTTAATGATTTATTCGTAGAGTAGTCGTAGGGTATTCAAATTCCGGTCCATGCAGCTGACCCGCTGTTACTGCATCGACCGGAGACCTGTGCCCGGTTGAATCCACAACATGCATTCCAATCAATCCAATCCAGCGCTAGCGGTAGCCGGACTTCATAAAAAGTACGGTGATGTACCGGTTCTGTCCAATCTTGAACTCAGCATTTCCCGCGGCGCCATTCATGGCCTGGTTGGCCTGAACGGGTCAGGCAAAACCACGACCATAGAATGTATCCTGGGACTACAACGCTTCCAGTCTGGAACTGTATCAGTGATGGGTCATGCGCCTGCTGACCTGCACCGCGCCAAAGGCAAGGTCGTCGCCATATTCGACACGCCAAGCCTGCATCCGAATCTTACTGTTCGCCAAAATCTGCAACTGGCGCGCAGTCTGTGCCCAACACCTGTTCGCACCGCGCAAGACGTAGAAAAAATGTTAGGGGTCAGTCGCTACTCGAACTACAAGGTAAGACAGCTCTCTCTCGGCAACAAACGCAGGACGTCCATCGCGCAGGCGCTGCTTGGCAATCCCGAATTGATAGTTCTCGACGAACCTTTTAACGGACTCGATGCAGAAGGCGTCGATGACGTTTTGCGCCTGATTCAACAATTTAATCAGGACCACAACACCAGTTTTTTCCTGTGCAGCCACCAATTGCCCTATCTGGAACAGATCTGCAGTCATATCGCGATCCTCCACAAGGGCACGATTGCGGTCAGTGGCACCATCGCCGATTTACTCGGCGCGTCCCGGAACGTGGCCTTGCTGAGCACCGCACAACTGCAGCAGGCCGAAGACTTGCTGCGCACAATGCCCGACGTGCAAGTTGCCGGTGTCGATCCTGACGGCTTTCTGCGCATCCAACTGGGCAACATGACTTCGGCGGCATTGAATCAGGCTTTGGTAAGCCGGCAGATCGGGGTAACTGAACTGCATCTGCAGCGCGCCTCCCTGGCCGGATTGTTTCGCCAGATCAGCAATGAGGTTCGTACATGAACGGCCTCTACACTGCAATCCGGGCAGAGTTGTTCGTGGCACTGCGTAGTTTCAGCAGCAAGCTGGTGGTAATTGCGCCAGCGACTATCGCACTGCTGCAGTATCTGCTGACCAAACTATCCGAGACCGGGCAAGCGGCGCGCGATAACCTGCTTGGTAATTCCAGTTTTGATGCGGCGCTTGCCGATAGTGCATATGGCTACTTCGTGGATGGCGTGAAAACCGGCCTGACCATACTCGGACTGCTGTTGGTAGCACAGGCCGCCTATAGCTTCAGTTATGAACGGGACCTTGGCACGCTCCGGCATTTATTCATCAGACGCGCCAGTCGCCCCAGTGTAGTACTCGCCAAACTCGTCAATCTGCATGTGCAGGCCCTGCTCTCTATCTGCTTGCTGCTGTCACTGTGCTGGTTTGTTGCCGGCATACTGTGGGAGTATGGACCGGTGGTGGAAGACGGTTTCGAACTGATCAGCGCAGCAGAAATTCGTACCGAGATTGGCGCGGGATTAACCCTCGCACTTCTGCCCTTGCCCGCCGCCATCGCCTTCGGCTTGTTGGTTTCCGTGAGCGCACAATCCGCGACGCAGGCGGTTACCACCGCACTGGGTCTGACTCTGGCCATGGATATCCTGAAGGCAATGCTGGGTGACTTCAGCTCCTATCTCTACGCCAGTTTCCAACCCTCGTTACTGGATCAGTCGTATCTGCAGGATGTCAGTCGACTCGTGCGTGGTTACTCGGACGTACTGATTGATGAACGCGTACAAACTTTGAATCTGTGGGTCCCAATCCCGACCATGTTACTGTTGCTCGCTATGACACTGATAATAGTGCGCTGGAAAAAGGTATAACCCGCATGCGATTAAGTGTATCTCCTGCCCGAATTATTCTTGTTATGATTGCGCATATCACACTGCTGGCTGGTTGCGTCAGTTACGAACCACGCGTACTGGTGCCAGCCGTGACCTTGTCTCCGGAAGACATCAGCCTCCGCAGCGCAAGCAATACCAGCGGCGGGCAACTCAATTTTGGCCTGGAAGTTACCGTCAACGAGAGTGATTCCCTGCTGAATGTGGCAACACTGCCCGGCATTCGGGTACGCACCGTTAACTCGAATGGTGCGGCCGATGCAGCCGGCATTCAACCTGGCGACATCATCCTCAGCGTCAATGCCATTGCGACGAATCATCCAGACACTCTCGCCGCACTAAGCCAGCAGAGTGAAGGTGGCAGCTTCCAATTTACCGTGCGTCGTAACACCGCAGTGTTGGAAACCACGCTCACGGCAGTCGCTGCGAGCACCGCGGCGGGACCGCGCGAATTATACCGTGCCGATCCAATCGCCACGCGCGCGGGCTATCGCACGGAAATGGTGAACATTCGCGAACAAGCCTCCATCCCGGCAGCGCGCGTAACAGAACTGTTTCCAGACAGTCCGCTGCCAGCCGCTGGCATCAAGCCAGGTGATCTGGTGTTGGCCCTGAACGGGACCAACCTCAATTCTGCACAAGACCTGATCACCAGGCTGAATCAGGAATTTGCACTTGGCACAAAAGTTGAATTTACTGTGTTCGATGGAGATGCTGTCGAAACCAAAACAGTTACTCTATGGAATCCGGGCCGACGGATCAGCCGGATCTCGCTCGGGCCGATGCTTAAATATGAATCTTCGTTGAGTCCTTCCAGCGACAGTCTGACCCTGCTGGACCTGTGGTTGTTTGCGGTGTATAGGTACAACCGCGTAGACGGAGAAAAATCCCACAATGTGCTGGGCCTGATCAAATACAGCAGCAATTATGGTGAATTGACGGAAACGGCCAATTAACCCATGACCATCAAACACACCTTACTTTTATTGACCCTGTTGCCGACCTTGGCGTGCGCGCAGTCCAACTACGTCGAATTCGAGTTGAAACGGGAAAATAATTTTGACCCTATGCGCACGCATGACATAAACGGTGACAACGCCAAAGATTTGATCGTTCCCAATTATCAGGCAGGCGTTGGTCGTGAACTGTTGATCTATCTGCAACAGCAAGATGGCACCTTCGACGCAAACCCGGTTCGGGTAGAAATCAAGACCGAGATCATCGCCATAGCCTTCGCCGACTTGCGGCCCGACCCTGGCATGGAATTGTTGTTACTGGCGAATAATGGGGTGTTCAGCCTGAATGCGATGCAGCCAGGATATACCGGCAATATCAGGCAATTACTTGACTGGGACTTGATTGCGAGCATGCCAGACTCTCAGGAATTACAATTTTTCGAGTCCACCGCGGACCTGAACAATGACAGCCTGGCAGACTTGATTCTCCCAGGAATGGACAGTTACGGAATTTTTTATGGAAAGGGCGAGGAACAATTTGAACTTGCCTCAACACTCTCCACGATTAATCTCAGCACTGCCGCCATGGAACGCAGCAATCCTGGCACCGACTTCGACGCCAGAGTCGGCATTAATCCGGAAGACGGTGTCATACTGGAGTTAAGTACCAACCGCCGCACGCCATTCGCGAATTTCATAGAGCAATGGCAAAACGACAATGCTGCAACCACCTACCTGTTGCAATCAGAACAATGGATGCCGTCTCTGATCCAGGGCAATTTGAATGCTGATGTATTGCTGGATCTGGTCTACCTCAATGTTGGCGAAGACGGCCTGGGCCAGCTTAATGTGCATTTGCAGAAAACCACGGGCGGATTCGCCGCGCAACCAGACTGGATCGCCTCGGTTGACACCCAGGGCAATTGGCGGTTAATCGATATCAATCATGATGACGTGCTGGACCTGATGCGCATGCGTGGTGAGGGCGATGAATGGACTGCGCAATTGTTCCTTAATCAGGGCGGTCAATTCAATCTGCAACAACCCGATCAGGTCATGCGCTTCTCCGGCTACGACGTCCGCTTGAATTTCCTGCAACTGCAAGCCGATGGTTCGACTGTGCTCAACGTTAGCTACTACACAATTCCCGTCGTGGATGCGATCCGCAATGCCAGCATAAATCGCACTCAGTTATTATATGTTGAAGATAGCAGTTCTCCAGGACAGCTCTTCAGTCGTCGACCAGATTCACGACTCGAAGAAACCTTCTCGGCGACCAACGTGCGCGGCCTTTCCGAACAGATGTCGCTACGCTTTGATGTCGATGGTGATGGATCCAAAGATGCTCTCTACATCACGGACAACGGTACGCTGGCCGCGAAAAAAATCGATGCCGCAATGCAGATCGACAGCAGCCCATTCTGGGAGTACGTTTCGAACCGCAGTGTATTTCAATTCGAAGTGCTCCCGTTGAATGCTGATGCTATTCCGGATTTGATACTTCGCCACGGCACCTCAACAACCATTCTGGTAGGTCGCCCATGACGCTGGCTCGCACACAAGCCTGCTTGCTGGCATTGGCAGCGCATGCGCTGCTTGCAGCAGCCGCGACCGGCGCCGAACTAAGTTTCTCCCGGCAAGCCTTTAAATTGCCAGTGGCCATAGAAAATCTGTTGGTTGCTGATGTTAATAATGATGGCATGAACGACTTCGTGGCCGTGGTAGATGATGTCGTGCGCATCTATTTCCAGAACGCTGCAGGCTTTGATTTCGATGCTGGATACACCGAGTTTACTATTCCCGGCACCGCAGTCGGCTGGGACCTGAGCACGAATTACGTAGCTGGCAGCACTGCCATCATCGCACTGGTCGATGGCCGCGAAGTGCTCGCATGGCAGATCGATGGTCAGGAAGTGCAGGCGCCACGGGTAGTCAAATCAGGCCTGTCGGGCTATCTGGGCAGAGGCATCAATCGCCTGCATTTCTCCCGCGACGTGAACAATGACGGTCGCGACGACCTGATCATTCCCGGCGCCGGCGAGTTGCAGTTGCATCTGCAGGACGCGGCGGGCGATTACCTGCCAGCATTACCAGTGAAATCCGATGTGCAAATGCGCTCCAGTCTGGACCCGAATCAACTGGAGCGACGCACCGGTCAGAGTATCGTGATCCCGATCATGCAGCTGCGTGACGTGAATGCTGACGGTGCCGCTGACATTGTGTCCCGCACGGAAGAGCGGCTCGATGTATTCCTCGCGAATCAAGCAGACAACGTGTATTTCCCTGCCGTACCCAGCTACTCAATCGACATTGCCGAAATCGAAGCACGCATGGGCGAATTCGATATTGATAGCCTGGACTTCTCCAATCTCACTGGCGTACTTGCACTCACCCACGAAGAAACACTCGAAGACATGGATGGCGATGGCATCGAAGACCTTTTGCTCAGGGAAGGAGGCAAGGTCACACTGTTTGGCGGCACTGCTGACGGCATGCATTTGGAGCAACCGCGACAAGTGTTGCGCTCTGGTGGCAATGTCCTGAGCACGTTCATGTATGACGAAAATGAAGACGGCCTGAAAGACTTGTGGCTGTGGCGCGTCGAGTCGATTTCAGTGGGGGATATCTTCGTGTGGCTGGCACTATCCGGCAGCATTGCGATCGAGGCATTTATCTATCCGAATGAAGGTGAGCGCTTTGCCCGCCGCCCGACTCGCCAGATAACAGTTGATCTCAAATTTCCATCCGCGATCCGACTCGCTACCAGCTTCCGTGAAATTCGCAATGATTTGGAAAGCAGCCGGACGACACTCGCCACGCCGACCAATGTCGCGCAACTGGATGGGGATGTCAGCCAACAGGATTTATTGGTGCTGCTCAATCGTCAGTTACAGGTGTTTCTGAACAGCATCGCGCCGGAACCAGCAACCCGTCCCTTCCTGGGATCGCTTGGCTATAGCCGACAACGCAATGATTACGAAATAGATATTCGAAGCATCATCGACAATATCGCGGTCAATCGCGATCCCCTGCTGGCACAGGTGCAGGGCAAAGAGCCCGATCAGGTGCTTGATCTGGCCATGGATGTCGCCGCTGGTGACATTATTCCAGTACGCCTGAATAAGGATGCCGTGGATGATCTGTTCCTGTTTACCGACTTCGACGACACCCATATCAATGGCATACTGCTGCTCTCGAGCGAATCCAACGCAGAGTGATGGTCGAAGCAGCATTAGCGAGAACAAGAGTATGAGCAGGAGCAGGATATGAGCAAAGCAGTCTGGATCACACTGGTCGTCTCCCTGGTACTGGTAAACGTGATCGCTGAGCTGGTGTTTTATTTTTCCGGCGTCAATATTGTGATGTTTCTCCGGCTTGCTCTGGTATTCGGCATCACCATGATCGCGGCAATCTTTGTCGGTACCATTATGCTGCTCGGCAAGCTGGAACAGGAAAAACCATTAAGCGGTCATGTAAAAGACACTCTGGGCGCGGACAGGGCTAAAGATAAATAGGGCCAATGATAAATAGGGCCAAAGATAAATAGTCCCAATGATACATAGGGTCAATGAAAGACAGGGTCAATGAAAGACAGGGTCAATGAAAGACAGGGTCAATAAAAGATAGGGCCACTGCTAAGGGGTCCTGAACATGAAAACCCCTTTATTTATTTTCGTGCTGCTTGCCACGCTCACTGGCAGCGCGATCACGTTCCTTGAGTGGCAGCGCCACCAGCGACAAGACCAGCAATTACTCGCCTATGAACAACACGTGCAGCAATTACTGGGCGAAGTAGAAAACACCAGCCTGCGCCGTATCGACACGGAAAAACAGCTGGAACAAGTGCGTGCTACGCTCGCTGAAATACGCAGCCAGATGACTGCAGTCAGCAGCCAGCTACAAGTGGCGCAGGAAAAAGTAAATCCTGAATACGAAGCGATGGAACAACGCATTTGTCGTGAAGTACGCAGTGAACTGCAGGCCCAACGCCCCGCCACTCCTATCCTGACCAATTCCAAAACCGATCTGCTATGCCAAATCTCCCAACTCGACCCCAACGAAGCCCGTGAGCTGATGACACTGCAATCCACTTATGGTGGTTTCCTGCAGTTACTCAATGCTGACGACGCACGCCTCGAAGTCATCGTCGATGGCCTGTCCAACATGATTGCCGAGCAGAATCAGGCGCGCATGGACCTGATGCTGCAGATGCAACAGGACAACACCAATGCCAATCCGCGTCAGATCAGACGCGAGATACAAACCATCAGCAGTCCTGAATCCCAATCCGAAGCGCTGTCTTTTATTCTCACCGACGAAGAGATGGCGCTCTTCGAACAGTATCAGGCCAGCCAACCGCAACGTGCGTTCACTCGCAGTGTGTTTACGTCTACCGGTGGCATCAATGTAAATCCTAAATCTGGCGTCTTCATCAGCGCCCCACCCAATGGCGGCCTAGGCATCATCAACTACGAAATCATCACCGCTGAACCGAACTAGGCATATAAATGGTGTCAGATTTATTTTGGCTAAATAAATCTGACACCTTTTTATATGACACCTTTTTTGTGAAACTCAGGTGGTCTCGAACGGCGCCGACGGACAGGGTGGGTTTCTGCTGCAGCCTGCGCCGCTCCCCGTTTTAAACCAGGGGAAACCTCCTCCACGAAAAAGCCCTGTAAAGCGGTCTTTTTCGCTCCGTCGGCGCAGTCTTTGATCGCAGCTGAACCCCACCCTGTCCACCGGCTCCTTGCTGATGCGATTGAATTGAAGATTTCAACTTCTAAAAAAATCGGAATTGTGAGAGTCAAAACTCAACTAGAATTTTTCCCAAAACTTTTTTTGCTTATTTGAATGCTCAATGGGAACTGCGAGCGCAGGGTGGATGGGTATTGTGAACGTAGCAATCAAAGCGCAGCACCGACTGACCGAGGAAGACCGCTTTACAGGACTTCCGACCGAGGGAGGGAACCCCGGAGGGGTGCAAGCTGCGGAGGGCACAAAACCCATTCACCCGGCGCGTACTATCAGCAACCCCAAATCCAAAGCGATCTCTCAGCATCACCAAATTCACCATAGTTATCAGCTCAAGCATGAGAGCACTAGTCATGCTCAGTTCCTCCAGATTGTGCTTTAGAGGCAAATATGCTTTCATCTGCTGCGGTAAAAATTACCGACTCCGCAATAAAAATTTCAAGAATATTCAACATCTTGAAGAATAACAGCAAGACTGAATCCAAAACGAATAAATGGCCACGGACAATGCCGTCAGACTGAGAGCCATGGGGCAGTAAATGCGCAAACCAGTAGTACCTCTGTTACTCATCAGCCTGTTCACATCCTGCACCGATGAACTTAATCGCACCCGCCCCTATGTGCTGACGACAGCAACCACTGGCGGCACTTATTACCCGGTTGGCGTGGCGCTGGCCGGTGTACTGCAATGGCATCTGGAAGACGAACTGAATTTCGTCACTGCAGGCTTGTTGCTCATTAGTGCTGGATTGCTGATGTGGATGAGCTCGCCCTTCATTTACAACCTGGTGGGTGCGGGCATTCTGTTTGGCGTCATCTTCAAACAGAATCGCGATCGCAAATTACGCGCAGCTGCCGCGACCTGACAGCCGGGAAACACTATGACTGATTTACGCGCCCGCCAGGTTCATCTGGTGAATCACCCTTCTGGCACGCCCTCACATGCTGATTTCAATCTGCTTGAGGTTGAGCTTGCGCCTCCGCACAGTGGCGAAGTGTTGGTGAAAAACCTCTATATGTCGGTCGACCCATATATGCGCGGTCGCATGCGCGCGGTGGGAGTCTATGCTGAGCCTTATGCACTGAACCAACCGATGTATGGTGGCGCCATAGGAGAAGTGATAGCTTTCGAAGCTAGTGGCTTCAAAGTTGGAGACATCGTACTCAATCAGGGTGCCTGGCAGGATCGGCTCGTTGCCAAGGCGGCCAGTCTCACCAAAATTACACCGTTCGACCGATCCCGCCTGTCTCTGTATCTCGGCACTTTGGGTATGCCGGGATTCACTGCCTATGCAGGCCTGCTGCGTTTTGGGGAACCGAAGCCGGGTGAAACGGTGTTTGTGTCTGCCGCATCCGGCGCAGTCGGCGCCAATGTCTGCCAGATTGCCAAATTAAAAGGCTGCCGCGTCGTCGGCAGTGTCGGCAGCGACCAGAAAGCCGATTGGTTGCGCAAGGAATGCGGCGTCGATGCTGTGATCAACTACAAGACCTGTGGCGACCTCTCTACCGCATTAGCTGCGGCGGCACCGAAAGGAATTGATGTCTATTTCGAAAATGTCGGTGGCGAGCATCTGCAAGCGGCGCTTGCCGTGATGAATCCATTCGGTCGCATCGCCGCCTGCGGCATGATTGCGTCCTATAACAATGCCGAACCCGCTCCCGGCCCCAATAACCTGATGCTGATCGTCGGCAAGAAAATCCGGATCAATGGCTTCATCGTATGGGATCAGGCAGACATGCATGCCGACTTCATGCGCGAGATGACCGGATGGATACAGCAGGGTCAAATCGTCACCCGCGAAACCGTCATAGAGGGACTCGACCATGCGGTCGATGCGTTTCTTGGTTTGTTCACAGGCGACAATTTCGGCAAAATGGTAGTCAAACTATAGCGCAGTCAAGTAATAGCTTTTTTTCTGAATTCACTATAGTAGGTCAGTAGTGCTGTGTTCCCTGTTTCTTCTTGTTTGTGGTTTCGTCCTGCTTGCCGCAGGGGCAGAGCTGCTGGTCCGCGGCAGCTCCAGACTCGCGCTTCGCCTGGGCATCACACCACTCTTTGTCGGCCTCACTATCGTGGCATTTGGCACCAGCGCACCCGAGTTGGCGGTAAGCATTGAAGCCGCAATGAATGGCAGCAGCGCCATCGCTCTGGGTAATATCATCGGCTCCAATATTGCCAACATTGGCCTGATTCTCGGCATCACCGCAATCATCAGCCCGATCCGGGTGGAAAGCGAGCTGCTCAAACGACAAATACCCTTGATGATTGGCGTATCGCTATTTCTATGTCTGCTGTTGCTGGATGGACAGATCGGCTTAATCGACGGAATAATTCTTGTACTTGGCCTGGGGGGGTTATAGTCTGGAGCTATCGCGGTTCTGACTCATCGCTTGAACCTGTTGCATCATCACTCAGCTCAAACCTGGTTCAGGTACCATCTAGCGCCGGTCAAATTTCTTACTACATCGGCTTCATCATCGGCGGACTCGCGCTACTCATCGCCGGCAGCAACATCTTTGTGGAAAGCGCGATCACCGTGGCACAATTTTTTGGCGTAAGTGAAGCCACCATAGGCTTGACTGTCGTCGCCGTTGGTACAAGCATCCCGGAATTCGCCACCTCTCTGGTAGCAGCTGTGCGCAAACAATCGGCTATCGCCCTCGGCAACATCGTTCGCTCAAACATCTTCAACATCCTCGGCATCCTCGGCGTCACCACCTTTATCAGTTCAATCTCCGCCCTCGATTTTTCCGTCATCGACCTCGCCGTGATGGTACTGTTCGCCGGCGTCCTGCTGCCATTCGCCTGGTCCAACCTGACCCTAAGACGGCTCGAGGGCTGCTTGTTACTGACCGGATACACAGGCTATATCACCTACCTCGTAGTGCTCTAAGCCCCCGTACCCGAAGCAAAAACCGCGATCCTTGCCGCCCGACTTGCTGCAGCAGCGTCTGCGTTGACCCGGATAGCTGCTCCATGCCCAGTTATCAGTCACATCCCGGACAGGTACAGCTCCTGCTTTTTCAGGTCTTCTACCGCCCGGTTATGGCTGAGATAGCAGTTGCCGGACAGAGAGCGGAAGAAACCGGTCTCGGCGAGTTTATCCATGATCGGGCCTTTCACTTCCGACAGATGCAATTTAATCCCGAGTTCCAGCAGGGTATCGTTGATTTTCTGCAGTGACTCCAGTGCGCTCATGTCGATTTCGTTGATAGCAGTGCACATCAGAATGACGTGCTCAAGCCGGGGTTTCTCCGCCACCAGACTGAACACCATATCTTCCAGATAACGTGTGTTAGAGAAATACAGACTTTCGTCAATTCGTATTGAAAGCTGATTGTCAAAGGTTTCAACCTTGTGACGATTAATGTTACGAAAGTGTTCAGTACCCGCCACGCGCCCCACTACCGCCACATGCGGTTGCGAAGTCTTGTACAAATGGATCAGGAGTGACGCCAACACACCGGCGGCGACGCCGAATTCAACCCCGACCAGCAGAGTTAACACCAGTGTCAGGCACGCAGCGGCGAAGTCGGCTTTGGAATATTGCCAGGATTTCCTGAAAACCGAAAAGTCCACAAGAGCCAACACTGAGACAATAATAATTGCCGCCAAAACAACTTCTGGCAGCCAGAACAGCAGAGGAGTGAAGAACAGCGCGACCAGCGCAATTATCCCGGCAGTTAACAATCCTGCAGCCGGAGTGGCAGCGCCTGCTTCGAAATTCACCACAGATCGCCCAAAACTGCCGGTAACCGGATAACCGCTGGTGAAGGCCACCGCGATATTGCTGACGCCCAGTGCCACCAGTTCCTGGTTCAGATCGATGCGCTCACGGCGTTTGGCCGCCAACGATTGGGCGATTGAAATCGATTCAACGAATCCGATTATAGAAATCAGCAGCGCTGAACCCACCAGGCTCGAAAGTAGCTCTCTGGAAAAATTCGGTAACGATAACTCAGGCAAACCGGCTGGCACGACACCCAGCAGCTGCACACCTTTGCTATCAAGCTGGAACCATTGTGTAAACAAAGTCACTACCATGATGACGAATAATGGACTCGTACGCATAGCGAGCAGGGCAAGGGTGTCGCTCAGGCCAAACGACTATAATAATTTTTCCAAGCCGGTCCTGCACCAGACCAAAAATACAATGGCCCCAACACCAATACCAAATGTGATGAAGTTGGTATCTCCCAGAGCAGAGTAAAGGGAAAACACCATCTCAGGCACGCTGCCCCCCGCTGGCGGAAACGCCCAGCAGATACCGCAATTGACTCACTGCAATGACCAGACAGGATGCCGTGATAAACGCCGAGATTACCGGATGGGATAGATAATTTGCCATGAGACCGAGTCGCGCGATGCCCATAATCAGCAAGAACATCCCGGAAAGAAACGCCAATGTCAGCGCCGCGGCTGCATATTCTGCGGGCCCATTCAGCGATAACTTGCCCAACGCGGCCGCCGTCATCAGCGATATGACTGCGACAGGTCCGACCGAGAGTGAATTGCTGGTACCAAACAGGGAGTACGCGACCAGTCCGATAATGCTCGCATACAAGCCGGCGACCGGCGGCATGGCGGCATGGCGGCCACCATAGCATAGGCTAGGGCCTGGGGAATTATCATGATGCCAACGATCGTGGCAGCCAGCGCATCATCCATGAACAACGCTTTGCGGTACTGTCGACTCCAGCGCAGGATGGGAAGATAGTCGGCAATTGACTTACGCGTTATCAAACAGACTCATCCCTGCGCCAGTAGTTCTCGCAAATCACTGATGGCGGCATTGGCACGGGAAATATAGTTGGCCATAGTCAGGGAATGATTGGCAAAGACTCCGAATCCTGAGCCATTCAAAATGATCGGAAAAAACACCATACGCTGACTGTATTCCAAATCGCGAATAATCTGGCGGAGGCTGGCATTCGCATTTTTGTCATCCAACACTTGCTTGAAATCCAGCTCGGCCGCTTTCAGGAAATGAATCAGGGCCCAGGTGGCGCCGCGTGCCTCATAAAAGTTATTGTCGATTTGTAACCAGGGTGTCTTGACTGATGTTTCATTGCTTGAAGGTGTGGATTGAGTAGCTGCCGGCTCGCCTGCGACATCGATATTTACGCGTCCCTGCCGCACGCTTGCACTAAGACGCTGGGACAGACTGCCAAGACGTGACTCCACGTTCAACAACCAGCGTGACAGATTGTCGGCCCGCGCATAGAACTGCGCGTCAGCATTGTTGGCGTCAGAGATGCGTATCATATATGAATTCAAGCGCACGATAGCTTCCCGGTATTCATTCTCAGCGGACGGAAATATCCAGCTATCGTTGCTTATATTCAATTTCGGATCGCTGACGATCAGGTCAGGGTCTTCGACGGACTGTGATTGGGAGCGACTAAAACTTTCGCGAAATGCCTTCGCAAAATCGCGCACTTGCACCAGCGCACCGAATTCCCAATTCGGAATATTGTCCAGATACAGGCCAGGTGGCATCTTGTCATTACTGAGATAGCCGCCTGGTTTTTCCAGCAAGGTTTCCGTCACCTGAATCAACGCCGCCGCCGTTGCACTGCCGACGACATAGCTGTAGCCAACTGCAGCGAGTCTGTCATTCACATTTTGCGTAACAGTGAACTGTGCCGGTTCCCTGCTCCAGTAAATTCCCAGGGCAATGACCAGGACACAGAGGCTGCCAATGGCAACGAATAGCACCCGACGCAACCCATTGGCAGGACTTGCATCCTGTGTCAGGTCAGGAGTCTCATTGCGACGATTCTTGAAGAGTGAAAACCGCATGTTTGGGTTCCTGATTGATCAATCCCAACTAAGAATGACCCGTGAGGGTTTAATCGCTCAAACCGGTACGTGGCAGGCGCAGGCGGATTGTGGTGCGACTGGCCAGCTCAATGGTCCCGCGCAGTCGATAACCTTCAACTCCGTCTCGCATCGTGTTAAACATCCAGCGCGCATTGTCATCATTGGGAGCCGTTATAAGGACATTAGCCGACAATTCCCGCGCCTGGCGTGCAATGTCAAACAACCTCGATCTCGCAGTCTCGCTGCGGTTGCTTACTTCATTATTATTCACATCAAAGAATAAATCCCCGGAATTCTGTTCTGCCTGCAGAGTCATCGACACAGCTGCCAGCTCCGGGTGCTGGGGATTCACGAAGCGGGCATTTTCCAGCATCGTCGCCGCTTCAGCAAACAGTCCACGCCAGCTCGCTTGCAGCGACAACTCCAGATAGCGCGCCGCGACATCGGCCAATCCCTGCAGAGCGAGCGCGTTATCAGGATCAATAGTCAGTACGCGGCGGAAGCGATCGTAGGCATTGTTCTCAATCGGTGTCAGCAGGCGATCAGCATCCAGCGCCTGCAATCCCTCAAACAGAATGTCTGCAATGAACTGCCGCTGCTCATTGTCGAGGTTTTGGTCACCTGCAACCACATCGGCCCCAGTCAAGCCACTGATAGTGAATGGATCATCTCCAGCATCAGCTTCCGTGTTCGTCTTGGCGGCTCGGTCCCTGCCGGTCAGCAACATATTCTCACAGGCCGAAAGCAAGCCAGTCAGACACACAATGGTCAGAAATCTATGGATCACGCTGGCTGGATTTCCTAATTGATAAGTTCAGAGAATGGAATGAACTCAAGCCTATCGCCGATGGCGACCGAAGTATAGGGAGGAATTATGGCAAGACCGGCAGCAGCACTCAAGGAGGAGCCAACCCCGGAACTCTGGTTGCGAATCGGCATGAGCACGGGCGCCTGGCTGGCATCGGCCTGAATTACCACGCGTAAATATTCCTGCCGGTCGCCGGATTCTGGCTGGTCAAATCCGGCTGGCATGCGCAGTCGCAATGGTGCGATCTGGTTGCAACCGGACAACCGTAGCAGGCAGGGACGCACGAGCAGGCAGAAAGTGACGAAGACCGACACCGGATTTCCCGGCAGGCCGAAAAAATGGGTGCCTTGCAGGCTGCCGCAAGCGAGTGGTTTCCCTGGTTTAATGGCCAGCTTCCACAAGTCCAGTGTCCCTAACTCAGTAAGTGCCGCCTTGACATGATCTTCGTCGCCAACAGATACGCCACCGGTGCTGATAATACAGTCAGCGCGGCGCGCCGCTTCCAGCAACACGCTGCGTGTCGCCTGCAACTCGTCTTTGACGATGCCAAGATCAATCACTTCGCAGGCAAGCGCCTGCAGCAAAACCGACAGCGTGTAAAAATTGGAATTGTAGATTTGCCCCGGCTGCAGCGCGGTGCCAGGCGGCACCAGTTCGTCGCCGGTGGTGAGCAGGGCAACGCGCAACTTGCGCCTCACGTTTATTGCGGTTAGCCCCACAGATGCGAGCACGCCTGCATCCTGCGCACGCAATCGATGCCCCTGGAGAAATAAGCCTGCGCCAATGGCGATGTCTTCACCGATACTGCGAACGTTCTCGCCACTGCCTACTGCTTGCAAGATAGTCACAGCATCGCTGGCAAACTGGCAATTTTCCTGCATCACTACGGCATCAGCACCGCCAGGCAAAGGCGCACCGGTAAAAATCCGCGCCGCTTCGCCAGCAAGCAAGGGCGTGCCAACCTGGCCCGCAGCTATGCGCTGCGATACGCGCAGAGTAACCGGCACTTTGCTGAGGTCGCTGGCACGCACTGCAAAACCATCCATCGCACTATTGTTATGGGGTGGTACTGCGACGCTGGCTTGAATTGCCTGAGCAAGCACGCGACCAGAACTTGCACTGAGCGCAACCAATTCTGACTCCGCCACTGGTTGCATGGCGGCGAGCAGCATATCGAGTGCGGCATCAATCGGTGTAAGCATACTGCCCGTGCGCTGGCTCATTCTGTCAGTTCCGGGTGTCAGGCAACATGGGTAGCAGACCGGGTCGCTTCCAGCTTTGCAGCCGCAGTGCGATAACGATCTCCGTATAAGGCCTTGATGGCTTCTTGCAGATCACCATGCCAGGACTTCTGTTTGATGCCGAAGGTATCGAGGATTTTCTTGCAGACCAGAGACGAGTTGCGAATTTCGGGCGCGCGCACTTCCTGCTCCAGGAATTTAATGCTATCGAGCAACTGATATATTTCCTCATCATGATTTGCCGCATACCTCAGTACCTGTTCGGCAAACTCTTTCTCTTTCTTTGAACCAAGCCCGCTGTAGTGATACGTGCCCCAGACATCGGCGCCGCAATCCACCTGCAGACACACCGCCAGTATTGCCGCCGCGACATCTTCGGTTGGAGTTGGGCTGAAATGTCGACGTGACACGGCAATCTCACCTGCGTTTTTCTTGGCGGAGCGAATCCAGGACTTGATCAGACCCTTCTTGAATTTTCCGAACAGCCAGCCGGATCGCAAGATCACATGTTCCGCATGCTTCCTGACGGCATTCTCGCCGGCCAGAGAGCAGTGTCCATAGACTCCTTGTGGATCTGGCTCATCATTTTCGTTGTAGCCAAGGCGCTTTTCCCCATCGAATACATAACTATTGGAAAGTTGCAGCATGGGGATGGCACGCTGACGACAGATATCGACGAGCTTCGCAGGTAACTGCTGGTTGATCTGGCGACAGCGGACGTCGGAATTCTCGGCACGCTTCAACGCGCTGTGGTTGCCGGAGATAAAATCCGCCATGTTAATCAGTTGCGTGGGGGCGTAATCCGTGACGAGCTTGCTGATCACGGCTGGCTTATTCGGATCGAAGTGTTTATCTGGAGGTGCAAGATAGCGAATTTTGCGATTGCGCAAAATCTCAACCAGGCTTTTACCTGTGGGACTATTGGCACCAACCAGAAAGAGTTTCACACCTGGATATATCCTGCCTGCCTCACCTATCGACCCTGAAGTTTGACCAAACCCGAATTGAAGTCACGTCGACCCAACTGGCTCATCATATGCGCCCTGCTCCGGCGGCAATGACGAGCTAGCTAGAGCACGGATAGGCTAAAACGGTATGTCGTCGTCGAAATTATCGAAATTGGCAGGCGCTGATTGCTGCGCCGGAGGAGCGCTGCGTGCTGATGGAGCATTCGAAGACGGGCGATCCTGCCCAAACGAACTGTCGCCAGCACCGGCGCCGCGGGAATCCAGCATCTGCATCTCACTGGCTACAATTTCAGTGGTATAGCGCTTGACGCCATCCTGTTCCCAGGAGCGCGTCTGCAAACGACCCTCGATGTATAACTTGGAACCTTTCTTCACGTATTGCTCGACTATTTCCGCCAGGCGATTGAAGAAAATAACCCGATGCCACTCGGTTTTTTCCTGCTGCTCGCCGGTAGTTTTGTCTTTCCAGCTGTCACTGGTCGCGAGCGACACATTGGCAACGGCATTGCCGTTAGGCATATAGCGCACTTCTGGATCATTTCCCAGATTACCTACCAGAATTACCTTATTTACACCTCGACTTGCCACTTTTGCCTCCGCATCTAAACCAATTTATCCAGTGCGTAAGTCTATACCATGCTCAGCAGCTTGAGAAACTTTCCTCTATATTTGCAGAGATCCTCTCTACCAATTTCCTGAATGCCCAATTGTAAGCTTAACAACGAGCACCTTTTGCAAGCTTAAAAGCGAGCACCTTTCCGCCCGACTCGGAGGTGATATCGTAGTTGAATTCTCAAACCACTTCGCATTCACGTTGGCGTCTGGTTTGTTTCGAAGTCAAGTTCCCAGTCCACATCGCATTCAGCAAGGCATCGGGGTGGTATTGGGGTTCAGCTGCGATCAAAGACCAGCGCCGAAGGAGCGAAAAAGACCGCAGTACAGGGCTTTTTCGTGATGGAGGGAACCGCGGAGCGGCGCGGGCTGCAGCAGAAACCCAATGCCACCCCGGTGCCGCTCGAAGTCGCAATATCGATAACTGGTATTTCTTTCTATCAATGTCAGCCCGAATAAAAACTCAAACCAAGGTTCACTTTGCCCAAAGCGCCATAAATGAAGATAATGTCCGGTTTCCCCATCCCGCGAAGGGATAGCTTGGACTGAATACATGGACAAGATAGTAGTACGTGGTGCCCGCACCCATAATCTAAAGAACATCAATATCACCATCCCTCGCGACAAACTGGTAGTAATCACCGGCCTGTCCGGCTCCGGCAAATCCTCGCTGGCGTTTGATACACTCTATGCCGAGGGCCAGCGCCGTTATGTCGAGTCACTATCCACCTACGCCCGACAGTTCCTGTCGATGATGGAAAAACCGGATATCGACCATATTGAGGGCCTGTCACCCGCTATTTCCATCGAACAAAAGTCCACCTCTCATAACCCGCGCTCCACTGTCGGCACCATTACCGAGATCTACGACTACCTGCGCCTGCTGTTCGCCCGCGTCGGCGAACCCCACTGCCCAACCCATCACATCAAACTGGAGGCACAGACCATCAGCCAGATGGTGGACAAGGTCATGGAATTGCCCGTGGACACGCGCATCATGGTGTTGGCGCCGATCGTCCGGGAACGCAAGGGCGAGCATCTGCATGTGTTCAATGAATTGCGCGGCAGCGGCTTTATCCGCGCCCGCATCAATGGCCTGGTCTGTGAGATCGATTACCCACCGGAGTTGGAGAAGAACAAGAAACACACGATTGAAGTGGTTATCGATCGACTCAAGATCAAGGCAGGACTCGAGCAGCGCCTGGCAGAGAGTTTTGAGACAGCAATCCAGTTAGCAGATGGCCTCGCCGTCGTCAGCGTTACAGATACGCAGCAGAAGGAACAGGACCTGGTGTTCTCCGCCCTGTTTGCCTGCCCACAATGTGGCCACAGCATTTCCGAACTGGAGCCGCGCCTGTTCTCATTTAATAATCCGGCAGGAGCCTGTACGAGTTGTGATGGTTTGGGGCTGAAACAGTTCTTCGACGAGTCGCGCATCATTACCGATGCCTCACTCGCCCTGTCCGAAGGCGCCATCCGCGGCTGGGACCGGCGCAGCCTCTATTACTTTCAGATGCTCACCTCACTGGCAGCGCACTACAAATTCAACGTCGATACGCCCTTCAACAAACTTACGCCAAAGCAATGCAACCTGATCCTGTATGGCAGTGGCAAGGAAGTGATTGATTTTCACTACGTGAATGACCGTGGCGACACCTATATCCGCAGTTATCCCTTCGAAGGAATTCTGCCCAATATGGATCGCCGTTATCGGGAAACAGAATCCAATCATGTGCGGGAAGAGCTGGCGAAGTATCTCAGTTCACAATCCTGTCCGGATTGCGAAGGCACCCGGCTCAAGCAAGACGCGCGCCATGTGCTGATCAAGGGCATCAATTTACCGACCGTGACGGCGATGACCGTATTGCAGTCGGCTGATTACTTCAGCAAATTAAAGCTCGCGGGAAAGAGCGCAAAGATTGCCGAGAAGGTCTTGAAAGAATTGCAGGACCGGCTGAAATTCCTGGTGGATGTAGGCTTGAACTACCTCACCTTGAATCGCAGTGCCGACACGCTGTCAGGGGGCGAGGCGCAGCGCATTCGGCTCGCCAGCCAGATCGGCGCGGGCCTGGTGGGTGTGATGTATATTCTTGACGAGCCCTCCATTGGCCTGCATCAGCGCGACAATGCGCGCCTGTTGAATACACTGTTCCATCTCCGCGACCTCGGCAACACTGTGATCGTAGTGGAACACGACGAGGAAGCGATTCGCAGCGCCGACCACATTATCGACATCGGCCCCGGGGCCGGGGTACACGGCGGTGAGATCGTGGCAGAAGGCAGTCTCAAACAAATACTCGCCTCCAAAAAATCACTCACGGGAAAATATCTTTCCGGAGCCGAATCCATCGCTGTACCCAAAACCCGCGGCAAGGTGAATCCGAAGAAAATGCTGCAATTGCGCGGAGCGAGCGGCAACAATTTGCAAGCGGTTGACTTGTGTATACCGATCGGCCTGTTTACTTGCATAACAGGTGTCTCAGGTTCAGGAAAATCAACACTGATCAACAATACGCTATTCCCTCTAGCAGTAACCAAACTCAATGGCGCCACCACCCTGACCGCCGCGCCATACTCCGAGATCGAAGGCTTGCAGCTGCTGGACAAGGTGGTAGACATCGACCAGAGCCCGATCGGCCGCACACCCCGCTCCAACCCGGCGACATACACTGGCATTTTCACGCCTGTGCGGGATTTGTTCGCTGGCACGCAAGAAGCGCGCAGTCGCGGCTATAAACCGGGTCGCTTCAGCTTCAACGTCAAAGGCGGTCGCTGCGAAGCCTGTCAGGGCGATGGCGTGGTGAAGGTAGAGATGCATTTCCTGCCTGACGTCTATGTCGCTTGTGATGTTTGCCGCGGCAAGCGCTACAACCGCGAGACGCTCGAAGTAAAATTCAAGGGGATGAATATCTGCCAGGTGCTGGAGATGACAATTGAAGATGCGCGGGTTTTCTTCGATGCGATTCCGGTCATCGCCCGTAAATTGCAGACTCTGATGGATGTGGGCCTGTCTTACATCTGTCTCGGCCAAGCCGCCACCACACTATCTGGCGGTGAGGCGCAGCGCGTAAAATTATCCCGTGAATTATCCAAGCGAGACACTGGCCAGACGCTTTACATTCTGGACGAACCCACTACCGGTTTGCATTTCCACGACATCAAGCAACTGCTGGCCGTGCTGCATCACCTGCGCGACCAAGGCAATACCATCGTCGTCATCGAACACAATCTTGATGTGATCAAGACGGCTGACTGGATTGTGGACCTCGGACCGGAAGGTGGCAGTGGCGGCGGTCAGATCATCGCCGAGGGAACTCCTGAACAAGTGGCCGCAAACAAGCGGTCATTCACCGGCGAGTTCTTGAAGAAGGTGTTGAAGTAGGTGTTGAAGCCTGTGCAATTATTCCAGCACCTTGAACACGGGAAATACCGTGCTGGCGCCATTCGCCATACCTGACTCAAGATAGGCGTCAAAGAAATTTCAGTAGGCCAGGCCGTCATCCGCTTCGGCTTCGAGCAGATAAAAGATCAGGTTGGCGAGCCTCTGCTCCATAGACACCAGATAGTCTCCGGGCTGAAAAGTCTTGCGCCCGGTCTGAAACACCCCTTGCAGCAGTGAGTTGTTATGCCCGTTCTGCATAAACGCCTGTTTGCCGACGGCATTCACCATAAATTCCTCGCCGGTAAATTCAGTCGCCTGTGACAGGATCGTCACTTGCACGCCATGCTCTTCCAGCTTGTCTGCCACGGTCTTGAGCTGTGCCGGAAACACATAGGCCCGCGGTACCGTCGCCATTTTGGCAGGGACAAACTGGTTATAATTCAACACGCCTTCTATGGTAACCAGTTCCGGGGTGCGCGTTATGCCAATGCTGCCATCTGGGGCTTGGTAGGGAATATGGGTATACCTGAGCAATGCCAAGGGTTCAGGCAAAGGCACCATCGCATACTGCACGCCATTCTCGAAGCGCCCACCCTGTTCCCGAATTTTCTCGATCGTGCGGGCATCCGCCGCACGATTCATCGCATAAATTTCGGCGGCATGCACCCGGGTAAATTCCAGGACCTCTTCCACAAATACTTTCGTGGCATGCATGCGCATGTAAAAACGATCGTGGGCAAACGCTTCGCTCAGGATCGCCATCCGATTCCGCAGCGCCATAGTATTCGTGATATAGCGCGGTCCGTGATGGAAGGTACGAAACTCCGTGGGCGGCCAGCTCTGCGCATCGAAATCGCCGTACCAACTGAAGCTTAAGGCATATTTTTCCTGTACGGCTTGAGTGACGGCGGGCAGCAGCACAGACGCGGTATAGTCAGAAGTTTGCGGATCGCCTGCTGTGCGATACGAAGGCGCATAGGTCAACGGATAGCCATGCCAGCTGCCGTTCGTCGTATGCAGATCAATCAACAAGTCCGGGTCCCAACGCTGAATCACATTGCGATACAGCGCTGACGTCTCCGCCGCCTCGAGCGCGATGCCATCCCGATTCAAATCATAGCCATGGGCAAATCTCTCGCCAGCGAGCAACGGACTGCCTTCCTGCGATGGCCGCGAGTCGGCCGACATCTGGTCATTCCCATCGGCATTGTAAATCGGCACCATCACCAGTATCTGGTTCTCCAGCAAGTGCCGCTTGTCGCCATACAAAATATCTCGTAGCAAGATCAACGACGCTTCCTTGCCTTCCACTTCCCCGCCATGAATATTGCCCTGAATGTAAATCACCACCTTGCCGCTGGCCTGCGCCGCTTGCGGTGATCGCACCGGCGGGTTGGCAATAACGAGTAGCGGCACCTGCCTGCCTTCGACCGTTTCCAGCAACACCTCACGATGCATCAGGTCAGTATCTGCCTGCAGCGCATCAATCACGGCCAACACTTCGGCAAAAGTCGACGTGCGCTGATACGCAGTACGCTCCGGTATCGTCATCATTGACGCGGGAAAAGTGCCGGAGCTTTCTGCGGCAATGACAAGATCGCAGAGCGAAAACCATAAGCAGGCCAGAAGTATTCTTGTCATAACAGGTATCCAAATTCGAGCTCGAAGTATAACGAGCAACACTGTGGGTGTCCCGAATGAACCGAGTGAACTCTTCCTATGCAATTTGTGCGTCCTTCGCAAGTCATGACGATTCCAGCCGTTATTCCAAGATGAAAGTATCGTGTGCGCTTTTCCGGACCTGTTAAATGTAACTGCCAGATAAGCAACTATTGCACCTGCCTCGAGCAGCGTGCCGGAGTTTGAGCATGTCGACCACCACTACTCCATCAGGCCACGTGACTACCCTTAAGATCAAGGTAGTTCCCGGCGCATCCCGCTCCGGAGTCTCCGGCTGGCTGGGTGATACATTGAAAATCAGGGTTGCGGCTCCGCCGGAAAAGGGCAAGGCGAATCAGGCAGTAGAAGCTGTGCTTTGTCAGGCTCTGAAATTAGCAAGCCGGGATGTGCGAATCGTCCGCGGTAAAACCTCTCCGAACAAAATCTGCGAAGTGTATGGCCTCTCTCCTTCAGAAATTCAACAGCGCCTGGACGCTGCCATTGGTTAACCTGTCGGCCCAGCTGGCTGAAGACATCTGCGGGGTGTTGCGATAGCAAATTAGAAGCACAAACCGGGGACAGACCCCAATTTCCCAAATGGAAGCGAGCTACTTGCACTCGCCGTGAAGGAAATTGGGGTCTGTCCCCGGTTTGTGCTTTTAACCTGCGAGATTTCCAGAACGATGGCTGAATTTTGTGACAGTGTGTGAATTTTAACGAGCTTATGCCCAGAATGCCCGATTTTACTGGGCTGTAGCGAAGGGTAACACTGTGAATCGGTTGCTTTTCAGGGGCAAAATCTATATCTTCGATGTCAGTTATATATGCGATAAAACTCAGTAAAAAGCGCTTGTCCGGAGCAATCGGCCGGGAGGCTTCCATTACCACAAGACGGAGCAATGTCAGTGAATCCTCAACTCACACGCAGACGTTTTATCAAGGGGGTAATTTTCTCCGGTGCGGCCGCCACTGCCGGCACTGGTTTTTACCTCAGCAATGCCCAGTCGGGATCATCCGCCGCGGAACGCTTGATAACACTCAACATCAACGGACGCAGCCGTCCGGTAGATGTATACCCAACCGAAACTCTCGCTTATACCCTGCGCTATAAACTCGACCTCACTGGCACCAAGATTGGTTGCAACCGGGGCGAATGTGGCGCGTGCACAGTACTCATCGACGGAGTGCCGAATTATTCCTGTTCTGTGCTGACGCACAACGTGAAGGACAAGGCCGTGATTTCTATCGAAGGCGTCAAAGCCGCTGATGGAACCCTGCATGCAGTCCAGCAAGCATTCATTGCAGAGAACGCGCCGCAGTGCGGTTTCTGCACACCGGGTCAGGTGATGTCAGCAGTAGCACTGCTGAACAACAACCCGCGTCCAAGCAGAGACGAAGTGCGTCAGGCAATGTCTGGAAATCTTTGCCGATGCGGTGCCTATGAACACTATTTGAATGGCGTGATGCGCGCCTCGGGGCAACTAGCATGAGTACTCATATAGGATTCGATTTCACGCCGCCCGATATCGCGGGCAAAGTAACTGGCGAGATCAAGTACGCCGAAGACTACAAACGCGAAGGCATGGTGTTCGCCCGTTTGCTCACCAGCCCTATGCCCAGCGGCCGCGTCGTTGGCATCGATGCCACAGAAGCGCTGCGCATGGATGGCGTGGTCGGTATTTTTACGGCCGATGATCTGCCGCCAGTAGCCCCTCCGGGTAATCCGGCGCTGGCTGGCGAATACATCACTTATGTCGGACAGCCGATTCTGGCCGTGGCCGCCCTGACTGAAGAAATTGCCGAATCAGCGATCCAGAAGATTCGCATCGACTACGAGCGCCGCCCATTTGTGGTTGATCCATTAACCAGCCTCACGCCCGGCGGTGCCACCCCTTACCCGCAGGGTAACGTGCTGGTGCGTACCCGCGAACAAGGTCCGGATGGTGCGCCGATCATTGGCGCGGAAATCCGCGATATTAAATGGCCAATGTCTGCCATCGAAGGCATGCATAGTGGCAAAGGTCCTGTCGGTACCGCTGAAGAGCATTTCACGGACAACTGGCAATTTGGTGATCTTGAGGGTGGCTTCGCCGCCGCCACAGTTATCGTCGAAGAACCCTTCGTCACCGTCGGCTATCCGCACCATTCACTGGAAGCCCGCACCTGTATGGCCTACTGGGAAAATGGCAAATGCTTTTTCCACGGTTCCTCACAGAGCCAGAGCGCGAACGACATCAGCCTGGCACGCATGCTCAACATCGAGCCGGGTGACCTGGTATTTATCAACGAAGCAACCGGTGGTGGTTTCGGTTCCAAGATCGGGCCTTACCCGTTCATGGCGATCTCCGGCAATTTCGCCAGAGTATTGAATCGTCCGGTGCAGTTGCGCATCACCCGCGAGCAGGAGTTTTATATCGGCTCCGCCCGTTCTGGTATGCAAGGCTGGATCAAGGTCGGCGCGAAAGCTGATGGCAAGGTCTGCGCCGTCGATCTGGTCATCGTCAATGATGGTGGCGCCAATGGCGGCGGCAGCGGTAACTCCTCTGCCGGTCACGTATCGCTTTGTTACCAGCCAGAATCCATGCGCTATCGCGGGATTTCTGTATACACCAACACCACTCCACGTGGTGCCCAACGGGGCCCCGGCCAGAATGAAATGGCAGCGGTGCTGGCGCCGATCATGGACAAGGTGGCAAACCAGCTGGGCATGGATCGAGTCGCCTTCAGTCACCTGAATGCGGTGGACAACAACGGCTGGTACGGTAATCAATCCGGCCCGGTAACTTCCGCTTACATGAAGGAAGCCGTTACCCAGGGAGCTGAGTTATTCGGCTGGCAAGCCAAGCTCGCCTTACCGAAACAGTTACCAAATGGCAAAATCCGCGGCATTGGCGTCGGCTCCGGTTATCACGGTGCCGGTGGTCGCGGCTATGACGGCCTGGTGCGCATCGGTACTGACGGCAAGCTCTACATCCACAGCGGCGTCGGCAATCTGGGTACCTATTCGTATGCAGGTACCTGTCGCGCTGCTGCAGAGCGTTTGCAAGTGCCTTGGGAGAATTGTGAGATTGTGCGCGGCCGCACTGACCGGCACCTGCCTAACAGTTCTGGCCAGGGTGGCAGTAACACGATCTTCACCCACACCAAGACCAATTGGCTCGCGGCAGAAGATGCTGTGAACAAGATGAAAGAAATCGCGGCTGCCGATCTCGGCGGCGCACCGGCTGATTACGACATCGGTGGTGAACGCGTATTCCGTACATCCGATTCCAGCATCGGCATGACCTATGCCCGCGCCGCGCAACGCGCCATCGAAATGGGCGGCAAGTACAGTGGTCAGGAATATCCGGAGGACATTAACGACATCACCGTGCGCTCCGTGCAGGGTCTCGCTGGCACCGGCCTGATTGGTGTGGCGCGCGACAATATTTCAGGCAACGGACAGCCTCCGGGCATCCTGGTCGGTTACTGCGAAATTGAACTGGACCCTGCCACTGGCAAATTTGAAATCATGGATTATGCCGCCGTGGCCGATTGCGGTGTCGTAGTACATCCCAAGAACTTCAGCAACTCCATGCGTGGCGGTGCCATGTGGGGCTTCGGCATGATAGGACTGGAACGCCACGTGTATGACCCGCAAAACGGTCTGCCGGCGAATACCGGCCTGTACCAGAGCAAACCACCCACTTACCTCGACATTCCCTCGGTAACGAAGAGCGGTGCCGTCGGTATTGCGGATCCGGAGAACCCGGTGGGCGCGCGCGGTATCGGCGAACCCACCCAGGGTGCGGCAGCAGCCGCCCTTGCCAGTGCTATAAGCAACGCATTGGATGGCTTCCTGTTTAATCGCGCCCCGATTACAACAGATATGATCATTGACCATGTGGCAGGTCTGTATCCCGCTACTAATATGACAACCAATACTTTCTAGGGTAAATCACTATGCCATCTCATGACGTAATGCCAAATATGGAACTGTACCAACCGGTACAGGTAGAAGATGCGCTTGCCATTGCTGATCGCCTCGCAGAAAGAGGTTGGTTGGTAGGTGGTGGACAGGACACCTACGGCTGGCTGAAAGATCGCGCCAAATCGGCAGATGCCCTGATTGATTTAAGCGGCATTGAATCACTGCGCGGTGTGCGGGAAACGGCTGACGGCGTCGAAATCGGCGCCCTCACGACCTTGACAGAAGTCGCCACCAACGCACTGATCCAGGAACGCTACGCCCTGCTCTCACAGGCAGCCGGCGTCGTTGCCAGCCCGCAGATCCGCAACATCGGCACGCTTGGCGGCAACATCTCGCAAGACGTGCGCTGCTGGTACTATCGCCGCGGACTGTCCTGCTACCGTGCTGGCGGCAACCTGTGCTACGCGGATACGCCGCAAGGCATGAACCGCGAACACGCGCTGTTTGAAGCAAGTCGTTGTGTCGCGGCCAGTGCCTCCGATACCGCGCCAGCCCTGGTCGCGCTGGATGCCACCATGGTCATTCGCAGTGCCGCCGGTGAACGTACTGTCGCTGCGCAAGACTATTTTGTCGGTCCTGCCAACGACATCGAAAATACGACTGTGCTGCGTCCCGGCGAGATTCTGACCGCGGTCAGATTGCCTGCCGCCTGGGCCAATGCCACTTTTTATTTCGAGAAAATAGCCGACCGCAATGTCTGGGATTTCTCACTCGTGAACGTTGCAGCTGCCTTCAAGGTCAGCGGCGGCATGATCGAAGACTCACGCATAGTATGTGGTGCCGTTCAGTGCACACCACGCCGCGTGACGAACGTGGAAAATGCCATTCGTGGTCAAGCCAAGAATGCCGCCACCGCAGACTCAGTGGGTAGCATGGCGACAATCGGTGCGCGCGCACTGGCGCACAATGGTTTCAAGATTCCATTGATGCAAAATCTGGTGAAGCGTGCGATTAGTGCGTAATTAGCCGGAAATAAAGCCAAACAGCCGGGCATATACAGCTATACGCTCCGGAAAAAAGGGTAAGTCTCGCGACTTGCCCTTTTTTTGAATATGCAGTTGCTCCCTGCAATTACTTGATGCAGAGTTCCGGTTACTTCATTTCGCTCCATGCGTAATTACCAGGATGGCATTCGTCCCCAAAGAGGCATCTCTATTTGCATACTCGTTCAACCAGCTCTTACTCAATGTTCCTGCTGACAACAATTTTCATGCTGTTGCCGGCACCGCTCTCCGCGCAAACGCCATTAACTGATGCCGAAATTGAATACAATTCTCATATGGCCTTGCAAGCCCATGACCGGTTCATGGAAACCTGGAACACGCGGGACTCACTTGTCTGGGCCAGTTCCCTGAACTATCCCCACGTGCGCCCCAGCTCCACTCCCCGCTTCGATTTATTCGACAGCGCCGAGGACTACGCCGCCAATACTGATTTCAAGCAGACGCTTGCCACCGGCTGGCGCTACTCCCGCTAGCACAGCCGTGAGGTGTTGCAGGTGGGGCAAGACAAGGTGCACATTGCGGGACGCTGGATCCGCTTTGATGAAAACGAAAATCCCACGATCAGCAGCCTGGTCACATATGTGATCACGAATCGGGATGGATACTGGGGTTTGCAGTCGCGCTTTGGCGCAGGCCAATTCTCTGATGATAGCGCGTTAGTAAGCGCGACTGCCGCGCAGGTAACGGCTGCCGTAGCAGCCTACTTCGCCGCATTCAATTCCCATGATCCGCAGCGTCTCGCCGACGCAATCCATATACCCCATGTGCGCATTGCCGGCATCGATGTGGAATATTGGCAGACGCAGGAAGATTTTATGAACGCCACTGAAGCAGGCCGTCAGCGCACCTAGCAAGAAACTCGATTTGAAAACTTGCAAGTAGTTCAGGCCAGTGCCAACTCCGCCAATGTCACACTGCGCTATACCCTGCTCGGTGCCGAGGGCAGTGAATTGAGTGAGTATGAGGCTCTGTTTCTGGTAACCCAGCGCGATGGGGAGTGGAAGGTGCAGGCGCGCTCGGTGATGGGTCCCTGAGTAGTCGGTATTGCGCGCTCTGGATGGACAAGTGCAGCAGCACAAGTATGCGATGCCCGGTTGTAGTGGATCAATACACCAGGCTTAAGCGAGCGCAGCCGGATTCGGTGCCAGCGCCTGTTGCATGGCATCGCGCAGTTCTTCCTTGCGAAACGGTTTGCTCAGGAAGGCATTCATACCCGCATCCATGATTTCCTGCCGATGCTGTGGAATCACGTGGGCAGTTACGGCGATGACCGGGATGGTTGACCGCGGCCCCGGCATCGCGCGAATCTTGCGCACTGTTGACATGCCATCGAGTACCGGCATCTGCAAGTCCATCAAAATAAGATTCACATCGTGATTGGCAAGATACTCAATTACTTCCTTGCCATTCGCAAGCGTCACCAAGCTGTGCCCATCTTCTTCCAGCAAGCGTGACAACACCATCCGGTTCACTGCATTGTCATCAGCTACAATAATCAGCAAGCGCGGCAACTTGATATCGCTGCGTTTCGTTATCGCGATTTTTGGCGCAGCCGTGGCTTTAAGCGGCAGGAATACCGTAAAGGTTGATCCACGCCCGGGCACCGACTGCACCACAATCTTGCCCTGCATGGCAGACACCAAGCGTTTGACGATTGTGAGGCCGAGTCCGGAGCCGCCGAATCTGCGCATCGTGGACAAGTCCGCCTGTACATAAGGTTCGAACATACTCGCCTGAGCTGCCTTGGAAATACCTATACCGGTATCGGACACTTTGAGACGCAGGCGTTCCAACGCAGTGTCCAGCACCACTGCAATTTCACCCGTATTCGTGAACTTAACCGCATTACCAATGAGATTTAACAGTATCTGCCGCAGCCGGGTTGGGTCACCCGCTACGTATTCGGGCACATCGTCTTCCACCACGATACTGAACTTAACTCCCTTCGCCTTCGCCGCGAAGCCCAGTGGAGCCAGCGTAGTTGTCAGCAGTTCGCGCAGCTTGACCGGCACCACTTCCAGCTCAATCGTACTCGAATCCAGTCGTGACAGATCCAGCACATTGTTAATAAGTTCCATCAATGTTTCGCTGCTCTGCAACACCACATCCACCAATTCTTTCTTCTTGCTAGACAATTCCCCGTCCATTAACAACTGGGATGCACCAATGACTCCATTCAGCGGAGTGCGCAATTCATGACTCATTGCAGCGAGAAAACTTGCCTTTGCCTGCTCTGATTGCCGCGCCTCGTTTTCGGCGATGGTGCGCTCATGTACTTCTTTCTCCAGCTGTTTCCCGGTTGCATTGAGTCTGCGTTCGGCGTTCACCTGGCCACTGCGAAACACAAAGGTGGCTGTCGTTAACATGATCAGCACGAGTGTCGCTTCAAACGCCAGGGTCAATGGTTGGGAAACAGCAGCCTGTCTAGCGTAATTGAATTCAAAACCGGTTGCTTGCAGATAGGCGAACACCCACAAGGTACCAGCACAGATGACCGCCCAGATCACTCCTGCCCTACGCCCTGCCACCAGCGAGGCTATGGCAGGCAGGCATAACAACCATGCTCAGGTATTGCCAGACACGCCTACCGTGAGCATGGCCAGACACATTACCGTCCAGAAGGAAAAGATTGGAATCTGGGAGGCCAGTAACTGCTGATTGAAATACGCCTGCAAATACAGGCCGAATATAACGATAAGGGTGGCGACTGCGATGTAGAGATTGTCCCGTTCACCGCCAGTGTAATAGTTGGATATAAACAAACCGATGGCGACAGGCAGGACGAGGAAGATCGTAGAGGCGAGTGTACGGCGCTCACGCAATAGCGTTGCATTAGCCAGTTCCGGATTCAGGCCGCCATTCCACAGAAATTTTATATGGTTAATCAAAAACATCGAATCTTGCTATAACTCATGCCATCCAGGGCTGCTGAAGGTGTCATGATGATGCAGTACGACGGGCACCCGGCAACGTTCAGGGGATGTACGATAGCATACATAACCAGAGCAATTTGATTGAATTTGAGGGATGACCGTCAAACCAGACGTTTGCGGGCAATCTGGTGCACAGCGGCTAGCCACTGCGCATCGTCATTCAGATTCGGCAGCAGTTGAAAAAATTCTCCCCCGGCCTGTTCAAACTGATGCCGGTATTCGATGCCGATTTCGTGGATTGTTTCGAGACAATCAGACACAAAAGACGGAGTAACTATGGCGATTCTTTTTCGACCGAGTTGCACTTGTTCGAGTATGTGTTGCTCCAGGTAAGGTTGAATCCAGACCTGGCGCCCAAAGCGCGACTGAAATGCCAGCGAATAAAAATCACTGTTCCAGCCCAGTGTATCGACGACGCCGTTTGTGGTTGCCACACACTGCGCTCGATAACAGAGCCGATTCTGGTCCGAGATACGCTGACAACAGTTTCCAAACTGACACACACCCGCTGTATCAATCTTGGTAATCGCCCGCTCAGGCAGCCCGTGATAACTAAAGATCACATGATCCACCGTTCCAGGCTGCAGGTGTTGCCTGATTAATTGTGCCCAGGCTGCGATGAACTCCGGCTCCGCATACAAATCATTTACAAAACGCAGCTGGGGCGCGACCCGCCAGCGTGCAGCGGCCTGCTTTACACCATGAAATACCGAGGCAGTGGTTGCGGTGGAATATTGGGGAAACAACGGTAATACAAGGATATCGCTCACACCCTGCGCTTCCAGCGCCTGCATCGACTCGCCAATAAATGGCGCACTATAGGCCATTCCATTTAACACCACGACATCATCACCAGCCGCTGCAAAGGCTGCCTGCACACTCTGTTGCAGACGATCGGCATATACCTTTAAAGGAGAACCACCCTCCATCCAGATACTGGCATAAGCCTTCGCAGTTTTCGGTGCACGAAACGGTTGAATGATCAGATTGCGCAACATCCACCTGCCCAGTGGATTCATGTCAAACACGTATGGGTCCGCAAAAAAATATTTGTAGAAATCACGCAATCCTTTCGTGGTGGGTGCTGCGGGCGTACCGAGGTTGAGCAAAAGTACAGCTTTGGTCATTTAAAAATTATCTCAATTGCCTGAATGGTTGAGGAAACGCGGACTAACGCGCAGGAGGGTTTATCAAATCTTGATCCGCCCTGTCTACCTGCTCGATAAAAAACGCCATGAATCTTGCCATACGCTCCAATCCGGGTACCGAGATCACTGCAGTGACTTCACCGCTCGTGTGATACAGGGGTGGAGATTGCATTGTGGTCACAATCGGCACAGCGGCTGCGCGATAACCACCGCCTTCGCCGCTGGCCATGGTGGAATTGCTGGACATAAAATTGGTGCCATAACGGGCTACGCCCTGGGTAAACAAATCCTGCAGGTACGGTGCTTCGTTGGTAATTCCGGCAACGATCGGTGCCTCGGTGGAATCCGCGGTGAATTCGCGATAGCCGTCTTCGAACTCGAAGCGTGCGGGCACGATATTGCGCTGTGCCACGTGTTCCAGATTAAACACCAGCAAGGCGTTCTGAAATACATCGGGATTCATGCGCACAGCATTGCTCGGGCCATTTAATCCAGGTGTGTGATGTCCGGCGCTGACGACAAAAGCCAGGGTGCGAGTAAGTTGATGTTCTTCCTTGCCGAAATGACGCGCCAAGGCCAGCAGTACCGCCAGACCATCGGCATTGTCACCGGCACCATCGAACCAGGCGTCGGCATGGGCATTTATCACAATCGTCTCATTGCTGCCACGCCCTGGTATGACTGCTACTGCATTGGTCGCCGTGAGCCCGCTATGCTGTTTGCTCTGCAATTGCAGACGCATGCTCAATTGGGCCGCATTGCCAGCATTGGCGGCGGCATTCAGCACCCGCTGCAGGAACCAGCTGTCCCTGCCGCCAAGATTGAAACAGGGTCCACCGCAATCGCTGAAATCGCGCACCCGTTCATTGCCGGGCTGATCCACCAATGTAATTACGGCGACAGCGCCACGGGCAAACAAGTCGCGCGCGGCTGGCACGGCGCTGTCTCGTTCGAAAACCAGATGTGCCTGTGGGGTAACATGTTGCAAGGCAATCTTGCCGGCAACATCTATATGCATCAATTCCGCACTGCTTGCCTTGCCCACATACACCACAGGCGCAGTCAGCTCACCGCCGGCAATGGTAGAAGGCGCCAAGGCCATGGCCGTTTCCAGAATAACGTCGTTGCTGCCCTCGCCAAAAGCGGCATTGCCCAGCAAGCGCACTTCCCAGCGCTCGGGAATCCACAAGGATGCATCGGCAGCCTGATCGAAACGCTGGAAACGCACATCTTTGATGCCGGCATCCAGCAGGCGTTCTTCCGCCCAACGCACCGTGGTTTCGCCAGAATAGAAGCCACTGACGCGACCCCACAGTTGGTCACCACCCAGTTCCTTGCTCTGTAAACTCTGGCGTGAAAAATCCACGATCCGATCCAGATCATAGGCAATACGGCGACCCTCCAATTCCCTGAAGCCGGCCTCACCGACGGGCACCACGGCGGGCGCCGGGCCGCGGTCGCCTATAGCCACCGGCAGACCTCCGGGCGCGGTAGCGGGTGGCAGTTGTATACCAAACCAGGCTTCAGTTTGTCCCTGCACTGGTACTGCCATCAGCACGCTCGCTGCGAGCGCGCAGCCGGCAGCTAGAGCGCTGGAGTAGCTGCTGAATTTGGTCACTGCCGGTAGGCAAGCATTGCGCATTGTGGTCTAAGCCTCGTAGCTATTGGTTTTATTCTGGGCCTGGGGTGAATGCCAGTGCCCGTTTTTACTGCTGGCCTGCATACTGCGGGCCATCGTTGCTCGCGCTGTCGCACTTGGTCATTGCACGCAGTCACTTCAGGCAGCAAATTGATTCTTGCTGTCAGCCTCGAATAATTTTTCGAGCTCGAGCCGTCCCTGCTTGGTCAAATTCTGCAGCTCGGAAAAATCATCCATATGTTCTATGGATTTCAGCAGCAAGGCCTCATCGTGTTTCCTGAACATCTGCGCCGTCTGCAGCGCCTGACCCTCGCTGTAACCAAGCTTCTTCAGCGTATCGGTAGCGGCCTCAATGCTGCTGGCAAAAGTCTCGCGAATCACACTATCGACACCAATCCGATGCAGCTGATAGGCATGTGAACGATCAATGGCCCGCGCGATGATCTTGATATCTGGATTCTGCTCTCTCGCCATGCCTATCATCTGCAAGGACTCGGCTGCGTGGTCGATCGCGACCACCAGGATTTTTGCCAAGGCCACACCGGCGGACTTCAGCAAGTCCAGGCGCGAGAGTTCGCCAAAGAATAGTTTGTTGCCGAACTGCCGCACGAATTCAACATGCGCTGGATCCTTGTCCATGGCAGTGAATGGCACGTGGCGCGCCTGCAACATGCGTCCTATGATCTGACCGAAACGGCCAAATCCGGCGATGATGACTTCCGGATCATGAGTGTCCCAATGCGCGTCCTGCTCGGGCACCTTCTCACTGCGGCAACCCCACAGCCTGCGATGCAACATCACCAGCGGCGAAGTGAGAGCCATCGACAAGCCAACGATGAGTGTGAACTGCTGCGCCAGTTCTGTAGAAAACAAACTGAGCTGGGCGGCCAACGACAAGACCACAAACGCAAACTCACCACCCTGGGACAGCATCAGACCCAACTGAAAGCCTTCCTTGAACGGCACTTTTTGTGCACGCAGGATACCGACGATGACAAGCGCCTTGATGGCGATCAGCGCAATCGCGGCTCCGAGCATCAGCAATGGCCGTTCCAGTAGCAATGACAGATTCAGGGTCATGCCCACCGCAATAAAGAATAGTCCCAGCAAAATACCCTTGAAGGGTTCGATGTCTGATTCCAGCTGATGCCTGAAATTTGAATTCGCCAGCATGATGCCCGCGATGAATGCGCCGAGTCCCATCGACAACCCGATAACATCCATCAGGGCAGCAACACCGATGACAATCAACAGACTTGCCGCTGTCATAATTTCATGGGTATTGGTCTGCGCCACCAGTGTTAGCAACCGATTTAGAGCGTAACGGTTAAACAGCAATAACAGTAGTACGGCGCCGACTCCGACATACCAGGGTAGCGCCGCAGCCTCACTGCCGTTGCTCTGAGCCAGTGCTTCGACCAGGATCAGAATCGGTATCACCGCCAGATCTTGTAGTAACAGGATGGCGAAGCCTTTGCGGCCCAGCGGTGGCGCCAGAATATGTTCTTTGCTCATCAGTTGTATGGTGAAGGCAGTCGAAGATAGCGCCAGAGTTAACCCGAGGATCGCGGCCTGGGCAGGAGTGAGATCGAATAGCCAGAAAATCAGACCGAGCAAACTTGCCGTGAGCAGCAGTTGACTGCCGCCGATAACTGAAATATTGACGCGCATATCCCACAATTTGTCTGGCGCCAGCTCCAGACCAATAATAAACAGCAGCAGGATTACGCCAAGTTCAGCGAAGTGCAGAACTTCATCGGGATCATCAATGACGCCAAGCAGATGCGGCCCAAGCACCATGCCTGCACACAGGTAACCGAGAATAGAGCCCAGCTCCAGCTTCTTGAAAAGTGGTACAGCAATAACTGCTGCGGACAGGTAGTACAGCGTATTCACGAGCAGACTTTCCGTTTCCATAACTGTTTCCATAACTGCCTTTATAATCAATTATAGACAATCGATATTGGTGTTAGTGCAAGCATACCTAAAGGGGACATTGCTTGTCTTAACGTTGGCTTGCAATAGTCAGTAACTAAGTTCACCAGCGTTTTAATCCTTCTCAAAAACTAAATTCCCAACACAATCCTCGTTAACCCTGCTGAATACTGGGTCGCATTGATTTTGGGTAGGTTGGTAACAAATAGTTAAGAAAAATGCTGCATTCTTACTTTAGATCAGTACACTTGCGAGCAGTTTTATGTCTGACCGATTGCATTCATTTTTGCATTCAAACCAGAGGGATTATTCCGTGAAAAATTCCAGATTTGCAGTTCTGTCTATATTAACCGCAGGGTGCGCATTGCTGACCAATGCCGTAATGGCCGGCGACAGAGTCGGTGACTTTGCGCTGATCGATCATCAAGGTGTGTTTCACCATATGGCCTGGTACGACGACCAGAATGCCATCGTGATTCTGCCTCAGGCCAATGGCGCGACTGCTGCCACTGCCGTTGCCGCAATCCAGGACCTGCATGCTCGCTATGCCGAGCAAGGCATCACCTTCTTCCTGATGAATCCGGGTCTGCAGACCGACCGTGCGGCGGTAGCCAGTGATATCGGTACCCTGAACTTGCCGGTGCTGATGGATGACACCCAACTTGTTACCGAGCTGCTGGGTATCAGCCAGCTGGATCAAGCTGTTGTATACAATCCCAAGAACTTTGAAGTGCTCTACCGCGGCCCCGTCTCCACTGAGCTGGAAAACACCATCAAGGCAGTATTGGGTGGCGCCAATCCCGAATTGCAAACCGTAGCGGCCAACGGCCCTGCTATTGCATTCCAGGCCGCAGCCGCACACGGCAATCTGTCTTACGAAAAAGACATCGCCCCGATCATCGCGGATAACTGTGCCCAATGTCACCGCGAAGGCGGCATCGCTCCTTTCGCCATGAATAACAATCTGGCTGTGCAAGGTTGGTCACCAATGATTCGCGAAGTGGTACTGACCAAGCGTATGCCTCCAGGCCAAATCGACAATAAGGTCGGTCGCAAGATGAAGAATGAAATGAATCTTAGCGATGAAGAAATGCAGAAGCTCGTGCACTGGATCAATGCTGGCGCGATTGTAGACAGCGAAAACGATCCCCTGACTGCATTGGTATGGCCGGATACAAAATGGTCACTCGGCGAACCTGACTTGATTGTGACTGTTCCACCACAGTCAATTCCAGCGACTGGTGTCGTAGACTACATGACCATCCCGATCGATCTGGGTCTGGAAAAAGATGTATGGATTCGCGGCAGCGAAGTGGTTCCCGGTGAGCCATCAGTGTTGCACCATATCATCACCACTGTCGTACCACCGGAAGGCGGCCCCGACATGAATCAACTCCTGATGGACGCGATGGCCAAGCTGTCACCGGAAAGAGCGCAGGCACTGCGTTCCAAATTATTTGCTGCGGGCGTCGCTGGCGGTTCCAGTGGCATCGTGGAAATTTTCAATGACTTCCCTGAAATTGATATCAGCTCCTTTATCGGTGGCGGCTCTGATCCTGATTCAGCCTCAGTCGCTGGTTATGCACCAGGCAATAGCATCTCATTGTATCCTCCCGGTGTTGGTGGCCTGCTGAAAGCCGGTTCCAAATTGAACCTGCAGATGCATTACACAACTTCCGGCAAGGAAGCAGTGGATGCGACTGAAATCGGTATCTACTTCTACGCAGCAGGCGAAGTGCCGAAAGAACGTATGGCTGGCGGCGTTGCCAACGATTTCAAGATCAAGATCCCTGCTCAAGCAAAAGATCATGAAATGCAGATTACGCTGAATGTACCTGAGGAAGCAGAGATTTACAGCCTCATGCCCCATATGCATTTCCGTGGCAAGCGCATGAAGTTTGTAGCGAAGTACCCTGACGGCAGCGAAGAAACTCTGTTATCAGTACCCGCCTATTCATTCAACTGGCAGTTGTCTCACGCACTGGCAGAGCCCCTGCGTGTTCCTGCTGGCACCCAAATCATAGCCACAGGTGCATACGACAACTCTTCCCAGAATCATTTCAGCCCGGATCCAAATGCTGAAGTAATCTGGGGCGAACAAAGCTGGGAAGAAATGTTCATGGGTTTCTACGAGTGGAAGTACACAGACCAGACCGGTTCTGATTAATACTCGACTGAACAGTTAGTCCAGCTAGAAAAACAAAAAGGTGAGTCCAGTAATGGACTCACCTTTTTTTATGCCTGCCAATTCCATGGAGTAATTATGCCGCTCGAATCTTAACCAACTCGTTCGCTAGCGGGCGTTCCCTGAAGGGACGCCCATTTCATTTTTTCAAGACACGGTCAACCAGCAGCAACGTCGTCTATTGCGCCCGTGGCGGCGGTGGCGCCCAATCGCACTCCGGGCATTCCGGAGAAATATTATTCTGCGCCAACACGGTGAAGATGAAATCGCGCCACACTTCATTTGGCTGCCACACCGAATTCATGTCTGCTTTTGCTTCCGCGACTGGCACATTCTCGTAGATTACCCGATACAGAAAGCTGAAGGCCGTGGCGCGTGCATTCACCTGGCAATGCAACAGGGTCTTCTTGTCGGTATTGCGACGCATGGAATCGGCGAACGCATAGAAGTCATCGGGTAACGGTTTGTTAAAGTCTACCGGAATCTGCATGTATTCCATGCCGAGCCCCTTCACGACCTGATCTTCGTCGGCTAGGGCATTAGGATTGTTGGTAAACGCGATGTAGACGACGCGCTCAAAGCCGTTTTCCTTGACGGTGGTTAATTGTTCCAGGGTCGGCTGCCCGGCGCTGGCGAAATTCGGGCTGTATTGGCGGAAGTTGGTAATGGCAGCCAGGGCTGGGTCAACTTCTTCGACGGCATTTGCAAAAGGAGAAAGCGTGAGCAGTAGTGCGGCGCAGGTCATTAGTTGTTTCATGGGGGGGGTCAGTCTCTGATGGCAGTAATTGATATGATTTCAGGGCGTAGCGATGACGATTAATATAACAGAGCTCGGGCGCAATAAACCATGCAATCCCGCTGTGTCATAATGTCGCATAAACAGCCGCGTGGATTGACCCGGTGGTTCGTGCTATAAAAATCGCTGCAATTAAGGATATTTGCTATATGAAGGAAGAATTGCTGGAGCGCTGGCGCCACAGCCACAGCTTTGGCCAGGATCAAAAGCGACCGGGCGAATTTAGAACCTTTATCGTCATCGCTCTGACGGCGTCGATGATGGTGGTGGAAATCACGACCGGCATAATCTATGGCTCCATGGCCTTGCTCGCCGATGGTTTGCACATGGCCTCCCATTCTGTGGCACTGGGCATCAATGCCTTTGCCTATGTGTACGCCCGCCGTCATGCCCATAACATGCGATATAGCTTTGGCACGGGCAAGGTGAATACTTTGGGCGGCTACACCGGCGCTATTTTGCTGGCCGTGTTCGCCGCCCTTATGGCCTGGGAGAGCCTGTTACGATTGCTAGATCCCGTCAGCATTGCCTTTAATCAGGCCATCGTGGTGGCGATATTTGGCCTGCTTGTAAATGGCGCTTCTGTGTTTATCCTCGGGGCCGATCATAGCCACGAGCACGATCATCATCACAGTCATGAGCATAATCACGCTCACGTTGAAACTGAGCCGCACGTTCATGCCCATGAGCACCATCATGAACACCATCATGAACAACAAGACCACAATCTCAGGTCGGCCTATCTGCACGTGCTGGCTGACGCTCTCACTTCACTGTTAGCCATCTTTGCCTTGCTGGCAGGCAAATATACCGGCGCCATCTGGATGGACCCATTAATGGGCATCGTCGGTGCGATTTTGGTAGCACGTTGGTCTATCGGCCTGTTGCGCTCCTCCAGTGCTGTGCTGCTGGATGAGCAGGTGTCAGGGTCAATGCGGCAACAGATTCGGGCATTCATGGAGCAGGACCAGCTTGATCGCGTCGTTGATTTACATGTATGGACTGTAGGTCCGAATGTGCATGCGGCGACGATAACCATCGTGTCGCGCGCACCCAGATCACCGGGTTATTACAAAACCCGGCTGGCGCAACACATACAACTGGATCACGTCACCATCGAAGTACACGCCTACCATGAAGGCGACGATCAGGGGGTCCTGGAGCGCAACTGAAACATCAGCTCCACTTCAGGAAATTGAGGAACTCACGCCGATTCTTCGGACCATGGGTGAGAAATGAAGGCTGCGGATTCTCCTGATAAGAACGCTTCTCCTGGGCGACCTGGTCATTGCCATTGAGCAAACGAATTTCAACAGTGCTGATGTCATATGGCTTTGCCGCATTCAATCCGAATACTTTCTTGCGCAGCTCCGGGGTAATTTCCGGGTAGCCGAACCGATCCCGGTATTCGGCGGAAATCTGGAAGGTCCTGAAGGCCTGGATCTGATCTTGCGGTGAGCCATACCAGATGGAATCGGTGCCCCATAACACATTATCTTCACCGACATATTTGAATAATTTGCCCAGCGCATGCGCGGCATTGTTCGGATCACGCATCAGGAAGCGCCAGGTGCTGCCCAATTCGGCATAGACGTTGGAATTGGGCGTTACGCCATTGTCCAGCAAGGACTGAATCAGTGTGTCGATGCCATCGCGTCCCGCGCCGGCCACGAAATCCTGTTCCTCCACCTCGGCGACAAACCCGGAGTGATACACCAGAAAATTCATGTCCGGAAACATTTTCGCGACTATGCCAATATCCTGACACTGGCTGTGCTGGTAAGTCTGCGGTCCGAACGGCAATCCCTTGTGCACACAGATATTGCGCACACCGAGGCGCCGCGCGCGCTCGATCATGGCCAGACCCGGATCTTCATGCAAATAGAAGCCAACGCCATCAGGGCCGTACTGGGTGTAGGTTTTGAAAGCTGATATGTCCCAGTTCTGCGCCAGCTCATCCATGCCTTCCAGATCACCTGGCTGGTTCGGATTGACCCTGCCGTGAATCATCAGGCGCTTGGCTCCTTGCAATTGCTCGACGATTTTACGGGTTCGGTCGGCGTCCTCAATCGTTACTGGTTCACTCTCCCGCGCCGATGGCACGAAGGACAACACCATGATGTCGGTGTCGCTATCCAGAAAAATATCCTTGATGAATTCGTTCTCGGCGAGGCAGTGAAGGTAAGAGTAGTAAAAGCCGTCGGAATCGGCGTCGCATCTGGCTTTATCCATGGTCGCGTAGGGTCGAGCGAACAGCGGGATGTTTCCCAGCCAGCTACCTTGCGGGTTTACGTAGTGACCCTGCACATCGAGAATAAATTCATTACCTTCTACTTGCGCGGCAGCAGAACCGGCATCCAGCGCACTCTCATGCCGCAAGTCAAAAAAGCCGCCACGCCTGCCGGCATATGCATTGGCCTGATTGAAAGCGAGCAGCGTGCTCGCTGCCCCGCAACTGGACACCAAAAACTTGCGGCGGGTCTGCCCCTTGTGTTTTGCGTTTTCGGTGGCGAGTTGCAAGGCAAGTTGATTTGCCCGTACGTTTACCGGAGAAATAGCTATGGGTGCATATTCACCATTGGACGTGCTGTCAATCTTGATTGGTAAACGCGTTCCATCCTTGTCCTGTCTGTCCAATTTTTTCATTCCCATAGCCTTTGCATTGTGCTTCTATTAATTCGCGGGTGTTAGTTGCAAGGACTCGTATAACACCGATTCTATTTTGGCACGTGAATAGAATGCCGGAAACAATTTGTCGTTCGCCTATAACTCAAACAGGTTGTCATACAGTGGGCTCGCGGGATCATCTACCTGACCTGGCGTATTCATGCCGAGCGTGTTGTCCCAGTCCCGGGTATCCACCAGAATACGAAACGAGGCGCCCCCAGACTGGTTATCGCCACTGCCATTGGCGCCGACCGTAAAGCCATTGCCACCCCGGGGCGCCGGCCCCGCTTCCAGCAACTCGCGCATTTCTTCATTAACCGCGCCACCCAGCGGATGGCGGATCAAAGCGTGCTTGTAGGCTTCCTGGCCGTAGACCCAGTCTTGGATATTGTCGCCCAGCTTTTCCCGCAGAGTGGCGACTCCCTGCGCCAGAGTATCCAGCAGAAACTGGTCCCGCCCCTGAATCGGGTCTGCTCCAAAATCACCATTGGGCGCTAACAACATATCGATGGTGGTTTTCATGCCGACGCTCAAGTATGCGCTTGCCGCCTCTGGCACCTTCAAGTCTTCGATGTTTTCCAGCAACTGCCGCTCGAACGCGACATAGATACCCGCCTCGATGGAATCCTGATCCAGCACAAAATCCCAGTTCAACAGCATCTGGCGTGCTTGCTCGACTTGTGGATCAGTCGCGCTGAGGCTTCTGAAAAATGGCACTAGGGTGCGCGCCGGGATCGACAAATAATCGTGTTGCAGTTGAATCATGTCCATCATGTTGAACTTGCGACCACTACCCAGTACTTCACTCGCCCGTGACCAGCGGTACGGGTCGGTCCAGGTATAGCCAATCGCGTCCAGCTGGGGAAAATCCGGGGGTGTGTAGTTGCTGTTGGAAGTTTCGATGAAGCCCTGCGCCGGATTGAAAGAGTTTGGTTTCTGATTGATTTCCAGATAACCATCCCATTCATAACGTCCATCACCTGGTACTGGCACCATGCCGCTAAAATTGCGCCGCAGTGGCGCGATGCCCACCGCCTGCCAGCCAATATTGCCGTCCCGATCTGCCCACACCATATTTTCGCCGGGAATATGGCTGTAGTTCGTTGCTTCCCGAAACTCTTCCCAGGTTTGCGCCTGGTTCACGCGCAGGGACGCGAGATACGGCGCACCCCCCAATCTCCATCCACGCCGGGCGAATGGCATAGGCGAGATTATTTGCTGCATCTTCAAATGTGACCGGGCCATGGCGAGTGTACTTTAATTGCACAGTTGCCGATGCAGCTCCTTTAATGTTGATCGTCTCTTCGAGAATGCGCATGTCTTCCCACTGACCCTGATAACGATACTGGTTCGGGTTCGCTGGATTCGTCTCATACACGTACAAATCTTCACCATCAGTTTCGAATATAGTCAGGCCCCAGGCGGCTTGTTCATTGTGGCCGATAGAGATACCGGGAATCTCCGGTTCACCACCACCAATCACGTTCCATCCCGGCCCCACCAGATGCGCCCAATAACGCAGTGAAGGCACCGATATGGCGCGATGGGGATCGTTCATCATCATGGGCCAGCCATCCTGTGTGAGATCACCACTGACGACCCAGTTGTTACTGCCAATATCCGACTTGTGACGCTTGTTCAGTTCCTGATCTTCCTGCAACACCAGAGCGGCTATTTCCGCAAACAATTCGTCGGCATTGCGATTCGCGGCCAGCACCACATCGTCCGGCTCGAAACGCAGCGGCGCGCGATAAGCATTATACAAACCCAAGATGTCATTGCTGACGAGTGAGTCACAATTGATCATGGGGTCCAGTGTGAGATCAGGATCGTGCGGATGAAAATATTGCAGCTCTTTCACCTTGTCCGCGCCGATCGTGCACACCGCACGCCCGATGTTATATTCGGTGCCGATATTGCCGAGCAAACCCTGGTGTCTGGAGATCACGACTTCCTCCGTCCAATGCTGTGGCTGTATGCCGAGCAGCTTGAATGGTAGGGACAATTCTTGCGGATTCTGCAGCGCCACATTGATGTAGGCATTCACGCCTTGCACAAACGCGGTGATGATGGCGGCGCCGCGCGGATGGTAATGATTCATCTCGGCGGTCATATCACCGCGAAACTTGAACAGGCGCGTGCCGTGATCGCGCTGCAGCGCCTTGGGACCGAGAATCTCTGCCGTGGTGCCGGTGGTTTGCGCGCGCCAGATTTCAAATTGAAACAAGCGATCCCGGGCCGCGCTATAGCCCTGCGCAAAGAACAGGTCATGTTCAGTCTGGGCGTAGATGTGGGAGATGCCCCATTTGTCCTTGAGAATTTCCACCGGCTGCTCCAGTCCCGGCACGCCAAGACTGGTAGTTTCCTGCGCCAATGTGAGCGCACCCGAGCCCATAGTGACAATGACGCACAGACACTGCATTGCTTTCATATTGCTCATAATACTGTCTCCTGGTCTGGCGCGAACTCGCGCTATTTAGTGAGTGACGATCTGGTCCACGCCATGGGGATATCACTCTCCAGACTGCCATCAATATTCTTGATCCGTCCCCGCATTTCCCCTTCCTGCACGAAGCCCATCGAAGTATAAAATTCGATCGCCTTGCGATTTGATTGCCTTGAAATCAATTCCACTCGATCAATGTGTAGCAAACCAGTCGCTACTTTTTGCATGAACCCGGAGAACAGCAAACGTCCCACTCCTGTCCCCTGCTGTTCTGGATGCACGGCAATCGTGAGCTCAGACAGAACATGGGAGAAACAATATAACGCTGGTGTATAGGCGTGGATGCAACCCACGACGCGTTGCTCGCCACTGCTGTTGTTGGTAGCGAGCAACATGAGGCCGGAAAGAGCTAAGTGCTGCAGAATTTTGGCGATGTAGTCGTGACTTATTTCTGCTTCAAGTCGCGCCAGACCACCGGGGATTTTGGCGACGGCCCGATACAAATTAAAAACGGCATTGGCGTCTTCTATGGTAGCTTCTCTTATTTGTACTGCACTCATATTCAAACTGCGCTCGTATTCAAACGATACTTAATCTATGCAATCGCGTAAGCCACTGCATCCTGCTAAGACTATCCACTCGCGAGCTGGTCTTCGTTCAGCTTGAGCGCACGTACCGACGCCGGTCGCTGCACCAATCGTGCCGTGTATTTTGCAAACGCGGGGCGCTTCTCCAGTGTACCGAATTGCATACCCCAGATCAGGGCAGAACCCAGATACACATCCACAGCGGTGAACAATTCTCCGCAAATAAACGGACCCTTGCCAAGCGCCAGCTCCAGCGTATTCAGCACATCGTTCTGCGTGCCGAAACCAACCATGCCTTCGCGTTCGGCTGGCACTTCCCAGTTCATGGCGCGCACCGTGGTTGCCAGCTCCAATGGTGCGGCGGCGAAGAACATCCAGCGCATGAAATCTGCAAGCCGCGGATCGCCTTTTGGCGGAATCAATTTCTTCTGGGGAAATTGTAATGCGAGGTACGTGCAAATCGCGGCCGTTTCGGTAACTACGGCGCCGTTGTGTTTGATTGCCGGAACTTTTCCCATCGGATTGATCTTGCGATAGGCCGCCGACTTCATCTGCTCGCCGTAGTTGATCCACTCAGTCTTGTACGGCATGCCCAATTCTTCCAGCATCCAGTGCACGATGCGGCCACGTGAAAGCGGATTGGTATAAAAAACAAGTTCGCTCATTGATGGTCTATCCCGGTTAGTGTTCCTTGTTGCTTCCTTTACAAGCAGCTGTTGCGACTGCAACATCTGCGTTGCATGACACTTACGCGCGCTTCCGATTACTCAAAACTGGCAGGCAGATTACCATTGTTAATAGTGACAATTCATCCCATGAACTGCTTCGCGATATGGTCAATTTCCCGGGGAATCACCAGTTCCCAGCCGGCAGCGTGGAACGCGTCCAGTTCGGCCTGAGAGGGAAAGCTGAAGTAGTTACCGCCTGATGGTTGTGGACTGGCAACAGGTGTGGTGCCTTGTGCCAATTGCGCCACCGCCGCCAGCATGGTCTTGCAACCCTGCTCATACAGCGCGAGCACATGCCACAAATAAGATTTGCCTGTAGTTACTGGCATGGCAGTGGTGGCGATGATGCGGCCGGTGTCGATGCTGCTGTCGTCGATCCAGTGCAGGGTCGTGCCAATTTCCTTGTCACCGTTTAATAATGCACGAAAGGTAGCCATTACGCCCTGGTAGTTCGGTAACAGACCAGAATGCAGGTTCAGCACGCCGAGTTCGGGTATGGCCAGAGCAGCTTCTTTTAGAATCGAACCGAAGCGGATAGAAAGCACCAGTTGCGGCGCACTCGTCGCGAACCGTTGCAATCCCTGCGGTTGATTGATGCCTTGCAGGACTTCTATGGGTTTACCGATCAATTTGGACAGCCGCGAAAAACTCAATAGGCGCGGTGTTTTATAGGCGTGACTTTCATCGAGCAGGGGAAACAGAATATCGTTGAACAACTGTTGCTCATAAAACTTCAGCAGCAACAGATCTGCAGATGCTGGGGTCTGATTACCGACGCTGGATGAGACGAACACAGTCAGCTCGTGCTCACTCAGCGCCGGCACCAGATAATTCAGTGCCACGCAGCTGGCTAGGTCCTTGTTACACAATAGAGTTATGCGCAAAACGCTGACTCAGACCCGACCAATTGCTAGAACTAGAGAGGTTTAACCTTATTGGCACACGGACCTTTCTGGCCTTGCCCAACTTCAAATGTTACTTTCTGGCCATCGCTAAGCTTGGAATACCCGCCGCCACTCTGGATTTCTGAATGATGCACAAACAGATCTTTGCCACCATCATCTGGAGTAATGAAACCAAAACCTTTGTCTGCATTGAACCACTTTACTGTACCTGAACTCATGTCGTACTTTCCTTTACGTTATTAAATTTCAATAGCTAACATTCACTGACTACAACTGGCTTACTTTGAATCAGTCGCTGGCTGCAACTACTTTATCAGTACTTCCTGACAAAGCTTGATGATCCTGCGACTTACTGTCGTCTACTCCCGCTTTTTGCAAGCGCTTATCTTCCTTCTTTTTCTTTCTGGCTATTTCTTTCTGGCGCTTATCGAAAGCATAGTTGGGCTTGACCACACCGACTCTCCTCAAAATACATCCAGAATTGGAGCTCTAAGGATACGTCATTTTGCAACTGATTGCGCTGTTCATGGCATTTTCCGGCGTTATGGCCCCTTTAGATAGAACGGGTTAGAAAGACGGTTAGAACACGGTTAGAAGGACACCCACATAATTTCAAGATTCAGCCTCTGGCAGCTACTTGTCCTAATTTGTGGGCGTCCAAAGTTCTGTGCAAAGTTCTCTACAAAGTTCTAGAAAATCAACAGGTAGGGGAGCAAAGTCTGACTGAGATTCATGACGAAACTGAAAATGGGAACGCCGAAGATACTGAGAATGATCAGCAACAGAAATAGCTGGGCACCATAGCGATTATTGTAATAGTCATATTGATAGCGCATGCTGGTCGGTAGCAGCCAAGACATGATGTAATGCCCGTCCAGGGGCCCGAACGGTAACAGGTTAAACAGCATCAACAGCAGGTTGATCTGCGCCATCAATGACAAAAACAGGATGATTGGAGTGGACTCGCCGGGGTTGTTGCCCATAACCAGATACTGCAACCAATTGATGGACACCACCGCCAGCAGCAGATTCATGCCCGGACCGGCCGCCGCTACCGCCGCATTACCCCAACTATGGCGAATCCGACTCGGATTGGTGGGAACGGGCTTGGCATAACCAAAGCCGATAAAGATCACCATCAACAGGCCCAACGGATCGATGTGGGCCACGGGATTTAGCGTCAGCCGTCCCTGTTGCTGGGCGGTGCTGTCACCCAAGAGCCAGGCGCTGGCAGCATGGCCGTATTCATGCAGGGTCAGTGAAAAAATAATCGCCAGCAGCATAGCGGTGAACAGGAAATACTGCCCAGCATAGATTAGCTGCAACATGTGTGTTCACTGCGGCAGGCATAGAAGTAACCGGACACTCGCATAATATGCTGACCTAACCTATTGAATTCTTGTATCTAATTTGTGGATGTCCAATTTGCTGAATTTGATGTGCCGATCAACGCACTAGCCACTTATGCGTTCTGCTACAGGATTCCGTGCTGGAGCTTGTGAGAGACTACTTGGCGTTTACACTGGGGTCCCACTAATCGCGACCAAGAGAACATACCCATTAATCCCATAGCCTACAAGTCAGTATTGCCGAGGCTGTTGCTGCTAGGCTTGATCCTGGCCTGGTTACTGCCAATATTCGCCGCGGCGGCAGAGCTACCTGCGCTGGCCAATGCCACCGCCGCCAGTGGCAAACCCACTGCAGCAATTTTCCGCATCGGCGCGAATACTGCTGGCGCCGCGTTTCGCAATGACTTCCTCGCTGCTGACGCGATTACCATTCGGGCGCAAATCGAAGTCGATCCTATACATACCAACCAGACTGCCAATCTGTTCTTGTTGCTCAGTCTCGATGGCCAGTTGTTTATGCGCAATGCCAGTGGCAATTTTCAGCCCTGGAATGGCAATCCAGCCAGCCTGCTCGCCACCGTGCCGAATGCGCCACTGCCGGCACGCAAGGAACTTCCAATCATCGACAACATCGCGTTGGGTGCACTCGGTCTGGCTGGCAGCAATCTGGCTTTTTATCTTGCCTATAATGTCACCGCGGAACCTGGGGAAATTTATTACAGTGGCTCGCCCTTGCAGATCTCCATCTCCAACTACGACCCATTGCAGATTACCGCTGCCACTACCCAGTCTTTCACCACCACGATGCTGGACAGCACTCGCAACCGTGAGCTGCCCTTGCTGGTTTTCCTGCCCCAGACAACGACGCCGGCTCCGATAGTACTGTTCAGTCATGGTCTGGGCGGTACTTATGAGACCGCCGTGTATCTTGGTCAGCACTGGTCGGCGCGCGGCTATGTGGTTGTGTTCATGCAACATGCTGGAAGTGATGGCAAGATTCTCGAAGGCGTGCCGGCCTCCCAGATACTAGCCGTTATGCAAGCAGCCTCGAGCACCGCAAATCTGGTGGCGCGCATTGCTGATGTCAGTGCCATCATCGACCAGCTGCAGCTGTGGAATGCAGACACCACACATATTTTGGGTAAGCGCCTGGCCTTGGACCGTATCGGTATGGCCGGACACTCTTTTGGGGCGCGCACCACCCAAACCACAAGCGGCGAAATTGTGCCCTGGCTGAACTACCCTACGCGCGACCCACGCATCAAGGCGGCCATGCCATTGAGCGGCAGCGTCACCAACATCGCAACCGCCGCGCAATTACTGGGCAACGTGAATATTCCCTGGCTGCTGATGACCGGCACGCGGGATGTGTCACCCATCAACGACACGACCGTGGCGGACCGACTGGCAGTATTCCCTGCCTTACCGCCCGGTAATAAATATGAACTCGTGTTGTTCGAAGGCGAGCATCATGCTTTTACCGAGCGTCCGGTCTCGGTGCTGCAGAATCCCCGTAATCCGGCTCACCATCCTGCTATCAAGGCCATCAGCACCGCATTCTGGGACAGCTATTTGCGTAACGATGTTGCCGCGCGCCGATGGCTGGATTCGAATGCAGTCCGTTCGGTATTGGCACCCGCAGACGGCTGGCAACTCAAGTAATTGAGCTTGTGCATCTGTAAGGGTAGACTGCCAATCAAGTTGCGCTGGAATATTTCTCATACAGGGTTTGGTAAACATGCAAAAATCAGCAATCTTGAAACTCGCATTATTCTTTTTATCCGCGCTGACGCTGTCCGCATGCGCCACGCCTGCATGGTTGCCCTTTGGCAGTAGCACTGTTGGTCAGGCGATTACACAAGGGGAACCGGTCACCGTGCATTTCTTTACCAAAGATCCGGCGTTTGACACTGGTGTTAGTCTGCAATCTGGCTTGAGCTATCAGCTGCATATAAATCAGCTCAGCTACTGGATCGATAGCACCATCGAGCGCAACGAAGCTGGCGTCAAGCTGGATGAGCAAGGATTCGACAACAGCCTGCGGCGGTCGCCGTGGGAAGGCTTGCTGCGGCGCTCGCGCTCGCACAACTGGTTTGAACTGATGTTGATGCAACCGAACTGCAAGTCGGGCAGTCTGCAGGGCGTTTCTGATTTAACCCTTGATGAAGCTAGTGGTAGTTACAACTTCGTCGCAACTTGTGACGGCAACCTCACCCTGTTTATAAACGACAGCCACGGTTTTTACAGCAACAATGTCGGCTATGCGAGTATCGTTCTGACCAGGGTAAATTGATTGTCGCCACTCCTTTGAATAACAACAGCACAAAAGGAGTGAACGATGCATACCATGCAGCAGATATTGAAACAGAAGAGCAATAACGAAATCTGGTCGGTACCACCTGATGCCACCGTGTATGAAGCCATTCAGGTGATGGCTGATCGCCGCGCCGGTGCCTTGCTGGTAATGGAAGGGGCTATATTGAAAGGCATCATCTCTGAGCGCGACTATGCCCGCGAAGTCATTCTCAAGGGGCGCGCCTCACGCACTAGACTGGTCGGCGAGATCATGAGCAACAAGGTGATCTCGGCGCCTTCCACCCACAGCGTGCAGGAATCGATGACACTGATGACTCGCCACCACATTCGGCATCTGCCAATAGTAGACAATAATGTGGTAGTCGGCGTGGTTTCATTAGGGGATCTGGTGAAGGATGTAATCGACGACCAGCAGTCCACGATTGCACAACTGGAAAACTATATTCGCAGCTAAAGAGTGTCGGTACCGCCCGTGTCTTCGATGAGCGTGTGAGCACCGTCTGTAGTGGGCACAAAACTTAGACGCTGGTTTATGCAATCTGGCTGCTCGCCTTCGACGTGACTGATATAAATCAGTCTGGTCGAAGTCTGGGCGGCAATCAGGTCCAGCGTCTGCAACACCAATTGCCGATGGTAGTCATCCAGCCCGACGCAGGGCTCATCGAGCACCAATATCGCCGGCGCTTTCACCATCGCCCGCGCCAGCAACACCAGCCGCTGCATCCCGAACGACAATTCGTGATAGAAATATTTTTCAAGCGCAGCCATGTCGAATGCCTTTAACCAGGCAAGGGCCTGATTGGTCTCGCTGCTGCCACTGTTATCATAGAGTCCTACTGAATCGAAGAAGCCGGAGACCACCACTTCCAGTACACGCCAGCCCTTCACATATCTGTTATGCAATTCGTTGGACACCAGACCGAAGCGTGCCTTCACATCCCACACCGCCTCGCCCGTGCCCTTGCGGCGCCCGAACAGGTACAACTCCTGCCCATATCCTTTGTGATTCTCGCCATCGATCAGGCTCAGCAGCGTTGACTTGCCACAGCCATTAGGCCCTTCAATCAATACATGGTGGTGCGGCAGCATCTGCCAGTTGATGTTGCTGAGTATGTGTTTCTCGCCATAACTCGCATTGACATTGCGTAACTCGATCAGCGGCTGCCCGGTGAATTCCGCTGCCAGCTTGTGGGCCGGAGCCGCCGGTAGTGTGGTCAATGCCGCCGGCCGGCGCGCCACCATCTCAGCGTATTGTGGTCCACGCTCAATATCCTGCCGCAGTCCCTGTGCGCTGCTGCGCAACTCCTGCATGAGCAGCATATGGGTGGCATAGGCAGGAATATCCCGCTGGCGCCGACTGAGCTGCAGACTCGCATTGCTGGCAGTGAGAAAGCGCCCGATGCAGGCTTCGATGCGTTGCCGTGAATCCTTGTCGATGCTCTCCAGCGGATCATCCAGCACGATCAGCTGCGGCGCCTCATCCCGGTGTGCATACAGCGCTCGCGCCAGCATGGCCTTGCGCATTTGTCCTGATGACAGATAACGAATGCCCTGCGAGCGCAGTGGTTCCAGTGCCAGCTCGAGGATTAATTTCCTTAACAATTGTTCGGATTGTTGCGCAGGTATCCTGGAGGAGCGGATCAATGTTTCTACTGTGGTGCCCTGATCCTGTGCGGACGCGCTGAACTCACTGATATCGAAGCGATCATCACGCTGCCACAGGCGTTGCTGCTCCTCGAATGACACCAGATGTACGTCGCGTTTCACATCGAAGGTGGCGCTGTACTTTACATACAGATTGGCTTCGCGCATGTGACCTGCGAGCAATTTGCCGAGACTGGTCTTGCCGGCGCCGTTGGGACCGAATACGCACCAGTGTTCGCCGGTGTTGATGACGAAGTGGTCGATCTGGAGCAGAGTGCGGGGGGAGATTCGGCACCTTGCGTTGTGAATGGTGGCTAGCGTGGTCATATGGGGTTGGATTCTACCTTAGTATGCCTCTTTCAGTGCACTGGGGCTGCTTAAGTGAAGGATGTACTTTGAGCATTGAGGTTAAACACTGCATAGACTTCGATCGGTACCGCATGACTGTTTGGTTCCGCTGCAGACCGCGCCGCTCTGCGGTGCCCTCCCTCGCAAAAATGCCCTGTAAAGCGGTCATTTTTGTTCCTTCGGCGCTGGTCTTTGATTGCAGCTGACCCAATCAATCATGCGTTGCCTTCACATTGTGCCAAATTGAACGAACGCAATTTCATTCAATGAGTTTCATCGAATTCAACTTCGATTCAACCCCGGATCGGAGGTGATGGTCACCGAACAATCAGACGCGCAGCGTCGTGAGGTGACTATTACCTGCGAGTCGGGCGGAAAGGTGCTCTGATTTGTCGAAGATTGAAGGAGCACTGATTGGGAGCAGGAAATATTGCTGAGTCATCAAAATGACACACATAATCAGTTCTGAATTGTAAAACCAGAGATATTTCTCACTTATTCAAAATGTATTTTTACTCGTACGCTGAATTTTAGTAAGCTGCGGCGCATGAGTGTAGAGTTGCTTGATATCATCGCGTTTGTTTGGTTCATGTCCACGTGGGTGGGCTATGCCATATTTGCCAAATCTGCGGCGAAGAAGCGCAATAGTCTGTCCAGCGTGTTGTACCGCTATCGGCAGGAGTGGGTGAAGAAACTGAGCACTAGTGGCATGAGCGAGGTGGATTCGGAGTTGTTGGGAAGTCTGGAGCGGCAGGTGTCGTTTCTGGCGTCCACTTCACTCATTATCCTGGCGAGTCTCGTGACTGTACTCGGCACTGCCAGCGATGTATTTATGAATGCGTCGAGTCTGTGGTTTGTAGCTGAGGCGACGCAGGGCGAGGTGCAGATGAAGATGCTGGTGATGATCTGCATCTTTATATACAGCTTCTTCACGTTTACCTGGTCGATTCGTCAGTACGGTTTCTGCTTCATCATGTTTGGCTCCTCGTTCCAGACCGTGAAGTATTATAAAGATGATGATAATTATCGTGCCCTGCTGCCGAATCGGGATTATGAGGCGATGGCGCGGTTACTGGACCGGGCGGCGCACAGTTATAACTATGGCATCCGGGCCTATTATTTCGCGATGGCGGCACTGGCCTGGTTTATCAACGACTGGATCTTCATGATCGCCTGCGCGGTTACTGTGTACGTGTTATATCGCCGCGAGTTTCTGTCCAGTTCGCTGAAGGCGCTGGCCAGCGCCAGAATGTCATCCAACGTCAACGACGAAGAAAAGATCACATTCAAATAGGATCTGAAAATTCTGCGTTTCGCTCAAGTCTTCGCGAAGAAGGCTGGCGGATAATCATCCACCTGAATTGCCTTCGAACGTGCCTGCTCAGCCGCTATGAAAAGTTGCGCCTCTGCACTGGTGCATATCCCTGCGGCACTGGCCGCGTCGCCCAATAGTTGTGGATCGGTGGCACTGGCCAGCCGACCGTCTTTGACTGCTTGTCGAATCTGATTACGCGTGTCCTTGGTCGCGAGCACTTTCAGAAAGGCATCCTCGATCACAAATGCCGGGTCCGAGTCGTCCTTGCCTATATACATCAGTGCAGTGATGCGATCGCGCAACTCATTGTCGGTGAACATGGTCTGCACCAATTCGTGTTCCAGCCGATCATCAGGCAGGGTATAGGGCCTGCCGAAGGGAAATACGATCAGCCGGAGCAGCCACGCGATCGGGCGATGCGGCAGGTTCTCGAAGAATTCCTGGAACGCTTGCTGGCAATTGTACAGCGCCAACTGCAGGTTCCAGTCCACGTAAGGCAGGTCTTCGGCATGACTGCCGCTGTCACGGTAATATTTCAATACAGCGCAGGCGAGATAGAGATTACTGAGCACATCGCCGAGCCGTGCCGACAGCCGCTCTTTGCGCTTCAATGCCCCACCGAGCAGCATCATGGAAATATCTGACACCAGCGCGAGCGATGAACTCATGCGCGTCAATTGTCGATAGTGGCGCCCTGTCTTGTCCGTCACCGGCGCGCGATGGAACACGCCCCATGTCAGGCTGAGACTCAGCGTGCGTACGAAATTGCTGATCGTATAACCGATGTGACGAAATATCAGGCTGTCAAATTCCACCAGGCCAGCGGCGGCATCCGGATTCTTGGCAGCCTGCATCTCGCGCAAGATGAATGGATGACAACGTATCGCACCTTGCCCAAAGATGATCAGGTTGCGGGTGAGTATGTTGGCACCTTCGACGGTAATCGCTATGGGTGTGCTCATGTAAGCGCAGGCGAGATAGTTGCGATCACCGAGTATGAGCCCACGACCACCATGCACATCCATCGCATCCTGAATCACCTTGCGCGAATTTTCGGTCATGTGGTACTTGGCTATGGCCGACACCACTGAAGGCTTGATATGCAGGTCAACTGCACCTGCAGTCATGATGCGCGCGGCTTCGAGTTGATAGGCGTAACCGGCGATGCGGGAGAGTGCTTCTTCGATACCTTCGAAATTACCGATGGAAAGGTTGAACTGCCGGCGCAATTTCGCATAGGCACCAGTAAGTCTATAGCTCATCTTCGCGGTCGCGGTACCGAGCGCTGGCAGGGAAATGGCACGCCCTTCTGACAGGCATTCGACCAGCATCTGCCAGCCACGACCGGCGTATTCAACGCCACCGATGATCCAGTCCAGCGGAATGAAAACGTCTTTACCCTGCGTGGGCCCGTTCATGAACGCCATGCCCATCGGGTAATGGCGATGACCATGTACAACGCCAGGATGATTACTGGGTACCAGCGCGACGGTAATTCCCAGATCCACTTCGTCACCGAGCAAGTGATCCGGATCGGACATCTTGAAGGCCAACCCGAGCACGGTGGCAATCGGTGCCAGCGTGATATAACGTTTATTCCATGTAAGTTTAAGTCCGATGCATTCCTTGCCTTCATGCATACCCTTGCACACGACGCCACGGTCGATGATGGCACCGGCATCACTGCCCGCTTCCGGGCTGGTCAATCCGAAACAGGGAATCTCGGTACCTTTAGCCAACCCAGGCAGATAGCGCTGGCGCTGGGTTTCAGTGCCGTATTTCATCAATAATTCAGCCGGACCCAGCGAGTTGGGGACCATTACCGACACGGCCGCACTGCTGCTCTTGGTCGCGATCTTGGTGACGACGCAGGAATGGGCAAAGGCAGAGAATCCGAGCCCACCGTATTGTTTCGGGATTATCATGCCGAGAAAGCCTGCCTCTTTCAGATATTGCCAGGCCGCGGTGCTGAGATCCTTGTCGTGCTGCACGATCTGCCAATCGTTCAGCATGCCGCACAGAGTCTCGGTTTCATTGTCGATAAAGGCCTGCTCTGCCGCCGTCAGTTGCGGACGCGGATAGTTGAGTAGTTCCTTCCAGTCTGGATCCCCCTGAAACAGTTCTGCCTCCCACCACACATCGCCCGCTTCCAGCGCCTCGGATTCGGTGCGATTGATCGGTGGCAATACACGCTGGAAAAAACTGTACAGCTGCAGGGTGAGTTTTTGCCTGCGCATGTCATTGGCGAGATAGAAAAACCCGACAATGATCAGCACGATCGAGGGCAACCAGGGGATCGAATCGAAATAACTCATCAACAGCATCGCCACCAACAGGAATGCCAAAATTGTGTACATATGGGCGCGGCGGTAAGCGAATACCCAGACCAGCGCCAACGAGATGACTACTTGTAACAAACCGCTCATAAAATCCTCAACTCAATAATCGAAGAAGCAACTGCTTGCGAATCAGGTTCGGGCGAGGCCCAGTTTGCGCAGTACCCGTTTAAACAGGTTGCGTCTGGGTCTGTATTTGCCAAACGCAGCCGCGGGAATCCATTCCGGATAACGGTAAAAAAGCTTGTCGCCCTTGCTGGTCATCGGCGTGTAATAACGGCAATTCTCGAAATAGAAATGGGTAACCTGGGAGTGACGACTGCGACTTGAATCCTTTTGCGGCGCCCCGCCGTGCAACAGGTTTCCGTGCCATATCAACGTCTCGCCCTTCTTGATGGTGCCATATTCGGGCTCCAGCTTTTCCGCTGTAATCAGTTCCTGAATGTGCGCCTCATAATGCTTGTAATTGGCATAGCCTGGTTCGAGTCCGAAATCCTGCATCGAGTATTCCCGCAGCTTGTGACTGCCGGGATAGTAGATTAACGGGCCGTTGTCCGTATCGATGTCTTCCAGCGCCACCCACACCCCGACCATATATCCGGCTGGTTGGGAATTGAAATGAATCGTGTCCGAGTGCGCCCATTACCGGGTACCAACTGGAAAATTAAGCGTCTGGAAAGGCAGCGGTTTACGCCCAAACAATTGTTCCAGAGCATACGCTATTGAACTATTGTGGGCGAGCTGGCGCACCTCTTCCACCTGTTTAAGGGCATCCTGTACCCGGGCGGGCGCGGTCGGATTCTGTTCATAGGCCTCGCCGTACTAGGGATGCACGTTCGCTACTATGCGATCGAGCATGGCCAGATCCAGACCAAAGTCTGCGACCACAAAGCCGCGCGCATGAAAGCTGTCAATTTGCTGTGGGGTTAATCCAGTTTCGGTTTGCACTTTCTCATTCTTTGCCATCTTCCTTTTACCATCCAACCTATTCATATGTGCGAATTATACGAGCCTTCCCGGCTCGCATTGCCCCTTCATTCTAGCATGAAGCGGAGTACTGCTGTATTGCGATAGAACAGTATCGCGTCACATCAGGGTCGCTTGTCGAGGGCGCGTTGCATGACCTCGTGCTGAATCGTCAGCATATGGCCGATCGAGCGGCGCCAGTACTCGGAATTGTGGCGGCCTCTACTCTGCATGTAGTCAAATGGCACGTTGTTCACCATTAATAGCTGCGCCAATTCCCTCGCCTCGCTGATCAAACCGTCATCTGTGCCCGCATCCATATACAGATGCGGCATCTGGCTTCTCGGCACGTTATAAATAATAGCGAATGGATCGTAAGCGGTGGCTTGCTCCGCTGTCAGGAAGTCCTTGCCCTTGGGTGTGCGCTCATCCTGGGTGCTGAAACCGGGTATGGCTACAATCTGCGAAATAAAGGCATCGGCTGCATCGATCTGCGCCTGGCGTACCGGGTCGCGCGGTGCTGGAATGCGCTCTATACCGGCGCTAAGCGTCGTTGCCGCTGTGCGCGCATAACTGAGTGCGCCACTGGTACTGCCGAGCGAGACAAACATGTCGGGATGGCGCAAGCCCAGCGCGTAAGCCCCGAATCCGCCCATTGAGAGCCCTGCGATCGCACGCCCTTCCCTGCGCGCCTCGGTGCGATAGTTCGCATCCACGTACCCTATTACGTCTTTAATGATGTGGTCTTCCCAGTTATTCGTCTGGCCATCATCACTGTGTGCATAATTCACAAACCAGCTGTTACCACCATCCGGCAATACCAGAATGAGCCCTTCTACATTGCGCGCATAAAACGCTGCCGCCAAGTTGCGGCCCCAGATCGTGTAGTTCTGCATAAAACCGTGCAACAGATACAGCACCGGGTAACGCGCATCGCTTGCAGGGTAGTTTTCCGGCAATACGATGTCGAACTTCATGGTGCGATTCACGGCGGGACTGAAGAATTCAACAGTCTCGAGACCGGGCGGTATTGGCGCGGCCTCGGGGATCAATTCCAGCGGCTCTTGCGCACTGGTTACTACGGCATAAAACAGTATTGCCAGTAGCCACATTCGCAGCAAGTTTCGTGTAATCATCAATAATTCCATTTTCTCTGTGGACGGCAACAATGCTATATTTTATCAACTTCAAACTAAAGGGCCGGGTTCAGCCTTGCAGCAGTCAATAGCACTATTCTGGTTTTCTGGATTAATACTCGGATCGTTTCTGACTCCAGCCACGTTGGCGTCGGAAAAGCTGTTCCTGGAAAACTGCGCGACGTGTCACCAGAAGGACGGCCAGGGCATACCGAAGGTGTACCCGTCTCTGGTCACCAGTGAGGTCGTGCGCGGCAGCGGAGTGGATGTCGCCTATGTGTTATTGATTGGGCGCGGAGAAATGCCTTCCTTCAAGGGCGCATTGTCCAGTGCCGACATGGCATCCATCATCAACTATGTGCGCGCTACCCTCGCACACGCCGATGGGGAAATTACCGCTGCCCGCATCGACGCTTTGCAATAAGCAAAAACCGGAGCAGCCTGCCTGCTCATTTTAAAGTAGACAGCATCCCATCCATCTTTGCCAGACGCCCGATCAATTCCTCAACGCGCGTGCTGTAACCCCATTCATTGTCATACCAGCTCACGACTTTTACCATACGCTTGCCTATCACCTGTGTGAGTTGCGCGTCAAAGATGCTGGAATGGGAGTTGCCGATGATGTCACTGCTGACAATATCCTCAGTGTTATAAGCGAGTATACCTTTCAACGCACCGTTCGCCGCCGCTGCCATGGCCGCGTTCACCAGCTCGCGGGTGACGTCTGTCTCCAGCTCCACTACCAGATCAACGAGGCTGCCATCCGGCACCGGCACCCGTATGGCGAGTCCATCCAGTTTGCCGGCCAACTCCGGTATTACCAGGCCAATAGCCTTCGCGGCGCCGGTGGAGGTTGGCACAATATTGGTCGCGGCGTTACGCGAGCGACGATTGTCCTTGTGTGTCGCGTCGATCAAGCGCTGATCGGACGTATAGGCATGTACAGTTGTGAGCAATCCATGCCGGATACCAAAATTTTCATGCAACACTTTCGCTAATGGCGCGGCACAGTTCGTGGTGCAGCTGGCATTGCTGATGATGCGACTGTCCATCGTCACCACGTGGTCATTGACACCAGCCACCACGGTGGCAGACAACGGATCCTTGCTGGGCACGGTTAAAATAATACGTTTGGCGCCGGCCTCAAGCTGCTTGTTGAGCATTTCCAATGTGCGAAACACGCCTGAACTTTCAATCACGTAATCCACACCGAGCTCGCGCCACGGCAAGCGGGACGGATCTTTCTCGTTCAGCACGAGGAATGGGTCGCCATCTATTTCCATGCAGTTGTCAGCCAGTGTCACCTTGCCCGGATAAGTGCCATGAATGCTGTCGTACTTGAAGGCATAGGCGAGCTGGTCGGCGGTAGCCAGATCATTTACGGCCACAACATCATAATGACGGCGCAATTTCGCGATGCGCATGATGGTGCGACCAATGCGGCCAAAGCCATTAATGGCGATCTTGGGTAATGACATGGTAGTTATCCTTGCATACTGGTAGTGATTTCAGGCAGCTCAAGCTGGTGGATTCGGACAGCGCACTCAGAACCAGCGCCGCACACGCTGTTTGTACTGTAGATAGCCCGCGCCGAATTTCTGCTCCAGATAGGCCTCTTCCTTGACGATTGCCACGTAATAAATTGCTACGCCACAGGGAATGCAACTGAGCAACAACCACAGGCTGTCCGCGGTAATCCCCACACCGAACAGAAACATGCAAAAACTCAGATAGATTGGATTTCGCGAAAAGACATAACACCCACTATATACAATGCTCGATGTAGGCTTCCACGGTTCAATCGCGGTTCCTGCACGTCGAGAATCCAGCGCGCAGATCACCAGAATAACGAGGGAACCGAAAACAAAAAACAAGCCGATCAGGTTCGTCGGCGCATCGAATCCTATGCCAAGCGGCAGCAGATAATGCAAGCCAAAGGCCCCGAGCAGGCAGAACAGCATTATCAGCGGCGGTGGAAACCTGACTCCAGGTCCTTTGGGATTATCATTTTTGATTGATGGCATGGCGCTATTATCACCTGATTCACTCTGCATCGTCTGATTCCGATCAATAATTGATAGTTAATTACCATCAAGATTAGCCATTCCACGGGAGAACGCAATGCCAGCCACTACTATCAGGAAAACCTTGATCGTATGTAGCCTCTATAAGGCATTCCTGGCAGCATGACATTTCCCATGACAACATGGACATTCCGCTTGCCAATGCCATACTGGGTGGCTGCGAACCCTTCATAATCCTGGGCGCCATTGCCGGCGGCTAAAACACTACTGTTTAATCGCAAAAGGAAGCCACTTGTTCGAGACCTCATACCTGCTACTCAGCCTCGTATTCAGCTCCATCGGAATGGGCTATTTCATCTACGGCAAAAAACAAAAACAGAAAATTATCTATTACACCGGTATCGCATTGATGGTGTTCCCTACGCGATCACAGATACCACACTAATGCTCATCATTGGCAGCATCCTGCTGGCACTCCCTAAAATCCTCAAACGCTTCGATATCGAAGGCTAAGCCGGCACCACATGCGAGCTACTTTCCGCCCGACTCGCAGGTGATCATCCCCTCGCGACGCTGCGCGCCTGATTGCTCGGTGACGATCACCTCCGATCCGGGCTGATATCGTAGTTGAATTCTCAAACCACTTCGCATTCACGTTGGCGTCTGGTTTGTTTCGAAGCCAAGTCCCCAGTCCACATCGCATTCAGTAAGGCATCGGGGTGGTATTGGGGTTCAGCTGCGATCAAAGACCAGCGCCGAAGGAGCGAAAAAGACCGCAGTACAGGGCTTTTTCGTGAGAGAGGGCAGCGCTGGGTTTAAAACGGGGAGCGGCGCGGTCTGCAGCGGAACCACAAAACCACCCCGGTGCCGATCGAAGGGACCCCTGCGTAAAGCGAGCTCAATACAAACCAATCGAGCATCTTTCCGCCCGACTCGCAGGTAATCATCTCCTCGCGACGCTGCGCGTCTGATTGCTCGGTGACGATCACCTCCGATCCGGGCTGTCAACGAAGTTGAATTCCCAACCCACATCTCAATTGCGCAGGCCCCGGGGGTGCCGCTCGAAGCCAAGAACGGCTCAGAAACCATGCACCAAAAAATTCGATATAACACCAATTCTCCCCTGCTCTTATTGGCATGCGCAGAAAATCCCCTGCATACGCTATACTGCCCCGCCATGAGTAGTGCACAAGAGATCCTGCAAACAGTCTTCGGTTATCCCGCCTTCCGCCCACCCCAGGATCAAATCATCGATGCCCTGATCAGGGGCGAAGACGCCTTCGTCATCATGCCCACCGGTGGCGGCAAGTCCCTCTGTTATCAGATTCCAGCGCTGGTGCGTGAAGGCTGCGCCGTGGTGATTTCGCCGTTAATAGCATTAATGCAGGATCAGGTCAGCGCGCTGCACGTGTTTGGCGTGCGCGCCGCATTTCTCAATTCGACCCTGGATGCGCACAGTGCGCAGGCAATTGAGCAGTCGCTGCGCGACAATAAACTGGATCTGCTCTACATCGCGCCGGAACGACTCAGCCAGGCAAAAACCATTGCCCTGCTGCAAGAATGCCGGTTAAGCCTGTTCGCCATCGATGAGGCGCACTGCGTATCGCAGTGGGGGCATGACTTCCGCGCGGATTATCTGCAACTCTCGCTGCTGCACACGGTGTTTCCTGATATCCCCCGCATCGCACTCACCGCCACCGCCGATGAGCGCACACGCAAAGAAATCATCGAACGACTGGATCTCGGCAATGCCCACCAGTTCATCGCCGGCTTCGATCGCCCTAACATTCGTTATCGAATAGCCTTGAAGCAGAATGCGAAACAGCAGTTCCTGCAATTCCTGAAACACGAACATGCCGGTGATGCCGGCATCGTGTATTGCATGTCACGCAGCAAGACCGAGGACATAGCCGGCTGGTTACAGGGCGAGGGATTTAAAGCACTGCCCTATCACGCCGGACTCGACAACGGCACGCGCGCGCGCAATCAGGCGACCTTTCTGCGGGAAGAAGGCGTCATTATTGTCGCTACCATAGCTTTCGGTATGGGTATCGACAAACCGGATGTGCGCTTCGTCGCCCATCTGGATCTGCCGAAGACTATCGAATCCTATTACCAGGAAACTGGTCGCGCCGGTCGCGATGGCAATCCGGCCGATGCCTGGATGATTTATGGCTTGCAGGACGTGATCAAACTACGCCAGATGATGGCGGGGTCGGCGGGCAGCGATACCCACAAGCGCGCCGAACAGCAGCGCCTGAATGCGATGCTCGGTTTGTGCGAAATCACCACGTGCCGACGCCAGGCCTTGCTCGCCTATTTCGGTGACACTCGCGACCAACCCTGTGGCAACTGTGATACCTGTTTGCAACCGGCCGCAACCTGGGACGCCTCCGCAGCGGCGCAGATGGCACTGAGCGTGGCTTATCGTACCGAGCAGCGCTTCGGCGTGAACCATCTGATCGATGTGCTGCGTGGCGCCAATACCGACAAGATCATCCAGTTCAATCACCAGCGACTGTCGCTCCATGGCATCGGCAAGGAATTCGATAACAACCAGTGGCGTTCGGTGTTCCGTCAGCTCGTCGCGCGAGGTTACCTGAGCGTGGATCTGGAGCGCTTTGGCGCCCTGCGCCTTGAGGAAAAATGCCGGGCCTTGCTGCGCGGCGAAGAAACGATAGAGCTGCGGCGCGACATCAATCTCAAGACCAAACTCAAGACAGCCAAACAGCGCACACAGGTGCAGCTTGCCGATGACATCGACATCGCCTTATGGGAGGCGTTGCGTGAGTGCCGCCGCCAGTTCGCCGAGGAGCAGGGAGTGCCGCCTTATGTGATCTTCCATGACAGCAGCCTGCAGGAAATGTGTCGCAACCTGCCCCGGGACTTGCAACAGTTTGAGTTGATCAGCGGCGTGGGCGAACGCAAGCTGCAGAAATATGGGCCGGCCTTTGTGCGGGTGATCTGTGACCAGCTGAATTCAGTTAATTCATAAATAGGCTAAAGCCGGCATCCCGGCTGCGACTGCAAAAAGCAGCAGAGCACGGCGCACACACCGGCAGATGTGAAATAGTTAACAGCTAATATGGCAGAGGTAATGATGACACAACCGCAATACTTTGAAGACTTTGATATCGGCATGGTGAGCAAATACGGGCGCTATGAAGTTACCGCCGAGGAAATTATCGAATTCGCTAGCAAATATGATCCCCAATCTTTTCACCTGACTGAGGAAGCAGGCAAGGCCATGCACTTTGGTGGACTCTGCGCATCGGGTTTGCACACTTGTGCTATGGTCATGCGCATGGTGGTAGATAGCATGGTGACCACCGGTTCCGGTTCATTGGGTTCGCCCGGCATCGACGAATTGCGCTGGAAAAAACCGGTATATCCCGGCGATATATTGCGACTGGAAAGCAATGTAGTCGATAAACGCGAATCACGTTCGCGGCCGGACATGGGCAGCATATTTCTCGACAACAAGGTGTTCAACCAGAAAGACGAGATGGTAATGTCATTCAAACCCATCGTGATGTACCAGCGCCGCACCGAATAAAAGCTGTCAGATTTATTTGCTGGCTCGACCTGTCACTGCACCGTATACGCAGTGGTAAAACTCTGGCTCTGCAACATGTTGTTGCAGGCCAGTTGCCAGGTCGAGCCAATACCAAAACCGGTGTAGAACACAGTGCCCCGGTATGCTGACAAATCGACCGCCTGACTGAACACGTCAAAACCAATCCCGGTCAGCAGCATTCCCTGCCAGGCAGCCGGAGCCGTAGTGCAATCACTCGCAGGCACCCAGCTACCGGATTGCGTTCGCAAGAATGCGTGACCACCTTGGCTTGCGGGCAACACCACCGCTACAAAGATACTGCCGATCAGATTTCGCACTTGTGGTGGTGGCGACACCAGCAGATTCAGCGTGCGCTGCTGCAGTGGTCCGGTGACGAGTGGCATACCCGTCGGTGGCGCGGCTCCGGTCAGACTTATGTAGTCCAGATCAGGCGGGGATTTCAGGTTGGCAAATTTCAGCACTGTCAGCGGCTGGCCTGTGCATTGATAGGGCGCCGCATCCCGTTGCGCTTTACTGATGATGAGCTGGGCCGGACTGGAAATGCCGCGAGCCTTGAATACCGCAAACGCGGCATCCGTCAAGGTTTCGAAATATGACACAAGTCGCAAGCCTTGCGGAGTGTCCACGCGCACGGCAATGTCCGAGAAATTTTCCTGACCAGCATGCACTCCTAACACCTGTCCTTCTGCCACTCGTTGCCCTTGCGTGAGCGGTGACTGCAACTGCACATGAAACAGAATAAGCGTGAAAGCCGGTTGCGCATCTGCAGTGATCTGCACCTGTGTCCCGATAAAGTCATTCAGCAACGCTGTTACAGTTCCGGAGACTGGAGCGACAATCACAGTGCTGGTATCCGGCACCATGAAGTAGTGCTTCATGGAACGACAGGATTCGAAATTGTCGGAATAATCGTGACCGGCACTGGAGCGAAATTTTGAGAGCAGGAATATTTTCGAAACATCAATATAGTTGGTATTCACAAACCGCGGTGCACCGAGATTTTCCAGGTCATAGCTGGCTGCGGTAACTGCTGCAGGCGCGAGCAACAACATCACTGTTAGCAACCGGATTCGGGACATGCACAGGATGTTACTGATCGAATGATAGAGCCCGGTTTTCTCTTGCAAGGGTCATAAATCCAAAAGTTGAACGTATTGGGTTATTATCTTATTGGCGTCCTTCTATCCTGTCATTATAATAAATTGGTAATTTAAATTGGTCAGGCTCTGCTGTACTCCCAGTTGGAGCAGCAGCAAGAACAATACACAGAGAGTACACATGAGTAAAATCGACCACCCAGTTCAATCAATCGCCAGCTTGCTTAAGGCTTTTGTGTTGGCGTTCATCGTCGCCACAATTCTGCTTGTTACAGTCGTGTTACCCATTGAATTTGGGGTTGATCCGACTGGATTAGGAACGCGTCTAGGTTTGACGAACATGCTGGCCGCAGATTTTGTTCCTGAGATAGTGAATCGCCCGGTTGACAGCGTTCTTCCCTCCCGCGAAGACACCGTTGAGATTCTGCTGCCTGCCCGCGACGGCCTGGAGTACAAGTTTTTCCTCAATCAATACGCCAGCCTGAACTATCAGTGGACCAGTACCGGCCCCGTCTATTTCGATCTGCACGGCGAGCCCGAAGTCAATGCGAATGGATATTTCGAGAGTTATGCAGAAGCCAAGTTAAGCGAAATGCGCGGCACCATCACGACTCCGTTTGCGGGCTCCCATGGCTGGTATTTCAGGAATGACACCGAGACTGATGCCACCGTAACCCTGAAGACCAAAGGCAATTATTCAGTGATCGGTCTTAAATAAAAAGGTAAATAAATCTGACACCTTTTCTTTCTGACATCTGGCCTTTGTATCCCTAAGCTATACCATCCTTGCTCATCTGCATCCGCTTCACCGGTAAATCCGCAAACTCCGGCGGTCGCTTCTCGGTCGCTGCGGCAATCGCCTCGTTGATTTCGGCTGACTGCAACATGCCGCCGCTCCAGGCGCTGATGTAGTCCAGCGTATCTGCCGTGCTATGGTCTCGTGAATAATTGATGATGCGCTTACTACCATAAATTGCCAGTGGCGCTTTGCTGGCGATTTCTTCAGCGAGTCGCATCACCCCGTCCAGCATAGCCGCCTGATCTGGAAAAACGGCATTTACAAAACCCAGCGCCTGTGCCTCTGGTGCCAACATACGACGTCCGGTGTAGGCGAGTTCTTTCACAATCCCTTCTGGCAGCAGTTTGGTAATGCGCGGAAACGTACCCACATCGGCCGTCATGCCTATGTTGATCTCGAAGATGGTGAGAAAGGCATCTCCGGTCATGAAGCGCATGTCGCAGGCTGTGACCAGATCCACACCACCGCCAATGGCGCCGCCCTGAATCGCCACCAGCACCGGTACGCGACACTCCTCCAGACAGGTAAACGTCTGCTGCATGTAGGTGATCGTGTCATACAGTTTCGCGCTGCGCTGGCGGTTCAGCAGCTCCATGGTGATCGGGTCATCGCTGTTGTCGCCGTTATCGCTGTTATCGCTGTTATCAATAGTGCTGCCAAACACGGAGGTGTCGAGACCCGAAGTAAAATGCGGTCCGGTAGAGGACAACACAATGACCCGCGCCAGCGCCTCGCGATCCAGTGCTTGAATAATTGCAGGCAGCTCATCCCAAAAGGCAGGAATCATGCTGTTGCGCCTGGCCGGACGATTCAACACGACATGGGCAATCCGGTTCTCCACGCTGACTTTGAAACACTGGTATTGCACTGGCTCTCTCACAGCTTCTCTCCAATTACTTGCAACAGGCATCGACAGGATGCGGGGGAAATCGCTACAGCGCACTAATGTACGCTGCCCGCAGGGTAGCAGACCGCTACATACAGTCACAAATCAAGGTTTGCAATAAGGGCAGGGAGTTGGCAAAGTTGCGTCCCTATATAGATATGATTCTGGTTGCAGCCGTGCCCGGCTCAAATGCAGATACACTAATGCAGATACATTCGCACGAGGCCCCACCATGAAGAAAACTCCTCCAGCTGTTCTCGAACAGGTCGCAGGCAACGGCCTGCTCAGTCGCCGCCATCTGTTAGGCGTCGGTCTGGCCGGACTCGGCACTGCGGCGACCACTGCCGCCTTCGGCGCCGATGCCGGAGCCGTATTTGAAATACCAGGCTGGTCAAAACAACCCGGACCAGGCAGTTCAGGATATGGGGCGCCCTCGAGTCACGCGGGCAATTTGCAGCGTCAGGCAGGCGCACCGAATCCGCTTTATCCCGGCGGCGGCGCTTCCCGCTCGCCACTGCAACATCTGCAGGGCACGATCACTCCTAACAGTCTGCATTTTGAACGTCACCATGCAGGCATACCGGCTATCGACCCTGCGCAACACAAATTGGTCATCAATGGCCTGGTCAGGCAACCCCTGGTATTCAATTATGAAGACCTGCTTGCTTACCCGATGGTCAGTAAAATTTATTTTCTGGAATGTTCTGGCAACAGCGGCAGCCTGTTTGGCAACAACGCCGCCGCCGGCAGTGTGCAGAGTTTGCATGGACTGGTGTCTTGTGCTGAGTGGACCGGTATTCGATTGTCGACGTTACTAGAAGAAGCCGGTGTGCAGGCCGATGCGCGTTGGGTCAGTGCGGTGGGTGCTGACGCCGCCAGCATGGGCCGCTCGGTGCCCCTGACCAAGGCAATGGACGATGTGCTGCTGGCACTGTACCAGAACGGTGAGCCGATACGTCCCGAACAGGGCTATCCGATGCGCCTGTTCGTGCCGGGTTGGGAAGGCAATATCAGTGTGAAGTGGCTGACGCAATTGAAACTCACCAGTGAACCCAGCCAGTTCCGCGACGAGACCAGCAAGTACACCGACACGATGCGAGATCGACGCAGTCAACAATTTACGTTTCCGATGGGGGCTAAATCGGTCATTACCTCGCCCTCAGGGCAGATGGCATTGACCCGCAAAGGACTCTATCAGGTAACCGGCATCGCCTGGTCCGGCAACGGCAGCATTCGCAGGGTCGAAGTCAGTGCCGATGGTGGCCGCAGCTGGGCCGATGCCGAGATCGAATCACATCAGAGCGAGAAAGCCCTCGCCCGCTTCCGCATTCCGTGGCAATGGACCGGCGCTGACGCCGTGCTATTGAGTCGCGCCACAGACAGTACTGGAGCAGTGCAACCGAGCCGTGCCGCGATTCTCGAAGAGCGCGGCAATCTGGCGCAATATCACTACCATGGTATACAAAGCTGGGGCATTGATGCCGCGGGCGCAGTGAGTAATGTGTATGTATAAATTATCTGTGCGAACATTTTTCGGCGCCTGCGCACTCCTCACTGCCAGTCTATTGCTGCAGTCGGCAACGGCACAATCTGTCGGTCTCGGCATTCCAGTCACTGAAGCCCAATTGCAAGCATTCGATTTGATTGTTGGTCCGGACGGTTCTGACCTGCCGGAGGGCAGCGGCTCGCCGTTACAGGGCAAGATTATTTACGAAGCTCGTTGCCAGGCCTGTCACGGCCTCAATGGCGAAGGCACGATCGACAACACCACGCTCGCCGGTGGCGATATCCACTCGGAAACCACACCGGTGAAAACCGTTGGCAGTTTTTGGCCGCACGCGACCACCTTGTTCGATTTCATCCGTCGCGCCATGCCCGCGGATGCGCCGAAATCCCTCAGTAACAACGAGGTATATCAGGTTGTAGCCTATGTGCTGTACCTCAATGGCATCATCAATCAATACGCCGTGCTTAATAAAGACACGCTGCTCACGATAGAAATGCCGAATAAAGACGGATTCATGGATCAGAGTCAGATTCAGTAATCCAGCAAAGCCTTAATCTTGTAACCCTATAAAAAAAATATATCCAATCGAACCAAGTCCTGTCCAAATCAAGAGAGAGAAAAACTGATGAGAGTATCCAGGTTGATGTTGTGCGCGCTCAGCACAGTAGTAGCTGCTTTAACTCCAACTTTATTAGTAGCGGCGGAGAATGGCATAAGCATTCCCCGTATCGACAGTGAACCGACATTTGCAGACTTCGCCAGCATGCAACCCAGTTCCGAGTTGGCACGCTCAATGACCAAGGTGGAAAATTTTATTCAGCGCGAGCCCTCTGACGGGCGTCCCGCCACCCAGCGCACCGAAGTGTATATTGGTTACGATCAGCGCCGTCTGTACGCCATCTTCCTCGCTTTCGACACTGAACCGAACCTGATCCGTGCCAACATGTCGCCGCGGGAAAATATCGGCGGCGATGATACTGTCGAAATGACCTTCGATGCCTTCAATGACCAGCGTGCTGCACTCACCTTCCGTTCCACGCCACTTGGTGTGCAATGGGATGCGCGCTGGACTGAAGGTTCATCACGTCGTGCCGGTTTCGACACCACCTTTGAAGCAGTGTGGGATAGTGAAGGCGAATTAACTGAGCAGGGTTATATGGTAAAAATGGCTGTACCTTTGCGCAGCCTGCGCTTCCCTGACACCTTGGAACAACTGTGGCGCGTGCAATTCGCCCGCCAGATTCCCCGCTTGAGTGAGGAGACGTTCTGGCCGGCTTATTCCATCGCCATCGAAGGACGCCTCAATCAGACGGCATTGCTGTCAGGCATTCGCGATGTGTCTCCAGGCAATAATTCCCAGATCATTCCCTTTATCTTTGCGCGCGAGATTGACGCACTGAAACCCGGCGCGGTGGGCGGACCCAAATTTGACAAGTCCTCAGAACAGGATTTGGGTGTCGATGCAAAATTTGTATTCAATGATGCCTTTGTATTGGATCTCACTCTGAACCCTGACTTCAGTCAGGTGGAATCGGATGAGCCACAGGTGACGGTCAACGAACGCTTCGAAGTGCAGTATCCGGAACGCCGCCCGTTCTTCGTGGAAAATGCCGACTTCTTCGAGACTGATTCCACACTGGTGTTCACGCGTCGCATCGTAGATCCGGAAGGTGGCCTGCGTTTTACCGGTCGCTCCGGCAATTACGGCTTCGGCGCCATCATGATCAATGATGAGGCACCAGGCCTGAATCGCGCGGCCTCACATCCACTTGACGGCGAGAAGGCTAATATCGCCATCGTGCGCGGCTATCGGGATATCAATGAGCGCGATCGTATCGGCTTCCTGCTTACGGATCGTGAGTTAGGCGATGGCTACAATCGCGTGGCGAGTGTCGATGGACTGTTCCGGCTCAACGAAAGCTGGCTCACACAAGTACAGCTGGTGGGCACCGAAAGTGAACCATTTACCGGCGGCCCCAGCAAGACCGGCTACCAGCGCAACATCCTGCTCAACCGGGTCGGTCGCACACTTAATACCCATACGCACTTCATCGAAACATCGAGAGATTTTCGAGCCGAACTGGGATTCCAGAATCAGTATTTCGCAGCAGACACTTCAGGACTGCACAATCGCGTCGGCCTGAACTTCTATCCGGAAGACTCCAGCCTGAACAGTTGGAGCATTGCAACGATGATGGTCTATCTCAACGATCAGCATGGCGTCAGAACTTATGTGCAGGTAGACCCGAGCGTGAACCTGCGCTTCGCTACATCAAACGCCGGCCTGTCCTGGAGTGATCGCACCGAAATCCTGAGACCACAGGATTTCGCCGGCATCATCACCAATCAAGTCTATGACACCGACACCTGGCGCTTTAATTACTCCAATACCTCAATGCAGACTCTGACCTTCGGAGGCAACTATCAGGCCGGAACTACGATCAACCGTGTGCCTTTGCGCGGCCTGCTGCCCTCTGTTGCAGACACCAACCGTCTGGACATCGACGTATTGTGGCGACCTCTCGATCGATTGCGAGTTTCCAATACCTATTTGCGCACCGAACTGGAATCGAAGAACGGTGGCTCCAAAATATTCAGCAATCAAATTTTACGCAGTAACTGGAATTACCAGTTTACTCCAGAGCTGTCATTGCGTTTCATCGCCCAGCACGAAGAGACTGATGCGGGACCGGCTACGCGCCTGATTGACGACCAGAACCTCAACTTCGACCTGCTGCTGCGTTACGTGATCAATCCCTGGTCAGCGTTCTACGTGGGCTACAACAGCAACCAGAGCAACTTCGACATCATCGAAGTCGAGGGCGAGCGCGAACTGGTGGTGACCAGCGATCTGCGTCAGGATGGTGATCAGTTCTTCGTGAAGTTTTCCTACCTGTTCCAGCGCTAGTTTCAAAACCAGCTCTGGTTTCAAAACTAACAGCGACTGTGGTGACCATTCACCACAGTCAATGGCTGTGTCAGTGCAGCCTCGTGTCACACAAAATTACAAACCTGGCGCCATTCCGTCCGTTCCTGCGCGCTCCCAAATTGGCACCATCTCACCGATAAGTTTATACTCGCTGCGTAACTCAGTTCCTATCGTTCACACTCGGAGACAGGGCAATGAACCGCGGTCAATTCAACTGGATCAAACCAGCAAAAACTCTCGTTAATGCGATCGCCTGCACAGCAATCGTCAGCCTCTTGCCAGCAACGGTCGCAGCGCAGTCCCGCAGCGATATTCGTGCAGAGTATCCACAATTGGCAGACCTGTTTAATGCCTTTGATGTCACCCAGGCACAGACCTTTGATGCCATCGCTACCATCAATGCCCATCCGTCCTATGCCGCAGCCCGCGCCGCTTTGCGTGAGCATCTGGAGGGGATGAAGACCATGACCATGAGCGAGATGATGGATTCCGGCACCATGAGCCATAGCGGCATGAATATGGACATGAGCGCGAGCGGGCCCTATCCAGACATGGAAGTTGAATCCCGCATCAATCTGTTGGCAGTAATGCGCGGCCAACACACCGATGCCGAAGCTAGTGCAGCCTATGAGGCAAGTACCGCCATCAATCGCCACACTGGCGAAGTGCTCAAGCGCGGTCGCGAGTTCGAGAACACACTGCTCGCGATTTATATTGATGACCGCATCAGCGACAAGCGCGCCGCTGTTACTGCTGCCATTACCGAATACCTCAGCGATGACCAGCACTCTGTCGCCACGGTGCCGAAGGAAAGCGAATACCTGATAGTTCACGGCCAAGCTAATGGCTTCAAGACCGCATTCCCCCGCCTCAGCGGCTTTCTGTGGACCCAGCAATGGCTGCAACTCGCCGCGCTGGAAGCAGTCATTCTCGAACAACTGGATCCCCAGTTTGCCGGCGGCATGGAAGTCGCTCTCGAGCGCTTCTGGAACAAGATTGGTTCTGCCGGCGGCATGAGCATGTTCCCCGCTCCTACCGAACTGCCTATGGCGCCCGCAATTGCGCCTGACCTGTACAGCCAATCTCCGGAAGCAGCCACCATTCTCGATAACCTGAACATTCTGGAAACTGTGGTCGCAGACGTGCTCTCCTATCCGGACGAGCCAGATCGCGATGCCAAGATGGACGCCGCCGTTGCCCTGTTCACCAACAAGGATGCATCCGCCGCCGAACCCATGGAATATTTGTTGTTTGCCCTCCGTGGCGGTATCTACAACCAGGGTGGTCCAGCCGTAGGTGAACTCATGCAGTCCGAACGCAACCGCACCCGCGAAGCGATGGACATGCAACACGCGATGATCATGTCACAAGGTCAGTAAGCTCTCCCCCCTCTCGAAACACAAAGGGGCGTGTTCTGATAAAGAACACGCCCTTTTTTTATTACCAGTCTCTGCTATTTTCGAAACCCTGCGATAACAATTACTGAATTAAAATTCCCACATCGATTCTTTCTGATACCCCGGGATACTGGATAAACGATCAAGACAGAGCGACTTTGAAAAAAAACCGCTGAATAGATCATATGCATTTATCAAGGCCTTGGTATGCAGAATCGAGTGGATCTGCGATCAAAAACCGCGCTGAGCGCAGCAAAATGACCGTTTTTCGGGGCATTTTGCGGAGAGCAGGCACCGCGGACCGGCGCGGTTTGCAGCGTAGCCGATACTGCGTACCAAGGCCGCTCGAAGCCACAAATTCCAATTCACAACTTCCAAATAACAATTTCAGCAATCATGCTCTCCTTTAACATCAGATAAAGGTTGGATACACTCAAACAATACCGCAACACTAATAATAACTATCAGCCTCCGGAATTAAATATGAAACTGCGCGAATTATTACTGACTACCCTGTTCCTGTTACCAGCTTCGCTTTTTGCCACACCCTACGACCACCTCCATCTGGCCGCAGACAATGCGCTCGAAGCGGCCAACTGGTACGCCAAGCATTTCGGCGGCACTCCCACCCGCTTCCGCAATTCAAGCGATACCAGCCTGCCGATCGATCGGATCAAGCTGGGTGATATCTACGTGATCTTCTATGAACGCGACCCGGGCGCAGGCTCGGTTGGCAGTGGCGTAGACCATATTGGATTCTCCATGCCCAATGTGGAGTCAGTCTTCAATGCCATCATTGCTGATGGTGGCAAGGGCCTCGGTGAGCTACGCGCATTTAACGGCATGACCCTGGGCTTTGTCGAAGACCCCTGGGGCACCAAGATCGAGTTGATCGATGACAGCGCCATGCGCGGCGTGCATCACATACATCTGTCATCTGCAGATCCTGCCGGCACGCTCGCCTGGTATCAGAATATTTTCGGTGGCGAAGCAGCCCAGTTCGGCGGCGCCCTGCCCGGCATTCACTACGGCAACATCTGGCTGCTCGCTGCGCAAGCAAGTGGAGAGATTGCACCAACGATAGGTCGCAGCATGGATCATCTGGGCTGGAACTTTCCGGATCTGGATGCTGCGGCAGTCGAGATGAAAGCAAAAGGCGCGGTTTTTTCCATGGAGCCACGGGATTTCCGCGAAATCCGTATATCGTTTGTGGAAGGTCCCGATGGTGTACGCATTGAAGTGGTGCAGCCTTAGGGGAAATCTGTCCTGGATTTATTCAGGATTTGTAATTGATTCTTAATACTTTCTGATACCCCGGGATACTCGCAGTCACTGCCAGACTCCCTGGATATCCGAATAAGTCCGAGTATCTTTCAAGTAAAGCAAAACCCAGATCGCGTGTAGTCATCAAGGCCTTGGTATGCAGAATCGGATGGAGCTGCGATCAAAAACCGCGCTGAGCGCAGCAAAATGACCGTTTTCCAGAGCATTTTGCGGAGAGCAGGTACCGCGGAGCGGCGCGGTTTGCAGCGTAGCCGATACTGCGTACCAAGGCCGCTCGAAGCCACTGCCCTATCGCAAGTCATCACGCTGTTCGCGGCGGCGCTAACTTTGTGTACCCTCAATCGCATCAGGCATACCTGATAGCGCATACCCGCGTTTTATTCAAGCAACCCCTGCGCTACAATCGATTCCAGTTTGAAGTACTGGGATTGAAGTACTGGGTATGAAATAAAGAGTCTGGAGTTTTTGCATGTATACGATTTACGGTTACAGCACGTTCAACCCCCTCAAAGTGGTAATCACAGCTGAAGAGCTCGGCATTGACTATCGCTATCAATTTGTTGATCTGGCGAAACGGGAAAATTTTGCACCCGAACACAAACTACGACACCCATTCGGCAAAGTACCGGTGCTGGAGCATAACGGTGACTTCATTTATGAGAGCGCGGCGATCTGTCGCTACCTCGCCAACACCAACGGCAAAAAATTATACAGCGCAGATCCATTGCAAGCCGCGCGCATCGATGCGCTGATGGATGTAATGTCCATTCACATAGGACGCTGGTTGTCAGTGTATTTCTGGGAAGAACTGATCGCGCCAAAATTTCTCGACCGTGTGGCGAATCCGGATGCGCTCGAGGAAGCGAAAGGCTGGCTCGACAAGCAATTACCGTATCTGGATGATCTGGTGAGCAAGCAACCCTGGTTGTGTGGCACGGACATGAGCATCGCGGATTGTTTCACCTTCGCCTATCTGACTATTTCAGACGACACGAGCATTTCACTCGATCCCTATGCAAACCTTTATAAGTGGTATCAGACCATGCGCGCACGTCCGGCTGTTGGTAGAGCCATGCAGCGAGTATTCGCCTCGCCTTAATACATTTTTTCCAGCCACCCCACTGATTCGGGAGTTACATTCATGCTGAATAAATCTGTCTCGCAGTCTTTGCGCATTGCAGTTGGTCTTGCCGCATTGGCTGGATTCAGTGCATTTGTTGGGGCCGCAGAACAATCGCCGCGCGTCTGCACTGAACTCACTGCACTGCAACTGCCCGCAGTCAGCATTACACTTGCCGAAGTAATAACAGCCGGAGGCTTCGCACCAGAGGGCGCCGCCGGAGATGCGCGCAATCGCATGTATCAACCGCTGCCGGCTTTTTGTCGGGTCGCGGCTACCTTGCGTCCATCGGCTGATTCCGACATCAAGATCGAAATGTGGCTGCCGGTCGCACAGTGGAATGGAAAATATCTCGCCATCGGCAACGGCGCGTTCTCCGGCAATATTCGTCACCCCGCCATGATCGATCCGCTGCTGCGCGGTTATGCGACCAGTTCGACTGATACCGGACATGAGGACAATACCGCCAGTTTCGGTCTCGGGCATCCCGAGAAAGTAATCGATTTCGGCTGGCGTTCGGTGCATGAAATGGCAGCGGTGGCGAAGCAACTTATCACCACTTATTACCAGTCAGGCCCGCGCTATTCCTATTGGAATGGCTGTTCGGCTGGCGGGCGGCAGGCGCTGCAAGCGGCACAGCGCTTTCCGGCAGACTTCGATGGCATTATCGCCGGCGCACCCGGTCTGGACTGGACTGGCAGGGCAGTGGCAGCACTGCGGGTCGCGCAGGTGCTGGCAGCAGATCCAGCGGCACGCCTGGGCGAAAGCGAACGCGACCTGTTGCACCGCGCCGCTCTGAATATCTGTGACGCCAGTGATGGAGTTGCAGACGGTGTCATCGACAGCCCCCAACAGTGCCAGGTTGAACCAGCCACACTGCGCTGCAGTACTGGCAGCGACAGCGCATGCCTGACCGAAGCACAAGTCACTACCGCGAACTTGATCTATGGCTCCGCCATCAATCCGGCAACGGGTCGCACCATCCCCGGTTTGGTTCCGGGTAGCGAACCCGGCTGGACCGATCTCGGCTGGACTGAATCGGCGCGCGCTACCGGTGACGAACAACTGAAGTATCTGGTCTATCAGGACCCGAACTGGCGTATCGAGCAGTTTGATTTCGATATCGATGTGGTCAAGGCGGAACAGCAAGACAACAATACACTTAATGCATTGAACGCAGACCTGCGCCCATTCTTCGGACGCGGTGGCAAGTTGCTGCAGTACCATGGCTGGAGTGATCCGCAGATATCACCGCTGAGCTCCACCCAATATTACGCAAGCGTGCTGGATGTATTCGGCAGCCGCGCGGCGATCCACGATGATTACCGTTTGTTCATGGTGCCGGGCATGGCGCATTGCGGTGGCGGTCCCGGTACCGACAGTTTCGACGCCGTCTCCGCGCTGGAAGCCTGGGTGGAGAATGGCGTGGCACCAGAGCGCATCAACGCCACCCACTCCACTCAGGGAGTGGTAGATCGTGCGCGCCCGCTGTGTCCATTTCCGGAAGTAGCGATCTGGTCTGGCGCGGGCAGCACGGATGTTGCAGAAAATTTCAGTTGTCGAATGCCATGAACTGCAGCTTCAAACTTACCAGGTAAGTCGCACGCGCAGCTGCAGTCCGTTCGGATCATCACCCAGCACTGTGCCACCCTTGGAATCGGTGAATACATAGTTTGCCTGAAAGCGCAGATCGCGAGTCATGTAGTAATTCACCGCCAAGGTGATGGCATCAGCCTGGCCTCCGCTGATCGTGCCATCATTCAGATCCAGATCACTGAAGCGAGCTGCGATTTCCCAAGCGCCGGTGTCCGACGCAGGCGCGACAGTGCCAAATATGCCTTCTGAATTGGTATAGGGACGGGTGTCATTGGTCAGGAAGTAGCTGACGTAGGCATAGTAGCCATCGAAACTATGATCTGAGGCACCATCGCGCTTGATACTCTTGCGGATATACTCACCTTGCGCCGAGAAACGCTCTTTAGTGTAAGCAGCTTCCAAACCCAGTTTCCTGAGGTCATCTACATTCTTCAAGGTACCGGTATCGACAATGCGATGATCGTCCTGATGCATTTCCGGCCGTGAACGCAGACGTGCAGTATTGTCATCCGGATTTTCGATGGAGGCATTCACGCCCAGATGCAGCAGTGCACCATTGGCCAGTGTCGGGTGATAGATGAAACGCGCCGCGTTACCGGTACCCCGTTCCAGATTGTTCGGCTCGTGGGTATAGGTCGCCGCGGAAAAACTGAACTGGTCACCCCAGGTCTGGTAGCCGA
>SHZK01000049.1 GCA_009692305.1 Gammaproteobacteria bacterium | reverse complement strand
AATTGCGAAAATACGGCGATAGCCCTGCGATAGTTTTAATTTCAACTTCGGCAAGCTGCCTTGAAATTATCGAGCAACTACCTAAATACCGGTTACTCAGAACTACGTGGGAACGACAGGGCGTAGTGTTTCTCGGTATCAATTCCGCAGCCAATGACAGCCTGGATGAAATTCGGAACATGGCGCAGTTACATAACTTTGATTTGCCGATCTTGTTGGACGACAGTCAACTTGTAGCCGAGGGCCTGGGTTTGACGAAGGCAGGTGAACTGGTTGTGTTAGAACCGAATCGTTTTCAGGTGCTTTACCGGGGCGGTCTGGACATTGAGTCACAACGCGCTCGCCCGGAATTCAATATAGCCGAGCGGGCAGGCACTAGTTTTCTGTCTGACACGCTAACGGCTGTCGTCGCTGGAGCTATGTCGTTGCAAGATAGCACTGTGACCGCTGACGCAATTGGTTGTGACTTATCTTTTCCTGCGCGTGACATGCATGCGAAAAATGTACCGGATTATTCAACTGATATAGCGCCTATTCTCGAAGAAAAATGTGTTAGCTGCCACATCGAAGGTGGTATCGCTCCGTTTGCAATGAATTCGCATATGATGGTTCAGGGTTGGTCGCCTATGATGAAAGAAGTCATGATGACCAAGCGCATGCCCCCAGCGCAAGTAGATCCGAGCATCAACCATTTCATTAACGCTCGTTACATGGAGCCAGAAGAGCTGCAGACACTGGTGCACTGGATTGATGCCGGAGCACCGCGTGGCACGGCTGATGTTGATCCACTGACATTGATTGAGCCGCCACAATCCATGTGGCAATTGGGTGAGCCCGATTACATCGTTGAAGTGCCGGGGTTCACGGTACCAGCAACAGGCGTTCTGGATTATGAGAATGTCACACTCAATCTGCCATTCACTGAAGACAAGTGGATCAAGTCAGTACAGCATATCCCCGGCGATCGCCGTGTTCTGCACCATTTGCTGAGCTACATTGTCCCGGCGGATTACGCAGAAGCCATCGTTGAAGGTGAGAACGATAGCTATCGTGAATTCCTCGAGGGCTATGCGCCAGGCAAGGATGAAGCCGTAACTTATCCGGAAAATTCTGGCATGTTTGTTCCGAATGGGTCGGCAGTTCAGATGTCATTGCATTACACAACGTTCGGTAAGGAGACCGTGGATAATACGTTGCTGGGCCTGTATTTCGCCGATGAAGCGCCGCGGTTCCAGTACTCGACTTACTCTTTAAGCCACGGTGGCGCCAACATCGTGATTCCTCCAGGAGCGACAGATCACAAGATGAGTGCTTCATACGTCTTCGAAGACGAAGTATTGCTGCATGGCCTGCGTCCACATATGCATTACCGCGGCAAGAATATGCGCTTTACCGTGATTTATCCTGATGGCACAAAGGATGACGTTATCAATGTTCCCGATTACAACTTCGCCTGGCAGCCAACTTATCGCTTGTCAGAACCCATGTTATTGCCAGCCGGCTCACGGGTGATGATTGAAGGCGCTTTTGATAATTCCCAATACAATCTCGGCAATCCAGACCCGGCAGCTGTAGTCCGTGGTGGCGCCCAGAGTTGGGATGAAATGTTTATTGGTTATTTGTCATATCACAAGACTGGCGAATAAGGATTTTTCGTCTCAAGAATCAGACTTTGAAAGCCAGTGACTAAAACTGGCTTTTTTATTTAATATCAATAAGTTGTTTTGAATTACCTGATGACTGGTCACAGCTTGGTGTTACAAAAAGTAAATGGATATTTGTCCAATTTGAAAGGGTTTTCGTTATACTCACCGCACTATTTTGCATTTACCCATGGGGTCACAATATGAATAAAATTATCTGGTCAGGAGTTGCCGCAGTAGCCAGCGCTTTATCCGCTTCTGCTTTTGCTTTGCCTGATAGAATCGGCGACTTCGCATTGCTCGATAGTGATGGTGAATTTCATCAGCTAAGCCGCATGCGCGACCAAGAAGCACTGGTGTTGATGTCTTTTGATAACTCCTGCGCATCCATCGACGCGGCCGTCGCCCAATTGCAGACCATGCAGGCGAATTGGACAGATCAGAATGTAACTTTCGCTTTTATAAATTCCTCATCTGAGTCAGACATTGAGGTAATCCGTGCAGCGAAAGTGAAGTATGGTGTAAATCTGCCGCTGCTCATCGATGATGGTCAGGTAGTTTCTGAAACTTTAGCCCTGTCAAAAGCGGGCGAAGTTGCCATTCTGGACCCAGATCGTTTGACTATTCTCTATCGCGGTCCTGCACAAGATCAGGTTGCTCAAGTTTTGAATAGCGAAAAGGCTGGATCTGCAGACAGCACTGTAGTTGTTGCTGCAAGTGGATGTGAACTGAGCTACCCAATAAAGAACCAGCACGCCAGCCAGGCCCCCGATTATGCATCCGAAGTGGCACCTATCATTGCCGAACAGTGTGCGAACTGTCATCGTGAAGGTGGCATAGGCCCGTTTGCTATGGATAGTCACCTGATGCTGCAAGGGTGGTCCCCGATGATTCGCGAGGTGTTGTTAACCAAGCGCATGCCGCCGATGCAAGTTGATCCATACATCGGTCATTTCTCGAATGCCCGTTATATGGCACAAAGCGATATCCAGACTCTGGTGCATTGGATCGATGCCGGCGCCCCTCGTGGTGCCGCTGCAATTGACCCACTCACGCAACTCGATTTTCCTGATCGCAAGTCCTGGCAGTTAGGTGAGCCGGATTACGTCATCAATGCGCCCGCCATGGAAGTTCCGGCAACAGGCGCCCTCGATTACATCGATATAGATGTTGACCTGCCCTTCGATGAAGATAAATGGGTTCAGTCAGTTCAGTTTATTGCTGGCGATGAATCAGTACTGCATCACCTGCTGACCTATGTGACTGCGCCGGCCGAGGATTTCGATGGTGGCGAACAAAATCAGAGCTCGGTAGCACGTCGATTTCTCGAAGGTTATGCTCCGGGTAAAATGGATGCCATGACATTCCCTGAAAACACTGGAGTTTTCATTCCCAAAGGTCACAAGTTGTCCATGCAGTTCCATTACACAACGAATGGCAAAGCCACTGTAGATGAAACAATTATTGGTCTGTATATGTATGACGAGCCACCTACCTACGAGAACTTCACACGTTCGGTATCAGGTAATTTTCGCATACCTCCCTATGCTCAGGATTATCCAGCCGCTGCTACCTATTTATTCGAAGAAGACGTAGTGGTAACTGGATTGAGAGCTCACATGCACTTCCGCGGCAAAGACATGAGGTTCAGCGCTGAAATGCCGGATGGCACCGTGACTGATCTGTTGAGTGTGCCAAATTACAGCTATGCATGGCAGCCTACCTACCAGTTGATTGAGCCAGCTGCACTGCCTGCCGGCACCAAAGTGCATGTAACCGGCACATTTGATAATTCCGAATATAATCCGGCAAATCCTGATCCAAGCAAATCGTTGTCCTTTGGTCTGCAAAGTTGGGATGAGATGTTCATTGGGTATTGGACTTACCACGCGGCAGTGCCTACAAACTGAGATAGTCAGACGATTTACCCGAAACCCGGCTGTTGCAAAATAGCCGGGTTTTTTTTGCATCAAACATCGAGAAGTGGGGGGGGGGGAATACAGGTTATATTGTAGAAAAAGCGTGGCAGCCTTGCGGCGATTCCATTGTGCGTCGTGCGCCATACTTGTTATGATGCGAAGCTTGAAAACTATAATAAATTCGGGAGAGCTCTAATTGTCTTCGATCTATCTGGTTCTAATAGGATTGGTTGGTTTTTCTTTTGGTTGGTTTATCTATTCCAATTTTATAGCCGGTAAAATTTACCAACTGGACCCAAACTACGTTACTCCAGCGCATCAAATCAATGACGGCATTGACTATGTGCCGACCAATAAATATGTACTTTGGGGCTCCCATTTCACAGCTGTCGCTGGTGCAGTGCCTATATTCTGGCGCCCATGACTTTTATTCTGGTGTTGGCGCTATGGGCCACATGCTGGTAGTAAGTAAATCAGCGAAAGTCTGCGCCTAAACATGGGGCGATTAAATGCTTGACAGGTGACTGAAGCCAGTCATCTGTTAACTCGAAGTGCAAAGGAGCGGTTGGAATAGTGTGCGTGGCACAATATTCGCGCTCCTTTTTTCGTTCCCGCTGATCGAATCATTAGTGCTCCCATTTAAGTACCGCAGGGTTTTCAGGAAGTTATTGCAGTGAAACCTCAAGAAATCAACCAATTCAATATACCTGTCGAATTGAAGAAGCGTTTGGCAGACGTTCAATATTTCACAGAAATCGATTCCACAAATACGGAGGCAATGCGGCAATTAGATTCAGGTAAAACGGGCAATTTCCTTCTGCTCGCGCATGCCCAGTCTGCTGGTAAAGGCCGCAGAGGCAGAATTTGGCAGAGTCCTGCAGGAGCTGGTATCTATTTGACCCTAGTGCGTCCTTTCGCGCGCGATATCAAGGAACTGCAGGCATTGAGTCTGGTAACTGCGCTCAGCGTGCAAGAAGCTCTGGCTTTGAGTGCAGTGTTGGGAATTCAGCTGAAGTGGCCTAATGATTTGCTGGTCAATAAACGTAAATTGGCTGGTATTTTACTCGAACTTAAACAGTGCAATGGCGTCAACTATGTTGTGTTCGGTGTAGGTATCAATCTTAATTTGCCGAATGCAGTGCGCGAGGCAATCGATCAGCCAGTTACTGATTTGATGAGCTTATCGCAAGCAATACCGGATAAATCTCTATTAGTGACAATTGTAGTTGAAACTTTGTTGAACAATTTGCTGGAATTTGAAAAAACAGCTTTTGCATCATTTCAATCGAGATGGAACGCACTCGATTGTTATCGTCATCTGGATATTGTATTGCAAATTGGTGATGTACAAAAAATTGGTAGGTCTATGGGCGTAAATGAGTCAGGGGCCCTGCTATTGCAGACCGCATCTGGATTGGAAGTAATCAGGGGTGGCGAAGTTTTTCCATCATTGCTTGCGGCAGTTCGATCATCAGAATCAGGTTGCGCAGTATGACGATACTGGAGCTGGATATTGGGAATACGCGCATCAAGTGGCGTCTTTTGAACGAGCAGACTAATAGCTCGGAGCAATCGGGGTTTGCACTGGATCTGGGAGAACTGTTTGAAGCTCTCAGTGCCATGAAGTTGCCACTCATGGTTAGAATGAGCAGTGTGAAAGGCGGCGAGACGAGTGACGCGATCGAGCGCTGGGTAAACGAATGCTGGTCTCTACCAGTACACATAGCGAGAGTAAGGCAAAATTGCGGAGGAGTGCGAAATCAATACATGGATCAGTCTCGACTGGGAGTGGATCGATGGCTAGCCATCCTAGCTGCATATCGAATAACAGCCGGTGCTTGCGTAATAATTGACAGTGGAACAGCATTAACCATAGATGTGGTCGACAAACATGGCCTGCACCTGGGAGGATACATAACGCCGGGTTTGTTGCTGATGCGGAAGAGTTTGGAGCAAAACACACGCATTCGCTTGTCTGATCAGTTTAATCAGGACTCCCTGACGCTTGGAAATTCGACTGATAGTGCGGTGCGCAATGGCACTCTTGCTGCACAAGTAAGTCTGATAAACACAGTGGTTACCTCCGCACGTAATCTTGATGCATCTTCTCGAGTATTTTTTGCAGGTGGAGATGCCGAGTTACTTGCTACGCAATCAATCGTGAAAATATTCGATTTAGCACCCAGTTTGGTATTGGATGGACTCGCCATCGGTTGCCCTTTTTCTTCAGAGCACTAGCGGACTATGCGCTACATTGTCATGTTTTTGATCGTAGCCAATCTGGGTTATTTTGGTTGGCAAATCTATTTTCCATCAGAATCGTTTCCTGCAGTTGCAGCAGAGCCGCGACCGCTACTGAAACAGGGGCTCCTGCTCTTGCATGAATTCAACACGCAGTCTGCCAACTTGGCGCAAGCACAAACGCATGCGGCAAGGCCGTGTTATCTGGTAGGGGATTTTAATGGCATCGACGATGTGAATAGCTTTCTGCAGCGAATAGCTGCGATTGGCTATCGAGCCGAGTTGCATCTGGCTGGTGAAGTTCTGCCTCCAAGCTACCGGGTATATCTGCCTCCAGCCTCAAATCGGGAGATCGCTACGATTACTCTGGACGGATTGAGTGAACGGTTAGTTGTTGAGAACTTACAGGTGGAAACCTATCTGATCACCCGAGGATTGCTGGAAAACGCCGTCGCCCTTGGAGTATTTCCCGTTTTGGAAGATGCGCTCAGGATCCGTGATCAGGTAGCCGGTTTGGGTTATTTGGTCGAAATTGAAGAAATTCCGCAATCCACCGGTGCGCTGCAAATAGTGCTAGCGAAGCCCGATTTTACGCCTCTAGACGTGGCTGAATGGCTCGAATTTGCAGGAGATAGACCGGATTTGACCTACTCAGAAAATCTCTGTGAAACGATTGCACAAGGTGCCCAATTCCCATAAAATGCCGCACTCTGAATAAGAGTGCCAGGGATATTGACCCTTTGTAGCTCTTTTGGGAGGGGTTCCCGAGCGGCCAAAGGGATCAGACTGTAAATCTGACGCGAAAGCTTCGGTGGTTCAAATCCACCCCCCTCCACCATTTATTGGTGAGACAGGGTGAAGCCGATCGGACGCGTGGCAAAGCTGGAGCGTAGTCGACACGCATTGTTGCTTAACTAGCGCTTAGTTGGAGAGAATTCCTTCCGAAATAGGGTCCGTTTCTTGAAGGCGGGTATAGTTCAGAGGTAGAACTCCAGCCTTCCAAGCTGGTCGCGCGGGTTCGATTCCCGCTACCCGCTCCATTTAATGAGTGATCAGGGTTGGCACAATGCGCGCTAGAGCTAAGCAGCTTGGAGCTAATTACACGCTCGCATAGCTCAGGCGGTAGAGCACTTCATTGGTAATGAAGAGGTCTCCGGTTCGACTCCGGATGTGAGCACCATACCTTGTTTATGTAGCCCGGCTGGATATCAGGTCCTATAACAAGGATATGTAGCTGCAGGTATAAAAGTAATAAGGATTGTTGCTTCATTTATATAGCGTAAGCGAGATTTGGGCAGCAAGGCCGCATTTAATTTCAATTTGAATACAAGTAAGAGAAATAGGGGCAGTCGCTAATGGCAAAGGAAAAATTCGAACGTAATAAGTTACACGTAAACGTAGGCACAATTGGTCACGTTGACCATGGCAAGACGACATTGACTGCGGCACTGACAAAGGTGTGTGCAGACGCTTTCGGCGGCACGGCGACCAGCTTTGATGATATC
>SHZK01000048.1 GCA_009692305.1 Gammaproteobacteria bacterium | reverse complement strand
GGCCAGATTCGTAACACTCTTGGCCTGGACACTTTTGGCCTGGAAACCCTGGGCGTTAGCAATGGCGACACTATCAACAGCAGTGCTCTGACGATCGGCAAGTACCTGACGCCGGATATTTTTGTGCGCTATGGGGTTGGACTATTTGATCGGCAGTCTAAAGTAGCAATCGATTACAGCCTGAGCGAACGCATCATCCTGCAGGCCGAATCCGGACAGTACCAGAGCGTCGACCTCACCTATACCGTTGAACGCTGAGGACTCACGAGAGTGCCTGCATTGTAGTCTCTTATCGCCTGCTCGATCTGCGCCACACTATTCATAACAAACGGACCATAGTGCACGACAGGTTCACCAATTGGCTTGCCGGTGATTATCAACACGCGCCCGCCTGCTGCGCCGCGTATCAAGATCGACGTGCCCCTGGACAACCTTGCCAGTTGTCCCGCTCCAACCTGGTACGCTGACTCACCAATTTTTGAGAGGGTGGATTGTCGAGTCCTGCGTTTAATAACTGTGAGCCAAATTCACTCTCATCATGAAAATGCCCATTTTCTATTTGACCAGTGTTTCCAATTTCTCTGCGGGTCTTCTGCTGGAAGCTATCTGGACGCAAAGCAATTCATTAGTCGTTCAGGCCTTAAGCCCAGTGTCATCGAAACCAGCAGCGGTAATAAGCTGGCGATACCGTAGTGTGTTTTTGGGTGCCGTGTGGTTAACTTCGCTTTACCTTCTGGATGGGGCGCAATCGATAGTTACGTCCCATCGATAATAAGGTCCCATCCATAATTAAGGTCTTATCGACAATCAAAGGAGACGCCAATTGAAACAGCGAACTCTGGTTTATTTCAGCGCCCTCATTCTCACCGCCTGTGGTGGTGAATCCGATACTGTGAATACGGGCAGTGCTACAGTCAGCGATGCAGTAGCTGACGCTAGCGCGGCAACAGCCGCCGCCCCTGCAGAAACTGCAGCAGCCCAACCTGCAGAGGCAGTGCCGCCTCCGCCCCCTCTGAGCCAGATGACGATGCCGACCGACATTATCACCGCGCAGCCAGGAAAGAATGCGACGCGCACCGCCCTGTTTGGTGATTTACACGTACACACTTCCTATTCCTACGATGCCTTTGCTTTTGGCACCCTGGCGACGCCCTATGATGCCTATCGTTACGCTCTAGGTGAAACCATCAAGAATCCAGCCGGCTTCGATATGACCATTCGAGTGCCGCTGGATTTTTACGCGGTGACGGATCATGGCGAGTTTCTGGGTGTATCCAGGCAGGTTGCAGACCCGACTACCGAGATCAGCAAGTTGCTGCAACTTGGGTACATGCAAAATCTGAATGCACCGGAAAAACAAGTGCCCGGTGGCACGCGAGAACGGACTCAGGCATTCCGGGAATTTGCTCCTGACACATTGCGGATGATTGCCAATGGTACCGTTACCCAGGATTTCGTCGATGACATCACGCGCGATGCCTGGGCTGATACCATTGCTGCGGCCGAACAATATAACAAGCCGGGCGAATTCACGACCTTCGTCGGGTATGAGTACACCGCGACAGCCGACGACCGGGGCAATTTGCATCGCAATGTGATCTTTCGTGATGCCGACAAATTGCCCGCCGTACCGTTCTCTCGATTACATAGCCGGAATCCAGAAGCACTGTGGGACTGGATGGATGGCTTGCGTGCCGAAGGAGTTGAGTCGTTGGCCATTCCTCACAATTCAAACGGCTCCAACGGGCAGATGTTCAAGCTGGTGGACTGGGCGGGTAATCCTCTGGACGACGCCTATGCAGACCAGCGAACCCGGAATGAGCCACTTATTGAAATCACCCAGATAAAGGGCACCTCAGAAACTCACCCGATGTTATCGGACACCGATGAGTGGGCGGGTTTTGAAATCATGCCCTATCGCATTGCCACCAATTTGTTTTCTGAACCCTCTGGCAGCTATGCGCGCCAAGCATTGTTGAATGGCATGTCGCAAGAAGACAAGGGCGTGAAGAATCCTTTTGAATTCGGCTTTGTTGGTGCGTCGGATACTCATATGGCAGCAATGCCCGATGACGAAACTGACTTCTACGGCAAGCGAGGTCTGCTCGATGCCAACCCGCAACTGCAGGGTGCGGTACCGTTAAGTCCTGAAGCAGGCGCACAATTGCTCGAAACCTCACCAGAACTTGCCAGGGAATTTGAAGCCGGCATTTATAACAGCGCGGCGCCAATTACCTGGGCTGCCTCCGGAATTGCCGGAGTGTGGGCAGAAGAAAATACGCGGGAATCCATCTACAACGCGTTTCGCCGCAAGGAAACATTTGCCACCACTGGCACGCGCATCAAGGTGCGCTTTTTCGGTGGATATGGCTTCACTGACAGCACACTTGCTGCACCCGATATGATTGAAACAGCCTATCGTGATGGCGTGCCAATGGGTTCAGACTTGTTGCCTGCCTCTGGCGGTGTCCCGAGCTTTATAGCCTGGGCCACGCAAGATGCACTGAGTGCCCCGTTGCAAAGACTGCAGATCGTCAAGGGTTGGACTGTTGCCGGTGAACCCCATGAGAAAGTATTCGACGTGGCGTGCTCAGATGGGCTGGCGGTGGACCCGCAAACCCATCGTTGCCTAGACAACGGCGCCAGCGTGAATCTTCAGGACTGCGCCATCTCCGCCGGCTCTGGTGCCGCCGAGTTGAAAACCGTATGGACTGATCCTGAATTCGATCCAGCCGTTCGCGCTTTTTATTACGTGCGTGTGCTCGAGAATCCGACTTGTCGGTGGTCAACCTGGGATGCGCTGAGAGAGGGATTTCCGCCGCGTCCAGACTTTCCGGCGACAATTCAGGAGCGTGCCTACACATCTCCCATATGGTTCAGACCTGCCACCGGCTGATTATGGAGCTCATGAGGAGCCATGTGTTCTGGTTCGTGGCGCTGGGCATTCTGATATTTGTAGTTGATGAGCAAGTATCTGATCCGCTTGATACGATCGTCGTGGACGCTGCACTTGAGCGCAATGTGGCAGCGCTCTGGGCTGCTCAAATACAGCGTGAACCCACCGCGGCTGAACTCGCAAGCCTTGTGCAAGACTGGATAGCTGAAGAAATCTGGTATCGGGAATCCGTGCTGCTGAACCTGGCCGAAGGCGATGAAATCATTCGCCGGCGGATGATCCAGAAGATGCAGTTTATCGCCGAGCAGGAAGCCGCAAGCACACCGACAGACGCAGAACTGCGCGCGTATTACCAGGCCAATCAATCCCGATACGAACTGCCCTCTACTATCTCTTTCGAGCATCTGCAATTCCAGTCCCGTGATATCGCAATCGCTGCATTAGGTGCGGGTGAATCGCCAGAGGCGATGGCGCAGTCATCGATGCTCAGCCGGGTCAATGTGCGCCAGTCCCCTCGCGAAATTACCAGTGCATTTGGACCCGATTTTACCCGTTCGCTGGGAATACTGGAGGTAGCCGAAAACTGGCAGGGGGCGATCCAGAGCAACTTTGGCTGGCACCTGGTCAAAGTGCTGGAATTGAACGCACCTGCCATCGCGCCATTTGAAGATATTCGCACTGAGCTTGGTGCTGACTATCTCTACGACGCCAGAATGAAGGCACAGGAAGACTTCATTGACCAGGTTCGACCGAACTATGACATCGTGCGCTAGGATAACTAGAACGTCTGTTAGTCTTGTCGCGCTGCTGTTGCTCGTTACCGGGCAAAGTTTTGCGCATGAAATGCGGCCAGCGTTTGTCCAGCTTGTCGAAACAGCAACCGGGATCAACGCTACACTGCGACAACCCCTTATCGCCGGGTTTCGACCTGATCTGGCTCTGGATGTTGAAGGTTGCCGTGTAGCAACCGAGACCATCAGTCAGCGCCAGGAAGGCACCCTGATCCAGATCTGGGAGGAAGTATGCGATCAGGAACTCGCGCAATCCTCCCTGTCAATTCGCAACATGTATCCAGGCGTCAGCGAAGTGCTGGTCAGCGTTACTCTGTTTGACAGTAGCGTGCAGCGTTTCGTTATTCGACCAGACAATCCGGTAGTGAATCTGGGTGGAGCCGATGCTCCGCTGCTGCCAGCGTATCTCGAGTTGGGAATAGAGCACTTGCTGAAGGGGCTTGACCATGTGTTGTTTGTTATCGCATTGATGGTATTGATTACCAACAGGTGGAGACTGGTTGCCACCATTACTGCATTCACCGTTGCCCATTCCATAACCCTTGCACTTTCAACTTATGATTTGCTGCAGATCTCCCAATCCGCAGTAGAGGCACTGATTGCGCTCAGTCTTCTCTTTATGGCAGTTGAGATGTTGAGCAAATCCCCCTCATTAACGTCCAGCTATCCCTGGGTAATTTCGTTCGGATTTGGACTCATCCATGGCCTCGGGTTCGCCGGTGTGCTGCGTGAAGTGGGTTTGCCGGATGATTCCGCGCTGTGGGCCTTATTATTGTTTAACCTTGGCCTGGAAGTGGGGCAACTCATGGTGGTTGGCGTATGCCTGCTCCTTGGTGTGTTGATGCGTTATTGGCAATTAAATGCATTCACTAAGGCGGGTGTGAGATTGACTCATTTATTGCCAGCCTATTGCATCGGCCCAGTCTCCGTTTGGTGGCTGCTGCAAAGACTGCCCTTGCCAAGCCTGTAAGATCACCAGCCAGGTACTGCTCTGGGAGAATTGAGGGTCAGGTCTTGCCTTGTGCCTCTGCGATCAACTGCTGGGGCAAAAGGCAAGACTTGACCCTCAATTTGGCGCAATTTGGCACCCAATTTGGGCGAATAATTCGAGCTACGGCGGAACTTTGCCCGATGGCGGTCGGGCAATATGGTTGGCACCAGCTTTCTGAAGGTCATCAAGAATCTACTCAATGACCACCGGATCTTCCGCTCCAGCAACTACATACAAGCAAGCACAGAGGCCGCCGACCTAGCTGGTACCTCGCGCCCCCTCTCGGGCGGCCTATTAGGCCACAGTATTCAACTTCGATAAGACGTAAGGCGCCTCATGGACCTCAGGTGCCTTGCGCTTGGAGATGATCATCCACCACTCGCGTACGGAGGCGACGATCACCACCAGGACGACCGCGATGAAGAACAGCGCGAGCGCGGCATTGATATGGTCATTCACGATCATTTGGGCCGCTCCCGGAATGGTGGAGCCCTCCAGGGACCGTGCATGGGAAAGAAAGCCGAGACCAGGCAGAGGTGAGAAGACCTTCTGATAGGCGGCGGTCAATGTCGCGGTAGCGAGCCACGCCAGCGGCAGGAGCGTCACCCACGCGTGCTTCAGCTTGCCCATCTTGATGATGATAGTGGTTGCCACACACAGTGCCACCGAAGCCAAAAGTTGGTTGGAGATTCCGAACAGCGGCCACAGCGAATTAATGCCGCCGAGCGGATCCGTGATGCCCTGGTAGAGGAAGTAGCCCCACGCGAACACGACGAGTCCAGAGGTAAAGATGATGCCGGGGTACCATGAGGGACGGCCGAGCGGCTTGTACACCAGTCCGAATAACTCCTGCAGCATGAAGCGACCGACACGGGTACCCGCGTCGATCGTGGTCAGGATGAAAACCGCCTCGAACAGGATCGCGAAGTGATACCAGAGCGCCATACCGGCGCCCGTGAAGACGCCGCCGAGAATGCCAGCCATACCGACAGCGAGGCTAGGGGCGCCCCCGGTGCGGGACAGCAGTGAGGCCTCGCCCATCTGTTCCGCGAGTTCTGCCATCTGCTCCGGTCGCAGCATGAATCCCCATTGCTGGATCGCCAGCGCCGCGCTCTCGGCCGTATCCCCGATGATGGCGGGACCTACGTTCATGGCGAAGTAGATGCCAGGCTGGAGGGTCGCGGCGGCAATCAGCGCCAGCAGGCCGACCAGCGACTCGGCTAACATCGAGCCATAGCCAATGAGGGGGATGTCGCCTTCGCAGCGTACGATCTTGGGTGTCGTACCACTGGCGATCAGGGCGTGAAATCCGGACATAGCGCCGCAGGCAATCGTGATAAACGCGAAGGGGAACATCTTGCCCGCGAAGACGGGCCCGGTTCCGTCGATGAACTGGGTGACCGCCGGCATTTGCAGCGGTGGCAACAGAATCAGGATCGCAACGCCGAGGACGACAATCGTGCCGATCTTCAGAACCGCCGAGAGGTATCCGCGCGGCGTCAGGAGCAGCCACACTGGAAGCACCGAGGCGATGAAGCCATAGGCGATCACGGCCCATGCCAGCTCGGTGCCGGACCATGTGAACGCCGGACCCCACGTAGGGCTCTCCGCTACCCACTGACCGCCGACCAACGCGGCCGCGAGTAGCGCAACGCCGATCACCGTGGCTTCGAGCACCTTGCCTGGACGGAAGTTGTTCATCCACACGCCCATGAGCAGAGCGATCGGAATGGTCGCAGCGATGGTGAACAGCCCCCACGGACTATCGCGCAGCGCGTTGACCACGACCAGAGCGAGGACCGCCAGCAGGATGATCATGATCGCGAAAACGGCGATCATCGCCGCCATGCCCGCAACCGGGTTTACCTCTTCCTTTGCCATCTGCCCGAGCGACTTGCCGTCACGCCGCACCGACGCACACAGGATAATCATGTCCTGCACGGCACCGCCGAGGACTACCCCTGCGATCAGCCAGATGGTGCCGGGCAGATACCCGAACTGCACCGCGAGCGTCGGCCCTACGAGGGGGCCAGCGCCCGAAATCGCTGAAAAATGCTGGCCCGCGGCGACCCATTTGGAGGTCGGGACGAAGTCGCGGCCATTCTCGAGGCGCTCCGCAGGCGTGGCGCGCCGATTGTCGAGACCGAATACCGTGTTCGCCAGGTAGCGTGAGTAGTAGCGATAACCCACCAGGTAAGTACAGACGCCGGCTACGATGAGCCATGCGGCACTGATGGTCTCCCCGCGCGACAGTGCCAAAACGCCGAAGCCCGCCGCGCCGAGCAACGCCACACCAACCCAGACCAATCTGGACATCATTTTATTCATGGAAGCCTCACCACCTGATTTTTTTATACGGGGCAGTATCGGCCAACCGCAGTGTTTATGTCAATTGTTAGGCTGGTCAGTACCAGCGGAAGAGGGGCAGAATCACGAGGATTGTTACCCTGCTCGCGAGCTTGATCACAGGATTGAACGCGGGCTCAGATCATCGCTCCATTGCGCTGGATTAACCAGTGTTACCAGATAACGACATAATCGCGGTGCTGGTAACCGGGCGTCCTGCGTCAGAGTTGCTTGAACAGGATGGCACCGCCGTGCTCGGCGCCATCGCCAGTCTTGGACTTGATCGTAGTGAAGGGCTCGCTGGCCAGATTCGTAACACTCTTGGCCTGGACACTTTTGGCCTGGAAACCCTGGGCGTTAGCAATGGCGACACTATCAACAGCAGTGCTCTGACGATCGGCAAGTACCTGACGCCGGATATTTTTGTGCGCTATGGGGTTGGACTATTTGA
>SHZK01000003.1 GCA_009692305.1 Gammaproteobacteria bacterium | reverse complement strand
TGGCCGACGTTACCACCTGCCGCAGACGAAACGCCGGACTACGCACGATACCCTTGATCAATGCTGACCAGCGGTAATCGTCCGCTGCGGCGTTGCGGACGATGGCGCGTATGGTTGGACGGTCGTAATACTGTAAGCCCCTGCCCAGCGCAAAAGCCAGCAGCTTTTCGGTTACGGTTTCGGCAAACAGCGGTTTGTCGCTAACCAGATGCCCGTGCAGTCCACTCACACCTTCGAATTCGATGCCATTTGGCAGGATGCCAGACGCATCGATTGGCGTGCCCGCCTCGCTCAGTTGCCGCCAGCTGCCAATAGCATCAAAGTTTTCCAGGGCAAATCCCAAAGGATCCATCGGCGCATGGCAACTGGCACACACCGGGTTACGGCGATGTTCTTCCAGCCGCTCCCGCACCGAGGCCGGCTGGCCTTCAGTGCCACTGTCCGGCAACGCCGGTACATTGGCTGGTGGTTCTGGCGGCGGTGAGCCAACAATATTCTGCAACAACCATTTACCGCGCAAGACCGGTGAAGTTCGATTCGGATAAGAGGTCACTGTCAGTAAACTGCCCTGCCCGAGCAAGCCGCCGCGAATGTGCTCGGCAGGTAAATCCACGCGGCGAAAATGTGGTCCATAAATGCCCTCAATACCGTAATGCCGCGCCAGGCGCTCATTCACAAAGGTATAATTCGCATCCAGCAATTCCACCACACTGTCATCATTCGTTATCGTACTCGCGAAAAACAGTTCCGTTTCCCGCAGATAAGCCGCGCGCAGATTCTCGTCGAACTCGGGAAATATTTCCGGATCCGGGAGGTGTTCTTGCAGATTGCGTAATTGCAACCACTGCGCGGCGAAGTTGTTTACCAGTGATTCTGCGGCGCGTGGATCTGCCAGCATGCGCTCGACTTGTTGTTCGAGTTGCGCCGGGTCAGACAACCGGCCGGCGCTGGCGACTTGCAATAACTCGGCATCAGGAATTGTACTCCACAGGAAGAACGACAGGCGCGACGCCAATTCCAGATCGCTCACCGCATAAGTCGCTGCTGTTGCAGCCTCCAGCGGATCCTTTTCAATGCGAAACAGGAAATTCGGATCTACCAGCATGCGTTCGATGCCACGCTGAATACCTGCATCGAAATCGGCAGCACCGTTTTTACCATAGAATGCGAGTAAGGTCTGCACCTCGGCATCTGTGACTGGACGACGGTAGGCACTGGTGGCCAGTTCTGTGAAAATCTGCCGCGCACAACTGCTGGCTTCGGCAGTTTCGCTTGGTCGGCAACTGAAGATTTTGCGCCGACTGGGAGTATCACCTGCCTGATAAACTTCGATCGGACCGGCAACACTGACTACATCAACTGCTGCGTTGCCGAAATAACGTTGTTCGGTAGCGAGTGAATAGCTGGTCTGTCGCGGTTGCATCACACCGGGTTCTGCGACGAGATTGCGCATGAAGGCAACACTGAGAACCTGCGGTCCCGCAGTGGCATCGAACTCCAGTTGCAGATGATCGTCTGCGGTATGCATATAATTTTCCCATTCGGGATCCATCATGATATTACCGGCGAAACCCTCCGGCGCGGCCAGGCCAACACCCTCTCCGCCCACTTCAAAGCGCTGCAGTAATTTGCCGTTCAGGCGCACATCCAGCGTGTGCTTGCGGCCCATGCCACGCAAATAATCGTTGTACTGGGTCTGCAGTTCGATCTTGACGCGGTAGCGGCCATCCACTGGAAAATAATGGTCAATGACGATGCCCCCGCGGGAGCCGAACGGTTGGCGCGGATCGGTACGCTCGTCCTGGATCAGGTTGAGAGGCACCTTGTAATTGTCAATGGTGGGCGCGGCCGGAATGATGCCCACCGCGAGGTGGCTGATTTTGCGGGCAGCCATCAAATAACTTTCCAGCAATGACGGGGAAACAGAGAGCATGGCGCCGTTGTTATCGAAGCCGGCATCGTAGGTGTTATCCCCGGGCAACATTTGCGTAACGTCGACATTCACTGCCAGCAAGTCGGCGATTGCGGTCTGATACTCAAAACGGTTGAGACGGTGAAAGGTTTCGGTGCGCCCGGGATTGGGTGCCAGCGCAGCAGACTGGTCAATCTGGTCCTGCATCCAGGCAATCATGGTGACATAGGTGGCTTCTTCAGGGCGCGGGCTGCCGGGTGGCGGCATGGCCCGCGAACGCAGTTTGCGAATTACCCGCTCCCAGGTCTCGGCATTGTGCCCAAGCTGATTCAGGTCGAGGTTATCCAGCACCAAATTGGCGTTGTTGAACTGGGTGTTGTGGCAGGCTACGCAATACTGATCGATGAGCTGGCGATATTCGGTGGCGGTCGCGGGATCTTGAGCGATTGCGGTGGCGGGTACGCAAAGTGAAAGTAGCAGAATAGCCGCCCAACCGGGCGCCAGAGGTTTGCATAATGCGGTGCTTGGTCTAGCTGGTGACAGCATGGCAGAATTCATTGTGTTCCGCTCTTGTTGGGCCTGCACGAAACCGGTTTAAAACCGGTTTCACTACAGGGCCGTTGGCGACTGCGTTCGATTGTATTACAAAAGCAGCGCCAGCGGCATTAAAACGCCTGAGCTGGTTAAGGACCAGTCTGATCCGAATACTTCCAGTCGGCGGCACCAAAGAACATCTCGTCCCAGCTTTGCAGCCCCCAGGGCACTGATCTGGCAGGGTCAGGATTGCTCTTGTTCTGGGCTGAGTTATCAAATGCGCCAATGGCAGTGATTACCGTGCCGGCCGGCACCAACTTCGGTTCCCGCAGAGTGTAGGCCAGCTGCCAGTTGTAATTGTAATTGGCAATATTGATCAACTCCTCGTCGGTGCCGTCTGGATACTGGGCATAAAAGCGCATGTGTTTGCCACGGAAATGCATGTGGGGAGTGAAGGCAAACAGGCTCGCTTCCTTGTCTATGGTGATGGACTGCCGCATTTCATAGTCAGGATCATAAGGCGGAATATCAACCCAGGTGGGTGTGAAGTGGCAGGCACAGGCACCGCTCATGCGCTCAGTGGGTACGAAATCTTCCGGATAAAACCAGATACCGATGCGGCTCGCATCCGTGGTTTCCTTGCCATTGGTCGTGAAATGCATCTGCATCGCAATTCTGGAACCGGCTTTCAGCAAACCGCCAGTATTTGGTGGCTGCATGCGCGGAGATTGCCCGGGTATATAAGGTGCTATATCGGGGCGATCAGGATCATCCCCTCCCAGCAGTGAGCCGCCACGGGTTGCCCCTGGCGGTATAATGCTGTGTAAGGTGTGATGCAATACGGTGCGATCTCCTGGAATATATTGGCTGGCTCTGACCCAGCGATCTTGTTCCGTATCCACACTCACCATCACATTGTAATAATCCAGCACGCCGGTGGCAGGAATTTCCTGTGGCGGGATTTCGATGATGTAGTCAGGCTCTCCAAACGCCCATTCTGTGGCTGGCCATTGCAGTTGGCTGAGCGGGTCAACGGCGCCATCCTCCGGTGCGCCAGCATCGATCCAGTGCAGCAGTTTCTGCGCGTCGGCATCTGCCAATACCATCGAATTTATAAAATCACCGATATGACCATCGATTTGCCCTGGCGGCATGCGCTTGGTCATCACCACTTCGCGAATCATCGGTGACCATCCCAATACCATGGTATGACTGTCGAGGGCGAACGGTGCAATGCCGCCGGCACGGTGACAGGTTGCGCAATTGTCAGCGATGATCGGCGCGATATCCTGTGCGTATGAAGGCACCGATTGTTGATGGGCAGTAGCAATTGGATAGGTAATTACGGCGCCTTGCGGGACGGTGCCGGCGCTTTGCACGGATTTGCCGGCAAGCAAATCGGTGAGTATCCGGGACAAGGACGCATCGGCGGGACCGCGATACTGCACAGTAAATTCGGCGGGATCAAAAACCAGCACCTCGGCAGTGTGCGTGAGACCCAGCGCTTCCGCGATCAATTGCGTATCATCCATTAATACCGGAATCGCAATCCCGGCACGGTCCAGCTCTGCCTGAACGGCGTCCCGGTCGTTAAGCCCCATCGGATTGAGCATGAAAAATTGCGCGCCCTGCTCTGCAAACTGGGACTGCAACTGCGCGAAGGTCGGCAGCGCCTGCGCTACCGCAGAGTCATCGGTGGCATGCACCAGCAGCACAATCATCGCGTTGTTGTCGTACCAGCTCATATGATGGAAATAACCGGCCTGATCGAGCAGGGCAAAATCTCCAACTCGTTCTGCTGCCATTAAAGGTGCAGCAAAAGCCAGACAAGCTGCTATCAAACCATTTCGTATAGAGTGCATGTGATTCCCCGGATATGCCTGATTAGTGGTCCATTATGAGTGAGAGATGGTTTCTGGAACAGGGGCTTCAACAGCTATTCCTCTCCTGTTATCTACCAAACCTGGCAGTACTGCAGCGACTTAGTTCAATCGCAGATCATGCAATCGATCTATCAATTCCATGTGATCAATCATGTGCTCCCTGGAAATGGTGTCGACGTAGAGTATTTCGCTGCGATTTGGCCCGCTGGCATGCCAACGACGGATGAAACGTGCGTTGTTGGTTCCGGCAAATATCGTGTACGTCTTCACGCCCACGGCAGCGGCTATATGCTGGCATGCCGAGTCATAGCCGATAAATTCATGACTGTGGGCAATGAGCGCCGCGATTTCACCCACATTGCATTCCATGCCGAGCAGTCGCGTGCCTGGCTCAATGGCAGGACTGCGCGCGAAACTCGCAGTCTGTGTCGCAAATCCCGCCGCCTGCGCCTGCTGAATAATAAACTCACTGCGTTCGCGTTCCTCATCGCCAAATCCGAGATCGAGCATGACAAAATTTTCACTACAGCGCAGGAGCGAGAGCACAAGCTCAACCTCAAACGCATCCAGGATGCGTTTTCTGCTATTACCACCAACACCAAAATTTAGTGTTATGACATTAACTGAATCTTTTTGTTGAATCACCGCAATCAGTTTCTCGGCAGTCGACAACGCTCGTGGCTCGAGCCAGATCGCGGGAAAGCGAAACTCCTGCCGACCAAATAACCAATCGAGCCATAGATTCGTCAACGATGATATCGAGGCCGTGGCGGGGTACTCTGGTTTGCCTCGGCTATTGAAGAAGCGGTAGTTTCGATCTGCGACCAGCGGCAACACTCCCAGTTGAGTAAGGCGCGAATCCGGATCAAGTACCAGAAAAGACTGTGGATCGCAGTCTGCAGTTTCGCTCCGCACTGCTTTGAGCAGTTCCAGCCAGACGCCGAATCGTTCCAATAGCCCGCCACGTCTCGTATAGCCCAGTTCTCTCACGCTGATTTGCGGATGCGAAGCAAATATCTGCTGCAGTTTGTCATTGCCGATAACGATGATTTCCGCGTCTGGATAACTATCGAGTACACGCTGGCAAATGATGCTTGTTATAGCCACATCAGCCCCAATCGTCACTCTGGACAATACCAGCACTTTGCGCAACTTCATCTCAGATGGAATGGACACGTCACTTCCGAGTCGCATCACCTCAACCCGTTGCATCAAATCTTGCTCTGTCATCAAGTTGAAGTTAAGCAGTTCCTGATTCAGCTCCGCACCTTCCGGAAGCCGTCTCAAATAGTCGGTCACCTGGCAGATCAGACGATTGTAGGTTTCAGTCTGTAAGTCTTCAAAATCATCACACAGGCGTTCAATGACGATGCCGAACAAGGCGCGAGCGGCAATCTGATTTAATCCGGCATCGTTGCATCGCGTCGCCATCTCACACAACAGTTGAATGTAGTTACGGTTATATTCGTTGCTGTAGAAATAGCGATCAATAAACGTGGAAGCAACCTTGCGCGCGAGGGCGTCAATTTGCGCGGGCTGAGGATCAGCACTGGATTGGATGGCTTCCCATAACTCCTGATAATAGGCTGGTCTCATGTCGCACTCGCGGACAGGTATTTGCTGCTGGTGGTTAATACCATATTTGGCGTAATTTCATTCATGCAGGCATGGTGCTTATACGGGCACACTTTCTTGTGACAGGGCGAGCAAGGCAGATCGAGCCGGATCACACTGGTACGATCAAGATGCGCAGATGTATACAAGGGATTGGTTGGCCCCATCAAGACCACTGTTGGTACATCGAATGCTACGGCGAAATGACGTGGCCCGGTATCGTTCGTGATGAGCAGATTGCAACGCCTGATTATGGGTTTTAACAGTGCGAGGTCAAGCATGGCATCAGCGGTGTTGATTATGGTCGCGTTGGTGGCCGCAGTAATACGTCGCGCAATGCTCTCTTCACCGGGCCCCACCAGCAGAATAAGCTTGCAGCGATACTGTTCCTGCAAGAGTTCAGCCAGCCGCGCGAAGTTCTCTGCCGGCCAGCATTTGGACGACCCGAAACTCGCACCCGGGTTGAGACCAATCAGCAGATCCTGTGAGGTGACACCCATGTTGGCGAGGTACTGCTGACCAGCAGCAGCAAGCGCATGGTCTATATACAGCTTCGGCTTTGGCGTGGCCGCCACCGACATGCCCAGGAAGCGACACAATTCCAGATAGTATTCCTGCATTGGCAGCGCCTTGAAACCCATGGCATCCGTTTGGGGTGCAGGTCCGTCGGTGAGGAGGAAGCGGCGCAGGTTGCGTCGATAGCCGTATACGCGCGGCACACCGGCAAACTTGAGAGTGAGAAATGAATGGGTGGTATTGGTGAGCAGCAACCCTGCCTGGGGTGCGAGTTCGGCCAGTGACTGGCGAATCTTGCACAGACCCTTTATGGATTTGTCATCACAATCGACTATGTGATCAAACCACGGACTGCCGGCAATGATGCCGCGCGCATAGGGCCGAATCAGCGCAGTGATTTTTGCATCCGGATAGTTCGCCCGCAGACATTCGAATACGGGCGTGGCCATTACCACGTCGCCGACCCAGTTGGGACAACGCACTAGCCAACTGGAAACATCCTGCCCTGCAGCACCCGGAAGTGATTTTGTTGAATCTGGCCGAGACGAAGAGGAAGGTGAAGACTGCATTGGCCGCGCGACTTTACCTAACTCTGATCAAGGGTATAGGCGACCGCCTGTTGCCGGGTACCCGCCGCCATTTGTTCACGCTCCTGCTTGATGTAATCAGAACGCACACCCATCACATTGGAATAACGAATGGTGTAATGAATCTGGTCTTTGGCAAGCAGTTCCTCCGACAAGTCACGATCGTAGGCCACGAGGTCGTCGCACTCGCGCAACCAGGTGGCCTTGTCCATGGCTTCAACCTTCGCGACCAGCCGACGGTAAATTGGCGCTGACTCCCAGTCAGTCTCGGCATTGACATACCAGTTGCAGAGCTTGGCCAGCTTGTCCAGAAACAGGTCGTGCTCTTCGCCAAAATTCAGGCACGAGCCATCGAAGTAATTCCCCTTGCCTGCCATCTTGGATTCGTCAATCAGTGGTTTGGCGATCTCATAACCTGCAGTCCCTTTAAACGGGAAGAACAGAGCCCAGCGGAAGCGACCCATTTTTACCTTCGCGCACAGTTTGATCGTTTCGATAATCTCATCACGTGATTCATATGGAAGCCCGAACATGATGAACGCAGAACTATGCAAATCAAACGCATGCGCGGCATGGAAAGATCGCTCGATCTGTTCATTCTTCATGTAACGCTTCAATACTTCACGACGTACGCGCGGCGAACCGCTCTCCAGTCCAAACTTGACAATGATGCAGCCGGCATCACGCAGCGCCTTCGCTGCAGTCTGCTCGAAGCAATTAACGTGGCCATTGACCACGAAGGGGATGCCGACTTTATGTTTCTTGTAGGCTTCACAGAATTCGATGACGTAAGGGGTGTTCAATGTGAACAGGTCATCATCGAAAATAAAGGTGTTGATTTCGGGATTCTCGCGCAGCAACTTCTTCAGGTCTTCCATCATCACGTCGATGGGAAAGTGCCGCAGGAAATCTTTCACGTTCTTGGCGGCACCATCAGCGATGTATTGATCGACGATCTCAATATTGAAGCAGTAGGTGCATTTGTAAGGGCAGCCGCGGGAAGTAAGAATACCCATCCAGCCGCGGGTCTCTTTCATTACTGCCTTCATATCGAATACGTTGTAGTCCAGCGGCGGCAACAGGCTCAGATCAGGAAAGGGCGCCACGGGATTGGATACCGGCACACTGCCCATCCAGGATCTAAAATTCGCCAGCGTATGGGGTCGCTCACCGTTCTGTAGCGCATCCATCAGTTCTTTCAGCGCCCAGTCACCTTCGCCAACGCAGACGTAATCGAACAGCTTTGATTTATGCACATCCTCCGGCACCATCGTGCAGTGCACACCACCTATCACCTGCACCATTGCCGGCAGCGCGGCGCGAATGGCTTTGCTCTGTTCTACTACCCATTCATATTGTTGCGACATGACCGAGAAACCCACCAGCCCCGGCTCGGTATCCTTGATGTACTGAATCAGTTCTGCGCTGCTGGGTACGGGCTTATATTTTTCGGACACGTGCATCAGGTCCAGCTTGTGCCCATTGGCATGGAGGACGCCTGCCAAAGCAGCAATCCCGTGATTGGTGCCAAGCGGCGCATCGATTTGCGGGTAAATCATCAGTATCTTCATGGCGTTACTCCGGCGGTCGCTGTAGGCAATGGGGTCGAAACCACAACTTTGCATAGTACCACGCTCTCATCGGCAATTGGGAGTTGCGGCTTTAGGCCCCTGCCGCATGCTGGTTTCAATGTCTGCATGACAAATGACCGGCCCTGCGTTAATCTCCGGAGGGTTTATCCCTCCGCCTGTCTGGACGCTCGCTTACTCTGGCTGGGCTCGCTTCAAATCAAGACCTGATTACCGTATTACATTAGATGAGGTGCAAATAATGAAAAGAATCTCTCAGTTAGTGCAATTTCTGTATCAACCAATACTCCTGTTCAAAATGGTCCTGTTAAGCGTATTGCTGTCAGCATCAGCATTCGCCCAACAAGATACTGTTGAGTGGACTACATTGGGGAGTGACTGGGCACATACCCGGTTTTCACCTGCAACCCAGATCACCGCCGAAAACTTCAAGGACCTTGAAGTGGCCTGGACCTGGGACGGTGCCAGCTTCGAAGCAGAAAGTGGTCGCTCTACGCCGAGCTATATTAATGGGCGCATGTACACTGTTGCCGGCGCCCGTCGTCACGTTATCGCCATCGACCCCAAGACTGGCGCCACCATCTGGTCGTACCGCGAACCAGACACGCCGCGCTGGAATTACTCCATGCGCGCCGACTATGGCAAGGGCGTAGGCTATGGCCAGATTGATGGCCGCGATGTTATTTACATCGTCTCGCCTGCATTCTTCCTCACTGCGCTAGATGCCGAAACCGGCGAGCCGATTGAAGGCTTTGGCAAGCCGGTACCGATTCCCGGATTCCCGCAGACTGGCGTGGTCGATCTGTTAGCCGATCTGGGCCATCCTTATGACCCTTATGAAGGTCTGCCCTTGGAGCGCGGTTATATCACCTCCTCCTCACCGCCGATTGTGGTCAACGACGTCATCGTAGTGGGTAATTCGGCCGAACAGGGCTACCACCAGTCCCGCATTGAGAATGTGCCCGGTGATATTCTCGGGTATGACGCCAAGACCGGCGCCTTCCTGTGGAAGTTCAACGTCATTCCGCAACCGGGTGAATATGGCCATGAAACCTGGGAAAACGATGCCTGGCAGTATACCGGCGATATTTCTTCCTGGGCTCCGATTTCCGCCGACCCTGAACTCGGTCTGGTCTATATCCCCACCAATGGCGTCACCATCGATTACTATCATGGACACTCCCCCGGGGACAACCTCTATGGCACCAGCCTGATTGCCTTGAATGCACGCACTGGAGAAAGAGCATGGCACTTCCAGATGGTGCATCACGATATCTGGAACTATGACACGCCGACCGCGCCCATCCTGCTGGACGTAAATACCATTCAGGGTCGCCGGGCAATCGTGGCGCAGCCGACCAAACAAGGCTATGTATATACCTTCGATCGCCGCACTGGCGAGCCGATCTGGCCTATCGAAGAAACCCCGATGCCGCAATCCACGGTACCGGGCGAGAAGCTGGCCGCAACCCAGCCCATTCCCACCAAACCAGCACCGTTTGAAAAGGTAGGCTCTTCTGTGGACTATCTGGCGGATTTCACGCCAGAGATCAAACAGCAGGCCATCGCGGCGGTAGCGGATTACATACTGGGACCAGTGTTCAATCCGCCCATCCAGCGCAACCACCCTTCAGGCAAACTGGCGGCTCTGATGTGCCCCTCAGGTGCGGTGAACATTACCCATCCTTCGGTGGCGGATCCGACCTCAGGCGTGCTGTATGTGATTTCACAATACAACTGTAGTGCACGTCAGCTCGTGACTGGAGAAGAAGCCGATACCTACTACGAAGCGCCGACTGGCGTAACTCTGTCGCGGTATGCTGCTGCCAGTGGCGGGCCATCGCCCCGGCATCCAGCTGATATTCCGCTGTGGAAACCACCGTATAGCCGCATCACAGCTATCGACATGAACACTGGCGACCACCTGTGGATGCAACCAGCCGGCTACACCCCGCAGCGCATCATCGACATTCTTGCGCAGCAAGGTGTGGACCCCGGCAATACTGGCTCGGGCTCAGTAGGCCCCATGCTGGTAACCGCCAATCTGCTGATCTACGGCAACGTCGACAGTGCCGGCAAGCCTGTGTTGTATGCCCTGGACAAGATGACCGGTACTGAAGTCGCCGCCATCGAGGTCCCTGCCATCAGTCGTTATGGCATGAGTTCATGGGTACACGAAGGCAACCAGTACATAATCCTGCAAACCGGCAGCACGCTCACCGCGATGGCTATGCCAGGAGTGGGTCCTGTCAGCGTAGATCACTAAGATGCAGTAACGGCCGGCCTGCAACAGGTCGGCCGTTACTTTTTAAGCACCATGCGCCAGCAACTCGCCACGCCCACCAAATTAACCCAAACTCAGTCACTAACTCCAATCGAGGAATAAAGCGATGAAGAAGACCGTACTACTAGGCTCAGCTATCCTGTTTGCCACCGCCACTACATTCGCGACGCTATATTCACAGGAAAACTCCATGAGTTTTTTTATTACCAGCGTTGGCTCCGGCAATGGCGCCAATCTGGGCGGTCTCGCGGGCGCGGATGCGCAATGTGCGGCACTGGCAGGAGCCGCCGGTGCCACTGGCAAGACCTGGCGCGCCTATCTGAGTGCCCATGCTGATGGCAATCAACCTGCAATAAATGCCCGTGATCGCATCGGCTTTGGTCCCTGGTATAACGCCAAGGGTGTTATGGTCGCGGAGAACCTCAACCAACTGCACAGCGAATTCATGCAGCTCGGCAAGGAAAATTCCCTGACCGAAAACGGCACCGTGGTTAATGGCGCTGGCGACACACCGAATCAGCACGACATCCTGACCGGCTCGTCTCTGGATGGTCGCACTGTCGATGACGGCAGCAACCATACCTGTAATAACTGGACCAGCGATGGTGAAGACTCTGCCCACGTCGGCCACTTCGACCGGCGGGGTGGCGGCGCCAATCCGACCTCCTGGAACAGCGCACACGGTTCACGGGGTTGCAGCCAGGAAAATCTGGTAGCCACAGGCGGCGCCGGCTATTTCTACTGCTTCGCTATTGACTAGAAAAACCTGAAAATCGAAACCGACTCACCCCCCGGCTTGTGTAAACGGGGTCTTCCAGATCGAGTTGTGCAAGGTTTTCATTACCGAGAATGGTGCCGCCGGCAAAGCTGCACCATTTTTTATTTACCTTCAGCAGATCAGCTAACGCAGGAACCATTATCATGAAACTCTACGGCATGGCGCAGTCCCGATCCTTTCGCGCATTATGGGCACTGGAAGAAACCGGTATTCCTTATGAGTATGTACCTATCAAGCTGCTGACAGATGCAGCCGATTCCGCTAGCTCCCAAAACCCTGATTACCTGGCGCTGAATACCCAAGGCAAAGTCCCTACTCTGGTCGATGGCGATTTGATCCTCACCGAGAGTGCCGCTATCGTGAACCACATCGGACGCAGGGCACCGAAATCCAGACTCGTGCCCGCCAAGGATGCCATCGAATGTGCCCGCTATGACGAAATGATGTTCTTCATTCTGGCAGAACTGGAGCAACCCCTGTGGAGCAATGGCAAGCATCGTTTCGCCCTGCCTGAAGCGCAGCGTATCCCGCAGATGCTGGAAACTGCTGCATTCGAATTTTCCAAAGCGGTGCGAGCACTGGATCATCTGTTAGGAACTTGTGAGTATGCCATCGGGGACAGATTCACGATGGCCGACATTCTGCTTGCACAAACCTTCAATTGGGCAATTCGATTCAAGTTTGAAGTGCCCGAACGCTATGTGGAACTGCGTGAGCGCCATTATCAGCGCCCGGCAGCAATGCGCGCGATGCAGGTTATTGCCTGATCCATGCGGCGCGTTTTCGTCCTATTGGCGCTGAAGCTCCTGTTGGCACCCAGCCTGTCTGCAGTCGCCCAAGCGCCGCTCGAAATCGCCGCTTCGGACCCACGCTTTTACCTGCTGCAGCCATTCACTGCCATCGAGTCAGCGCAGCGGCAAAAGATTCATCACATAGGAATTGAAGTTGAACTGGTAGCAGACACGTACATCGTGAGCTCGCTCCTCGACGGTTATCCTGCAATGCAAGCTGGTGTCAGACGCGGCGACAGAATCCTGAGATTGAATGCGGCACCGTTCCATCCCCTCGACTCTTTTGCGTTCACCAATAGTCCCGGCGGCGACAGTCCAGCAGCTGCCGCGACGGCATGGCCAGTCACACTGGAACTGACTCGTGACGGGCAGCCACTCACGCTGAACATGCTGACTGTTTACGAAAATTTATTCGATAGTCGCCGCACTGCCGCACTTGCCAGCATTCAACAATTCAGCGCCGGCAACAAGATCATCGCTTACTATCATCCCTGGGTTTTGTCGCGCAATCTCAACGACCTGCTCGGCTTCATGCAGAGCATCGAGAGCGTCGCTCAAAGTGATGGCATTATTCTCGATCTGCGGGACAGTTACGGATTTCTGAGTATTCAGCATGTCGATGCCTTTCTGCCGACGCGACTCAATTTGATAACTCCAGTCGGCCCCGGTAATTTGCATACTCGCATCGAACCCAATTCACCCTCGTTGCGCACACGCCATTACGGCAAGCCGGTGGCGGTGTTGATCAATGGTGGCACCGCGGGCGGCGCAGAATTGTTGGCCTATCAACTCGCCACCCTCGATCGAGTCACCACCATTGGTGAAGTATCAGCCGGGCAATTAGGCGTGTATCAAGTGCAGCAGAATGCCGGGGCCGCGACATTGCGCTATCTGCCCGCAGCGCACACCACCATCGATGGCGTGGTGCTGTCAGACTTTCGGGTTATACCTGAACTTGCCATTGACTACCGACTCTCGAATACCACACGCAGCGATCCGCAGTTTGAAGCGGCGTACAATGTATTGCTGGGGCGCATCTGAACCGATCCGGTCATGGCTTACTGCGCACGCCGCTTATAATAGCGTATAAAAACAATAACGAAGGAGAACATCATGGGACTGCATCGCACACTATTCTCCAGCACTCTGGCTCTGACCTTGCTGGGCAGCCTCTGCTCATATCCAACTCACGCCCAGGACGCAGACTCAATTACCCCGGGCGAATTCCTCGTCAACAACCCCACGCTGATCAATCTGGGATTCGAGTGGCACGTGGCAGGCGACAGCAACCGCAATGCTGCCGCGACAGTCTCTTTCCGCAAAGCTGGAGACGGTGACTGGCAAGAGGCAATGCCCATGCTGCGCCTGCACGGAGAAGTCACTTTTCAGGAAAACATCTGGAACATGGTTGCTCCCAACATGTTCGCAGGCAGCATTCTCGATCTGGAGGAAGGCACGGTCTACGAGGCTCGCTTCGAAATGTCCGACCCGGACGGCGTCAATGGCACTGCTGACCAGACCGTCACCGTCAGCACTCGCACCGAACCCATGCCTGCCGCCGGCGGCGCGGTCTATCACGTTTACCCTGTGGGTTATGAGGGCGAGCGTGCAGAGCCCTCCTTCACCGGCCTGATGTGTGCATACAACTATCGCTGCGGCGCGGGCGACACGGCGCCGGGCGGACGTCCCCGCGTCAAGCCGGGCGACATCATCCTCATGCATGCAGGTACCTACGCCTACTACTACGAATTCTACGCAAATAACACCCGCTACAACGCCACCACCACGTTTGAAGGCACGCATTACTTGTAAGGCGAAGGCCCCGCAGAGCGCCCCATCGTGATCAAGGCGGCGGGAGACGGTGAAGTCATTATTGATGGGCGCGGTGCGTTCAACCTGTTCAACGTCAAGGCTGCCGACTACAACTACTTCGAGGGCATTACTTTCCGCAATACCGACATCGCAATCTGGGCAGGCACGCAGTTCATCGCGGGATCCAAAGGTCTGACGGTGAAGAATTCGCGCTTCGAAGATGTCGGCCTCGCCATCTTCAGCAACTGGTCGGGATCGAGCGATTTCACAATTCTGGACAACACCATTATCGGGCGCCATGACCCCGACAAACTCATCGGCTGGATCGGTGAGTTCTGGCAACAGTTCGGCGGCGTAGATGGGCAAACCTTTCCGCCCGTAATGAGCTCCTACACCGGCGTGCGGCTCTACGGCACAGGTCATGTGGTTGCCTTCAATCATATTCAGGATTTTCACGATGGCATCGTGGTGGAAACCTATGGCAACCCCGATGGCTCTCACGCCGTGGAAGGTCCGCAGTATCCCACCAGAGACTCGTGGCACCTGCGCCCGGTGGCCATCGATTTCTACAACAACTACCTGAGCAACTTCCACGACAATGCCATTGAGATCGACGGCAGCCTTCACAATATTCGCGTGATGCGCAACATGCTGGTCAACTCCGCGTCGCACCCGATGTCGAATCAGCCCACGGGTGGCGGGCCAATTTACTGGATTCGCAACATTGCCTATCACGCTCCGGGAGGCGCCACGCGCATGACGTCCGGCGCACCGGGTGTGCTGTACTACAACAACACCATCTTCACTGAATCCGTCACCGGTTCATCGGCGAATCTGCACTGGCGCAACAACGTAATTCTGGGGCAGAACTTTGCTCCGGCGATTTTCAACGTCACCACCAATACCGGCTATAGCTCCTCTGACTACAATGGTTTTCGTCCCAATCCCGGCGCGGAGAATTCGTTTCACTGGAATGCACCGGCAGGCGCTCTCACATTAATTGATGGCGTAAATGAGATTGCGCCCCGTCGTGCGTTTGCCACACTCGAAGAATATTCCGCAGCCACCGGGCAGGATCGCAACAGCATTCTGGTGGACTACGACGACTTCGTGAATGTCCCGGCACTGGACGCGCAGGATCTGACCAGAGTGCAGCGTGTGTACGACGCGCGTGTGCTGGATTTCGGCTTGGTGCGGGGTTCAGCCGCGATAGACAGTGGTGTGCATATTCCGAATGTGACAGAAGGCAGCAGCGGCGATGCGCCGGACCTGGGTGCGCTGGAGTATGGCCAGCCGTTGCCGGTGTATGGGCCGCGGACTCGATAGGTAGATCCGAGATATTTGGGGTCAGAGTAAAAATACAGTACTGCATTTTCAGTACTGTATTTTTACTCTGACCCCAAATCTGCTAGAACCCGGCTGATTCACGCCACTGCGCATCCTGATAATTAAACCCGCCTTCAAGCGTTGGCTTGACGATACGAAAATAAGGCGATAAATCGAAGTCCCTGGGGGTAAAGTGGGTGAAGTGGCGCTTGTAAAACTGCGGCACCTCGCCATCTTTGCCGTTATCACTTTCACAGTGATAACCTTTTCGTCTCGGCAATATTGGATAGTCGATCGACTGATAGGCTTCGGCAATCAATGTCGAACAGATCGCTTTCGTCGGATCGCCACTACCGAGACCGAGCATGGCGCGACGATAGCGATTTGGAACTGCAGGCTTCTGAATCACGTATCGAATCAGGTCAAACACATTACGCAGATCGTATTTGTAGCCGAGTTTGGACTTGGCGAATTCCACAATTTTGTGAGTATCTTGTGCGGTCAGATTTACTGGCCGGCAAATACGCAGATTAAATCTTGAAAAACGATCCAGATTAACCAGTCGCACGCCTTCCCTGAGATCTGCTTCTATCAAATAAGGGTCCGCACTCGAGGCTTCAGCTGGACCCACATACAGACAGGCATGTGACCAGGAAGACTGGGTAAGATATTTGATTGCGGTACTGATGCGGCTATTCCCTTCCACCAGCAATATATCCCCGGTTTGTAAAGTCGCCGCCACCTGCGCAATCGAAATAGTATCGATACGTTCATAGCCCGGCAGGGATTTGGTAAGAAAAGTGGCGAGTCGTTCGCCTATGGCGCGGTTCAATGCATTCAAATCGATTACTTCTTGGTGTTTCGGATTATGGCCATGGATAAATCGGGTATAGTGCGCAGTGTAATCGAATCTACTGGAGTTAGAAAATGAGCAAGGCCTACAACAAGTTCTATATCAATGGTAAATGGGTAGAACCAGTCAACAAGAAAACCCTGGATGTGATCAATCCTGCTACCGAGCAAGCCTTTGCTACTATCAGTATGGGTACGGCAGCGGATGTTGATGCCGCTGCCAAAGCCGCGCGCGCAGCATTTCCCGCATGGTCCCAATCCACGGTGGCGCAGCGCGTGACCGTCATCAAGAACATCATAGCCGGCCTGAAAGCCCGGGGCGACGAGATGGCAACTGCAATCTCCAACGAGATGGGCGCGCCTATGGGTCTCGCGAAAACAGCACAACTCGGCAGTGGCATCGGTCATTTCGCCAGCATCATTGGCATTCTCGAGAATTACGCGTTCGAAGAAATTCGTGGCAGCACTCGCATCGTAAAAGAACCTGCTGGCGTTTGCGGTTTCATCACACCCTGGAACTGGCCACTGAATCAAATCGCATGCAAGGTTGCTCCCGCACTTGCTGCAGGCTGCACCATTGTCCTGAAACCAAGCGAAGTCGCACCACTCAGTGCCTATATATTGGCCGAGATCATTGCGGAAGCAGGCCTGCCGGCCGGCGTCTTCAATATGGTAAATGGCGACGGACCAACTGTTGGCGCGGCAATTGCTGCGCATCCTGAAATTGATCTCGTATCATTCACCGGTTCCACTCGTGCCGGGCGCGAAGTCGCGAAAGCCGCCGCGGATGGCATCAAGCGTGTTACCCAGGAACTGGGCGGCAAGTCAGCCAACATCATTCTGGAAGATGCCGATTTTGCCAAAGCCGTAAGCGGCGGCGTCATTGGCTGCTTCGGCAACAGCGGGCAGTCATGCAACGCACCGACGCGCATGCTGGTACCACAGGCGCGCATGGCAGAGACCATCGAAATAGCCAAGGTGGCAGCGGCAAAAGCCAAAGTTGGCGACCCATTAGACGAGACCACACGGCTCGGCCCGGTGGTTAGCGCAGTGCAGTTCGAAAAGATCAATGCCCTGATTCAAAAAGGCATTGATGAAGGCGCTGAATTGGTAGTCGGTGGTACCGGTCGACCGGAAGGATTCACCAAAGGTTATTACATCAAGCCAACAGTGTTCGCCAATGTCACCAATGACATGACAATCGCGCGCGAGGAAATTTTCGGTCCGGTACTGTCAATAATCGGTTACAAGGATGACGCTGATGCTGTGCGCATCGCCAATGATACTGAATACGGGTTATCCGGCTATGTGTCTGGCGAACCGCAACATGCGCAAAAAATTGCGCGCCAGATAAGAACTGGTATGGTGCATATCAATGGAGCCGGACCGGACTTCTCTTCACCTTTCGGCGGTTACAAAAAATCCGGTAATGGCCGCGAATGGGGTGTGGAAGGATTTGAGGAATTCCTGGAAATCAAATCCATGCTGGGCGCGGCCTAAAAACCATAATTTGTCTGCATCCGGGAACAAAACAGCATGAGCATACTCGTTACCAAACCAGCCATTGATCTCGGCATCGTGACCAACAATCTCGAAGCCATGCTCGGGTTTTATCGCGATACCCTCGGCCTCGAATCTGAGGCCGCGATTCCCATGCTTGGCGGCGGCGTGATGAATCGATTCAAGGTCGGCGAGAGTGCTATCAAGATTATAGAAACGGATCCCAAGCCTGCCGCCTCTGCTGCCCCCGGTGGCATTCGTGGCGCCACCGGTTATCGCTACTGGACCATCACAGTCAGCAATCTGGCAGACTGTGTAGCCAGGGCCGCCGCACAGGGCAGCAAAATTGTTGTTCCTGCCAAGGTAATCAGGCCCGGCGTAACGATTGCAATCATCGCCGATCCGGATGGCAACTGGGTGGAATTGCTGGAACTCAGCTGAGCCAACTCGATGCCGTACTTACCGCTCGCTTACCTGCATCTTGGTACCGTATTTCCGGCATTTCTGCTTGGCACCTATCTGCTAATCAGGCGCAAGGGCACTGCTGCGCACCGCCTGATGGGCAAAATTTTCATGGGTTTGATGCTGTTTACCGCCACCGTAACCTTGTTCATGCAGGCGCAGGTAGGACCGACCATCCTGAATCACTTCGGCTTCATTCATTTATTCAGTGTGCTGGTATTTTATTCGGTACCACAGGCCTATCTGGCTATTCGCAGAAAAGACCCGCGCGTACATCGCAGCAATATGATCGGCTTGTATGTGGGCGGTCTCGTAATCGCCGGCAGTTTTGCACTGATGCCTGGACGCCTGATATTCACCACACTTTTTGGCTAACAAGCTTGGCCGCAACAGGAAACCCGAAATGATCGAAGGCGGCTGCTTCTGCGGCAACATTCGCTTCACAATTGCCGAGAAACCGCAGGGTGACTATCTGGTCGCTAATTGCCATTGCAGTATGTGTCGTAAAACCAGCGCGGCGCCATTCGTGACCTATCTCGTGATTCCCAAAGCTGCATTTCAGTATAAAACCGGCACGCCAAAAATCCTGCAATCGTCTGATAAAAGTTCACGGCAATTTTGTCCTGACTGTGGCACCCACTTGCTGTTCGCAACTACCGATCGGCCGAATAATTTTGATATCACCACTGGCAGCCTGGATGAGCCAAATCGATTTACTCCAACGGTAAATGTCCATGAAGAATCAAAGCTGACCTGGTTACATCTACAGTGATAGCATTTTTCAATCGTTGTATCGAGCCGGGGCGTGAGTCGGTAAAGCATCACGGGGCCCGCCGTGAATCCGTCCCTGGAGGCTCGGGCTCGGCATCCATGCCTCGCACGTCCCCGCCATGCTTCACCGACTCACACCCTTTAAATTGCAGTGCAACGTTCCACGCAATTCCCACGATAACGAAATCTGAAAAATATTCGATCAGATTTCTCTCAAACACTATGCTAGGAATTTGAATGTCCACACTAATCCACAAACGCGTGCTTGAATGTCAGGCTGGCACCTATCCGAAACTGGTCTGTAAAGTCAGTTCCGGATGGGTGGTGTTAGGCGATGTGCAATTCCTGCGCGGTTATTGTTTATTGTTACCGGACCCGGTCGTGGCCGATCTCAATGCGATGGCACCTGCGGCACGCACGGTATTTCTGCAGGAAATGTCGATAATAGGCGACGTGTTGTTACAGATAACCGGTGCAGCTCGTATCAATTATGAAATGCTTGGCAATGTGGAACCAGCCCTGCATGCGCACCTGTTCCCGCGTTACACTGACGAGCCAGAAGCATTGCGACTGAAACCGGTGTGGTTTTATGACTGGGGCAAGGCGCCGGCGTTTGACCCGGCACGGGACCAACCCCTGATGCAGGAAATTGCAGAACAGCTGGCTGCAAGAAATCTGGTAATCAAGTAGGACGAATTAACGGGACGTTCCCTGCACCTTTTCCAGCCAGGGTCCAAGCGTACTCCAGTCCATACGAAACATGTGAGGCGCCCCTTCCAGCACACCGGCGTCGAGTTCTACCCCCGCTGCGGTCAGGCTCGCAACTGTTTCATCAAAATTGTCGGCCCAGCCCAATTCGTCACCGCCACCAATGCGCAAATACACCGGAAAGCCACCCAGACTGTCGTTGTTGGTCGTTGCGCCTGAGAGCGCTGGCACCGCGGCGACGCCAAAGTACACCTGCGGATTGCGGCGGGCAATTTCCAGTGCCGACATGCCACCATTGGAAACACCTGCCAATAAAACCTTGCCAGTGGCAACCCCTTCACGTTGTTGCAGGGCCTGAATCAGCGCCGCAACCTTCGCATTATTTTCGATACCGCGAAATGAACGATTATCCGGAGAAATTGGCACTGCAACATACCAGCCCCGTTGAGCGAAACCCGAACCGAGCCAGCGTGAAGTATCGGCAGAGATAGATGCATTGCCGGGCCCGCCTCCCATAACAATCACTAACGGATGAGGAGCCGCGGTGTCGGCGGCAGGCTCGACTATAAATACGTTTAAAACTGTGCCATCCGCCAGTGCGATACGTTGTTGGGCGTTGGCGTTAATTGAGGTCAGCATGGTCAGCAGCAGAACCAGACAGAACTGAAAAGTCTTGTATATATGTTGCATGAATTTCTCCCGGTTGCTTATCAACCCTGGCGCTTGCGATAGATGTCTTGGAATTTTTCGTGCAGACGCCGCATGCCGCCCAACCAGCGATCATAGTCATCGGTCTTGCGCCGCATATAAGTCAACACTTCAGGATGGGGCAATACCAGGAAGCGTTCCTCGGCCAGCGTTTTTACCACCGTATCTGCCAGTTGTGCCGGCTCCAGCATGCCGTCGAGTCCGGCTACACCACCGTCGCCATCGCCCACAGCTGTCATCTTCGTGCGCACCGCCTGCGGACATAACACAGACACCTTGATGCCGCGATTACCATAGGTGATAGACAGCCATTCCGCAAAGCCGATGGCCGCATGCTTGGTTACTGAATAGGGCGCTGAGCCTACCTGACTCAGCAGTCCTGCCGCTGAGGAGGTATTCAACAAATAACCCTCGCCTCGTGCCAGCATCGCAGGCAACACCGCACGCGCCGCAAATACGTGCGCCATAACATTGATGTCCCAGATTTTCTGCCAGGCCGCGGTGGTCACGTTCTCATCACCGGCGGTAAAGATACCAGCGTTCGAGCAGAACAGATCGATCTGGCCATAGGTCGCGAGGGCCTGCTCGACCAACTTCGTCATCGCCACTTCGCTACCAACATCACAGACTATACCTGTTGCCCGCGTGAACGGAGCAATGGCGGCTACGGTTTGATCAATGCCCGACTGATCAATATCTGACACCAACACCGCACTTGCCCCTTCCCTGGCAAAGCGTTCGCAGAGTGCCCTGCCAATGCCGCTGGCACCACCTGTAACTACTACCACTTTATTTTTGATCTGCATGATTTAATCCAGGTTAATCTATTTCAGGAATTTCAAGTTCAATACCAGTCAATCCTTTCAGGCGAGCATCTGCTGCAGACGAAACTTAATAATTTCCTCAGCCTCGCGCACGATACGCGTGATTAATTCCTCACAGCTTGGTATGTCATCAATCAATCCCACAACCATGCCAGCGGACCAGATACCCTTGTCCAGGTCGCCATCGCTAAACAATTCCCGGCCTTTTACGCCAGCCACCAGATTCTTGAGGTCTTCGAAATTGGTTGGACCATCGCGCGCTTCGATCTCCATCACCTTCTCTGCCACACTGTTCTTGAAGACGCGGGCAGTGTTACGCAATGAACGATAAATCAGCGCGGTGTCGAGCTCCGACGCATCCACCATGCGCTGCTTCACTTTTTGATGAATGGGCGCCTCCTGCGTCACCATGAAACGCGTACCCATATTGATGCCATCTGCCCCCATCGCCAATGCAGCAGCCAACCCACGTCCGTCACCAATCCCCCCTGATGCGAGGAATGGAATCTTCAGTCGTCTTGCCGCCAGTGGCAGCAGGATCATATTTGTCACATCATCTTCGCCCGGGTGCCCCGCGCACTCAAAGCCATCCACGCTCACCATGTCACAACCGATCTTCTCTGCTTTCAGCGCATGCCTGATCGAAGTGCACTTGTGGATAACCTTGATGCCGGCCGCCTTGAACATGGGCAAGTATGGCTCCGGATTACGACCAGCGGTCTCCACGATCTTGACCCCGGAGGCAACGATTGTGTTTGCATACAATTCATATGGCACTGGCTTGATGGTTGGCAAAATAGTGAGATTTACAGCGAACGGCTTGTCGGTCATGTCCCGGCAGCGGGCAATTTCCTTTAACAGGTCCTCTGGGGTAGGTTGTGTCAGCCCGGTGATGATGCCAAGACCGCCAGCATTGGATACGGCCGCCGCCAACTCGGCCACACCAACCCATTGCATGCCTCCCTGCACTATTGGATGTTTGATGCCAAGCATCTCTGTAACTCTGGTTCGCATGTAGTGCCATACCTCTCAATCAAGTCGTAGTTTGATCAGGTCGTTGTTTGCTCAAGGCCCGCTGCTCTTAAAAGCCATTTATCGCTCAAATAATTCAACTCGTCCCTCGCGTCGAGAGCTAGTCTACGTGGATACTAACAGGGGTGCAAAGACTGGGGGATGCACCGGTTTTTCTATGTTATATTGTGCCACTTCCAGACTATCCGCCAGATAGGTCAGATCGGGCTAAAACCCGAGTAGGGACACCGCCTCAGAACTTATTATGAGTCTGTTGCGAGTGAAGACTAAATACTGCTGTCATGTACGCTTACGATCACGCCATAGAGCGAACTTAATGAGCGATCGGTTTGTGCCAAACGCAGACACATTTAATGGAGAGAAGTATGATTCACCAATTGAAACATAAAACGCTTGTTACAAGCATCGCACTTGCTACTGCAATGACTGCATTTCCGGCATTGGCGCAAAGTGGTCGCAGTGCAATCCAGGAGATTCAGGTAATTTCCAACAGTCGACGATCAGAAGGTCTGGCGGATATTAATGCATCAGTCTCTGTCCTAGGTCAGCAGGAACTCGATCTTGTGTCGCACACACATTATCAGGAAGTGCTGAATCGACTTCCAGGCGTTAATATCAGTCGCAACAATGGCCAGGAAAGCCTGATTGCAATTCGCTCTCCGGTGCTGGCTGGTGCCGGTGCCTGTGGCGCATTCCTCACGGCGGAAAATGGCATTCCACTGCGTTCACATGGTTTCTGTAATGTGAATGAAATGTTTGATGCCCATACCGAGAACGCCGCCAGCATCGAAGTCGTGCGTGGCCCTGGCAGCGCCTTCTGGGGTTCAAACGCCATGCATGGACTGATCAATGTAGTTCTCCCGCAACCCGGCGAAGCCGGTCAGGTTACCCTTGAAAGCGGCCCGGAAGGATCCTATCGGGTGACAGGACGTTACGGCAATGACTACGGCAATTTCAAACAATTGTTACTGGTCAATGGCGTAAACGAGGAAGGCTATCGCGACGACAGTGGCGTCGATCAGCAAAAAGTTTCCTGGCTCTATAACTACACCACAAAAAACGGCGCGCGCCTTGATGGCGGCTTCACTACCAGTAACCTGAATCAGGAAACTGCAGGTTATGTAGTTGGCACGAAAGCATACGAAGGCTCGCGGCGTGATACCAACCCGAATCCTGAAGCCTATCGCGACAGTTTGAACACACGCGTATGGACCTCCATTACCCAGACTGTTGAAGAATGGGAAATTGTAATGACTCCCTATTTCCGCGAAGCCAACATGAATTTCATCCAGCATTTCCTGCCTGGCTTGCCGATTGAAGACTCCGAGCATCGCAGTCTTGGGTTGCAAGTGGCCGGTTATCGCACACTGAGCGATGCTTCCAGCCTTGCAGTGGGTGTCGACCTGGAAAATTCTTCTGGCAGGCTCAAGCAGTTTCAACCCGGGCCGGCAGTCGGTACGGTATTCGTGCGCAATACTGTTCCGCAGGGCAAGCATTATGACTACGAAGTTGATGCCCGCCAAATGGGTGCCTTCGTAAGCTACGAACAGGCGCTGAGTGAAAACTGGGATCTGTCACTGGGCCTGCGTCTGGAAAACATCAAGTACTACTACGACAACCTTATGCTCGACGGGCGGACGCGCGATAACGGCGTAGCCTGCGCATCGGGCGGCTGTCGCTATAACCGCCCTGCCGACCGGTCTGACGGATTTGCAAATCTCTCCCCGAAACTCGGCCTGAGCTATGCGCTTGATGACAGCAACAGCTTGCAACTGCGTGTTCAAAATGGCTTCCGGGCACCGCAAGCCACTGAGTTGTACCGTTTGCAGAACGCGCAGACTGTCGCCGATCTTGAATCAGTGCAATTGGACAGCTATGAAATCGCCTTTATCGGTGCCGGTGGTAACTGGGACTATGCGGCCACGTACTACTACATGGACAAGGAAAACGACATCATCACTGACAGTGCCCGTATCAACCTGAATGGCGTGCATACCAAGCACCGCGGCATCGAATTTGCTGCTGGCTATGACATCAGCGCTAACTGGTCAGTACGCGGTGCGGTCAATCTCGCCGACCACACCCTGGAAAATTCCGAGGACTCCAATGGCGCTGCCCTGAAGGGTAATGATGTGGATGGCGCGCCGAATATCTTCGGCAACGTACACCTGCAATGGCGACCAAATTCCCAGTTCCTGGCTGAACTGGAGTGGGTCAACATGGGTGACTACTACACCAATCCGGAGAACTCGGCGTCATATGACGGCCATGACCTGATGAATCTGCGTGCGCAATATCAGGTTAATGATGTCATTGATGTTTCCCTGAACCTGTTGAATATTACCGACGAGGAATATGCAGAGCGTGCCGACTGGACTTCGTTCACCGGCGATCGTTACTTTCCAGGCGAACCAGCGCGAGCCTTCGTCGCCGTTACCTGGCAATTCAAGTAATTAGTCGGATTGACACCTGACCTGAAGCACACTGAAATGCCGTCTTTTGTCGGCATTTTTGTTTACTCCCGCAGCAAAAATGGACCGCAATGAGTAGCCAGCCAACCTCATCCAACGACGTTCTGCTGCAACGCGTGTTGAGTTATTTCGCGCGGGTAAAGCAACAAACCCCGCAACCGATTGCTCATCCTGATGCAACGGTGAATCGTCTCGCCATAGAACAACTGGAATCACTGCGGCGGGCCGCCGTGCTGATACCTATTACCCGAGCCGACGAATTTAATGAGAGCCAGGTTGTATTAACTGTGCGCTCTGCCAATCTCAAGAGTCATGCCGGCCAAATAAGCCTGCCGGGTGGCTCTCAGGATGCGCGCGACGCCGATGTCTACGCGACCGCGCTGCGTGAAAGTGAAGAAGAGATCGGGCTGCCTCCGTCCAAGGTCGAAATTATTGGGCGGCTCGGTGAACTCGCCTTGCCTTCGGGCTTCCGGGTTACACCGATCATTGGCTTGATTGACTCTGGCTTGCAATTCTCGCCCTGTCCGCTTGAAGTCGCTGACATTTTCCATGCACCACTTTCCCTGGTAATGAATCCCCATGCTTACCGCAGCACTGAAATCCACTACGACAAAGTAGCGCGCAAAACTCTGGAATTAACTTACGAAGACTATCGGATCTGGGGGGCGACGGCGGCGATTCTGCATCACCTGGCACTGCAGGTTTTTAAAGAGTAGCAGTTAACAAATTACCAGTTGCAGGAGCTTCAGGAGGAAGCGGCAACTGTGGTGAGCTAGCCGTGACATACCCGGTTGCGTCCTTCCTGCTTGGCCAGATACAGAAATCCGTCAACTTTCTCCACGAATTCCTTCTCACCGGACTGATCGCCCCTTTTGTAGACATCGACCCCAAAGCTTGCTTCGACGCCGAATCTGGAATCGCCAGCATCAATTGGCGAGTTTTCGATAATCAGACGCAGGCGGTTGGCGAAACGGGCACCCTGCTTCAAAGTGGTATCCGGCAAGATAATGGTGAATTCCTCACCACCGTAGCGGCAGGGAATATCCAATCGTCGAATCGCCTTTTGAATAATATGTGAGACATGGCCCAGCACGATATTGCCCGCTTCATGGCCATGCAGATCATTTATATCCTTGAAATGATCAAGGTCCAGCATGATCAGGCAGGTAGGCTGCCCGGAACGGCGTGTACGCTCCATCTCCAGGCTGAGTGCTTGATTGAAGTAGCGGAAATTAAACAGGCCCGTCAATTCATCGGTACGCACCATAGCCGCCAGATGCTTGATCTCTTCACGCAGTCGCTGTGCATCAGCCAGATGCGGGCACCGGTCATCGCCGGCAGGGCAGGAGTCTTGTCGCTTCATGTCTGTAATTTACTTTGGAACTGAAACTTTTGAGTTTATTTTTATTGTTGCTCGGCTTAACCCCGTAAAGACGGTAAAACGCCGATATGCAACCCCATTGGGGTTTCAAGAATCCGGGCAATAACACAAAGATGCTAATGGAAAAATCGAATTCCCTCACACATTTCCTTACAATATCAATGGGTAATACGTAATCAGGGGGTAAGCAGAGGAGTTGCCCAGTCAGGGAACGGACCCAAAACCCCGAATATCAGGTGTCCGAGGGTATAAACGAACCCGGTGAGGAGCAGTACTGAAAGCATATCCATCCAGATCCCGGCAATCACCATTTTCATGATGGGGACTCGCCCAGAGCCATACACTATTGCGTTAGGTGGCGTCGACACTGGCAGCATGAATGCGCAGGATGCGGCCAGAGTCGTGGGAATCATGAGCAACAAAGGATGCGTCTCAATGGCCTGTGACAGGCTTGCCATGATGGGCAAAGCCAGTGAAACCGTCGCCGTATTGGAGGAGATCTCGGTCAGGCTGGTGATAAATGTAACCGTTGCCACTACGGTTATGAACGGGCTGGCATCGCCCAACAGCGCCTGCAACAGCAATGCAATATAGTCGGACAAGCCCGATGTGCTGAATCCCTTGGCAATGGCGAGTCCGCCACCGAACAAAAGCAGAATTCCCCAGGGTAATTTGTGCGCGTCATCCCAATCAATCAAGCGACCGCCAATCGCCTTGCTGGCGGGAATAATAAACAGCAATAAAGCCATGGCAATGGAGACAGTGCCATCATCAATCATATCGCCCACCGGAAAAGCGCCAAGTCGCACCAGCAAGGCATCCAGATAATAGCTCCAGCCGAAAATACCCACATCTTCGCTGAACAGACGTTCCTTGCGGGTCATCCACAGAATCGCCACGCTCACGAACACGCAGGCAACCCTTTTCTCTTCGGTGCTCATCTTGCCCAGTTGCTTTATTTCATTGTTGATAAAATCATGCCCACTGAATGGCATTGTGGCTGGCAGTGGAAACACGAAACGAGTTAACAATGCCCACGCTATCAGCAAGTAGCACAAGCTCAACGGCAGCGCGAACAACATCCAGGACGCAAAGGTAATTTCTGGAGCTTCCGGAAAAAATTGCGACATCTGGGTAACAAAGACCCCATTAGTCGGAGTGCCAATCAGGGTCGCAAAGCCACCGATCGATGCGGCATAGGCAATACCCAATAACAGGTTTAATGCAAAGTTATCTGCCCTGCTATCAACCACACCGCCTGCTGCTACGATTCCCCTGTTGAGATTCTCATAGAGCAGAATCAATGACATGCCCATGGGCATCATCATCATCGCCGTAGCAGTATTGGACAACCACATGGAGAGAAAACCGGTTGCCAGCATGAAACCCAGCACCAGCCGATGTGGCTGACTGCCAATCACTCGCACAATATACAGTGCGATGCGTTTGTGTAAATTCCATTTTTCCACAGCAACAGCAATCAAAAATCCTCCCAGAAACAAGAGGATGATCGAGTCCATATACTGGGACGCAACATTGGGGAAAATAATGTCCAGATCAGATGGCTGCAAGCCACCGCGCAAGGTCACATCCTCGAAATTAATTCGATTGGCGGCAGAAACTTCACGACCACGCATGATGCCTAGCAGTGGAAACAATACTATTGGGAGCAAGGCAGTGGCAGCGAGCGGTATTGCCTCGCTGATCCACCAGATTGCCATCAACAGAATAACTGCAGCCATTCGGGTAACAAGGGGATTCGCAGGATCAAGCTCCACGAACAACAGCATATAAACAAACACCAATGGCCCAAGCCAGAGACCGACCCGACAGCGCAATGGCGTTTCAATAGGCAGTTTCGATTTGGCTACGTTTGTCATGTAGCATCCCTTGTTATTATTCTTGTTCCCTGCGGGTTGAATCAGAGCTGGGCGAGAATGGCGTCCGCAGAACTGACTTTGATCTCTCCGGGCGCCTCAATACCAAGATATGTCACCTTGCCTTTATCTACGATCATGCCAAAGCGTTTTGCACGCTTGCCCATGCCGAAACCAGTGGCGTCCAGTTCGAGGCCAAGTGCCGCGGTGTAATCACCATTGCCATCGGCCAGCATCAGCAGCTCTTCCGCGTTCTGCGCCTTGCCCCAGGCGCCCATCACGAACGCATCGTTCACCGACATGCAGGCAATGGTATCGACGCCCTTGGCTTTGATCTTGTCAGCCTGCACCACAAAACCTGGCAGGTGCGTTATCGAACAACCTGGAGTGAATGCTCCTGGCACTGCAAAGAAAGCCACCTTCTTGCCTTTAAACACCTCATCTGAGCTAATTTCCTTGGGGCCTTCTGCCGTCATTATTTTGAATTTGCCGGCTGGAACTGTATCCCCTACTTTAATTGTCATGCGCTCTGCTCCTGTGTTGTTTGATCCTGCAACGAATTTGCCATGGATGGCGGATAGTAACAAAATCATCCGCACTTTCTAAGCAGTCTGATGCGTCTCCTTACATTGCCAGTGTGCCCGCAAAGTAATTAGGTTAGCATTCAACATCTTATAGTTGGAAAGTAGCTTTATTAGCGCTATGGACACTGTGTTTTTCCTCGCATCAAAGATTGTCTGGGCTGTCATATCGCCCGATAGCCTGATTGTTATTCTGGGGGTGGGTGCCTGGTTCGCGCTGATTTTTGGCTGGCACCGATGGTCACGCCGCCTGCTCGCGGCTTGTGCGTTGCTACTGCTGTTGATTGGCAGCCTGCCGGTCGGTGAATGGTTGATTGCGCCCCTGGAAAATCGCTTCGCCGTGAATGCCGCATTACCGGCGGAGGTTAACGGCATCATCGTGCTGGGCGGCATGCTTGATCCTGTGCTCTCCAATGTCTGGAATCAGGCCGAAATCGGTGGCGCAGCGGATCGACTTACCAGTTTTTTGTATTTGGCCAGATTGTATCCAGAGGCGCAGCTGGTTTTTACTGGCGGCAGCGGATCGGTTACACAACAGGAATTCAGGGAAGCCGATACCACGCAATTACTGTTGGAACAATTGGGAATGAACAATCGCGCCATCGTATATGAGAGTGACTCGCGCAATACCATGGAAAATGCCGTGAACAGCAAACGATTGTTAGCACCATTGCCGGGTTCGAACTGGATCCTTATTACATCGGCATTTCACATGCCCCGCTCCGTCGGCATTTTCTGTCAGCAGGAGTGGCCGGTATATCCCTATCCTGTCGATCACTATTCCAGAAAAGGAGATTTACTGCGGCTGCAATTCCATTTCGCCGCTAATCTGCAAGTTTTAGGTACCGCCGTACGCGAGTGGATCGGAATCGTTGTCTATCGATTCACCGGCCGCAGCGCTCAGCTACTACCAAATGACCAGAACCACTGCGGTATCGCGGGGAAAACCGCAGCAACGCCCGTTTAATTGCGCAGCCCACGCAGGCGATTGCCAAGATTGTCCACGGCGTCGTCAATTGCGCGCCCCGCCTGATCAGTTGTTTCCTGCACGGAGTTTTCAATTGAATCCCGCAACAAGTCCAGATTCGGCAAATCAGCTTGCAGTATCGATGCTTGCAAGGCAGACAGTATGACGCGCGCCGCCTCAGCGATGCTGACCGCGCCAAGGTCAGTGCCAATGTCACGCAAGACCAGATCGGGTAACTGGATGGGCGCAGACACCAGGCCTGCTGACAGCGTTAACTGCGGATTAAGTATTATCAATTCGCGAATGACTACCTGCTTGCTGGTTCCAGTATCGGTCGACGTGCTGGAATTACCATCTCCACTTGCTGGCAAGTTGGCCAGCAAGGCACGGATATTATCTGTAGTGATTCGCGTTTCATAGGTAATCACCGGTTGCGCGATCGTGATCGACTCAATGGTGATTACATCATCAAAAATAGAACTCACATCCAGACTCAAGGAAATATAACCGAGTTCGAATACATGGTCGGCATTAAATCCTGCCGGATTTTCAATACGCAAATCTGCGATGCTGCCCTGACCACCAAGCGGTGACAGCGCAACAGAATCGACAGTGACGTTAGTGCCGAGCACGCGACTCCCCATCACCTCGATGCCACGGGTCACAATGGAGTCGAGGTACAAGAACGCCCCCGCTGCAATCGCTATTAGCAGCACAACAAACGTCAGCAGAATTTTCTTGATCATGGAAGTCTCTCAGTTGCCGCAGGAATTAACTAGCTATCGAATGGCACCTTGCTGCCAATAACGGTTTCAATCCACTGGATGTGTCGGGAAATGCGTTCGTACACCGCTATCGAACCGTAAATGCCCTGGGCTTCTTCCGAGAAATCTGCTCCTTCCACCTCGCCCACGGCGACGCCCGCAAGGCGATAGCCGTTGGTTGTCGCTATCAATGCCGGGCCACCGCTGTCACCGAGGCCCGGCATACCCTCCAACTCGAGCGCGTCAGCGAGTCGCTCACGCGGATCATCAAACGCGATGCGCAAGCGTGAACCTGCCTCGGTTATCCGATTCTGTGCCAGTCGCAGGACGCCGTCATCATACTGACGTCCGGTGGTGCCGAGACCAAAAAAACCCCAGCCAAGAATACTCACGACGGCATCGAGTTCGTCGGTTAAAAGCTGCAGAGGTACCGGTAGCGGCAAGTCCGCCGCTTCGCGAAATCGCAACAAGACCAAATCGACATCAGTAGTCGACTGCTGATCGTAATCTGGGTGCACTATCATCAGATCGATCTCTCGTAGCTGGCCGCCAACTTCGACTGCGAAACGGCGCCCATGTTCCAAGGTATCGCCTAACAATGTTTCTTCGGCACAATGCGCCGCAGTAATCGCCCAACGTTGGTGAATAATAGTGGCAGCACAGACTTTGCGATTTCCCTGCCGTTCAAGAAAGAAAAACGCCGGATATTCACTGCTGCGAATCTCATATCGATCAGGTCCGACATCGTGACGAATAATAATCGCCTGGCTGGAAATCAGGGTCAGGCAGCAGACAGCAATCAGCAGGAATATTCTAGTCTTCATTGCGGTTAAACCGGCGGCCCCGAAGAGGCCTTAAATTGGGTCTGTAAGTTTGTTTACGTGATATTCGGAAAATAGTCAGCATGCGATACATCAAGACAAACGCGGCGATTACAATGAATACGAGAATGATAGCAGCCATCCATTGCTCTGCGGTCCAACCTGATACGCTTATCATTCTACTCAACATGTGATGCACTCAATCTGCGCTGCGCTCGATGCCAGAGCTCGCCTGTGCCGGCTTGATCCGCCGGGTATTTCAAGCTATTACTCCGGATGGCCCCATGCTCAGTCACCGTTCGCCAGATTCGAGACCAGCTGTTCAATATTTTCGATGCGCTCCCAGGGATCATCCAGCTCAAGTAATTGCTGCCGCTGCTCCGAAGAAATCGGGATAAGCTCACTAAGTCGCCAGCCTATGTCCCACAAGTTATCGTAGTCGATTTGCAACTGCTGTTGTGCAACCAGCGGATGCCTGCCGAGATTGTGCAGCAAGTCTACAAGCTCGGTATATTGCTGATGCATGGGAATTGCATCCTTCCCCACCTTGTCTGTCTCGCTGAAGCTTACGCTCGCGCGCAACAAGTTGCCCGTTCCTTCCCAGCACTTCTCTATTCTGAATTTCGTGTGCCCTGCCACAGTAATGCCCAACAAGCCGTTATCCAACTGATCCCAGTCAATAATCTCCGCGTAAGTACCAGTGCGGTGAATCGTTTGCTGGGCTCCGGGTCGGACTACCTCGTCACCCTGCTTGATCAGGCAAATGCCGAGTCCAGTGGTATTTTTCAGGCTTGTCGTTACCAGATCGATATAGCGTTGTTCGAATATCTGCAGGTCGACCCTGCCCCCGGGAAAAAGTACGACACGCAATGGAAACAGGGGTATCTCTCGTAATTCGTTCATAGGGGTATCTCGGCGACTGCTTCCAACATCACCTATGATCCAAGCTGCAATTATGATCCAAGCTTCGATTATGATCCAAACTTCAAGGCCTTCAACAATTTCTCATGAATGCCACCAAAGCCGCCGTTACTCATGATAATGACGTGGTCGCCAGAGCGGACATTTTCTTCCAGAAACATGATGATTTCTTCGACTGATGGAAAGGCATAACTTGGCACTTTGCTGTCAGCAATCAGCTTGTTGAAATCGAGGCCTGACTTCTCCGGTTTCAACCACACGACCATCGAGGCCGCTTCGCAAGCCGTCACGAGTTGCTGCTGATGAATGCCCAGATTCATGGTGTTGGAACGCGGCTCTATCACCGCCACTATGCGATTCGGTTTGGCATCGGCTCGCAGCTTTGCTGCCATCCCTTTCAGGGTAAGTTCGATCGCCGTGGGATGATGGGCAAAGTCATCATAAACACGAACGCCTTCTACCTCACCGCGCAGCTCCATACGCCGTTTCACGCCCTTGAACTCCTGCAGCGCCTTTTGTGCCGCTTTGACATCAATGCCAACATGATGGGCCGCAGCTATGGCAGCCATGCCATTGCGCACATTATGCTCACCAGTTAACTCCCACTTCACCTGCGTACGACTCATCACTTCGCCCGTGGATCCTTGGCCGTATTTGATCAATTCGAATTCGCTGCCTTGGGCGTTCAACAGAATGGCATTCCAGAACACACCGCCATTTGCAGCCAACTTTTTGCAACTTTTCTCATCCACCGCAACACCGAATTGCTGGCATTTGGTCCAGCATCCCTGGCGTAATACCCTGGTTAAATTTTCATCGGCAAAGGGATAGATAATCAGGCCATTGCTGGGAATTGTCCGCACCAAATGATTGAACTGCCTTTCAATTGCACCCAGGTTTTCGAAGATATCGGCGTGATCGAACTCGAGATTGTTGAGAATGGCTGTACGCGGTGTGTAATGCACAAACTTGGAGCGCTTGTCGAAAAATGCGCTGTCATATTCATCGGCCTCCACTACAAAGAAAGCCGACTCACCTAATGCCGCCGAGCTGGAAAAATTATTACACACGCCACCAATCAGATAACCAGGTTGCATACCGCTGTATTGCAGAATCCAGGCCAGCATTGCACTGGTGGTGGTCTTGCCATGGGTGCCTGCAACGGCGAGCACCCAGCGGTCATGCAACACGAATTGCGCCAGCCACTGCGGCCCGGATATGTAATTCAAACCTTCATTGAGGACATGCTCTACTGCGGGATTGCCCCGTGACATGGCATTGCCGATGATCACGAGGTCGGGTTGTGGCTGCAGGTGTTCCGCCCGATATCCTTCCATGAGCGTAATGCCCTGCGCTTCCAACTGCGTACTCATGGGTGGGTAGACATTGGCATCGCTGCCGCTGACGCGATACCCCAATTGCTTGGCCAGCACTGCGAGACTACCCATAAAGGTGCCACAAATACCCAATATGTGAACGTGCATCGCTACTCCCTGGAAATAAGCACAGCTGGATCGGTTATGCTGTTTATAGCATAAAACTTCGGTAGCATTGGAGTGGTGCATTGCAAGGGCTGAAAATATGACAAACCGACCGCAGAATTTCTGGTATTTTTCCGTTGCCTTATATGCTCACGAGCAAGTAACTGATGCTTGTCTTGATTTGCAAAACTTATATGGTGTTGACGTCAATATGATCCTGTTTTGCTACTGGCACGGGACCAAACTGGGCGAAATATCACCCGAGACCATGACGCAAGCATTGGCAATTTCAGCGAACTGGAAACGGGAGCTTGTGCAGCCATTGAGAAATGTTAGGCAGTGGATGAAACTGCACGGGGGAGACTATCCCGGCACTTTCAGGGCACAATTCGACACGCTGCGTGCTCGCATCAAATCAGACGAATTGGCGGCCGAGAAATTTCAGCAAGAACTGCTGGAACTGGTTGCCATGGAGAATCCGGTACAACAGGGCACAGCGGGAAGTGCGGGGGCGTGTGACAGAAACATTGAAAGGTATTTCGTTGCAATCCGGCTAGAACAGAACGATTTAATCGCAATCAAGCTAAAAACCATAGCGAACGCACTGCAATTCACCGCATGAGCCGACTCATGCGCGCAACAATCGCAGCGCGCTCGCCACTTGACTAACCGCCAGTGGGATCGTCATTGGCGGTGGCTGTCGTGGCAGCGCTTTTACCAATAAACATGGCTGAGATAGCGAAAGCCACTGCGCCGGCCATCCAGAGGAATCCGTTCAATACGGAATTCTCACCACCGCCGGTGAAAGTCAGCACTGATAACACTAACCAGATTATTGCCACGAACCAACTCAGGTTTTTTGAATATCTGGCGAAGCCTGTTCCTGTATTAAGCATATCGGTCTCTCGCGTGAAAGTGTTCTTGTTATAGTCGTCTTGGTTTATCGAATTTTAATAGCGGGTCGCAAGACTATGACCCTGAAACCATGGCCCTAAAACCATGGCGGCAACACCGTCATTGACGGAGCATTCAGTCAACCCTTCAAATCTTTATATCGCCAAGCAGCGCACATTTTCTACCCTGATTCAGCCCTTTTTCTTGCAGACGTGCTGCCGTCATTTGCGGGCAATACCTTGCCCGCATTTAACCCTGAGCGGACATTCCTGGCTATCTGGAGGCTGCCAACTCAACTACCACATCCCAGTTAAAGCGCACGAATCGGTGTAATTCGCTGATCAGGATGCGCTCCTGATCACTGTGGGCGCCATAGCCAAGCGCAGCATCTTCAGTATCGATTGCCGGGCCAATGCCATAACACTGCACGCCCTTTTCCCGCAGATAGGCCATATCCGTAGCTCCGGTACTCATGGTCGGCAACGTTAACACCCCATAGTGACTGTTAATCGCATTCTCAATCGTCGCAAACGCGGCGGTATTGATGCTGGTCTCACCACTGGGTCTGGTATTCCTCACGCCGAGGCTCACCTCGACTGCCGGATCATTGACTACACCCCGTACAGCCTCGACAAATTCAACAATGTTTTCATCAGGCAGCGCCCGAAAATCCACGCTGGCGCGGGCTTCGGAAGGAATTACATTAATCCGGTAGCCTGCTTCAAACAGATTCGGCGAGAGCGATGAACGCAGCATGGAAGCATGGCGCGGCTCGTTCGCCAGAAAATATTCATCTACTTCACCGGCCAAACCCGGATCCAGCACATTGAGATAACGTTGGGCTGCATCACTTGGTGAGATGGAAGCGAGGCGCTCGAAGTACGCTGCCGTCGTTTCATTCAGGCGAATCGGCGAGCGCCAGTCGGCAATCGCCGCCACTGCCTTGGCCAGCCGCGTCACTGCATTAGTCTGCAATGGCACCGACCCGTGGCCGGCGACGCCGGTTGCAACCAGATCCAGACGATATGGAATTTTCTCCACGGTCTGGATGGCGGCGTACTGCACTTCGCGATTGGCCCGCGCGACTGACCCACCCTCGGCCAGGCAAAACTCCGCTTCAATCTTGTCAAAATGTTCACGCACCATGAATTCGATGCCATTCTCGGTAGCACCCTCTTCACCAGATTCAGCAAGAAATATGACGTCACGATCGAGGCTGACATTCTGCCGTTTCAATTCCAGCATCACCATTAATGCTGCGGCAAGATTGTCCTTGTCATCAACTGCGCCGCGACCATACACATAACCATCATCAATGGTGGCGCTGAATGGTGGAAAGGTCCATTTGTCGAGGTCTACATTCACGACATCCGTATGCGCCATGAGCAGCAGTGGCTCCTTGCTGCCGTTGCCTTGCAACCGCGCCACCACATTTGGACGATCCGGATTGATCGCCAGCAGCTCCACGCTAATGCCGGCCGCAGCCAACACATCCCGCAAGTATTCGGCTGCCGGTAATTCGCGTCCGGGCGGATCGCTGGTATCGATCTGCAGCAGCGCGCGGAAATGCTGCATGGTTTCAGTTTCCACAGCCGCCCAGTCCGGTTGGCTCACCTGAGCCTGGACCAATGACATGGATACGAGACTGGTTGACATAATCGCGATCAGATTACGCATGTTAAACATCCTCTTGCAACCCAGAAATCCGGCGATGACAACTGCAACCATTCATCGCCGTCAATTGGTTGCGATTCCTTATTTTTAATAATAGCTGTGGCTCATTGTCGCACCTAATCGTTGCGTACGTATTTAACAATTTGGCGCGGTCCAACTTCAGCACCATACACATTGCCATGCATGTCAGCAGCCACTCCTTCGGCAGCACTCGTGCCACCGGGATTTACTGCTGGATCCGGAATGAAACTGAAGATATGGCAGGTAACGGCGCTGCCAATGCGAATGCCACGCTGCCAACCCGGATTGGAAGTCGCACTCGATTCAGAATCGGCAGCGTACAACACGTCGTTCGCGTCGATAAAAATTCCGCTCAGTCGACCGAAATGCTTCCATTCAGTGACGAAGATGCCATCCTGCTGAAAAATCTGGATGCGCACGTTGCCGCGATCGGCCACAAACAAGCGCCCCTGGGAATCGAATGCGAGCGCATGGGGCGTGCGGAATTCTCCGGGTGCGGTACCGATCTTGCCTCAGGATTCGAGGAAACGGCCGGCGCTATCATATTTCACGATGCGCGCTACGGTGGTTAAATCGGCATCGGCACCCTGTCCACTGTGGCCTTCTGCCACATAAATTGCACCGTCCGGCCCAACGACCACATCATTCGGCTCATGCAACAAAGCACCTCCGGAGCCATTACCGGCAACACCAGGTTGACCCAGAGTCATCAATACCTCACCTGCCGGGCTGAATTTATACACAACATGGCCTTTGCCTGCGGCCGCCGGATTCTGTTGCAACTCAGCCTCGGTCGCTGCACGTCCATCTGCAATCCATACATTGCCTTCACGGTCCACATGAATACCGTGCGGCCAGATCATCATGCCACCACCAAAGGATGTAAGCAGATTGCCATTCTTGTCGTATTTCATCACTGGATCTGCATTCGAACCCGCACAGGAATTGGCGCCGCAACGTTCGGCAATCCAGATCGACTCACCATCAGGATCGATATCGACGGTGCTGCTGGCACCCCACTCCCGACCATCGGGCAATTTAAAAAACCCGTTGATGGTGCGATATGGATTGGGATGTTCATTGGTGGGATTGATGACAGTCTGTGCGAATAGATTGGTCGCGCTGAACAAGGTGCCAATGAGGGTAAAAATAGCCCAGCGCAGGTTGCTTGCAATAGTCATGACATGCTCCTCCACATCCAGATTTATTATTGCATTGCTTGTATGGTGATTCGAGTAGTGTGTTGCCCGCAAGTTCCCGCCGTTTTACTCTTCGTGACTGGCAGCGGCACGAGTCCCTTGCCAGCGCCGTACCAGCCCCGGATCCAGATCAAACAAATCCAGCAAGCGCCCGACGTGATGATCAATCAGGTCATCGATACAGGTTGGTTTGATATAAAGCGCCGGCATTGGTGGCGCAATAATAGCGCCGATCTGACTGGCTCTATACATCAGCTCACAGTGTCCGGTATGCAATGGTGTTTCGCGCGGTACCAGCACCAGCCGACGCCGTTCCTTCAGCACCACATCGGCGGCGCGTACGAGCAAGGAATCTGCATAGGAATTCGTAATCGCGGAAAGAGTCTTCATGGCACAGGGCGCAATGATCATCCCCGCCGTGCGAAACGATCCACTAGCGATGCTGGCGCCAATGTCCTTGTTGGAATGCACATGGTCAGCCAACGCCATCACCGCCTTCGCCGAGCGGTCTGTCTCCAGGGCAATATTGAGCTTCGCCGTATCCGACATCACCAGATGCGTCTCCACCTCTGCCACATCCTTTAACACTTCCAGCAAGCGAATCCCGTAGATCACCCCGCTGGCACCTGACATCCCGATAATTAAGCGCATTCGCAGAGTCTCACAGATAATTGTCTAGCTATAATTTTATATACAATAAAGAGAAAACAAGGGGGTTCGATTGTTACATCTCCATGCAATGCTGGGCAAGCAATTGCGATGCCTGACGCCAACGAGTAACATGCCGATTCGCAAATTCACTCTAGTCTGTCCTCCAGAAAAACTATGCCGAAGCCAAACCTGTTCTATGCCCAGTCCGGTGGTGTCACCGCAGTCATCAATGCCAGCGCCTGTGGCGTAATCGAAACCGCCAGACAACATCGTGACAAAATCGGCAAAGTCTATGCAGGACAGAATGGCATCGTCGGGGCATTGCGGGAAGAGCTGATTGATACCAGCAAGGAATCGGACAAGACCATTGCCGCGCTACGCCATACTCCCGCTGGCGCATTTGGTTCTTGTCGCTACAAACTGAAATCCTACGGGGAAAATCAACGCGAGTATGAACGCCTGATGGAAGTATTCCAGGCTCACGACATTCGCTATTTCCTCTACAACGGTGGTGGAGACTCCCAGGATACTGCCAACAAGATTGCACAATTGAGTCTGGATAAGGGTTGCCCAATAACCTGCATCGGCATACCCAAGACTGTCGATAATGATTTACCCATCACCGACAACAGTCCCGGATTCGGCTCTGTCGCCAAATACACTGCTGTGTCGATTCGTGAAGCCGGGCTCGATGTGGCTTCCATGTGCGACAGCTCCACGAAAGTATTTGTGATGGAAGTGATGGGGCGACACGCCGGTTGGATCGCTGGAGCGGCCGGTCTCGCCTGTGAACAGCTAGGCGATGCACCACATATCATTTTGTTTCCAGAGATCGCGTTCAACAAGAGCAAATTTCTGAGCAAGGTTAAGGCCTGCGTCACCAGTTTTGGCTTTTGTGCAATTGTTGTATCAGAAGGTGTGCAGAATGCTGATGGTAGTTTCCTCGCTGATGCTGGCGGCAAGGATGCATTCGGGCACGTGCAGCTGGGAGGAGTCGCTCCATTCGTCGCGAACATGATCAAATCAGAACTTGGTTACAAATATCACTGGTCCGTCGCCGATTATCTGCAACGCGCGGCACGCCACATCGCGTCAGCCACAGATGTCGAACAGGCATATGCGGTGGGCAAGGCGGCAGTGGAGTTGGCGCTCGCGGGCAAGAACGCTGTCATGCCCACAATCGTGCGCGGCAAGGGTAAGAAATACAGCTGGAGCATAGGCCAGGCAAACCTTTCGGCAGTGGCGAATAAAGAGAAGAAGATGCCGCGGAATTACATAACTGGTGATGGCTTCCACATCACCGAGGCTGCTAAAAAGTACTTTACTCCGTTGATTCAGGGTGAGGACTATCCACCTTATCGTAACGGCCTGCCGCAGTACGCACGTCTCAAGAAAATCCTGGAGAAGAAAAAATTACCTGACTGGCGCGCGGCTTAGAAACTGCTTAGGGAGCGAGTCGATCGATCTGCCAGTTGTTGTCAGCCAGACGCTTGTACCTGAATCGATCATGCAGACGGTTGGCGCCACCCTGCCAGAATTCTATCTCGGTCGGCACTACTCGAAAGCCACCCCAGAAATCCGGCAGCGGCATGTCACCTGCCTGAAAATTTTGCTTCATCGCCTCGAACTGATTCAATAACACTGTGCGCGAAGTGAGTACGCTACTCTGGCGCGAGGCCAGTGCGGCGATTTGACTGTCTTGGGGGCGTGACAGGAAATACTTCAGGGATTCGGCCGCGGAAATTTTGCTCGCAGTGCCACCTACCTTTACCTGACGTTCAATACTGTGCCAGGGAAAGTGCAGACTGATGCGCGGATTGGCAGCGAGGTCCTGCGCCTTGCGACTACCGTAATTGGTGTAGAACACGAAGCCTGCTTTATCGACATGCTTCAGCAACACAATGCGCTGACTGGGCTGGTTGTCGGCGCCGACAGTAGCCACCGTCATCGCATTCGCGTCGGTGATGTCCAGATCGATGGCCTGCTGCATCCAGAGATCGAATTGATCGAACGGATCAGGCGTCAGGTCTTTGCGATGAAGGCCGCCCTTCAGATACTCGCGGCGGAGAGATTCCAGTTTCATAGGAGTTATCTTATCCAGTCACCGTGTTCCCACAATTGTTGTCGCGCGGTGCCGGTTTCATAGTAGAAAGTTCCTGGACCGTGTTTGCTGTTCGCGAAAAATCCGCCGGTAAATTTGGTGCCATTCTGCCATCGATAAGTTCCATTGCCTTGATAATGGTCATCAACAAAATCTCCGGTGTAATTCTCGGTGTTTTGTTGCAGCCAATATTCTGTATACAAATTATCGGTCCACCTTGGCAAATTTATGACATACGTACCTATGCCATGCCGCATGTCATTCTGCCATTGCCCCATGTAAAGATTTCCAGCCCCGTTCCAGTAGGTGCCACGTCCCTGCCGCTTGCCTTGCACCCAGTTGCCGAGAAACGAGGCGCGTGCAACATTGGATACAGGAATCTCCAGTCGACCAAACCCGTGGAATTCTCCAGCTACAAACTCGCCTTCATATTTGCCTTTGCCGAACTCGGTGCGCAGTTCCAGAGTGCCGAAGCCAGCGTTGCAATCACCATACACGCAGGTCTCCTCGATAACTGATGCCAGCATCTGGGCAGACACTGGCGTTGTTAACTGTGCACAACACACAACCACAAAGCTGAGCCATTGCATCGAGGCGCGGAATTTTGCAGGGAACATGGGCAATACCAATATATTTGCGATGGCGCTGATTATAACCCGGTGAGAGTGTGACACAACTTTAGCTTGCAGTGCGCTGCCACCAGCCTGACGATCCTACACTACCCTGCGCAGCACATTCAGTGGACTGATACTGACCACCTGCCGCGTGGAATATACGCCAAGACCGGCGATGATTAACATGCCCAGCATTGGACCAGCCAACCATACCCAATAATGGAAGTTGAAATCCTGCTCGAACACCTGCTCCTGCAAATAATACAGACTACCCTCGGCACCAAGCGTCGCTATCACACCGGCAATCGCACCGATGCTGGCAAACTCGATGAAAAGGCTGGTGAGTATCAACTTCTTGCCAGCACCGAGTGTGCGCAAGATAGCGTTCTCATGAAACCGCTCGTCCAGGGTGGCGTTGACGCAGGACAGCAACACGAGCCCGCCGCACACCAGCACCAACACCGAGATCAGTTCAATAGCCGAAGTCACCTGCGCGATGATGGTCTGGATTTGCTCAATCAAAGCATCTATTTCGAAAACAACAATTGTCGGAAACTGCCGTACGAGATCATTCAGAAAAATTTTCTGCTCTCGCTCCATCAATACCGTGGACAGAAAGGTCGCGCCAAGATGATCAATGGTTCCCGGTGAGAAGATGATGAAAAAATTCGGCTGCATGTTATCCCAGCGCACACTGCGAAAACTGCTTACCTCTGCACTGATTGTTTGCTGGTTTACTTCGAACTCAAGTTGATCGCCAATCTCCAGATCCAGCCAGTCGGCGTATTCCTGTTCGATGGACACGTATCCAGGTTGGGAATCCTGGCCCCACCATGTACCAGCAGTGATGAGATTGTCCGCGGGTACGTTTTCCGCCCAGGTTACCTGCCGTCGGCTGAGCCTCCCGCCTACTGCATTGCCCTCACCTGCGGCATTTTCCTGTGTCGCGTCAGCCACTTCAGTACGGGCGTCAGTAGCAGCAATTGCCTCACCATCAGCATCAGGTGTTGCGTTCGCTGGATCGGCCTCTTCATCCAGGCTGCTGCCGCCCTCGGTCAGACTACCGCCTTCGGCATCCGACCCGAGCGCTTCCTGCGGATCAGGCTGACTGCCGTTAACTGTAGTGACGCGTGCGCTGATCAACGGGAAGAACGTATTGCCGACAATGCCCTTCTCTGCAAAGAAATTTTCGATCCCGGCAATTTGTGATTGGCTGATATTCATCATGAAATGATTGGGCGTGTTTTCTGGCAACTGTGCCTGCCAGTCATCAATCAGATCGGTGCGCAGCAGTGTCAGAATCAGTAACGACATTATCGTCACCGAAAACACCATCACCTGCAGTATGTTTTGCTTGCGCCTTCTGCGCGCAGCCGTCATCGCAAGTTTCCAGGCGCTGCCAGCTTTCATGCCTACCGAGCCGCTGGAATGAAGCAGCAGCCAGGATACGACTGAGAGCAATACAGCGATACCGGCTACCGCTACCACCAGAACCGTCGTTAATACGAAATCCTGGCTATACCAGAACACCAGCAAAATCGCGCCAAATATGCCGAATGCATAGGGCAGATTGGCGCTGAATTTCTGCTGACCGATGTCTTTACGCAACACGCGCAGAGGTGGCGTCTCGCGTAGCGCCAGCAAGGGTGGCAGTGCAAATGCGAGCAAACAAATAATGGCTGTGAGGGAGCCGATGACGAACGGCTGGTATCCGGCAGGTGGTAATTCGACCAGGAGAATCGAACTGAGTAGTTGCAGGATGCCCTGGTGCACGATCCAACCCAGGATACTGCCGACGATGATAGCGATAGTACCAAGTACAACCTGGACAGACAGGTAAATAAAGGAAATCTGTGAGGAAGTACAGCCCAGCGTTTTCAATATTGCAACATAGTCAAAATGTCGTTCGCTGTAGCGTTTGGCCGTCAGGGCAATTGCCACACCAGCGAGCAAGACAGCAAACAGGGAACCCAGCAGGAGGAAGCTTTCAGCCTTGTTCAAGGCGTCGCTGATCTCAGCGCTTTCGTCGCGCACATTCCGCAGCCGGTACTGATCCTCATAGTTAGCGCCCACCCATTGTTCGAACTCGTCCAGCGGGGCAGCTGCATCACTGGCAAACAGATAGCGGTAGGACACGCGACTGCCCAGTTGCACGACATTGGTGGCATCGACATCGGCCATATTGAGCATCAGGCGCGGTCCGGCGTTATCCGCCATGCCACCCTGTTGTCGATCCGGTTCGGCGATGATGATATTGCCAACCCGCAGCTCTGCTTCACCAACGAATACTGAGTCCCCTACCTCGATTCCCAAGGCAGGCAACGCGCGGGATTCCAGCCAGACTTCACCGGGCGGAGGCCCATTCAAAACTGGTACGCCGCGAGTGAAAGCCTGCTTGGTGACAATGATTTCGCCGCGTAGCGGGTATTCATTGCTGACCGCTTTGGCGGCCACCAGCATATTGCCGCTTGCGGAAAATGCCATTGAGACGAAAGAGAGTGTGGTCGCCGTGCGCAAGCCACGGGCCTGAGCTTCCAGCAGGATGGCCTCGGGTGGCTGCCGGCCACTGCCCAAGACCCGGTCGGCAGCCAGCATATTGGCCGATTCCAGCAGCAGCGCTTTTTCCAGACGATCAGTAAACAAGGCGATGCCGGTGACTGAAGTCACAGCCATTACCAGCGCGAAAAATAACAGGCGCAACTCGCCACTTTGCCAGTCGCGCCACAACAGACGCATGGCCAATCGAAACAGATTCGACAGGGGTTTATGGTCAGTCAGCGGCATCACTGGTTTTATAGAACCTGGTTTTGCAGAACCAGGTGCTGGAGAATTTAAAGTTGCGGACTCGCGTGCATCAGACACTTGCCACGTCCTCATTGCGCTCATCACTGACAATCTCACCAGCAACGAGTTTGATGATGCGATTGCATTTCTCGGCGAGCCGCTCGTCGTGCGTTACCAGCACCAGGGTCGTGGCAAATTCGTGATTCAGTGCAAATAACAAATCAATAACCTTGGCGCCAGTAGCTGTGTCCAGATTGCCAGTGGGCTCGTCTGCAAACAATATTTTTGCCTCAGTAGCAAACGCACGTGCAATCGCCACGCGTTGCTGTTCGCCACCAGACAATTGATTGGGATAGTGGTGCCAGCGCTGGTCCAGACCCACGCGCTCCAGCAGTTGCCGTGCTTTGGCATGGGCCTGCGGATCGCCCTTCAGTTCAATGGGCAGCATGACATTTTCCAGGGCGGTCAGACTCGGCAATAACTGAAAGGACTGAAACACAAAGCCTACTAGCTGCCCGCGCAGGATCGCACGCTGCTCCTCGTCCATGGCAGCAAGACTGTGACCACTCAGGAACACATCGCCAGAGGTAGCACTATCCAGTCCAGCCATCAGACCCAGTAGCGTGGATTTGCCAGAACCGGACGCACCGACAATGGCCACTGCTTCGCCAGGTTTAATTTGCAGGCTAACCTGGTTCAAAATTGTGAGGACACCCTCACTGGTATTGACCCGTTTTAACAAATTCTCCGTTTTTATCATGCGGTGTGCCTGTTATTCAAAAAAATGCGCGTACGGGGTATGGTACGATGCCTATCCCAAAACGGTTTAACACATTCTGCAATAACTGTTATGACTAATGCGATGAAACACCCTCTGATTCGATTGCTGGTTGAAATTGCCTTGTTGCTGCCAACCCTGACAGTTGCTGCCGACGCCAAATACAAATTGCTGGTTTATGGTGACAGCCTTAGCGCCGCCTATGGCATTGATGAAGACGCAGGCTGGGTTGCGCTGCTGGCAGCGCGTCTGGAATCTGCACAATGGCCGGTCCAGGTCGTGAATGGCAGTGTCAGCGGGGAAACCACCACCGGCGGGCTGGCACGCTTACCGGCAATGCTGGAGAGCTACCAACCGGACCTGATTGTTCTGGAGCTGGGAGGAAATGACGGATTACGTGGCCTGCCTATCGCATTAATCCAGCAAAATCTGGCGACGATGATAGACCTGGCCCAGGCGCAGGGAATCGAAGTATTGCTGGCGGGCATCCAGATACCACCGAATTACGGGCCCCGTTATACGGAACCCTTCTTTTCACAATATGCCGCACTGGCTGCTGCCCATGAACTGCCACTGGTACCATTCCTGATCGATGGCATTCCCCAACAGCCGGAATTGATGCAGAGCGATGGTATTCATCCCCAGGCAGAGGCGCAGTGGCTAATTCTGGAGAACGTCTGGCCGCAGCTTGAGCCAATGTTGCTGGAATTGATGGGACGGTAGTTGGAACAGTAGCTGGAACAGTGACTTGGACAATTACCTGGAGCAGCGGAGAACCTGGTAAGCAGGATTTCTGGATGCAGCGTGATTTACAGTGTGAGCTGAATATTATCTACCGCATCTAGCTCGAAACCCTTGTCACGATACCAGCGGCGCAGAATTTCAACCTCGCCCTTCGCCCCACCTTAAAGCGCCGAGATTCTTTCATCCTGACAAAAACTGATGACTTCCTGCAACAATGCGGTGCCGATGCCAAGGTTGGGGTAATTCTGGCTGACTTCAATTTTCTTCAGGCAATAACTGATACCGGGAGTTTGTAAAGGCGGTGCAGCTCGGGAAATGGGTCGGCGTTGTCGATTGGCGGCACCTGAACTTAAATGTGCATAGGCAATCGCATTCGGACCACTATAAACATGAAAAAACAGGCTCTGCGACAAACCGTTCGGCTTGGTCACGGTGACGTCTGGAAGTTTGCAGTGCAACTGACTCATAACTACCTTTTTCTTGGGCTGTCTGCGCAAACCCTGTATCTACAAACCGGCGCAGTGCACCTGCGCTGACACAGATTTATTGCCAGTATCAATGGTGATTCTAGGAATTAAACACGAAGCGCGCTGTGAGACAGTTCACATTCAGTGCTGGAATAGCTGCCGTTATTACTCTGTGAGCGCCTGATAGTAAAGATAGAGCATATATGCCCCCAAGCCAAGGCTAATAACAAGATACCGGACCCTATCAGATCAACCCAGTATTCAATGCTAGTGTCATATTGCAACCAGCCTCGTGGTCGCAACAAGTTGGCCCAGTCATGCAAGCCAGGCGAGTCCGCTGCCAGCCCAACTCCCAGCAGGGGCAGCTGCAAGGCACGCGCATCGGCAATATATGGCGCAACGTCCATCAGGCTCTGCCCACACCACCACAAGCAAATAGAACCTGCAAACGCATCATCGTTGTAAATCAGGAAACTGAACACCAACAGCAGTGGCAGCAACACCTGAAACAGACTACCGCCGAGAATTGAACCAGTTCGGCCAAACGGGATAAACAGAAAATGTCCGGCTTCATGAAACACAAGATTAACGTTATGAAACCAGGACTCCCCAATCGCATTTGTTCTGATATCCATGGAGATGAAATCTATCCCCCACGCGAAAAACACCAGATAAATGATCAGATAGACCAGTAAATCTCCGCGCTCTATACCCGGCTTTGGATTGAAGAAAAACTGATGCAGAGACCGCTGCCAGGTTTGTTCAGCCTGCTCGGCTTGCACCGCATCTTCCAGAGCATGATCCGCGACGAGTGCTTTCAGCCATTTGCTGAAAACCAGGCCGCAGGCCGCACATTCCTCTTCTGGCGCGGTGTCTTCAGGCTGGCGGGTATGACCGCACTTGGGACAGATCTTGTAGGTGGGCTGCAAGTTTAGCGTATGCTGGGCAAAATCAAACTTGCAAAGCATTCCATGCGCTTGATTGCAGCAGGACAGCAAGCGCCGCAATGATTGAGACCTACTCGAAATGATTGCGGCGACTGGTTTCAACAGTACCACTGGTTCTGTCTCGAGCAGAGTCTCCGCGACGATTGTCGAGGCGTGACTGGCGGTCGAGCACCGAACTGCGGTGATCAAAATTTGGTAACTGTTGCTCCTGCGGACGCCGCCCGGTAGCGCGCTGCTCATGCTCGTTATTCGGTTCGCGCAGATGCCTCGACGCAGTCGGAGTGGTGAATCCAGGTGGAATCCTGTAATCGGGCACTGGCACAGACTGGTAAATTATCACTGGCGGGGCATAGGTGCCCGGAACATAGGTGTCCGGAACATAGGTGCGCGTAACATAGCTGCGCGCACCATATTCACGCGAGTTATACACCAGTGGCGACGAGTACTCATACGCGCCGGCATAATGCAATTCGGCACTGAGACTGGTGTAGATATTACTGATACGATCAAATTCATTGAACAGGTACGGGCTGAAATCACGGCGATTCATGCGCAGAAATGCCTGTTCCAGACTGGCAAAGCGTTGGCTGACATCCCTGAACTGCGACTGCACATGAGTCGAACTGCGCTCGCGTCGCACCGCATCCACCAGATCTGCCGCTTCACGACTGAGCTGTTCGGAGCGCTGCCGGATACTCGAGTAGGCACCCGCACCGCGCAATTCATACGCGAGCTGACCACTGACCATATTTAATTGGGTCGCGAGGCGTGCAAGCTCTAAATGAGTAGCGAACACCGCAGTAGGTGCAAGTAATAGTACTGCGAGTAATCCGAGCAAGATTGGCGACACATGCTGCGCTTTGACTATTTTCGACTGATATTGCTCAAATTGATGTCGCATCGACTGGCTCCCGCTATTACTGGAAATGTACTCGCAATCGCGTTGGGTAGTAGCTCAGCAACAGCGGGTTGATGACAGGGTGATTGCAGATGCATTTAGCCCAGTATAGGTGCAACGACTGAACCGGGCCTGAATATTCCGATCCTCAGCTGGTTGTTGCCTGACCGGTTAAAGCCAGATAACGGGCAATAACGGCAGGCACACCAACTTGCAGGGACTCAACTACCAATGCGTGGCCAATGGAGACTTCGAGGATATCCGGAATTTCGAGGAATTTTCCCAAATTCTGCAGATTCAGGTCATGCCCGGCATTCACGCCGATACCGAGATTTTGTGCTTGCGCGGCGGTGCGTCGATATTGCTCAAATACCACCGACTCCTGGGCCGAGCCAAACTGGCGCGCAAATGCTTCTGTGTAAAGTTCTATACGGTCAGCTCCAACTGCAAGCACTTGTGCAACTGCAGCCGGCGCTGGATCGAGAAACAGGCTGCTGCGAATGCCCGCCTTGCGCAGCTGTGTCAATCTGGACTGCAACAGCGCCATGTTCGCTGCGATATTCCAGCCGTGATCCGAAGTCAGCTGGCCAGGCTGGTCCGGCACCAGCGTAGCTTGCGCAGGTGCAACTTCGAGAAGCATGCGCATAAAATCTTCCGACGGATAACCTTCAATATTAAATTCCACATGTGGATGCTGTTGCAGGAAATCCCGAATGTCGTATACATCCTGTCGCGTTATATGGCGCTCATCGGGTCGCGGATGCACGGTAATGCCTCGCACACCAAGATCCAGCACCTGTTCTATAAAATCGAGTACTCGTGGAAAATCGCGTCCGCGAGAATTTCTAAGCAGGGCTATCTTGTTTACATTGACACTAAGTACGGTCATGACTCACTTTCCGCCTTGCAGAAAATCAAGAGCTAGCTTCTGAAATACCTGCGGTCGCTCTGAGTGCACCCAATGCCCCGCCTCCATAACAATCTTGACAGCGGCGGCAGGAAACAGCCGCAATATGTCTTTTTCATGCTTCTGGTGAATGTAATCAGACAGGGCACCTTTCACGAACAGCACAGGGTTTGCATAGGGCTCATCGCCAACGAGTTTTTCCCGCAGTTTGCTGTAGTTCTTGTGTATGGAGTCGAGATTGAGGCGCCAACTGAAGCCGGCTGCTTCGCCGCGCGTCAGGTTGGTGAGAATAAATTTGCGCGTAACCTCGTCCTCCACAAACTCTTGCAATTTTTCTTCTCCATCTTTGCGATTGCACAATTCATCCAGTTTCAAGGTTTCCATTCCCTGCAAAATTCGCGCATGCCCGTCTGTCTTGCTGGAGTAGGCTACAGGCGCAATATCTACCACGATCAGCTTTCGTATCAGTTCAGGATGACTGAGCGCGAGTTGCATCGCCACCTTGCCACCCATCGAGTGGCCGATCATGTAACAGTGTTTGAGCTTGAGCCTAACCATCAACTCACGCACATCTTCCGCCATCACCTGATAATTCAACTCATCCGCATGGGGCGAATCACCATGGTTGCGTAAATCGACTCCGTATACAGCAAAAGTTTCAGCGAATTTTTTGCAGTGAGCACCCCAATTGGCAAGATTGCCGAACAAACCATGCAGCGCCAGCAATGGCTCGCCCACATCGGAATACTTTTTATAATTAAGTTGCATGGTATTCGCTTACGTTACAGCGTGTTCAGTATAGCGATGACATCATCGTGATGAGTTTTCGTATTCACTTTGTCCATGGTGTGCAGCAGGCGCCCGCCCTTGTCGATAATAAACGTGGTGCGGCGAATTCCCATGAATTCGCGGCCCATGAATTTCTTCAAACCCCAGACGCCGTATTTGTCAGCCACCGCGTGATCCTCATCGGACAGCAAATTGAAGTTCAAGCCATCACGCTCACTGAATTTCAGCAGTCGGGCCACCGGGTCAGGACTGATGCCGAGTGCGATTGTATCCAGCTGCGCCAATTGTTGCTTGCTGTCGCGCAGCCCGCATGCCTGTACTGTACATCCTGGCGTCATCGCCTTGGGATAGAAATACAGCACAACATTAGCCTTGCCCTGGCAATCCTTCAGACTGATTTTTTTGCCTGCATGATCAGTCAGTGTAAATGTGGGTGCCAGGTTGCCAATTTTGGGAGCGTTCATGAATTTTTTCCCTTCGATGGAAGTCTGTTTGATCCAACCAGACTTTGGCAGCTGAGCAATATTCAGATGCTGCGGCATTATACCGACTGCGGAGACATTCACTAGCGGGCTGTCGCAAAATCCATGCCCTTGTTATGATCGCAGCATGCGCAAACCTCTCCAGTCGATTGTGGTTCTCACCGGCGCCGGTATTTCCGCCGAATCCGGTATCCAAACCTTCCGCGCCGCCGACGGCTTGTGGGAAAACCACCGGGTGGATGAGGTTGCCACTCCGGAGGGATTTGAGCGCAATCCACCACTGGTCTATGAATTTTATAACCAGCGTCGCCGCCAGATTTTGTCTCCCGAGATCAGACCCAACCCTGCCCATTCCGCTCTGGCCAAATTCGAGCACGATTTTCTCGGCAATTTTGTTCTCATCACCCAGAACATTGATAACTTGCACGAGCGTGCGGGCAGCAAAAAACTGCTGCACATGCACGGTGAAATTCTGAAGATGCGCTGCCTAAATTCAAAACTCGTGTTCGATATACGGGAAGATCTTGTCTTCGAAACTGAATGTCGCTGCTGTCGTTCGCCTGGAAACCTGCGACCGCATATTGTCTGGTTTGGAGAAATGCCATTGCATATGCATGAAATAAACCTGGCACTAAAAGGCTGCGACCTGTTTGTTGCGATAGGAACGTCAGGCAATGTGTATCCTGCGTCCGGGTTTTATCAGAGCGCGAAGATTGCACGCGCGCATACGGTGGAGTTGAATCTGGAAGTCACAGGCTCGGGGTTTGACGAGCATGTGTATGGGAAGGCTTCCGAGATTGTGCCAGCATTTTTTGAAGGTATTTTGTCGAGTTCGGGCTAGTTGGCTGTCAAATTAATTTAGTTTTTTGATCCTGCCCGAACGGGTCGCGAGTCGGGGAAGCATCACGGGGCCCGCCGTGAATACATCCATGTAGGCTTGGGCTCGGCATCCATGCCTCGCGCATCCCCGCCATGCTTCCCCGACTCCCGCCCCTTCGACTATCTGTATTCTTTTCAACAACGAAAATTTGCAATCTCTGGCAACAGACAATTTTGATCATTACATAATTGCACGCGCACTTGGAAACCGATCGAACCGGTCAGTGCGTCTGAGGATTTTTTTGTTCTGATGAAGCGAGCAAGAATTACTGCATTTCCTGTGTAGATCGACACTGAAGTTCCATCGGAATTTTGTAATTTATCTGCGGTCACTGGATATTCGCAGGATTCGAGTTGCCAGTGCGCTTCGGATTCTGCGACCTTGATTTGCAAGGGGACGAAATCGTTCGCTGCAGTGTCCGCACTGGGCGCAGTCACATGCAATCCTTCCTGCAGAGTCAGCGTTATCTGGAATTGCGCTTGCGTGTCATCCCGCGCTTGCGTGCGCACAGCGAGTCTGGCGCGGCCATTGCCGGCGAATTGAATATTGTCGATGCTGCCTCGCTGTTGCCTAGCGAGTGCTCGCAGCACGCTCGGATGGCTCATCGGGTTTTCGTTCACTGCACCGCTTAGCGCCGTGAAACATGCGTGGATTTTTGGTTCCAGGTCATCTCTAAGAGACGTGTTAGCCTGATCAATGATTGCAGATCGCTGTTGCAAGCTGATGAGACATTGCAGTGCCGTCGCCACGGCGGACAAGGTAGCACCATCTGTAGCACTTCTTGATCGAGTCAGTTGTGGTCCTGCGAGTTGCTGCGGGCTCAGGTAAAAACTGCCGGAATCCCCGTCCCAAAATTCCGTGAGTGCGGCGGCGAATATATCCCTCGCCTGCTGCAGATAGACAGTCTTCGATGTGATATCGAACAAGGCAAGCAAGGCCTCGACCAGGTTTACATAGTCTTCCAGTTGGCCATTGATGGAGACTGCGCCATCGAGATAAATGCGGCGGCAGCGCAAGCCTTGCGCGCTTACCTCGACGTTTTTACTCCAGACTAACTGTACGGCACGTTCTGCGGCCGCGAGCCAATCAGTATTTGCCAGCGCGTACGCTGCTCGCGCGAGAGTTGTGACCATGGCGCCGGTCCATGCCACGATCAGTTTGTCATCCCGCAGTGGGTGCAAGCGTTGTTCGCGGGCCGCGAATAATTTGCGCAGCACTGCATCAAGTGCCGGATAAAAGTCTGTGCGTCCAGAGCTGGTCGCCAATTGCGCCAGATTTTTCCGCAAACTGAGAATATTTCCGCCTTCAAAATTGCCGCTCGCGCTGATGTCGTAAACATGCCGCGCCAGTTGCATCTCATCTGCTGTTAACACAGCTTCCAGTTGCGCAAGGCTCCAGACGAAGAAAGTTCCTTCTTCGCCTTCACTGTCTGCATCTGTCGCTGAATAGAAACCTCCTTCCGGAATTTGCATGTCGCGCACGACATAGTTCAGGGTTTGCTCGCAGACTCGCCGCAACCATGGGTTTTGCGAGAGCTGCCATGCCTGCAAATACACCAGTCCCAATTGCGACTGGTTGTACAGCATCTTCTCGAAGTGTGGTGCCAACCATTCGGCATCTACGCTATAACGATGAAATCCGCCTGCCACCTGATCATAGATGCCACCTGACGCCATTCCTTCCAGGGCGCGTTCGACAAAGGCCAGAGTTTGCAGCTCGCGCTTGCGCCGCACGCGATCAAGCATCAACAAAAGCAACGGTTCCTGCGGAAATTTAGGCGCCCCTGCGAGACCGCCATAACTGCGATCCTCGCGCTGCAACAGTGCCTGCAACATGGATTCTTCCAACTGCGAACTCAGGGCAGTAGCGGGTTGCCGCGCGGACAGATAACGATCAATGGCGGCACTGATCTGGACAGCGCTGCTTTCCAGCTCAGCATATTTATGCTGCCAGGCATCTACGACCTGCTTCAGCACATGGGTAAAACCCGCCGCTGGAAAATAGGTGGCACCGAAGAATGGCTTGCCATCAGCCAGCAGGAAATTCGACATCGGCCAGCCACCTTGACCGGACATGATCTGTACTCCGGTCATATACACTTCATCAATGTCGGGAAACTGTTCCCGGTCCAATTTGATGCTGATGAAATGCTGATTCAGTAGCGTGGCAACTGCCACATTATCGAAGCTTTCGACTTCCATCACATGACACCAATGACAGGTGGAGTAACCAATAGAGAGGAAAATCGGTTTGTGTTCGCGCTGCGCAGTTGTGAACGCCTCGGTGCTCCAGGCGTACCAGTTCACGGGATTGTGCGCATGCTGCAACAAATAGGGCGAGTCTTCCCGAATTAACCGATTGATAAATAAGGTCTTACCTGCCGCATCGAGATGTTCGGTGCGCTTCACATAGCTGCCAGTCTTGGCCGCTTCGATACGGCGCAACTGCGTTTCGAGTGTGTCGGGTTTATCGGTTTTAGCGGGCGTATCAAAAGCGTCGATTGGATGTTGCTCCTGCATAAGTTGGAGGTGATGAAAGTTTTTTGCGCTCTGTCCTGTCTGTTATTTGAATCTCCTCGATTCTGGATTCTCGATACGAGGATCCTAGGTATGTGCCCTTCTCGCCCCCAATCCCCAACGGGGGCTTTTTTTTGATCTGGATAAATTTACAGGCGCCAAGACTATAGTAATTCCGGCGTATTCTCACCCATGGCACCTTTGAAGAAGTAGCCTTGCCGCGGGATTCATGACAAAATTCAAGCAGTTCCAAAATCTAACCCGCTCCAATATTTATCTCCATCAGCAACGTCGAGGCCAGCCCATGCAGCGCAAATCAGCATTCATTACATCGTTCTTACTCGGCAGCGCCTTGTTCGCTTGCCAAATTTTAGCGGACGAAAATCACAGTGGCGCCACCGCCCTGACGCTGGAAGAACTGGCTGTAGGCTCGCACCGCAGCGCCACCAATATTGCCCGCAACGAATTTCGACATCCGGTAGAAACCTTGCAATTCTTCGGTCTGCGCGCGGACATGACGGTGATAGAAATCCTGCCTTCCACTGGCTGGTATACGGAAATCGTTGCACCTTTTGTGCGCGACCATGGTAAATACTACGCCGCGCATTTCTCGCCCAATGCATCGGCATCCTACATGCCACCTAATCTGCAGGCTTTTGAAGAAAAAATTACTGCGGATCCTGAACTGTACGGCAAGATCACAGTACGCCACCTGAACCCACCCCATGAAGTAGCCATCGCCCCGGCTGCAAGCGCGGATCTGGCCATGACCTTTCGCAATGTTCATAACTGGATTATGGCCGGGCAGGAACATGAGTTCTTCGCGGCATTTTATGCGGCACTGAAACCTGGTGGCGTGCTGGGCGTGGTTGAGCATCGCGCCAAACCTGATGCCGGCATGGACGTTATGCGCACTACCGGTTATGTCACTGAACAGTATGTAATTGAAGTGGCGACCGCCGCAGGATTTGAATTGGTGGACAAGTCAGAAATCAATGCGAATCCAAAAGATTCGACAGTGCATCCCGAAGGCGTGTGGACGCTGGCTCCTAACTATCGTCTGGGTGATGTGGATCGAGCTAAATACGCGGCGATTGGCGAGAGCGATCGCATGACCTTGAAGTTTGTTAAACCGGCAAAGTAACAAGAATATATAGAATTCAGGATCAAAGGGGTCAGAGAACTTTGATTTATAGATCAAAGTACTCTGACCCCTTTGATCATGGTGAGAGGTGGATTCATGCGGGCTTCGAGAATCGGGATTATCGCGTTGGCATTCGCGGCGTACGTTCAGGCGCCACTTGCAGTATCACAGGTCGACGTTCCCGCCCAGCCGGCGCCGCAGCTTGAACAAATCCCCGCTGCGCCAGCGACATGGGTCGAGCGCCTGACCGAGACAGCAAAGACCACCGCACTCACGTTGAACTATGCCAATGGCGTCTTCTCCGGCCCGGCGTGGGACAAGCTGGTCGCCGAAGGCCGCGCCGCCCAGTTCTTCCTGCTCGGCGAAGAGCACGGCATCGCCGAGAACCCGATGCTGGCGGGACAGCTGTTCGAAGCGCTCGCGCCGACTGGCTATTCGAAATTCATCATCGAAGTGTCACCCCCGATGGCCGGCGCGCTCGATGCATCGGCGCGCAAGGGCGTTGCCGGGCTTATCGAACAATTCTCGGTCAGGGGCGGCGAAGCTGCCTTCTTCGGCATGCAGGAAGAGGCCGATATGCTGGCGCGGGCGCGGGCCGCTGTGAAGGGCGATGGCCTGTGTTCTGGGGCGTCGACTATGAGGTTGGCGGCGACCGCTTGCTGATGACCATGCTTGAAGCCATGCCGAAGCCGAAGGCGGCGGCCGCTGCGCTAGCAAGGTTGCGCGCTGCATCCACCGCCTCATGGGCCAAGCACGCCTCGGAAAAGAACGGGCAATACATCTTCGCGTTCAACGGCGATCCCGCGCTCGTGCGCGCCGTTCGTGATGCCTGGCAAGGCCATAGTGCGGAAGCCACAAGCATCCTCGCCACGCTTGAGGAGACGCTGGAGATCAATCGCCTGTGGGCGCTCAAACTTGGTTATGACTCCAACATCCGGCGCTCGACCTACATGCGCACCAACCTGGTCGCGCACTGGCAAGCAGAGAAAGCCGCCGGCCGCGCCCCGCAGGTGTTCATGAAGCTGGGCATGTCCCACCTGATCCGCGGTCGCAGCCAGACGGAGACATGGGACATTGGCGTGCTGGCGCCCGAAATCGCCGCGCTGGAAGGCGGACGCGCCTTCTCGTTGGCCATCCTGCCGGGCCAAGGTTCGAGCGTAGCCGTGTTGGATCCCGTTGGCTGGCGCTACCATCCCGACACACCAAAGGACGGTTACATGGCCGGACTTGAGCCGCTCTACGCCGCCGCCAGTCCTGACGTGTTCACGTTAATCGACCTGCGCCCGTTGCGCGCTATCATGGGCCGCTGGCGCGATGATACTCACCCCGAACTGATGCGTATGGTCCACGGCTTCGACATGCTGCTGATCATGTCCGACTCGACGCCGTCCACGAACCTGATGCCTCAATAGCCCGGCATGGAAAGGATCAAAGGGGTTTGGCAGTGCTGGCATGATTACTGCGGAGCACTACGGCCAGCCGTTCACTTGCGAAACGAGGTATCGGGCGTGCCGCGAAAGCAGTTGGTCATGTACGGGAACTCGTCGGTGATGCAGTAACCATAGATGCCGCTCACGGTCATGCCGTTACAGCTGTCGAGATCGCCGAGGTTGCTGACAAACTCATAATCATCCCGGTAAGTGCCGTCGTACACGCCGCCCGGGTTACCGCTGCCGGTGGGGCGGCTGCCGCTTTTGAGGCGGTAGCTTGAGCGGGCCTTGTGTACGGTGCCAGCGGCGTCTTTGAAGCAGCAGCCGAACAGCGGGAAGCCATCGGCCGCGAAGCCCACCACCGGTGATTCCACCACCTTGCTGAAATCGAACAACGTCTTCGGGTTTCCGTGGTAGTGGTAGACGCCGTTTGGCTGGGTATGGGCATTGTGGTTGTCGGTACCGAAATTGTTCTTGGGTGACATCGGGTCGTAGCGCCATGGCTGGCTTTCGTTGTTGCAGCCAATCTTGCCGTCGCCCACGCCGAAGCAAGCGGCTGCAAACATGTCGATGCGCACGCCATTCAGTAACACGCCGCTGTTCCATGTCAGCCCCAGTGCCGAGATTTGTGCAGCGAAAGCTGGAGTGGCTGTCATGCGGAAATTCGAGTTCTGCGCGCTCACCGGGGTGGCAAACGCGCCGCCCTGCCCCATGGTGTGATTGGGAATGTTATTGCTGGTGAAGGTGCAGGTGTTGTTACTCACGGCAATTGCCAGATTGCCGGTAAAGCTGAGGTTGCGCGCGATATCCTGCGCGGTGCCCTTGTAAGTGCCAGCGAAGTCACTGCAGTTGCCGGCACGTTTGGTCAGAATCAGATTGGTGAGATCAATAACGGCGTTGGCGGTACTGCTGCCACTGCCGACGGCTGGCGTGATGAAGTCTGTCACCAATCCCACCCGGATGATACCAACGCCAAACTGCACGCCGTGCACATACACACTGCCGGCGTTGGTGGCCAGATAAGTGTTGGTATTCGGGTAGTAGCGCACCAGATAGCCCTGCACTGTCTGGGTAGACTGGGCGGCCGGGCTGAAGTACTGCGCATAGTTCTTTTCGACAAAGTCGAACAGCTGGTTGGCATCAGACAGCTCGTCGGCCAAGACTGAAAAGCTGCAAGTGAGTGCGGCAATAAACAGCAAAAGCAGTTTCATCCGCCAATCCTCGATTTTTTTGATTGTCGATAGCAAGAACGCCTGAGCAGGTTTTGAGTTGACACCGTCCGAGTGTTAACTGAAAAAAGTAAAAAGCCGGGTTGAGAACAAAATTATATTGAATTCTGCGCGGCTATCGCGCAGAACGCCGGCCAGAAGACTTTAGCTAAAGCAATAATCAGTCCCTTCGATCGTAAACCCGCACCAGGTTTATCGCCGCACCAAAGCCATCCGGTTCAATGACCATTTCCACGCGTAGTTGCTGCCCATTCGCCTGTAGTGAGTAGGTTTCCAGAGTAAAACCGCCATCCCGTGGACGCGCTTCCACGATCAGCTTGTCCCCATTCCAGTTCGCGAAGGAAAAATCTTCGCCACCTCCGGTAAAAAAACTGTTCGCGGCAGATTGACGCCTGCGCCCATCAGTGTGGAAGACGCGCGTAAAATTATCCGCATACTGAAAACGAAATTCGGGACTCCCATACTCGATCGTGAGCACTTTGTCGTAAGAGATACGATCATACAGTTCCTGCTCCGCCGGACCCCCTCTATAGAATTCCTCTTCGCGATTAAACCAGCCCCGGCTCCCTTTGCCGCCAGCTTCCTTGATAGCTGCCTCCACCTGATCATCGGTGTTGTCACTCAGCTTCTCGTTCACCACCCAAGAACCGACAATAGCTGATTCAGCATCAATCCCTTCTGCAGCGTTAACAGCAATTGCAGCCAGCAAGGCGCAGCCGGCCGTGAGCAGGCAATATAACCGATGTGATGTAAATACTTTTTTACGCACGCGTGTTCTCATAAATTGGTTCTATTTGAGTATCAGGCAATACTGCGGCGCCACTCTTCAATTGCCTTGCCGATTTCATCTGGAGAATCTTCCTGCAAGAAATGATTGCCGGATACAGTTACTTCCTGCTGGTTCGGCCACCGGCGGCAGAACTCACGCTGTGCGCCAATCAGAATCGCACCAGGATCGGCGTTTATAAACAATTTAGGCAAGCTTGACGCGCTTAGCCAATCAGCATAGCTCTGTACCAGCTTCACCACGTCTGCTGGCTCGCCAGCAATTGGAATCTGTCGCGGCCATGTCAGGGTCGGACGACGATCTTCACCAGGGTTCAGAAAAGGACGCCGATACACGGTCATCTCTGCTTCAGTCAATTTTCTAAGAATTGAGCCAGGCAATATGCGTTCGATAAACACATTCTTCTCAAGAATCATGGCGTCACCAGCCGCCGATCTAAGCCCCTGAAAAATCCCCCGCGCGGCTTCCGGCCAATCCTCCCAACTCCGTACCGGACACACGATGCCTTCCATATAGGCGATTCCCTTGACTGCCGCCCGATGCCGATTGGCCCAATCAAACCCAATCGCCGAACCCCAATCGTGAATCACAAGCGTCACATTGTCAGTAACGCCCAACTGTGTCATCGCCGCATCGAAATATTCAATATGCTCAGCGAGGGTATATCGATCTGGCCCCGCATTCGGCAACTTATCCGAATCCCCCATACCAATCAAATCCAGCGCGATACAGCGCCCCTGATCCTGCAGATGGGGCATTACATTGCGCCATAAATAGGATGAAGTCGGATTACCATGCTGAAAAATAATCGGATCCCCACTCCCCATCTCCACATAGTTCATGGTGCAGCCCTTCACCTTAAGCTTGTGCTTTGGATGCTCTCTGGCACTAATCATCTGCTTGCCTTTGTAATGATGTTCAGGAATCCAGAATAACCTTCGCCCGCCGTCTTATCAAATCACTGAACGCAGCCAGCTACTTTTCGCCCGACTCGCAGGTGATCATCCCCTCGCGACGCTGCGCGTCTGATTGCTCGGTGACGATCACCTCCGATCCGGGCTTGAATCTGAATTGAATTCCTTTGATCGAAGTTGAATTTCCAAACCGCATCGCAATTGCGAAGGCACCGGGGTGGTAGTGGGGTTCGCTGCAATCAAAGACCAGCGCCGAAGGAGCAAAAATGGCCGCAGTACAAGGCATTTTTTTGAGGGAGGGCACCGCGGAGCGGCGCGGTCTGCAGCGGAACCCCAATACCACCCCGGTGCCGATCGAAGGAGAACTGTTTGAGATCGAAGGAGAGCTGTTTGAGATCAAAGGAGAACCGCGTCCGATCAGAGGAGAAAACCAAAGCCACAGCCCCGGAATTGAATTTGAAGCAGTTAATCGGCTATCCTGCCTGTCCTTGCGTATTCCGCAAAATAGAACAAAAGGGGACCACCGGAATGACCATGCAAAACACGCCACTGTTGATGTCACGAATATTGGGACGCGGCGCCATCCTCGACCCGAATGTGGAAGTAGTGACCATGCAGGCCGCAGGCACCCATCGGCAGACGCTCAAACAGACCTGGCAGCGGGCCAATCAGGTGGCACATGCCTTGCAGAAGCATGGCATCAAGGTCGGTGATCGCATCGGCAGTTTTATGTGGAACAACTACCGACATCTGGAGTTATACCAGGCCGTGCCATCAATGGGCGCAGTGTTGCATACATTAAATATCCGCTTGTCTGCCATCGATCTCGAATACATCATCAATCACGCTGGAGATCGCGTGATTTTCGCCGACGAAGATTTATTGCCACTACTGGAATGCTTGTGGGACAAAATACCCTGCGTCGAACTATTGGTCATCTGTCGGCATGGAGAAGGCGGCAAAAGCACATTCAAGAATCAGATCGACTACGAAGATTTCATCAAGGGTCAGCCCACCGAGTATGAATGGCCAGAAATTCCGGAAACCTCACCGATGGGTCTTTGCTACACCTCAGGTACCACTGGCAAACCGAAGGGCGTGATGTACACCAATCGCTCTACTTATTTGCACACACTCACCGAAGGGCTGACCGATTCAATCGGCCTGTCTTCCCTCGATTCATTGTTAGGCATAGTTCCGATGTTTCATGCGATGGGCTGGGGCTTGCCGTTCTGCGCCTCCATGCTCGGCTGCAAACAAGTATTTCCGCATCGCTTCATGGTGCCGGATGCGTTTCTCAAATTGATGCATGAAGAGCAGGTGTCAATTTCTGCCGGAGTTCCGACCATCTGGCAAGGAGTGAGAGCTGCGCTGGAAGCGAATCCAGGCAAGTATGATCTGAGTAAACTCACGCGACTTACATGCGGCGGCTCCGCGCCACCGGTATCGATGATGCGCTGGTACTGGGATGCTTATCATATCGAAATGATCCAGGGCTGGGGCATGACTGAAACCAACCCGCTTGGTACTTTGTCGCGAAAGTTGGCCAAACGCTCGCAGGTCGGCATCTCTGAAGATGAACAGTTCAAGAATGTTGCGAAGGCCGGGCTGGCTATGCCGGGACTCGAAATTGAAATCTTTGACGAAAACTGGAAGCGGCTGCCACACGACGGTGTGGCAGTGGGCGAACTGTGCATACGCGGCCCCTGGATTGCATCGGAGTATTTTAACGACCCACAACCAGACAAGTTTCACAATGGTTGGTTGGTCACCGGTGATGTAGCCAAGATCGACCCGGAGCAATACATATTAATTGCCGACCGTTCGAAAGACCTGATCAAGTCAGGCGGTGAATGGATCTCGTCGGTGGATCTGGAAAATCATATCGTTGCCATGCCACAGGTAGCGCAAGCTGCAGTCGTGGCACAGCCGCATCCGAAATGGGATGAGCGCCCGGTGGCACTGGTAAAGATGGTCGCAGGTCAGAAGCTGGACAAAGCAGCAGTCATCGACCACTGCGCGAAAATATTTGCGAAGTGGCAGCTGCCGGATGACGTCATCGAAACTGACGCCATTCCGCTCACCTCAACTGGCAAGATCGACAAGAAGGCGATCCGCGCCAAGCTGGAGGCGGACGGCTACAAACTGCCGTCGCTGGCAAGCCGGACCACTCCATAAGGCACTCCATAAGGTACAACATAAGGCACAACATAAAGGGGCTGCGGGGATTAAATGTTAATCCCCGCAGCCCCTTTATGCTTCATGCCGGTTTTATACCTGCAGCTCCTCGGGCGGTTTGAACTGCCTGAACGTGAGCAGCAGCAGGATATCGTAGCCAATCTTCAGCACACCACAGATGATCAATGGCCAGGCCTCGAAGCCCGCAGCGAATAATGCTCCAGCAATTGCTGGACTCAAGGCAGCAGCGAGACTGCGCGGCACCGAAGTGAAACTGGCGGCAGCCGGTCGTTCGGCAGGTGTCACCATCGCCATCACATATGATGAGCGTGTTGGCACATCCATTTGCGAGAGGGCCGCGCGCGCCAGCAGAAACAACAGGGTTAGATTCAAACTGGGAGCCAGCGCCGCGCAGATCAGGAACAGATTGGAGGGGATGTGCGTGAACACCATGGTGTTGATCAGGCCAATCTTGCGGGACAGCCAGGCAGCAACCGGAAATGAAAACGCGGCGAAGACCCCGCTCCAGAAGAAAAATACTCCGGCAGTCGTGAGCGACAATCCAAATTTATTGAATAACCACAGCGCCATCAGCGATTGCACTGCGAAACCACCGGCGAAGGCATCAATACTGAATAGTGCCGCCAGCTTATAGACGATTTTGCGCGATGGCCCCAGCGCTGCCCTAGGTCGCTCCTGCGCGGGAGTATTGTCTGCAGGAATACAGATATAGAACCAGCCGCCAGCGATTCCGAGCACGGCATAGAAAATAAACAAGAGCTTGATGGCAGCGACACGCTCCATGCCAAAATTCACGGCGAGATCAGGACTGCCCACCAGCAGGGCGCCAGCTGCAGCAGCCAGCGCGCCGATCAAACTGTAATTGGAAAACATGCGCGTGCGCGCGCTATCTGCAACTGCATGGGCAAGCACCGCATGCTCCAGCGGCACAAAGATGCTGACGCTGCCGGAGGAAGGATTGATAGTGCCGACGAAGGCGATCAGCAGGATCAGCGCTGTGGTAGCGGTGGCCGCGTAGGCGACACCAGTGACCACCATCAGACATGAAGCCGCCAGCAATAGCGTGCGTTTGTCGATGCGCACTCCCAGCAGACCGGCCGCCAGAGTCATAGCGGCTGAACCGAGTAAGGCGAGCGTCGCCACCAGTCCGATTTGCAGGGCATCGAAGCCGATGGCAGTCAGGTACACCGGCAGTAATACAACAATGAAGCCGTCGCCAAAATCACGCAGCGCGCGGGCGCAGAAAATTGCGATAGTTGGGGTGAGTTTCAACGCCGCCTAGATTGCCCGCGCAATCAGCATTTTCATGATCTCGTTGCTGCCACCGTAGATTTTCTGGATACGACTGTCGGCATACATCTTCGCGATCGGATACTCCAGCATGTAACCGTAACCACCAAAAAACTGCAGGCACTCATCGACGATTTCACATTGTTTTTGCGTCGTCCACCATTTCGCCATGGCAGCAGTGGTCTCATCCAGCGTGCCCGCCGCGAGTTTCATGGCACAATCATCGACAAACACGCGCGCCAGCCGCGCCTCGGTATAGCGCTCTGCCAGTTTGAATTGGGTATTTTGAAAATCGAGAATGCGTTTGCCGAAGGCCTTGCGTTGTTTCACGTATTCGCTGGTGATTTTCAATGCGTACTCCATAGCTGCGCAGGCACCGGCCGCGATTATGAGACGCTCTTGTGGCAATTGTTGCATGAGTTGTATGAAACCGCGCCCTTCCGCAGAACCGAGTAAATTCGCCACTGGCACTCTTACTTCATCAAAGAAAATTTCGGAGGTGTCCTGCGCTTTCATGCCGAGCTTTTCCAGATTGCGGCCGCGATTGAAGCCGCCCTTGCCTTCGACCTTGTCTGTTTCGACTACTATGAGTGATATGCCCTTGGCTGACTCTGTCGGATCAGTCTTCGCCACCACACAAATCAGGTTGGCAGTCTGGCCGTTAGTCAGGAAAGTCTTCTGGCCGTTGATTACGTAGTGATCGCCCTGCTTGATCGCCGTGGTGGCGACCGCTTGCAAGTCCGAACCCGTACCGGGCTCGGTCATCGCGATCGCTCCTACCATTTCGCCACTGGCCATCTTCGGTAACCAGGCCTGCTTTTGCGCCTCGGAACCATACGCATTGATGTAATGCGCCACGATTCCAGAATGCACGCCATTACCGAAACTGCCAAGACGGGCGTAGCCTATCTCTTCCACCAGCACCATCTCATGCCTGAAATCACCGCCACCGCCGCCATATTCTGTGGGAATGGATGCACACAGAATGCCAGCCGCGCCGGCCACCCGCCACGCCTCGCGATCGATGTATCCCTGCTTCTCCCACTTCTCCATGTTTGGTACGAATTCTTTCTGGAAAAACTTCCGCACCGCATCACGCATGATATGAAGTTCTTCATCCATCCATGGGCTTACATGATTATCAAACATAGGAGTTGCCGTTTTGAGTATTTCGAAAAGTTGACCGTAGTCCGGGTTGCATGAATCAGGCTATCACGCTGCTCATGCGTTCAATGATCATCGCATTCGCGGTGCCACCGCCTTCACAAATGGCGATCAATCCATAGCGACCACCACGCCGTTCCAATTCATGCACCAAAGTAGTCATCAACTTGGCTCCGGTCCCGCCCAGCGGATGACCGAGCGCCTGGGCACCGCCATTCACGTTCAGCTTGTTGATGTCAGCCTTGAGTGCCTTGGCCCAGGCCAGCGGCACGGAGCCGAACGCCTCGTTGACTTCATACAGGTCGATGTCATCAATGGTGAGTCCGGCTTTCGCCAATACTTTTTGTGATGCGGGAATTGGTCCTTCCAGCATCAACACCGGATCCGAGCCGACTACTGCCAATGAGTGAATCTTGGCGCGGACTTGCAAATTGTATTGCTTGACGGCTTTCTCGTTTGCAATCATCACAGCCGCAGCACCATCGCTGATCTGACTCGCAGTGCCCGCCGTAATAACTCCACCTTCACGCAGAGTCTTCAGGGATTCCATGCCAGCCAGTGTGGCATCTGCGCGAATGCCTTCATCCAGCACATGCAGGTCTTCCTTGCCGTCTTTCAGCTTGATATGGATCGGGACAATTTCTTTTTTGAAATATCCCTTCCGGGTCGCTTCAGCTGCGCGTTGATGACTCAATAATCCGAATGCATCGAGATCCTTGCGGGAGATGTCATACTTTTCAGCCAGCAACTCGGCGCCATCGAACTGGCTGAACTGAATACCTGGATATTGCAATTCCAGCCGTTCGCCTTTGGGCTTGCCGCGGCCGTGTTCGAGTCCGTCGCGTATGTTCGAACCAATCTCCACGGTACTCATGGCTTCGACGCCACCGGAAATAATCACGTCCTGGGTGCCTGACATTACTGCCTGGGCGCCGAATTGAATTGCCTGCAGCGATGATCCACACTGCCGATCTACGGTAGTGCCGGGAACAGACAGATCCAGCTTGGATGACATGGAAACGTTGCGACCCAGATTGCTCGCCTGCGAACCTATCTGCATTACGACGCCGAAGATCACATCATCAACCGCGTCAACTGGTATGCCGGTACGATCAACCAGCGCATCTACGACCATGGCCCCCATGTCTACCGGATGTATGCGACTGAGTCGCCCTTTCTTCTTGCCTGTTGCGGTGCGGACTGCACCGACTATGTATGCGTCTGCCATTGGTGTGATCCTCTTTTAGGCTTCTTTATTTGATCAATGTTCAAGTTAAGTGAAATATTAAAATTGAATTGCTGCTTTCTATATTGCTGGCATGCGAATACCTGCATCCAGTCGAATTGTCTCACCGTTCAGGTATGCACAATGGACGATGTGCGCCACTTGCTCGGCGAACTCTGCGGGATGCCCCAGCCGTTTCGGAAACTGGGTGATTGCAATCAATGGTGCTCGCACTTCTTCCGGCGCTGCTGCCAATAACGGCGTCTCGAATACGCCCGGAGCAATAGTCACTACTCGAATGCCACGCGGTGCCAGGTCTCTCGCTATCGGTAGTGTCATCGCAACGATGCCACCTTTCGATGCCGCGTAACCCGCCTGCCCCGTCTGGCCATCGAATGCGGCAATGGACGCTACGTTAATTATAACGCCACGCTCAGCATCAACCCCTTGCGGAGTATTCGTTTGCATTACCTCGGCACAGAGGCGCAGCACGTTGAATGTACCAATCAGGTTTACACGTACTATATGTTCAAATTTCGCCAGGGGCATTGGCCCATTCTTGCCAACAGTGCGCGCAGCGCCCCCTATGCCGGCACAGTTTACATTGATGTGAATGCTGCCAAATTTATCCTGTGCAGACTTGATTGCCGCCTGCACGCCAACTTCGTCAGCGACATCACCGGCATACCAATGTGCATTGGTTCCCATTGCGCTCGCTGCTTTTTCCAGCAAGTCGGCATTGAGGTCATACAGCATAACCCTGGCACCTGCCGCGATAAAATTCTGCGCCGTTGCCAGACCGAGTCCAGAGGCACCACCAGTGATAAAAGCTGTCTTGTCACGCAATTCCATGAGCAGATTCCGATTAGAGCTACGATTTAATCCGAGGACCGACAGCATAAAGCATCCATTTCAAAAGTGAAACCAACGGTAACTGTCGCTTGCAGTCATACACCAGACGCTTATTACAGAATATGAATTTCAATTTTCGTGGTGATCTCCTATTATCGGAACTTGCCAATTTTGCAGGGAATCTAGCAGTGGGACCTCTCGCAGGAATTCGTGTTATTGAAATGGCCGGCATCGGTCCGGGGCCATTCTGCGCCATGATGTTATCTGACATGGGCGCCGAGGTAATCCGTATCGATCGACTCGGTTTGAAAGGCAGCGGCAGCCGCGCCCACGTGTTGAACCGGGGTCGGCGCTCGTTGGCACTGGATTTAAAAAGCGAACTCGGTGTGGCGACTGTGCTGAAACTGGTCGAAAAAGCCGATATTCTAATTGAGGGCTTCCGCCCTGGAGTGATGGAGCGACTGGGATTGGGTCCGGATATTTGTCTTGAACGTAACCCAAAACTGGTATTCGGTCGCATGACTGGATGGGGTCAGCACGGTCCTCTCGCCCATGCTGCGGGACACGACATTAATTATATTTCCATCGGTGGCGCCCTTGGTGCCATGGGTTATGCCGACCGGCCCCCGGCACCACCTCTAAACCTCGTCGGTGACTTCGGTGGTGGCGCCATGTACTTGCTCGCGGGCGTGCTGGCCGCACTGATTGAACGGGCAAATTCCGGCAAGGGCCAGATTATCGATGCGGCGATGACCGATGGCACCGCCAGCCTGCTCACGCCGTTTTACGGACTGATGGCTATGAACATGTGGACGACGAATCGGGAAAGTAACAAACTTGATGGCGCCGCTCACTATTATGGATGTTATGCGTGTGCCGATGATACATACATCTCCATTGGCTCTATCGAACCCCAGTTCTATGCTTTGCTGCTGGAGAAGTGCGGTATCACCGATTCCCAATTTGACACACAGCAGGATCAGAAAGCATGGCCGTTGCTGCGCGAGAAGCTGGCCAGGGTTTTCAAGACCAAAACGCAAGCTGAGTGGTGTGCAATCATGGAAGGCAGCGACGTTTGTTATGCTCCGGTACTCGGCCTCGGTGATGCACCTTCACACCCACATAACCAGGCCCGAAAAACGTTTGTTGAATTCGACGGAGTTACGCAACCAGCTCCGGCGCCGCGCTTCAGTCGTACCCAGGGAAATATTCAATCCCCGGCAGCACTTGTTGGAGAGCACTCCGAACAAATACTCGCCGATTGGGGCTACAGCAATGCTGACATCGCGCAATTAAAACTGGCGGACGCGATCTAGAATGGATAACACAACACTCATCGTGACACTTGCGCTCATCGCTACCGTCTGTAGCGTAGCGTTATTTGCCAACTGGTATGGCAATCGCACCGTGCCGGGTCTATTGAGTATCGCGATGGGTTTCGCCCTGACCTCTGCAGGCGCTCTGTTATTGGCCTCGCAAGGCACATTACCCCCCATTATTTCCATATTGCTGGCGAACTCCATGATTATGAGTGGCCGCATACCCATGCTGATGGGCCTCACCTCATTCTGGAATCAGGAAAAATCCCTGTTACCGCTGTTCTGCGGTGTCTGCTTCATCGGCGCCGTAATTGGCTTTTATTATTTCACGATGATCGATGAATCGGTGTTGTGGCGGATTCGAATCTACTCAGCGATGATCATTATTTTCTGCTGCTGTTCCGTTTATGTGGTCGCTAATGGGCTGAAAATAGAACGTCGCCTGCGTCCGGTAATGGCTATATCCAGCAATCTCGGCGCCAATGGGCTCATCGGCCTGTTCAGCTTTAATGCGATTTCCGAGGCGATTATTGCGTTAACCCGTCCAGCGCTACCGCTGAGCGATCCGAATGCCGGCACGACCCTGCTGCTGCTCGCCGCTGTGCTCAGCATACTCACTATCGCTCTCGCCGTGATTATCATGACGATGGAAGAACTCAGTGTGGAACACAAAGAGAACGCCATCTTTGATCCGATCACCACTATTCTCAACCACCGTACTTTCGTTGAAGTTAGCCAGCGGGTGCTCGGCGTAGCGCTGCGCTATACCAAACCGGTATCCCTGCTGACCATTGAAGTCGAAAATCTCGATCAGATTGCAAAGCAATTTGGCGTGCGCATCGCCAATGAATTACTCCGCCATTTTTCCTTGCAGGCCACAGATCACCGCCGCAATGAGGATGTGCTGGCACGCTCCAGCTTCAATCAATTCCATATGCTATTGCCAGGCGTAGATGAAGCCGGTGCAGCAATAGTTATCCAGAAAATCCAGAAAGCCGTAATGGGTGAGGATTTTATCTATCGCGGCAACAAACTGAATATCAAAATGGTGATTGCGACCATAACCAAGCGCGAAGAGGATCTGCACTTGCAACAGATGATGCAAGAGAGCGAACTGGCTTTATTCCAGGCGAAACGGAAATTGCAAAGCATTCCTGACGCATGACTTATCTGGCTGCAAACCGCCTTATTTTCTAACATTTATTTTTTGAGCCGCTGTCACTTCGAACCCCTGCAGGAGTCTCGTCATGTCGTTCAATTGCATTCGTTATGAAATCGCCAACAGCATACTGACAATAACGCTGAACCGCCCGGAACACATGAACGCGTTCACTGTGGAAATGGCCTATGAGTTGATCAGCGCATTTCGGCAAGCGAGTGACGACGATGCTGTACGCGTCATCGTCGTCACCGGGGCAGGCAAGGCCTTCTGCGCTGGCATGGACCTGAGTTCGAAAGGCAATGTTTTCGGGCTCGATGAGTCGCTACAACCGACCCTGAAAGATATGACTGATCATCTCGACGATCCCGCCATAGAACGCGGTGTGCGTGATACCGGCGGTCAATTAACCTTGGCAATCTATGATTGCAAGAAACCAATCATCGCCGCAATCAATGGTGCCGCTGTCGGCATCGGGGCGACAATGACCTGTGCCATGGATATCAGGCTGGCATCGACCAATGCCCGCGTCGGCTTCGTGTTTAACAAGATCGGCATTACCCTTGAAGCCTGCTCCTCCTGGTTCCTGCCCCGTATCGTTGGCATAGGCACCGCTCTTGAATGGGTCTATACCGGTGATCTCATTAACGCCGAGGAACTATTGGCAAAGCAATTTGTGCGCGCGGTCGAACCCGTCGACCGATTGTTGCAATCTGCCTACGCCCTCGCGGCGCGTATTGCCTGTCACAGCCCGGTTGCGCTCGCCCTCACCCGCCAGATGCTGTACCGCAATGCCGTGCAACCGCACCCACTGCCAGCGCATCGCGTCGAATCTCTCGCGATCTTCTACGCGAGCCAGGCCAGCGGCAAGGAAGGAGTCCGTGCCTTCCTCGAAAAACGTCCGCCAGTTTTTACCGACCAAGCCTCCACCGACATGCCACCGTTCTATCCCTGGTGGTAATGACTCGATGCCGACGTTGGTTTATTTGAGTCGCGCTGTTGCTTGTCACTGAACATATTTGGGGCTGAAATTTCGAGTCGGGTTCCTTCTTGCCACTGCATATTCTTGGAGCTAGGATTTCGAGTCGCTCTCTTGATTGGTACTTCAATTTCTAGGGGCTGAGATTTCGAGTTGGGTTCCGGCTTGTCAGCTCCAACCACTGGCGCCGACCCTCTGTACGACCGGGGACGGTGCAAGCTGCTGAGGTGACAATTCCCATCTACCCGGCGCGATCTATCAGCCACCACAAAACCAAAGTAATCCCGCAACTTCCCAATTCACACTGATCCCGAATTTGCACGACTAGAACTTATTTGTTTCGTCACCAACTAAGTTTAATGATATTTTGCAGCAGCATTCGCCAACCAGTAAACAAAGGTTACAAAAGGAACAACTGCATGCCCGCTCTATTTGAGAAACTAATGGTTACTGCCGGACGAGTATTGCTCGGGCTGTATTTCATCGGCCCCGGCCTGAACAAGGTATTCGCCTTCGAAACTAACTCCAACTATATGGCTGAGCACGGCATGGTGCTCATACCATTGTTCCTCGTGCTGACGATCATCATCCAGTTGGGTGGCGGCACCGCCATGATTGTTGGCTATCAGACCAAGATAGTGGCATTCATTCTGGCAGGCCTGACGCTGGTAATCAGTGTAGTGATGCATGATTTCTGGACCTTGCCCGCCGGCGAATTGCAGACCGGACATGAGACTCAAAATTTCGTGAAAAACATGGCCATTATGGCTGGATTGCTCATGGCGGCCGGCCTCGGCGGTGGTAGCTGGAGTCTGGATGCCCGCAAATCCCGCTAGAAAAACCGTGCGCAGCCCACATTCCGGCCAAGTGCAAGGCTGTTTTTAGTCGCTAACTGCGTATAATGAAGCGCAAATCCATCAACCGGGAATGCTTGGGGAAAGACACCATCATGATTATTGTGCAGAGCACATTTCAGTTATTGCCCGCATCCAAGCCGGAAGCATTGCTGCTCATGAAAAACATGGTGCGCTTGTGCCGTAAGGAATATGGCTGCCTCAGTTATGAGTATTATGAAGGCACGACGGAGACCAATCGGGTAATCCTGCTGCAGGAATGGGAAAATGCCGATTGCTTGCAGGCGCATTACCAGACTGCCCATATGGATGACTTCATCAGCAAGCTGGCACCACATTTGTTAAGCCCAATTCTCACTCGCAGTTTTATTGCCCAGGAAGACACGCCTGTTAGCGCGAAGATCAGTGAATCTGGCTCGAAACCGCAACAGACCATTCACTGAGCCGCATTCAATTCGGGTGACCACGCTGCATCTTCTCAAATTTACCCCACTGCTGAGCGCCATTGGTTGCGCATGGAAACCTGAATGATGTTCCATAGGCTGCTTGATGGCATCAAGGTCCCGGTTTCGGCACAGGACAATCAACGCTTGTTGCGCTGGCGCGTCTCCACGTTCTGGGTATGCCTGCTGGGCTACGTCGGCTATTACATCTGTCGCGGTAATCTGTCTGCAGCGTTTCCACTACTCGAACAGGAATTCGGCTACTCCAATACCCAGTTGGGATTGATTGCCTCCCTGTCCGAGATGGCTTATGCCACAGGCAAGTTTATCAATGGCCCGCTGGCTGATCGAATTGGGGGGCGCAAGATCTTCCTGGTGGGCATGGCGGGCGCCATCTTCTGGAACATCATCTTCGCGCTGTCGGCGAGCTTGACCGCTTTTATTATAGTCTGGTGCTGCTGTCGCTATTTCCTGTCCATGGGCTGGGGCGGATTGACGAAGACGATTGGCAACTGGTACCCGCGCGATCGCAACGGCACCATAATGGGCCTGATCAGTATTAATTTTCAATTCGGTGGCGTCGCCGCCACCCTGTTCGCCGGTATGCTGGTGGCCATGGGTGTGAACTGGCAAGGTATCTTCATTTTCCCTGCCATCGTGTTGTCGCTAATCCTGGTCTGGTCGTATCTGGCTTCCCGGGCCACTCCAGCTGATGTGGTAGCTGGCGCTATCGTCAGTGAGGCCGCGCTCGGGGCCGATGGCAAATCTACCACGAAGCCGCAATTGGCCAATTACGGTACCGATGAAAATCCAACGGTACGGGTGATTCTCACCACACTGTTGAAAATGCCCATCTACCGTCAGCTGCTGGTATACAGTTTTCTAACGACCCTGCTGCGCTCCGTTTTCCTGTTCTGGACTCCAAAATTCCTGTTCGACAGTGGCCTGACAGCCAGCACCGCCATTCTGCAATCTGCAATCTTTCCCATGCTTGGGGTGTTGGGAACGCTGTTCATCGGATGGTATACCGATCATCACGCTCGCAATGGGGACCGTGCGCGCATGATGTGGATGATGCTGTCGGTGCTGGTTATTTGCCTGCTGGCGATCGCCATACTGAGTGCTGCCACGACACCGAACTCCACCCTGATTATGGTATTCCTCGGCGCCAGCGGATTCTTCCTGCTCGGCCCCTATTCGATGAGCAGCGGCTGTCTGACGCTGGATATCGCTGGAGCCAAAGGGGCTGGTTCCTGTACTGGAATAATTGATGGAATTGGATACATCGGCGGCGCCATTGCCGTGTTCGCGGCTGGAGTCATGTCCGACTATCTCGGCTGGTCGCAGGTGTTCTTCGTGCTGGCAGTGTTTGCCGCGATTTCCACGGTGAGCGCGTGGTTCATGAGTCGAGGTTTTCAGCGTATTGCGGTGGAAAACGGTTACTAAACCTGCACCTTACTGCGTCTCGTATGCCTTGATGCTGTCCGTGATTTCCCGCGCCAGTGCATTGGGAATCGGCAAGGTGAGATGGTACTGCGAAATCTTCCAACCCGCGGTGGTGCGAATCAGCACGCCAGTACCGCGACTGGTGCCATAGCTGGCACTCTCCAGAATCTCGTCGAACCAGGCACTATTGCCATCCGGGGTGAAATTGATATGGCGTGTCTGCGGCGTATATTCCCAGCCACTGCGGCTACTTGCATAAGCCTGAAACTCGCTCTTGGTCCAGCGCTCGCCAGCATCGGTACCCAGAAACACAGCATCCTCACTCATCAATGCAAAATAGCGTGGCCAGTCACCAGCCGCAGCGGCAGCATGGTAATCATCCAGCACGGCATTGACCGCCGTTACTGGTTCTTGTGCCAGCGCAACTGACTGCAATCCACAGACAATCAATAAACATACCAGCATACGCATCTGCTTCATGGGTTTAACCCTTCGCTAATTTTGGCTCAATCAATCGATGTTGAATTTCACCAGCACCCAGCCACCAGCGATAGTTGACTGCACTGGCGCGCAAAAAAAACACGCTTATCGAATATTGTCGGCAAAGCGGAAATCAGCAGGAGGGGCGGCCCCTTGTAAGTGTTCCACGAAATAATCCCAGCGCCGTTTCATGAAATAGCGACCATTACCAAAGCCGTGACCAGCGTTAGGCAGCAGCAACAGATCGAAATCCTTTTCTGCTTCGATCAGGGCATCGACCACAAGCAAAGTGTTGGAGGGATGAACGTTGTCATCCATCAGGCCGTGGGCCAGGAGTAATTTCCCTTGCAGGTTGCCAGCAAGCAATTGGTTCGCCTGATTGTCATAGTTCGTCGCAGGGGTCGTGCTCGCTCCATCAGCTGGTACTGGCTCCGCTTCCGGATACTTTACCAGCAGGCCCTGCCACTTCTCACCCCAATCATCTTCGTAGTTTCGATTGTCATGATTACCGGCACCAGAAACTGCAACTTTATAAAAATCCGGATAGCGCAGAATACCGGCAGTGGACGCATAGCCGCCACCGGAATGCCCCCAGATTCCAACCCGCTCCAGATCCATCCAGGAATTTTGCGCGCCAAGTTGCTGAATTGCTGCCACCTGGTCCGGCAAGCCGTTATCACCCATGTCGCCATAATAGGCATCATGGAATGACTTGGAACGCTCGGGCGTGCCCATCGCATCAACTTCCACGACAATAAAGCCGAGCTCGGCCAGGGACTGTTTGTCATTGCGTGAAGCGCGGAAGGCACGACTGCCGACGCTGCCGGTCTGCGGACCCGGATACAGATAGTTCAACACGGGATAACGCTGACCAGCGTCAAAGTTGGAAGGCTTGTACATCAGACCATACAAATCAGTCTGTTGGTCGCGCGCTTTCACCGTGAAAGGAATCGGTGCCACCCATCCAGAAGCTAACAATGCATCTGTGGTAGAAAGTTCCAGCGGCATGACGACTGCACCTGAACTATCCCGAATCACACTCGTCGGCGCGGTGACCGGAGTAGAGTAAGTGTCGGTGAAGTATGCCGCGTCAGCGTCCCAGTTTATTGCATGATGCGCTGGTTCCGGAGTGAGGTTGGTGAGTTCTGAGCCGTCGAGTTTGACCCGATACAGATACTGGAAATACGGATCTCCGGCTTCACGATTAGCCCCAATGAAATAGATCCAGCTGTTTTCCAGATCAACGCGCAGCACTTGTTGCACCGACCAATTACCCGAGGTTATTTGCTGCTTCAGTGCTCCCGTTTGCAGGTCATGCAGATACAGGTGACCCCAGTTATCCTGCTCAGAGAACCAGATAAACTCGTTGCGATCATGCAACACGCGCCAGTTGGCGCTGTTGAAGCCGGCTTCGTAATAGGTTGCCACCGCTTCCGTGTACACATCCCTGACCGCACCATTCTCCGGATCAGCTATCCTTAGACTGGCAATCTTGTGATCGCGGGAAGACGAAACAAATGCGAGCGTGGCACTATCCTCGCTCCATTCCACGTCAAGGAATGTGCCGTCATTAGCTGCCACATGGTCACTGGTAGTCGAGCGATGGGAATCTGGCGGCATCTCCAGCCTTACCAATTTTGGCTGGGACGCCACGTGCACCACGATACGCTCGATCATGAAAATGGCAGTGTCTCCCGGCAATGCATACTTCCATGCATCCAGCTCTGGATGGCCAACCACGGTGTTGTATAAAAACATCTCCCGCACCGGGCGCCCGTCATGTCGAAACGTGGCAATTTTGCTTGAGTCGGGTGACCACAGCAGCACCGGACCTGGTGCCCGCAACCAGCCGGCATTATTCGTGGCATAGCCATAGTCTGCAGAGCCATCGAACGTCAGTTGCGTCAAAGCGTTGGTGGTGGTGTCGCGAACCCAGAGATTGAATTCTTCGATGAATGCGGCCTTGCTGCGATCAGGGGAGAGAAATTCATTGGCGGGCGTGGCCGCATGCTGGCTGAGGACATACCCGGGCAAGGTGAGGGTATAGGTCAGGCCGGCGTGACGAAACTCGAGCTCGTCAGCGGCCGCGCTCAATTGCAGCGCCGTAAGATTTAAAGAATTCGCATCAACAGCTGCAGTGTTAAACGGGGCAAGCGCCGCGCTCAGTCGCGCATTATCGAGTAAGACGGTTTTCTCGCCGGTTTGTACATCGGCCAGCACATAGTCTGCGTCAGCGCTGCTGCTGCGGCGATAGATCAATTGAGACCGGTGCGCCCGTTGCCAATACTGCGCCTCTACCAGATTCGAAACCAACGGTGCGGTGTTAACGGCCAGAAAGCGTTCGGCGCGTTGATAGTCAGTAAGTGTAGCCGCTGGCTGCGCCTTAGTATCGGGATTGTTCGGAGGCATACATCCATTCAGCAGAGAGGCCATTAATGTGCTCAGCAGCATTGCAACTGCTGCCGGGTTTTTCAATACAGTGTTGCCTGGTGCCGTCGACATGCAGTGCTCCTGTCAGTTTGATCAGTACTAGAGCAAGCTATCCAGTATCAGGTTGGTCGACTCGACGATGCGCTGATCGCGCGAGCGCAGATCGGGTGCGAATGCCACACCAGTCAAAAGTTGCAAGCCCTGGATGTAGCGCACGGCAATCTCGTTGGCTTGCTCTGCGGTGAACTGCTGATCCTGTTTCTGCACCATGCCGCGGGCAAATTCCTTGGAGAACGAAACCGGCTTGCCGTCACGGGTCAGTAATTGACCCGCAGCATCAAGGCGCCAGAAGCGCGAGGAGTCCATCGTGTACAACTCATCGGCGGCGACAATCTGACCGCAGGTGTTGATGCCATGCTCTGTCTTGGTATCCACCAGCACCATGCCACGCTCAGCGAGATACTGGGAAATCATGCCGAATGCCATCAGGGAAGCGTTACGAATCTGGTTGTATTGGGCCTGGGTGCACACGCCTTGATCGATCAAATACTGGGAGTCTATGGTGCGATCAACCTTGTCCTTGGTGCTGGGGGTGTCCATCAGGTAGGGCAACACGCCATTGGGGGTCAATTCCGCCACAGTCATGGTATGGCCTGCATAGTGCATGACTTTCTCCCCTGCCGCTTTTGCACTGATCCAATGTTGATATAGCGAAGTCGAGGTGGAGCTTTCCGCCATATACATGCGCAGCACGTTCTCCAGCATGACCAGCTGCAAATTCTCAGCGGGAATTACCGTGGAATTGGGTAACAATCCCGGCACTTCGAATTGTGAGGAACCCAGCACATGCTTGACGATTTGCAACATGTGATCATGATTAAATGCCAGCACCTGATCCTTGAACGGGATCGCACCTCGATTTACATCGTGCGTGGAAATACGATTATTGCGAAACATGAGTCGCATTGGTGCACCGGATCTGGTGACGAGTTGGTCGCCAAATACTGAATCCGAGACCTTGCCGGTCAGCACGGTACAACCCTTTAAGCGGGGAATTTCGCCATCACTGACGAGTTGCTCAATCGGTCGACCGTTATTCACCGAGGTCCCGTTTTCTGCCACCAGTTCACGTATTTCGCGTTCATTCAACATGGAAACAATTCACCTTTAGCCAGCCACTGGAAAGCCGCCAAGAATAGTGGAATCAAGAATTGACTACAAGAAATTGAGATTTGGGGACTTATTTCCAAGACCACAGCAGTCTCAGTCAGAAGCTGCGCTGGGTCTTGGCTGCCGCGAGAAACAGGTGAGGAAGATAGTGGTGCCGCCACCAGGAGTCGAACCCGGGACCTGCTGATTACAAGTCAGCTGCTCTACCACAGCTGAGCTATAGCGGCATTTGAAATTGGAGTTGCTTACTCCTGCTCCAATCAGGTCGCGCATACTACCGAATAAATGCGCCTGATTCAATCCCCGGCTTGCGCTTCGACATAGGCGCGCCGGCGCACCAGAATTGGGCAAGATAAATTGAAGGAGTTTCTGTACCCAGACCCGGCATGGCTAGCGCGACCCCCTGCTTTAAGTGACGCACGCGCAACAAATAACCCATCAGGTACACCGCTCATGCCAGCGCCACGAGAAGAGACCATAGACTCCAAAGCCAACCATACTGGCGCCGCCCCGATCTGATTAAAGCCGAACAAGAGCAGCAGTGCCCCGCCTATGGCGGCGATACCGAGTCGATCCAGCTGCAGCCCTGGCCGAAACCACTGTTGATAATAAGCCTGCCACCATAGCAATCAGGAATTGGCGGATACGCCCCAACGGCATCCACTGACTCGGGCTAAGCATGTCATCGACCAGAACACAGGAGTGAAAAGCCCGCCATTAAATACGGTCGGATAGTTGGGCATTAACAGGACTGTTTGCAGGAATCGCCACCGACTAAAATTCGCCGGATGGGTCAGGAAACTGAGCCCAAGGAAAAACAGGCACAGGGAGTAAGTGCGGAGTACTCGATTGTGATAACAACCAGCATAATTCAGTTTTTTATCCAGTGATCCTGCGGTGCACACAAAACCACTCAAACTCGCGTTTGCCAAGCTCATAGCAGCCCCGGTGCCGCGAAATCAAGCATACTAACTTCACTGTATTTTTGCTAAAGTGCATCGCGCTCTACAGGTTGCGGACCGCGTGTTTATTGACCTTGGGAACCGGGTCTCTGGATAAGCGGCAGCAGGTAATCTGCGCTATAACAAGGGCGATCGAGTTTGGGTTATGACATTAACTGAAACCACCACGCAATGGTTGGGAATGCTGTCACTCTATGGGTGGATCTGGATGATTCCGCTGGTCGAACGCCTGTTTCCCATGAATGAGCAGAAAATGCTACGGCCCGGTATCATCAACGATCTCATCCATACCTATCATCGCGTACATCTCCATTCGTTCTTGAATGCGGCATTGATTGCCTGGCTGGCCACTTACGCACAACAACATGGCGGTGATAAATTGCCGCTACAGGGTGTGCTCCTAAATGCGCATTGGCTCTGGAACTGTATCGCGCTGTTGCTTATGGGGCATGTGACGTTCTATGTGGCTCACTACTGTGCCCACAAGATTCCGTTGTTATGGCAGTTTCATCGAGTACACCACAGCTCGCTGGCACTGGACTCCTTTTCCACCAGCCGCTTCCATATTCTCGACAAGGTGCTCTTTGCCGGACCATATCTGATGCTCGTCACCTATCTGCAGCCCGACCCGGCACTGACGTTTTTGTTCGTTTCATTTAATGACTTCTGGGGTCGCTTCGGCCATGGCAATATCCGCAGCCCGCACTGGCTCGGTTACTTCATGAGTACGCCGAAGTTTCATCGTTGGCATCATTCCAATCATCCGGAAGCGATCGACAAGAATTTCTCCGCCGAATTCAATTTCCTGGACTACCTGTTCGGAACTGCGTATTACCCAGCAGGCAAGCTTCCGGATAATTTCGGCGACAGCCAGTACAGCAATAATATTTTGGTACAGCATTACCGCCCATTCGTTGATATCTACGGTATTTACCGGAAAAATGGCTGGATGGCCATGTTCAGGAAACCCCGCCCGCAGGTTGCCGACAAACTGGAAGCCGTGCACGAATAGTGATTGTAATGATTGGTGTGCATCGATGGCGAAACGCCAGCTTGAGTGAGCAGTTCGAATGAGTTATGTAAATGAGTTGTGTACATGAGTTGTGTAAATGAATAGCCCGACAGAAACTTCAGCCTGGCAATCGCTGCAACTGCATAGCGCGCAATTCAAGCATCCAGACTTCAAGTTGGTACAATTACTGAACAGTACGCCAGAACGATTTCAGCAATTTTCCCTGCGCCACGACAATCTCCTGCTCGATTTCTCGAAAAACCTGGCGACTGCGGAGACGCTGGATTTACTGGTAGAACTGGCGCTGCAACAACAGGTACCAGCAGCCATCGAAGCGATGTTTACCGGCGCGCACATAAACCACAGCGAGCAGCGCCCGGCATTGCATGTTGCGTTACGGGAACCCCCTGCTGCGAGTCGATTCCCGGTCGTGCAAACCACACTCGACCGCATGCAAGCGCTGGTAAACGCGGTACAAAGTGGCACGAAATGTGGTTTCAGCGGCAAGCCCTTCACCGATATTGTGAATCTCGGTGTTGGCGGCTCTGATCTGGGTCCTGCACTGGTTGTCAGTGCTTTACAGCCATCCAGAAACCAGCAACTGCGCACGCACTTTGTCTCCAACATCGATCCTGCTCACATCGACGGCGTACTCGCCGCTCTTAATCCGGAGACTACGCTGTTCATTGTCGCCTCCAAGACTTTCACCACCCTGGAAACTCTGCACAATGCACAATTTGCCCGGCATTGGCTGGAAGCACATGCCGGCGCCGCAGCGGCAGTGCCCAGGCATTTCCTTGCAGCAACCGCTAATGCAGAGGCGGCTCTCGCCTTCGGCATCGACAACACGCACATATTGCCGCTGTGGGATTGGGTGGGAGGTCGCTTTTCGATGTGGTCTGCCATTGGACTACCCATCGCACTCACTCTGGGTATGAAAAGTTTTAGACAGCTCCTGGCCGGAGCCCATTCCATGGATCAACACTTTTACAGCGCGGAACCACGACACAACATGCCGGTTTTACTGGCACTGATTGCGATCTGGTATCGGGGTTTTTTTGACTCTCACAGCAGTGCCGTCATCCCTTACAGCCAGGCTCTGCGGCTATTGCCAACCTACTTGCAACAATTATCGATGGAGAGTCTTGGCAAGAGTGTCGATGCGTCACATCGACCCGTAACACATCTCACAGGGGAGCCGGTCTGGGGCGCAGTCGGCACCGATATACAGCACTCCTGTGGTCAATTACTGCATCAGGGTAGCAATTTTATTCCGGTGGACTTCATTGTGGCGGCAAAGGCGACGACCACCACAGACAAGGTCGCCCACCAACAACTGCTAGCAAATTGCCTGGGCCAGAGCCTTGCTCTGATGCAGGGATATCGAGATGAGAACGCCCCATTTCGCAATCTGGCCGGGAATAAACCGAGCAATACACTGCTCATGAAAGCACTCGACCCTTATAATCTTGGCAGCCTGCTGGCGCTTTATGAACACAAGGTCTATGTGCAAAGCGTTATCTGGAATATCAATGCATTTGATCAATGGGGCGTGGAGTTGGGCAAGAAAATGTCGCGCGAGCTGTTTGTTGCAGTGAGCGGGCAGCAGGCGAATACTGCGCTGGATGCTTCAACTCGCAACCTGATAGATTGTGCGCGAGACTGGGACAAGTAACACGCGAATGACTCGGCAACTGCAATTACGCAAGGGAGTGAACGACGATCAGGATTGGCTGTTTGATCTGTTTCGCTGCACCATGCAGAACCACATCGACAAGGCCTGGGGCTGGGACGAATTACTGCAGCGCGAGGGCTTCGTCACTTCACTGCCCGTTCGAAATTTTCAAGTGTTGTTGTCTGACGATATTCGCGTCGGCAGTTTTCACCTGACCGACAAGCCAGATCACTTATTGCTCGATATGATTCTGGTAATCCCTGAGCGGCAACATGAAGGATTCGGGCGTTTTCTGATGGAACGCGTCAAGGAAAAATCCCGCGCGAAAAGCAAGCCAGTACATTTAAGCGTTTTGAAAACCAATCCGGCCATGCAATTCCATCTGGCGTCTGGATTCAAGTTGGTCGAGGAAGACTCCCACAGCGTTCGTATGGCTTGGTCCGAATAAAATAGTTCGATCAGGGTGGCGAGACAGGTGCTTTAATGCTGTCTAGCCCTTGATTTCAGTATAGTGCTCCACCAATGGTGCTCCGTCGAAATAACCTCCCAACAACGCTCTCCACTGCTTGAATTGCGGTGATTCCCGGAAACCAACCATGTGATCTTCCAGACTGCGCCAGTGCACAAACAGGATATATCGGTTCGGTGTTTCCACGCACTTCTGTAACTCATTGCGCAAACAGCCAGGCATACTGGCTATGATCAGCCTGGCCTTGGCGAAAGCAGATTCAAATTCGGCAGTAGAGCCCGGCTTGATAGCCAGTACGACGACTTCCAGTATCATTTATTGTGCCTCGTATTGTTGCATAAATTCAAGGATCTCCTGGGTTTTCGTCTGCATCAATGCTGCATCGTGGCGCGACTCAACATTCAGTCTGACCACAGGTTCAGTGTTAGACATACGCACATTGAAGCGCCAATTTGCAAAGCTCATGCTCAGGCCATCGGTGTGATCGATGCTGAGAGCCGCTGGCGAATATTGGCGCTCGATAGAACTCAGCAACGCAGCCGGATCCTGGATCGTCCGATTGATTTCGCCGCTGGCGGGAAATGCGGCTATGCGCTCATCCACCAGCGATGCCAACGGTTGCCCTCGACCCGACATCAGCTCGATAACCAACAGCCATGGAATCATGCCGCTGTCACTGTAATGAAAATCGCGGAAGTAATGATGTGCACTCATCTCGCCACCGTATACCGCGTTCTCTTTGCGCATACGCTCCTTGATAAAGGCGTGGCCGGTCTTGCTCTGCACAGCTGTTCCACCTGCATTGCTGGCAATTTCAATTGTGTTCCAGGTCAGGCGCGGGTCGTGCACGATGCTGGCGCCAGGGTGCTTCTGCAAGAAACTGGCAGCGAGCAGGCCAACGATATAGTAGCCCTCGATAAACCGCCCGCTTGCGTCAAAAAAGAAGCAGCGATCGAAATCTCCGTCCCAGGCGATACCCAGATCTGCGCCATGCGCAACCACAGCATCAATCGTAGCCTGGCGATTCTCGGTTAGCAGCGGGTTCGGCACTCCATTCGGAAAATTACCATCAGGTTCGTGTTGCAGCTTGATAAACTCGATAGGCAAGTGCTGCTCCAGCATATCGATTACCGCTCCAGCGCCACCATTACCTGCATTGCAAACTACAGTCAGAGGCTTGAGTGAAAAACGATCGATGTAGCCTAGCAAGTGTTCGATATAGGCAGGTCGTGTGTCAACCGCAGTAGATGAACCCTGGCGATTTGCGGGCTTGAAATTGTTGAGCTCGGCGAGTCGCTTGATTTCGTTGAGGCCAGTGTCACCGCTGATCGGAATCGAATGCTCCCGCACCAGTTTCATACCGTTATAGTTTTTCGGATTGTGGCTGGCCGTGACTACGATGCCGCCGTCTACTTGCAGATGTGAGGTGGCGAAGTAGATTTCCTCGGTGCCGCACTGACCGATGTTTAACACATCTACTCCGGCATCATTCAGACCCGCAGTTAGTGCCTCGCACAAGCGTTCGCTACTCAGTCGAATATCGTAACCAACCACGACACTCTTTGGTCGCAACCACTCCGCATAAGCCCTGCCGATACGCCAGGCTATATCTTCATTCAGCTGATCGGGTAATCGTCCACGAATGTCATACGCTTTGAAGCACGTCAGCTCTGCTGTCATTTTGTCTGATTAATCCCGCGCCAATCCGGCGGTTTAAAATTCTGGTTTTGATTTCGACTATAGGTGTAATTGGTAGCGGCGATAAAACCATCCACGCTGCCACAATCGAAACGGCGACCATTGAATCGGTAGGCAATCACCTTGCCGTGTCGGGCTTGCTGCAACAATGCATCGGTAATTTGCAGTTCTCCATTTTTACCTGGCGGGGTGTCACGAATTACATCAAAGATGTCGGGAGTCAGAATATAGCGGCCGATTATCGCCATTGTAGAAGGGGCATCAGCTGGCGCAGGTTTCTCTATCATGTCACGCACACGATATATTCCTGGCGCTTCTTCCTCACCATCGATAATTCCGTAACGACTCGTTTCCGTAATGGGCACATCTTCGATAGCGACAATGCTGCACTTATAGCGCGCGTACAATTGCACCAATTGCGCCAGAACCAGATCGCCTGTTCCTACGCAGTAATCGTCCGCCAACAGCACGGCGAACGGCTCATCGCCGATCAAACACTCACCACTGAGAATCGCATGCCCCAGCCCTTTCACCTCATTCTGCCGCGTATAGGAAAAGGTGCAATACTCCATCAGGTAACGAGTATCGCTTAACAGACTCTCTTTGTCTGAGCCCGCAATCTGATGCTCAAGCTCATAACTCACGTCAAAATGATCTTCCAGTGCGCGTTTGCCACGACCGGTAACGAATGCCATATTAGTTATGCCCGCAGCAAGCGCTTCTTCCACTCCATATTGAATCAGCGGCTTGGTAACAATCGGCAGCATTTCCTTAGGCATGGCCTTGGTAGCCGGTAAAAACCGGGTGCCATAGCCGGCAGCAGGAAATAGACATTTTTTAATCGAAGCCATTTGTTTTAAAACCCAGATTGACTGTTAGCCTAAATTGTCTGAGAAACGCGACCATAACGATCCTCAAAGCGAACGATATCATCTTCACCGAGATAGTTGCCCACCTGAACCTCAATAATTTCCACCGGCTCTGTACCAGGGTTGCTCAGGCGGTGCTTGGCACCAAGCGGAATAAAGGTTGATTCATTAGGTAGCAAACGGAACTCCCGATCATCGCAGGTAACCTGGCCGATGCCTTTAATAGCCGTCCAATGCTCGGCGCGCTGGTGATGTAGCTGCAACGACAGTGCAGCCCCAGGATTCACAATAATATGTTTTACCTGATAACCCGCACCCACTGCCAGCGCTTGATAGGAGCCCCAGGGGCGGTAGACGATGGTATGGGAAACGGCTTCTGGCCGGTTCTGCTGTTCCAGTTGCGCAACCAGTTTCTTCACAGCTTGCACAGAATTTTTATGCGCCACGAGTACCGCATCTGCGGTTTCAACAATGATGGTATCCAGTAAGCCAACGCAGGCTACCAACCTGGATTGGGCCTGCACATAGCAATTGTGCGTGTCTTGCAACAGCACGTCTCCACTCACGACATTGCCGCCAGGGTCTTTAGCTTGTATTTCCCACAGCGCGTCCCAGGCGCCGAGATCATTCCAACCCGCAGCCAATGGCAAAACCACCGCATCCGCCGTGTGTTCCATCACCGCGTAATCAATTGAATCAGCGCGGCATTGACGAAATGCGGCATCTGGAATGCGACAAAAGTCGTTGTCCATTTCCAGCGCTGCGAAAGCTCCATGACAACTGGCATAAATGTCGGGCGCGAAACGCTGCAATTCCTCCAGATAGCGTGCAGCGCTGAACATAAACATACCGCTATTCCATAGATATTTGCCGCTGGCAACATAGGTTTGTGCAGTTGCCAGATCAGGCTTCTCCACGAAGCGGGAGACTTGCGCTGCCGCTGTCCCTGCAATTGCAGCACCCTGCTCGATATAGCCATAACCTGTTTCTGGACTACCCGGCACTATTCCAAACGTGACCAGTTTACCGGCACGGGCAAGTTCAATTCCTTGCGTGATGATTTTTTGCAGAGTTGCTTGGTCCTGAATTACATGATCAGCGGGCAGCACCAGCAGGATAGGATCAGCCGCAGACTGCTGTGCAGTCATAGCAGCAAGTGCAACTGCAGGCGCGGTGTTGCGACCCACGGGTTCGAGCAGAATAGTATTCTGCTGTTTTTGGATTTGGCGCAATTGCTCCGCTACCAGAAAGCGATGATCGGCATTGCATACCACAATCGGATTGCCCAGTGCGGCAATGCCCTCGATGCGCAATATAGTTGCCTGAAACAGAGATCCGCTCTGGCCTGGAAAATTGATGAATTGCTTGGGCAGCATTGCTCTGGAGGCAGGCCACAATCGGGAGCCGATACCACCGGCCAATATTACAGGGATCAACATAGCTAACCGCCTCGGACAAGTGGCGGCAATGGTAGCAAAGTATTGATCTGTTTAATAAAGAAGGATATCGAATAGCTGTATGATCGAGCCGGTACGAGCAATTTAATATCGATTATTTCGGCTTGGCACGATAATATCGCAAACTTTGTCAGGATGGCGCTGTAAGGGCAGCACGTGCTTATGAAACCAAGGAATGACAATTTTGTTCCCAAGAGCTCATACGCTCTGCAGGAACTGATCGATTGTGGTTACGGGCGCTTGTTCGGTCCTGGTAATGCGCGCCTGCCGGTCGGCAATATGCTGATGCTGGACCGCATCACCACCATCGATAACGATGGGGGAGAATTTGGCAGAGGCCAAATTATTGCTGAACTTGACATCCACCCTGAGCTCTGGTTTTTCGCATGCCACTTTCCCGACGATCCGGTTATGCCTGGCTGCCTCGGCCTCGATGCTCTGTGGCAGCTGGTTGGTTTTTTTCTGGGCTGGACCGGGCGCCCTGGCAAGGGTCGCGCCCTCGGGGCCGGCGAAGTCAAATTCACCGGTGAGATCCTGCCTACCGCAAAAAAGGTTGTATATGCGCTTTCAATCAGTCGCATCATCGATCGCAAGCTGGTGATGGGTATCGCCGATGGCAGCGTATCTGTAGACGGCAAAACTATTTACACTACCAAGAGTCTAAAAGTTGGTCTGTTCACGCCAGAACAAAATTTTTAATACTGATTCAGGCCATGGCTAATTGTAGAAGTGAGAGGATTTTATGCGGCGCGTCGTTGTAACCGGTATCGGCATAGTGTCTTGTTTGGGGAACGATCAGCAAACTGTGCTGGATTCCCTGCGCACTGGACGCAGTGGCATTCGTTTCAATCCGGAATACAAGGAAATAGGCATGCGCAGTCAGGTCAGCGGCTCGGTGTCGTTAGATACGGACACATTGATTGACCGAAAAATTTCGCGCTTCATGGGCAAAGCCGCCGCATTCAGTTATATCGCCATGCAACAAGCGATTACTGACGCCAATCTGTCTGAAAGCGTAGTTTCCAATACACGTACCGGTCTCGTCATCGGGTCAGGTGGTGGCTCCCCGGAAGATCAGCTCGAATCTACTGACATCGCACGCGCGCGTGGAGTGCGTAAAGTTGGCCCCTATCGCGTGCCACGCACCATGAGCAGTTCAGTCTCAGCCTGCCTCGCCACTCCCTTTAAAATCAAGGGCGTCAATTATTCGATTTCATCTGCCTGCACCACCAGTGCACATTGCATCGGTCACGCTGCCGAACTTATTCAGCTGGAGAAGCAGGATGTGGTTTTTGCCGGTGGCGGAGAATCTGAACACTGGACCATGTCCCATATGTTCGATGCTATGGGTGCCTTATCGTCGAAGCGCAATGACACACCGGAAACAGCCTCGCGGGCGTTTGATGCTGATCGAGATGGATTCGTGATTGCCGGTGGTGCCGCGGTTCTGGTCATGGAAGCGCTGGACCATGCCTTGGCGCGCGGTGCGAAGATTTACGCGGAACTCACCGGCTATGCCGCTACTTCCGATGGCTATGACATGGTGGCTCCATCTGGTGAAGGAGGTGCGCGCGCCATGCAGATGGCGATGGCAAACCTGCAAGGGCCCGTCGATTACATTAATACCCATGGCACCAGCACACCGGCTGGCGACGTGTCGGAACTGAATGCAATCCGTAGCGTCTTCAAGGACCGGGTTCCGGTTATAAATTCCACCAAATCCCTCACCGGCCATTCACTCGGTGCGGCGGGGGCACAGGAAGCAATCTATTCGCTGCTGATGATGACACATGATTTTATCGCTGCATCAGCCAACATCGATACGCTGGATCCCGTGGCCGTGGGATTGCCGATCGCGCTGCAACGCCGGGACAATGTGAAGCTGCAACGAATCATGTCCAACAGCTTCGGTTTCGGCGGCACCAACGCCAGCCTGGTTTTTGATCGCCATAGCGCAAGCTAAGCCTTGCCATTGCAAATGGGGCAAGCTGGCGACAGACTCCTTTGCGCCAGCTTCAATTCCACCAGCGGGTAATTATGTCCACTCTGCGTCAAACCGGCCTGCTATTGGTACTCAGTCTCTGCTCGACCTTTGGTCTTGCCCAATTCGATACCAGAGCCCCCAGCGGGCTCGAAAATCGCGCACTTGGCAACCCCTCACCGTTACCCCTGGCGCAGGCGTTTCCATTCTATGTGAGCGAAACCGGCCCCAATCAGCTACGTGTGACCTGGACGCCTGCGGCTGGGCATTACCTCTATCGCCACGCATTTCATTTCAGCCTGCAATCCGAGGCTGCCGGGGAGCTGCAGGAGCTGCGCGTGACCCTGCCCGCTGGCCTCGCTAAAACTGACCAGTTCTTCGGCGCGATCGAGGCCTACTACAACAGCGTCAGTGTCGACCTGCTGCTCCCCCCCGCTACCGCCACCGGCACGGTATTGCTCATTCAATATCAGGGCTGCGCCGACTGGGGTTTCTGCTATCCACCACAGCGGGAAAGCTTCGCGGTGCATCCCTGAAGCCGACCCCGTTGGAAGATAGTGGATGAAACAACAGATAAATTCTGAGAACATGCTGCTAAAATAAGCAATCAGGCAGAAACGACGCGAACCGCAAGTTTCCCCAGCCTGTCGGAATCTACTCATGGCATCTATCCTGGCCCTGCACGGGCCCAATCTGAACCTCCTCGGCAGCCGCGAGCCACATATATATGGCTATGACACGCTGGCAGACATCAACGCCAGACTGGCCAGCCAGTGCACCCAGGCCGGACACGAATTCGCTTGCCTGCAGAGCAATGACGAAGCGGAGCTCATTCAGCGCCTGCACTTGGCGCGCACTGATGGCACCGCGTTCATGATCGTCAATTTCGGCGGCTTTACCCACACCAGTATCGCGCTGCGCGATGCCATACTTGCCTCCGAGCTTCCGTTTATCGAAGTGCACTTGTCGAATCTGCACAGCCGGGAACCGTTTCGGCACAAATCCTATTTTTCCGACATAGCGGTTGGCGTCATCGTCGGACTAGGTGCACAGGGTTATGAATTGGCACTGCAGGCAGCTTGCCGCAAATTGGCCAAATAAATTGAGCGTGATGGGAGTTGCGTATGGATATTAGAAAAGTAAAAAAACTGCTCGAATTACTGGAATCCTCCGATATCGCCGAAATCGAGATCAAGGAAGGCGAAGAGTCGGTGCGTATCAGTCGCGCGTCGACAGCCAGCAGGGCGCCGATCATGCTGCAGGCTCCGGCGATGGCAGCACCGGCCCCGGTGGCGACCCCGGCAGCTGCGGCTGCTCCGAAAGAAGCCCCTGTGGCAGCGAACCGAGGTCGCGTTATCAAGTCACCCATGGTCGGCACCTTCTATCGCTCGCCCTCACCCTCCTCACCGATATTTGTTGAGGTGGGTCAGCACGTAAAGGCTGGTGACGCCGTCTGCATCGTGGAAGCAATGAAGATGATGAACCAGATTGAAGCAGATCATTCCGGTATCGTCGAAGCGATACTGGTGGAAGACGGCGAACCGGTCGAATTCGATCAACCTCTCCTGACTATCGTTTAACAAAAACCCAGGGAACCAAGGCATGCTGGAAAAAGTTGTCATTGCCAATCGTGGCGAAATCGCGCTGCGTATACTGCGTGCCTGCAAAGAGCTGGGCATCAAGACAGTTGCCGTACATTCAACTGTCGATCGCGACCTCATGCATGTGCGTCTGGCTGATGAGTCGGTCTGCATTGGTCCACCCAGTGCGACTCAAAGCTATCTGAATATTCCCTCGCTCGTTAGCGCCATGGAAGTAACTGACGCCGATGCGGTGCACCCGGGTTATGGTTTCCTGGCGGAAAATGCCGACTTCGCCGAGCAGGTGGAAAAGAGCGGTTTCATCTTTATAGGACCCACAGCGGAAACAATACGCATGATGGGAGACAAAGTCTCTGCCATCGATGTGATGCGCAAGGCAGGTGTTCCAACGGTACCCGGTTCCAACGGTCCAATCGATGACAACAACAAGCGCACGCTGGCTCTGGCCAAAGAGATCGGCTATCCGGTAATAATCAAGGCAGCAGCAGGTGGCGGCGGCAGGGGCATGCGGGTTGTGCACAATGAGGCGGCCCTGTTAAAAGCCATCTATGTTACCCAGTCCGAAGCGAAATCGTTTTTCGGCAATGGCATCGTGTATCTGGAAAAATTTCTGGAGAATCCACGGCATGTGGAAATTCAGGTGATTGGTGACGGCCAGGGCAATGCCATCTACCTCGGCGATCGTGATTGCTCATTGCAGCGTCGCCATCAGAAAGTATTGGAGGAAGCACCGGCACCGGGGATTCCTGATGCCGTGCGCGAAGAAGTAAAAAACACCTGTATCAAAGCCTGCAAAGTGATGAAATACCGCGGTGCGGGTACGCTCGAATTCCTGTATCAGGACGAACGCTTCTATTTCATCGAAATGAATACTCGGGTACAGGTTGAGCATCCAGTTACCGAGATGGTGACCGGCATCGATATCGTCCGCGAACAACTGCGCATTGCCAGCGGCCTGCCACTTTCAGTTGCCCAGGAAAACATTAACCTGCGCGGCCACTCCTTCGAGTGTCGTATCAATGCGGAAGATCCGGTGACGTTTCTGCCTTGCCCCGGCAAGATCAAATTGTTTCACGCACCGGGTGGACCTGGTGTCAGAGTAGACTCGCATATGTACAGCGGCTACACGGTGCCACCTTATTATGATTCGTTGATTGCCAAACTCATCACCTATGGCGAAACCCGCGCCCAGGCACTCACGCGTATGCAAATCGCACTGGATGAATTACTGATCGATGGCATTCGCACCAACATTCCGCTGCATAGAGAGCTCGTGCGGGATGCCGAGTTCCGGAAAGGCGGTGTCAATATCCACTACCTGGAACACAAACTGAAATCCTGATTCCATCCCATCACCTGCGCGCTTCACTTCGGCGCACCTGCGGCGCACACGATACCCATGACCTGGCAACAACTGAAACTGCAGATTAACTCTGCCCATGTGGATTTTTTCGAGCAGCAATTGCTGTCCCATGGCGCCCTCTCCGTGACCTATCTGGACGCAAAGGATCAACCCGTATTTCAGCGCGAGCTGGGCAGCACTCCGTTGTGGGATGAGACTTATCTCGTGTGCCTGTTTGATGCCACAGCAGATCTGCAACCTCTGCTGCAATGGATCAGGCTCAATCAGGCAGTAATCAACGCCGACTCGCTGCTTATCGATCACATCGAGGACCAGGATTGGGAACGCAGCTGGATGACCGACTTCAAGGCCATGCAGTTTGGCCAACGGCTCTGGATATGCCCCAGCTGGCAGACCCCACCCGATCCGCACGCGATCAACATTATTCTGGATCCCGGCCTGGCATTCGGCAGCGGCAGTCACACCACGACGGCACTCTGCCTGGAATGGTTGGAAGGTGCAGCATTGCAAGGCAAGACCGTGATTGATTATGGTTGTGGTTCCGGCGTACTCGCCATCGCCAGCGCATTGCTGGGCGCTGCTCGGGTAATCGCCGTGGATAATGATCCGCAGGCGCTGGTCGCTACCATTTCCAACTGCGATAACAATGCAATTGCCGCCGCGGTCATGACCATTTGCCTGCCAGACGCCGTGCCTACAATAACGGCCGATGTCCTGCTGGCGAATATTCTGGCTGAACCGCTGATAGAATTGGCGCCCTTATTCGCCAGTCTGCTGCGCGGTGCTGCGCCTGTTGTGTTGTCAGGACTGTTACCGGAGCAAGCCGAGGCAGTGCTCGCAGCATATAGCGCTGACTTCATCATGGATGCACCGCGAATCGAACAGCAATGGGTGCGATTAACCGGATTGCGCAAGTAGCGAAGCTGGTAGGCAACACTACCCGATTCAACTACCATTGATGCGCGCATAATCGATACGGCTGGTTTGAATGCGGCTGCTGTCGAATCAATTTCACTCGCCGTTGCTGACGGCTTCGATCCCGATATACACATGGCATTTCACGTTACACAGTGTCCCGGTTGCGATTCTACTTTTAATACAAATGCGCGCATCTTGCTGTCAGCTGCTGGCAAAGTTCGCTGCGGTGCCTGCCTGACTGTGTTTGAAGCCATGGAAAACCTCATAGCCACCGCTGAGCCGGAAGAGGATGACGACACATCAGTTTTCGTTGGCAATAATCCAAACGATTATTTCGATCCGACACTTTTCATTACCCGCAGTGCGCTCAGCGCATTTACAGCCATTGCAGACGAACAAGCGACCTTCACCACTGCACCGGACTTAACAGAGACGATCGCTGCTGACGTTACTACTCCTAATGAAATTCAGGAGCTGGCAATTCCTGACGAGCAGGCAGCTGAGCCGGAACCGGCTGCGCCTGTGGTTGCTGCGGAGCTGCTGCCAACCGAACAGATAGCAGCAGCGCAATTACCGCATCCTGCTCCGGAAGACGTCCGCATGCATGCTTCTTTCTCGGTATACCCTTTTCAACCCGCGCCGCCAACACCAGCTCCGCAATTGCTGATAGACGAAGCAATAACCCCGGAATTTTTTGAAATCACCGAACTCGTGCCAGAGACAATCGTACCGGAAGTAACAACTCCGGCAGCGACGGTACCGGCAGCAATAGTCGCAACTATTGCTGCCGAGCCTGCCACGCCAGACACTGCTACTGCGGCCACCGCCCCACTCGCAGCCATCGAGCAAGACTACGATCTGATCGACATCGATACCTTTGAATTTGTTGAAGTGGAGCTGGGGGACGGCGTTGACAACGAACTTGCCGAAGAATTTGCGGAGGAATTTGCAGAAGAATTTGCAGCAGAACATGAAACTGATCCTGCAGAGCAGCGTGTCACTGCCGCTGTCACAGTAACTGATGACAGCACTGCCATCATTCCTCCTCCACCAGTTATCGGAAACGATGAATCCACCGCAGCCATCCGTGCCCGTGCATTTCGTGCCACGTTGCGTGATGACAACGCGTTAGAGGCTCTGCCCCAGAGTACACGCGCCGCCATTGGCAGGGTGCTGCCTCCGGTTGAATTACTCAGCGGCAGCGAGGGGCGCTGGGGCCGCCGTCTGCTGCTGGCAAGCGCCGGTCTATGCTTGACCGCATTGCTGCTGGTTCAATTCCTGTGGCAACGTCTGCCTATTTACAGTCGCAGCGCACAGTGGCGACCGATCTATGAGTTCGCCTGCGGCTACATTGCTTGCACCTTGCCCGTATATAACGAGATCAGTGCAATTCGCAGCGACAATCTTGTGGTGCGCAGTCATCCAGCAAACGCCGATGCGCTGACTGTGTCACTCAGCTTCAGAAACACAGCACAATTCCCGCAACCGTTTCCAATACTTATTCTCAGTTTTAATTCGGCCACGAATGCGATTATTGCCCTGCGCGAATTCGCACCAGCGGAATATCTCGACGCAGGCTTGCAACAAATGGAATTAATGCCAGTGTCAGCACCAGTGCAAATCGAGCTGGAAGTAATGGATCCAGGCGCTGATGCAGTAAATTACACTGTTGCGTTTCGTCGACCCTGACAAAAATTCACAAAGTTTGATTCAAATCTACCCAAACTGGGTGCTGAATCAAAATTTTCTGACAATTATCTTTATCTGAAAATATGTCTTGGCTATCATAGCCACCCTCTCTCGAAAAAAGATTTAGCATGATCAACATCGGACCCTACCGATTAAATAATAATTTATTTCTTGCACCGATGGTCGGAGTGAGTGATACGCCGTTCCGTGAAGTATGCTCACAACTCGGCGCCGGCCTGACGGTTGGTGAGATGCTCACGAGTAATTCCGAGTTATGGTCGAACGAACGTAACCGCCTCAAACAAGTAAAACCTCGCATCAGTTCACCCCAGGTTGTACAGATTGCCGGTTCTGACCCGACTCAGATGGCGCAAGCAGCAAGCATGAATGTAGCTCTGGGCGCAGATGCCATAGACATTAATATGGGCTGCCCGGCCAAGAAAGTATTGAAGAAAGCCGCCGGATCAGCCTTGCTCAAGGACATCCAGTTGGTACGGGAAATCATCAAGGCGGTGGTAGCGGCGGTGACGGTACCGGTAACTCTGAAGATACGCACAGGCTGGTGTCCGCAATCCCGCAATGGAATTGAAGTGGCACAGATTGCTGAAGACTACGGTATTCAATTGCTCACAGTGCACGGCCGCACACGCGCCTGCCGGTTTCTCGGTACTGCCGAATACGACACCATTGCTGCGATAAAAGCAGCAGTCCGCATTCCGGTCATTGCCAATGGCGATATCGATTCGCCGCAGAAGGCTGCGCAGGTATTGCAGCACACCGCTGTCGATGGCCTGATGATCGGGCGCGCAGCACAGGGTCGACCCTGGATATTCAACGAAATTGCCGCCTTTCTGGCCACCGGTTGCGAATTACCGCCACTGAGCATTGAGCAGCGTCGGGATATAATCAGCACGCATCTCACACGCTTGCATGCATTCTACGGTGAAGTAAAAGGCGTGTGGTACGCGCGTAAACATGTCGCTGGATATGTCAAAGGCTTACCCGGTGCCGATAGTTTTTTGCAACAATTCAACCTGCGCGCAACGCCAATTGGCCAGCTTGAGCAAATTCAGCTCTTCTGCGACCGCCTGCTCTGCGACCGCATGACAGATCCGGAATATGTAAACATGGCAAAGGGGGCCATCGCGGCATGAACAAATTTGATGAAGTGACCACATTGAATGGCTTTCATTCACCGGAACAAACGGAAACAGTGACACCACAGGAAACCAGTCTGCGCACCGAAGTCGACAAGGCTCTGTTTCGTTATTTTCAGCATCTCGAAGATGCACCCGTCACTGATCTTTACCAGATGGTCATGTCAGAAGTTGAAGCCCCACTCATGCAGGCGGTGATGCGCTATACCGGCAACAACCAGAGCAAGGCGTCTATCTTGCTGGGACTTAACCGTGGTACGCTACGCACCAAATTAAAGCAATACGGAATGCTCTGAATTAGTACGCAGCTGCAATGCAAACCGGTGTAATTACTAAAAATATTTATAGAATTAAAAGCATTATCCTCAATCAGGCATCCCCGATCTCAACCAATTGAGTCTTTCGCGGATTTGGTTTTTCGCTAACATCTAATACGTAACAATTATTATGACATCAGAACAATCTGTTGCCATTCGTCGGGCATTGATCAGTGTTTCCGACAAATCTGGCATCGTTGCTTTCGCTAAAGCCTTGCAGCAATTGAATATTGAAATCCTGTCTACGGGTGGCACCTACAAGCTGCTCACGGCTGAAGGCATTCCAGCCATCGAGATTTCCGCGTACACCGGTTTTCCGGAAATGATGGATGGTCGCGTCAAGACCCTGCACCCAAAAGTGCACGGTGGCATTCTCGCGCGCCGCGACCTGGATCAGCAGATCATGCAGGAACATGACATTCCCCCGATCGATCTGGTTGTCGTCAACCTGTATCCATTCGAAGCGACGGTGGCGAAACCGGATTGCGACCTGCCCACAGCAATAGAAAACATCGATATTGGGGGCCCCACCATGTTGCGCGCCGCCGCCAAGAATAATCGCTTCGTTGCTGTGGTCGTCAACCCGGAGGACTATGCCGGCATTATCAAGTCCCTGCAGAACAACAATAGCTGCCTCGACCAGAAGCAGCGCTTCGACCTGGCCGTGAAGACTTTCGAGCATACCGCTGCCTATGACGGGGCCATTGCCAACTATCTGGGAGCGAAACTGGAGGCAAATGCAGATGCCCCGTTCGCCCGCACCTATAATACCCAGTTCCATTTGAAACAGATGCTGCGTTACGGCGAGAACCCGCATCAGAGTGCTGCGTTCTACACCGAAAAAAACCCGACTGAAGCGAGCATCAGCACGGCCACCCAGTTACAAGGCAAGGAACTTTCCTATAACAATATTGCGGACACTGACGCCGCACTCGAATGTGTAAAATCATTCAGCGCACCCGCCTGCGTGATAGTGAAACATGCCAACCCCTGTGGTGTCGCCATTGCCGACTCTATCCTGCACGCCTATGAACTGGCGTTTCAGACTGATCCCACTTCTGCCTTCGGCGGCATCATCGCCTTTAATCGCGAATTGGACGCTGCCACTGCAAAACGCATCGTCGAACAGCAATTTACCGAAGTCATTATCGCACCGTCGATTAGCGCCGAGGCACTCGCAGTAACTGCCAGCAAACAGAATGTGCGGGTATTGAGCTGCGGGCAGTGGAGCGACCAGCGCATGGCAGACTTTGACTTTAAACGTGTCAATGGCGGTTTGCTGGTGCAGGACCGGGATATACATGCCATCACTCGCGAAGACCTCAAGCTGGTCACCGTGCGCGCGCCCACTGCCGCGGAATTGCAAGATCTCATGTTCGCCTGGTCAGTGGCCCAGTTCGTGAAATCCAATGCCATTATCTATTGCAAGAATCAACAAACAATCGGTATTGGTGCGGGTCAGATGAGCCGCGTATATAGCGCGAAGATTGCCGGCATCAAGGCCGCCGACGAAAAACTGGTAGTACCGGGTTCCGTAATGGCTTCAGATGCGTTCTTCCCATTCCGTGATGGTATCGACGCCGCTGCAGCTGCGGGCATTACCGCAGTCATTCAGCCCGGCGGCTCCATGCGCGACGATGAAGTGATCGCCGCCGCCAACGAAGCCAATATCGCCATGGTTTTCACTGGCGTGCGCCACTTCCGACACTAGGGCTCGATAATGAAATTGTTAATCATCGGCAGTGGTGGTCGCGAACATTCCCTGGCCTGGAGTGCTGCCCAGTCAGCTACGGTCGAGAAGGTGTATGTGGCCCCGGGGAATGCCGGCACTGCACGTGAAGCAAAACTCGAAAATGTCGCGATTGATCCAATGAATTTCGAAGCACTGGCTGACTTCGTTGACTTGCAGGATATTGCGCTCACTATAGTTGGACCTGAGGCACCTTTAGTTGCTGGCATTGTGGATTATTTCAATGAACGCCAGCTGCCCTGTTTCGGTCCTTCGAAAAAAGCGGCACAGCTGGAAGGTTCCAAGGCATTCACCAAGGATTTCCTCAGTCGGCATCGCATTCCTACCGCCGCCTACATGAGTTTTACCGATATCAAAATGGCTCGTGCCTACGTGCAGCAACAGGGCGTGCCTATCGTAATCAAGGCCGATGGACTGGCAGCTGGCAAGGGCGTGATCATTGCACATACCTTGCCAGAAGCTGACCTTGCCATCACCGACATGTTGGCCGGCAACAAATTCGGCGATGCCGGCAATCGGGTTGTTATCGAACAATTCCTGCGTGGCGAAGAAGCCAGTTTTATAGCGATGGTAGATGGTGAGCACGTATTGCCAATGGCCACATCGCAGGATCACAAGGCGCGGGACAATGGTGACCTCGGTCCAAATACTGGTGGCATGGGTGCCTATTCCCCGGCTCCGGTCGTCACTGACACTATCTTCAAACGCATTATGGAGCAGGTGATGCTGCCCACTGTGCGCGGCATGGCCGCGGACGGCAATGAGTATGTCGGCTTTCTCTATGCCGGCCTGATGATCGCGCCTGATGGAACTATCAATGTTATCGAATTCAATTGCCGCTTCGGTGACCCCGAGGCGCAACCAGTGATGATGCGACTGCAGAGTGATTTGCCGCAGCTATGCATGGCAGCGTTGACACGCACGCTGGATCGAACCGAGGCGCGCTGGGATCCCCGTTGCGCGGTTGCTGTGGTAATGGCCGCTGGCGGTTATCCCGACTCCTATGCGAAGGGCATGCCGATAGCAGGACTGGAAACGCCCACTAGCGCGAACCAGAAAGTATTTCACGCCGGCACCACCCTCAAGAACCAGCAAGTAGTTACCAATGGCGGGCGTGTGCTGTGCGCAACTGCGCTTGGCGATACCGTGTCTGCTGCCCAGGCTGCCGCCTATGCTCTGGCACGAACCATTTCCTGGCAAGACGTGTATTACCGGACAGATATTGCATATCGTGCGATCGCACGTGAGAATGGCGACACCCAAAGCGAGTGAGCATGTCAGAGCAATCACAACATTCTTTTCTGGACCAGTGCCTGATTCAATTCGATCAGGCTCTTCGCACCTGTGTGCCAGGCTCTGTTACCCCGCAGCGCAGTTCTCCCGCTGTGAAGCTGGACGACACGGAACTGGCTGGTAGCGAACGGCAGCACATTGCCGGCCTGATGCGGATTAATCACACCGGCGAAGTCTGCGCGCAAGCCCTGTACCAGGGCCAGGCCGCAACCGCGAAGCTGACCAAGGTACGTGACTCCATGCAGCATGCTGCTGCAGAAGAAGTGGATCATTTGGCGTGGTGTGAGGAACGTCTGCAACAACTGGACAGTCACCCCAGCGTTTTCAATCCGCTGTTCTATGCATTGTCTTTCGGACTCGGTGCCACTGCGGGTATCGTCGGCGATAAATGGAGTCTGGGATTCGTTGCCGAAACCGAACAGCAAGTGTGCAAGCATTTGCAGGAGCATTTACAGCAACTGCCGGCAAGCGACCACAAGAGCAAGGCAATTCTTGAACAAATGCTGGTGGACGAAAAGCTACATGGTGAATCAGCGATAGCCGCTGGCGGCGCCAACCTGCCCCAACCCATACGTCAGGCTATGCACCTGATGTCTACAGTTATGAAAAAAACTACCTATCGATTGTAGTTTTCCCCTTTCTGCTCAAAATTTCCCGATTGTCTTTTTGAATCAGGCTTTTGCATGACTGGCGGATCGCGCGGGGTCAGTTCAATCTGGAGCACCGCGCGGGGTCAGGGGTATGCGTTCACTCGGCAGCTTGCACCCCTCCGGGGTTCCCTCCCTCGGTCGGAAGCCCTGAAAAACCGTCTTCCTCGGTCAGTCGGTGCTGCGCTTGATCGCCGAGTCAACACATACCCCCCGACCCCGCGCTCGCAGTTCCCATTGCGCAATGTGCAATTCAATATGGCAAAAAATGCGAAATGTCTTTTATTCGAAGCCAACTAATATTCGGTGCAACCAATAGACCTCAGTGCGACTCAGAGACCCAAAAAAGATGTGAATAAAGCGGCGAAAACTATTTTTCTACGATCTCAAAATCGTGCGTAACTTTTACGCCTGCATTCTTGAGCATGATTGAGGCAGAGCAATATTTGTCAGCAGAAAGTTCAATGGCGCGTTCGACTTGCTTGGCGCTGAGTTCTGTACCAGAAACCTTGAAATGCAGGTGGATCGATTCGAAAACAGCCGGAGTCGCATCGACACGTTGCGCAGTCACTTCGGCTTCGCAACTGGTAATTTGTTGTCGCGCCTTTTTAAGAATCGTCACGACGTCATAAGACGAGCAACTGCCCACACTCAATGCCATTAACTCCATCGGCCGCATACCCATGTTGCGACCACCGCTTTCAGGCGCACCATCCAGGACTATCGCGTGTCCGGAGCCGGATTCAGCCACGAACATGACATCTTCTACCCATTTGATTCGAGCCTTCATAAACTGATCTCTTGTTGAAATTGCTTTTTTGCAGCAGGTTGCCAGATTACTATCAAGAATGGCAGGCAGGCATCCGATAAAAATCGATAATGACGAGCGCGGCAAGCGTATCACAGTTCAATATTCCGGACTATTTACGCCAGGAGCTCGAGATAAAAACCTTACATTAGCCTGCAGTAACGGGGCCATTATTGTGATACATGCCTCACATTTGCCATTAAAATGTGATATGCATTTAAACAGGTTTTAAAACGCAAGTGCAGGAGTTGAACACATGGCAGCAATGGCCATCTACCACATATACAGGATCTGGATAACTTCCTGTCTCATTGCCATCGCAAACGTTATCCGAATCGCGCGACTATCATCTATGAAGGTGACAAGTGCGATACGCTGTATTACATAATCAAGGGTTCTGTTTCTGTCATTCTCGAAGACGATGATGGCAAGGAAGTTGTTATCGCCTATCTCAACCCCGGAGATTTTTTCGGTGAAATGGGTCTGTTCGAACAGGCTGAAGAACGCAGCGCCTGGTGTCACGCTCGAACCGCCTGTGAGATTGCCGAAATCAGTTACGCCAACTTCAATACCTATATACGTTCCCATCCAGAAATCGTGTTTACAATTAGTCAGCAAATGGCTCACCGCCTGCGCAATACTACGCGCAAAGTGGGTGACCTCGCATTCTATGACGTGACTGGTCGTATTGCGCGCACGTTGATTGAACTGAGCAAGGAACCGGATGCCATGACCCATCCCGATGGCATGCAGATCAAGATCACGCGTCAGGAAATTGGCCGTATAGTGAATTGTTCCAGAGAGATGGCAGGTCGCGTATTAAAGACCTTGGAAGAGCAGGATTTGATCAGCGTCTCGGGTAAGACTATCGTCGTGTTCGGCACGCGTTAAGCGGCCGCCTCGGCGCGGTTCGTTTAACTGAAAACCAGCTGCCTCAGCTTTTCCCCTGGGTGTTCTGCCGCCATACAGGCCTCACCAATCAGAAATCCGTAAACCCCTCGCTCCAGCATCCTGTGCACGTCGGCGGCAGTGTGAATGCCGCTTTCGGTTATTATCAGTTTGTCCTGGGGAATCAGTCCAATCAGATCCAGCGTCGTCGCCAGCGAAGTCTCGAACGTGTGCAAATTACGGTTATTGATGCCGATAAGGTCGGTGGGCAACTCCAACGCTCGCTCCAGTTCCGCCTGGTTGTGCACTTCCACGAGTATGTCGATATTGATGTCATTGGCATATGCCGCCAGGTCTTCCAGTTGCGCCTGTTCGAGCGCCGCTACAATCAATAAAATACAATCTGCACCGAGCACTCTGGATTCGGCGATCTGGTAAGCATCGATCATGAAATCCTTGCGCAATACCGGTAACGAGCAAGCCGCGCGCGCTTGCTGCAGATACGCATTACTGCCCTGAAAGAATTTCTCATCAGTCAATATAGAAAGGCACGTGGCACCATGTTCGGCATAGTCCTGAGCATGAGCCGCCGGATCGAACTGGGCACGAATCAGACCTTTCGAGGGTGATGCCTTCTTGATTTCAGCAATCACCGCCGGCTGTTTTTGCTCGATACGCTGGCGCAGCGCTTGCTGAAATGGGCGGCGTTGTTCCAGAGTGGGGAAACGGTTTTCCAGAGCAGACTGGGAGATACTCACTTTGGCGGCTGCCACCTCGCCTGCTTTATGCTGCAGTATGTTGTCCAGAATAGTTACTGTTGCCAAGATCGAATACGTCCTGTTTATTCAAGGTTGTTGATTATGCATGTGTTAGCAGCTGACTAGCTGGCAGTGGTCTTGGAAAACTGCACGAGCTCGTCCAGTTTCTGCAATGCCACGCCAGAGTGCAGTATAGTTTGCGCCTGCGCCACTCCCGCTGCGAGCGTGTCGGCGAGATTCGCCGCATAAATCGCCGCTCCGGCATTCAGCGCGACTATGTCGCCCGCAGCCTGATTCGAATAAGTCAGTGCCTGCTTCAACATTGCGAGGCTGGCGGCGGCACTATCAATTTGCAGCATCTTGTAGTCGGGGTACGGTCCAATACCGAAATCCGCCGGCGCTACGGTGTAGTGACTGATCTTGCCATCCTTTAACTCGCCGATAGTGGTGGGTGCAGCAATGCTGATCTCATCCAGGCCGTCGGCGGCGGCTACTATCAGTACGTGTTTGCTGCCGAGCTCACGCAAAACTTCCAGCAGAGACGGTATCCAGACCGCATCGAAAACGCCCATCACCTGATTGGGAGCGCCGGCCGGATTCGTGAGCGGACCCAGCAGATTGAACACCGTGCGCACACCTATCTCCTTGCGTGCCGTAATCACATGTTTCATTGCGCTGTGATGGGCTGGGGCAAACATGAACCCCACGCCAATGGTGTCGATCGCGCTACCGACTGCCGCTGCATTCATGGCCAGATTGACGCCAGCCGCTTCCAGCACATCGGCGCTGCCGCTTTTGCTGGAGGCGCCGCGATTACCATGCTTCGCTACTTTCGCCCCGGCCGCTGCCGCGACGAAAGCGCTGGCAGTTGAAACATTGAATTTATTCGAACCGCTGCCACCAGTGCCGCAGGTATCAACCAAATGTGCATGCGCCTGCACTGTAACCGGCGTCGCCAGCTCGCGCATCACAGTAGCGCCACCGAGAATTTCGGCCACTTCCACGCCCTTCATTTGCAGACCTACCAGGAAGCCGGCATTCTGGGCATTCGTGGTGATACCCGACATGATGTCACGCATCACTGCGACCATTTCATCACGGTCCAGATCCTGTCCGGAGGTGACGCGTTTTATCGCCGCCCTGATATCCATCTTTTCTCCCAATTTATTCGCCTGCTGAGCTCACCTGGTGTACTTGCCTAAATAGGCCGCCTGGGCGCTTCCAGAAAATTGCGCAGTAACTGGTGGCCGTGTTCGCTCAATATGGATTCGGGATGAAACTGCACCCCTTCCACCGCCAGCTCCCGGTGTCGCACACCCATGATCTCTTCCATGTTGCCAGCAGCATCCTGCGTCCACGCGGTGAGTTCCAGACACGACGGCAAACTCGCGCGCTCGATAACGAGGGAATGATAGCGAGTCGCTGTGAAGGGTGAAGGCAATCCGGTGAACACACCAGAGCCATTGTGATGAATTTTTGAAACCTTGCCGTGCATAACCTTGCCTGCACGCACAATTTTGCCGCCATAGACCTGACCGATGCTCTGATGTCCAAGGCAAATGCCCAGAATCGGTATCGACCCGGCGAAGTGCTGGATCACTGCCGTTGAGATACCGGCTTCATTAGGAGTACAGGGGCCTGGCGACACCACAATATGATCTGGTTGTAATTTCGCGATCGTGGCAAGATCGATGGCATCATTACGATACACCTGCACTTCCGCACCGAGTTCCCCCAGGTATTGCACTACGTTGTAAGTGAAGGAATCGTAATTGTCGATCATCAACAGCACTGGATTGTTTCTCACATTTGCGCCGATTTAAAAGAGCGCCAATCATAGCAGTCCCCTGCACATCTGTCTTGAAGCAGGATTGATCCAACTGTAGCTTGCCGACGTTAAATACTTACTGTCACTCCAATAACAGTTGCCACCATGTCCAACTCCATAGCAATAGTCTGGTTCCGACAAGATCTGCGGATTCAGGATAACCCCGCCCTGCTCGCTGCTGCGCGCGCAGGGCGGGTACTGCCAGTCTATATTCTGGATGACGCGAATGCGCAGCAATGGCCAATGGGTGCTGCCAGCCGCTGGTGGCTGCATCAATCCTTGCAGGAACTGGATAGAAGTTTACAAGGTAATCTCCATGTATTGCAGGGTGACGCCAGTCTGGTGCTTAAGGAACTGGTGGATGGGCATCAGGCATCGCTGGTTACCTGGAATCGCTGTTATGAACCGTGGCGACTCCAGCAAGATGCGCAATTGCAAAGCACTCTACGCAAGCAAGGCGTAGCAACAGAATCCTGCAATGGCTGCCTGCTGTTTGAGCCCGGCGCCGTGGCCAAGGGTGACGGCTCGCAATACAAGGTATTCACACCGTTTTACCAGCAAGCGCTCTCTATCATGACTCATCGCGGCCCTGCGACAGCACCGACAAAGCTCGATCTGGTTACCTGTCCCCAGACCGCAGAAAAAATAAACAAGCTGAACTTGCTGCCATCGATTAAGTGGTATGCTGACTTCCAGCAACATTGGCAGCCGGGTGAGGCCGGCGCTCACAAGAAGCTGCAAGAGTTTCTGGATACCGGGTTAGGGAATTATCGGGCAGGCAGGGATTTTCCCGCGCAGCAGAGCGTGTCCCGGCTATCGCCCCACCTGCATTTCGGTGAAGTATCGCCACTGCAGGCTATTACCCGGGTACTGGAACAGGCGCGGGCGGATGGCACCGAGTCGCAGGCAGAGCACTTCTTGCGCGAGATCATGTGGCGCGAGTTTTCCTACTCATTACTGCATTCTTATCCAGATCTCACCACCGAAAACCTGAAACCGGCATTCAATCACTTTCCCTGGCGCCGCGATGCCGATGCATTGCGACGGTGGCAGCAGGGTCAAACCGGTTTTCCGCTGGTTGATGCCGGCATGCGCGAACTCTGGCAAACCGGGTATATGCACAACCGGGTGCGCATGGTGGTGGCTTCGTTTCTGGTGAAGAACCTGATGATTCATTGGAGCGAGGGCGCGCGGTGGTTCTGGGATTGTCTGGTGGACGCAGATCTCGCCAATAACAGTTGCAGCTGGCAATGGGTTGCTGGCAGCGGTATGGACGCGGCTCCCTATTTCCGCATTTTCAATCCCGTGACGCAGTCACTAAAATTTGATGCGGCAGGAACCTATATCAGGCGCTTCGTTCCAGAACTGAGCAACCTGCCGACTCCATACCTGCACGATCCAGGATCTGCGCCTGCGGCCGCGCTGGCTGCAGCGGGTATTACCCTGAATGAAACCTATCCCCGCGCGATTGTAGATCTGCGCGAAACGCGAGCGCGGGCACTGGCCGCTTACCAGACTTTGCGCTAGTTATCAGCTCGCGGTCACCTTGAGGGCATTATTGGCCATTTGTACAGCACGCACGATGGCTCTGGCTTTGTTCTGGGTCTCTTCCCATTCCTGAGTTGGCTGTGAGTCGGCTACCACACCGGCGCCGGCCTGCACGAAAAGCGTCTGGTCCTTGATCACTGCCGTGCGGATAGCGATGGCCATGTCCATATTGCCATTCCAGGCGAGGTATCCCATGGCGCCACCATAGATGCCGCGTTTCTCCGGCTCCAGTTCATCGATAATTTCCATAGCCCTGACCTTCGGCGCTCCACTCAATGTGCCCACTGGCAAAGTAGCCTGCAACACATCCAGTGCCGTCATGTCGGGATGTATCTCACTCTCCACGATGGAGGCGATATGCATTACATGGGAATAGCGCTCCACGAACATCTGCCGCGGCACGGTCACCGAACCGGTTACAGATACGCGCCCGGAATCGTTACGACTGAGATCAATCAGCATCAGATGTTCGGCAATTTCCTTCGCATCCGCCAATAGTTCCTGTTCCAGCGCGAGGTCTTCAGCCTCGGTCGCTCCGCGCTTGCGCGTGCCAGCCAGTGGCCGTACGGTAATCTTGCCAGCTTCCACGCGCGCCAGAATTTCCGGCGAGGCGCTTACCACATGGTGATCTCCGAGATCGAAATACACCATATAAGGCGAGGGATTCAGATAGCGCAGGGCGCGATACACATTCAGGGGATCGTCTGCATAGGGCACTGACATGCGCTGGGCTAACACTACCTGCATCACATCACCAGCGATGATGTATTCCTTGATTTTATTTACGGCCTGTTCGAACTGCGCTTGCGGGAAGTGACACTTGAAATCGGCTTCGGAAATTGCGCGTCTGCTGTGCTGCGCGGGCAAGGGGGCCGGATTGCGCAGCTGCGACTCGAGATAGTCGAGCCGTTTGTTACCTTGCGCGTAGGCGTCAGTCTGCGACGGGTCTACATTGATGATGAAGGCGATGGTGCCGCGTAAATTGTCGAACACGACCACTTCTTCTGACAGCATCAACAGGATATCCGGCGTGCCAATCACATCAGTACCGCGGGCCGGTCCAATGCTGGTTTCAACATAGCGCACCGTATCGTAGGAAAAGTAGCCAACAAGACCGCCTGCGAAGCGGGTGCGATCCGGCACATCAGCAACCCGATAACGCGCCTTGAAGCCGGCGATAAAAGCGAAGGGATCATCAGTCGCAATTTCTTCAACAATGCTGGCATCCGTTTCCACAGTAACGCGCTGGTTCACCACCCGAATTATGGTAGCGCAGGGCAGGCCGATGATGGAGTAGCGACCCCATTTCTCACCGCCCTGCACTGACTCGAAGAAATAACTGTGCAGACCCTTGCCGAGCTTGAGGTAAATGCTGAGAGGGGTTTCTGTATCCGCCAGCACTTCGCGCACCAACGGTATCCGGTTGAAGCCGTCTGCCGCCAACTGCTGGAATTGGGACTGATTCATCGGCAAACCATCAATGCAGGCATATCAATGGTGACGCTTTTGCGGGTGTTGGCCCAATTCGGCCCGCATCGCCGCAATCGTCTTCGCGTAGTCGCCACTGTTGAAGATAGCGGAACCGGCAACGAACATGTCGGCCCCGGCGGCGGCGATTTGCTTGATATTGTTTATGCCCACACCGCCATCGACCTCGAGTCGAATCGGATAGCCACTATCGTTAATAAGCTTGCGCACCTTCTCCAGCTTCTTCAGCGTAGCGGGAATAAATTTCTGCCCACCAAAACCCGGATTGACCGACATCAGCAAGATCACGTCTAGCTTGTCCATGAGGTATTCGAGACAGTGCGTGGGCGTGGCGGGATTGAATACCAGCCCGGATTTGCAACCCTGATCGCGTATCAATTGCAGGGAACGATCCACATGTGCAGTGGCTTCCGGATGGAAACTGATATAACTGGCACCCGCCTTGGCAAAATCCAGAATCATTTGGTCAACCGGAGTCACCATGAGATGCACATCAATCGGAGCCGTAATCTTATGCTTGCGCAGGGCCTCGCATATCATGGGTCCAATCGTCAGATTGGGGACATAGTGATTATCCATCACATCGAAATGGATGACATCGGCGCCTGCATCCAGCACGGCGTTAACCTCTTCGCCGAGGCGCGCGAAGTCTGCTGAAAGGATCGAAGGGGCAATCAGGTAATCTTTCATGTGGCTGGCCCGGTAAGCGTGTTTAATGAATGTGTCAGCGAAATTCAGGGGGCCATTTTACAGAGATTGCGGTGGCTTGTCCCCTGCCGTTCCCGTTCAAGCCCGGCTGGTCTGCTACTGCCCGCGCTTATGCCCTGAGCTTGCGGAATCCACATACTGTCTCATATGCAGCCCGCACTGCCATCGATTGTTCCTGGGCGAAGCGCAGGGATTCATGGGTGAGATTAGCGCTACGGATTTTGTCCGGGTGATAACGAGACATCAGCCGCAAATAGGCCTTACGTACCTCACTGTCATCGACCCAAACTTCAATCTGCAAGGTGCCGTAGGCATCGCGCAGTACGCTCGACAGCGGGCCAGTTCGGGCTGACTCTGACACAGTTTGCTGCGCACAGATTTCCAGCAGTTCCGCCTTGTCGTATCCCAGCGTTTCGGCGCAATCGCGCAGCAGAATTTTTTCCTGCAGTTGAATCACGCCCTTCAATTGCGCGTACAGGCATAATGTGCGCAGGAATTGATAGGCCAGCGCGTTGCGCTTGCCTATGCTGCTTGTTAGCAGAGTGAGGTATTGCATCACATCGGTATTATGCTGCTTGCCGAGATTGAAACAAGCAATGGCGTGTTCGCGCGCACCATTATGCAGACCCAGCTTTAGCATTACCTGATTCGCAAATTCAATTTCATCACGGGTGACCTGACCATCCAGCTTCGCCAGCCGTCCCATGGTCACAAACATGGCTTCGATAAACCGCTGCTCGGCCTGCCCGCTGGTCGGCAATTCCGCATTGGGTTCGGTGCCATCCAGTCGGCGCAATAGCGCTTGCTTGTAACCGCGATGGCGTAAGCTTGCCAGCATCAGGCGTCCTGTTGCTGGGCGAATTGTGTGTTCAATTCCTGCAGGCGTTCCGGAGTACCGATATCAATCCACAGACCCTCGTGCACTTGACCCGTCACCTGGTTTTTTGCCATCGCTGCCTTTAACAAAGGCACTACTGAGCGTGGCTGGATTGGGAAGCCATCAAACAGTTTCTGGTGCATCACACTGATGCCACTAAAGGTAAGTCGGCGATCGCGTGCATCCCGTGCTTCGCACACCAGACCGTTGGCATCCAGCATGAAATCACCCTGGGGATGATGTTCGGCATTCGGCACCATTACCAGGTGCGCCAATTGCTCGACACCATCGATAGGTTGCAGGCGCGAAAAATCGAAGTCGGTCCAGACATCGGCATTCACTACAATAAAGCTGCTATCGCGCAATTTTGGCAGCGCCTTGATGATGCCACCGGCGGTATCCAATAAAATTGGTTCGCGGGAATACTCAATAGGTACGCGATACTTCGATCCATCGCGCAGTAATTCCTGGATCATGCCGCCCAGATAAAAATGATTGATGACTATGCCGCTAATGCCTGTGGCTGCCAGTCGCTCTACCTGGTGCTCTATCAGTGTTTTCTTGCCGACCTTAAGGAGCGGTTTGGGGAGATTGGCCGTCATGGGCTGCATACGTTTACCGAGCCCAGCTGCGAGAATCATGGCGCGCATTATTACCTCTAAAACTGTGCACTCGACAAAAAGTGCCGCTGAGAAAAACTGGTTGACCGCTACAGGAGTGAGGCGCAAACGACTAACTAAAAGTCATTGAGCCTGGATCGTGCGACTGGAAGCACAGTTTGCGCAAACCAGTTACGGAAAGATAGCAATTCCGTGTAGCGGTGACTCACGTCCAGAAAATAGCGGATGACGAGTGGAATATCGGCCAAATACCGGGGTTTGTTATCACGAATACACAGGCGACTGAAGATTCCCATCACCTTCAGATGACGTTGCAAACCCATCAGGTCCATATCCCGGAACAACTGTGCTTCACTGATCGTTGGATACAATGAATATTCAGCTGCCTGACGCAAGAAGGAGCGCGCCCAATGCTGCACCAGCTGGTCGTCCCAAGTGATATAGCAATCGCGCAATAAAGACACGAGGTCATAGGAGTAAGCACCGCACACTGCGTCCTGAAAGTCGATAATTCCGGGACTCGCCGTTGCCGGGAATTTGGCGTGATCCAGCAGCAGTAAATTGCGGGAATGATAATCTCGATGCACTGCCACCTGTGGTTGTGCGAGCGCTGCATCTTCCAGAAACCGGAATGCATCTGCTATGCAACTGCGATCAGCTGCGGTCAAGTGCATGCCGAGCAAGGCTTCACAAAACCAGGTTTCAAACAACGCCATTTCATTGTGCAGGCGCGCTCGATCATATGCAGGCAGTTGCGTCGCATCCACCCCGCGCTGCAGGGTCACGAGCGCGGTGATCGCAGCCTGATACAACTGCTCCGGCAGCGCACTATCGCCGCGCAGCTGTGCCTGCAATAACGGCTCCAGATACAGCGTGTCATCAAAATCTTCCAGCAACATGAAGCCCCTGTCGTAATCAACTGCGAAAACCTGCGGCGCAGAGACCGCAGCGTCACGCAGCAAACCGGCAAGCTTGACGAATACGCTGCTGTTCTCGTGTGCGGGCGGTGCATCTACGGCAACATATGAATAATGCGCTGTGGTCAGCCGGAAATAGCGCCTGAAACTCGCATCACCACTTACAGTGCGCAGGGCGACCGCAACGGACGCAACCGCAGTCAAGCGTTGCGCTTCGGTATTGGCCCAGCTGGTTAATTCCTGCAAGCGTAAATCGTGTGTTATCACTCTCTGATTCCTGCTATTCACTGACGACCATTTCCCTGACCATAAATCTCGCAAAATCCGTCGGCCGGTTGATTGCTTTGCATTCAATCCGCAATGAATTAACATGCTCGCGACCTACATCGACTTCATACCACTGAGAAGCCATATCGGTTTCACTGCCAGATTGTTTACAGTCGCCGCTTACAACTATTGCCCGTACCGGATTTTCCCAAGTATGCCGTTCAACAAGCGCAGTCTTTGTGCAAGCATAACACTGATATTCTCCACTGGACTTGTCCTCAGCACCTTACCTCAATCGGCCCTGGCGCAATTGCCCCAGTACAGTTGTCGCAGCAATGCGGCGGGTGATGGCTGGATTTGCGAGAGCGCTACCTCGGCGGCTCCGATTTTAAGCACACCGCTACCCCGTGCTCCGGCAGTACCGACAGTACCGGCAGTCACAACAGCAACGACTGCAGTCGACCATGCAGCCACGCCGACCACTCCATCTGCCACGGTCGAAACTTCCCGCCGCGCCGCGCCGCTAAGTAATTACCCACTGGACTGGGTGCCGCGCGCTGACTTGACACCAGCGCAGCTCGCCACCGTACCCGACAACTGCTGTGGTGTGTATATCAATCCCGCAGCACAGCAGGCTGACAGCGGCGATGCCCCAGCTGACGCTGCAACCGTGTTCAACACAGTGGGCAGAATATCCCAGGTAGCGCCTGACTTGTTGACTGTGGATGGCGAAATTCTGCTGCAGCAGGGCTATCGCACCATCCAGAATAACGGCAGTACCAGCATTGATCGCGCCGCCGATAGCGTGCTGCTCGATGGCGCCGTCGTGTTTCGCGAACCTGGAATCTTGCTTACGGGGAGTTCAGCTTTTATCGACAATGCCAACGGCATTAACCGCGTCGAGTCAGCGCAATATGTACTGCACAATTATGGCGCCCATGGCACGGCGGATAGCATCGTGTATACCAGCGACGCGGGCTTGGTCACGATTGAGAATGGCGAATTCAGCCGCTGCGAACCGGACAGCAATTTCTGGTATCTCGATGCTGACCAGATTGTGTTGAACCAGGTCGCGGGTCGCGGCTATGCAACCGCGGTTAGCATCAAGCTCAAGGACGTGCCCATTTTCTACTATCCTTATACCCTGACTTTCCCCCTTGGTGATGAGCGCATCTCTGGTTTTCTCGCTCCGAGTACTGGCTCCACCCGCAGTGGCGGCTTTGACTTTGAGTTGCCGTATTATTTAAATCTGGCGCCGAATTACGATGCGACCATCGCGCCGAGGCTTATTTCTGATCGCGGTGTGATGCTTGGTACTGAACTTCGTTACTTGTCCAGTTGGTCCATGAATACCTTGAACGCGTCCTATCTTGGCGATGATAAATTGTATGATCCGGCAACGGCTTTCGTGCCCGGCAGTGATTCACCCACCACAGACAAGCGCTGGTATATCGGCTACGAACACTTCGGCGCGCTGGGCGCCAACTGGTCCACCTATGTTGACTACAATGCGGTAAGCGATGCCGACTATTTTTATGATCTTGGCAGTGGTGGCCTGAATCTGGCCAGTCGCACCCATTTGAATCGACAGGCACAACTCAACTATCAATCCGACTGGTTGCGCGCCGGACTGAATACACAGCGCATCCAGATCATCGATCCATTTGTCGCCACGGCCGATTTGAACCGTCCCTACGATCGCTTGCCACAATTCTCTTTCGACACTGGTACCGAGCTGCTGGCCGGATTTCGCATCGATCTGAATGGAGCAGTCACTGCCTTTGATCGCACTCTGGATCGCAATGCTCTCACTGCCACGCAGCTGGACAATGGCGCCCTCGCAACCGGTAACAGAGTCAACCTCGAACCGGAAATCAGCTGGGCCGCAGAAGCTCCCGGTTGGTTCCTGCGCACTCGCGCCAGCTACCAACATATTTCCTATCAGCTGGAGCAGCAGGCGCTGGGAACCTCTGACAACCCGGACCTCAATATCCCCGTGTACAGCCTGGACAGTGGCCTGGTGTTCGAACGCCCACTGGCCCGCGGCGGTTTTACCCAGACTCTGGAACCGCGCCTGTTCTATTTGTTCAGCGACTATGAGGATCAGAGCCAACTGCCCGTGTTCGATACCGCGGAAATGAGCTTTAGCTTCAACCAGTTGTTGCGTGCAGATCGCTTCAGTGGCGGGGATCGTGTCGCCGATGCCGATCAGCTCACCCTGGCCCTGACCAGCAGACTGCTGGACGGGCAAGGCAAGGAACGACTGCGCGCCAGTATTGGCCAGATCCTGTATTTCGAGGACCGGCTGGTGTCCCTCAATAGCCCCCTGCAAGCCTGGGCTCCACGCTATTCGCCCAACGCCAATACTTCGGCTCTGGCGGGTGAGTTCGCCTATGCCGTTGGCGACAATTGGCGTTTTAAAAGTGATGTGCAGTGGAACGAGGATAGCCATGAAGTGGATGAAGGCAGCCTGCAATTACGCTACCAACGGGACCTCAGTCGCCTGTTCAATGTGGCCTATCGTTATCGGCGGCTGGTCAATACCCCGCTATTCACCCTGCCGGCCGGAGTTGATCCGCGCATCAAGCAGAGTGATATTTCCGGTATCTGGCCTCTCAATGGGAATTGGAAGCTGTTGGCGCGCTGGAATTACGACCACAGCAATGCGCGCAACCTTGAGACCTTTGCTGGCATTGAATACAGCAATTGCTGCGCGACGATCCGCCTTGTAGGTCGGGAATGGGTTGACGAGGACGAATTGTTTCTTCCTAATGTCGAACCTAATCAGGGTATTTTTGTCCAATTCACCCTGCATGGCCTCGGCAATATCACCGGTGGCGGGGTTAGCAGCCTGTTAAGTGACGGCATTTGGGGCTTTAGAGAAAACGCATATGAACAGTAATTTATCCACCCTGCAGCGCCTGATTACCTGTGCTGGACTTGGCATGCTGCTGTGCCTGAGTACTCCTGCGGCCCTGGGTCAGCGGCAATTACTCGATCAGGTAATCGCGATAATCGACAAAGATGTTTTGCTCCTCAGCGAACTCGAAGATCGCCTGACCGATATTCGGGGTCAGGCAGCAGCTAACAATGAACCTTTGCCAGCTGAAGACGTGTTACGCGCTGAAGTGCTGGAAGCCCTGATCGTTGAAAATCTGCAGATGCAATTTGCTGAACGCGTAAGCATTCGCTTTGACGATGACACAATCAATCGCGTGCTGGAAAACATGGCGCGCAATAATGACATGACCTTTGATCAATACATTGCGATGCTGGAAGAGCGGGATGTTTACATACGCACACGGGAACAAGTACGCAAACAGCTGACACTGCAGGAATTACAACGTGGCATCGTCAATCGTCGCATCACAATTTCTGATCAGGAAATCGAGAATTTCCTCAATTCGGAAATGGGACGTGAAGTCATGGCGGCGGAATTCTTCGTCAACCATATGGTAGTCGTATCAGACGAACTGGATGCAGCCGAAATAAAGGAAGCGAAGCGCAAATTTGCCGCCGACCTTGTGGCGCGATTGCAGGATGGCGAAGAATTCGCAACCGTGTTTACTGCTGCGCAGCAAGCGCGCATCTACCTCGTGCAAACTACCAATTTCGATTGGCTCAAGGCTGAGCAGTTCCCCACCCTGTTTTCTGACATCGTCGGCACTCTGAGCCTGAATGAAGTAGAGGGTCCGATTCCGGCTGGCAATGGTTTTCATATCATCCAGCTTGCCGACAAGCGCGGCGGCACCGAACAAATAGTCAGCCAGACACATATCCGGCATATCATGCTGACACCGAATGAGATTCGTGATGAAGATCAGACATTGTCCGCTATCCAGGACTTGCGACAGCGCATTATTGACGGCGAAGAATTCGCCGATCTGGCACGACAGAATTCCGATGATGCCACATCAGTCGTTGCTGGCGGTGATCTGGATTGGGTCAGCACTGGCGGTATGCCAGCGGAGATGGAGCAAGTTGTAGCGACCCTGGCGCTAGAAACAATAAGCGAACCGTTTCGCACCGATGGCGGCTGGCACATTGCCGAGGTGCTGGGACGTCGCGACGAAGACCTTAGTGGCGAGTATGCGCGCAGGCAGGCGGATAATGCCTTGCGCAACCGCAAGTTTGATCTAGAACTGCAAAACTGGCTGATCGAAATTCGTGCCGAAGCCTTCGTCGAATTGGTTGAGTAGTCTCATTACAACCACCTGAGGTTCCCGTGGTATATCGCATTGCAATCACGCCAGGCGAACCCGCTGGTATCGGCCCGGACCTCTGCATCATGGTGGCGCAGCAGCCACCGCCTGACGTGCAACTGGTAGTGATCGTAGACCGCACACTGCTGCAGCAACGCGCGGATTTACTCGGCCTGCCCATCTCACTGCGCGCATTCGATCCCACACAGCCACCTGTCGCCAGCAGCGCTGGCATATTGGACGTTTTGTCCATTCCGCTCACAGCACCAGTGCATGCCGGCCGACTCGATCCGGCGAATTCCCGTTACGTACTCACCACTCTGCAAGTTGCCTGCGACAAAATCCTCGGCGGCGAGCTCGACGCACTCGTCACCGGACCGGTGCACAAGGGTGCGATCAACGAAGCTGGCATTGCCTTCACGGGTCACACTGAATTCCTGGCGGCTTATTGCAAGCAGGAATTGACCGTGATGATGCTTGCCACCCCGGGCCTGCGCGTAGCGCTCGCCACAACCCACCTGCCACTGCATAAGGTGCCAGGTGCCATTACCAGAAATTCTCTCAGCCAGGTAATCGATATCCTGCACCAGGATCTTGTGGAAAAATTCGGCCTGGTGAATCCGCGCATCCTCGTGTGTGGATTGAATCCCCATGCTGGTGAAGGCGGCCATTTGGGGCGGGAAGAAATCGATATCATCGAACCGGTGTTGGCAGAGAAACGCCGCGCAGGAATGACTCTGATCGGACCCCTGCCAGCGGATACGCTATTCACCGAGAAATACCTGCGCGACGCCGACGCCGTGTTATCCATGTATCACGACCAGGGCTTGCCCGTGCTTAAATTCAAGGGCTTCGGCAATGCCAGCAATATTACGCTGGGACTGCCACTGGTGCGCACCTCAGTCGATCATGGTACCGCGCTCGATCTGGCTGGCTCTGGTGCCGCTACTACCGGCAGCCTGTACCACGCCATAGCTACCGCCACCGACATGGTCAGTCACTGGCAGGCACGCAGGTGAAGGTAACCGAGAACAGCAGGGACAAGTGGCCGCAGCGCAAGCAGGCACGCAAGCAAGGCGATGGGCCATTGCGCCTCAGCAATGGCATGCCCCATCAGGCGCGCAAACGTTTCGGCCAGAATTTTTTGCATGATCAGGGCGTAATCCAGCGTATCGTCAATGCCATCAGTGCTGGTGCGCATGACCACATCGTCGAGATCGGCCCCGGGCAGGGTGCATTGACGCGGCCGTTGGCGGCATCTGGCGCCCGCCTCGACTGTGTCGAACTGGACCGCGACCTCGCCGCGCACCTGAACACGCAGTTTGCCGACGCCAGCAATGTAACGATCTACCAGCACGACATTCTCAAATTCGACTTGCCGCAGCTCACTACATCGCCGCAGAGCCTGCGCATTATTGGCAATCTGCCCTATAACATCTCCACTCCGGTGTTGTTTTATCTGTTGCAGAACCACAGCCTGATCAGGGACATGACCTTCATGCTGCAATTGGAAGTAGTGCAGCGGATGGCGGCAAAGTGCGGCGACAAGAATTATGGGCGGCTCGGCCTCATGTTGCAGTACTTCTGCGAGGTAACGCCGCTGTTCAACGTGTCCTCGGCGGCTTTCACGCCGCGGCCGAAAGTCAGTTCTGCCATTGTGCGGCTGATACCGCACCGCCAGTTTCCGGTAGCGGCGCGAGACCCCGAATGTCTGCAGATCGTAATCCGCACCGCGTTCAATCAGCGCCGCAAGACCTTGAAAAACAGCCTCAAGGCCATCATCTCTGAGGAACTATTGAATACGCTGCCGCTGGATATCAGCCTGCGGCCGGAAAATCTGACCTTGGCGGACTATGTCATGATCAGTGACGCGGTGACCGGCCAGTTGCTGGAAACCAGGAGTTAAGAAAAACCAGTGGCATGGCGTAATTCCTGAGACACGGGGCTAACCGACCAGGGCTAACCGAAGAGGTCCATATGAGCAGCATCAAACCGAAAGCAGATATCAAGATCGCCGTAAATACGCGTTACTTGCGCGAACAATCTGAACCTGAAGCGCAACGCTATGCCTTTGCCTACACGATCGAAATCACCAATTGCAGCGAGCAGGTTGTTACCCTGTTGAATCGCCATTGGCGGATCACCGATGACAATAATCGCGTCGAGGAAGTACGCGGCGATGGCGTGATCGGACAACAACCCGTGATTCACCCCGGGCAGTCATTCCATTACACCAGTGGTGCGATCATCGGTACCGAGTTTGGCACGATGGATGGAAGCTATGAAATGTTAGGTGCTGACGGCATCCGTTTCAAAGCCAATATCCCTCCCTTCCTGCTGTCCAGGCCGCACACCGTACATTAATTCCGCTAAACCGGTAGCACACCAGCAGGAAGCCATGAGCACATACGTAGTCGGGGATATTCAGGGCTGTTATAAACCGCTCAAGAAACTACTGCAAAAAGTTCGATTCTCCCCAGCCACCGACACCCTCTGGTGCGTGGGTGATCTCATCAATCGCGGACCGCACTCGCTTGACACCCTGCGCTTCCTGCGCGATCTCGACAAGGCCGCAGTAATCGTCCTCGGCAATCACGACCTGCATTTCATTGCGATCAATGAAGGCTGCGCACCGGCGCGCACCCGGGATACCCTGCATAAATTATTGAGCGCCAGTGACTGTCAGGAACTGAGCGATTGGTTGCGCACCAAACCACTGGCGCACTTTGATTGCATCGATACCAACAGGGGTCTGAAGAATTTCCTGATGCTGCACGCCGGCGTGGCGCCGATGTGGACATTGCAGGACACTCTCAATTACGCCGCCGAAGTGGAGTTCGCATTGCAGGATGCGGCTTATCCGGAATTTCTGCGACATATGTATGGCGACACACCCGCCCGCTGGTATAACAGTTTGCAGGGGCTGGACCGCCTGCGCGTGATAACCAATTACCTCACGCGCATACGCTTCTGTGATGCCATCGGTACCATGCGCCTGGATATCAAGGAAGGCCTGTTGGCGGCACCCACCGGTTTCAATCCATGGTATTACTATGAAAAAATTACACCCGGTGCGACTATCCTGTTTGGACATTGGGCTGCCCTGGAGGGCCGCACCGACCGAAAGGAAGTGCATGCTCTCGATACCGGACTGGTGTGGGGGCGCGAGCTCACGATGATGTGCCTGGAAAATTTTAATCGCTATTCTGTTTCCGAATAAATTGGATTAACGAAGCAACACTCTGCTATGCAAACCTATCTCGTAGGCGGCGCCGTCCGCGACAAATTACTCAAGCTCCCGGTCAAGGACAAAGACTGGGTAGTGGTTGGCGCCACGCCTGCGCAAATGCTGGATCAGGGTTTTCAACAGGTCGGGAAGGGCTTTCCGGTATTCCTGCATCCGCACACGAAACAGGAATACGCCCTGGCACGCACGGAACGCAAGACAGCACCTGGACATGGTGGTTTCGAATTCGATGCCTCTGCATCTGTCACTCTGGAACAGGATTTGATGCGACGTGATCTCACGATCAACGCCATCGCTGAAACCGGGGATGGCGCGCTCATCGATCCATATGGAGGTAGTTATGATATTGAACGTCGCATACTGCGGCATGTGTCACACGCATTTCGGGAGGACCCTTTGCGAGTGCTGCGAGTGGCCCGGTTTGCCGCGCGTTTTGCCCATCTCGGGTTCAAGGTGGCACCCGAGACTGTCAAACTCATGCAAGACATCGTGCAGAGTGGCGAGTTGCAGACACTGGTGAAAGAGCGCGTGTGGCAAGAGATCGAACAGGCACTGACAGCACCCTCCCCGGATGTATTCATCGAAGTATTACGCAGCGCCAATGCGCTGGCGGTCATACTGCCTGAGGTTAACAATCTGTTCGGGGTGCCGCAGCCACCAAAATACCACCCGGAGATCGACACCGGCGTGCATATTCTGATGTGCCTGCAACAGGTGGCGCTGCTGTCGAGTGATACCGCAGTGCGTTACGCCGTGCTCGTGCATGACGTGGGCAAGGCTGTGACCGACCGCAGCAAATGGCCCAGCCATATCGCCCATGAATTTCTCGGACTGAAGCTGCTGGATGCAATTAACCAGCGACTGCCGGTACCGAATGAACACGCGCAACTGGGCGCGCTCGTGTGTGAATATCACACCCAGCTGCACCGGGTACGGGAATTATGCGCCACCACCTTACTGCACTTGCTGGAAGCGCTGGATGCCTTCCGCCGCCCGGAGCGCCTGCAAAAATTCCTGCTGGCGTGTGAGGCTGATGCGCGCGGTCGCACTGGACTCGAAAGTGCACCTTATCCACAACGCACCTATCTCGAGACAGTATTTTCTGCAGCGACCGCAATCGATGCCGGCTCACTATTGCAGACCAATCCGGGTAGCGATCCGAAAAAGCTCATCGCCCAGCATCGCCTGCAGGCAATTACGGCCGTGCTGAAAACACTGAGACATGCAGACTGAAGCACCCGTTGTACTTGTCACAGGCGCCGCGCAACGCATCGGCGCCGCGATCGCACGCAAGTTTCATCACAATAATTATCGGGTAATTGTGCACTATCGCAACTCTGAAGCAGCTGCACAGTCATTGGTGTCTGCCTGCAATGCGCAGCGACCGAATTCCGCGGCATGTCTGCAAGCCGATTTCACCCACTCAGATAAAGTAGTTGAACTTGCTGCCCACGCCTTGCAGCTGTTCGGCCGCATCGACGTGCTGATTAACAATGCATCCTCCTTCTACCCGACTCCGATTGGCTCGATTACACAACAATCCTGGGATGATCTGCTAGACAGCAATCTGCGCTTTGCGTTCTTTCTGTCACAGACGTTGGCCGGGGAACTGGAGCAGCGTCGCGGCGCCATTGTTAATCTGCTGGATACGCACATTGACAAGCCACTGTTGCAGCATAGTGTCTACAGCATGGCGAAAGCGGGCATGAAGGCCATGACCCAATCACTCGCGCTGGAGTTGGCACCGGCTGTGCGCGTCAATGCTGTCGCTCCCGGCGCCATTCTGTGGCCAACTGCGCTGGCTGACGACGCCGATACGACCGTAATCAACAAGCGCGACAAGATTCTGCAGCAAATCCCATTAGGCCAAATTGGCAACCCGCAACAAATTGCTGATGCGGTTTATTTTCTCGCCGCGGAGGCAAGCTACGTCACCGGCTCGGTGCTACGCGTGGACGGGGGACGTTATCTAAATCTCTAGGCGCGCAAACTTTGAATCCGCTACACTCTCGTTCTATTAGTGATCTGAACCCTTATCACTTACCCTTCCCCGCTTTTACCAGACTCTTGACCAAGGAACATCCATGTATAAAGTTTATGGCGATATGCAATCCGGCAACTGCTACAAGATCAAACTGTTGCTGCAATTTCTCGGTATTGAACACGAATGGGTGCACGTGAATATTCTGGATAAGGAAACCCATACTGAGGCATTCAAGCGGATGAACCCGAATACTCGCATTCCGGTGTTGAATCTGGGCAATGGCGAATTCCTCTGGGAATCCAACGCAATTCTGAATTTTCTGGCCGCTGGAACGGAGTGGTTGCCAGAGGATTCACTACAGCGCGCACGTGTCCTGCAATGGCAGTTTTTCGAGCAATACAGTCATGAGCCCTACATCGCAACTGCGCGCTATATCAACAAGTATCTGAGACTGCCAAAAGAGCGTGAGGCGGAGTGCCACGGCAAGCAGGCTGGCGGGCACAAGGCGTTGGCGGTGATGGAACAACAGCTGCAACGAACCAAATTCCTGGCAGGTGACACACCGACGATTGCCGATATCAGCCTGTTTGCCTACACGCAGGTTGCCCATGAAGGCGGCTTTGATCTGGCCCGGTACACGCACCTGCGCAAATGGCTGGACGCTATCCGCGCTTTGCCTCGCTATCTGGACATGAACGCCTGATCATTCTCTCCATGTTTCCCCCCGGGTTGTGCGCCTGATTGTTTACGATCAGGCTCAGGCACTGGTCCAGTCAAACGCTACTGTCCACAACTTTTGCCGGGATTGATCGAACTCCTGCCACAAGGCTGCGTAGTGTTTGCCACTCGGCGGATGCAGCTGCGCTGGCAGCAACTCTGCCAGCGGCCGCAAGACAAATGCGTTTCGAGTAATCTCCTCGCGCGGCAACTCCATACCGCAGTCCTTGCCGGTCGCATCACCAAAAGTGAGAACATCGATATCCATGGTACGGCCGGAAAATTTCGGTTGCTGCCGATCACGCCCCAGAACGTCTTCTATACGTTTTAATCGGATCGCGATATCAGCCAGAGTCAGTTCGGTTTCGATCAGAGCTACCAGATTGAGGAAATTGTCGCCTTTGAATCCAACTGCCTCGCTCTCAAAGACCGTTGAGCAGTTGATGTTGTGGAATTCTGCCAGCAAGGCGGCATGCGCTTTGCGCAGGTTGCGGGTGGCGTCTATGTTGCTGCCAATACTGATTACGAGCGTGGGCATAAAGGCGGATGCTCTTCTGGTTTATGGCGACGCCGTATTCAAGCGCGTGCGCGTTCGATGATGACACCCACATCTTTCGATCCAGTGACTGCACCCGGCTTGCCGACCCGCAGTTTCACCTTGCTCACGCTGAAGTCATTGATGACGCGACGTGCAACTTCTTCGGCCAGCGTCTCCACGAGCAGGAACTGCGCGGCGCTGATGAACTCGATCAGGTTCTTCGCGACTGCCTTGTAATCCAGAGTTTTCGTGATGTCTTCACTGGCCGCGGCCGGTTTAATATCCCAGGCCATTTCCAGATCGAGACTGACGATTTGTTTCTGCTCGCGTTCCCAATCATAGATACCGATGATCGTTTCTATTTCAAGTTCCCGTATGTACACAATATCCATAGCTGCTCTCAGGATTGACGATTCAGTTGCTTACGCTGGTGATAGACGGTAAGGATTCCAGTGACCAACGCGGCAACGCCTTAATGCCGAGATCGTCACGCTGGCCGGCCAGCAGGCGCTGACAGCCGGCATAGGCAATCATGGCGCCATTGTCGGTGCAGAAGCGTGGCTGGGCATAGAACAGGCGTGCTTGCAGCTTGCTCACCGTAGTTTCCAGCACTGCACGCAGATGTACGTTGGCACTGACACCGCCAGCGATGATCAGGGTTTTCAGGCCAGTGTGCTCGAGGGCACGGCGGCATTTAATGGCGAGCGTACCAACCACCGCCTCTTCGAAGGCGCGGGCGATGTCGGCTTTAGTCTGGGAATCAAGATCACCATTGGCAGCACGCTGCTCGGCGATAGTGTTGCGCACAAAAGTTTTCAGACCACTGAAACTGAAGTCGAGACCCGGGCGGTTGGTCATGGGTCGCGGGAACTTGAAGCGGCCGGTGACGCCCTCGCGCGCGAGCTTGGCCACATGGGGTCCACCCGGATAGGGCAATCCCAGCATCTTGCCGACCTTGTCAAAGGCCTCACCGGCAGCATCATCCAGTGACTCCCCCAGTAATTTGTATTGGCCAATGCCAGTGACCGCTACCAGCTGGGTGTGTCCTCCTGAAACCAACAGGGCCACAAAAGGAAAGCGAGGCGGATCCGCCTCCAGCATAGGCGCCAGCAAATGCCCTTCCATGTGATGCACACCAATGGTTGGCACATTCCAGCCCATGCCGAGAGCGCGACCGATGGCAGCACCCACCAGCAACGCCCCGACCAGTCCCGGACCAGCGGTGTAGGCAACACCACCAATGTCACTGTTAGCAATACCCGCCTTGGCGATGACTTCATTGATCAGGGGCAGTGTCTTGCGGATGTGGTCGCGCGAAGCCAGTTCCGGGATCACACCACCGAATTGTGCATGAATAGCGATCTGGCTATAGAGGCAATCCGCCAACAAACCGCGCTTGCTGTCGTAAATAGCCACCCCGGTTTCATCGCAGGAAGTTTCAATACCAAGAACTATCAATGAGTTACGCCTCTTACTCGTTAAGCAGCTGGTGTCTGGGAGCGCCAATCATGCCAAACATTCCGGTATTCCCCAAATTCAGTGAATTGAGGTTTTTCTGAGGTAAAAATCTTTGCAATTCCGGCGCTTGGGCTTTACCATTGTCCCCCCTGAAAACCCCAGCCACGTAGTTATGGTGCGCAGGGGCAAAGAAAATCCAGATTCTTAATTTTAAAGGTAGGTGTTTTTTCCATGCCAATGGTGAAACTTAAAGAAAATGAACCCTTCGATGTGGCATTGCGTCGCTTCAAGCGTTCTTGTGAAAAGGCCGGAACTTTGGCCGAAGTCCGTCGTCGGGAATTTTACGAAAAACCCACTTCAATTCGTAAGCGCAAGGCAGCCGCTGCCGTGAAGCGCCATCAGAAGAAGCTGCAACGTGAAAATCGCAAGGCAGCACGACTGTTCTAGGATTACCGGATCGCGGTTGCTAACTGCAGCCGCTTATCTTTTGGTCAGATCAGTTAAGCAGTTTGATCAGTTATTCAGTCAGTCTGCAATAATAGCTGTCCTCCAACAACAGCCTAAGCACAGAAGTCGCGACATGCCCGATAGTCCTCTCAAGATTAAAATCACCGAAGCCATGAAAGATGCCATGCGAGCCAAGGACAAGCCACGCCTGGGCGCTATTCGTCTGGCCCTGTCCGAGATCAAGCGCATCGAAGTGGATGAGCGTATCGACCTTGATGCTGAGCGCGTGATTAGTGTGCTGGACAAGATGGTAAAACAACGTCGCGACTCTATTCGTCAATTCGAAGCCGGTGGCCGCAATGAACTGGCAGAGATCGAACAGCAGGAAATCGATGTATTGCAGGAGTTCATGCCTTCCGCTCTGGATGCAGCTGAACTGACCAGCATCATCAAGGCCGCCGTCGCCGAAACCGGCGCTGAGAATATGAAAGACATGGGCAAGGTGATGGCTGTGGTACGCCCGCAAGTCATTGGCCGTACCGACATGGCCGAGGTCAGCAAGCAAATCAAGGCGCTGCTGGGTTAGAAGCAGTATTGAGTGCGCTCCCAAGCAGCGCGGCTCCATTCATTTCGCTACTTATATTTCGATAAGCCCTTTGCGCTAAGCCGTCTTCGTTAAACCGTGCCTGACCAGCAACGCTGGTTATCAAGCCAGGGTTCGCGATCAATTCGAAGTCTGTCGGCATTCAGCTACAATACCCGGGCTCCTTTCCATTCCTGTAAGTATTATAAGAAGAGACCCCCGAGCCAATGGCTGGACTGATTCCCCAAGCGTTTATCGATGACTTGCTCAGCCGCTCGGATATCATCGATGTTGTAGATAAACGCGTCACCCTGAAAAAGACTGGCGCAAATTACTCCGCGCTATGCCCCTTCCATAAAGAAAAATCCCCTTCATTCAGCGTGCAGCCGGAACGGCAGTTTTACTATTGCTTCGGCTGCGGCGCCGGCGGCAATGCCATCGGCTTTATCATGAACTTCGACCAGGTGGATTTTCCCCAGGCCGTAGAGACACTGGCGCGGGACAACGGCATGGAAGTGCCACGGGAGCAGAACCAGGCAGCCGCGCGCAAACAATCCGAGCACGCGAAAATTTACGAGGTGCTGGAACGCGCCAGCAAGTTTTACCAGTTCCAGTTACGCAAACACGAGCAGCGCGCAGCCGCCGTCGATTACCTGACCGCTCGCGGCGTCAGTGGCGAAATCGCTAGGGACTTTGGCATCGGTTACGCGCCGCCCGGATGGGACAATCTGCTTGCAGCCATCGGCAGCGATGCTGCAGAACAAGCGAACCTGCTAAAGGCCGGAATGGTCATCGAGAAGGACCGCAGCAAAACCGAAGACAGCGCGGCAGCCGATTCGTCGACACCACATTATTACGATCGCTTCCGCCACCGCATCATGTTCCCCATTCGCGACAGTCGCGGCCGCACCATTGCCTTCGGTGGACGCGTGCTGGGCAATGACAAACCGAAATACCTCAACTCGCCGGAGACACCGGTGTTTCACAAAGGCGGTGAATTATACGGCCTCTATGAATGCAAGAAGGCGAGCGGTAAACACAAACGCATGTTGCTCGTTGAAGGTTACATGGACGTGATCGCCCTCGCACAGATGGGCATCCGCAATGCGGTCGCCACACTCGGCACGGCGACCAGCAGCACGCATCTCACCCGGTTATTTCGCCTGGTACCGGAAATTGTGTTCTGCTTCGACGGGGATAACGCCGGGCGCACTGCCGCATGGCGCGCACTGGAATCCGTATTGCCACTGATGGAAGACGGGCGCCAGGTGCGCTTTCTGTTTCTGCCCGAGGGTGAAGATCCTGACACTCTGGTGCGCGCAATTGGCAGGGATGCGTTCAATGCTAGGATTGCGCCGGCCACGCCACTGGAGAAATTTTTCTTCGACAAGCTTTCGCAAGACCTGGATGTGAACACCATTGAAGGCAAGGCGCGCCTGAGCAATCTGGCGAAGCCATTAATCAAGCGCTTCCCACAAGGAGTCTATGGCCAACTGATGCTGGACCGACTGTCCAGTATGCTGGGAGTAAACAAAGAATCGTTGCAGCAGTTGCTGGTAGACAAAGTTGCGACCGCAGCAGCGCCTCCGTCTGTGGCGCCACCTTTTGCAAGCAGCAGTCAGCAGCGCAGCGGCGCTGGTAGCAACAGATCCAGCGCCAATGGTCTGGCAGCCTATCGCAAGCCCGCCAGCCTCAAGGCCATTGAACTGTTACTGCGCAATCCGGAAATCGCCCTGCATCTGGAGCAGGACTTGACGCCGCTGGCCTCTCCTCTGGCCACCACCGAGGATGAGAGCCGCAAATTGTTGCTGTCATTGATCCAACTGGTGCGGGACGAGCCAAGCACGGAAACCTTCACGATGTTGGGCTATTGTTATGGCACCAGCCTGGGTGGCCAGCTCACACAACTGTTGAAAAGCGAGACCATCACCCCAACTGAGGGTTTGGAAGAAGAGTTTAATCAGATTCTCGACAACATCTTGTCCGAAATCGTGCGTACAATGGAGCATCTGCAGCTGAAAGATCAGCTCAATTCCAGATTCGGCGCGACGAAAGACTGATTAAATGGAACCTTTGAACGGTCCAACTTATTTCCGGGAATTATCGATATACAATTTCGCCAGGCAGCTTATATAATGCCCGGCTCACTTTTCTAGACCACATATTACCTGGCATCCAGACCAGGCAAGTCGGGAGCGTATGGCCAAACTAATAGCACCCCAATTCAGTCTCAAGGCACTCATTGCCAAGGGCAAGGAACAGAATTACCTGACTTATGCGGAAGTGAATGACCACCTTCCACAAAATATCTCGGATCCTGACCAGGTCGAAGACATCATCCAGATGATTAACGACATGGGCATCAAGGTGTATGAAACCGCACCCGATCGAGATTCCCTGCTACTTGGTGAAGAAGACAGCGACTCCGGTGCCGACGAAGTCGCTGCCGCCGAAGCCGCTGCCGCTCTCGCTGCAGTTGAAAACGAAGCCGGTCGTACCACTGACCCAGTGCGCATGTACATGCGCGAAATGGGCACTGTAGAGTTGCTGACTCGCGAAGGCGAGATTGTAATCGCCAAGCGTATCGAAGAGGGTCTGCGAGAACTGATGCAGGCGATGGCCTATTTCCCCGGCACGGTAGAGCACGTATTGAGCGAGTACGCTCTCACCAACACCGAAGAACGCCGCCTGAATGAACTGATAACCGGCTACCTCGACACCACTGACGATGCTGATATTCCACCGCCAGTAATTATGGGCATGGACGACGATGACAAGAAGTCGACCAGTAAAGTCAGCGGCGACGATGATAGTGACAGCGATGACGACGAGGACGGTGTGGCTGGTGGTGATGATGACGAAACTGCCGTCGGTCCCGATCCGGAAGAAGCCCGTATCCGCTTCGCTCAACTGCGTGATCAATACGTAAAAACCAGCTCCGTTGTAACCAAGCATGGCCGCGGCGACAAGCGTGCGATCAAAGAATTGGAAAAACTCGGTGAGATATTCAAGTGCTTCAAGCTGACCCCGCGCCAGTTCGATCCGCTGTTAAGCCATATCCGCGCCGTGCTGATCCGCCTGCGTCGCCAAGAAAGAAATGTGATGAGCCTCGCCGTGCGCAGCGCCAAGATGCCACGCAAGATATTCGTAGATAGCTTCCCTGGTAACGAGATCAATGAGAAGTGGATCGATAAGCACATCAAGGAAAAGGCCGCCTATTCCGAGTTGCTCGTCAAGGTAAAGGTCGAAGTAGTCCGCGCCCAGCGCAAGATGAAGATGCTGGAAGAGGAATACGGCCTGACCATTACCGAAATTAAGGATATCAATCGCCAGATGTCTATCGGCGAAGCCAAATCACGCCGCGCCAAGAAAGAAATGGTCGAAGCGAATCTGCGTCTGGTTATCTCCATCGCCAAGAAATACACGAATCGCGGCCTGCAATTCCTCGACCTGATCCAGGAAGGCAACATCGGCTTGATGAAAGCTGTGGACAAGTTCGAATACCGTCGCGGCTACAAATTCTCCACCTATGCCACCTGGTGGATTCGTCAGGCGATTACCCGCTCTATCGCCGACCAGGCGCGAACGATCCGTATACCTGTGCACATGATCGAAACCATCAACAAGCTGAACCGTATCAGCCGTCAAATGGTACACGAGAAAGGTCGCGAGCCAACTCCCGAGGAATTGGGAGAACGCATGGACATGTCAGAAGACAAGGTCCGCCGCGTACTGAAGATCGCGAAAGAACCAATCTCCATGGAAACACCAATAGGTGATGATGAAGACTCCCATTTGGGCGACTTTATCGAAGACTCAACTGTAGATTCACCGGTAGATTCCTCTATCGATGAAGGTCTGCGCGAAGCCACCAAGGAAGTCCTCAGCAGCCTGACTGCAAGAGAAGCGAAAGTGCTGCGTATGCGGTTTGGCATCGACATGAATACTGACCACACGCTGGAAGAAGTGGGTAAGCAGTTCGACGTGACCCGCGAGCGTATTCGTCAGATCGAAGCAAAGGCTCTGCGGAAACTGCGCCATCCAACTCGATCCGATCACCTGCGCAGCTTCCTCGACGATTAACCGGTTAGACTGGCGTGACCAGATGGGGCGCACTATAATGCGTCCCATCTTTGTTTCAGGGTTTTCAATTAATTCTGAAGTGTTAGAACAAAGCCTGACGATGCCTATCGAAGGGCTTTGGCGAAACCTGAAGTTCGTAATCGAGGCGCACGATCTTTTTGAGGGAGGGAGCATACGTTAGTATGTGACCGAGTGAAAAAAGTCGAGCAACGAAGAGTACGGACATCAGGTGAAGACAAAGCGGGCCTATAACTCAGTTGGTTAGAGTAGCGGACTCATAATCCGTTTGTCCTAGGCCCTCATAGCACGCTTTCGAAAAACCCCTTGAGAAATCAGGAGTTATAAATTTCGAGCAACGGACTACAGAGAAACCGGAATCTGGGGAAATTGGGCGCAGTAAAAAGCCCATAGCCGGTACCCTTCGGGGTAAAATGCCTCCGAAAGTTTGCAGGGCCTATAGCTCAGTTGGTTAGAGCAGGGGACTCATAAAGCAATTTGTGCACCGTGGCGGGAAACCCTGCGTGTGAATGGTGTCAAAGTCGGTGAAACCTGCGTGCAGCGATGCATATGGCAATGCCGAGCCAAGCTCAGTGCGCAAGTGCTGTGAAGGTGTAGAGACTTGACGGCACCCGCCTACGGCTCCGGCTATGGCGAAGGCAAAGTCCAGGGAGTAGCGAAAGTTACACAAACCCGAATCCCTTGGTCCCAGGTTCGAGTCCTGGTGGGCCCACCATTTTCCTTTAAAATTCTCACACTTACTATCTGGCATAACGGACTATGGGTTTTGAGAGTCCGTTGGCCCAAACCCTTCGCTCAAAACAAACACAATCCAAAAACTGTCATCTTGTCTTAAGGAAGCCACAGAACTCCGAACTGCCTATGCGCATGTTATTATGCTCGCATGACTCCTATTTCAAGACATGAGGCCTTCCTAATCGCCGATTCCACTCGTGTCGAACTGAGTTTAGGAGTCTCGATCACGGCGGAACGTCGAAGGTTTATTGGTCGAGCGGGCACAAAGTTATGTATGCAATATAACTATACTCGAATCAACACGATGAGCTTGCTCGCTTTCTCAATCAGACTATTTTATTTATAGAGTTAATTTGCGTGGCGCATCAATACTTTATTTTCTGTTAGACAGCATTATCAGTTTAAATGAACCATTATTGGCCAGGGTGGCAATGTGTAAGAAGTGGCTTGTTGCGACGGCCTCAATACCAATAAAGCTATTTACCACGAATAGCGCGCCGCCTTGTGGCGATAACAACCTTTTCGTTGTGTATAAAAATCTTTCCGTTAGCATCGAATTAATATCAAAGCCTTGGTGGAAGGGAGGGTTGCACAAGATCATATCAAAAGTGTTGCTAAGTGATGCGGCACAGTCATCGGCTATTACACAGACATTTATACCGTAAAATTCAGCATTTTTTTTCATGGCAAGAATTGCGGCGGCATTGTTATCTGTCGCAGCACGTTTGCCGAGTGGAATATCTCGTGTGCCTATAGTGAGATAACCGTAGCCGCAACCCAAATCCAGAAGGGAGTTGGGTGGTGTTTTAAAATGGCTTAAAAAAAGTGGTATGTTCTCTAAAAGATAATTGCTGCCTTTGTCAATTTTGTTCCAGCCAAATAAACCGGGCTTGCTATAAAAACTCATTCCAGACGATTTCTCTAGCCGTAGTGATAAATAGTTTTGCGTGTCTAGAAATTCTCCTAATGGCAATGGAGTGTCTTTTCTAAATTGGCCCAGGTAGGCAGAACGATATTTTTCGGCATGGCCATTACCAAACAGGTTCGCTGTTTTTGCAATAATGGTTTTGGCTCCCTCATTTTTTAATCCTGAAACCCATAATTCACCCCTTGGCGAAAGCAGGCGGAAAGCCTCATTGATGATGTGATGAATAACAGACTTTTCTTTTGATAAGCGATAAAGAATTTTGTGTATCGAATTGCTTGGAATCTCAGAAAAATCAAAATCAGAAAAGGTCGCAGATAGTTCAGTGGATTGAGCGGCTTGCGTTACATCAAAACGATTGCTGATGATGCGGATACTGGAGTGAGGAGGGATACTCTGAACAGATGGACATGCGCTCTCGTCTGCCAACCAAAGTATTTGTGCTATCTCTGGGGTGTATCTTGGCGTTTCTAAACCTGGCGCTCGTGTTTCTGAAAACGAGTGTTTCAGCTGCTCGATCAGTATATTAAAAGCTTCATCGAAAATCATCTAATGCTCGAAACTTCTGTTTCTGTTAATTCACGATATTGTCCTGGCAGTAAAGATGCATCCAATGTAATAGCGTCTATTTTTTCTCGATGCAAACTGATTACATGACTGCCAATGGCGGCGATCATCCGTTTTACTTGGTGATATCTTCCTTCACTGATGGTTAGCAAGATTTGAGTATTTTGTGAGTCAGTGAATTTAAGCTCTGCAGGTTTTGTGGGCTTTTTTTCTCCGTGCAGCATAACGCCATTTTGAAGCTGCTTGGCAGCGTCTTCCGTGAGTGCATCATGGAGTGTTACGCGGTAGGTTTTAATGCATTGCCGTGAGGGTGATGTGATGCGATGGTTCCATTGTCCATCATCGGTGATTAGTAATAGTCCCGTTGTATCAATATCTAAACGACCCACAATCTGCAAGTGATGACGTTCGGGTTCATCTAGCAAATCCAGAACGGTGGGGTGATCGCTATCAGTCGATGCGGAAACATAGCCTGCCGGTTTGTGTAACATGTAATAACGAGGCTTAGGTAGCTGAACGGATTTGGCATCCAGCGTTATTTCATCCTCTTCTGTTGTTTGCTGGTCTGCCTTTTTGCTGATGATCTGATTAATAGCAACACGCCCAGAACGAATGGCTCGTTGCGATTCCTGTCGTGATAATCCGGTGCTGTGGCCGATTCTTTTATCAAGTCTCATGCGTGGCATTATAGGCATGGCATGACGGAAGAACAATCTGCCGGTAAGCTGCGACAGAACCGCAACTGCTGACAAACTGTATGTGATGAGCGCAGCTGAATAAGGGGTCAGCTGTTTCGAGAGCGATGACAGAGAATCCCGCTGCGCGCAATTTGTATAGCAGATACAAGCCAGCCATGCCCGCGCCGACGACGATGACATCGTAGTGCTGTAGTTCTGGTTCGGCTCGTTGCATGTTCACTTCCAGACCGACTAATTAGGCGGTTGCTGTTTCCTTGAATGGCTCACTCATTTTGTGCCTTTTGCGCCTTCACTCAATTCGGCGCAGCGTACGGAGGAGAGTTTCACAGGGAAAAGATGATTACTGTCACTCAGAATCGACTAAAAGTGTCAGAATCGAAGGAATTAGCGTTAAATTACCAAATAAGTAATAACTTTACTGATGATTCATTGGTGAACACAGATGACCGCGATTACTACTGCACTTAAGATGGTGAAGATATTTTCAATACCTACTTTACCCCCCTTTCATTTGGGCCTCAGTCGACCGGGGGTGAATATATGCAGATTTATAAAACAGCCATTCCACTACTTGCTGTATTATCGGTACTTTCGATTTTTTACACGCAGCGGAATAAAGATCCTTTACTCTTCCTAAAGGAACCTACGAACACAGAAGCCGAGTCTATATGTAACGCCAAGCCAGGGCTGCCTCAGGAAATAGCGGCGTGCATAATAGCAACTATTTACGGCGTAGAAGAGACTAACATTGTTTGGAAAGAGTTTGAAATAGAGATCATTGAAACTATAGACGATATTCAAAAGACTGCCTCTAAGGAACTGTTCATAGAGCGCATTGAAATAGATGGTGGTGAGATCAAAATAGATTGGGTGTTCTATGGCGGACTTTTAAATGCGACTGGAGGCAGAGCAGTTTTTACATTGCAATCGCCTATTAGTGTTATCCTTCTTGCAGGATTCTGGATATCTTGAGTCCTCAGATATGACGGCGGTGTATAAAAATAAAATTCTTCTGGTTCTATTCTATGAGAAACAATAATACTTCTAACGCTGGCAGCAAAAATGCAACTGCCAAGCAGGGGTGGGGATGGTTCATTACATTAGTACCGTTTGTTAGGCATTTTTCAACACCACGTCAGAATATTTAAGGAACTCTGATGGAGATCATTTTTCGAGAAATGCCGCATACATACGACGAAGTTGTAATGGGGCATAAGCTATGGTTTCCTGAGTCAATTGAATCTGATGTGATCTCAGCAACCGCAAATATTGATGGGTTTACACCACTGACTGCAATTTCAAGAAGATATGGGTGGAGTAACGACCTGCTAGCTGCAGCATCAGCTCAGTGCAACAGTCGCAATGAAATTGCTGCTATCAAAGAGCTCAGTCCTACACTTCTCCTTGTGCCCTCTACTAAAGGTAGAGGCAACACAGATTTTCTCATCAAAGATCTTATAAAAGCTGCAAATGCTGTTACAGCCGATGTCTTGAACTTTACCCATTTTGGATTCATCCAAAACAGACTACCGAATACTGAGATTCAGTCAATTTTAGATGTTTTACTCGATGAAAAATTGAAATCTTCAATTCGTGTAATTATTTGGGGTATTGACTTCAGATTTAAAAAAGAAATGAAGCAGATGTGGAAACTTAAAACATCTGGTGTTGCTCTGACCTATTGAATCCACCAAGGGCGAATCAGTGGATTACAGCACTGGCCTGATGTCACATTAAAACAACCCCAGCAGCTGAATAGCACATGATGAGTGGGCCCACCGATTCCCGTCAAATTGCTTTGAGCTACCAATTCGCCTAACGGGCAATGGGTTTTTGGAGTCCGCTATCGCCGGTAATAGTCTTTCGAGTCATAGGCCAGGCATCTGGAAATGACCTGGAACGCAATAAAATCCGGACGTTAAAGCCGGCTGCTGCGCAAGTTCAAAAAAACGTCGATTTTGACCCAAAATCACATAGCTTTTATCCAATTTTCATATATAGTGCGCGCTAATTTTCACCTGCTTATGAGGTTCGTAAAAAGACTTTGAACATTCTTGATAGTTTCCTGAGATTGCAGAAAAGCACATCTTTGGTCTGCAGTAGGATTTACGGCTCTTTCGTTCACTGCTTAACAACTTCCCCGCAGGAAAAACCAGCCTTAGTACTTATGATTGTCGCGTTGTATTCCGTGACAGCAACGGTGTTCTATTTGGCTGCAAACTTAACGTTCAAACCCGTTGCCGGACTCGACTCGATCCGGGTGTATATGCTGGTATTGTTGATGCCATTGCTGGTCAAGTACGTTTTCCAGCTGACTTCCGCCCTGTTAAACCCAATCGTTGAGAATTTCCGGAAAAAACGTGGCAAAGATGAGAGGATGTTGTCGGTTTCGGTGCTGATTCCTGCCTGGAACGAGGAAGTCGGGATTGTGAAAACAATCAAGTCGGTCCTTTATACACACTATCCCCAGCTCCAAATCGTAATCATTAACGATGGCTCTTCAGATGGCACGCACGAGCAAGTAACCAATTTTATAGCCAGTCACAAGCAGCTAGAGCCCCAAGGGGCAACGCTTGAATACCTTAACGTGGCAAACGGAGGCAAAGCGCGCGCCTTGAACCGGGCACTGCTCGAAGCCACCGGCGAAATCGTTATTACGATCGATGCCGATAGCGTCATGGATCCCGATGCGATCACCAACCTTGTCAGATGCTTCAGCAGTCCTGACGTTGGGGCGGTTGCCGGCAATGTGATTGTCGGAAACCGGCGGAAACCGATCGAGTGGATGCAGCAACTGGAATATGTCTATGGCTTTTTCTTCAAGCGCGCCGACTCCGTGTTCAACTCCGTTTACATCATTGGTGGGGCGGCGGCAGCGTATCGTCGGGAAGTGCTACAGGAGATGGGCGGCTTCGACCATGGCATCATCACCGAAGACATCGAGATGTCGACGCGAATTCTGAGCCATGGCTATAACACGCGCTATGCTGCTGATGCGGTGATCTATACCGAAGGACCATCTGATTTCAAGAGCCTCTGCAATCAACGCCTGCGCTGGAAATATGGACGGATCCTGACATTTATCAAACACCGGAACCTCTTCTTCAGCCTGGACCGCAAACATAATTCGTATCTGACGCTCATGCTGCTGCCAATGGCGGTATATGCCGAATTCCTGTTGCTGCTCGAAGGATTCATGCTGGCGGCCTTCCTCATTTACACTATATTGACCCATGACTATATGCCGCTCGCTTCCGTTATCGCAATTCTCGCCACCGTTGGCCTGGTGCAGATACTGGTCGATTCCAAACGGCGCTTCCACGTCAACCTGATTCTGCTCGCTCCGGTGGCCTGGCTGGTGTTCTACATTATGGACATGATCGAACTGCAGGCGCTTTTCAGAAGCCTCAAGCGGTTAATCCTGCGCAGGGAACTCAAGTGGCAGAAATGGGTACGCGTGGGACTGCCTGCTGCCGGTAATGAAAAGTTAACGAATTAATGTAAGAAAAATAGCGGATAAGCATCCGTTTGCCGCCCTGCCGACCATCACAAAGAGAGCGGTCTGAAGGTTTCAATCTTATTGGAGCCGTCTGTGCAATCTGGATAGAACTCACCTTTGATTCGTTGAAGCTGAAACTCTATCCAGAATCTAATCACTAACACTGTATTCCAGAATCTCTTCCCTGGAATAAAACACAATGCCCCGACCCTTCAAGAACTCAAGCTGCCCGTCTACTTCCCTTAACTCAATCCAGCTTTCCTCTCGTTGAATGGTATCGGTCTCGTCTATCGCTACCAGTTCATCCAGAAATGAGTCATCCACAAAGTCGAGCTCCGCTTTCAGGGAATTACGATCAGTGCTTTCAGATTCATCACTTTTGTTTGCTGTAGTGGTTTGGGAGATATCAACATAGGCTCTTTGCCAGCTAGGCACATCGGATTGCCAGATCTTCATGCCGTTAATGTCGGTTTCTTTCATCTGAATGCGCGCAAAGTTCGCGCTCATGCCGCGTGCATCTACCGCGTTCATTTTCGCCCGCTCAAATTGTCCTTCGCTTGCGTTCACTCCATAAAAAATCATTCCCCGCGCCTGGGTTCGCGCGAAAATGACTTCACTAAGGTTGGAGTATGCGGCATTCACAAAATCCATTTGTGCAGAGCTAAAATTAGCGCGTCCAGAAATATCACTACCAGTAATCTGAGGACCCTTCAGATCGCTACGCGCCTCTTTGTAATGATTTATTTCCTGGGCCATGTCAGTTGCGGTTCTCTCATCCTGGCCCGAGTGTAAATTCAATCCTCGCAGGTCAAGGCGCGATAAATCGAGAGAATGATAAATTCCAAACTCATCCATGTATGAGAAATGTCGATTGATGCTGTTATCCGCGAGCGCATCCTTCAATTGAGCAGGTATGCTGAACACTTCATTCAGACACAGCTGGCTTTTCAATGAGTCCAGTTTCTTGATTTGATTGTTGAAACCCTGGATTGCATGCTTTTTTTGACTCTTGCTTGGCAATGAACCCGATTCCGGGTTTTCTCCCTTTAATGTCTGGATTATTCTCGCAGCTGTACTAAAGATCTCTTCTGCTTGTTCGCTCAGAGCCTTCGAGTTTGCAGTGTAAACATACTCGGCTGGATGACCCGCAAACGTGCCAGCATTTTCCACATCCCTCACCCATTTGCCAGTCCTGCCTGAGCCTGCAAAATCGTGCAGGGTATCAACAAACAAACTCTTCGCCAGCTGGAGTCGAGTTCTGTCGTCATGATAATGGTTTGATTCCCTGACATAGTCTGGCATTTCTGCAATAAATTTGATCAGAGCCAGCAGGCTTTCCATTGTGCCCAAATTTTCTTCGCCTATGCTGTCGAACAGATCGAGCTCGCAACTGAATATCTTTTTGCGCGGGTCATAGGTCTCATCCAGCATTACATATAACTGACGCAATACTTTTCTGCGTTCCGCAGGTAGTGAAAAGTAAGCCTTCGCCTCTTCTATTTCAGCGCGTATTTCTGCCTTTATATTGGGGATCAACGTCTCTGCTTGCTTGCGTTGATGGATTCCACTCGCCTCATGTACCAAAGTGAGATAAATAAAATCCTCAACGCCGACTTGTCCGCGCCCACCCTTTGCGTAGAGATTCTCCAGGATCTGACGCATCCAGCGGCGATCGCCGCTGCGCTCTTCCTCTCCACCGCGAAGAGGCAGAACCAGCTCTGGCAAAGCTCCCTTTCTTCGAATCCTGGACACGCCTGCAGCAGTGATCATTTGCCTAGACCAGACCATCCGGTAGCGGTCATTGGCTGAATCGAAGAAGTGACTGTGGATGATAGAGTGAAGATCCAGTCGGGAATGCGCAGCTTGATTCGCTTGCAGGCGCTCCATTACCACCTTCACGAGTGCGGGACTTAACCAGGCCTTGGGTATTGGGGGACTACTCTTCAGGTCATCAAGAGTCCCGCTGGCGCCCTTGCGAGCTCCTACAAAATTCACATCAGGAATAGTCTGCATCACGGTACGCTTGAAAGATGACGGGTCGGCTGCAGAAAAGTGCGGAAGGATAAGCATGCAACAAAAACAAAGCAGATCAATGGAACTAGATCTTACTCATCCAGGCTTATTGCGTATACAAAATGCTATTATTTTATTGGTGAAAGACTGGTACAAAAGCCGGGTTTGCTCAAGCCAGAGATTTCGTCATCTTAATCACCAAATTGCCGGCACCGTTTGCACCTGCATGATGCACGCGCCCAAACTCCACATAGCCCTTCGCAATATAGAGCGGTGCTCCCGCCACAGTAGCTCCGAGTTCAATCCGCTTAAAGCCAGCGGCGCGCGCCGCCTGCTCACCGAGAGCCAGCAACAAACTGCCGATACCTTTGCGCGTCCATGCTGGATGCGTATACATCGCGCGGATGCGCGCCGCTTCGGTGGCGGGATCGCTGAAGCTGTCATTCCGACCCGCCGTATGCATGCCACCATACAGAGTTCGGCGTTTGCCCCAGCCACCGCAACCAACCAGCACCGCTTTCCCATCAACCACGGCTTCAATCACGAAGTAGCTGCCATCCACGATCAGCGTTTTGTCTACGCCCATGGATTCCTTCGCTGCTTCTATCTCTGCGGCGGACAGAAACTCTTTCATGTTTTCGGCAATAGATAACTGCATCAACTCAACCAGCGCGGGGATATCCTGCTCGAGAGCAATACGATGGCGCAATTGGGAAGGCTTAATGGGTGTCGACATGTTCTTATCTTGCTTGCCAGATCGTTTCAGGCGAACAAGCATCACGCCGTCGCAACGGATGACCTTGCTCACAGTAGCTGCACGCGGTATCTAACTGACTATAGAGCCGCCATAGAACAACAGATTACGACTGCTGTCAGCACTATTTTTTGTATTTGAATACCTTCTCCAAAGGTAAATCGAATACTGCCGCAATACGAAACGCCACTTCCAGTGACGGTGAGTATTTGCCCAGCTCGATGGCATTGACAGTTTGTCGCGTAACGCCAATTAGACGCGCCAGTTCCAGCTGGGACATTTCACCGTGATCCGCCCGCAGTTCGCGGATGCGATTGGAGATCGGCAGTACCGGCATCAGTATCCCCTGCGATATTGCACGATTACCACGATGGCGCGCAGGATCTCTGCACAAATAATGGTGATCAGATACAACATACCATATCCCCAGTTACCGCCGGCGTCATGAATCATTGCAAAAGTAACTGCGATCATCAAAATGATCAGGGCTACATAAGAGAACCGGGCTGCTCTGAAAGCAAATAGTTGATCCCTTTCATCCTTGGGAATTCCGGCGTCTTCCGGTGATAATTTGCGCGCAACAAAAACCAGGGCAATTTCCAGCACAACGAATGTAATCAGGGCAAGCGTAACCAGGTGCACCAGACGGAAAAAATCGGGATTGGGCTGGTGATAGGCGCGTACCATGAGGAATATGTAGGGACTCGTCACGACGATCAATGCCATCATGGTGACCCAGGCTTTCTTCTCGCGAAATGACATCACACTTTCCTCAGCAGGCTTTCGTAAACTCTAAAGAATAATCAATCTATGGCTTTATGTGGCGCAACTACGGCGGCCCCACCAGGGCAATGCTGAAGTTAGCACAAGTATCCAGCACTGCTGGATCTTCGCGAATAATAGTTAGCAATTGCCCCGGTATGTCCTTGGCATGTTCTACCCAGCCTTCGGCTGCTTCCGCGCTGAAATATTCACGGGAGCGGAAGTAAGCAAAGGTCCGCTCCTGAAAATATTCGGCCGTAACATTGTCGGCACCGTTCGCAAATACTTCCTTGGCGAGCTCATAAATACCTACATAGAATTCCTGTGTACAGAGATCAAAATCTTCCTGGCGTATGCTAACCGTGACAGGGGCATCCTCGTCACTTGCCACTGCGCTTTCCGTCTGCTGTGGATTGGCATGCACAATGATCAGGCCATGGTCAGATAATTGTTGGTGTTGGTTAAGGTGTTGACCGATTACCAGAGCACCCGCAAAGAGCAGGAATACACCGATTGCTGCAACTATTTTGATTTTCATACACTTACTCCCTGGATCGAGACTTGATGGAATGAGGGTTTTGCAGACGTGTCAAATATGTTTGACACAGAGTAATTGCACTTTTTGCTTGTGTCAAACATTTTTGACATCAATCAAGCAACGTCATTATGCAAGTGACCGACGCCATGGCAGCCGTTTGGCTATTGCTGCTTTCCATTGTCGTGGTATATAAGAGTGCAGTGACCTAAACTCATTCGTAGTCACTGTCGCATGAATTGCAAAAAGGTCTCTGTTCCCGGAACTCCACCACGGTCAAATCCAAAGGCACTGCATATGACGAATTTGATAAAACACACTGCTCAAATTGGAAGCTTGCTACTCGGCACTACTGTGGCCTGCTCTGGCGCGCTGGCTCAAAACTCGGCGCGGCCCGATCTGGAAGGCGTCTGGAGCAATGCGTCTTTAACCAATCTGTCGCGCCCGCGCGAACTGGAAACACTGGTAGTAACAGCGGAGCAAGCGCGGGTTATTGCGGACGCCGTCCCCATTGGTGGTGTTGAAGGTGGCTTTGACGAAGATGATGGCGTCAATAACACGCCTGACGCGGGCGGAGATGACTTCGGTGCTAGGGCGTACAATCACTTCTGGGTCGATCCCGGTTCCAATCTGGCGCTGGTGAAGGGGGAGTACCGTACTTCTTACATAATTAATCCGGAAAACGGACAAATTCCGCGTCTGGAAAATCCCGGCACCGATTTCCAGCGTACCAATTTCGGCAGCCGCTATGTCACTGGCATCGGCAATGCCGACGGCCCTGAAGCTCTGCCTTTGTCCGAGCGTTGTATTCTTTCTGCAAGCAAGTCAGGTCCGCCTATGCAAAGCGGTTTGTACAATAACAATTATCAGTTTGTACAAACCGATGATTACGTGATGATCAATGTCGAACAGATGCATGATGCGCGCATCATTCCTGTGTTTAATTCCGCCGCAGAAGCCCGCGCCAGTCGCCGACCTGAGGTCCTCAAGCAATACATGGGTGACTCTGTAGGCTGGTATGAAGATGACGCGCTGATAGTAGAAACCATCAATATTAATCCACAGCAAATGCAGCAGAGCGCTACTGCTATTACCAACAATGGAAAAGTCACTGAGAGTTTTAGCCGCTACTCGGATACTGAAATTGTGTACCGCTTTACCGTGGAAGATGCTGACCTGTACAGTCAACCCTGGACAGCCGAGCTCAGTTTCCATGCCATAGACGGTCAACTCTATGAATATGCATGTCATGAAGGTAATTACTCCATGACCGGTACACTGGCTGGCGCACGCCGATTGGAAGCAGATCAGAACTAGGGGCTAACAAGAAACAGTGGACAGACCAGGTTTATGGTCTATCGCACAGGCAATGAGTCAGAGTGCTTGCTACTTGATTCTATAAAAGTACCAGCAACGAACCCAACTCTGGATATCTGCTATTTATAGCAACGAGAATGTGATGCCGGGGATTTGTCTGCAATGTGGCATGAGTTTCAGTGGGCATACGCGCCATTGTCCAAAGTGCGACAATGCGCTGGATCAGCAACACGATGGCTCGACCATCACGGTTGATATTGCGCACGATGGCGAGCGTGTGCGAGACGCGCTGCGCAAGATGCAAAGTGAGATTGATTTGGCGCGGAAAGGCGTCGCCATGAACATTCGACTTGTGGTTGGCTCCGGACTGATTCGAGACGAAGTGCAACTTGCACTGCTCGACCTGCAATTTCGCGGCAACATCAAGGATTTTGATCTCGACCCTGCCAATGCCGGTGCGGTGCTGGTAAAACTCAAATAGATGCAGCTAGTGATTCGCTCCCGGACTGCCTAACCACCAATAACACTACGAACAATTTACCTATGCCTGTTTCCCTGCAAGATCAACTCAAAAAAGCTGGCCTGTTAGATGACAAGAAAGCCAAACAACTCCAGCGCACCAAACACAAACAGGAAAAACTTGCCCGTAAGACCAGGCAGCCTGCGGCGGATCAATCCAGGTTAGAGCTGGAGCGGGCGCAGTCCGAAAAGATTGCCAGAGATCGGCAGCTGAATCTGGAGAAGTATAAGCAAGCCGAAAAAAATGCATTTGCAGCCCAGATAAAGCAGCTTATTGAGACCAACATCGTCGCCAGGGAAGGTGAGCAGAAATTTAATTTCACCGATGCCAAATTAATTAAGCATATTTACGTCAGTCAGACGCAGATTGAACAACTCAGTGCCGGGAATCTCGCCATTGTCAGACAAAAGGAAGGGAAAGAGGAAGGGCAAAAAATTAATTACGTAATAGTTCCCATGAGTGTAGCAAACAGAATAGAACAGCTTGATGCCAGCGCCGTCGTGTTCAAGGCACTCCCAAAAAATAGTATTAGCGCGGAAGATGATCCCTATGCGGATTATAAAATTCCGGATGATTTGACCTGGTGAGTTCAAGCATCAGGTGATCCGGGTACGCGATTCCAGCTCTACTGCCAAGCAACGACCCTGTCCCCCTTTGCCAAGCTTGATCAGGAGACACACAAACCGGTCTAACTAAAAGCCCAGTTGCAGTAAAGCCGTTGCAATACCTTGCGTCCTAGAAACTGGCCGCCTTCCCAAGCACCACCTGACTCGCGAGATACTCTTCATACGTTCCCTGATAATCCACCAGAGTCTGATCCTTGATCTCGATCACCCGTGTCGCCAGAGATGACACGAACTCGCGGTCGTGACTTACGAAGATCAGAGTACCTTCGTAGTGTTCCAGTGCCAGGTTGAGGGCTTCGATTGCTTCCATGTCCATGTGGTTGGTCGGTTCGTCCATAATCAGAACGTTAGGATCGGTCATCATCATCTTGCCGAACAACAGGCGATTCTTCTCACCACCAGAGCAGACTTTAACTTTCTTCAGAAAGTCATCTGAGGAGAACAGCAATTTGCCCAGCGTGGCACGCACGATCTGATCGTCATGACTCGGCTTGCGCCACTGGCTCATCCAGTCGAACAGGTTCAGTTCGTTGTTGAAATCTGCCGTGGAGTCCTGTGGGCAATAGCCTATCGCAGCATTCTCGGCCCACTGGATCTTGCCGGACTTGGCTTGCAATTGACCCATCAGACAGCGCAGCAACGTCGTCTTGCCCGCACCATTCTCACCGATGATGGCGAGACGCGTACCAGCCGCGAGGATCATGCTGCCGTCCTTGAACAATAACTCGTCGCCTTCGTAACCGTGAGTCAGGTGTTCCAGTGTCAGCGCCTGGCGATGCAGTTTCTTGTCCTGCCGGAAACGAATGTAGGGACTCACACGTGAAGAAGGCTTGATCTCCACCAGCTCGATTTTTTCCAGCCTGCGAGCACGGGATGTGGCTTGCTTTGCTTTCGAGGCATTGGCGGAGAAGCGACTTACGAACTGTTGCAGGTCGGTGATCTCGGCAGATTTTTTCGCATTGATGGATTGCAGGCGTTCCCTTGCCGCAGTCGAGGCAATCATGAAGTCATCATAGTTGCCGGGATAGAGTCGCAGCTCGCCGAAGTCGATGTCCGCCATGTGCGTGCACACCGCATTGAGGAAGTGACGATCGTGAGACACGATCACCATAGTAGACTTGCGTTGGTTCAACACACCTTCCAGCCAGCGGATGGCATTGATGTCGAGGTTGTTGGTGGGCTCGTCCAGCAACAGTATGTCTGGATCGGAGAACAGGGCCTGTACCAACAACACCCGCAGTTTCCAGCCCGGTGCTACTTCACTCATCGGTCCAAAATGCAGCTCGGGGGCAATACCGGCACCGATCAATAATTCACCTGCCCGACTCTCGGCGGTGTAACCATCCAGCTCGGCATACTCGATTTCGAGTTCTGCCACTTTCATGCCTTCGTCCTCGGTCATCTCCGCGAGGGCATAGATACGATCCCGCTCCTGCTTCACTTTCCACAGTGCGCGATGCCCCATGATCACAGTATCGATGACGCTATAGGCCTCGAATGCGAACTGGTCCTGACTCAGCTTGCCAACGCGCTCGTTCGGGGTAACCGAGACATTACCAGCCGAAGGCGCGAGGCTGCCGTCCAGAATCTTCATGAAGGTGGACTTGCCACAGCCATTGGCACCGATCAGGCCATAGCGGTTGCCATCGCCGAATTTGACGGAAATGTTCTCAAACAGGGGCTTGGCAGCGAACTGCATGGTGATATTGGCGGCGGAGATCAAGGGAACAGTCCTGAAAAGTCGTGAAAAATTACCGGCTTAGTGCAGCATTGGCTACTTTTGAGGGTGCATACTATAGGCATTTGCAGGGCAGGAGTCGAGTGAAAATGCGTTTTTCACAGGGTTAAACTGGTAAAAAAACCGTTATTTGCATGGATCGAGGATTCAATCTGCAGCGGCGCAGCCGCCATGCTGATGGCGGCCAAGCGCGACTACGCTCCAGATGCAGTGGGGCTATGCTGTAATCAGTGCACTCGCTCCGCCGCCAGCACTGCCAGAAAGGCCTGTTCCAGGCGCTCAACTGCGGCCACGAAACCATCCGGATCCACAAAGGTATCCGGGCTATACGCCTGCCCTGCTTGCCATTTATCATGCAAACCATACTGGCTGGCGTGTGCAGCTACCCACACATCCACGTCCATTTGCTTCTGGTTGGTATAGGTATAGGCGAAGTCCGCCGCCGCACCGGGATAGGTCGGGTCGACTGCGAGACGTTTGCCCGGGTTGACTGTGCCCATGTTCGCGATCAGCACCTTATAGTCCCGTCCATTCTCGTTCACCACCATGCTGTAACTTGAGCTGCCCTCAGTGTGACCCGGATGTTCATGTACGGTCAGACGGATAGCACCCAGTTCAATCACGTCATCCTGTTGCAGAATGCGGTCGACGCTGATGGGCTTGAAGGTCTGCCTGCCACCAAAGTGGGCATCGCTGAAACCACCGTCTTCGAGCACTCTGGCATCGTCCTGTGTCGCCAACATGCGCGCTCCGGAAATTTGCTGAATCTCGGCCAGCGCCGCCGTGTGATCCCAGTGCGCCTGTTGTGTCAGCAGAATTTCCACGTCTTCCAGACGAAACCCTAATGCTTCGATATTCGCGCGAATCTGCGCAGTGGAATCTTCCAGACCCGTATTGATGAGTATATGACCCGCGTCCGAGGTGAGCAGAAACACACTGAGGTCATAGGTACCAACCCCATACAGATTTCCAATCACGCGAAAGCCCGGTAATGGTCGCGTCCAGTCTTCGTTCTGGGCGAAACCATTTACTGCAGTGAGTGAAACGCAGCAGGCCATCAATTTGACCAGAAAAGTTGCCTTCATGAGGTGTCTCCCTTGCTTAACAAACATTGATGAATTGTCTATCTTGTCGCCATTGGTACCGGCAGTCCTAACAGTTGCATCGGGTCTGCTCCGGCTTTTGGTACAAACTTCTGGGACCGGCCCAGCACGTTATCTGCGCCGTACCAATTGCCATTCACATCCACCCCGAATTCATGCAGTTCGCCGAATTCACCCGGGGCATTACCATGGGCATCCCAGGAAAACAGGCGCTTGCCCTCGGTATCAAACTTGATAATGCGCACTGGTTGATTGTCGGACACCCACACATCCTGATTCGCGGTGATCAAAATATGATTCGGGAAATTCAGTTCTGGCCAGGTAGCGAGATGCGCGCCGTCCGGTCCAAACACCTGCACGCGGTCATTGTTGCGATCAGCCACATAGATGCGATCCTGATTGTCGGTGGCTATGGAATGCACGGCATCGAACTGACCTTCCGCGGAGCCTTTGCTGCCCCACGCCGTCAGGTACTTGCCGTTCTGGTCGAATTTGATGACCCGTGAATTGGTCAGCCCATCGGCTACGACCATGCTGCCATCACGCAGAAATGCGATGTCTTGTGGCCGCCCGAGATGGGTCTCGTCGTTCGCTGTCTCGTCCTTGATGCCCAGGGTCAGCAGCAGTTCCTTGCCGTCGTTGGAAAAGGCGTGAATCTGCTGATGGCCATCGTTGATGACCCATACCCGGCGCTCGGGGTCGTAAGGGCTTATAACAATCTTGTGCGGGCCGCCAGTGCCTTCGAACAAATGATCCCAGTGATTCCAGTTCTCGATCAGCTCGCCCTTGTCATTCACGACAAAAATCACATTGCGCATTATCCGCTGCGTGCCAGCTGGTGGCTGTAATGCAGAAAGACCCGTAACGGAGCCGTAAAAATAATCGAAACCCTCTGGCAGCGGCTCGGGCACGTGCAGTTCACCCCGTTGGATGACGAAGATTCGCTCCGGAGATTCGACGAATAATCCAGGATGGGAGCCCCACGCAAAACCCGGCTCGGAAAATGGCTGCAACCATTCCGGCTCTGGAATGTAGGGCGATACACCATGATTTACCGCAGGGGGATATTGGTCGGTCCATGATTGGGCGAAGCTGCCGGTGGCGAGCGTGACCAGCAACAAGCCGGCTCCAGTTCGGCATATTTCGGATAAGCGCATTATTGATTCTCTCCAGTTTTTTTATTCGACTCAATCCGGATCAGCGAGCGCCGGTTGGTAGTTTATTGCGACTGTGTACTTTCCAATTCCAGCACCCGCGCTGCACCCAAAATATTCTTCAGTCCATAGTTGCCTTCGTGACAGGCGAATTCATACACGGGCTGATCGGTGCGCGTCATCGGAAAGGCAACGGTCCATGGTTGCACCCAGGTACTGGCATCTTGCACGGTAAATTCGTAGGCCAGCGTTTGCGGACCAGTACGGCGGAAGCGTTCCACCAGCTGCAGGTTGGCACCGGAGCGCTGGAATTCCGCTTGTGGGGAGAAATTGGTTGATTCCACGACCAGCGTGTCACCTTCCCAATGGCCCTTCGGATCTCCATGCCACTGGGTAATAGCAGCGGGTATGTGGGGACGTCCATCGAGCGGCACGATGCGTACATCATGCACCATTTCATTCAGGATCAGCACTTCGTTGGGAGTCTGCACAATCTGGATATTGTTGTTATAAGCCTGCGGCAACATGCCCTGGGGCACGCCCCAGGTAAGACAACGCTCGGTGAGAGAACGATCCAGCCAACTATCGGCCGGGCCACGTCCCTCTCTTGCCTGCGCCTGCGCGGCAATACGCGCACGGGCTGCATCGGTCAGCGCTGGTACACGACCGTTCGGCGGATCGACCACCAAAGAAGTCTGACCGGTTGCCAGCACGGTACTGCCGTAATCCAGATCGGCAGGGTCATGCACACTGATGCCAGAGCGCGCGAAGTCCAGCGGCCTGCCATCGTCCCGTGCGGCACTGGCGCGCTCATAGGCAATAATTTCATCTGCACTCAGAATGGCCTTGTCGGCGAAGCGCTCCGGGCGTTCCAGCGGGGTAATCGTGCGACGATCCCACACCCCCTGCAAGTCCGGGTGACCCCATGGCGTATAAAGAGCAGCTGCCTGATCCGTCACCTGTTGCGCGAAGCTGACTGAGCTGCCCAGCGCAGCTGTGAGCAAAATCGATCTGCACAAAATTGCGGTGAACAATTTTGCTATAGCTGCCATCCAATTCAATCGCAGGATATCGGTGTGGTGAGCTGGCATGTTGGCCTCCCGTTGCAGTGAGCTGCCCTATTCTGCACTTGTGTGCGTCGAAACGGAACATTAGAGTAGGCCCAATCAGTGCATTCGCCCCGATTCGTATAGCAAAGGCATGGCAACCAAATGGCGATGAAGAAATCCCTGCAAATCCTTGGTGGCGTATTACTGGTCTATGTCGGACTGGTGGTCGCGTTTGAATCAATGCTTGGTTATTTTCAACCGGGCGGCCAAGAAACACTTGTTATAACTACCTACAATGATGCGGGTGCTGCACATGATCGCGTGGTAGCCCGGTTGAGCAGCAATGCGCAACTGTATGTCGCGGTGAATCACTGGCCGCGGGCCTGGTATCGTCAGGCGCGCGCCAATCCGGAGGTACGAGTAGATCTGGGAGCTGGGCCGTTGGACTACCGGGCCACTCTGGCGGAAGGCGCTGAAGCCGAGCGCGTCAATGCTGACCATCCCCTGGGCGCGGTATTTCGCTTCATCACTGGCTTTCCGCCCCGATATTTCTTTCGTCTCGACCCGCAGTAGCACGGAAAACCTAGGCAACTGTGACGCGCAGGCGTTAAACTTGCGCCCTGCAACATGTAAGAAGTATCTACAGAACACAGGACCCGACCCAGTGCCGGAGCCTCAAAAAAAACCAAAGTCGCGCGGAGTAACAGATGCAGACATCAGTTGGCAAACTCACCCTGGCTTTAGCGCTGTCTTCAGCGCTGTCTTTAGCAGCTGCTCCCCTCACCGCTCAGGACATCCCCAGACTGGCCAATGGCCGCCCCGATTTCAGCGGTATATGGCAGACCCTGAATGAGGCCAATTACGATATCGAACCCCATATCGCGCGCCATTCCTTGCAGATGCGCGAGGGCCCCATCAATCCGGTGCCTGCCATTCCAACCTTGCGCATGGGAGCGGTGGCTGCCGTACCCGGTAGCATGGGCGTCATCGTCGGTGGCGGCGGCATTCCCTATACCCCGGCAGCGCGGGCGCTGAAAGAAGAAAACATGGCCAACTGGAGCGAGCGCGACCCGGAAGTGAAGTGCTACCTTCCCGGCGTCCCCCGCGCCACCTATATGCCCCACCCGTTCCAGATTGTGCAGAGCGAGAATGATTTCTTTATCGCCTACCAATATGCCGGTGCGGTAAGGGATATCTATCTCGACAACCCAGGTCCCTCGCAGGTTGATTCCTGGATGGGCTGGTCTGTTGGCAGCTGGGAAGGCGACACGCTGGTAGTGGATGTCACCGGTCTCGCCGAAGGCACCTGGTTTGATCGCGCCGGCAGCCATCACAGCTATGAATTGCATGTGGTAGAGCGCTATACCATGATCGGCCCGAGCCACATCGAATACACGGCCACTATCGAGGACCCACAGGTTCTTACCGAGCCGTTCACGATCAAGATGCCAATCTATCGTCGCATCGAAGAAAACGCGCGCTTGATGGATTTCAGGTGTGTGGAATTTGTAGAAGAGTTGATCTATGGCGAGGCGCGCAGGCATCCACTCCCGCGCAATATTGACTGAGTTCGAGGAGATAATTTATGCGCAATCAAATCAAGAATGTGTGCCTCGGTATGTTGTCCCTGACTGGGCTGGTGCTCGCGCAGCTTGCTGTCGCGCAGGGCAATGACATCAAGCGCACGGCAAGTGGCCATCCGGATCTGTCTGGCACCTATGACGTGTCCACCCTGACGCCGATGACGCGACCGCGGGAATACGGGGACAAGATGTTCCTCACCAACGATGAAGCAGCGGCGATTGCCGCGCGGGCACTGGAGCGTGATATCGAACGCAACCAGGCCAGCGACCCGAATCGTACCGCGCCACCGCAGGGCGGCGATGGCTCCACCGGTGCTTCAGGCAACGTTGGTGGTTACAACACGTTTTGGATCGATGCCGGCACCAGCGCCTTCCAGATTGATGGCAACTGGCGCACTTCAATCATCATCGATCCGCCGGATGGCCAATTCCCACCTGTTACCGATGAGCGCCGCGCAGCACGTCGCGAAGCTCTCGGTGCTGGTGAAGCGGCACCAGTAAGAGAAGGGGGCGCGAATGACGGTACTGCCTACTGGCTGGATGCCGGCCTGGATGCACCAGGCCCCTATGACAATCCGGAACAGCGCCCATTCGCTGAGCGTTGCCTGCTGTCATTCAGCTCCACCGGTGGCCCGCCCATGATGCCGGCACTGTATAACAACCATAAGCGTATCGTGCAGAGCGAAGACACCGTCATCATCCAGATCGAAATGGTGCACGAAGCCCGCATCGTGCGCATGAATGCCGAGCACGACCCGGCCCACATCACCAAATGGTTGGGTGATTCCATCGGCTGGTGGGAAGACGACACGCTGGTGGTAGAAACCACCAATTTCCGCGACATGCCGGCGTATTCACAAGGCTCGGCCAATATGAAAGTCACCGAACGTTTCCGCATGGAGAGTGGCGACAAGTTGATCTACACGTTTACCGTAGACGACCCCACTGTATGGTCTGCACCATTCACTGGTGAATATTCCTGGCCGCGCAGCCCCAATAAAGTATTCGAATACGCCTGTCACGAAGCGAACTATGCACTGGAAGGTATTATGAAAGGTGCTCGTATGCTCGAGGCTGAATTCCGCGGTGAAGCCCCGGAAGGCGTACCCAATCCAACCCGATAAAACACTGTACTGCACACATGCAAGAGACACATTCAGGAGAAGCACTATGGGCAAACCAATTCGAGTGATCTGCAGTCTGGGTGCCGCCGCGTTGGCAGCTGCCGGTCTGGCCATGCTGACCAGTATTCCCGCCGTGGGGCATCACGCCTTCAGCGCCGAGTTCGATCCGAACCGGCCAGTGGTGTTACGCGGACCAATCGTCAAGGTGGAGTGGGTGAATCCACACACCTGGATACATCTGGAAATCACCAATGACGACGGCAGCAAGCAGGTATGGATGGTCGAGGGCGGCACACCGAACACCTTGCTGCGTCGCGGCCTGTCCCGTGCCACGATTCCACTCGGCGCGATGATCGTCGTCGACGGATACCAGAGCAAGGATCGCAGCGCCCGTGCCAATGGCCGTGATGTTACCTTTGAAGACGGCCGCAAATTCTTCATGGGCTCTTCCGGTACCGGCGCGCCCCGCGATGGTCGCGACACTACCGAACCTGGCCAGCAGTAAAAAAAGAAATAAAAGGGGTCAGAGTAAAAATACAGTGCTGCATTTTTACTCTGACCCCTTTTATTTTCTCCGATTCACTTTCTACCAGCCGAGAATAGTAACCAATGCGAGAGAAGCATTCTGCAATATTTGGCAAAACAATTCTGGTTTCAGTCCTATCTAGCTTCATCCTTCCCAACCTGGCCTCGGCGCAAGATGTCAGCGCGGAAAACGCCACAGTCACCTACCCTGCGTCCTACTTCGCCCAGTATGGCGCCGTGTCCGTGAACGACATGCTCAATCGTATTCCTGGCATCGGGCTGGCGCTGCAAGGTGGTAACCAGGTACCGAGCTTTGGCAACACCAATAATCGCGGCCTCGGCGGCGAAAGCCAGATCCTGATTAACGGCAAACGCATGGCGGGCAAGGCCAACGAGGCCAGCAGCCAGCTGGATCGGATCGCGGCCGATCAGGTGGAATATATCGAGATTATTCGGGGCACTTCGGGCGATCTCGATGTGCGCAATAGCGGACAACTGGTCAACATCGTACTGCGCGAAGCGCAATCCACATCGAGCCTTGCTACCGAGTTGGGTTTTACTCATTTTGGGGATGGCACGATAGAACCCCTCGGTACCTTTTCCTATAGCGGACAAACGGGCCAGCTTAACTACCTGTTGAGTGCGGACGTAAGTTCCGGTTACGAGAAACAGGAGAGTTTTGAAATCAGCCTGCTGGGCGACCAGTCACCCAATGAGACGCGTGCGTTTGATCGCATCCGCGAACAAACCGCTTACCGGCTGAATTCCAACATCGTGTACCAACCAACCGAAGTCGATCGCTTCGCGCTGAATGGTCTGTACAGCGAGAGCGATCCTCCAGCGAATCTGCTGCGCACCATTACCGATTTAAAAACCTCTCCCACGTCGATAGTTCTCGAGCGCGAGACCTTGCCATCGACTGCGGACAACTGGGAATTTGGTGGCGACTACGAACACAACTTCAGTGACGGCGGCAAGTACAAGCTGTTGTTCATCGGCAATGAAAAGAACGATGCCACGACGCGGGAGCGCCATGTTGCTGCAGGTCCCGGCCAGCCCGAGAAGAAGAACCTGTTTCTGGATACAGCGAGTCGTTATCAGGAGCGCATCGTACGCACGTCTTACGCCTGGAATGTAGTGGCGGGTCAGTCATTGGAACTGGGCATCGAAGGCGCGCAGACCACGCAGAACTCTGCGCTTCGACTCGGTGTCGCCGCTCTCGGTGCGGGGTCGCCCGCTTATGGCGGCCTGCGGCCAGTCAATCTACCCAATGCCATATCCGAAGTGGAAGAGATTCGCTATGAAGGTTTTGCCCTACATAACTGGCAGATCAATGCGCGTATGTCGCTCGAAAGCAGCTTGCTGTACGAAGTGTCTGAAATTGAACAGACTGGCGATGTTAACAAGCGGCGCGATTTCGATTTCATCAAACCGAAACTGGATTTCCGCTTGGCTATTTCCCGCAGCCTGCAGCTGCGCATGTCTGCAGAGAAAGACGTGTCGCAATTGAGCTTCGCTGATTTCTCGGCCGGCGTAAACCAGCAGGATGACGATCAGGACACTGTTGCTGGCAATCCGGAGCTGGCACAGGAGGAAAGCTGGCGTTACAACGTCAACCTGGACTACCGCCTCCCCAACGATGGCGGCGTGCTCAATTCGCGCTTCTTTTATTTCGACAATCGCAATGCGATCGGCAAGATCGACATTTCCCCAAATGCACAGACGCTGCTGAGCACGAACGGTAATGTCGGCGACGGCAAGATCTTTGGCTTGTATCTGAACGCCAGCATCCGACTCGGTTTCATGAACCTGCCGCAAGCCGTAATCACAGCCGGTCTGAATCTGGAAGACGCCTATATCTATGATCCGCTGATTGCGAAGACACGCACCGTGATCCCTTACGACCGGGGCAGTTTCCGGCTCGGTTTCCGCCATGACCTGCCGGCGCAGAATCTCAGCTATGGCCTGAATTATCAGGACGGGATCGGCAACATGGGTGGCACCGGTGGCAACCGCGTACGCTACGACATCGATAACGTGGTGTTCTTTAACGCTGGTAAAGTCCGTCCGGATTTGATTTTGTTCGCGGAAAAAGTCGGCTATTACTCCTTCACCTATCGCGCGGAGGTGAATAACGCACTGGACTTCGAACGCTGCAACAAACGCTACCGCTACCATGGCTATCTGCGTAATGACAAGCTGCGTGAAATCGAGCGCAGCTGTGTCACTACCGGCACGCAGTTTGTGTTCAAGGTTCGCGCCACCTTCTAGCTGTCGTATAAACTGGTGAGACTATAAACCAGTGTAAGTGACGTCTGTGCAGGGGTTGCCGATTTGCAGTATCCTGAAGCTGTCCTGACTGCGCCGGAGCACTCCATGTTTAAATCACCCAACACCCATAGTAAGTACACCCATAGTAAGTTCACCCGTCGCAAGCTCACTCATAGCAAGTACACTCATAGCAAGTACACCCGACGCCAGTTCACCCTGCGTCTGCTGCAGTCAGCACTCGGCGCCATCGCAGTTACCATTCCCGGCGTGTTGGGCGCACAGAGCCCGCAACCACTGCGCATCGGCATCATCGGTTCCGGAAATATCGGCGGTGCCGTTGGCCTGCGTTGGGCAGCGGCCGGACACCATATCCTGTTCTCTTCACGTAACCCTGACGAACTTGCCGAACTGGTGCAACAAGCCAGTCCCAATGCGCGCGCGGGTATGCCAATAGATGCAGTCGAGTTTGGTGACGTGATTTTTATTGCCGTACCCTATGCCGCGCTGCCACAGGTAGGGCGTGACTTCGCTGCCATGATGCAGGGCAAGATTGTGATCGACTGCGGCAATCCCTATCCGCGTCGCGATGGTGAGATGGCACAGGCAGCACTCGACAAGGGGACTGGCGTTGCCTCGGCAGAATACCTGCCCGGTGTGCGCCTCGTGCGCGCATTCAATGCCATCGGCTATCAGTCGGTGCATGACAAGCATCATCGCGACGGTGCACTGGTGGCGATCCCGATCGCGGGCGATGATCAGGCGGCTGTCGCAGTTACGGTGAATCTGGTAATCGATGCAGGGTTTGAGCCAGTGGTAGTCGGTGCGTTGGCGCGCGCGCGGGAGTTTGACCAAGGTTCTGCCGTGTACGTTCAAGACCTGACTGCTGCCGAACTCAGAGCCGCATTACAACTGTAATGTACTCAGCATCTCTGCCAGCACAATCGTGAACGAAGCCCTGCTACCGATGCACCGGGCCGGGCCTGCCTATCAACCACTGGCAGCCAGAATGCGTCCGCGCTCGCTGCATGAATTCATCGGGCAGGAGCATTTGCTCAGTCCGGGAAAGTCACTCTATGAGTCGATTGAGAACCAGAACCCCCACTCCATGATCCTCTGGGGTCCGCCTGGTACCGGCAAGACCACGCTCGCGAAAATAATCGCCGCAACTTGTAAATACCACTTCGAATCCTTGTCCGCCGTGCTCGATGGGGTGAAGGAGATTCGCGCCACGATTGAGCGCGCACGCCTTCATCAAAGCAGTGGCTCCCAGCAGACTATTCTGTTCGTGGATGAAGTGCATCGATTCAACAAGGCACAGCAAGATGCGTTTCTGCCGCACATTGAGAATGGCACGATTCACTTTATCGGGGCCACCACGGAAAATCCTTCGTTCGAATTAAACAATGCCCTCCTCTCCCGCACTCGTGTGTATCTGCTTAAGTCTTTGACAGAAGACGGATTAGAAAAAATTATCGAACAGGCGTTAGGTGATACCGAGCGCGGCCTGGGCAAACTGCAATTGCAATTGAGTACCAGGCAGAAACAGATCATCGCCCGCGCCGCGGACGGTGATGCCCGGCGCGTGTTGAACTACCTTGAAGTGCTCAGCGACATGGCTGAATCTGCTGTCGGCGCCAGCATAAAAACCATTGACGATGAACACATCAACCAGGTTTTGCAGGAAGGCTTCCGGCGCTTCGACAAGGGCGGTGACAGTTTCTATGAACAGATTTCGGCACTGCACAAATCGGTACGCGGCTCATCTCCCGATGCTGCACTTTACTGGTTGGCGCGTATGCTGGATGGCGGTTGTGATCCGGTGTATATCGCCCGGCGCCTAGTCAGAATGGCGACCGAGGATATTGGTGTGGCTGATCCGCGCGCCTTGCAGCTTGCGCTGAACGGCTGGGACACCTACACGCGGCTCGGTAGTCCCGAGGGCGATCTGGCACTGGCGGAGGCAACTGTGTACATGGCCTGCGCCCCGAAGAGCAACGCGGTGTATGAGGCCTTTGCAAGCGCGCAACAAGCCGTCCGCCAGCATGGCAGTCTGGAAGTACCACTGCACTTGCGCAATGCCAGTACCACCTTCACCAAACAGTTGGGATACGGCAAAGAGTATCGTTATGCCCATGATGAAAAGAACGCATTTGCCGCTGGGGAAAATTATTTACCGGAGGTGTTGCGCAACGAACGGTTTTATTTTCCCAGGGAGAGTGGGCTGGAACTGCGCATCAAGGAGAAGCTGGAGCAGTTCATGGAACTGAACAAGATGGCGCGCAATAAACGTTACCAGCAGGATTAAACAATTGTCAGCAACACACTACAGCTGTGGGAACCTGCCTGAATAAAATCAAACTTGCAGCTGGCTCCTACTTTACCTCTGGAACCACTATACTGCATCCTGCCTATTCCCTGTCAGAGGTTCTTATTGTGATGAAATTACGTATTGTGCTATTCGGGTTGGCAAGCTGCAGCTGGATGAATTCGGTTTACGCACAAACCCCCTGTGAAGCCGCCGACCTGGTTCTGCACAACACCACTATTTACACTGCCAATGATACCCAGTGGACTGCCGAAGCCGTCGCCACACTTGGCGACCGCATTATTTTCGTGGGGCTAGACAGTGATGCCGCGCGTTACATGTGCGGCAGTGCTAACATCATTGATATGGCAGGCAAGACCGTGTTTGCCGGGTTCACCGATAGTCACCAGCATCTCGAAGGAGTGGGCCGGCGCACACAGACCCTTAGTCTGTTTGGCATCCCCACTCTGGCTGAAACAGTCCAGACGATTGCTGACTGGGCCGCCACAATTCCCGCAGGTACCTGGGTACAGGGACGCGGCTGGATAGAACGGGAGTGGACTGACGAGCAGCGTTTCCTGAACAAGTACGATGTCGATCCGTTTACCGCTGACAAGCCATTGTTCATGCCCCGTGCCGACGGTGTTTCCGCACTGGTGAATTCACGGGCAATGGAGTTGGCCGGTGTTACACGGGACACGCCGGATCCGGAAGGTGGCCGCTTCGAACGCGACCTGGATGGCACTCCTAACGGTTATGTGCTGGCGAATGCCATGAATGTGTTCAGAGCCATCATTCCACCTGATACCGATGCCTATCTGAAAGACAATCTCGAGCGCGGCCTGCAGGCGAATGCGGCGCTGGGCTGGACCCAGACCCAGGATGCCGGCATGTCCTACCAGCTGGTCGGATTGATGCAGCAGATTCATCGCGAAGGCAATATGGCTCATCGTGTTTATGCGGCTGTGCCAGTAGACGAGGCATGGACAATGATCGAGCGCGGTCGCGAGAAAACCCCCGATGATATGTTTGATGTACGTGGCATCAAGGTATTCATCGATGGCACATTGGGTTCGCGCGGCGCGGCCTTGATCGACAACTATTCCGATGCTGATCACAACGGCTTCATGAATCGCACCACCAAGGAAGAACTCGTGCCGATTCTGCACGAGGCATTGCGCAAGGGTATTCAGATCGAAACCCATGTCATCGGTGATCGGGCGGTGCGTTCTCTGCTGGACTGGTATGCCGAAGCCTATGCAGCTGTTCCCAGAGCGGAATGGGCCAGTGACGATTTACGCTGGCGCATGGAACACGCGCAGATTATTCCGCCGGTTGACCAACAACGTTTCGTCGAGCTGGGCGTATTGCCCTCGATGCAACCGAGCCACGGCATCGGTGATCTAAATTTCGCGCCTGACCGTTTGGGTGCGGACCGTCTCGCCTATGCCTATCCGTGGCAGCAACTGATAGATCGCGGCTTGATGATACTGGCTGGTTCCGATGCGCCGGTAGAGGAAGGTGATCCTCGTATTGAATTCTATGCGGCGGTGGCACGCAAACGACTCGATGGAACTTCAGGTCCGGGCTGGCATCCGGAACTGGCGGTGTCGCGCGAGACGGCCCTGAAGATGTTGACGATCTGGCCTGCGTACGGGGCATTTCAAGAGCAATTGCGCGGCTCCGTTGAAGTCGGCAAATACGCGGATTTCACTGTGTTCGATAGCGACCTCATGACGATACCGGAAGCAGAAATCCTGACGAGTGAGAATGTCATGACAATCGTTGGTGGGCGCATCACTTACCGACAGGATCAGTAGCCAAGCTGTCAAACTAAAACCGCGCGACTCGCAACAAGTCATCCGCTGCCTGCAAGACCTTACCGCGCAGTCGCGGTGGCAGCTCGGGATTCGCCTGCAGGTAATCCGCTACAATCTGCGCAGCCGCGCTGGACTGATAACCTGCCAAGGTGGCATTGAGCCAGTTCAAGGGAAAGAAGATATCACCCGTGCGCAGAATTTCTTCGGTGAGGTTTAGACTCTCGCGCAACAGCGATAGTGAAGCCTCATTACGAATGGGATGATGTATTGCCGACATTGCATCCAGTACCCAGGATTCTTGCCTACGCACAGCTACATCACTGAAGCTGGCGAACATTGCCGCGTGCAGAGCCGCATCACTACTGAGTGCCGGTCGCATAAAGCGCAGGCGCGCCAATCGATCCGGATTAGTGATGCGCTGTTCCTGCGCATCAATCATGGCAGGGGCGTTAGCGGGATCCCGCAATGATAGTGCCTCAACCAATGTGATGAATTGCTGCTCCTGCAAGGGCAGCCCTTTCAGCGCATCATCTCCGCGCCAGATGCGGCGCAGCTTTTCCGTTCCAGCTTCGGTCAGTGTCATGCTCACCAAGGCATTGAAGTAAGCTCCCTTGCGACCCGGTGTGCTTGCAGCAGCCAGTGCATTCCATAATATTTCTTCCAACTCCTGACTCACAGCACGGCGCGCATTCTCATCCAGAAATTGCCAATAGGCATGGCGCAATAGTCCGAGTATTTGCTGGGCGATTAGCTCTTCGCTTTCTCGCTCAACTCCGGTCAACAGTGCAGCTACAAACTGATCGGCGGTGAGTGTGTTATCCAGCACCTCTTCCCACAGAGTCTGCCAGACGACCGCGCGCTGCACTGGATTCTGCAGGTCATGCACCGACTCCAACAGCGCGCTCCGGCTCTGGGTATCCAGCATAAAGCGCCCGTAGCCAACACCATCGGCGCCGCCGAAGATAAATCGGGGCGAGGTAGCCGTGGCCATGGGCACGAACGCCTCGGCATACCGCAACTGCACGCGATACTCGGCGACACCTTCAGCGGTGCCCACCGCCAGCACCAGCGGCTGATTCCATAACAAGCCTCTTGCAGAATCACTGTCGGCCTGACGTACCGTAATGCCGCCATCGCTCCACTGTGCAGTTATTTGCGGGCGGCCGGTGGCAGCGACCCAAACATCACTCCACTGCTGCAGGTCTTCCTCAGTCAATGGATCCAGAATACTGATCAGGTCTGGCCACGTGGCATTGCCAAAGCGATGCGCGTCGAGATATTGCCGCAGTCCATCCCGCAACTGTTCTTCGCCAATGAGATCTTCCAATTGCCGCACGACGATCGGCGCCTTCTGATAGATGATGGCGCCGTAGAGCGAACCGGCATCACTCAGGTTGTCGAGGTCCTGACGAACAGGATTGGTGCCTGCAGTACGATCCACATCATAGGCAGTTGGATGATGCGCCTGGAAAAAACGCAGATCCAGATTCAGATCAGGAAACGCCGGGCCGGCGATTTTCGCCGCCATGAAATTGGCAAACACCTCTTTCATCCACACATCATTGAACCAGTCCATGGTGACGAGATCGCCAAACCACATGTGTGAGGTTTCATGGGCGATTAGACTGGCACGACTCAACTCTTGCGTGCGTGATGCCGTTGGGTCCAGAAACAGGCTGTCTGCCCGGTACCAGACCGCACCCGGATGCTCCATTCCCCCGAACTGGAAAGCAGGTACTGCGAAGAAATCAAACTTGCCGAAAGGATAGGGAATGCCCGTGTACTCTTCCAGCCAACTCAATGCGGTGGCATGCAGGTCGAAGATGGCATCGCGGTTGCGCGCCAGTTTTTCCACATCGGTTTCACGGTGATACATGGTGAATTCACGACCGTTGCGAGTTGCCGTCTCCATCTGCAACTCACCCGCCGCGAAGGAGAACAGGTAAGTGCTGATCGGCAATGTCTCGGCGAATCGGAGCAGGTGCCTTTGCGAATCTGAAGTATCGCGCTCGACCAGCGCACCATTGGATAGCGCCTGCCAGTGTGCCGGAATTTCCAGTGTCAGCTTAAAGCGGGCTTTGATATTGGGTTGTTCGAATACCGGAATTGCTGTCGATGCGCGATCAGGGACAAACAGCGCGTACAGGAAGCCAGACTGTCGATTGAGGGCTGCGTCGGTGCTTCTGAATTCAACCTGCACCGCATGGTCCCCGGCACTGATTGACGTCGCTGGAATAACAATATGATCTGGGGTTACCGAGTAATCGACTGCAGCATTGTCGAGCGTAACATCAATCACATGATCCACAGGCGCGCGAAAATCAAGCACCAGCGCCTGGCTAGCGTCATTGAGGTGTAACTGTATTGAGACGATACCGGTGACAGGCTCAGCTACTTGCTCTGGCAGCTTAAGCAGTAAATCGTATTGCACCGCAGATACACTGTTAGCCCGCTGTTGCGCCAGATCTCTGGCAACACCAGGCGCGGGCGGATCCTGCACAGCATCACTGCAGCTAAAGAGACCGATCACAACCAGCGCCAGCGACAGAAATTTAGTCATGGGCAACAGGATAGCAGAATATCGAACAGTGCAATGCTTGTTGCGGGAACCCCAGCCGGAAGCAAGCTACATTGGGATAAAAAGATGCAGACGTGAAGCGTAGATGTTTGGCCAGTAATATTGGCATACACGAAAAACTCTTTGACTAAAAAACCTAATCCATTGACCGGGCATACTCACTAAATGCCAGTCAAAAAAAAGCCGTATCGAATAAATTCGATACGGCTTTCTCAGTGGAGCTTTTCCCTGCGTTTAATTCAGCTTGTCAGCAGGCCATACTGGAGCGCGTTCACGAACAGTGACTGCACGCATACCCATGTTGACGAATTTCTGCACCCGTGAACCTTCATAGGTTTCAGTAGTGAAGATATCGCCTGCGGAGTTAGTGGCAATTGAGTGTGGCGCATAGAATGTGCCAGGCTGGCGACCACCTTGACCGAAGGTGTACAACACTTCCATGGAAGCACGGTCAATCACGGAAACCTTGAAGTTTTGACCGTCTGCCAGATAGATGAATTCCTGTGCAGCATCTGGTGAGAACGCAATGTCCCAGGTTGAACCCTGATTCAATGTGGCCGGGTTGTACACGACTTCACGTACATAGGTGCCGTCTTTACGGAACACTTGCACGCGGTCGGCACCACGGTCACACACATAGACCAGGCCATCATTTGAAGGCTGGGCACAGTGCACCGGACCACGGAACTGCTGCGGGCCAGCTACACCAGGCGTGTAAGTTACATCAGCAGTGTCATCTGGACGATTGCCGTAGGCACCCCAGTAGCGCTTGAAAGCACCAGTGGTAACGTCAAGTACAGCTACACGGCGGTTGCGATAACCGTCGGCAAGGTAGGCTTCATTGGCTGCAACATCGATTGCAATTTCAGCGACCATGGCGAAATGGGTCTGGCTGTTACTGTCGCGGTCTTCACCGGGAACACCGATGGTACGGATGTATTCACCGCTGCCACTAAATACCAGTACGTGCGAGTCGCCGCCACCGTTACCACCGATCCAGACATCGCCGTTTGGCGCGACTTCGATACCGTGGTTAGACGCTGGCCATACATAAGGCGCGCCCTCTACTGGGCCACCCCAGCCATTGACGATATTGCCTTCAGGATCGAATTCAAGGATTGGCGGTGCTGGTGTGCAACATTCCGCTACACCACCCTGCAGGCCGATTTCAGTATTGCCGCCGAATTGATCGGCAGAGTTGCGATGCACAACATAGACGTGGTCGCGCTCGTCAACATCAACGCCGATGGTGTTACCCATGGCCCACATATTTGGCAACGGACGTGGCCAGTATGGATCGACTTCAAAGTGTGGTGCCATAACATCATTAGCTGCGGCAACGCTGGAATCCTGCATCTTGGTTTGTCCCAGACCCAGGACAACCAATGCAACTACGAGAGCTGCTCCTATAGATAGCTTCTTGTTTATCATTCTTATGCTCCTGTGAAACCCGAATCAGGGTCTTTGTTTATTGCGTAAAACGCGCACAGTATACTCACCGAAATTGGCTAGGTAACTAGCAAATCCAAGAAATTTAAGAGAATTTTCTGCCAGCGCCCCGCTATTGCCGGTTTGTTATTGCGTGTTGCCGCGATAGTCCTGCCACCTGCCCCGCTATAAATTTATAACCTATTGTTTTTATTGGATATATTATAGTCTGAACCGGGAGCACCCCAATTGCTGGGTAGTTCGCCAATTAATCGCTGAATAGTCGCACAGGGCACCGATCAATTTTGAGTCAACTCTGTGTCAACTAGTTCGCTCAAGCTGCTTTACCCCATAGTCCCATCCAGAGCTGCAATATTTATTAGCTTCGGTCTGCCAGAGGCAATCTGCGCAATCTGCTTTCCATTTTTTCCTCATCCTCGGGGAAATCGGGTCGCTGCTCGTCGGGCGGGTAATTCCAGCCCCCTGCCGGGCAGCGACCCAAGTTTTCCCCGGCCTTGCTGGTCGAAAGCAAGCACATATACCGCTTTATTGTTCACCAACTCGCCCCAGAGCTCCCCTGGCGCTATGTCTAAAGAGCTAACGTTTGGGGCCAAGCATGGTTTCGGGTCGCACCCTGCGCTCAAACTCCTTTGCATCCAAAAATTCAAGTTCAATTACCGCCTGCTTCAGGCTGACATTTTTTTCATGGGCATACTTCGCGGCCGCGGCGGCAGCGTCATAACCAATCAGGGGCGTCAAAGCAGTAACCAGCATCAGCGAGTGTTCCAGATAATGTCCCAGTTGCAGGGTATTCGCCGCAATACCCTGCAGGCAGTGCTGGCCAAAACTGGACATGGCATCCGCGAGCAGGTGCAACGACTCCAGCAGCGTGACTACCAATAATGGTTTGTACACATTGAGCTGGAATTGCCCCTGACTATTCGCCATGGTCACCGCGGTGTTATTCCCCATCACGCGCACGCACACCATCGTCAGCGCTTCCACCTGCGTAGGGTTCACCTTGCCCGGCATGATGGAACTGCCCGGCTCGTTCGCCGGTATGGTGATTTCAGCCAGTCCGCAACGCGGTCCGGAATTCATTAGGCGGATATCGCTCGCCATTTTGTAGAGCGCGCTGGCGAGCAATGCCAAATGATTGTGCAGGTTGGTGAGCGCATCGTGGGCAGCAAGCTGACTGAACTTGTCTACCGCTTCGGTGCAGACGAGACCGGAGAGCTGGTTAATCACCTTGATCACTGTCTCTGGCCATTGCTCGCTGCTGTTCAACCCGGTGCCCACCGCAGTACCACCGATTGCCAGAGCTGCTACGCCGGCCACACTTGCTTCGAGTAGCTGTCGTATAAAAGTCAGCTGCGCCTGATACGCGCCAAACTCCTGTCCCATGGTAATTGGCGTAGCATCCATCATATGCGTGCGCGCAATCTTGATAACGTGATCGAGCTGTTCCGCCTTCGTTGCCAGTTGTTGCTCGAGCCGCTGTACCGCTGGCAACAGCTGGGTCTGTAACACCCGCAGCACAGTGACATGCATGACCGTGGGGAAGACATCGTTGGAAGATTGCGACAGATTGACGTGATCATTCGGATGCACCGGCGCCTTGCTGCCCAGGGCATTGCCGGCGGCGCGATTGGCAATGTTTGCGATTACCTCGTTCAGATTCATGTTGGTCTGGGTGCCGCTGCCGGTTTGCCAGACAGACAACGGGAACTGGTCATCGTACTGCCCGGCTGTGATGTCATCACAGGCGCGCTGAATCAGGTCAGACAAGCTGGCATCCAGCAGTCCTAATTCACGATTGGCAATCGCCGCCGCTTTCTTCACCAAGGCGAAGTCATGGATGAACTCCATGGGAAAGGTCTGCTGGCCAATGGCGAAGAACTGCAGCGAACGCTGGGTTTGCGCGCCCCACAGTTTGTCTGCGGGCACATCAATCTTGCCCTGGCTGTCTGTCTCCGTGCGAAATTGTGTCTTGTTATTCATGACTGTAGTCCAGGTGCGGGGGCTTAAAAAAAGCGTTTGAATACGCGTTCGAGCTGAATTGCATCACAATCTATATGGGTTATTTTGCAGTCAGCTGCCTGACCACGTAAGGCATGATGCCGCCGTTGGTAAAATAAGCTACTTCCAGAGCCGTATCCAGTCGGCAGATCAGGTCGCAGGATCGGCTGTTGCCGCCAGTATCGGTTATCTCCATTCGCACCGTCATGCCGGCAGCAATGGCTTTCAGTCCGCGCAAATTAATGCTCTCGCTGCCATCAAGCCGCAAGGTCTTGCGGGTAATGCCTTGCGGGAACTGCAACGGCAGCACTCCCATGCCCGCCAGATTGGAACGATGGATGCGCTCGAAACTCTCGGCTATTACGGCGCGCACTCCCAATAACGCAGTCCCTTTTGCCGCCCAATCGCGACTGGAGCCAGTACCGTATTCCTTGCCGGCAAACACCACTAAGGGAGTGCCGGTTTTTTGACAGCTTAGCGCCGCATCGTAGACACTGACCGCGGCCATGTCTGGCGCGATGTGCGTGTAACCACCTTCAATTCCCGCCAGCATTTCATTGCGAATACGTACGTTGGCGAAGGTGCCGCGCAGCATGACTTCATGATTGCCGCGGCGTGAGCCATAGGAATTAAAATCACCCTTGGCGATCTTGTGTTGCAGCAGGTATTTGCCCGCAGGGCTGTTCTCGGCAATCGAACCTGCTGGCGATATATGGTCGGTAGTTACCGAGTCACCCAGTATCATCAGAATGCGCGCGGACTCGACGTCGGTTGCTGCTACTTCCAGTTCACAGAAAGGCGGCTGCTGGATATAGGTCGACTCGGCATCCCATGCATAGGTCTTGCCCGAACCAGTCGGCAGACTATTCCATTCTGCATCACCCTTGAATACGTCGGCGTAAGCGGTACTGAACATCTGGTTTTCCACCAGTCGCACAGCGGCGGCTATTTCCTCGGAGGAAGGCCAGATGTCCTGCAGATACACTGCCTTGCCGTGCTTGTCGTTGCCGAGCGGCTCAGTGGTGAGATCAATATTGGTGGTGCCCGCCAGCGCAAAGGCGACTACCAGTGGTGGCGAGGCGAGCCAATTCGCCCGCACCTTCGGATGAATGCGACCTTCGAAGTTACGGTTGCCGGATAACACCGAGCTTACGGTCAGCTGGCCGCTGTCGATGGCGTCTTCGATCGCTGGCGCCAGCGGGCCGGAATTGCCGATGCAGGTGGTGCAACCGTAACCAACGAGATTAAAGCCAAGCGCATCGAGATGTTGTTGCAGACCGGCTTTTTCCAGATAGGTCGTTACTACCCTGGAGCCGGGCGCGAGCGAGGATTTGACCCAGGGCTTGCGTTGCAAACCCTTTGCCAGCGCCTTCTGCGCGACCAGACCAGCGGCCATCATCACAGCAGGATTTGAGGTATTGGTGCAGGAAGTAATGGCGGCGATAACCACATCACCATCCTTAAGTGTGACATCCGACCCGGCGACCTTGGCCTGCTTCACACTGGAGCCTCCCGTTTGTTGCTGCAAGGCCTGCTTCAATCCGGGCAAGGCCACGCGATCCTGCGGTCGTTTCGGTCCAGCCAGACACGGCACCACGGCATCCAGTTGCAATTCCAGCGTGCTGCTGTAAATCACCGCATCATCGTCGCGGCGCCATAAACCTTGCGCTTTGCTATACGCTTCCACCAATGCCACGTTAGTTGCATCGCGCCCGGTCAGTCGCAAGTAGTCCAGGGTTTTATCATCGACTGAAAAATAACAACTGGTGGCACCATACTCCGGCGCCATGTTGGCGATCGTCGCGCGATCCGCCAGTGTCAGGTGTTGCAGACCGGAGCCGTAAAACTCGACGAATTTGCTGACCACGCCGTGCTTGCGCAACATCTCTGCTACCGTCAACACCAGATCAGTAGCAGTAATGCCCTCTTGCAGTTTGCCAGTGACCTTGAAGCCAACCACTTCTGGAATGTTCATGGAAATGGGTTGACCCAGCATGGCGGCTTCCGCCTCGATGCCGCCAACACCCCAGCCGAGCACGGCGAGACCATTGATCATGGTAGTGTGACTGTCGGTACCGACGACCGTGTCAGGAAAGGCGAAGTGTTTGCCCTCTCTCTCATCGCTCCAGACAGTACGTGCCAGATATTCCAGATTAACCTGGTGGCAGATACCGGTGCCCGGTGGCACTACCCGAAAATTATTGAAGGCTTTCTGTCCCCAGCGCAGGAACTGATAACGCTCGCGATTGCGCTCCATTTCAATGCGCACGTTTTCTGGATAGGCGGCATCGTCTGCAAAGCGATCGACCATTACCGAATGATCGATGACGAGATCAACTGGATTCACCGGATTGATCACACTTGGGTCGCCGCCCATGGCAGTCACCGCATCACGCATCGCAGCCAGGTCGACAACCGCGGGCACGCCAGTAAAATCCTGCATCAACACGCGCACCGGCATGAACATGATTTCCCGATTCTGGTACTGCGTCCCGGTCCAATTGATTAACGCATCAACATGCGACGCATCAATTATCTGGTGATCCATATGACGTAGTTGATTCTCCAGCAACACCTTGATGGACGCTGGTAATGTGTGAATGCCGGGGTGTCCCTGTTCTGCAAGTGCAGCGAGGCTGTAATAATGGAAGGTAGCGCCGGCAACGCTGAGTTCGCGGATGATGGCTTGGGGCAAGTTTTTGTTGGCCACGTGAATTCCCTGCAATTGCATTGTTCAATATTGAGGCCGGCAGCAGTATCGCTGCAACTGACGGCCAGCTTTACTCGGAGTTCAATAGCTCTTATTCTGTGGCTGCGTGCGCATCTGCCACAGAATTCGCCATAGATAACTTTCTACCCATGACATTAAGCTTGCAACACATCTAGGATGCAGCTAAGCGCATTGCATCTTCGACCATAAATACACGCTTCGAAAAATCTGTAACCCTGTCTGGCATTGCCGGCACCGAACTATTTCTCAAATTTGAAAATTTTCAGTTTACCGCATCGTTCAAGGATCGCGGTGCGCTGAACAAGCTGTTGTTGTTGCAGGAACAGGGATGCACCCAGGGTGTGATAGCCATGTCGGCTGGCAATCATGCGAAAGCGGTAGCATACCATGCACAGCGTCTGTCCATGCCAGCCACCATCGTAATGCCCAGGAATACGCCGAACGTCAAAGTGGAAGACACGAAAAATTTTGGCGCGCGCGTAGTTCTTAAGGGCAAAAATCTGGATGAGGCGGCCAGCCATGCCCGCGAAATTGCCAACGCCGAGAACCTCGTGTTCGTGCATCCCTACAACGATCTGGACATCATGGCAGGCCAGGGCACGATGGCGCTGGAGATGCTGGCCGTGCAACCAGAGTTGGACACGATCGTGGTACCAGTTGGTGGCGGCGGCCTGATTGCAGGCGTTGCCACGGCAGCCAAGGCATTGCGGCCGCAGATTCGGATTGTCGGTGTGGAAGTTGATGCCTATTCCAGCGTGCATGGCGCACTGCATGGCCATGCCCAGCAGAGCGGTGGTTCCACCATCGCCGAAGGTATCGCCGTAAAACAACCAGGAGAATTGACCCTGGAAGTAATCCAGCGCCTCGTCGATGATATTTTGATCGTGAAAGAAGACAGCATTGAGGAAGCGATCAATCTTTATTTGAGCATTGAGAAAACAGTGACCGAAGGCGCCGGCGCAGCATCACTCGCCGCAGTGATGTCCAACGCCGCGTTGTTTGCCGGGCAGAAGACTGCGCTGATTATCTCCGGGGCGAATATCGATGCGTGAATTCTGGCCTCAGTATTAATGCGGCAACTGGTGCGCAAGGGTCGCATCGTGCGCTTCCTGATCGAGATTGATGACTCACCCGGCAGCCTGTCGGGGGTGGCGGCAACGATCGGCGAGTTCGGCGGCAACATCCTCGATGTCTCCCACCAGCGCATGTTTGCCAGCGTGCCGATCAAGCGCGCCGATTTATATCTGACAGTAGAAACCCGGGACGCCACCCAGAATCTGGAGATTCTCGCCAAACTGCGCGAGCGGGGTTATGACGCGGAGCTGTTGCAGGAATAAAACCACTTTGCAATATCCTGCGCGAGCCAGAACTTAACAAAGGTCTGGTGACAAAGGACCGGCGTGGCATGTCACGTCTGTTAGCCTGCATAAGCGCGCAAGCTTGGAGATAACACACCTTATTGCAATGAAAACCCTCAAGTTAGGGATTCCCGTCTCCCAGTGTCGCCAACGCACAGTTGCGGATTATTGATAACACAGGATAGTGCCGGTGAATCCCTGCGCCATTTCTGCAATATCCACGACCGCCAGAGTCTGGCCCTCTGTCGCAGCGGTTTCGTAACTCACGTTATTGGTATCGAGAAAGGCACGCGCCAGCGAGTCTTGAATTCCAAAATTCAAATTCTGGATCACGGCACCCCTTTGGTCGCGGAAATATTCATCATTTGCCGTCTCGACTACCACAGCAACAATGTGCCCGGACCGATTCATCACCGGGCCGCCGCTATTGCCCGGTTGAATTTGTGCAGTCATTTGCAAACGACTCAAGTCATCATTAAGGCCGCTGAGTGCACTGACAATGCCATTGGTCAGATTGCCCTGGGAGGACAAATCACCGAGCAGTGGAAATCCATAAACTACCACCTCATCACCGAGACGCACTCTGGCGGCCCCGCGAAATACCGCGGGATCCCGATTCAAATCGGTTTTAAGCAAGGCGAGATCGGTGCTTGCGTTGCTGGCCAATAAACTGGTTTCGACTGCCAGTTCGCCGCGAATCTGGAAGGTCAGTCTTCTGCAACCTTCTATTACATGGTGATTGGTCAGGATGTGTCCGGCACGACTGACAATGAATCCAGTACCCGAGGATACCAGTTCGGGAGGTCCCTCGTTCACCGGAGCAGAAGGCTGTGGTAGTTCAGGCGCCGAAGTAGTCTCCCAAGGCGATGCCAATTCGGTGATTTGCAGTTCTACTTCAGATCCAATTTCCCCCTGACCATAAGTGCCCACCCAGATGTCGTAGTTACCGACCACAGGCGCGGTAAAAACCAGACCGGGATTCGCACCACTGTTGCCGTTGAAATCGTCGTTGCAATGCCAGGCTCCATTGGGATCGTTTACCACCAGGGTGGTATCGACGCCGCCAATAACAAAAAAACTGAGGTTGAAGCCGGTGGCTTCAGCGTAGTTCAATTCGTAATCGGGAGAATTGCTGATATAACCGATACAATTTTCCCCAATCGAAGCAGCATCGATATCGCCGCCGGCCTTAATGGAACGGACATGGGGATCGGGAGTGAAATTCCCTTGTAGCTCTGCTACCCCGTAACTTGCCGGTAAGGCCGTGTCCTGACCCAGCGTTGGACTGCCTAGAACTAAAAAGCCAAGTAGTGCAGTCACTGTGCCTGCTTGATGAATAGATGCGCGCATTATTGTTATTTCCCCTAGAATACAATCTGGTCTAGATACTACCGCGAATCAGGGGCAGGTCTCCATCTGCAGGTGGTGAGTCTGCAGGATTCGGTTGCTGTGGTCAAAAGCGCATTACGCGGTTTAAATTTGTGGGCGTCCTATCTGGTTCGTTGGTAAATGCCCGCAATCCGCGCATCCTGGGCATCTGTTCGTGCCCGAGCTGAGCTCCCTTACTGTTATAAACGTCTGTTTACGTGTTTCCTGACCGGTTAACCGCTATAAAGCTGCTGCATCGACAACGTCGTCGGTTCCCCACATGTTTGCTTGCACAGCGGCAAGCTCAGTTTCAGGAATAGCAGTAGCATCATGAATTATGCCGTTTCTTCGCCTTTCTCTATCCCCCGCCTCTCTCTCATATTTCTTGCTGGCTGCTACGGATGCATCGCCCCTGCCAGCGCTCAGGACGCGGCGCGGATTGAGGAGCTGGTGATTTTCGGCCGCAACACGGAGCTGCTGGGTCGTGCCGAAGCAGCCAGCCAGGGATCTGTGGGTGGGGCTGACCTGCTGGTGCGACCCATGCTGAAAGTAGCCGAGTTGCTGGAATCCATGCCTGGCATGGTGGCCGTGCAGCACTCCGGAAGTGGCAAGGCGAACCAGTATTTCCTGCGCGGTTTCAATCTGGATCATGGCACCGACTACTCCACCTATTTCGATGGCATGCCATTGAATCTGCGCTCCCATGGTCACGGGCAGGGTTATCTGGATGTGAATGGGCTGCTGCCGGAAGCCGTTGAGCGCATCGATTATCGCAAGGGACCCTACTATGCCGACCTCGGTGACTTTTCGCTCGCTGGCGTTTCCTTCATCCAGACCATCGACCGGCTGGAGCGCTCCTTCGTCTCGGCGGAACTCGGCGAATATGACTGGCAGCGCGTCGCCACCGGTGTGAGCCAGGATCTCGGTGCCGGCGTGCTCACCCTGATCGGCGAAGTGAAATCCTACGACGGTCCCTGGCAGAACGCGGAAGGACTCAGGCATGTCTCTGCTTGGGGTAAATACACGCAAGATACAAGTTTCGGCAACGCCAGTTTCACATTGTCCGCCTACGATGGCGACTGGCATCCCACCGAGCAGATTCCTGAACGGGCCATAGGTACAGCGATATGCCGTAATGAATTCTGCGCGCTGGATGAGAGCGCCGGTGGCAATACCCTGCGCTGGATCGCCACGACACAGCTGACCGGTTCTGACTGGCAGGCCTCTGGCTACGGGCAATATTACGACTGGTCCATGGAATCCAATCCAACCTACGACTTCCAGATCAACCAATTCGACCGGCGCTCGACTGTAGGCGGTCGCGCCGACAAGACACTGTATGACAGCGGCGACCTGCAATTCATTATTGGCACGGAGACGCGCTATGATTCTGTCACTGATGTCGGGGTGGACGAGCATTTGTTGGGGCAATTCGTTGCCAACATCAGCGACAACGAGATCAAGGAAGCCTCACTGGGCATCTATGGTGAGGCGCGCTGGACGCCGACGGAATTCCTGCGCATTAATGCCGGGCTGCGTGGCGATCACTACAATTTCGAGGTGCAAGCGCTGAATGCGAACAGCTTCGGCGGCGACGCCACTGATTCAAAGGTATCGCCGAAAATTGGCGTCGCCTACCTGTTGCATGAACGCCTGGAATTGTACGGTAACTGGGGCCAGGGCTTTCACTCCAATGATGCCCGTGGCGTAGTGAACACAATCGACCCGGTTCCGGGATTGTCCGAGGGCGAGGGTCATGAATTCGGCTTGCGCACATCGGTCGGCGATCTCAAATTAACTGCCAGCTACTGGTGGCTGGACCAGGACAGCGAGCTGATCTTTGTCGGCGACTCCAATTCGGTGGAACCGAAGGGCGGCTCAGAACGGGAAGGCTATGAACTGACGGCATTCTGGCAAGCACTCGAAGGCGTGGGAATAGACGCGGTATATACGCAGAGCGATGCCCGTTACACCGAAAATCTGGAGGGCACCCATGTCGAGGGAGCTGTTGAGGAATCCGCGCAATTGGGTATTGCGGCGGTGCGGGACAACTGGGAGGCGAGTTTTCGCGCGCGCTACCTCGGTCCATACGCGATGACTGCGGATAATACGCAGCGGGCAAACAGCCTGACTACTCTGAGCCTGCGCGGTGCCTACCACTGGAACAGCATGACGTTCTACGCCGAGGTCATCAACCTGATGGACAACGACAATAAGGACATCGTGTATTACTACGGCGCCGTCGCTCCCGGTCTCGATCCGCCCGGAACCGCCGCCGATGATATTGACTGCGACACCGTCAACTGTCGCATGAGCCGCGCCACCGAACCGCAAACCCTGCGCGTGGGTATCAGCTACAAATTCTGAAATCGCGCTGGCCCAGCCGACTGCAACCAGGACACCCTGGATGGCTCTACCCGGTCCTGAGGCGAAGTAATCAGGACTTCAGGGGTTGTGCCAGGAGTGGCAACAAGCGCATGGAACGAACGTCTTGAAATCCCTCGATCCCGATATCCATCACCTCATGGCCCCGGCGTGGTTGCTCACGATAAGTGCCGAATAACCGGTCCCACCAGGGGAAATTGAAGCCAAAATTGCGATTGTGCTCGTCGATCTCTACCGAGTGATGCACCCGGTGCATGTCCGGGGTCACCATGATCCAACGCAATCTACGATCCAATCCGGGTGCGAGGCGCACATTGCTGTGATTGAACATGGAAGTGGCATTGAGGATTACCTCGGCGAGCAGCACTGCCACGGCCGGTGGGCCGAGGGCAACGGTCAACGTCAGCTTGATCCATGCGGAAATCAGAATGGAGAGCGGATGAAAGCGGTTACCGGTAGACACATCGTAATCCGGATCCGTGTGATGCATGCGATGCAGACGCCACAGCACCGGCACCCAATGGAACAAGCGGTGTTGGAAGTAAATGCCGAGATCAAACAGCAACAGAAACAGCGGTATGCTGAGCCAGGCCGGTGCTGCCAGCACATTAAACAATCCCCAGCCATGCTCTGCTGCCCACAGGGCTGCACCTACTCCGGCAATGGGCAATACCAAGCGCACCACTGCCGTGTTCAGAAAACTGATGCCAAAATTCGTGATCCAGCGCTGCGGTTTTGAATAGTGGGGCACCCGGCGCGGCAGACGCCACTCCAACAGTGTCAGCATTGCCAACACCAGCAGAAACACGCCCAAGCGTATCGTGTACCCACCTTCCAGAATCAGTGCACTCATGGGTATCTAGAATACCAGTCTGCAAATAGGACGCCCACAGACACTCACAAATAATTGATCATTTCAAATACAGTCTATGGTCTGCGGTCAATAGCGAATTACGAATTATTGCTGGCGTGATCATCATTGAGCTGCTGAGCGCAGACATGGCATCGATGTCATTGCACTACATGCCCGCAGTTGCCGTGGAAGAAGGTTGCGCACTGCTGGCAGCGGGATGTAATAGCGGGATTCAGTAGTAGCGTTCAGGTGAGACGCGCCAGCGCCGCCGAAAAATCCTGTTTGCCGAAACCTACCCGAAAATAATCGCCTTCTATTCCGAACACATGCCCCGGCAAGGCGAGCACATCCTGCTCAAACCAGCGCTGCAGGATTGGTGCGATTGCTGCAGAGGATCGCACCAGAGCCACGATGCCCGCTTCGGGTTTATGCCAACTGAACTGTTTATGGCTTGCCACAAACGCATCGAACAGAGTGACATTGGCCTGCACGATCGCGTTATTGCGACTGATGATTGACGCGGCCTTGTTCAACACGAAGCACGCCACCTGTTCATCCAGTTGCGACTGGCAAATACTGTTATAGGTTTTCATATTGCGAATCGTGGCAGTGAGCGCCGCGTGCCGCGTCATTACCCAACCGATGCGCACGCCGGCGAGACCAAAGGTCTTCGACAGCACGTTCGCCAGAAACGCCTTGTCATATTGCAGCACGTTCAACTGACAACCGACAGCGTCGAAATCCGAGAAGGCGAACACATCATCCGCGATCAGATAGAGGCCGTGCTTGTCACACAGTGCTATCAACCCGTCTACAAAGCCCTGGCTCAGTCGCATGCCGGTGGGATTGTGCGGCGAATTGATCATAATCGCTTTGGTGCGCGGCGTAATCTGTGCGGCAAATTCCTCAATGGCGGGTTGCCACTGCCGAGCGTAGTGCAGATGTACTGGTTTGAAGACTGCCCCGAAACAGGCCGGCAGGTCAGACAGTGACGGGTAGCAGGGCAGCATGCCGATTACTTCGTCACCCGGCTCGAGCAGCGCGGCCATGATCGAAAACAGACCTTCCTCGGTACCACTCAATACCGTGATGTGGTCAGTACCCAGATCCGGATACAAGGCTTGATAGAGCTGGTAGATGGCGGCGCGCAGATCCTCCCTGCCGGGCACACTGCCATAGATCAATGGTGCTGACGCGACTTCAGCAATCTCCTTGGGGCTTAGCAGATCATTCAGTGTGGCTGTGGCGCCACAAGCATCGCTGAGGTTGTAACGGGCGCGACGCGGTAATCCAGCATAGTACTCATGATGCCGCATCGGCCGAAACTGCATGTCACTTCACCTCGCGTTTACGCCAGATCGTCATCTGGGCAACGGTGTGCTGGAATTTACGCGCCGTCTCGCGAATCACAAAGGGAATATCAAGCGTCTCTTCAAGATCGCAGGTCGCGCCCAGATGTTGTTTCAGTGCATCTAGGGTCGTGAAATTTTCACCGTTGACCTTGATGCCGCCAAGCCAACTGCCCTTGTCAGTGTATTGCTCCAGCCACGTGTAGGGTGAAGTCAACACGAGCAGGCCACAGGATAGCAGCCGAGTTTGTATGGCACTGAGAAACTGCGCCGGATCATAGAGTCGATCAATCAGATTGCCGGCAAATACCAGATTGTAGTCCGTGCTTTGTGGCTTGAGATTGCAGGCGTCCCCTTGCATGAAGGCGATGCGATCCTTGACGTCGGCATACCCCAAATTATCGAGCAGCACTTCGCGATACTCCACGATATCGCCCTCGACCGGCAGCGTGTAACGCAGGCGATTGTGCGCCTGTAACTTGACACCCTGCTGGATAAAGCGGGCCGAGAAATCGACGGCATCGACCTGCTGAAAGTATTTGGCGAGTTCGAACGAGGAGCGGCCCACCGCACAACCGAGATCCAGCGCTTTTTGTGTGGCGCCGCCGCGACCCTGCACATGAGTCATCAGTTTTTGCACACAGGCCACCGGAAAATTCGGTACGGAAAAGTACTCGTTGCCGTAGTGGAACTCGCAATACTGGGCAATCGATGCATCGGTTTCATACACGTTATCCTGTTCGCGTGCTTCCGGTTTGCTGTTGGAGATAACCATTCTGAATCCTGCGTGTTGGAAGAAATGTCGTCGAAATGCGTACCGCGACGCGGCAATGGTTTCGTTACCTGTGGAGATCCAGGAGCCACCCTTGATCAGGTTGTGCTTGCCATCGAACGTGGGTGTGGAGAAATCGTCATACCAGGGATGCACTGCAAAACCAGGAAATCCATCGATCGCTGTTTCTGTCCACTGCCAGACATTACCAGTCACATCATACAATTTCCCCTGAGGGTTTGCCGTCACCGGACAGGAAGAGGCGTACTGTGCCAGATTGATATTGTCAGTGCCCTCCGACTCCCCCAGCGCTGATTTACGCAGCACATACCACTCCGCCTCGGTGGGCAATCGTACCGGCTCACCAGTTTGCCCGGCAAGCCAGTTACAATAGGCCTTCGCTTCCAGATAATTCACTTCCACCGGCCAGTCCAGCGGCAGCGGCATCTCGGTAAACAGATTGCGCTGCACATACGTGCCATTCAGTGCCGGTCGCCAGAATCGGGGATGACGCGCTCTGGTGTAAGCCAGCCATTGCTTGCCTTCTTCGGTCCAGTGTTGCGTCTGCTCGTAACCGCCCGCTGCGACGAATTGCAGAAAATCCTGATTGCTCACCAGAGTCGTGCCTGCCTTGAAGTCGGCAACCTGATGCACTTCGCGTCCGTATTCGTTGTCCCAGCCATAGGTGAGATCGTGTGCGGATTTGCCCAGCTCAATTGTGGTTGCCGCGAATGGATGCCAGTGCAATGCCGGGGCAGTACCCGTATGCGGGCAGGCTGGCCACTGCGCGGCCTGCTTTTTGTCGATCAGGCGAAGTGGCAGCATGCGCATGATGACAGACGAGGTCTCGAGGTGAATGCGCTCGTGCTCAATACCCATCAGCACCAGCCATGCCGGACAGTTCGGAGTGATCGGCAAGGACAATGGCATCGAGCGAATCAAGGCGAGAACGCGTGCCTTCACCTGGTCCCGGTATTTTATTACCTCAGCAACAGACGGCCAGTCATAGTGGGATGCATCCAGATCATCCCACGACATCTCATCGACGCCGATGGCGAACATCGCCTCCAGCTTCGGGTTAACCCGGGCATCGGTGAACTGCGCCAGCACCATCTTGTTGATATAAAACGTGGCGGTGTGCCCAAAGTAGAAAATCAGCGGATGTCGCAGCGTCTCAGCCCTGGTGTAAAAAGCTTCGGGCAGGAGTGGGGCAAACAGGGATTCATATTGCTCCCATGTGCTGGTGAAATAGGCTTGCAATTCGCGGCGCTTGGCTTCGACATCGAATCCGTTCAGGCTAATTGTGCGCGGAGTTTGCCTCGCATTGACGGCATTGAGATCACTGGACGGGAATTGCTTGCGGGATAGAGACGGATGCATGCGCTGCCTTGGTTATGTTCGGTGAATTGACGTGTTCCTTTGTATACGCGCCAACTTGCAAGCCAGACCAGCATAACTGTGTTTTTATTTCTGTGTCAGTGCAGTGCAAAACCAGGGACAAATCGTGCAAATCGGACGCGTGCAAATCGAACACCCGCAGAATCACGCAGATAATTTATAACTGCACATACAGCCTATGGTCTGGGGTCAAAAGGGAATTATGCGGTTTACATTTGCGGGTGTTCCGGTTACTTAGGTCTAGTTGGTTCTAGCCAAGAAAACGGAAACCTGCCAATCTAGCCTGAAATTCAGTTGTTAAGTTGTGAGTGCCCCCAGAGGCTTCGCACACAGGCAAAGGTCATGAGTCGTAACATGGTTTTTCAAGAGATCAGGATATGAATACAGCCAGGCGTCAGTTAATGGAATCCAGGGTATTTCTTACCTTGTTGGTCATTTTTACGATTCTGTTTGCTCTGTTGATGCGTCCCTTCTGGGGCGCAATTTTCTGGGCGGCGGCCATTACCATTATTTTCTTCCCGCTGCATCGCCGTTTACTGAAAACGCTTGGAGATCGTCGCAACACTGCAGCGCTACTATCGTTACTGGCCGGGATTGTTCTCGTGGTCATCCCGGTTGTCGCCGTGATCTTCGCGTTTGTGCAGGAAGGAATACAGCTGTATGAGCGCATTCAAAGCAAGGAGATTGATCCGGCTGCGATCATCGAAGGCATTGGCAGCTCCGTGCCTGTGATACCTGAGTTTTTACAACGTCTGGGAATCGACTTGGTCAATATACGTGAATTCCTGTCCAGCGCTGCAATCAGCATGAGTCAATGGCTGGCTGAGGAAGCGCTGAGCTTTGGCCGCAATACCGTGAGCTTCATCCTGAGCCTGACCCTGATGCTGTATCTGACTTTCTTCCTGCTGCGCGATGGAGAGAAAATAATCGGCTGGACCCGTGAGGCCCTGCCACTTGACTCAGAGCGTAAGCAGTTGCTGCTCGGGAAATTCGTCGAGGTGACACGCGCTACTATCAAGGGCAACGTGTTGGTAGCCGCCGTGCAGGGGAGTCTGGGTGGTTTTATATTCTGGATACTGGGTATCCCAGCCCCAATACTCTGGGCTGTGGTAATGGGATTTCTGTCGCTGATTCCAGCGGTGGGAGCTTCTCTGGTGTGGGTGCCGGTAGCTATATACCTGTATTCCACCGGCGCCTGGGTTGCAGCATCCGTACTGGTTGCTTTCGGGGTCATCATTATCGGTCTCGCTGACAATGTCCTGCGTCCGATCTTGGTCGGTCGCGACACCAAACTGCCCGACTACATGGTGCTGTTCTCTACCCTTGGCGGTCTGTCCCTGATGGGCATCAATGGTTTTGTTATCGGACCATTGTTGGCTGCATTGTTTCTGACCTTCTGGACCAATTTTATCCGCAACGCGGGCAACAGCGCAAAATAGGCCATATAGCGCTTGTAAAAAGCAAGCCTACGGGACACCCACAAATTTAGACCGCGTACTTCGCTTTTGACCGCAGGCCACTGGCTGTATTTGCAGTGATAAATTATCTGCGTGAGTTTATGGGTGTCCTATTTGTTCTGCTATTTATTCTATTGGCAGTGCTATTTGCATTCACAATTCGCCGTGTTAAATGGTCGAATTTTGACCTTGATCAAACCCCCCCTCTATTTCCTTTACTGCACTGGGACGCCGCGCGCAGGACTTGCTATAAATTACTCATGAGCACTATCGCAGCGAGCTGCAAAGGAAATGTGTATGAGTGAGACGCGCGTAATGTTGGGGATTTGCTTCCTGCTGCTGACTACAAGTGCTGCGGCGGCGACGGTCAATCTGATTTCTCCGACGGAGTGGATCTTCTACGCCTCAGGTGGAGTGCAGGGCGGAACGCTCACCGTGGGCGACAGCGTCGGGTATGACAGGACTGACAGCGACCGCGATCAGAATCCCTACAATGGCTGGTTCGGCACTGGTGCCACTACCGATCAGGGCGTGGACTATGACGAAGCCATCACGACGCTCGACTTCAAGCCGCCCATGTCAGTCACATGGACGAGTTGCTTCCCCGCCACGCGTTACGGCTACAACAACATCTTCATCGGGCGTCGCAACACCGCCTTCCCCGGGGCGATCGGCAGCAAGCAATACCCGATCAATCAGGAATTCGGCTTCACCCAGCGCTGGGACTATTCCGGCCTGAACACGATGGTCACCACCGGCAGTCGCACCGACGTGCAGAGCGTCAACGCCGCGACCCTCAACAACAGCCAGAAATATTGCGGCGATTACCGCATCGACTGGTCCAACGACATGGTGGACTTCTACTTCAACAACACCAAGGTGCGCTCGCAGCAGTACGCGTATCAGGGGCCGGTCAGCATTCTGGTGCGCTCGTTCGATCTGTCGCACACCATCTCGGCCATGCAGATCACGGCGACTCCGACCGGCGGCCAGAAGCCAGCCAAGAACCCTGGCATCGCCAACGTCTTCGGCGCCAATGTGGTTGGCACCACGGTGGATGCCAGTACTGGGCGGCGCACGCCGCTGGACAGCACGAATACGTCGATCTCAGGGGACATGGCCTTCGTCACGACCGATGACGGCCGGCTGCTGGCCCACGTCGCGGGCAAGGGCGCAGCGGCTGGCATGGCATTCAACTACGACGTGGACTACGACATCGTCAGTGGCGATCTCAAGGGCACAGTCAGAGACAACACCACCAATATTCCCAAGCCCATAATCTTCACCAACAAAGGCAATTTGACCTGGGGCGCCAGCATCTCTGGCGGGACCGGGCGCAGCAGTGCTGGTGACGCCACCACCTACAACCTGGAGTTCCATGTGGTGCTACCGCCGGAATCCGTCAAGGGCGGCACGAAGTACCCACCGGGCGGCCGCTTTGTGGTGGACCTTGACCGGAGTCAGGCCATCAGCGTGCCCGTGGTCATTGCGCCGCTTAATTACAGCAACACCTTCTCCAGCTTCATCGTGACGGAAGGCGAGATGGTGGTGACCATAGTGCCCACTGGAATCTCCAGCTTCACCCTGACGGGCGATGTGGAAGGCGCTTTCCGCATGGATCCGCCCATTGCGTTCAGCACCCAGTACTCGCCGCCGGCGCTCATCCCGGGGTTCACGATTCCACCGATCACCATCAGCGCGACGGTGGACCCCAGTGGCCGCTTCTCGGGCTCGCTGACTGTTAGCGCGGCAAAGAACGATCTGCGCTTCACGGGAAACTGGTCGGCCATCTCCAGTGATGGCGGCACGGCGGGCGGCACGCTGTACATGCCGATCCCGATCGATCCCAAGACTGGCGAAGTCCCGGCGACGGCGACGCTGACTATCGAAGGAGTGGTGAGTCTGAGTGTGAGCGGTATTCCCTCGGGCATACCTGTGACGCCGCCCAAGTCTGTGGCGTTCTCGCAGCAGGTGCAGATACCCCTGAACTTTCAGCCGCAGTGAGCCGATCATCGACCGGCTGGTCATCAAGCTGCGTGATTGATTCGGTTCCTGAAGACTTTTTTTGAATGCGGCAGGATTGCTGAATATGACCCCTGTTTCCAAGACCGCCCTAACACTCGGATTCTGGTCAGCAATCCTTTGTACGGTATTCAGTGTTGCTTACATATTGGCCCAGCTTGGCGAATGGGCGGGGTTGCTGGGGTCAGATGGTGGCCCATATAGCCAAAGTACAGCTTTCGGCCTGGCAATTCTTCTGACGCCATCTTTGCTTCTGGGGATATCCTTTGTTGTGCTTATGATCAGCGTCCACTATGTGGCCAAGTCGGCTGATCAAGTCTGGACTCACGTTGCCGTCGCCTTTGCTACCATGTATGCCACGCTGATTGGCATCGTCTATTATGTTCAGCTTGCGTTCGTTGCCCCTCGAATCGCACGCGGTGAAACGGACGGAATCGATCTGTTGATGTTCGAGCCCTTCGACTCTTTTTTATATGCTGTAGATATGTTGGGCTACAGTTTGATGAGCCTCTCAACTTTGTTCGCGGCAGCAGTATTCAGATCTGCCGGCATAGAACGGTGGTTATGCCGGGCACTGGTCGCGAATGGCTGTCTTATCCCGTTCCTTGCCCTGCAGATGTACTACCCGCCTCTGATTTGGGGTGGCAGCCTCTGGGGTATTACGTTTCCGGTCTCAACGGTTCTGCTTGTTGTCTATTTCAGGCAATTAAGACTTTACTCAGAGTAAGGGTCGACAGAGGGTCAAGTCTTGCCTCTTGCGTATGCTTAAAAAGGATTTCAGCATGCCTCATGGCTTTACTGCTGGGCTGCATCCAGCACCGGTTACTGCACCAACGGCGGTTACTGATTCGACACCGCCGCTGGCAATCAACCCCAAGGATATAGAGTGGAGGCCAGTTTCAGGTCCCCAGAAACCGGATCAACTCCGCGTTCACCACCTCGGGCACTTCCTCATGGGGATTATGGCCGGCGTTGGGAATCAGAAATACCTCGCCGTTGGGAAAGGTCGCGGCGGCCTTGCGTGATTCCTCGGCATAGGTCGGGTAATCCTGCTCGCCGCCCATGATCAGGGTCTTGGTCTGGATGTATTGCCAGTCATTCACCACAGTGTCCATGCCGCGCAGCTGGCCGGTAAGGCTGTTGATGTAAGACAGCTGCGGCCAGTCAGGACTAAGGCGGTTGCCGTAACGAATGCGCATGTGCTCAAGGAATTCCGGCTTCCAGGTCACGTAGTTTTCCTCTGCCCACTCCAGCAGGGACGCATATACCTCGCCCATGTCCGGCTTGGCGCTCACCTCGCCGGTAAGGGGGCGGAAGCCGCGGCCATAGCGGTTGTCGGTCAGGCCAACCTGGTTAACCGTGACCAGGTGGGTGATGCGCTCCGGATACAGAAAGGCAAAGCGGGTCACCATCTGACCACCGATGGAATGGCCCACCAAGGCTGCCTGTTGAATACCGAGGTGATCCATCAGGCGCAAGTTGTCGGAGGCCCACAGACTAATGCTGTAGGGAATGCTGGGCTTGAAGGATTTGCCCCAGCCCAGACGGTCTTTCACGATCACCCTATAACCTTCGTTGCGCAGCGCCTCCACCTGGGCCTTCCAGTACCAGCCGTAATAGAGTCCACCATGGTTGAAGATCACGGTGCGGCCATTGGCCTATCCCACCGGGGCGACGTCCATGTAGGCGATCCGCGCATCCTGGTTATAGACGCGGAAGTCCAGATAGCTCACCGGGTAGGGATATTCGATCTCGGCCAGGTCCATGGATATGGGACCCCAGTCTGCCGGGGGCGAGGCTGGCGGTGCGGCTTGCGCGCTGGCCAGCGGTGGCAAGGCCAGGACAAAAAAGGCAAGCAGCAGGGCTGGCAGCACTGACTTGTGATTGGCTCGATGGAGTATGTTCATGGGTGCTCCTGTTATGATGTGAGGACGTAAGCTGTTATGTGCAGTATAGCCTACCTGCAATGCCAAATTTCAAACTCGACCTTGGCATAATAAATAGTATGAAGAAGCCGAAATGAAACGACTGCTGGTGAACTGCTTTACGGTGTGCCAGCGTTTAAAAGCAGTAATGAGGGAGAAGTGGATTTTGACAAGCTCGCAAAACTGCAGCAGCATTCCGTTCGCACATGGGTCAGGAGCGAATTAAAAAGTGCGCACATTCATTATCAGCACTGCACTGCTCAGCTATCTATCACTAAGCTGCACACAGCAGGTATACGGGGCAGAAATCTACGATGAACAATTTATCGCGGCACAGCTGGAGCGGGCGCGAACTGATCCCGATCACCGTATAACCATTGAAGTAAACCAACCGATCGAAGTCGTGTTCGATGTCCTGCTCAATCGCCTCGCTGATTACAGCGACGATGTTGCCAGCATCCGTTTCACCGATGCCGATCCAGCAATGCAGTCCAGCCCCGGTATCGGAACGGAACGCATTACCACTCTTGAAAATGGCAAGCAGCTCATTCAGCGCCTGCTGGTATTCGATGCGCCCCACCGCTTCGCGTATTTCACTGACATGAATAAGTCCACGGCCAGTGTACCGATTCGGTATTCCATCGGACATTATCAACTCGATGATCTGGGTAATGGCAAAACTCGTGCGCAGATCTCCGTCGCCTATGCGCCAAGCTCAAGGCTTACTGCACCATTCGTCCGTCTCGGGTTCCAGCGTGCACTGGAGCGTGACTTTGCAAACGCGGAAAGGTTTCTAAACAACCAGAATACGCCGTGACCTATTAGCTACTGTCAAACAAGTTTGTGGCTGTCCTATTTGCATCGTTATTTGCATCCGCTGTAACCATTCCGCGCCGGTTGCGTCAGATGTGTTGAACATTTTCGAGAGGATTGGATTATGCACAGCACTGTTTCTTCCGGAACTTCTTCGCCGCCTTCTAACCAGCTTTATCCGCTGACACGCATTGTCTGGATTGGACTGCTGGTGGGATTTCTGCTCAACCTGACCGGCTGGCTGGGAAATAATCTGCTGCTGGGGCGCCTGTGGGATGCTGTGACTATACCGGACTATTCCGCCGCCTGGCGCGCTACCCTGTGGCGCGAACTGTTTTCCCTGCTACCGGATTTTCTCTATGGATTGGTGATCGCCTGGCTCTGCACGCGCCTGCGACCAGCATATGCTTCCATGGCTGCGTCCGCACTGCGGGTCAGCATAGCAGTAAGTCTGGCAGGCGGCATCACCACTTATTTCGCCATTGCCAATTCCGGCTTCATTCCCTGGCGACTGGCGCTGGCATCATTTGGGCTGGTGCTTGTCACCAAGATCCCGCTGGCCTTGCTGGCCGGCAAATTACTGGAACGAAAATAATCAGGGTCAGCCAAGGCTCACCGTGTGAAACGATTCAAGCGTGTCGATGTCTGCCAGCGACTGACTGTTAACATCCCACTTGAACATCTGAACCACAATGCGATCCGGCAGAAAATCAACCAGGGTAAAGCCGTGCTGTTCAAACGGAATCACCTGTTCATCAAAATCCAGATACTTTGAAGGTTCCGGACGCGCATTGCGCACCACTGACGGAAAGCCGGCGGCCGAGGTGCCGACTGGTCCGCTCAACACGGTGGCGATGGGATTGGCGCTGAAATCGAAAGCGCCGGCGCCACGGATATAACCGAAACCGGTCGCATGCAGATCACCGCTGATCACCAGGGGCAAACGATGGCGCATCGCTGCCAGCGACTGCATGATACGGTCGTGCTGGTCCAGCCATCCCCGTTGCCACTGCGGTTTGGGAATGTCGAGTGTGAGTCGGCCGCTGACTGGGTCGAGCACATCCGGATACCACTCGCCCCATTTGCCGGCAGTCCAACCCGGCGGATTGGATGGCGCATGGACCAGATGACGAGTGTCAGTGGAAGCAGTGCGCGCATGCAGCCAGTCTTCCACCACACGATCCAGAAACAGCGCATTCAACTCGCCGACCTGAAGTGTGCGCCGCACATCATAGAGCAATACTTCCGCCAGCTTGCCGTAGCGCAGGCTGCCAAAACTCTCCGATAGCTCACCGCGCTCTGTTTCGGATGACCAGGGCAGACCCGCCGGCCGGTTCGCATCGGCGAGAAACTCCGGGTAATAAAGTTGTTGGGTCGCGCGGGCCAGTTGCAGTTGAAACCAGGGCACCGGATAACTTAGCGGTGAATCGTTTTCCCAATGGTCGTGGTCATCCTGCAGGAAAAACACCGGGGTCGAACGGAAGTCCGTGCCATAGACCGGGATGATCTGCGGACCGGCAGCGAGTTTCAGCGCTGTCTCGTTGTGACCGCCGTAGACATTCGCATCGAAGTCAAAATTCGATTGGCGGCCGGCATTGCTGAGTTGCCCGGTTGCTTCCCCCTGCCAGGTATGCAGATCCCAATAGATGTGATCCCCGTTGGCGATGACGGCATCCGGTGCGAAAGAGAGTCCTCGCCGCAGCAGGCGGTTGCGGATCGCTGTTGGCAGATTGCCGGTGCGATCGCCGATGCCGCGATAGCTGCCCTCCTGACCCCCGGCACAGGTGTAGAACAGCAGCCGCGCCCGCTCCACCTCCTGATCCGGCGCCGGAAACGTCGCCAGGGGCCAGGCGTCACACAATGCCGTGCCGCTATTGTCCAGCAGACTCAGCTCGTAAGAGGTGGACGGGGTGAGATCTTCGGCATAGAACTGCCAGAATTCTCCGGCCGTGTCGTTCTGCCGCCCTTCAATCATTCTGGAACTATTGCCTGACTGCAGACGCAGACGTGGTGTGCTCGTAAGCGGTCTGACAAAGGAGGCCTTGATCAGCAATCGACTGTCACTGACGGTCGGTAACAGATGCAACAGCGTTCCCGCATTCCAGTCATTCTGTGGCGCGCTGGCGCCGCTCAGGGAAGCAGTCTGCACTTTGATCGCCTGCCAGGGCCAAAGGCCAAGCCAGGCTGCTGCGGCACCGGTAGCACCAGACGCCAGAAATCGGCGCCGGTCCATCTCTGTTGCTGAGCGCCTGTGATGTGTTGTCGGTTTGCGCGCTTTCATTATTCACCCCCAGAGCTTAAACAACTAACACCAAGTAAAACCAGACACCCACAAATTCAACATTCCAGAATTATGTCCGCAATCATCTGTTCCTGCCAGTAATTACCTAAAGACGCCGGCAGCGCACGGCCTGGCTCGACCAGAACTGAAGAAGACTGACAGACGCGCTCAATACGCCCGCTCAACCGGCCGGTACCAACTGCACGATGCGCGCACCCGTGGCGTGCTCCAGCAGCAGATAGATCGCACCATCGAAGCCTTGCTCGATGTCGCGGATTCGCGCCAGACCCTCCAGCAAAGTCTCCCGCTCGACCAGGCGGTTGTTCTGGATCCTGAAACGAAAGAGGCTGCGCGCCTTCAGGGAACCCTTCAGGAAGTCGTTGCGCCAAGCCGGGAACTGGTCGCTGCTCGAGACGATTAAACTGGAAACGGCCGGTGACGGGGTCAGGTCTACCACCGGTTGCTGGATGTCCGCGAGTTCGAAGACGATGCCCAGTTCCGGACCTTGCGCCACCGGTGTGCCGTCGTATTTCATACCGAGGGAGTAAAGCGGCCAGCCGTAATTTTGGCCCGGCAGCAGCAGATTAACTTCGTCGCCGCCACGCTGCCCGTGTTCGGTGCTCCATAATTGCCCGTTGCTGCGATCCCAGAACAGACCCTGCGGGCTGCGATGCCCATAGGTGTAGATACTCCGATAGACATCGTCGCGGCCGGCGAAGGGATTGTCAGCGGGAATGCTGCCGTCGTCATTGATGCGGTGAATCTTGCCCCAAGGGGTGTCCAGATCCTGAATGCCCTCGAAGTTGTCCGGCCCTTTCGCGCCGACGCTGAGAAACACATGGCCGCTATCGTCGAAATCGATACACCCGCCGGCGATGACGTCGATCATGGTTGAGTAATGCTCGATGTTCGCTTCCCAGATGACTTCCTCGTCCACCCAGGCGCCATCTTCGATGCGACCCCGCACCAACTTGTTCATGGACACGGGCTGTCCCGCTTCGCGGCTGACGGCATTGCAGTCACTGCAGCGGTCTCCAAAATAAAGATAAACCCAGCCGTTCTCCTGATAGTTGGGATGAATGGCGATGTCGAACAACCAGCCCAGGCCCCGCTCGTTGCCATTTGAAGCTACTGTGTTGATGTCCGACCAGGCTCGTGGTGTGCCGGTGATGTAATCAGACTTGCTGCCGTCGGGGTTGATGATGCGCACACCGAATTTCTTTTCGGTGAGCAGGATTCGGCCATCGGGCAGCGGTGCGATTGAAAACGGCAGCGGGTCCAGCCCAGCGGCGATGGTCACCAGACGAAACGCGTGGAGATTGCTGGCAATGATTTCATCCGGGATGACCAGCGGCTGGTCGTGGTTGAAGGTGACGTAATCGACATTGGCCCGCGTCTCCAGGATGTAGAGCGCTACGTTACGGATTTGCGCGATGGTCAGCGCATCTGCCCAGGAGGGCATGCCGGTCGCTGCATAACCATCGCCAATGCTGGCCACCAGATTGGCCATGCTGTCGCCATGCTGCAGCTCGCCCAGCAGCGGTGGCCCCTGCGCGTCGCCCTCGAGGTTTTCGCCGTGACAGACGGCGCAGTTATCGCGGAACAACTGGATGGAGTCGGCGACACCCTGCCCCTGCGCCTGGATCGATGGTGCTGGCACTAGCACCATTGCCACCAGAAAGAAAGCCAGATGACCCCAATGCAAGTGTTTTATCTCATTACGCTCCATCAATAATATGTTATAAATCCAGTTGCTATTGAAATAACCTGCTATTGAAATAACCTGAAACAGACAGCCACAAACTCACGCAGATAATTGAAAGGTCTTAATTTGTACATGTCCTACCTAGTTCGGATCTATTGTCGACTGCCCACAGCAGTTATACGGGGCAGATATCTGCTTCTTAATCCCGTTCTGGTTGGGAATACTTTTCGTCGAAGCGCTCGTACAGTTCCTGTTGGGTGCCGTAAAGGTCTATCTGCCTGCCCTGAATAAAAGCCTGCTGCACCTGGCTGGTTCGCATATCCAGCGCATCACCAATGGAGACAAACAGGGTTGCATCCTTGCCGGTTTCGATGGTTCCGACCCGATCCGCAACTCCCAGAATCTCAGCATTGTTGCGGGTAATCAGCGACAGTGCAGTTTCCCGGTCAAGTCCGTAAGCCGCCGCAGTGCCGGCGAAAAAGGGCAAATTGCGTTGCGACTGCAACTCGGTGGCACCACCGCCTATGCCGACTTTCAATCCAGCCTCGTGCAACAGGAAAGGCATCCTGAACGAAGCATCCACGTCATGCCATTCCTGTTCCGGCAAGGCATGCACCCCCTCATAGATAACCGGTATGCTATTGGCCAGCAGCAGGTCCTTTACCTGCAGTGCCTCACGGCCGCCGACCAATACGATTTGCCTGACCCCGTAACGCCGGGCGAATTGCACACCGGCGATAATTTCCTTGGCGTCATTGGCGTGCAGATACAGACGAACCATGCCATTGAACAGACCCTGCATTGCCAGCAGATTCAAATTGATTGGCGCACCGTTATAAGTGCTGGCATTCTGGAACAGGGAATTGAGCACCTGTACCTGTCCTGCATATTCCTCATTGTCGGTGGTTTCGAACTGCTCGGTTTCCTCATTGAAATCCCGGCTACGCAAGGTCGGCCAGTTCAGATGCATGGCGTCGTCCGCCACCAGCATGGTGTCTTCCCAGTTCCAGCCATCCAGCTTCATTACTGATGACAGCCCGGTCACCAGTCCACCCTGGGGTGTGATCTGGGCAGTAAGAATGCCATTGAAGCGGAGCGTCGGAATCAATTCGGAATCGGTGTTGTAGGCGATGGCCGCGCGTACGCTGGCGTTGATATCGCCTTCCTCGATGATATCCTGGGTAGAGCGAATATTTTCTACTTCCACCAGACCGAGGGTAGTGTTTGGCAACACGAAACCCGGATAGACATGCTGACCCTGCAGATCAATCACGCGGTGACCGCTCAAATCAATTGCATCCATGGCTGAGCCTACAGCGGTAATCACCCCGTCATCGAAAGTGATGATACCGTCGCCTATCACCGCGCCGTTACCAACGTGAATAATGGCGCCGGTGATGGCAATAGGTTCACTCTGTTCAGGCGCCGGCACCGGCACGATGGCAAAACCAGGCGCGCAGAAAAATATCAGACTTCCAACCAGTATTCCCGGTAAATTATTCTTCATGTGCCGGCTCCTCTTCACCATTGCCACTATTGTCGTTGCCACCGCTATCTGCAGCTGCAATTTTCGCCATAATGCGCGCGCGCTCAACACCGACCATCTCGCGCAGGGATTGATCTGACTGCCGATCATAATATGGCACCCCTTCTATCCAGGTAGTCTCGGGAACGGCATACACCGACAAGGGGTGATCCGACCACAGCACCAGATCTGCATCCTTGCCCTCGCGAATGCTGCCCATGCGATGGTCAAGATGCAGCAGTATCGCCGGATTGAGTGTCACCAGTTTCAGCGCGTCTATCTCGCTGAGGTCGCCGTACTTGATGATCTTGGCCGCTTCCTGGTTCAGGCGTCTGGACATCTCGGCATCGTCCGAATTGATTGCAACCACTACTCCAGCCTGATGCATCAGTGCGGCGTTATAGGGAATGGCATAACGGACTTCCCATTTGTAGCCCCACCAGTCGGCAAAAGTGGAGCCACCGGCTCCGTGTTCTGCCATCTTGTCCGCGACCTTGTAGCCTTCAAGAATATGGGTAAAGGTATTGATGTTGAAATCGAAACTCTCTGCCACCGTCATTAGCATGTTGATTTCGGATTGCACATAGGAATGACTGGTGACGTATCTTTCCTTGTTGAGTATCTCCAGCATCGTCTCATTCACCAGGTCGCGGCGCGGTGGAGTGGTACTGCGTTTCGCTGCCGCGGACAGGCTGTTGTAGTCATCCCAGCGCCTGCCATACTCACGTGCCTGGCTGAAAGCATCCACGAACACCTGCTCCACACCCATGCGGGTTTGCGGATAGCGGATCGAAGCCGGGTTGGTACTGCGTTTGACGTTTTCGCCGAGGGCGAACTTGATAAACGGCGGCGCGTCCTCGATCAGCAATGCTTCAGGTGCCATTCCCCATTTCATCTTGATGATCGCCGACTGGCCACCAATAGGGTTGGCAGAACCATGTAACAACTGTGCAGCGGTAACACCTCCGGCAAGATTGCGGTAAATATTTACATCCTCGCTGTCCAGCACATCGCGCATGCGCACCATGCTGGAGTTGGTGGCACTTTCATTGATACTGGTAAGTGCAATATGCGAGTGCTCATCGATAATGCCAGGGGTCAGATGTTTGCCGGTAGCATCGATTTCCAGCGCATCGCCGGCTCTCAGTCCGGTTCCGACCGCAGCAATTCTGCCATCACGCACCAGCACATCGGTGATTAGGGTGCCGGCGTCCTCATTGGTCCAAACCGTTGCATTGCGAATCACCATGTCCTGACTGACAGGAATTGTTTCTCTGCCAAAGGCCTCAAACGGATGCAGAACCGGTGCCGGCAGTGTCATATCAATCTCTGCCACTGCTGCTGCATCCGGCACAAGCGGCTGGACATAGGTTAACTGCCAAGCGACCGGGGCGCCGCTCTGGTCGAGTCCCGTGCCCTGCCAGCCAGCGTCCAACGGCCAGCCGTTCAATCGCACCAGGCCGTCAATATCCGGCTCGGCAAAACTGAAACTGATCAAATCCTCGGTCAACTCCAGTGTGACATCAATCTCGTCAACACCTTCTTCAGTGCTGACCAGACTGGCTTTAACTTTGCCCTTGTCAAAATCCAATTCGAAATTGTAGTTATCGCTGCCCACCACCAGCTGATACTGACCACTGCGACCATCGATGCTGGCATCCAGAACAAAGCGTTCGCCGCGGATCCAGTTTTCCAGCAGTCGGGTATCCTCGGCAAACAATGGGCCGGAACTTATCAGCAAATTGGCCAAGGCCCCGGACTGCAGTTGTCCGATACGGTTCTCCATATTTAGCAGTTGCGCAGGAATTCTCGTCAGCGCATCGACCGCCACCTGCTCCGGCAATCCTTTCGCTACTGCAGCGCGCATATTCTTCCAGAAGTCTTTGCCGGCGCCGTGACTGGTAATGGCAAACTCAACTCCCTGCTCGTTCAATAATCTCAGGTTGTAAGCAGCCAGCTCCCAATGCTTGAGATCGGCGAAGGACAATTCGTCAGCGTCCAGTGCATCACTGACCTCCGGCGCTGCCGGAAAGTTGACCGGGACAATAAGAACAGCGTCAGTGTCTTCAATCAGCTGTGCCTGTTGGTAGGCATCATTGCCGACCTTCAAAATATATTGAGTAAGAAATTCATCGCCTACGCGATCGGCAGTCAATGCCTGTTGCCAGGTCTCGACTTCCATGATCTGCGGCAATGAGCCGGTGCGCAGTAAAGCCTCGAGCGATTCATCGGTAAACGGACGCGGGTTTTGCTGTGCGAACCATTGCGCATCAAGGTAAGTCTGCCTTAGTAGCGCCACGGCTCCCATCGGTGAGCTGGGCAATGACTGGTGTGTCGTTCCCCGGGAAAAGGAAAAATGGGCGGCAACATCTGGCACTAACACTGATTCATTGGCGCTTTCATCACCCAGAGTCACCAGTGCCGAAGTGCCACGGGCAATGCCATCGGCACGCAGACTTAATACGGTGGAGAAGCCAAGATCGCGCAGGTTTTTGCGCGTCTCTTCATCGTGGGCAAATTCAAGGCTGGCGCGAAAGTGGGCGCGAATCGTCTCTTTTGTATTTAGTGCCTGCTGCGGTCCGTCGAGGCGTTCTGCGTTGCCAGTTGTTACCGGTGGTTCAATTGCAGGAATACCGTATTCGGTGTAAGCATCGATCAACCCGGGATACAGATAGCGCCCGGCAAGATCAACGACAAAATAATCGTCGGGCACTGCCGGATTATCCGAAATGCTGACAATCCTGCCTTCCCGCATCAGCACCACGGCATTTTCCAGATACTGACCGTCCGGCTGGTAAAGCGTGACGCCGGTAATGGCGATCGCATTAAGCCTGACATCTTCTATCCCATTGGGAGTGACTGTTTCCTGGGCCGAGCCAGCAAATGTAAGCAGTGTGCCAATCAACAATAAACTTATTCTGGTTGGTGACATAAGCGAATGCCCTAATTAATGGTGCATTGAGGGTTTAATGATTATCCTGATTTTTCCTGCATATCAATGAACTGACCACCGCTGACCATTTCCATAACACTGTATACCGGCGGCTCGCGGACAGGCCATATCAGGATCTTCAGAAAAACTGCAGAGGTTGGTGTGGTCGTATTATCGGACCCGCGGGTGATGCCCCGAGTCTGCCACTTGAGCTTGCTTAATTCCACTACCTCTCAACAAAGCGCTCTCGCTGTCGCCGATTTTCAGCAGGGTCGGAGGTGATTGACAAGTTTTAGCGGGGAAAGTAATTAGCGCCTGTAGCGAGTGCAATATAGAAGCTTGTGGGACAGCGCAAATTTAGACCTCGCGATTCACTTTGGGCCGCAGGCCAAAGGTTTCGTTTGAAGTAATAAATTATCTGCGTGAGTTTGTGGCTGTCCTATTTGCACTGTCCTATTTGCACTAATAAAAAAGCCCGCCGAAGCGGGCTTTTTTGATCAACTCTGAAACGGATCAGGAAGGAGCTAAGTCACCCAGCTCGATGCACTGAACAGTGGGAGTAAGTTCTGTACCTTGAAAAGTGCCGATGTATTGAATTCTGACGCGCCATCCCCGGCTATTAATACCATCAGGAGGAATTGGGCGGGAATGTAATACCAGGTAGTTGTCAGGATCTAAGCCAGCAAGTCTCCAGCCGCCTCCGGTCGCGAAACCATCCATTTCACAATACACTGTCATACTCGACGGGAAACCAGCGTTGATTTCCACAGAATCGCCTATAACTTGGTAGGCATTAACAATTCCGGTTCCACCTTGTTCGCCTTGAATGCCTTGAACGCCTTTATCGCCTTTATCGCCTTTATCGCCTTTCGGACCAACCGGACCAACCAAACCTTGTGGACCAACTGCTCCAGTTGCACCTGTGGGGCCAACTGGACCAGTTAAATCTGTCAGCCCAGTTAAACCTGTCGGACCTGTTGGCCCTGCTGGACCTGCTGGACCAGCTGGACCCATTGGTCCTGCCGGACCGGTCGCACCGGCACCCAAAGCCACTTTGGTCCAGTTGTTATTACAGGTCTCATTCGGGCCGATTATTTTCGGAGTACCGCTATCATTGTTTACGCAAGCGTAGACCAAACTCTGGGCAACGGCGGTTTCGGCGCCGCTTAACATGCCCGTACTCACTGCTACGAGTATTGCTGAATTTAATATTTTTTTAATCATGTAGGTTCTCCGGAAAAAGCGTGGCGTATCTTAGTCTGAATACACTGGAACAGGACGCTTTTTTGTCTGAGTATAATAACGATTAAAGGTATCTTTTACTCGATTGGTTGTCGAGTAGCGCAAATGTGATGCTAATCACAAAGGGCAAGCAGGACACCCACGAACTCAGGCAGATAATTTAACATTTCAATAAATGGTCACGATCATAGGCTTCCGCAGCAGTATATCCAGCAATCCGCTGGCGATTGCCAATACCATCAGCGCAGGTCAAACCGCAAGAGATTCACCAACTCAAAAGCGATATTCCATGCCCAGGGTGGCGGTGCGTGGTTTGTTGGGTCGCGCGCCGTCGGGATCACGGGAGATGATCTCGCGCTCGTCCAGCAGATTTTCCACTTTCAGGAAAAGATTCAGAGCATCATTGAATGGGTAGCGACTGATCAAGTCGATGACCAGCAAATCATCGGTGTGCTGCAAGTCGCCAGCGATGCGGTTACAGCTGATTATCGAACATTGTGCATCCGTGTATTTGGCTACTGCATAGTTGCTGAAACCATTACGCAGTTCCAGACCGGCACGCAGACTGTACAGATGCTCCGGTACATCTTTCAGCAGATCTCCGTCGAGTACGCCGGTGGCTGGATTGTCACGACTTATTGCGGCATCGGTCCAGGTATAACTGAAGTCGACAGGCAACTGGGCGTCGCCGATGGTGAACATGGTGCCGGCCTGCCATTCGAGCCCGGCAATGACTGCTGCACCGGTATTGTAACTGCCGATGGTATTGCCGTTACTGCAGGGACTTCCTACCGAACAGTTTTCGGTTTTTTCTGAAAAGTCGCTGTAAAAACCGATGCCCTCCAGAAACCAGAGGCCCTGCCGGAAACGCAATCCGGCTTCATAATTGGTGCTGCTTTCGGGATCTTCACGTTCGGCGGAGCCGGCGCCAAGGGGCGAGAATCCTTTGTGTACGCCTGCCAGCAATTGCCAGTTTGAGTTCATGTCGTAAGTAAAAGAGACGCCCGGTAACCATTCCTGTGCAGCATTGGGAACTTCCCGATTGATTGCTGTACGCTGCACATTGTCATAACGCACCTCATTGGTGTCTACGTCCTCATAACGCAGCGCGGCAGTAATACGCAGCGCGTCAGAGAACTGCCAGTTGTCGGTAAGCCAGAGACTGACAGCTTCAGAACCGCCTACCCGGTTATCACTGGCACCCGGCAAGATCATTCTGTCGAATACCAATGCACCACTGATCTGGTTGAACACATCCACTTCCTGGTAACGATCCGCTTCATCTTCATGCAGCCGCACACCGCCATTCACAGTGTGATCACCGAGTGCATAACGCAGATTCAGTTCGACGCCATGAGAAGCGTACACGCGGTTGTTATGTTTATAGCGCAGGCCGTTGACGTTGGCGGTGCCGTCGAGAATGTTCTGCGCACTGCCGCTACCGGTATTGGCGGCTTTGATATAGGAGCCAGCGCCTTCCAGCTTGTACCAATCGCGCTTGAAGTTATTGTCATAGGCCAGCGTAGTGGCGGTGAGTGCATCACTCAGCGCAATGCGGTATGAGAGCTGCACTGATGAGTGGCGATTGGTCATTTCATCCGGATCAGACATGCCGTAACGACGATCCTGGTCGCGACGGAAATCACGGTCGGTCAAACCCAAGTATGTCTCTTCTGAGTTTTCTTCCGAGTATTGCATTTTTAACTGCAGGCTCTGTGCCCGCGGGCCGGCAGATTGCCAGCCGAGTTTCACCACATAGTCCTCTATAGCAATACCACCCTCGTCACCGGATCGATCAATTTTCTTGAAGCCGGCGCCGTGACGCTGCACGCTTTCCACCAGATAACTGAATTGATCACCGCGACCACCGTACCAGCCGTGCACGTCAGCGAGTCCGCGTTCATCGGACATCACGCGCAAATTGCCGCCGTTGGTTTCTGGAATTAAAGTGGACACCAGATTGATCACGCCACCGGTGGTCTGCGGTCCGAAGCGCAACAAGGGTGCGCCTTTCAATACTTCCACTGCCGCCTGTCTCTGGGCAGTGGGGAAATAATATGCGGCAGGATCAGAGTAAGGGGCAGGTGCCATCATGACCCCATCCTCCATCAGCGTAATCTTGCTGCTGCGTTCAGACGTCGCACCTCGAATGCCGATATTGGGACGCAGACCGAGACCATCTTCTTCACGGATATAAAGGCCCGGCAGGGTTTTGAGCAACTGGTTGATGTCGGTCGCCGCTTCGTTGAGGATTTGTTCGGAATGCACCACCGCCCCTGAGCCGGCCAGTCGGCGCGCGTTTTCGCGGCTGCCGATGATCAAAAACTCTTCCAGTCCCGGTGTCGGTTGGGCAGCAAGCGCCTGCCAGGAAAGCAGCAGCAGAGCGAGGCTCATGCCGCTTGCCAGCCGCGTCTTGCGAAACTTGTACATCTATATACTCCGATAGTGCGCAGTCAATCCAGGGGGGCTGGATGGCACTATTAACTTTTGCCAAGCCCCGTTAATCTGTGCACGCAATATAAATGAGAATTGTTCGTATTTGCAACAATTATGTTTAAATAGTTGGGACCCAATCCCTAGGGCAAAAGGTGGAAATTGGTGGGTGCAAATTGGGTGCAAATTGGGCATCCACAGACTCACCTGAATAAGCCTATAGCCTGCAAATTGGACATCCACAGACTCACCTGGATAAGCCTATAGCCTGCGAGCAAACGGGAATTGGGAGGTTTTAATTGGTGGATGTGCGGCTTGCTTCGTTCACTGTAATTGCAGGGGGCTGGATGCTGTCGAATTCTGGGCCTTGATCCAGTCAACAAAAGGCTGGCGATAACTGATGCCAGTGTCGAAGCCTTCCGGGTCGGCAGCGGCTATGCCCTCGTAATTGTCACCACCGGCGTACATGAAGCGGTTCACCAGCACCCGGTACAGTTTCTTGTCTTCCAGCACGGCGCCAGTTTTCTTCTCGACCCAATTGTTTGTCGTTGGTAGCAACCCTGCCACTTGCGGACTGGTGCCTGCTGCCAGCACTTGTTTGAGGGTTGCACCACTGAGGCTGGTGGCGATGATGGTGTTATCAAATGGCAGCATGCCAAACACAGAACCTGCCGTAACCGGTCCGGCGGGCAACGCTGACCGGATGCCGCCGCCATTGCTGATTGCCACGTCGGCAGTGGCATCGGCGAGCAACCAGGAATCGATGAAGGTTTGCTGCAGCGACGGATCGCGTCGATCTACTGCTATCGCACTGAAACCAATAACGACTGACATGGCCGCTTCAGCCTGTTGCTGCCAGTATTGCACGATTGCGGCAATATCTGGGTCGAGAGCACTAGCCTGATTCTGGTGTACGGAAAAATCCACGCCTGACAAGTGCCGGTTATTGAGATCGTACTGAAATGATGCGCGGGCATAGGACGTGAGGTGCGAACCTCCACCTAGAATGACTGTGTCGTTGATCTGTTCCGCTGCCAGCTCATTGCAGTGCCCTGCTCCCATCATCTGGATTTCCAGATCGTCCAGCAGCGCGGCCAGCTGTCGAATCGGTTCCATGCAGACATGGGCAATGACAAACAACAGATCGACGCCTGCGGACCTTACCACCGGCACCGTGGCGCGCAGCGCCTGTTCGTAGTCACCGAATTCGAGAGACTCAACATTGGTCGGGTTGGTAGTTCGCGGCGTTGATGTTGTGGTCAACCCGATGATGCCGATGCGCAGCCCCTGCACGTCGACTACTGTAAATGGTTCGATGCCGAGATCAGTCGGTACTTGTTTTGTGTCGCGCCGGAAAGTGTTGGCGCTGAGGTAAGGAAAATCGGCTTCAGCGATGCGCTCCTGCATGACATCAAGACCGAAATCAAATTCGTGATTGCCCACTGCCGATGCGGCATAGTGCATAGCATTCATCACCTGTACCATGCTCTCACCCTCGACTGAAGTAGACACGGCTGGTCCCATCCAGTTATCACCGCCGCTGAGTATGAGGAACGGGCCTTCCGGATAATATCCTTCTTGCGTTATCCAAAGGTCGTACAGGTTCGCGGCTCCCTGCCCTGGCGTCACGCCCTCCATCCAGCCGTGCTCATCGTTGGTATACAACACGATAATGGTGCGTTCGGTGGAAGTGATTGCGCCAGGGACTGCGCTGCAACCAATGACAGCGAGCAGACTGACTGCAAACAGGCATCGCAATGGGTGTTTGTGGAAACTTCGCAACGGCATGACCTGCGCTGGTGTGATTATGTCAGGCCTTACAATAGCTTTTTCAGACTACCGTAGCCACTGCGACTGATGGGCAGTTGCTTGTCATTGGTGAGTATGGCGATCCTGCTGTCCTTGGACTCGGTTTCGATGCGGGCCAGGAAGTTGACGTTGAGCAGATAGGAGCGATGGATGCGGCAGAACAGCCTTGCATCCAGTTTCTCCTCCAGACTATTGAGGCGATCCAGCTTGATGTGGGTAGCTGTCTCGGTCTGGATAGCGACGTAGTCATCGGCGGCTTCGATATAACACACGCTATCGACAGCCAGCACATGCACATCGCTGCCATCACGCACGAGTATACGTTGCTGTGATACTTGTTCCCGTCCCCGTGCTTTCATCAGCGCCTGCACTGGCGAGGGCTGATTGGAAGCAACTCGAGCCGTGATCTTGCTGACAGCCTGTCGCAGGCGTTCCGGGTCCAACGGCTTCATCAGGTAATCTACCGCATTGGACTCAAAGGCTTTTACCGCATACTCGTCATAGCCCGTGACGAAGATGACGAGCGGGGTCTGCTCACCCAGTAATTCCAGCACATCAAAACCATCCAGCTTCGGCATCTGTATATCCAGAAACAGCAACTGCGGGCTTAACTCATGCACTGCCTTCACTGCCTGCATCCCATTCTCGCAGACAGCGACTATTTCCAGCTCATCAAATTTGGCGAGCGCGTTTTGCAGCCCCTGCCGCGCGTGGGGCTCATCGTCGACGATGATGGTTCTGATTTTATCTAGCATGACTTGATTCAAGCTTTTATCAACCTGGTATTGATTATCGATTCAGCTGGCGTTGCGTGCATGGGGAAATGCCAATTACGCAGCTTGATTACTTTGACAGGCACATGACATTCTCTCAAGCGCAAATTGCGCTACGCCGCCGGCTTGTTGGAAACCGGAAGATAAATCTGCACTTTGAATTGGCCTTTTTCCCGGAACGTCTTTAATAGCGCCTTCTCACGATAGAAGTTGCGCAGGCGCCGCTCCACCGAAGACAGCCCATGGCCGGTGCCTTTTTGTTTGCGGCCCAGCTCATCGACTGGATTGGTGACTTCGATAATGACCATACTATCCTTCGCTCGCACCAGCATTTCGAGTGTGCCGCCTTCGAGACAACTGTCGATACCGTGCTTGATGGCATTTTCCACCACCGGAAAAAGAATCAGCGGAGGCACACTTGTTTCGCGCAGCCCATCGTCAATTGTGAATCTGGTTTGGAGTCGATTACCGAAACGCTCGCGCTCAATGCCAAGATAGTTCTGCACATGTTCCAGTTCATCATTCAGGGTTACTGCCGGTTTCTTGCTATACGCCACGCTGTAACGCAGGAAGTCGGCGATTAGCAAACAGAAGCGATGGGCCTGCTCCGGAGATGAAAGGGAAATATTGGCGAGCGTGTTCAGTGCATTGAACAGAAAGTGTGGATGTACGGTCGCCTTGAGAGTTTGCAGTTCCGCCTCGCTGATCAATAATTTCTGCTGGAGGGCGGCCTGCTCCAGATCGCGGGATCTTCCGATCGCGAAGAACAGGTAATGCACGAGAATAATGATTTCATACTGGATTACCACGATTGCGAGATTCATCGGCCGACTGGTCTCGAACAATGCGTTGAATCGTGGCGGGACCAGAATATCATCCAGATAGACGCTGTAACCCGTACCAACCAGTGACCAGAATCCAGCAATCGCGAACAGCGTTAATGCCTGACTGCCTAACAACATCAACCAAGGCGTCTGCCCGAGTGGCAAGCCCCGGCAGATATAGTAATTCGGCAAATTCAGAATCAGGCACAGCAGGTACAGGGGCGTAAACAGCAATAACGTATTGGACATTGTCGCAGCATAGGTGACGCTGATAAGCCCACAGATGCTGACTGTTAGCAATAACCACCCTGCCAACAGTACCAGTATCCGATTGATGGTATTAAAGAATGGATGCATGACGGAAAATTACCCGGCGCGTCGAAAGATGATGACCTAATTCTTCACTTCGCCGCCGCCCATCAAAGCGAAGCCGGAAATGATCAATTTCTTGCGCGGTAAATCCAGTTCTTCTGCGAGGCATTTCGTCTTGTTGGCGAACCCTCCCATGATGCAGATGGCATCACGCTTCTCCACTTCCCAATTCGAGGGAATGGTAATTTCGACGCCGCCCATGATGCAGAACAGGTTCAGCCTCATGGAATCGCCTTCCATGTCAGCATTAGAGAAATCGATCTGGTAGCCACCCCAAATTGATGCGATGTCGCCGCCCTTCAGATTGCGCGAGGTGTAATCCAGTTCGCCACCACCCATAAAGGCGACCAATTGGATCGTGCCAGTATCCTCAGCCAACTCATCGTTCTGCATATTCAACCGGCGTGGCAGCAAATTGCGCGGATTCATGATCATGAAGGCGATGATAACGAGCCACATGGGCAGGAACATTTCGCCGAATGAGAGACCGAATAGCTCGAACTGCGAGACCAGTAGTATGCCGCCGAATATGGTGATGAACCACGCGACCAGAGGCTTCTCCCCTTCTTTCGAACGAGCTATCCAGAGCACTCCCATGACAAGAATTGCGGCTGGCAACAGGTCAAAGGCGGTCCGAAACATCCAGCGCACCAGCGCGCCGATGCCGATCCAGTCCAACAGTCCGGTATTGGCCAGCACCATATAAGCCGCCACACCAATCAGGACATAGGCCGCAGTTTTTCTGCCGTTGTCTTTATTAAAGTCCACCATTACGCATCACCCTCTGGTTCAGATGTACGCAGACTACAGGGTAGCAACTGACGATTCATGAATATTTCGATTAATGGCGCCTTATCCCCGGCTAGTGACGCCGCGCATAAATTTGGCGCTGTCCGCGTCATTTACCGAGTCCGCACCTGCATTGACTGAAATGTTGCTGCGCGCTGAGCTCATGCTGAATAGAATTGCTCCACGTTTGCGCAATCCAGTTCTGAAATGAGGGTCAACATGAAAATGCATCGCTACAACAATTTGTATTTGCCCGTGCAAAGATTTTTAAGCCGCCTTCCGCCCCAGACGCAGCTATATCTGTTCATTATTAAATTGGCTCTGGTCAGCTTGCTGGTGGGATTAGAGTTTGCTTACGCAAACCACCTGTTCTGAATTCAGGCAATCACCTAAGGACAAAGGTAATGGCGGCCAGCCGGTGCCTCCCATGGGTAAGCTTCCAGCCGCCGCAACACACGAGTAACAAGTGGTAATCCGGGAACCAGGAATTTTTGATAAAAACCAGTCGCTCTCCCAAGGTCAGAGGGTTTACCATCTAAATCCTCAGCTATTTTTATATTGGATTCTGCCATGAATCATTTGCTCACTGCTGGTCTGCAGCAATGGTCCGCTCGCGCGGCACTACTAATTATCTTGCATCTCTCGGTATCAGCTGCAAGCGCGGACGAACCTGTTGCCCACGTTTTCGATATAGGTCATGCCCAACTCAATACTCTGGTGTGGGGCGACAATGGCGAGCGTGAAACCATTATTGCCCTGCCCGGCTCCGGCGGCGACGTCACTCGCTATCGTGATATCGGTCCGGCGCTGGCAGCGGCCGGCTATCGCATGATTGCCGTGAATCAGCGCGGAATTATGGGCAGCACCGGCAGTCTGGAAAACCTGACTCTGCACGATTACGCAGCGGATGTTGTGGCGATCATCGATAGCCTGGGCATTCCCAAGGCGCACCTGATCGGCTGGGCGCTGGGCAATCGCACTTCCCGTGTGGTCGCAACAGATTTTCCGGATAGAGTGGCAAGTATCACATTAATCGCTGCTGGCGGATTGGCTGAGCCACTCACCGAACCCGGCGAACTGGGAGAATTACTCGGCAATGCAGCATTGCCGGTGGCTGAAAAAGTTCGTCTCGCCCGGCGCACGCTGTTCTCAGACGCTACTCCTGATTCGGTAATAGAGGAATTTGTCAGCACCCTGCAATACTGGAATGCAGCACGGGCGTCACAGACTCGGGCCAATCGCGACACGCCACTGCAGGAATGGTGGGCTGGAGGCAATGGTCCAATGCTCATCGTACAGGGACTTGATGACAAGACTGCGCCTCCCGCGAACGGCATCCAAATGCAGGCCGAGTTCGGTGATCGCATTACGCTCGTTAACCTTGAGAATGCAGGCCATCTAATGGGCATGGAGCAACCGCAGGCGACCGCAGCAGCCATCATCGAGTTCTTGCACAAACATCCTGTTCAGTAACAACCGGATTAATATTGTGCCCGCTGCAACACCGAAGTGCCCTGATCCCGGTATTAGGCTACACTAGCAGCGATGAGCATTGTCAATTTCCCCGAAATAACTCCAACAATCAGCAACATGGCTGCGCGGCCCCGGCGCTGGCTGCGCTTCGTGACTGCGGCCAGCCTGTTTGATGGACATGATGCTGCTATCAATATCATGCGTCGCATCCTGCAAGCGAGCGGCGTGGAAGTCATACATCTTGCTCACAATCGTTCTGTGCAGGAAATCGTCGAGGCGGCAATCCAGGAAGATGTGGATGCCATCGCGATCAGTTCCTATCAGGGCGGCCATATCGAATATTTCAAATACCTTGTCGACAAGCTGCAAGAGCTGGGTGCCTCACATATCAAGATCTTCGGCGGTGGTGGCGGCGTAATCATTCCGGCGGAGCTGGAGGAGTTACATCAGTACGGCGTGACGCGTTTGTATTCCCCCGCTGACGGCCAGGCCATTGGCTTGCAAGGCATGATTGATGACATGCTCGCCCGTTGCTTGCAGGGTCCGCAGCGTCCCGCGCCGCCGCAATTGCAGCAACTGAAGGCCGGCGATCGCCTGGTGCTGACCCGTGTCATTACCGCTCTCGAAAACGAGCTCTATGCAACTGCCGATCTGGAACAGTTGGCAACGAGCGCTGCAAAATCGAGCAAGACTCCCGTGCTGGGCATTACTGGCACCGGCGGCGCCGGCAAGTCTTCAACTACGGATGAGATTATCCGCCGCTTCCGGCAAGACAGCGGCGATGCGCTCAAGATCGCGGTACTCGCCATCGATCCAACCCGAAAAAAGACAGGTGGCGCCTTACTGGGCGACCGCATCCGCATGAATGCCATCAGTCACCCGCACATATTCATGCGCTCACTGGCCACACGTGACGCTACCATCGAAATTCCGCTGCGTCTGCGCGAGATACTGGATGCGTTGCGCGTCTCCGGTTTCGATCTGATCATTGTGGAGACCCCCGGCATCGGACAGGGTGACGCCGGCATCGTGCCCTATGTTGACACCTCACTTTATGTGATGACTCCGGAATTTGGTGCCGCCAGTCAGCTGGAAAAAATCGACATGCTGGATTATGCCGACCTATTCGCGATCAACAAGTTTGACCGCAAGGGCAGCGAGGATGCACTGCGGGATGTGTGTAAACAGGTGCAGCGCAATCGCGCCGCGTTCAGCAGCGCCCCCGGTGATATGCCTGTGTTCGGCACCATCGCCTCGAAATTCAATGACGATGGCATTACCGCCTTGTATCAGGCATTAGTCACCGAACTGCAGCAGCACGGCTTGCCCACATTCAAGGCAAAGTTGGCGCGCGTTACCACCAAGGTCTCCAGCCAGCGCACCTTGATTATTCCGGCGCAACAGCAGCGCTACCTCGCCGAAATTGCCGCGAGCGTGCGCGCTTACCATGCGCAAGTGTTCGAGCAGGCGCAGGTCGCACGGGAGCTGCAACAACTGCAGGCCAGCAAGTCCATGCTGGAGGCAGCGAGCGTTGATAGCGCGAATCTCGATCCACTTATTTCTGCAAAATCCAAGGCGCTGGACCCACGCGCACGCCGTCTGCTGGAAACCTGGCCAAAATTGCAAGCCGACTACCGCGGCGATGAATACGTAGTAAAAGTACGCAATCGTGAGATACGCACTGCCCTCACGCGCACCTCACTGTCTGGCACGAAGATACCGCGCGTGGCACTGCCGCGATTCGAGGATCATGGCGAACAACTGAAATGGTTGTTGCGCGAAAACGTGCCTGGCAGATTTCCTTTCACCGCCGGAGTATTCCAGTTCAAGCGCGAAACGGAAGACCCGACACGCATGTTCGCTGGCGAGGGCGACGCCTTTCGCACCAACCGGCGTTTCAAGCAATTGTCCGAGCATTCCGCGGCGAAGCGACTATCCACCGCATTCGATTCGGTGACCCTGTATGGCTTCGATCCATCGGAACGTCCTGACATTTATGGCAAGGTTGGCAATTCTGGTGTTTCCATTGCGACCCTGGATGACATGAAGGAACTCTACGCAGGGTTTGATTTATGCGATCCCTCCACTTCAGTGTCCATGACGATAAACGGTCCGGCGCCGACAATTCTCGCGATGTACCTGAATGCTGCAATTGATCAGCAGGTTGACCGGCACGTCGCCGCAAACGGCGCTACACCTTCTGAGGCCGAGTATGCAGTGATCAAGGCGCACGCACTCGCGAATGTGCGCGGCACCGTACAAGCAGATATATTGAAAGAAGATCAGGGGCAGAACACCTGCATTTTTTCCACCGAATTCAGTCTGCAGGTGATGGGTGATATTCAGGAATTTTTCACAGCAAACAATGTGCGCAATTTTTATTCGGTGTCCATTTCCGGCTATCACATTGCAGAAGCAGGCGCGAACCCACTTTCTCAGCTCGCTTTCACGCTCGCCAACGGCTTCACTTTTGTCGAAGCCTATTTTTCGAGGGGTATGCAGGTAGATGACTTCGCCCATAACCTGTCATTCTTCTTCTCCAACGGCATGGACCCTGAATACACGGTGCTGGGACGCGTCGCACGTCGCATCTGGGCTACCGCCATGCGTTTCCGCTACGGCGCGAATGAACGCAGTCAGAAACTGAAATACCACATCCAGACTTCGGGTCGGTCGCTGCACGCGCAGGAGATGTCATTCAATGATATCCGCACCACACTGCAGGCCCTGATCGCCGTATATGACAACTGCAATAGCCTGCACACGAATGCCTACGACGAGGCGATTACCACTCCCACCGAAGAGTCGGTGCGACGGGCGATGGCAATCCAGCTCATCATCAACAAGGAATGGGGTCTGGTACTGAATGAAAATTCCAATCAGGGCTCTTTCATCATTGAAGAGCTGACCGACCTGGTAGAAGAAGCCGTGCTAAAAGAATTCGAAAGTATTTCCGAACGCGGCGGCGTGTTGGGCGCGATGGAAACCGGCTACCAACGCGGCAAGATCCAGGACGAATCCATGTACTACGAACATCGCAAACACGATGGCAGCCTGCCACTGGTCGGCGTGAATACATTCCTGAGCGACGCACCGGAATCCAAGTTTGAATTGAAACTGGCGCGATCAACAGACGCCGAAAAACAAAGCCAGCTCAAGCGCCTGGCTGAATTTAAACACAAACACCAAAACGAGTGTGGGGTAGCGCTGGAACGATTGCGTCAGTCAGCAAGAAACAATGAAAACGTATTCGCCGAACTAATGCACGCCGTCCGATTCTGCTCACTCGGCCAAATCACCGACACCTTCTTCGAAGTCGGCGGCCAATACAGACGCAATATGTAATCCCCCGCGACATCCCGAAGATTACACAAAAAAATCGAATCTTGCACTACGCAAAGGCGCCGAGGGATAGGCTGTGGTTGGCTGCAATCAAAGACTGCGCTGACGGAGCGAAAAAGACCGCTTTACAGGGCTTTTTCGTGGAGGCAGGCACCGCGGAGCGGTGCAGTCTGCAGCAGAACCACAGTCTGTCTCTCGGCGCCGATCGAAGCCACGTGAACTTAATTTACGTCTAACTTTGAATTGCAGAAGTCCCGTGACCTTAGTTGACTGCCTTGAGAACTTCTCGAGTCAAGTCCCACTGACTAAACCCCTGCTTTCCGTAATCAAGCCCGCGCCGCACAATCACCACATCATGGGATGGCACCACCACCGTATACTGACCGCGATTGCCATTGGTAGAGTAGGCATCAGTCGGCACATCAGTGCGCCCTTCCGGCACCAGCCACCACTGACCCCCATATTGACCGCCATTACCCACCGTCGCCGGCGCAGGAGTGCGGGAGAAATCAATCCACTCCTCAGAAATCAGACGCTCACCATCCCAGATACCATTGTTCAGATAGAGCAAGCCAAACCGCGCCAGATCTCTTGCATTGGTGTACACCTGACTGCTGAGAATGAAGTCGCCGAAGCGATCAGCACTCACCAGCGTATTACGCATGCCAATTTTATCCATCAACGCCTTGCGCGGAAATTCCGCATAGGCCTTCTCGCCGCCTAACGCTTGTTTCATGGCGTAGACACCAAGCAGTGTGTCGTAGTTCTCATAGTCCCAATAAGTACCAGGCTCTCGGGTAAGAGCGCGACTGCGCGCACCGGCTACGGAGCTCGCGCCAGCCCAGTAGGACAAGCCTGAACCAGTGGCATACTCCATGCCGCGATTATCGATAGTTTGCAGACCACTGGACATGTTCAGCACATGCCGCAGCGTAATCTCGTTGCGCGGATCTGTTTCAGGCGAACTGTTCGCGGGCAACCAGTCGAACCCAAGTGGCGCATCCAGTGACATCCTGCCCTGATCCACCAGCATGCCTATCAGGGTCGCTGCGATACTCTTGGCAGTCGACCAGGTGCGAGTACGCGTGGTCATATCGATACCGGGGGCATAGCGCTCGTGAATGATCTCTCCCTTGTAGACAACGATCAGACTCAGCGTGACTTGTTCCGGTGATGCACGATTGAAGGCCCAATCTGAAGCCGCTTGCAATGCAGCAGCGTCAATGTTTGCAGGTAAATCACTGTTCTCGATCAGGTCGCCATTCGGCCAGGGAATCTGCGCCGCATCGCCCGGTGGCAATGGTAAGGTCAGTTCGGGCAATCTGTTGATATCTGCTATGGTCTGGTCCGGCGCCATAATAACGCAGCCAATTCCTTCACGAAAAACGGCACGCATCACTGGCACGGCGCCGGCAGTTCCAACTTCTACCATGCGCAATTCCCGGTCTACCGTATAGCCGCCACCGGCGGGAGTGCCAATGGGATCATTCAGGTAAGCCAGCTCTTGTGCGAACACCTGCTCCAGCGTCCGCTTGCCAGTGAAGATGCCATTGCACATAAATACTGCCTGCATGCCGCGTTGCACCAACTCCCGTTGGGGCGCCCAGTAGTCGTACGTTTCCGCCTGCTGGGCGAAGCTGGTCACGGGTAATAAGCTGAAAAAAGCCAGAATTATTCTAGAGGGAAATTTCATTGGATGATCCTCTGTATTGTTTTAATTATAATTGCTGGGGCTGACATGGATAGTGCACTTGTTGAGAGCGATTGATTTCATACTAGCACATCGCAATCACGTTCCAATATGTATCCAGGGCGGCCAGCCACCCGAAAGCAGATACTGCCACGATTTACAGCTACCATTGCATATGTAGTTACCGAAAGTAGGCGAAAAAAAAGGGCGGTAGAGCCGCCCTTTCTAGACTGAGATTTTCTAAAAACCTTATTCAGTTACATTCACGGTGATATAACCATCGTGATAGAGGCCGCCATCATCTGCTCTGCCCCACAGCACATAGGTACCGGGTTTATCGAAAGTGACCTGCACTTCATGCATGCCATCAGCCAGCTTGGCCGGTGGTAACCACAAGGCTCCCCACGGTGAATTGGCACCAGCGCGGGTATCTTCCCATGGCTTTGCTTGTTGTGGATTGAATGTTACCTGGCCAGGACCACGATAGACGTTCCAGGACAGGAACAGGCCATTGGTCTTGCCTACGGTAACCCTGATAGGAGGAGTCATCAGCCGACGCTTCGCAATTGCCTCAGGAGTAATAAAGGCCGCTGCCAATGCGCCGCCAGCAAACTCGGCAAAGCGCCGTGCTTCTGCGACCGGATCACTCGGCGTAGGCAAACCATCATCGGTTACCAGCGTACGCAGGCTGAGTGGCTCACCAACGCGCACGGAGCGCAGGCTATCACCTTGTACGGCAACCACCGGCGGAATATTGGCCCGTGATTCCGGACTGCTGGTACCGGCACCGAGGGAACCAGTTTCAGAAGCGATCACCATATTATCTACCAGATAGTCTTCTTTCAGCGTGGCATAGGCTTTGCGTTCCACGCCGTTCACTTTCAAAGTCCACACCAGCTCACGATCACCCCAGTCAGCAGGTACAGTAACTTCGAAAGTGAAGCGATTGCGCCGCGGCAGGAAATGCGTTGGTTGGCCGCGATCGGCGTCACCTGGAGAAAACCCGTTGTCAGGGCCTACTTGCACATCAGGTTCTTCTTCCCAATTCTCGTTCATGTAACCAAACATGAAATTGAATGTGCCATCCGGGTTCGGCCGCCAGCCTTCAAAGGCTGGTTCAATATGTTGGCCTTTGCGATAAGTATCGGCAAAAGCGCCAGTTGTCATCAGAACTGTAAAAGCCATGAAAGCTGCGACTTGTCTGATGCTGCGCTGGCTTTTTAAGGTATTGCTTAACATTGCTAGTTTTGCTCCTGTAGTGCGACTTCATTGCCAGATTCTGCTGTAGCGGCAGTCTCTTCCGGTTGAGCGGGAGTCACCAGCGGAGCCAGACACAATGGGCAACCAATGACGTGGTCATTGGGGCCAAGGCCTAACACCTGGCGGCGATTTTGCATTTCTTCGAAAAATTGTTCTTCCGACATTTTTACCCGCATGCCGAGGTCGATGAACATGTTGGTAACTGAGCGATTACCTGAACCCTGCCAGTTTCTGGGATCAGGCACGTTTGGATTGGTTTCTGTGTTGTTCATGTAACCAACGATATGCAGGATAGTGCCCTTCGGTAACAGTGGTGCAGCATCGTCACCATAAGCATAGCCTCGCACCCAGTTGTGGTCATAGCCCACACAGGACAGAGTTTCAACTGTATACCCCCAGATCGCTTCCAGGCACATACGTTCACCAGGGGCGTGCAGGTGGGGTTCGAAGGTGATGATCTTGGTGTGGTCATTCAGCACTGTATAGGCGTGCAATTCCTGATGGTCTTCATTGCCGGCGATGCTGATATCGACACCATTGCCCAGACCAAGTGTGGCGCGTTCATATTTCGGCTCATAACCCTTAGGATGCAGACGGAAGCCTATTTCCAGATGTCCTTCGGTGTCCTTGCCATTGGAATGCATATGCACGGAATCAGATACCACATAACTGTTGGCATGCAGTAATCGGCCGCCATCTGGATCGAAGATGTCTGCATTGCGGCCAACTTCGTGCACTGGCCAGCCAGTGACTGTATCTTCTACGCGCTCACCATTCTCATCCAGCTGCGCAGTGCTCCAGATCATGTGATGGAATATAAAACGGCCACCCACGGTAGCGCGTCCGGTACCGGCACTATTATCCACATCATTGACTTCGATGATTTCAACTGACTTCACGTAGCGATCTTCTTCCAATGGAATGAGTACGCGATCGATCTCGCCCCACCAATCAGGTGTGCCAGCGAGTTTAGTCACTGAATTGGTCTTGACGATGACGTCAGGCTCACCCGCCGTCCATTTGACGCTGTCATTGAACACGCGCGCAGCTGGCGCATCGGCTACGTCGCCTTTGGGTGTGCCACTGCGTGCCCAGGTTGAGATAGCCGCTAATTCCGCATCACTGAGTGACGGGTCGTTTTTGTAATCCTGGATACCAATATCTTTTTCCATGTACCAGGGTGGCATGGCTCCAGCCCGATCTCTAAGGCCAGTCTTGTATTCAATCAGACCTGCAAATGGAGCAACCTGGTCAAAGGTCACCAACGGCATCGGAGCAACCCCACCTTCCCGGTGACAGTTCTGGCAACTACGCTGCAGAATTGGCTCGATGTCTTTGTGAAAAGTGATTTCTGCCGACTGCGCCAAGGCGAGGGGCGCGAACCCGCCTAGCATTGCGAGCAGTGCGAAATTGCCCAGTCCGATTGCAGCGCCTTTAAGTATCTGAGTTTTTGTTGTATACACAATAATCCCCTCTGCAGCAGTGGTCATATCGGGTCGTATTATTACAGAATTCCAATTGGGTAGCATGTCTTGTTTTGAGCCTGACCAGACCTGTATCAGCGCTCGAATTGATCCAAAAGCCAGGCATGGTGTCTGCGCTATTTTGAACTTTTTCTGCTGGATGCTGAAATTTAGTCAAAAAATGCTGAGCTTGGCGCAAAGGCAAACAACTATGTGCTACATGTGGCACTGGTCTGAACGGGACCCCGATTTACATGGATTTCCAAGATCAGAAATTGATATTGGAGAGCTAGAATGACAAAAAATACCACTAACTTGACAACATAACTGCTTGGCTAGCGCAAAAGCAGAAAGCCCGGCGCAGTGATTTCTCATCGCGCCGGGCTTTTTGGGCTTAGTTAAAAGCTGGATCTATCGGGACTACGCCACGAAGTCAGCTTTTTCTTCTTCAGTAATTTCCTTGATGCTTAGCTTGATTCTGCCACGAGCATCCAGATCAGTTACCTTGACCAGTACTTCCTGACCTTCCTTGAGATACTCATTCACATTCTCCACTCGCTCTGCAGCGATCTGGGAAATGTGCACAAGACCATCTTTGCCAGGGATAATTGTCACAAACGCACCGAAGTCAACGATACGAGCAACTTTGCCCATGTAGAGTCGCCCAACTTCGGCTTCCGCAGTGATGGCATTGACCATATCCAGAGCCGCGTCACGTGAAGTAGCGTCTTCGCCATAGATACGCACGTTGCCAGCGTCGTCGATATCAATCGATGCGCCAGTCGCTTCGGTAATGCCGCGAATGACCGCACCACCTTTGCCGATTACGTCACGAATCTTGTCTGGATCAATCTTGAGCATGGCCATGGCTGGTGCATTCTCGGAGACTGAATCTCTTGATTTTGCAATTACGCGATTCATCTCACCCAGTATATGCAGGCGGGCAATATTGGCCTGCTGCAGGGCAATTTCCATAATTTCTTCGGTGATGCCTTGAATCTTGATATCCATCTGCAAGGCCGTTACACCAGCGGCAGTACCGGCCACTTTGAAATCCATGTCTCCAAGGTGGTCTTCGTCACCCAGAATGTCGGTGAGGACGGCAAACCGATCGCCTTCCTTGATCAATCCCATGGCGATACCTGCCACCGGGGCAGTGATTGGCACGCCTGCATCCATCAACGCAAGGCTGCTTCCGCAAACACTCGCCATTGAACTGGAACCGTTGGATTCAGTAATTTCGGATACCACACGAATCGCATAGGGGAATTCATCTTCTTTCGGCAGAACCGCTGCAACACCGCGTCGTGCCAAGCGACCATGACCAATTTCGCGGCGCTTCGGACCACTCATGAAGCCAGTTTCGCCAACAGAGAATGGCGGGAAGTTGTAATGCAGCATGAACGGATCTTTTCTGGAGCCGCTCAAGTCTTCGATGATTTGTGAATCGCGCAGCGCGCCAAGGGTTACTACCACCAACGCCTGAGTCTCACCGCGTGTGAACAGAGCTGAGCCATGCGCCTTGGGCAGCACGCCAGTTTCCACTTCGATAGCTCTTACTGTCTTGGTATCGCGACCATCGATGCGTGGAGCGCCGTCCAGAATGCGATGCCTCACGGTACTCTTTTCCAGCTTGGAGAAAGCATTCTTGACTTCTGCTTCACTACCGCCAGCGACTTCGTTCACAAACTCAGCAACAGCCTGTGCCTGCAAGACACCAATTGCGTCGTGTCGTGCCATTTTGTCAGAGATCTGATATGCAGCTGTTACGTCCGCAGAAAATTTCTCTGCCATGGTGGCCTTCAATGCTGCATTCTCCACCGCCGGAATCCACACCCAGGCAGGTTTGCCGGCTTCTGCGACCAGTTCTTTTATCGCAGTTATTACCACCTGCATTGCATCATGCCCATAAAGCACTGCACCTAACATTTGGTCTTCGGTAAGTTGTTTCGCTTCTGACTCTACCATCAGCACGGCTGAACTTGTGCCGGCTACAACCATGTCCAGCAAAGAAGTTGCCAATTGAGTGTTGTTTGGATTCAGAACGTAACCAGCTTCCGCGTCATATCCGATACGGGCGGCGGCGATTGGCTCGGCAAATGGAATTCCGGAGATAGCCAGCGCCGCAGAGGCGCCAATCAGTGCCGCGATATCAGCATCTTCATCTTTGATTGCTGATACGACAGTGCAGACCACCTGCACTTCGTTCATGAATCCTTTGGGAAACAGCGGACGCAAGGGCCGGTCGATCAAGCGCGAGGTCAGTGTTTCTTTCTCGGAAGGACGACCTTCTCGCTTGAAGAATCCGCCTGGAATTTTACCGATGGCGTAGGTTTTTTCCTGATAGTTGACCGTAAGCGGGAAGAAGTCCTGCCCGGGATTGGCCTGCTTGCGACCTACAACAGTAGCCAGCACCTGGGTATTACCCATTGTTACCATAACAGCGCCAGTTGCTTGTCTGGCGATTTTTCCAGTTTCTAATGTGACTGTTTGCTTGCCGTATTGAAACGTCTTTCTGATTGGATTAAACATAATTTTTCCTATTCTCTTAAAAAACTCAAAGCCAACTCATCAGGCTCTGAGCTAGTTAATCCGTGATTGTGATACTTCTGCGTTTGATTAACGACGCAATTCGAGTCGCTTGATCAATGTTGAATAACGTTCATTGTTCTTTCGCTTGAGATAGTCCAGCAATTTTCTGCGGCTGTTAACCATGCGAATCAAACCACGACGTGAGTGGTGGTCGTGAACGTGTGCCTTGAAGTGTGCTTGTAACTCATTAATGTTTGCGCTCAGCAAAGCGACCTGAACTTCAGGTGAGCCAGTGTCTCCCTTTGCCTGTGCATAATCTTTAATGATCGCTTCTTTCTGTGCAGCTGATAAAGCCATTTTCATTCTCCATAATATGCGGTTAAGTTAATTCGCGTTGTTCTATTTGTTACACTACTGGTTGTTCCAGTAGTGATCTATGAACCAACAGCGAGACAGCCACTTCCATTTGCAATCAGAATAACCACGCATATTGATAGTTATCTGATACTTTCCATTTAATTAAAAATACAATTGTCGCCTGAGCAGAGCGTTTGACACTCAAACTCAGGTTGCGATCAATCGCCTTGGAGCAACCATGCCATCGTCATTTATACAACCGATGCCAATAAATTGCTCTTCTTCATACAACCTGACCAAACCTTCCTCGGGCAGGTGTCTTACCAGTACCGGTTGACCATTCTTGATGAAGGCCGCGGTAACACTTGGCAAAACTACTATCGGCAGATCACCAATGGCTTCATCCATCGGTATCAAGAACTGGTCAATTCTTTCCAGCCCTGCCTGTTCTTTTTCGCTTTCCAGGTATTGCCTGCTTACGCAATCCTGTTCGGTAAATACTCCTGCCTGAGTGCGACGCAATGCGACGATATGTGCGCCACAACCCAATGCCTGACCCAGATCATCCGCAATGGTACGAATATAGGTACCTTTGCTGCAGGCTATTTCGACTTCAAGCTCGGAATCCTCAAAGCTCGTCAGTTCGATACTGTATATCGTTATCTGGCGCGGCTGGCGTTCAATTACTGTGCCTTTGCGCGCCATTTTGTACAGCGGCACTCCATTCACCTTCAGCGCCGAATACATGGGCGGCACCTGGGCAATCGCGCCCTTAAACTGCTGCAGCGCCTGCTCGATCATTTTGCGACTGACGGAAAAATCGTCGCTACGCTCAATCACGACACCGGCACTGTCACCAGTATCTGTGCGCTCACCGAGCTTGATGCGAGCCCGGTATTTCTTGTCTGAATCCAGCAAGAACTGTGACACTTTGGTGGCCTCACCAAGACACAGGGGCAGCACCCCGGTAGCCAGTGGATCGAGACTGCCAGTATGGCCAGCCTTGTTCGCCTCGTACAGACGTTTAACTTGCTGCAGTGCGGCGTTGGAGCTGAGGCCTTGCTCCTTATCCAGCACTACGATCCCATTCACATTCCTGCCTTTGCGGCGCCGCTGCTGTTCCAACCCAGGCCCCTCCAGGAGTGATCACGATCTTTATGTTGCGCACTAACTATGACTATTGCCTGTTATTGGTTTGCTCACCGATATTGCAGGCATGGTTGCAGACCTAGTCGGTGTCTTTCTCAACGTGTTGTTCCCGATCAGCTGCCAGCGCGCTATCAATCAAACTCGAGAGCTGTTGGCCGCGCCGAATACTGGCATCGTAATGAAACTGCAGTTTCGGTACTGAGCGAAGATTCAACCGTTTTGCCAACAGGATACGTAAATATCCTGCGGCCTTGTTCAACGCTTTTATGTTCTGTTGCACTTCCAATTGATCCAGAGCGCCCGGATCAGACAAAGTTGCCTGATTCACATCGCCATCGGCACCAAGCGTATTCAACACTGTCACAAACACTTTTGCATGCGCCAGATCACGACTCACTTCGACCCCTGTTACCGACACCATGCCGACACGGGGATCATTCACTTCCATTTGAATCAAAGTCGCCAATTCACACTGAATCTGATCGGCTACTCGTTGTTTTCTGGCGGACAATTCTGGCACTAATTAATTTCCTGCACTTATCTCTTAGAGACTGCGCGCAACTTCCGTGGTCTCGTAAACTTCAATCTTGTCGCCGATTTTCACATCCGTGTAATTGCGCACACCGATACCACATTCCATACCATTGCGAACTTCATTAGCATCATCCTTGAAGCGACGCAGTGATTCCAGTTCGCCCTCATAGATCACCACATTGTCGCGCAATACTCGAATCGGCTTGCTGCGATAGACTGTGCCTTCAATCACCATGCTGCCGGCGATGAGGCCGTACTTGGGCGAATTGAATACATCACGCACCTCAGCAACTCCGACGATTTCCTCGCGAATTTCTGGTGACAACATCCCACCCATGATTGCCTTGGCATCGTCGACCACATCGTAAATTACATTGTAGTAGCGTAGCTGCAAGCCTTCGTTTTCAACGATTTCCCGTGCTGATTTATCTGCCCTTACGTTAAAACCGATAATCATTGCCTTGGATGTGGCCGCTAAATGCGCGTCAGTTTCGGAAATTCCACCGACACCGGAACTGACCACATTGACTTCAACTTCTTCGTGGTTGAGTTTATGCAAGGAGCCGATAATGGCTTCCAGCGACCCGCGTACGTCAGTCTTCACAATGACATTAAATATCTTGAGATTCTTTCTGCCGATACCGGCGAACATGTTTTCCACGAGATTGGTTTGTTGCTTGGCTTGCATTGAGTCTTTGTGGCGTGTGCGGCGGAACTGGGCGACTTCTCGCGCTTTCTTCTCATCCGTTACAACTACAAATTCATCGCCAGCTTCCGGCACCGCATTCAAACCCAGTATTTCTACCGGAATAGACGGCCCGGCAGACTTGACATTTTTGCCCTGCTCGTCAATCAAAGCCCTGACTTTGCCAAACTCATGTCCAGCGAGAACGATGTCGCCAGTGTTCAAAGTACCGTTCTGTACCAACACTGTCGCAACCGGGCCACAGCCCTTATCTAGGCGCGATTCAATTACTACGCCTTGTCCTGGTACGTCGGTGTAGGCCTTGAGCTCGAGCAATTCTGCCTGTAGCAGAATCGCTTCCAACAATTGATCTACGCCTTCACCGGTGTGCGCAGACACTTTGACGTATTGGGTATCGCCACCCCAATCATCCGGCGCCACGCCTAAAGCGGACAGTTCATTTTTGATGCGATCAATATCCACACCGGCTTTATCAATCTTGTTGATTGCAACAACCACTGGCACTCCAGCTGCCTTCGCATGCTGCACCGCTTCTTCTGTCTGCGGTTTGACGCCATCATCAGCTGCGACGACGAGCACAATCACATCGGTGGCCTTCGCTCCACGTGAGCGCATTGCTGAGAATGCCGCATGGCCTGGTGTGTCGAGAAAGCTGATCATGCCGTGATCAGTGGTTACGTGATACGCGCCAATATGCTGGGTAATACCACCAGCCTCATGCGAGGCAACTTGTGATTTGCGGATGTAGTCCAAGAGTGATGTTTTGCCATGGTCAACATGGCCCATAACTGTTACTACGGGTGCGCGGCTAACTTCTACCTTACCCACTTCCGCTGCCAGTGACTCCGCCAATTTTTCCTCAATCGCATCTTCAGACACGAATTTTGGAACATGACCCATCTCTGCAATCAGTAGTTCTGAAGTGTCTTGATCAAGCACCTGGTTAATGGTTGCCATGACACCCATTTTGAATAAAACCTTGACTACATCTGCGGATTTGACAGACATCTGCTGGGCCAAATTGGAAACCGTATTGGCTTCGCCAATCTTGATATCCCGAACAATAAATTCAGTGGGCTTTTCGAATGCATGCTGTTGTGAAGCCAGTTTGCCCTTGCCCTTACGACCACCACGGCGTCTACCGCCAGCTTCATCGTCATCACCTTCAAGTACGAAATCATCAGTGACACTGATATTTTTCGCCTGGCGCTTGCTAGCCTTGGCCTTGTTTTTGAGATGGCCTTTCTTTTCTTCTTCAGGATCGTCTGCACCCTTTTTAATCAGCCCTTTGCGCTTGGCGCCCGGCTTGTCGGCACGACTTGGATCGACGACTAGTGCAATAACTTCCGCAGTAGCAGTGCCCGTTGTTACTGCGGCAGGCGTGGCGCCGACAGCATCAACTTTGCTTACTTTTACTGCCGCCGCTGCAACAGCAGATTGAGACGTCTCCGCAGCGCGTTCCGTAGCCGCTACTTCAGCTGCAGTCGGTTCTAGCTTGACATGGCTATCGACGTTAACTGAGTCGTCATCAACAATTGTGCTGCGTTTGACGTAGGTGCGCTTCTTCCTGACTTCAACGTTTACGGTTTTGCCGCGTCCGTGAGATGAGGCTGACTTCAGAGTTGCAATGGTTTTTCGCTTGAGGGTAATTTTTCGCGGAGCCGAATCCACCGCATCGCGATCTCCATGACTGCGACGCAGAAAGACCAACAATGTGTTCTTGTCTTCGTTAGAAATAGCATCTTTAGCTTTGGTGTGAGGCAAACCTGCCTCCTTAATCTGAGACAGCAGCTTGTCCACCGAAACTCCAACTACTTCGGCTAACTCACTAATAGTTACATCTGCCATTCAATTGCTCCCATCCGCTAACGCGTTTTACTTTCTTACTCAAACCGCTTTTTTTCAAATAACTTTACATAGACTGCTTTACTCAAGCTGCTTTATTCAAACCAAGGCGCTCGCGCTGTCATGATCAGCTTGCCTGCACGCTCTTCGTCCATGTTTTCAATATCCATCAACTCATCTACTGCTTGTTCAGCAAGGTCTTCCATGCTGAGAATTCCCTTCTTGGCGAGTTGCAACGCAAGTTTGTCATCCATCCCCTCCATGCCCAGCAGGTCATCGGCGATGTTGGCAGAAGAAAGGTCTTCCTCTGATGCAATAGCCTGAATCAATAACGCATCCTTCGCCCGGTTGCGTAATTCGTTGGCGATTTCTTCATCGAACCCTTCAATGGCCAGAATCTCATCCAATGGCACATAGGCAAGTTCTTCCAGCGATGTGAAACCTTCCTGCACCAGTACATCAGCTACATCTTCTTCGATATCCAGCTTCTGCATAAATATTTCAATGAAGGAGCTTGATTCCAGCTGTTGCTTCTCAGCAGCATCTGCTTCGCTCATTACATTTATGGTCCAACCAGTCAATTCGCTGGAGAGACGCACGTTCTGACCGTTACGACCAATGGCCTGGGCCAGGTTGGCTTCTTCTACGGCGATATCCATCGTATGACTGTCTTCATCGACGATGATGGATGCAACTTCAGCTGGTGACATTGAGTTGATTACCAGTTGCGCCGGGTTGTCGTCCCAGAGAATGATGTCGATACGTTCATTGGCTAATTCATTGGATACAACCTGAACCCGAGATCCGCGCATGCCGACGCAGGCGCCTACCGGATCGATGCGGCCGTCATTGGTACTTACAACAATTTTGGCACGCGAGCCTGGATCTCTGGCGGCGGCCTTGATTTCTATCACTTCTTCGGCGATTTCCGGCACTTCAATCTTGAACAGCTCGATCAGCATGGCTGGAGATGTGCGACTCAGGAATAGCTGGGGACCGCGTTGCTCTGATCGCACATCAATTAGCAATGCACGCATACGGTCACCCACACGAAAGGTTTCTCTGGGTATCATCTGGTCACGAGGCAGCAACGCTTCTGCATTGTTACCAAGATCAATAATTATGCTATCTCTGGTGACCTTCTTCACTGTACCAGCGACCAACTCACCGATCCGATCTTTATACTCGGAAATAACGATCTCGCGTTCGGCTTCTCGTACTTTTTGCACGATGACTTGCTTGGCTGTTTGGGCTGCAATACGACCAAACTCGACGTTGTCGATTTTTAACTCCCATGAACCACCAACTCCGAGCGAATTATCTTTCTCTTGAGCCTGCTCGAGAGTTAATTGCGAGGCCTCATCAACAAATTCATCGTCTGCAACGACATTCCATATACGAAAAGTTTCATAATCCCCGGTGTCACGATTCACTGCGACACGGCATTCGATTTCCTGATCGTCATAAAGTTTTTTGGTAGCAGCGGCTAATGCCGATTCTATGGCTTCAAAAATAACACCACGTGAGACACCCTTCTCATTGGAGACGGCATCAGCAACCATTAATATTTCTTTGCTCATCATAACTATGTCACCTTACCCGAGGCTTACTACTGGAAACTGCTCCAGAGCGCAGAGTAAAAAAATCTAAAAAACTATATTTGCCTTATCTACATCAGAAAAGCTCAGATCGTAGTCAACACCATCCGCTTGCAAGCGAATACTGTCTCCTTCAACGACCACAATCTTGCCTTTAAATTTGCGCCTGCCCTGAACTGGACTGTGCAAACGCAATTTCACCTCACTACCGATATATTGCGAAAATTGCCTCGCAGAAAACAGCGGTCGCTCCAGTCCGGGCGAAGAAACTTCCAGCGTATATTCGCCGGCAATTGGATCTTCTACATCGAGCAGTGCACTTACCTGTTTGCTTACTTGTTCACAATCCTCGATCGCGACACCTGCTTCGCGTTCGATATATATCCTGAGCAAGGAGTATTTGCCTTGTTGGAGATGCTCGATTCCCCACAGTTCCAGGCCTAATGCCGTGACTGTCGGTTCGATTAACTCCACGATTTTCGCTATGCTATTCTTCAAATTTTTATTGTACTGAGCACCGCTTGCGCGCTATCCGTGTAAATTGCCTGCATATAAAAAATGGGCCATAGGCCCACTCTCAATTTCTTTACGGTCGGCACATTGCCAGGCCATAAAGCATGTGTTTGCTCTTCGCCACTTGCGAGGCGGCCATATTCGACTGGCCAGTCTCAGCGCTTGGAACAAAAATGGTAGCGGGGGCAGGATTTGAACCTACGACCTTCGGGTTATGAGCCCGACGAGCTGCCAGACTGCTCCACCCCGCAATAATTCCTGGTCTATCAACTCCGACTCAGCCTGCTTCAGAGTACAATTTCCGTTCTCACCTGCGAAAAACAGCTGACTCCGGCTGTTAATCATAACTCCTTGTTTTTAAAAATATAAATCGACTCGAATCACGCCAGCCAACCTACACAAGGGGCACGGATTATAAAGAGTCAGTAGGGCTAAGGTCAAGGATTTACGCGGGTTTCACGCGATCTGCTGAGCGCGTGCTGGTAACCCTGAGAAATTCCCGTCTTAATGATGGTGCCGAAGGCCGGACTTGAACCGGCACGACTGTAAAGTCACTAACCCCTCAAGCTAGCGTGTCTACCAATTTCACCACTTCGGCATTTAAAACTCTGATTCCTGCCAGTTTAATTGCCGGAACCGGGCAGACCAGGCACATCATCTTGGTTGCCTGGGGCTACCGCAGGTTCTTCGATCAAAGGCACATCAGATTGCGTATTGCTGACTGGTGCCTGCTGCAAGATGGCCGGATTGACGATTGGCAAACCCTCAGTACTCCCCACACCGGCCTGATCGCGAGCAAAAATTGCTAACGACAAACTGGTCACGAAGAAGATGGTAGCCGCAACCGTGGTTGCTCGCACCAGAAAATTGCCGCTACCTGAAGACCCAAATACTGTTTGTGAGGCTCCAGCACCGAAGGAGGCGCCGGCGTCAGCGCCCTTGCCCTGTTGCAGCAATACCAGACCGACTATAGCCACAGCCACGATTACATGAATTACGATAATCAAAGTTAACATGTTCTTAATCCGCACTCTTACAAATGGATATAAATTCTTCGGCCAGTAACGAGGCCCCACCTACTAAACCGCCGTCGATATCGGTCTGCTCAAACAGCTTCTTGGCATTGGCACCATTAACACTGCCGCCGTAAATAATCCGTGTATGCTCTGCTATTTCCTTGCTGCTCGCAGCTAGATGCTGGCGTATCAGCCTATGCACGTGCTGGGCTTGCTGCGGAGTGGCTGTCTGCCCGGTTCCGATTGCCCATACAGGTTCGTACGCCAACACTGCCTTTCCAACTGCATCAATGCCAGCTGCCTGAATTATCGCATCCAGCTGACCAAGCACCTTTGCTTCAGTCGTATTTTGCTGTCGATCCTGGAGTGATTCACCGATACACAAGATCGGTTGCAATCCGAAGCGCTGAGCTGCCATAAACTTGCTGGCAACAATAGCATCCGTCTCACCAAATATTTCCCGGCGTTCGGAATGCCCGACCAATACAAAAGACACACCACACTCAGCCAACATGCTCGCCGACACTTCGCCGGCGAATGCGCCGTTTTCCTCAAAGTACGCGTTCTGGGCACCTAGCCTGATAGCAGTAACTCCGAGTAATTCCGCGACTTGCACAATATGCAAGTGAGTCGGGCAAATTCCAATCTCTACTGCTGCGCTTAAATTCACAGCTCCAGATTTGATTGCCGCAACCAGCTGGCTTACCTGAGCCTTGGAGCCATGCATCTTCCAATTGCCGACAATCAGTTTGCGTCGCATCCGTCCTGTCCTCGAAGGTTGCAGCAACCCTCTCGCTGACTCAGTATGACCCGGCGAAAACGGGCGCCAATACTAACCAAGATGCCAATCTGTTGCAACCTGACCGCCATGGTTCTTTAAGAATTGGCTCACTGCGATTTCTCTACTTCGGTCGCAACCACTGCGGACAATTCCCGGGCGAAGTCTAAAACGACATCCTTATCCTCACCTTCAACCATGACCCTGACTACCGGCTCAGTGCCTGATGGTCGCAACAGCACGCGACCGCTTTTACCCAGTTTCCGCTCAATATCGGCAACAGTTTTTTGAATGCGGTCATTGTTGGCAATGTCCAGGCCTTTACCGAGTTTCACGTTGATCATGGACTGAGGCAGCTTGCGCATCTTGTGCCGCAATTCTGCCAATGGCTGTTCACAATTCACGATCGCGGCCAATGCTTGCAATGCAGATACGATGCCGTCTCCGGTTGTAGTGATATCCAGACAAATAATGTGTCCAGATGATTCGCCGCCCAAATCCCATCCACGCTGCTGCATTTCCTGCATCACGTAACGATCACCCACTGCTGTGCGTACGAAGGGAACATCCAGGGCATCCAATGCCTGCTCGAGCCCAAGATTGCTCATTGCCGTACCAACCACACCGCCAAAATCGATATTCTGCCGGCGGCGATCGCGCGCAATTACATAGAGAATCTCATCACCATCTACGATATTGCCAAGATGATCAACCATGATGACCCGATCACCGTCGCCGTCAAAGGCGATACCTATATCCGCTTTCTCAGCCAACACTGCTTCTACCAACTTCTGTGGGGAGGTAGACCCACTCGCGGCATTTATATTCATGCCATCCGGAGCAACTCCGATTGCTTTAACTCTCGCACCAAGCTCTTCGAACACATTTGGAGCAATGTGATAAGTTGAACCATGGGCGCAATCCACGACAATTTTCAGGCTGTTGAACTTCAAACACGATCCAATGGTACTTTTGCAAAATTCGATGTATCTCCCTGCCGCATCTGTCACCCGCGATGCCTTGCCCAACGACTGGGGCGCGACGGTTGAGATCTCATGCTGCAGCTGTTCTTCAATTGCATATTCAAGCTCGTCCGGCAACTTGCTGCCTTCGCCGGAAAAAAATTTGATGCCATTGTCTTCAAATGAATTATGTGAGGCACTAATTACGATACCAGCTTGTGCCCGGAGAGTGCGCGTGAGATAGGCGATAGCTGGGGTGGGCATTGGACCCAATAAGCTGATGTCGACACCTGCAGCTGTGACCCCGGCTTCCAGTGCCGCTTCAAACATATATCCCGAAATACGCGTGTCTTTACCGATCAGGATCTTGTTGCGACCATTGCCTTGACTGCGCTTGCCGAACACAGTGCCGGCGGCCCAGCCTAGCTTCAACATGAAATCCGGGGTAATAGGCGAAGTGCCGACTCTGCCACGGATACCATCAGTCCCAAAATATTTCTTACTATTGGATGTCATCGATCAGGTCAATATTCAAGCGTTGGAAAAGACGGAGTGTACTCTAATTGCATCGATGGTGGCAGCCACATCATGGGTGCGAATGATATTGGCACCACCCAACAACGCATAACTTGTCGCCGCAACAGAACCCGCCAGTCGATCACCCACAGGTTTATTCGTGGCGCCAGCTATCATCGATTTTCGGGACAATCCAACCATAACTGGCAGTTCCAACGCTGCTATGCTATGGAGGTTTTTCAACAATTGATAGTTATGGGTAACTGACTTGCCGAACCCAAACCCCGGATCGACTATTAGGCGTTGCAAGGAGATACCGCTACTCGTGCAAGCGGCGACGCGCTCGCGCAAATACTGACTAACTTCAGCAACCACATCGTCATATGTGTATGTTTGCTGCATCGTACGCGGTTGACCATGCATGTGCATGAGGCTCACTGCAACATTGGATTTGGCGATTAAAGACAGGGCATTGGGGTGTGTAAGTGCGCGTACATCGTTAACGATTTCGGCACCCTCTGCGATTGCTGCCTGCATAACTTCAGGAGTACTTGTATCAACCGACAGGCAAATATCAAACCGTGAGCGCAGTGCAGAGAGGACTGGAATAACTCGATTCAGTTCTTCAGAGATTGAAACTGGCGAGGCTCCAGGTCGAGTCGATTCGCCACCAACGTCAAGAATCAACGCACCCTCTTCTATCATCCGTTCCGCTTTGAACAGGGTCTTGTCGAGGTCCACGACGAAACGATCGCCACTGCTTTTACCCAGCTGCGAACCGTCCGAGAATGAATCGGGTGTAATATTGAGAATTCCCATGCAAACTGGAGTCGACAGATTAATCTGTCTGTCTCCAGCTGTAAGGATCAGAGTCACTTCGTTAAAGGCAGGAACTTGAGAGTCGCGCTAGTGTTCACTGGCGGGGGCACCAATTTTCCCTGACTTCTTCACATCTTCTTTCTCGACCTTGGTGGCACCACTGGAATCATCATTGTGATAATCGCTCCAGTCTGCTGGCGGTCGCGGCTTATTGCCGCTCATGATATCGGAAATTTGATCGGCATCGATCGTCTCAAATTCGAGCAGGGCATCTTTCATCATTTCCAGCTTGTCGCGATTCGCCTCAAGCAAGGCTTTGGCGCGACCGTAACACTCGTCGATAATCTTGCGAACTTCTTTGTCGATGGTCTTGGCAGTGTCGCTGGAAAAAGATTTTGATTGCGACGCAGCGGAGCGGCCGAGGAACACCTCACCTTCGTCTTCCATATAGAGCAAGGGTCCTAATTCTTCTGACAGGCCCCACTTCGTGACCATATTGCGTGCCATTTCAGTAGCGCGCTGGATATCATTGGACGCTCCCGTGGTGACACCGTCTTTACCCAGCGTCAGTTCCTCAGCAATGCGGCCTCCATAAAGGCTGCATATTTGACTCAAAATAGTGGTTTTATTCAGGCTATAACGATCTTCCTCTGGCAAAAACATAGTCACGCCAAGTGCACGGCCTCGCGGAATGATACTCACTTTGTAAACAGGATCGTGCTCAGGAACCAACCGGCCTACGATTGCGTGCCCAGCTTCATGATAAGCGGTATTCCGTTTTTCCTTGTCAGACATCACCATGGATTTACGCTCGGCACCCATCATGATCTTGTCTTTCGCTTTTTCAAATTCTTCCATGCTGACCAGTCGTCGACTGGATCGCGCAGCAAATAAGGCAGCTTCATTCACCAGGTTGGCAAGGTCGGCGCCAGAAAATCCAGGGGTACCACGAGCGATCAAACTCGCTTTCACCTTGTCATCGATCGGCACTTTACGCATATGGACTTTCAGGATTTGTTCTCGGCCGCGTATATCTGGCAGACCGACTACAACTTGTCTATCAAAACGACCCGGGCGCAGTAACGCCGGATCCAGCACGTCCGGCCGGTTCGTCGCAGCCATCACAATTACGCCGTCATTTACTTCGAATCCGTCCATCTCTACGAGCAATTGGTTTAATGTCTGCTCACGTTCATCGTGACCGCCGCCAAGACCGGCGCCACGGTGTCTGCCTACCGCATCAATTTCATCGATGAAGATGATGCAGGGAGCTTGCTTCTTCGCCTGGTCAAACATATCCCGTACTCGGGACGCGCCGACGCCTACAAACATCTCGACAAAGTCTGATCCGGAAATCGAGAAAAACGGAACTTTTGCTTCGCCGGCAATCGCCTTGGCCAGCAGGGTCTTACCGGTGCCGGGCTGACCAACCATTAATATACCGCGCGGGATACGTCCACCAAGTCGTTGAAACTTGTCTGGCTCCCGCAGGAAATCGACCAGCTCTTTCACGTCTTCTTTTGCTTCGTCCACACCAGCAACATCGGCAAACGTAACCTTTATCTGGCCTTCACCCAGCAGCTTGGCCTTGCTCTTACCGAACGACATGGGTCCGCCCTTGCCACCGGCACCGCCGCCCTGCATCTGACGCATAAAAAAGAAGAACAGTGCAATGATGATCAAAATCGGAAAGCTGGCGACAAGCAGTTGTTGCCAGATACTTTGTTGCTCGGGTTCATTGGCAGCGACTTCAACATTGTTGGCCCACAGATCTGGCAGCAGCTGATCATCTCCGATCAGAGGCATAACGGAACGGAATTGGGTATTGTCAGTACGGACGCCACTGATATTGATACCGGCCAATTCCACCGCACTCACCCGCCCAGCGCGTACCTCACGGATGAACTCGGAGTAATTGATAGTATCGTCTCTGGTTTCCTGGTTGATGTTGTTAAAAACTGTTAACAACACACCAGCGATAATCATCCAGAGAATCAGGTTTTTTGCCATATCATTCAAGGGTATATCCCCCAGTGGTAGTGATTGATTGCTGAGCTGGGATGGGCAATGACCAACTCAAGCCTTGCTTGTATCCGTACCCGACTCGAACGCATCCAGCGATTCTAATGTTTACAGAAAATATTGCACCCATTTTCCAGCCGCTCTCATGATTCCGCGTGGAAACCGCCTGCCAGCAGATATATTTCGCTCGATCTGGCTCGGGAAGCCGCGGGTTTCCTCACTTTCACCGTTGCGAAGCTGGTACGCAATTCGGCCTGATAGGCTGCGAGTCCTGCGCCATGAAATACCTTAACAAGGAAATACGCTCCAGGAGCGAGTACAGATCTGGCGAATTCCAGCGCCAATTCCGCCAGATGCATCATTTGTGGCTGATCAATATCCTTCATTCCACTCATATTGGGTGCCATGTCCGATAATACAAGGTCAGCCAGTTTGCCTTGCATGGCTTGCAGCAAGCTCTCCAGCACAATAGTCTCAGTGAAATCACCCTGGATAAACTCGACTCCCGGCAATGGATCTACTTTCAGTATATCCGAAGCAAGTACCTTACCTTTCGGACTAACCAGAGCAGCCGCCACCTGCGACCAGCCTCCAGGTGCCGCGCCCAGATCGACCACGGTCATGCCCTGCCGTATAACTTGGTCTTTTTCCTGGATTTCCAGCAGTTTGAAACTGGCGCGGGAGCGATAGCCAGCTTCCTGACTGCGCTTCACATACGCATCATCGAAGTGCTCTTTGAGCCATTGTTTGCTGGTTTTGGTTCTGGGCATTAAGTCACTTTCTCCCCTGTCTTGAACATCCACACTTTCATGTTCAGAAGCAACGTAATAGAATCCGCTTCCGTTGAATTCAGCGCTATCCAGATATTTTTCATGTCACTAAGCAACGCAGACAAAAAACGTTTCCGAACAATTGGTCACAATCTTAAACCAATCGTAACCATTGCACAGAAAGGTTTTACCGACAATATCCGTCAGGAAATAGAGCGCGCGCTATCCGAACACGAATTAATTAAAATCAAACTGGTTACATCGGACCGCGAAGAGAAGAAGGCGCTCACTGCATCCATCTGTGCTGAGGGACAAGCCGAGTGTATCCAGAGCGTCGGCCACATGGTACTGCTCTATCGTGCGGCGAAGATTCCTGACAAACGCCTGTCCAATCTGAGTCGCAAGTCCTGAATAATCAATAACACCCGCCGCAGCTGACAGCTAGCCCTGACCGCCCATTAAAGATGGCGGACCGTCTCGATCTCGTAAGCGATATCTCCAGCTGGCGCCTTAACTACGATTTCATCTCCTTCGTATTTACCCATAATCGCGCGTGCAATTGGTGAGCCTACCGAGATCTTGCCCGCCGGCACATCAGCCTCATCTTCACCTACAATCTGGTAAGTAACTGTTTTATCTGTATTCAAGTTGAACAGACTGACGGTCGTGCCAAAGATTACCCGACCAGTTGCTTCGATGCTTTTAACATCAATAACTTCACAATCTGCGAGCTTGTTTTCAATCTCGGTTATGCGCCCTTCACAGAAACTCTGTTGTTCACGGGCCGCGTGGTACTCGGCGTTTTCCTTCAGATCACCATGCGCTCGCGCCTCGGCGATCGCCGCAGTTATTCTCGGACGAGCTACCGATTTCAATTCATTCAGCTCTGCTCGCAGCTTCTCGGCGCCGCAAACTGTCATCGGTACTTTTCGCATAAAATTTCAACCTTTAATCCGGTAAATCATCGCAATAGTCTATCTGTGTTACAGATGACATCACGACGTTGCTTGCTGTTAACTTCAGTCGGGTAACGGCACTGTCAAGGCAGGTTAGCGTGCAATTGCTGCAGAGTATAGACAGACATGCTGCTGCCGTACTCCAACGCTTCACACACTGCCAACGCACCAAAGATAGTTGTGGTACAAAATACATCGTGGCGCAGTGCCGTGCGCCGAATGTGCGAAGAATCAGCTATCGCCTGTTTGCCTTCAGTAGTATTCACGATTAGCTGGATCTCTTCGTTTTTTAACATATCGACTATATGAGGTCTACCTTCAGCTACCTTATTCACACGCTTTACCGGCAAGCCCGCAGCAGCAATCACTTGCGCGGTGCCGTGAGTTGCTACCAGAGAATATCCCAGAGCTACTAGTTTCTCGGCTACTTCTGCGACGGCAGGCTTGTCCGCATCACGCACGCTTATAAAAGCATTTCCATTCCGCTCAAAAACTGCGCCGGCTCCCAATTGTGCTTTCGCATAGGCTTCTGCGAAATTCTGCCCCACTCCCATCACTTCGCCTGTGGATTTCATTTCCGGTCCGAGAATTGGATCGACTCCTGGAAATTTGTTGAATGGAAAAACGGCTTCTTTCACCGCAAAAGTCGTTGGGATGATTTCCTTGGTAAAGCCCTGTTCTTTCAGAGTGGTGCCAATCATGCAGCGCGCTGCAACCTTGGCCAGGGACCGCCCAATGCATTTGGACACGAAGGGGACTGTTCTGGATGCGCGGGGATTTACCTCAATGATGTACACCTCGCCGTCTTGATAAGCGAGCTGGGTGTTCATGAGCCCTATTACACCCAATTCTAGTGCAAGCTTGGTGACTTGCTCCCTGATCAGGTTCTGCACATCCATTGGCAAATTGTACGGCGGCAGTGAGCATGCAGAATCACCAGAATGCACGCCCGCCTGTTCTATATGCTGCATGATTGCGCCCAGCACAACTTGCTCGCCATCACACACCAGGTCAACGTCGATCTCGATTGCTGCATTGAGGAAAAAATCCAGCAACACCGGGCTCTCATTCGATACTTGCACCGCCGTATGCAGATATCGTTTCAGCTCAGTTTCGTTGTAGACAATCTCCATCGCGCGACCACCAAGCACATACGAGGGACGCACCACCAGTGGATAAGTTATTTTCTCGGCTTCCCTGACACTCTCTTCTACACTGCGAACAGTACAGTTCGGCGGCTGCTTCAATCCGAGTTTCTGGATCAGGTGCTGGAAGCGTTCGCGATCTTCTGCACGGTCTATGGCATCGGGCGACGTGCCAATGACTGGAACACCGGCTGCTTCCAGCCTTTTCACCAGGTTTAGCGGTGTCTGTCCGCCAAACTGCACAATTACGCCTTTGGGTTTTTCAAGCTGCACAATCTCGACGACATCTTCGAACGTCAATGGTTCAAAATAGAGGCGATCAGAAATATTGTAATCTGTGGAAACGGTTTCAGGATTACAGTTGACCATGATTGTTTCATAGCCATCTTCGCGCATCGCCAATGCAGCATGCACACAGCAATAGTCGAACTCAATGCCCTGGCCTATCCGATTGGGCCCGCCGCCAAGCACCATTATCTTCTCGCGCTTACTGGGCAGAGCTTCACATTCTTCCTCATAAGTTGAATACATGTAGGCCGTTGCCGAGGCAAATTCCGCAGCACAAGTATCAACGCGCTTGTAGACGGGTCTTACACCCAGTTTATGCCGCGCTTTCTGCACTGCTTCTTCTTTAACGTCAAGCAGTTGCGACAAGCGCTTGTCGGAGAAACCTCGCTGCTTCAACTTGAACATGGCAGTCTTGTCGATCTCTTGCAGCGACTGCCGCTCCACCGCTTTCTCGATCTGAATCAGTTCCTCAATCTGCACCAGAAACCATGGATCTATTCCGGTGAGTTCATGCACGGTCTGCACAGACCAATCGAGTCTGAACGCATCGCCAAGATACCAGATGCGATGTGCGCCAGCTTCGGTCAATTCCCGAGTAAGGATTTCTCGCGCATCGCTGCGCTTGGTATCAAGAACCGGATCAAAACCACACTTGTCAACTTCCAGTCCACGCAATGCTTTCTGAATTGATTCCTGAAACGTGCGTCCGATAGCCATTACTTCGCCAACGGATTTCATTTGTGTTGTTATGCGGTCATTTGCTTCTGGGAACTTCTCGAATGTAAAGCGCGGAATCTTGGTGACAACATAGTCAATGGATGGCTCGAAGGATGCCGGAGTAATGCCGCCGGTGATCTCATTGCGCAGTTCATCAAGGGTATATCCAATTGCCAACTTCGCAGCTACCCTCGCGATCGGAAACCCGGTTGCCTTGGATGCCAGCGCCGAGGAGCGCGATACACGGGGATTCATCTCGATAACCACGAGTCTGCCGTCGTCAGGGTTCACTCCGAACTGCACATTCGAACCGCCGGTTTCCACGCCGATTTCCCGCAACACTGCAATCGCGGCATTACGCATAATCTGATATTCCTTATCAGTCAGGGTTTGCGCCGGCGCTACGGTAATCGAATCGCCAGTGTGCACTCCCATGGCATCGAAGTTTTCTATGGAGCAGACAACGATGCAGTTATCATTTTTGTCCCTCACCACTTCCAGTTCATATTCCTTCCAGCCAATAAGTGATTCATCAATCAGCACTTCATTGGTTGGGGATAGCTCCAATCCGCGGGAACAAATCTCTTCAAATTCTTCCTTGTTATAAGCTATACCTCCGCCTGAGCCACCGAGGGTAAAGGAGGGCCTGATGATGCAGGGAAAACCCAGCTCTTCCAGCGCGCCAAATGCCTGCTCCATGTTACGGGCCATCACATGTCTGGGAGTCTCGAGGTTGATCGCCTTCATGGCATCGTCGAATAGCTCACGGTCCTCGGCTTTATCGATTGCTTCGCAATTCGCCCCGATCAGTTCCACATTGTATTTAGCGAGCACTCCATGCCGATTTAAATCCAGGGCGCAATTCAATGCAGTCTGCCCACCCATGGTAGGCAGAATTGCATCAGGTCGCTCTTTCTCAATAATTTTTTCAACAATTTCCCAGGTCACTGGCTCGATATAGGTCGCATCTGCCATTGAGGGATCAGTCATGATGGTAGCAGGATTGGAATTTACCAGAATGACGCGGTAGCCCTCTTCTTTTAGGGCCTGACAAGCTTGAGCGCCGGAATAATCAAATTCACAAGCCTGCCCGATAACGATGGGCCCGGCGCCGAGTATCAGTATGCTTTTTATATCAGTTCGTTTTGCCATAGTAGTTCTGTGGTTCCAGTTTGCGTTCCCGGCAGCAGGAAAATTCTGCCAGGTACTTTGTCCGGTTAATTTATTTTATTGGCGTCGCTTTTCCATCAATTGCAAAAAATGATCGAACAATGGCGCAACATCATGGGGCCCAGGGCTTGCCTCCGGATGACCCTGGAATGCGAACGCTGGTTTGTCCGTTCGTTCAATGCCCTGCAAGGTGCCATCGAATAATGATTTGTGGGTTGCGCGCAGGTTTTCCGGCAATGATTTTTCATCTACGGCAAAGCCGTGGTTCTGACTGGTGATAAACACTGCGCGCGAGCGCAGATCCTGCACCGGATGATTCGCCCCATGATGTCCCAATGGCATTTTCATGGTTTTCGCACCGCTAGCCAGTGCTAGCAGCTGACAGCCGAGACAGATGCCGAAAATGGGAATCTCCGTTTGCAGCAGGGCCTTGATGGCGGTAATTGCGTAGTCGCAGGGTTCCGGGTCACCGGGTCCATTGGAAAGGAAAATGCCATTCGGCTGCAATGCGAGCACAGCCTCAGCACTCGTCTGTGCTGGCACAACTATGATTTCACAGCCCCTTGCCACGAGCATGCGGAGAATATTGCGCTTCACACCGAAGTCGTAGGCAACTACCTTGAATCGACTCGGAGTAGCTTTGGTGTAGCCAGTTCCCAAATTCCAGACGCCTCCGGACCATACATAGGATTCCGCAGTAGTGACTACTTTGGCGAGATCCATGCCTTTTAATCCAGGAAAGGCCTTCGCCAGTTGCAAGGCTTCCCCTTCACCTGCCGCCTCCAGGGCCGAGCCTGACAGCAGGCAGCCATTTAGCGCACCTTTTCGCCGCAGCAGTCGCGTCAATCGGCGCGTGTCGATTTCTGCAATCGCCACCACTCCACGCTGCTTAAGAAATTCATCCAGAGTCTGTTCGCTGCGCCAATTACTGGCGAGGCGAGGCAAATCACGAATTACCAATCCAGACGCCCACACGCACGGCGATTCGTTGTCTTCTTCGTTAGTGCCGGTATTGCCAATATGCGGATACGTCAACGTGATGATTTGCTTTGCATACGACGGATCAGTGAGAATTTCCTGATATCCAGTCATTGACGTGTTGAAAACTACTTCACCAGAGGAACTTCCCTCTGCCCCAATTGCAGTACCCCGAAAGATGCTGCCATCTTCTAAAGCCAGTACAGCTGATCCTGCCACTATTGCTCCCGTCTTTCCTGGTTATATATAGTTCGTGAAGTTATGAATTTTGTGTCTGACCGAATACAGGGTTGCACCCTTCTGTTTATAGTCTGAGCGTAGATTGCATGCTTTTTCCGGCGCAAAAAAAACGGACTGAAGAATTTCTTCACTCCGCTTTTTAGATCTCGTCTTGCAAATACAGTGACTATCGAAGCGACTTATTCGCAATTTCGCCAAAGTTTCAGCATTCAACATACTGAGGGAGTATTCTATTGAAAGATGCCACGGCTTGTCTACGAGGAATAGAAATTATTCTGCACGTTTTTGTCGAAATTGTAGCGAACCTCTCTGCGGCTCAGAGTCCCAACACATCCTGCATCGTATAAAGCCCAGGGGGTTTTTGTGCAACCCAAGCTCCGGCACGAACGGCGCCGCTGGCAAACGTCATGCGACTGCTGGCTTTATGTGTGATTTCAACGCGTTCGCCCAGTCCGGCGAAGATCACGGTATGATCACCAACGATATCGCCAGCCCGAATAGTAGCAAAGCCGATTGTCTCTCGTGAACGTTCTCCAGTCTGACCCTCGCGGCCGTACATGGCGCACTCATCCAGATTCCTGCCTAGAGTTCGCGCTATGACAGCGCCCATTTCAAGAGCTGTACCCGAAGGTGCATCCTTTTTAAAGCGATGATGTGCTTCCGCGATCTCGATGTCGACGTCGTTTCCCAATACCCGGGCTGCTTGCTCGAGCAACTTGAAACAAAGATTTACCCCTACACTAAAATTAGGCGCAAATACGATTGGAATGGAGCCCGCGGCCAGGGCAATTAATTGCTTTTGCGCGGCCGAAAACCCAGTGGTACCTAAAACAACCGCTTTATGTCGCTGTTGGCAGATTGCCAATTGCTGCAGACTGGCATCTGGTGCGGTGAAATCAATCAATACGTCGAAGTCTGGGGCCATGGCCAAATCACCGACAGTAATCACGCCTAGTGGCGCGCCGATGGCTAAAAGACCCGCATCCATGCCCCGCGCCGGGTCATCTGGTAACACAGTGGCTGCAGTAAGCGACATGGTCGCGCCGCTGCGCGCTATCGCTTCCACCAGGGTTCTACCCATGCGACCCGCGGCTCCGGCTATAGCGATTCTTACCATGATCTGAATCCTCTGCATTCAAAGTGGGGCAAGTATACAGGGCATACTGCCGCAGACAATGCTTGCCGACCTAACTGCAGTGGGCACAGACTGGGCCTGGGTGTGCGGGAGGTTGCTCGCGGCGAAATACTTGATGCGCCCAGGCAAATTCGGCACACTCTCAGCCCGACTGGAGCAGCCCCAGCATCAATTGCGAATCCAATTCTGACCCCCAGCTGGCAATCCAGCACATTAACTCAAGCCTGAATAAAATGAATGAGATCCAGGTCCTGAAGGGCGAAAACAAGCGGCAGCGCTATGAATCACTGGTCGCTGCGCTCTATCAGGACGTGTTCCGCTATGCATATTGGCTGTGCAAAAGCAAACCTCTGGCCGAAGATCTGGTGCAGGAAACATTTTTGCGTGCATGGCGGTCTTTAGAGAGTCTGCAGGATGATAAAGCCGCCAAAGCCTGGTTATTCACCATACTGCGTCGGGAAAATGCCCGACTCTATGAGCGCTATCGCCCGGAGCTGGTCGACATTGAAGGACAGTCCATAGCAGAAAATGACGAACTTGAACCTGACAGTCGCATGGAGCGGGAATTACTGCACAATGCAATCAATCGACTCGAAAGTGAATACCGCGAACCACTCTTGCTCCAGGTGATAGGCGGGTTCAGCGGGAAAGAAATAGCTGACATTCTGGATCTGAATAACAACACAGTAATGACAAGACTGTTTCGCGCCAGAAGCAAACTTAAACAAGAATTCAATCTGGAAAGCGACGCAACAGAAAGGTGAATTATTGGAATGCTGCCACTATAAATACAAAGCTAACTACCAAGAGCTGATGGCAAATGGATGAATTAGAATTTCGCAAAAGGGTCTACGCAAACCCTGCAGCAATCGATCAGGAAATTCTGGATGCGGCGAAAGATCATGCCGCTTTTCAGAAAATTCTGGCTGACTCTCACAAGCTGGAACACGCTATTGTAAATCTGACGAATAGCATTGCTGTCCCTGCAGGGCTGGCAGAGAGACTACTGACAATTCCAGCGCAGGCAGAGACTAGTGCGAGCGGACGCGAGGCGAGCGAGCCTTCGAGCAATAATTTTATCCAGTACTACGCCATAGCTGCAAGTTTGCTTATGGCAGTTGGGATCGCGGCTATCTTAACCCTGGGTGGCGGGCCATCTACTGCCGAGATTGCCTTTGGCGGCCAGGTAATTCAGCATCTGTACCATGAAGTAAATGAAATTAACGCTTTCAACGCCGGGTCTGACTTGCCGAACATTTCCATGCCTGCGGTGATTGAGGTGATGGCACTGGCTGACACGCAATTCAATGATGAACAGTCCCTGCAGGCGATGCCGGTACGATTCGCCAAACTGTGCGTGGTATTGCCAACCTTTCATAGCGCACACTTGATGGTGAATGGTAGCCATGGCGCAATCAATGTGATAGTTATCGATAACAGTCCGGTTTCTACCGAATACGCGATTCATGACGACCGTTTCCGCGGGCTGGTTGTCCCCTTGAATGATGGCAACCTGATTCTGATAGGCGAACAGGACGAGAATCTCGAAGAGCTTAAATCGATGTTCGCACAGAATGTGGAGTGGGCTATTTAACTCAGAACTGCTCCATTTTGAGTGCCATTAATGTAGCAGGCCCGGCTTTGATTTCATTCACCAATGCACCTGCGCGAGGCAGTAATCGCGCATAAAAGAATTCACCAGTTTTAACCAATCCGTCGTAGTACTCCTGATTGCCGGCGTCTTGGGTCAATGCTTGTTGCGCTGCCGCGAGCATGCGCAACCACATAAAACAGTAGAGAGTTAAGCCCATAAGTTCCATGTATGCATATGAAGCCGCACCAACTGCATTCGGATCATCAAGAGCGTCAGTCAGCAAAATCGATGTGGCTTTAGCGAGCAGATCTTTCGTGTGCTCCATGTGAGCGATAAATGGATCAAGACTGCGCACAGAAGACTGAGCCGCAATAAACCCATCAATATCTGTAAATAAAACTTGTAACAACTCACCGTTGCAACGAACAGTTTTGCGACCAGCGAGATCCAGCGCTTGCACACCATTGGTTCCCTCGTAGATTTGCGCGATGCGTGCATCCCTTACGTTTTGTTCCAGCCCCCACTCGGCAACATAACCGTGACCACCCAAGGTCTGCTGGCCAAGCACACAACTTTCAAAACCTCGATCCGTGCAATACGCTTTTTGAACAGGGACCAACAAAGCCACCAACTGTCCGGCGCGCTGCCGCTCGAAAGCATCTGGATGAAACTTTACGATATCGAGCTGGCTGGAGGCGTACAGGGATAATGCGCGGCCCGCCAGGATATTGGCGCGCATGGTGAGTAACATTCTGCGGACATCAGGATGCACAAGTATTGGATCTGCTAACCGAGCCGATTGCTGTTTTTCGCTTGCTGCCCGTCCCTGCACTCGCTCCTTCGCATACGCAGCGGCTATCTGGTAGGAACTTTCAGCCAAGCCATTCCCTTGCAACCCCATCGACAATCGTTCGTAATTCATCATAGTGAACATATTGGACAATCCTTGGTTTAACTCACCGACCAGATATCCGGTAGCACCATCAAAATTCAATACACAAGTTGCTGAAGCCTTGATTCCCATCTTGTGTTCAATGGAACCACAAACAACATTGTTTTTCTGTCCAGTGAGATTGCCTGCAGTATCAACCAGCAATTTCGGGACAAGGAAGAGTGAAATTCCTCTCGGTCCTTTGGGAGCATCGGGTCGCTTGGCCAGCACCAGATGGATTATATTTTCGGTGAGGTCATGTTCGCCTGCTGTTATGAAGATTTTGGTGCCGGTAATTCGATAACTGCCATCGCTACTTTCATCGGCTCGAGTTGTCAGGATGCCAAGGTCCGTGCCCGCATGCGGTTCAGTAAGGCACATACTGCCCGACCATTTACCTTTATACATTTTAGGAAGATAGGTTTGCTTCAGCTGGTCACTGCCGTGCTGATTCAAAGTCAACGTGGCACCTGTGGTAAGGATTGCGTAAAGCGCAAAAGAGGAGTTGGCACCGAAAATCATCTCTTCGATCAGTGCTGAGAGCACTTTTGGCATGCCCTGACCACCATACTTAAGCTCACCTGTGAGGCCGCACCAGCCTCCTTCAGCATATGCAGTGTATGCTTCCTTGAAACCTTTTGGAGTAGTGACGATTCCATTCAGGAATTGACAAGCCTCAGCGTCACCGGATTGATTTATGGTTGATAGCAACTCGGAAGAAATATCTCCCGCTGCTTCGAGAATTGCATCGATCAAATCATAGGTAACTTCGGCCGTGCTCGGCATGGCCGCAAATAATTCTTCCGCGCAGAAAACGTCTCGCAGCAGAAACTGCATATCCGCTAGCGGCGCACGATAATTTGGCATGTTTGTTCCCCTTGTTTCAACAGCAGGAATTATAGGGGAAGTTTTCGAGGACAGATATCACGTCAGCCCTTTAGTTGGACTTTTGAGAAACTTCATCTACGCTTAATTGGACATTTGCTGTTTCAGTGATCTGCCGAAGTTTACGAAAATTATTTTAAACATGACAACATGCAGAACACAGGGGCACCCGCTTATTTCCTCATTCAAACGCGTATCCGCGCTGCTTCCCACAGCATGCATCGTATGCGGACGCATTGTCTCTACGACGTTTCTAATCTGCGGACCATGTTCCAAGGAGCTGCCCTGGATCAGAAATGCATGCGTCAGATGTGGGGAGAGCACATATCACACTCCGCTCTGCCAGGAATTGTGCAATAAGTGTCAATTGTCCCCACCGGGTTTCCAGTTTTGCAAAGGTCTGTTCCTTTACCTAACCCCGGTAGACGCTCTGCTGAGCGGATTCAAATTCCATGCTCGCTTTGATGCAGGCTTTGCGCTTGCTGCTCACCTCGCCGAACGCATGTACGAGTACTATGCGCTGAACAATCCCCCAGATTTATTGCTGCCTGTTCCATTGCATGACAACCGCTTACGCGCACGCGGCTACAATCAGGCTGCTGAAATTGCAAAAACGATTTCAGCTTGTTGCGGAATTCCCATCAGCACCAACTTGGTAAAGAAACGCAAGGACACCATACCGCAAACTGAGATAGGCGATGCGACTGCTCGCCTGAAGAATCTGCGAAATGCATTCTATGTGCCCAATGTAACTGCTCTGCGGAATGTGAAGCGCATCGCAATTATTGACGATGTTGTTACGACAATGGCTACCGTAATGGCGCTTACTGACACCCTGCGACTCGCCGGAATAGATACTATTGAAGTCTGGTGCATAGCGCGCGCCAGCAGGTGATTCCGGCATCTGGTAATCGGGAGAATAACTAAAGAGGAATTCGAAGAGTTGTCGGTTACGAACAGGAACTGCCAAGATTACTTCGAAATGTGAACACGCACACAGTCATCCAATAGAAAAAATGTATAATAAAAACCGTAGAAGTTTCCTCTTGTATATTACTGGGTTTTTTAGAGCAGACCTTCAACCCTGGATTTTCCAGGGTTTTTTTTGCGCGCACGAAATTGCTTACAAAAGTTAGTCTCTGATCAGGGATTTACCGATGGATTAGAATTGGTACTTGATTGAACCGTAGGCAACTCGACCATTCTGGTCGAGAATACGAGCGCTGGAATTCAACAATTGCTGAGTTCTCTCATCGAATACATTACGAATACCGAATTCGATTATTGCGCGATCTTTGGCGCCAGTTTTCACACTATAACCATATTGAAAGTCTATTGTGGTGATGTTGTCCACCAGATCGTTTATCTCTTGCAGATCCAATTCACTGATGTCCTTGTAGGAATCGAAATAATTGGTCCCCGCGGTTGCCGAGTGATTACCCAATTCCCAAGTAAGCATCAGGCTGCTTTGTATTTCCGGGCTTATCATCTTTTCATCAATGGCATTGAGTTCCGAACTAGCCAAGTCCAGTATTCCGCCCTTGTTCTCAAACTCCTGCACATACGTAGCTTTGGTGCGCAGCGTGAACTGGCCAAAGCGATTCGTATCCCATGCATAGGAAGCACCAAGGTCGAATCCATTTGTTTCAACATTCTTGCCCAGTATGGGGCTGTCCAGATTGAATTCATTGATCACTGAATCTTCAATATAAAGTTTTGGCAAACCTCCTGCTACCGATCCAGTTGCAGGCGCCTCGTTAACTTGCAAACCCCAGGCATCGGCGCGAAATTTCAGGCCTGACACCGGTGTAAATTGCATACCGAGATTGTATTGCAGGGCGTCTTCAACGACGGCGCCTTGAAAATCTTTCTCTTCGGAGGTATGGGCAATACTGATCAGAGGAGCGTCATCGTCAGCGATCGCTGAAGGTTTTGCAGTAAAAGCGCTGAACCCGGGATAACCTAGCTCAAACACTGCATTATCCTGCGCCACAGTCACCTGCAGGCACAAATTCGCGAGAGCGAAGACAGCAAATTGTGGGATTCTGGATCGCATTGGTTCTCTTATCGGGCTGGCTATTCTTATAAACTTCGGATTGCCTACGTCAGAGGCTACTGTCCAGTTGCGCGACAGGTACTCTGCGTAGCCCTAAACGACGCGAAAACTTTAGCACTTTGTGTGCGCAAATAACATGGGCATAACATTGATTTTATTGCATGTAACACTCTGTGACATGCACTTCAGCCGCCCCAAACAAAGCTGTCGAATCCCTGCGGCTTCTAAATATTTATATATTTATCAATAGGTTAAAAGCTAAAAAGTTAAAGTCTTTGAATCTGCTGAGATGTCTGCAATGTCTGTAGCAATTCGGCTTGTTCAGACGCCGTCAGGTCCTGCCCAGGCAACTTGAGTGCGGGGGCTACTTCGGACAGAGGTGTCATAACAAAGCGGCGCAGCAACGCCCGTGGATGCGGCAAAATCAGTCCCGGTTCCTGACATTGCATATTACCGAAACTTATCAGGTCCAAATCCAGGCTTCGGGGTGAATTTGCCAGCAAATCACGAGCTCGGCCGAACTTGGTCTCTATGCTGTGCAGGCATTGCAGTAACTCAAAGGCAGCAATGTTGGGGAAAGGTCGAAGTAATGCAATCGCATTAATGAAGTCCGGCGCTGCCGCAGGACTGTCGAGTGGTGTCGTCCGATAAAAGGAAGAGCTGACCAGAGGCTCGGAACTAAGCTCCTGTAAGTCGCGCAGCGCCTGTCGCAGGATTGCAGCCGATTCCTGCAATCCAGACACTCGTTGTAGCGGGAGGTTTGAGCCCAGACTTATAACTGCCAGTGGGCTGCTCAAGTTCTCAGCTATGGTATTGACTGGAGAGCTCATGCACGGCTTCCACAAATACACTCACATGAGCTGGATCCACTTCCGGTGTTATGCCATGACCAAGATTGAAGACATGGCCTGCACCTTTACCAAAACTTGAAAGTATGTTCGCAACCTCAGCGCGTATGGCCGCGGGAGACGCATACAGCATCGATGGATCCATATTGCCCTGCAACGCCACTTTATGACCAATGCGCGCGCGGGCATTGCCGATTTCTGTCGTCCAGTCTAACCCAACGGCCTGACAGCCAGATGCACAAATTGACTCCAGCCACTGGCCACCATTCTTCGTGAAGATAATGCATGGCACCTGGCGCTCTTCATTTTCCTTTATCAAAGCGGTGACGATCTTCTGCATGTAATACAGCGAATACTGCTCGTAACTCTGCGTGGTGAGTATGCCGCCCCAGGTATCGAATATCTGCACTGCCTGGGCGCCGGCCCTGATTTGCGCGTTGAGATAGTCAATCACTGCCAGCGCCAGTTTCTCCAGCAACAGATGCATTGCGTCCGGGTTGTCATACATGAATTGCTTGGCAATTCTGAAATCTTTACTGCCACCACCTTCGATCATGTAAGTAGCGAGAGTCCAGGGACTGCCTGAGAAACCAATTAAAGGTACTGCTCCATTCAACTCGGAACGAATCAGTTTTACTGCATCGGTGACGTAAGTCAGCTCAGTCGCCACATTGATATCCGGAAGCCGCTCCACATCAGCTGCAGTCCTGATTACTTTGCGAAATTTGGGCCCCTCTCCTTCGGCAAAATACAAACCTTGCCCAAGCGCATCGGGAATGGTGAGTATGTCGGAAAATAGAATGGCAGCATCAAAGGCGTAGCGTCGAAGTGGTTGCAATGTCACTTCACAGGCAAGTTGCGGGTTTTGACACAGGCTAAGAAAATCGCCAGCCTGTTGGCGCGTCGCTCGGTATTCCGGTAAGTAGCGCCCAGCTTGTCGCATCATCCAAATGGGAGTTACATCAACAGGTTCACGAGCCAGAGCCCGGAGAAATCGATCATTCTTTAGTTTCAAGATTGCACCTAATGTGCGCATTCATGGAAGTAAGTTGCAACTTCACGCGCGATTGCAGGTCAATTGCCCTGACGGATTGAAAAAGGCCGCCAATTTTACACGAGCCAACTGCATACACAAATCGAAGTCGACTGGGCAAGCCAGCGAGAGTCGCTGATATCCAGCACGCCAATGTGGGTATTTACAGGTTGGCAGGACTAGAGCGCATTTAATTGGCGGATGTCGCGCTGGATTTCCCCTAGCGAGCGAATCCAGGGTTGCATGTTACGCAGTGCTGGGGACAGCCTGTCAATAACAGCTTTCGCAGAGGCTCGGTCGGGGTAACTACCGGCGACAACAACAAACCAGGGCTTGTTCTGATGGCGAGTCTCATAATAGCCGTGACTCTCAGAAAGCGGTTTGCCTGCAATGAATTTTTGTACATTCGCTTCCGAATGCGAGCCCAGAATCTGGATCGTGAAACCATTAGGCGGGTAATCCATCAGCTCCTGTTCAAACCCGGAAATTATTGCAGCGGTGGCAGGTGTTGGCTTCGCCACTACAGCTGGTTTGAGTGTCGGAGCCACTGCAACGGCTGACTCAGATGCAGCTATGACTTGAATCTGATTGATGCTGGCGCCGGTGACAACTGCGGCTGGAGTGGGTACTGGGATTGGGACGGACAATGCCACAGCCGCTGTGGGCTCGAGTGTAGCCACCACATTGCTAATCACAGCAACCGGTATGTCTTCAACAGCTGGAGCAACTGCTTCTGCAAGGCTTTGTGGCACAGGTGGAGTTAGTTGAATTCGATTTACATTTCCTCCATCAGCCAGAGTCGCAACTGCTGAAGAATAGTTGTCATCTGTCGGGGTCTCGCCCGCCCTCCAGATGAAGAGCGTTATGATCAGTGCCACACTCAGGAATGATGCAGCAATTGGATAGCGATAAGTGGCGATATATCCGATTAATACAGGAAGCGAACCTTCCCGCACTTCGTCCGTATCCGTTGCAACTTCTGGCTCTATATATTCAGGCGCTTCGTTCATATCGACCATGTCGAGATCAAATTGCATATGGTCGTGTGCATCGAAATTATATTTTTTGCCTGCTGGTACCTGTTCGGTGTCTGCAAAGTTGACTGAGGGGATCATGGCAGACTCTGAGGACAGGATCTCTGCGGCAAGTGCATTGATGGCTCCTGGGATTCCAGCAGCAGAATTCTGGATCTGCCCGATCATTCCTCCAGTGAATGGCAATGATGCATTCAGTCCTGCATGACGCAATTTGATCTGCAAGTATTCGAGGGTATCTTCGGTGTCAAAGCTTTCCAGCACAAAATTGGCAAGATTTGCCTGACTTTCGCCTGTCAGGCTGTTCTGCAATAGATTAATTAATAGGCGCTCGCCCAGCAGGATGACCCGAACGCTGGATTTTCCAGATCCTTGGATGATGTTATCAATCAACTCCAGCACTTCAACGTTGAGCTCATGCGCATCGTCAACTATCAATATCAGTGATTGAGCTTCGAGGTCTAGTTCCGCCGCGAATTGCTTGAGCCGGGTAATCCCAGCTGCAATCTTAGGTGCAGCAGCGATGTGCTTATGCTTGGGCAACTGTTTGCCTACAGCTTCCAGAAATTGCGCCTGATTCATGAACAGAGTAGCCGGAACCAATATGCACACAGCATCGGCACCAAAGCGGGCGCGGATTTCCCGTGCAATTGTGGATTTGCCGCTACCCAGCGGACCGGTAATAGCCGCCAGCATGTTGCCTTCAAGAGACAGCTCGATTAGATGCTCCACGAGCAGGCGCCGCTCGCCACCACCGAAGAACTCCTTGCTCTGTGCGCCGGGTTCGAATGGATCGTAAGTGAGTTTCAGTTCAGTAACGTATTTATTCACGGTTCATCTACACAACTTGTTGCCCGCAGTAAGGGTTGCCTTTAGTTTGCTCATTTCTACATCTGCTGAAATAACAGCATTACCAAGGGCTTTTAGCAGCACGAACCGGATCTTGCCCAGTTCCGATTTCTTGTCTGATGCCATCAGGTTCAGATACTGCTCAACAGTTATATCGGCAGGAGGAATTACCGGCATACTAAAATTTTCTTCAATAATCGCCCGAATTCGAGCTGCCACAGCCGGCTCCAGCCAGCCGAGCCGCATTGACAAATCAGCAGCCATGACCATGCCCATAGCCACTGTTTCCCCATGCAGCCAGGTACCGAATCCGGTAGCAGTCTCAATGGCATGGCCAAATGTATGCCCCAGATTTAACAGAGCGCGCGCACCCGTCTCCCGCTCATCCTGAGCGACGATTCCTGCCTTGGCTTCACAGCACACCCTGATTATCTCAACCAGCAGCCGCTGATCCAGTTGCAAAATCGAGGCGCTGTTAAGAGCCAGCCACTCGAAGAATTCTGGCTGACCAATCAGTCCATATTTAATGACCTCGGCGAGTCCCGCCTTGATTTCGCGCTCTGGAAGGGTATTGAGCACTGCGGTGTCGGCTATCACGCATTTGGGCTGATAGAATGCACCAATCATGTTCTTGCCCAACGGATGATTCACACCCGTCTTGCCGCCTACCGAAGAATCTACCTGGGCCAATAGTGTGGTCGGCACCTGGATGAAATTGATGCCGCGTTGATAGGTGGCGGCAGCGAAACCGGTAATGTCTCCAATCACGCCCCCACCCAGTGCAACCAGTGTGGTATTTCGATCAAACTTGCCTTCCATCAACCGATTATAGATATGCTCAACTGCCGCAAGATCCTTGTGTGACTCACCATCCAGTAATATGACCGTAGCACCTACTCGACCAGATAATGCACGCTCGACTCTTTCGAGATAAAGCGGGGCCACGACTTCGTTGCTAACCACCACGACCCTGCCCTTTCCCAGAAACGGAGCATACAACTCCGCGTCATCGATCAAACCCTTGCCAATAAAAATAGGATAACTTCTATCTTCAAGATTTACGGTGACTGTTTGAATTTCGGGTGAGCTCATATTGTTCGGTTATTTGCGGCGTTCGATAGCTAGTTTAATAATCTCTTCAATTGTCGGATTATTTCGAGGCCTACTGAACGAGGATTGCGGCGGTTTGTGTCAATAACTATGTCGGCTATTTCGTTATACAGTGGATCACGAATTTTCATAAGTTCGCGGATCTTCAATTCGGGATTTGGCGTTTGCAACAGTGGCCGATTCTTGTCACGACTCGTGCGTTCGACTTGCTGTTTAATTGATGCCCTGAGATAAACAACTACGCCCCTCTCCTGAAGGTTGCGGCAATTTTCTTCGGCCAGCACAGCGCCACCACCAGTCGCCAGAATAATTCCGGATTTCAGCGTGAGTTGATTCAGCATGCGCTGTTCGCGTAACCGAAAACCGCTCTCGCCCTCAACATCAAAAATCCAGGGAATGTCTGCCCCTGTTGAGGCTTCAATTTCACGGTCTAAGTCGACAAATTCCTGATTCAGCTGATCGGCGAGTACACGTCCAATCGTGGTCTTACCAACTCCCATTGGACCGACGAGAAATACATTCCCGGAATATTTCATGATCTGCTCACTAAATCCAAATCAATTAACCAGGCCCTGCAAGACGCAGCAGTCGACAGACCCCAGGCAATTTCAAATGATTTATCGCGGCGGGTTTGACTGCCAGTCCTGGCGCGAAGACATCGCATCAGGACCGACAATGCTATCTGACATTATCTACTACTTTGGCGACCAATCCGCCCAGCTCCAGCGCTGTCACTCTTGCATCGACGTTCTCCCGACGACACGCGGCCAGTAACACCTCGACCATCTCGGGGCTACGCTCAGACAAACCCTGGCGCTCGAAATCAATAGACACCTCATCGAGTGGGTACGGAATGTACTGATCCGCTTCCACAACAATCTGGTTTTCCATTTCGGAATCACTCAAAGACGCATTCATTTCGATGGTTTTGGTAATTACGGCTGAACCCGCAACTGCGACGGCTGCATCTCTGGTTGAAGGTTTGAGAATACTGATTGCTGCGGCAATACATTCGCCCACCGCATCGATATCACTGATGTTTTTCTCGACAACAGCATTCGCCGGAAGTGGCCGGATCACATAGTTATCCACTCTAAATTTGTTGCCACTCGGGCTCAATTGCAAGATCTTGATCGAGGTTGAACTGATATCAATCCCGAGCAAGGTATTGGCTTTCTTGCCAATCTTGAGTAGAGCTCTCAGATTCCCCAGCTTCTCAAACACTAAAAATTCCTGCAATTAAACTAAAAAATCAGATTTGCCGACCCGGTTTCTGTAACACCAACACTAGTGCTGACAGACCGGGTAAATCCCGGATAGTGTCAGTCTTGAAAGAAATAAAATCAATAAGAACAGAAACTTAGCGTCTTTACCTCGAAATTTTATTCTTCCAGAATTGAGTATCGGCCGAATAAAATATTGCTATAGTTTTCAATTTATTATCAGACTTTCAGAATAAACAACTTCATCATCGGAGCATGAACCAAGCCAACGCCTTTTTCTATGAATCAGATCACGTTTACAAACCCGCGAAATCGAATGCAGGCGGCAAAACTCCTGGCTTTGCGCCTGTTCCAATGGAGCTGATTCATGCTCAGAAACAAGTGCACCTGCATGAACGTTAGCAGAGTTTTCGTATTAGTGACTATTCGGACTATAAATAGCCGTATAAATAGGCACAGAAATCGGCGTAAAGTCCCATAATTGCGAGGCAGACCTGAATCGCGGGTGTATAATCGCGTCCTCGTCTGACGGTCTGCATGACCCGCATTACAGCCCTCTCGCGTCTTTCAGAACTGATTCCAAGGGCAGGTATGGGATCGCAAATTCACAGGCAGGAACCCGGTGAACATTAAATTTCGGCAACCATTAAAATGGCTCATCTTGCTCATAATCGCGGCTCTGTCCGCGGCGGTTATGGTTTCGATGGCCGCCTATCTGTATCT
>SHZK01000047.1 GCA_009692305.1 Gammaproteobacteria bacterium | reverse complement strand
CATTAGGGCACCGATTAACATAATCGTGGTGTTCTTTTGAGCACGTTAACCAAGCATCCCACGCTTATCCAGATTTGATAAATCTTGCCTGCCACCCAACGGGTGGTCGCACCTTCATGTCGGCCAGTTCGGCGCGTAGCTGCATTTCTGCATCGACTGAACGCATTACATCGCCACAGGATGCGCTCATGTAGTTCGGGCTCATTACCCGAGCCTGAGCAGCAGACTCTGGAGTATTAGCCAGAGCCACAACGCCGCACGCCACTAATCGCATGCGCTCGGTTTCAAGTTCAGCCTCCAACTCAACAATCCGCGCATCGCGCTCGGCAATCGCGGCCAGTGCTTCGGAGTGGCGGCAGAGGGGTTCTCGCGGGCCAGCTGGCTTATTCCATACGGCGCAGGTAGCGCTACCGCATGCACTAAATAGTCCTCGCAACTGATCTGGGTAAACATAAGCCACAACCTCCAGCCCTTCGTTTTTTAATTCGCTCATACCGTAACCCCTATTACTGATTCAATTTCTGCCCGCGTAGCCTTTGGCAGCGCGGTAACGTGGTGCTGCATGATCTTTTCGAGCACCTTGCGTGCATCATCAAGGCCATTCGCTGCACGCTTGTATCCGAGCGCGTAGGCGTCATCCTGAAGCTGCATGGCGCTGGTGGTTATTACATCTTCTTCAACATATGCGTCAGCTAGATATTCACCTCGTAGCACGGCTAGAGTTATCGCGTCTGAATTATTCATTTGCAGCGTCATCGGCTTCATCCTCTTGTTCATCCTGGCTTAACTGGCCGGCTAGTGCGCGCAGCTTGTTAGCCTCTCGGTCTGCTTTCTTGCGCCACTTTTCAGACAGCTCGTAATCGTGGCGCAGATAACCAAATGCTGGTGCTGCCTGATCTTTCGGCATTGCAACCAAGTTGCGAATAATCGTCGAAAACATCTCATCCTTCGTTGTGAACTCGAAGCGCTCGAGAAGTACATCAATATCGCTTCGGGTGCCAGGGTGAGTTGTTAGCCGGAATTCTTCGGCACCCATGACCTTCTTCTTCTCGGCCGAATCAATATCTCGCTGTTTCTGGCTCTTTGCCATCATTCAATCCACGTTGGTCGATAGTCCAGCATCAGGCGCCAGAGCGTTGAGCTCGGCACGCCAATTCCTATCGATATGTTCAGCCAGCTGCAGCCCCACTGATGAAGCTCCAGCGCCAGTGCTTTCTCTTGTTGAGTCATAAAAACTCCCGTGAGCAGTGCGCCGCCTAGCAGCGCCTGCGCGAATACGTTTCTTGTTCAGCGCTTATCGCCCTTATGGGTAAACGTGAAGCCTGCTTTAACAGCGATCAGCTCCAGTTTGTGAATGTTCATCGCGCCCAGGTTCTTTCTGCTGGATTAGATTCTGATACATGGGCAGTCTCAGGTAAGAAAAAGCCGCTATCGAAGCGGCTTGGTTAGTGGTGTTTGTGGTTAGCTGCTAGCTAGGTACGGCAGGCCGGCAAACGGTATGGCGTCATCGAAATCTGGCGGCGCGGACTGCTGTCGCGGTGCGGGTTGGCGAGCTGCCTGATCTTGCGAATTTCGCGGCGATTGCTGCTCTTCCCGCCAAACAATTTTACCGTTTCCGAGAATCTCGCCGCGAACTCCGGCGTCCTTATCTTCTTTGCTGACCGACTGAGTGATCATGCCGTGGTTGCCGTACTGGTCGGCTTCGCCAAGGTCAAGGAAAATAGTTGCGTCAAGGTATGTTCCCTTCTGGCCCTTGAACAGCTTTTCCTTGTTGATCTTTGTCACGTCGATCTTTAGCGTTACTGCAACCTTGCTCATGTGTATTCCTACTTAATTCGAACGGTTGATTGACTGCGCTCGATGTGAGCGCCGGGGATTACTTCGCCAGCTTTTAAAAGCTTTAGAATTTCTGCCTTGTTAGGTGCGATTACCGTTTTCACAGTGACCAGATCGTCAGGCAAATCAGACTCTACATCGATCACGGCAACCTCCCGGCCAAGCGCCAGGGTGATGGTGAACAGTGGACAGCTGATCTTATTGATCCCGGTCTTCACCATATTCACTCGCAGATATTCGCGCAGGTTGTCATTGCGATTCACTAGCGATGCTTTGCGCTGCTTCAGTCGGTCAATCTCTTTATCCAGCGCCGCGCAATCTGCATCGATGTTCAGGCCAATGTGCACGACAGCCTGTGCCTTATCATTAAACTCGCCGCCGATGGCCTCCAGCGTGTCGCGTATGGCTTCTGCAAGGCTGGCATCGTCTGTATCTAGCTGATCTTCTAGCTCTCGGTACTGTGCGGCAACTTCGTATAGCTTGCTCATGCTGCCTGCTCCTTGAATTTCTCGGATAGTTCGGCAAGCTCGCGGGCGATACGGGTTACCGCTTGCGTGTCGCGCTTGGCGGTTAGCTTGCGGACTGCAACGTCATGCAGTTTCTTGAGCTCGTGAAGTGTGACGGCGCCTTGCATACCGCCCAAGACTGACTTGATGTAGTCGAGTCGCTCCTGCTTCTGCCGGTCTTCCTCGGCGCTCTTGTCCTCTGCAGTCTCAAGCGCTTCCTCATCTTTGCGCTGCTCGACATACTCCTTGTCGTCAAATAAGCCAAGGTAGACGTCAGCGCTAAAGCCGAGCATTGACAGGGACTTCTTGATTGCATCGGTTAGCGATTTCTTTGGCGCTTCATCGTCGGTCGATGCGCCGTATGACGACTTGTAGACAGCCTTGGTGCAGCCGTACTGCTCAAATTCCCCGCGCTCGCCGTCCAGCTTGTACCAAAACTGAATGCGGACTGTGTGGCTTAGAGTTGGCGATACTACCTCTGCGCCATCCTTGCCGCCCATGATCGGCGCGCCTTGGTCGAATCGTTCTTCTAAGACTTTCCAGCCCCAGCCGATACCCACCGGGCCAAGCACTTCAGTTGCACGCATGATCATGTGCAGGCCGTTAAGAGCAGTGATGTTCATCCCGCCGACCTTTGCCGCCTTCGTCGCGCTCGGTGCCGTCTTATCGACTTGTGACCATATGCGCATATTTGTTTCAGTCATTGCCTTACTCCATTCGCGCCCCTGATAGGGCGCTTATTTGTGAATCGGTTAGGGGTGATCGGTTGCGGCCTGCATTGCTGCGTCGATGGCTTCGCGTGCAGTCCAGAAGCAGTCAACTTGATTCTCGCCAACGTCTGGCCATGCAAGGTGATATCGGCCTACCTGCTTCAGCTCGACGACTACTGCGCCGTCTTTAATCAGCCAATCAAGCCGCTCCGCATCCCGCTTAAGTTCGGCGCGCTCGGCTAGCAGGGCGCGAATATCGTGCGGCTCAATCCTTATCACGCAATCAGTTCGTGCGTAAGACTCAAGATCAGCAATCAACTCATCCGTGATAGTCACAACTGGCGCGGTAGTCATTATTCACCTCTGGCGCGGGCGATTGCTTCATCAGCCTCGCAAATTGTTTGGTGATCGTAAATCCATGATCCGTCATGCTCATCTTGAATATTGTGAACTCTGATCATTGATAAAAGATCATTTCTGCAAGCCTCAAGCGCCGCAAGCAAATCAGGCGCTGCGGCGATTAGGTTTGCATCTGACTCCTCATAAACAAAATCAACGATCTGCTCTTGATCTTCATTGAAGTCAATTGCCCAGCCAGTCTGGCCATTAAACCCTGCGCCGCCAACCTTGCGAACCGTCCAACTTCCTTTAGTTATTCCGCTCATTCCCAGCACTCCAAATACACCATAACTCCAGCTGGCAACATCGCTGCAATTACCAGAACCCATGCGCCAGCTTCAACAAAACCGCTACCGACGAAACACAATGCCAGAGCTAGCAAAAGCCAATTTTGTTTCTTGTGGCGCGATTTGCCGCGCCACCATGTCCGCAGATTATTCATAACGCACGCTCCTGTAGCCAGTTAAACAATTCTTCAGCGTCCGTAAATACAGACCGCGCATCCTCTTTCGTTTCGTAATGCGTGTAATGGTCGTCATACAGGTGGTGATAATCCGCGCCAACCTGAATTGAGCATTCTTTTCCATCGTTGACGTGGCGACGAAGTAGGCTGGCCCCGCCGTGCAGTGGCATTGCTGAGGCCGCGTCCTGGCACATATCACTGCCAATAATTTCAGCAAAGTACGGATGCTGTGGGTAGATATAGGCGTACACAGCCCATCGGTGCGGACCTTCATCTAAAGAGTAATTAGAAGACCCGACTGAGTGCCGCGTTACTTGTACGATAAAACCCTTGCCGGATAGCTTCCATTCGTCTTTATGCTGCCATTCATTCTTCATTGCGGAATGCTCTCGCGTAGTTTCTTTATTGATAGGGCGTCGACTGCATCCAGTCGGGCAATAAACGAATCTGAGTCGGGATAGTTAAGAGCTGCGGCCAGCGTCAAGCCGTCGATCATGCCGCGTGCGTAGTTCGTAACCATCACGCCGGGCTTGGCCGATTCAGCCCGGGCCACCTCGTTTTCTATCAGCTTGCGAATTGATACAGTCATTCGTCGCCCCTTTCCATTTGTGCGCGTTCTTTCCGTAGCTCGATGAAGTCCCATAGCTGGGCCTCGATTGCTTCAGCGTGGGTTTCGGCTGCATTGGCTAACCCATTACGGTCCAGCTCGGTAGCCTTGCCGTCCTCGTCGTATTGCTCGCCGGCCAGTACGGCAAACTCCAGCTCTTTGCAGCCATTGTAATCTTCAGGGCTATCCCATGACGTATGGTCGGCCGGCGTGTCGATTAGCATGGTGATTTCTACCTGAAGCACTAGGTCTTCAACTTCGATTTCGTGTGCCATATTTCCCCCTTGAATTAGTTGCCGGTTACGTTTCCGGCTGCTTGGCACATCCACGTCATGTGGCAGGCCAAGCCGTTTCGCCCTTCAGCGACCCAGCTACCAAGTGTCCAACTAGATGGCTGGTGATGCGGCGAAGTGCCTGCATCGGGGATAGGTATCGCTACTGAGGCAACGGTACTAAAAAGCACCGTGGAAAAAGCCAGCTTCGCACGCGAAAAGGCAACGCTAATACCTATCTCCGATGCGCCCTGCTACCAAGGCGCGGCGGGTTTAGTTGTTAGCCGTGGTTGCAGAACTCCATATGCAACCTATCCCTTATGGCTCTTGCTGCTAGCGCTGCGGCTTCTGCCGACCGATGGTATCCGCCACTAATCCGTTTCCCGTTTTTTGTTGCGTAAGCAAACCAAAGTCCAGAATGCTTGTGCATGCTTACACCCTTGCTGCCTGAAGTGTTATTTGACTGAATATTTCTGTTTGAGTTGTTCTCAGAGTTATTTGCGGCTCTAAGATTGCACAATCTATTGTCATCCTTAACGCCGTTTACGTGGTCTATTTGAGCTGGAGCTGGAATCAAATACGCCATCTCCCATATAACCCTATGGACGTACATATCAGTCCCGCAAACCTTTACCGCAAGGTATCCGTTAACACACAAGCTACCAGCCCGATCACCCTTCTTGGCCCTTCCTCTCGACACCCTGTTAGTCAGGGTTCCATTTGCAGCGTCTAGTATGAAGTAGTCTGAGAATGTCATAAAAAGCCCTCGGGTTGATGGCTTGGCATACTACGCTCTACTGCTTTCTAAATCCAGCGTCGTAAAGCCGGTAAGCGCGCTCAATGTCGAGCGATCCAACGCAGTCGCCTGTCGCGATGATGCCTGCCATCTTACTTGCCTCCGACTCCCGCTCATCAGCCGCTATCTGCTCATCGGTGCGGATTGGGCGGAATTTAGGCGCTTGCCGGTCGAACTCTGGTCGCGTGTAATGCTTATCTGCGCCTCCTGCAATAGCTATTACGTGCCTTTCGCTATAGTAAGACAGATTAAACGGCAGCCAGTCTGGATGTGTATCTCTAGGCCAGTACGCTTCAACATCTAGTCCAACTGGCGGCAGACCCTCGCCGCTCCATGATGGGGTTGGGCGCGGGATTAGTGGTTGGTTACTCGGGGCGCTTTTCTTGTGGCTCCACTTATTGCCAATATGCGCGTAGTAACAGCCTAGATCGTCAATGTCTCGATAGAAAACTTCAGGCGCTCCATTAGCCATCGTTCCTGCATACTCGGCCCCTTCCGGCGCTTTACTCCAATCTATTTCCATCTCTATGCCCTCGTTGGTATTCAGTGGCAGCCCCGCAGAGCTGCCCGAAAATACTGTCCGTTACATCCTTAACTTCTCTCGTCGATCCGGTCACACCCAGGGAGGCTCCAGCCTATGGCAGTGCTATTCGACGTAGTTGTCAGGTTTCGTTTCGCATGTTGTGAAAGAGCGGGTCGATTCGCTGTTTTGCGTTTCGATGTGCAAACCTTAACACATGAAATTATAACGTCAACACCCTTTGCAAATTATTTTTAACGTAATAGAATGACGACACCACAACGAGGATTGACCATGACAAAAGTAGACGCGGCAAAATTCTTCGGCACCTATACAGCGCTAGCAAAGGCGCTGGGCGTGACGAAGGTAACGGTGTGCAACTGGCCTGCAGACATTCCAAAGAAGTACGGCCACAAGCTGATTGAGGCGATGAAGGCTGAACATGCGTTGCGCGCTAAAGAGCTGGACTTGCGCGAGAAGCTGGCTGCGGTACGGGGAGGAGCTAAGTAGATGACAAAATCAGAGCATAAGCAGCGCGCTATGGATATGGCCTATCAGGTCAAGCGCTGTTACAGCAAGACCGCAAAGCGCCAGCTGGCCGGTGAATGCCTGGAAGAATTGCGCAAGTCGCTAAAGGTGCCGGAATGAGCGCCAAGGTCGGCATATGGATGCCGCTCTACATTGGTGATTACCTAGCAGACACCATGCACCTGACGACCGAGAATCACGGCGCGTATCTTCTGCTTATCATGGCCTATTGGAAGAATGGCGGCGAGCTTCCCGGCGCTGGAGTACAGGCAATAACGCGACTGTCTGGCGATGCTTGGAGCAATGCCCAAGCAGTGCTTGGAAATATGTTTAGCATCCAAGAATCGGGAAACTGGAAACACGACAGAATTGACCGGGAGTTAGAAAGCGCAGGCTCAAAAAAGATAAAAGCGACAGCGAAGGCTCAAGCTGGGGCCGCTGCTAGGTGGGCATCAAAAAACAACGATGCTCCAAGCATGCCACAAGCATTGCTTGATGATATGCCTAAGCAATGCCCTTCACCTTCACCTTCACCTATTAAGATCAAAAGCTCTTGTAATCAGCAAGCTGATGACGCGAAGCCTGGAAAGAAGAAAGACGAAACCCCATACGAGCAAATCAAAAATCTGTACGCGGAGCACATGCCGGGCTTTCCACAGCCGCAGGCTTTAAGCCCTAAACGCAAAGCGCACATCAGGGCGATATGGGAATCACAAAAGTGTGCACACGATATTGCGTTCTTCGGTCGATTCTTCGGATACGTCAATCGTAGCGACTTCATCCGTGGCATGGGCGTAGGGATCGACTGGATTATCAACCCTGCGAACTATCTGAAAATCATCGAAGGCAATTACGAGAACAAGCAATGACCAGAGAACCGTTTAGCCTGGAAGCAGAGCAGGGCGTCATTGGCGCAATGCTGATCGACCCTTCGCTGATTGACTCAGTGAGCGCCGACCTTCTGTCATCAGATTTCTATTTCGCTGACAACGCAGATGCTTTTTCTGCAGTCTTGGAGCTTCGCGCCGAAAGTTCGCCAGTAGACTTCTTGACGGTTGCCGAGAAAATGGGTGGCGTAGGAGCAATCGCCATTACGGCAGAGCTGCAGCGGAATACCCCAAGCGCAGCCAATGCGATGACCTATGCGCGGATTGTGAAAGAGCGCAGCACGGATCGCTGCCTGATCGCAGCAGCTCAACGCATCCATGAGATAGCGCACAACGACATGCCGACAGTCGATAAGGTATCGGCGGCGCAATCTGAAATGCTATCCATCGACGGCACTGCTGCAACGCCTGAAATATCCAGCGCAAAGGACGTTATGCGCCAGCATCTTGTTGAGCTTGAGCGCCGTAAAGA
>SHZK01000046.1 GCA_009692305.1 Gammaproteobacteria bacterium | reverse complement strand
AGGACGAGATTGATGACCTCGATCTCGATGCGACAGCCAAGGCGGGCGCGCGTCTTGCGTACTTAATAGGCCACTTACGAGAGGGCGTTTGAGCATGCATGAGGTCACGCTGCACGATCCGCTCTTGAAACGCCGATTGGGCTTCAAGTGCATGGCCAATTTTAAGGCCTTCATACGACTCTTTAACAATTTTACGCAAGGCACGAATGAGTGGGTGATGGCAGCCGGTAGCGTTGGAGATTGGATCAATTGTCCTTCAGTAGCATCATCATAATCGTTGTGCTGGTCTTTTCTGCGCCGGGGCCTGGACGACTTCTAGGGCAGCGGTCGGCGTCATGAACGATCCTAGCGTTGGCTGTGCAGTGGCCGGCTTTGCTGCATCCCCGATTGCGATCATCGGTATGGGGTGCCGTTTCCCTGGGGGTGCCGATGATCCTGAACGATTCTGGGAACTGCTGCTCTCCGGTCGTGATGCTGTTTGCGAAGTGCCGACTGAACGCTGGGATATTCGCCGTTTTTTCGATCCGGAACCCGGTCGCCTCGGGAAGACACATGTGCGAGAAGCGGGGTTTTTACAGCAATCTATCTATCAGTTCGATCCTTTGCCTTTTGGCGTATCGCCGCGCGAAGCAGAAGCGATGGACCCCCAGCAAAGACTATTGCTGGAAACGGCCTGGGAATCGATGGAAGATGCTGGACAGGATTTTGCCCGACTGCGTGGATCTCTAACGGGTGTTTTTATCGGTGGATTCATGCTCGATACCTTAGTAATCGGGCTAAACCCCTTTAACCATAAGTTGATTGATCAACAAACTGCCTCCAGCGCTACGATGGCGATGTTGGCTAACCGTCTCTCTTATGTGTTCGACCTGCGCGGCCCCAGCCTCAGTCTCGATTCTGCCTGCTCATCGTCGCTAGTGGCGTTGCATTATGCCTGTCAAAGTCTATTAAGTGGTGACTGCGACATGGCTCTGGCTGGTGGTGTAAATGTGATGTTGATTCCTGAGGTTTTTCTCGCATTGAGTCATGCACGGATGACTTCCCCTTTGGGGCGCTGCATGGCCTTTGACGAAAACGCTTCGGGTTACGCAAGGGGAGAGGGCTGCGGTATCTTAGTGCTCAAGACCCTTGAGCGCGCTGTTGCTGATGGTGACGCCATACGGGCTGTGATTCATGCCACAGGGGTCAATCAGGATGGACGTACTTCGGGCATCACCCTGCCTAATCCCGAAGCGCAGGCCGGACTGATGCGTGAGGTTTACCGGAGGGCGAAGATTCGCCCCGGACAAGTAGCGTATGTGGAAGCCCATGGTACCGGCACGCAGGCGGGTGATAAGGCTGAACTTGAGGCGCTGGGTAGTGTTATGGCGGAAGGACGCTGTGCTGGCGACTCATGTGTCGTAGGGGCTGTTAAGAGCAATATCGGTCATCTCGAGGCAGCCGCCGGCGTGGCGGGGTTGATCAAGGCCGTTCTGGTGTTGGAACACCGGCAAGTACCGCCTAATCTGCATCTTCAAGTACCCAACTCTGGCATTCACTGGGAAGATTCTTGCCTGCGCTTGCCGGAGTCGGTTATACCGTTGACAAGTCTGAGCGGATGCGACGGGCTACCTTACGCCGCGGTGAATTCCTTCGGCTATGGCGGCACCAACGCGCACGTCCTACTTCGGGCAGCCACACCTTTGAAGGGGTTGAATTGGGTGGCGTCACAGGACGCAACGCCTGCCGTTTCCTGTGCTGCTGAAGCCGATGGCCCCTGGCTGTTGCCAGTTTCGGCCTGCGACGCCAAGGCGCTGCAAGCGATGGCGGGAGTCTACGCCAAACTATTGCAGGCAGATCACCCACTTCTGGTGGATATTGTTCACAGCGCTGCAATGCGACGCACTCATCTGCTGCACCGGTTGGTCGTAGTGGCTGATAATCGGGCGGCACTGGCAGAGGGGCTAACAAATTTCGCTGCTGGCATTGAGTTGAATGGTGGGGTGTTATGGCAGAACGTGGCGCAGATGCGAAAGCAAGGCCCGGTTTTCGTTTATACCGGCATGGGCCCTCAATGGTGGGGTATGGGGCGTGAACTTTCTAGACGGGAGCCTGTGTTTCGCCAAGCATTAGAGGAAGTGGATAAGCTTGTCTTCGCCCAGGCCGGTTGGTCTTTGTTGGATGCTTTGGGTATCGATCAGGCGAGTAGTCTCGTCGCAGAGACCCGGGTAGCTCAGCCAGCCAATCTAGCGCTGCAGGTTGCATTGACCCGATTGTTGGAACAATGGGGAATTGTGCCCAGTGCTGTGGTGGGGCATAGCATCGGAGAGGTAGCGGCTGCCTGGAGTTGTGGCGCGCTGAGCCTGCCCGATGCCGTTACAGTAGCATTGCAACGGAGTGAGTATCAACAAACGCTGGCCAGAACTGGCGGTGGAATGCTCGCTGTGGATATGACTGTGGAAGGTGCTAGCAATCTGTTGCGTGAATATCCAGGCGTTGCCATTGCTGCTATCAATGCGCCAAGCAGCCTGACCTTTTCCGGCTCCTTAAGCGACTTGGCAGCCATAGCTTCTGAGTTGGATCGCTATGAGGTTTTTCATCGATTGCTCCATGTCGAGATTCCCTACCATAGCTCAGCTATGGAGGCTATCCGCGAGCCGTTGCTTGCTAAGCTATCGAACATTAGCCCGTTATCGCCCCAACTGCCCTGGTATTCAACGGTTCATGGTGGGCTTCAGAGTAGCCCATGCGATGCCCAATACTGGTGGATGAATGTTCGCGAACCGGTGCGCTTTCAGGCAGCCGTGGAGCGCATGATTGGGGACGGTTTCCAAGGTTTTCTTGAAGTAGGTCCCCATCCTGTTCTTCATTCTTCCTTGCGCGAAATTTTGATCCACCACGCAGGATGTTGGTCTGGGACTACTCTGCACCGAAAACAGCCGGAATCACGGGGCATGTTTACCGTTGCCGCAGATTTGCACGTCAGAGGCTATCCGTTGCACTGGTCTGCCATTATGCCGGGTGGGCACCCGATCAGATTGCCTACCTATCCCTGGCAGCGGCAACATTACTGGAAGGAAAGTCGCCGTTCTAAGGAAAGCAAGCTTGGACGCCCAGGCGCGACTTGGCTATGGGCGTCTCTGGCAGCACCTTTTCCCGCATGGGAGGTGGACATCAACCGCAATTTTTTCCCCTGGCTGAATGATCATCGTGTTGGTGGTCGCATAGTATTTCCTGGCGCCGCCTATGTCGCGGCCGCATTGGCTATACAGAGTCAGATCTATGGTGATGAAACGTGTGCGATTGAGGATGTAACGTTCAGTGAGATGCTTTCAATCGATACTTCGCGGCCTCTAAGCCTGGTGTCAACTTTGGATCGTGAAGCGGGAATTTTTCGTATCTACAGTCATGCTGGCGAGGATGAGGATGGTGCATGGCGACTACACGCTGAAGGTCGTTTCCGTTTAGGCACGTTGCCGGCCGAAGTAACTATCGATTTAGATGCTCTACGTCTTCGCTGTTCCCAGATACTTGATCCTGACGAGTATTATCGTGATCTCGCTCGACTGGGGTTTGACTACGGACCGGCATTCCGCAGGATTGCTGGATTGAGGGTAGGGCAGGGAGAAGTGCTGCTCGAACTCTCCGATGATCAAAAGCCAGTTCTGTCCGATCCTTTCCCCCCATGCTTGCTTGACGCGACTTTTCAGGCTTTTTCGCTGTTGGCGCCACCTGGTTACCAGAAAAAAAGGGGCTTGGTTCCTGTTTCCATCTCCGGTCTACGCTTGTTCGCTCCGCTTCTAGGCCTTCTGTTTGCACGCTTGGTATTGCGGCGGCTGAGTGTCCATGAGGCAGAGGCGGATATGTTTCTCGTGAATGAAACAGGAAGGATATTAGCGACAGCAATGGGTGTGCGTTGTCGGGCGGTTTCTAGGTCCCGTCAGCTTTTGCATGCAGACTGGTTTCATGAACTGGAATGGCATAAACAGCCTCCCTCGCCCTTGCTTGCGCAGGTCAACCGAGGTTGGCTACTGTTGGGCACCGGAGCGTTGCTGACTGCTATGGTAGAAAGTCTTGAAAGGGAGGGGCTGATCTGCCAGAGTCGGCCCTTGCCAAGTGGCGACGACTTAGTGGCTATGCGAGAAGCTCTTTATGTCTCCTGCCAAGCGCTGCAAAGTGCTTTACCACCAGGGGGACGCGCGCGTGTGCTGATTTTTTTTGATGATAATGAAAAGTCGGTGCCTAGCTATAACAAAGCTTGGCGCCAAAGCCTACTTGCCTTGGCGCTCGCCCAAGCCGCCGGACAGATGATTGATGCAGGTGGCCCAATACCGGTATTGTGTTTTATTACCCGGATGAGTCAGAGCTTAGTCGGCGAAGCATTTACGCGAAATCCTGATGGCGCTGTAGTGTGGGGGCTGGCTCGTGTCATCTCCAACGAAAGTTCTGATTTGGTCTGTCGTATGGTTGATATGGGGGATGATCCCGTCAAGGTTGAGGCTGAATTGCTGCGTAAGCATCTATCGGGCGTAGATATTGTCGATGAGATTGCCTTTCGTAAGAGGGAGGTCTATCAACTGCAGTTAATCAGGAGCGCCGCGACTCGGTTGAATACTCCCCCTGCGTTAGCTGACTTTACCCGGCATGAGCCACTTATCCTTGATGCTTGGCAACCGGGCAGCGACTATCCCATCTGGCGTGAGGCTAGCCTACCGAAGCCGGCTTTGGATGAAGTATTAGTGGAAGTAGATTCATGGCTGCTGGCAGTCGGAGGGCTAGTGCCACTTGCGTCTGTGGCTGGGTTGGAATGGCGCGGCAGAGTGCGGTCGTCCAATGGGTCGGTGGATATGAGTGATGGGCAGCGTGTCTGGGGGGTGTCTCCCGGGTCAGGCACATCACTAACAGTTTCAACATGTATGGTTCTTGGCAGAGATGCCATCTGGCCGCTAGGCAATTCTGAAGGGTTTCCAGAAACGGTCTTGCCATTACTACAAGCATGGCATGGTTTAGCTGTGCAAGGCCGACTAAAAAAGGGGGAGACTGTCCTGCTGCACAGCAGTTCTAACCCCATATCTTTCGCTTGGGCCGAGGTGGCGTGCCGGCTCGGTGTCCGGCTTCTCGTAGGCATCACTAAAGCGGAAACGCGTTCCATCTGGGAAGAGCGTCTCCAAAGAGAAGCGGTAATCGATGCAACTAATCTTGATTATCGTGAACAGTTACAGTTAAAGGGCGAAGGGGTGATTGATGTAGTTGTCATCCTGAATGAAGCTGGAGCACCCAATTTAGTCTCGCCGCTGGCGGATGCCTCCGTGATAGCTAAGGGTGGGCGCCTATTGCTCATAGGTGACACGCTTCCCGAGGGAATTTCCGGCAGGTTGCTGACTGCAGGAGTTCAGATTCTCCCCTATGACCTGGAGAGCCTTACGAGCTCCACCGCGGCGGTGACCGAGGCGGTTGAATGGTTACACAGGGAACTCGCGATGGGCTGGCGCCCCCAATGTGTTTTCCCTAGTTATCCGTTGTCTGAAATTAGCACCGCTCTGGCGGACGCCGGCAGTGGCCGCTTTGTCCGACTTGACTTCAATACGACTGAGATCATTAAGGCGCTCCCCGCCGAACATACATACTTCGGCTTGCAGCGTCGCGCTAGCTACTTGATCACGGGTGGAACCTCAGGTTTCGGTCTGGCCCTGGCCGAATGGCTTGCGGATCAGGGTGTCTCTCATCTGCTCTTGGTGAGTCGGCGTGGCCACGTTGAGCGAGCGGACCAGTATCGGTTGGATCGGATACGGCGTGTCTGCCGCGTGACGCTGGCAGCGGTTGACGTGACTAACGAGGCTGCCGTTTATGCGTTATTCGTGCAGCTTGCTCAGGATGAGCTCCCATTACGCGGTGTTTTTCACTGCGCCATGGTACTCTCCGATGCATGGCTACGGGATATTGATACACAGGTCCTGAATAAAGTATTGAAGCCAAAAGTAGCCGGTGCAATGAATCTTCACCGCGAAACGAGAGATCTCAAACTGGATTGTTTCGTGCTATTTTCCTCAGTGTCCGCTCTCGTAGGCACCCCAGGGCAGGGTGCTTATGCTGCGGCCAATGCGTGTCTGGATAGCATTGCCCACTGGCGACGAGGTCTCGGTTTGCCCGCGCTTAGCATGAATTTGGGCCCTATTGATGATGTCGGGGTTGCTTCCCGAGACGATGGCATGCTTGATCGTATGCGCCAGTCGGGTATGGGGAGCTTGGATTCCACTGAAGCTCTTGCAGCGCTCGGCAATCTATTGCTTAACGGAACGACCCAAGCTGGTGTGGTCGACATAGACTGGGCACGGTGGAATGAATTTGCACTGATTTGGCCAGTTCGGTTCCATAGTCTAGCAATGACTGACATAGCCAATCGCGTAAGAGCCGGTGACGACCTACGCTCTGAGCTGATACAGCTCGAGCCAGATGCTCGGCTTGATGCTTTGACCCGGCACCTGCGTTTTCAGTTGGCACAGATTCTGCGTCAGAGGGAAGAAATGATCGAGGTTACGCAGGCACTTAGCCAGCTTGGGCTTGATTCGTTGATGGCCCTAGAGTGGGTGATTACGATCCACCAAGAATTGGGGATGAATGTGTCCGCCTTCGAACTGCTCAATGCGCCCAGTCTCGCCGAACTTTCTGGCAAACTTCTGTCCAGAATGATGCAATGACAATCCAGTTTTTTTCGCCTTCCTTGATCGATGAGCCTTACTTGGCAGACGCGATTTTTACACCTTATCGTTCTCTACTGACTAACGCCAATCCCGATGTGGTTTCTTTTGTAGAAACGGAAAAAAGACGAGTTATCGCCCTTATACTGGCGCTCACCAGGGAGCCGGCGTTGCTCTTTCTTCACGTCACGCCTATGCATAGGCGCAAGGGGGTGGGCCAGCGTTTACTGGCGGCATTAGAAGCCGAACTAGCCATGCGTAGCTGCCGCTATCTTGATGTGGCGTGGGCACGAGACAGGTCTGGGGGCGAAGGCTTTGCTGCTTTTTTGCAAGAACAGGGCTGGCCTTCGCCAAAGCCACACATGATTTTATATGGCGCTGATACGCAACGGCTTGTCGACGCGAGCTGGATGCAGGCGTTTGATATTTTACCTACTGGCCATGCCATTGTTCCCTGGTCCGACCTGAAGCCAGAGCAACTTGTTAAGTTGCGTCAGGCGATCCGGTTTGAAAGTTGGGTGCCGGTAGAACTGGTACCATTTAATTTCTTAGGTAATCGTGTTGACGGCTCACCGCCAGAAAAAAAATTTAATCTAGCATATGTAGTGTGGGGCAATGTGGTCGGCTGGAATTTTGCTCATCGTGTCGATGCTCAGACTGTCCGTGTCAGTTGCACCTTCGTTCATCCCTCCCTGCAACAGCAATTGTGCATGCTCGCCTTGTGGCGGGAGATCTTTAATCGGCTGACTGCCTCCGATTACCGACACATTCATTGGGTTGTGTCCGTTGAGCGTGAGTCAATGGTAAATTTAAATGACAAGTCAATGTTGCCCTACCTTTCTATGCGCTCTGAAATCTTGCGTAGCCGCAAGTTTTTGAGCGGGAAACCTGATGTGAATCAATAGGCATATGGAAAAAACTGTGATGATTAGATTGACGGCGCAATCTCTGGCTATTAAATTCAGGAGCGTAGCGCACGCTGATTTTCTGCAGCAAGGATTTGCCAGCAATGCACCCAAACGACACCTTGATCCCCTTTAATTTACACGATTTTATATTATATGAGCCTCTTGCAAAAGTCGCGGAAATTTCTAAATGACCCTCAGTGGCGTCGCAACTGGGTTACTGCTACCCCGGAGGTCAAAATGACCCAAAACGCGCTACTGACCCGTTTGACGCGACTAGGAGCATATGCGATTTTCTTCAAGCTTTACGGAAGTCGAAAAAGTGCATATAGAAGTGGTCGCGAAAAACTGAACAACGCTGTAAGTGGAAACTCTGGGCACAATGCTGGGCCGTAGACGGTCTGGCGAGAAGGAGTTTTCAATGGTCAAGAAATCAGCGCGGCGTACTCGCCGCACCCACAACCCTTTATCCTAGAAACGGCAGTAGAGAAGATTGTAATGTTGTAACCTCATGAAGCGCAAAGGGAAAGCGCGTGGAAAGGGGAATACCAAATGGGTGAGGCGAAAAGGCGCAGCGTTGCCGCAGTGCAAGAAGCGCTGGTAGGGATGAGCGTGGA
>SHZK01000045.1 GCA_009692305.1 Gammaproteobacteria bacterium | reverse complement strand
AGCGCAGCGCTGGTCTACTGTGGTGACAGCCACAATCAGTAACCCGCTGGTAGTGGCCTGTGCGGTGGGAATCGGTATCAGTTACGCCGGCTTGCGCATTCCCGAGCTAGCCACTGCAGTCATTACCATCCTCACCCAACCGGCTTTGCCGCTGGGATTGCTGGCCGTGGGGGCAGGCATTCATTTGACCGCGATCGGAGCGCAGAGTTGGCAGCTGCTGGTGGCGCTGGTAAACAAGATGCTGTTGTTCCCGGCGGCGATACTCGCTGCCTGTCTGTTATTAGATACTGACAATTCGCTGGCGACGATTTTATTGATACTTACTGCTCTGCCAGCACCACCCTCTGCCTATATTCTGGCACGATAGCTTGGGGGAAATACTGCCCTGATGGCGAATATTATAACGCTACAGACTATCGTTGCTTTTGTGGCAATTCCGTTCTGGCTGGATATCAGCGGGCGCTGGCTTTAGTTGGGGGCATTTGGTCTGGCGGAATAATTCCAGAGCTACTCTGGAATCAACTGGCCTGGTGGGGACGCTGGTCGGGTTCCAGCTTTGGGTTTCTTTCCAGCATGGCAGCGACCAGTAATGGAATTGCATTGACGTCATAGAGTTTGCTGACGGCGACTATGTTTTCGCTATTCGCAGCCCGCTCTTGCAGGGCCTTGGCTTTTTCCTGATAACCGGTGGCGAGCAGGATCAATGCATCGGACTGTTCCGACAATATTTGCTTCGCCATTTCGATACCACTGATGCCCCCGGGCATGATGACGTCAGTGAACACAAGATCGATTTCCGGGTGTTCCCTGAACATCGCCAGACCGGAGGCGGCGTCGATCGCTTCCAAAACTTCATAGCCACTAAGCGTGAGCATTTGCACGGCAAGATCACGTACCCCGTCGTTGTCTTCAACAACCTGAATGGTGCGGGCCGCGTTGTCCTTGTTGTCGTCTGTCATCTTTTTCCTACAAATTCATCGAATGAGGACAGCATGCGAAGTTATTACCGGGAATCACACTGTTAAATCACTATCTGATCAGTGTATATATATACTCTTCTCAACTGATTTTGTCTCGCTGTTTTAGCGGGAATTTTCAACAGCGACCGCTGCGGACTCATGCTCAGAACCCGCGAGCAGGGCATTCAGGCAGGCGGTGTGAGCGTGCTTCAGTATCCATCTGACCTGATGGAGGAAGGACTCGCATTGAGTTACTGATACACTTCTGTTCATTCATCCAATCGCTTCAAGGTATTTTAGAAACATGTACTATTGCTTTTGCAATATTTCCTTTGCACTACCAGCACCGGCTGGCAGGAACCCTCATGACAACTAACTTGATACCTCGCGTGTACAGTACCTGTCCCCACGATTGTCCAAGTGTCTGCGCCCTGGAAGTCGAGCGCATCGATGCGCGTACCATAGGTCGCGTGTATGGCGCAAAGGACAATGCTTATACCGCCGGCACGCTGTGCGCGAAAGTGGGCAACTATGCCGAACGTGTACATCACCCGGATCGTTTGCAAACGCCATTGCGTCGAGTCGGCAACAAGGGCGTCGGTATCGAAGCCTTCATTCCCATCAGCTGGGATGAGGCTCTGGACGAAGTTGCGGCGCGCTTTGCTGCGGCCGCCGCGCGCTACGGCAGTGAAACCGTGTGGCCGCATTACTATGCCGGCACGATGGGGTTGGTGCAGCGCGATGGCATCGAGCGACTGCGCCACGTCATGCGCTACTCGCGCCAGCATTCCACAATTTGTTCCGCCGCTTCCGATGCTGGTTGGAAAGCCGGCACCGGTGTTAAACGTGGTGTGGACGCGCGGGAAATCGGTGAGCATAGCGATGTAGTGGTGTTGTGGGGCACCAATGCCGTGCACACCCAGGTCAACCTGATGCACCACGTCAGCAAAGCGCGGCGCCGTGGCGCGAAGCTGGTGGTGGTAGATCCCTATCGCAACGCCACCGCGCAGAAGGCTGACCTGCACATTATGTTGCAACCCGGCAGCGATGGGGCACTGGCAGCGGCAGTAATGCATCAGTTGCTGCGCGACGGGCTGGCCGATCGCGACTATCTTGCGCAGTACACTGATTTCAATGTCGAGCTGGAAGCACACCTGCAACAAAAGTCACCGGCGTGGGCCGCGGCAATTACCGGTGTGCCCGCCGCCACCATTATTGAATTCGCCCACCTGCTGGGACACAATCCGAAAACCTATTTCCGCATGGGATATGGTTTCACCCGCACCCGCAACGGTGCCTACAATATGCATGCGGCGTCCTGTTTGCCGGCAGTCACCGGTGCCTGGAAATACCCCGGCGGTGGCGCTCTGTACAGCAACACCGAATTATTTCATATCGACAAGACCCTGATCTGCGGACTCGATGCAATCGATCCGGCGACCCGTATACTCGACCAGTCCCGCATCGGCGAAATCCTGTGTGGTAACCCGCTGGATTTACAAGGTGGTCCGCCAGTCACCGCGCTGCTGATCCAGAACACGAACCCGCTGATCGTGTCCCCAGCTTCCCTGAAGGTGCGCGCAGGTTTCATGCGCGAGGATTTGTTCACCTGCGTGCATGAGCAGTTCATGACCGAAACCGCGGCGATGGCTGATATCGTGTTGCCGGCAACGACGTTCCTGGAACATGAAGACATGTACGTGGCCGGTGGTCATACCTTTATACAAGTAACCAAACCGGTAATCGAAGCGCACGCGCAATCGCGACCAAACCATTTTGTCATTTGTGAATTGGCCTGGCGTCTCGGTGCCAAACATGCGGGTTTTGACCTGAGTTGTTGGGAGCTGATCAACGCCACTCTGAAACGCTCCGGTCATCCGGATGCAGAGACCATTCACGCCGCGCACTGGCTCGACTGCGCGCAAGACTTCGACGATGCCCATTTTCTTAATGGCTTCGCGACACCGGATCGTCGTTTTCATTTCTCCCCGGACTGGTCACGTCTGGGCAAAGTGAATGCGCAGCTGCCGCGTTTTCCCGATCACTATGCTGTGAATGATGCCCGCACCGCCGAGAAACCTTATCGACTGGTGACGGCCCCCGCGCGCAATTTCCTGAACAGCAGCTTTACCGAAACCGCCACGTCCAAAAAACGTGAAGGACGACCAACTGCGAAGCTTCACTCAAGCACCTGCGCGCGCCTTGGCGTCGCCCACAACGACATGATCCGACTCGGCAATGAACAGGGATCGGTAGTGGTGCATGTGGAAGTCTATGATGATTTGCAAGCGGACGTGGTGATCGTGGAGAGCATCTGGCCGAGCGCAAATTTTATCGAGGGTGTGGGCATCAATGCCCTGATCAGCACAGATCCTGGTCATGGAGTTGGCGGTGCCGTGTTCCATGACACGACTGTGTGGCTGCAAGCGGTGACGAACTGAATGGTTGGTATCGAAAATATTTGGCTGTTTGTGGTGTCCGGAATCATCCTCAACATTCTGCCTGGTCCTGACTCGCTCTACATTATTACGCGTAGCGCCAGTCAGGGCTTTCGTGCCGGGTCGGCAGCGGCGCTCGGTATTGGCGCCGGCACTCTGGTGCATATTCTGGCGGCAGCCTTCGGCATCTCTGCCATTCTCGCCACTTCTGCTACTGCCTACTCAATTGTAATAATATTGGGCTGCCTGTATCTGTTATATCTGGGTGTCACCATGATTATTGGCAAGGCTTCAAACGCTCAAGAGGGTGACTCCGGAATTGCACAAACCAGACAGCATGAGTCGTTGAGTCGGGTGTTCTACAAGGGCTTTTTGACGAATGTGCTGAACCCGAAAGTGGCGCTGTTTTTCATCGCCTTCGTACCCCAGTTCATTGCTATCGATGCGCCGAGTATTCCGCTGGCGTTTATCCTGCTTGGCCTGGTGTTTAATTTTAACGGCATGATTTGGTGTCACGGTCTGGCGTGGTTCGCCGCGGCAATCAGCAAGCAGTTTAATCGCAATGCCGCGTTCACCACCTGGTTGACGCGGGCAGTGGGGATATTGTTCGTCTACTTCGGCGTCAGTTTGGCCCTCAGCGAGCAGGCTCAATTGACGTCGCCATAATTGGCAGCAAAAACCGGCTAACAATGTTTGCTGCCAATTACTAATTGTTAGCGTGCCGCCCGTCCCAGGTAAATCTGGAAGGTCTGTTCGACATAGTCATCGACGCCGGGAACGAACAGTACTGCCAGCACTGTCACCACCAACGCCACCGCTATAAACCAGTAAAAATATTTCATGCAGGGAATCCTTCTCTAATTCCGCGGTGCGACTTCGAATAACCAGACGTCGCCTGACTCGACGGTTGCCCTTGAGGTTGCCGACTGGTATTTGTTCGAGATTGCTGCAGCGATGCCATCCAGTTCTGGTCCGGAGGTAATTCGTAGCAGCTGTCTTTCATAGCGTTTGCCATCGATACGCAGCACCGCCCGTCCATCCCGTTCGGCCTGACCCGGCCAGCTTTTCCACAGGCGACCTACGGTAGTGCTCATATAGCCAGACCACACATAGAACTTGTTGTTATGCTCTACCGTCCAGATGCGACGCGATGTCGGTGGTTCCAGTAATTGCATTTCGATAGTTGCAATCGGATTGACGAAGCTCCAATCCGGTTCCGGACCCGAGTACAACTCACCGGCAATCAACGCACCACCGGAAAATACCCGATTCGGCCCATCAGCGAAGCGTTGCTTGGCACCAGCGGTAGCCACGGCGGTCACCGGGATCAGCAGCAGACAGAAAACGATGATCAGTAAATTTTTGATTAGTTTCATAATAGCCTCTCTGGGGAGATCAATAATCTCACCAATATTTGTAAACCGTTAACCCATTATTCGGTACGCGCAACTACTGCCGATCCAGCAAGCGCCCGGCGCCACCGAGTTCGTAATATACCAGTGGCACGAAGTCGTCAGCGGTCCAGCCCGCTTCCTGGCCCCATTGTGCATCGTAGTTTGCAGTGGGACGCGCGGCCATCACTTCATCCAGATGTTTACCGTCTTTGATCATGGCATAGACCTTGTCGCGAATATCGAGAATCATCGCGCGAAACTCTTCCATTTCGGCGCGGCCGACAACGCTCAAGCCATGACCTGGAATCACTTTCGTGTTGGGCCCGGCCATGTCTATCGCCAGGTCGAGTGCGGCGATGGTGCCGCGCAAGGTGCCGCCATTGTATTTGTCGATGATGGGATAACTGGTCGTGCGAAACACGTCACCCAGATGCAGCACATCTGATACGGGGAAATACACAAAGATATCGCCATCGGTATGCGCCGGTGGCGCCAGAAAGGCCTGCACCTGCTCGCCATTCAGATGAAAATTCATGGTGTCATTGAAGGTGATGGCGGGGCGCGCACCGACCGGAGCCGGAGCGGCAAAACTGCCGCCTTGTCTGGGAAAGTGACTCTTGTCTTCCAGAAAGCGCAGGCGGGTATTGTCATGGGCGAAGATCAACACGCCCAGATTCGCCAGGTTTTCATTGCCGCTGATGTGATCGATGTGAATGTGGGTATTCAGCAGGAAGCGGATTTCGCTGGCAGTCACCGATTTTACTGCGGCCACCAGATTCTCCGACATTGGCGCAAAGAGTGAATCCACCAGTAGCACACCTTCGGGACCGACGAACGCGCCGATATTGCCGCCGCCACCGGGGCGCTGCACCATGTAGACATTGCCCGCCACCGGCACGATGCAAAGTTCAACAGCCTGGGGTTGAGTGGCTTGGGCGAGGATGATTTCAGCGCTGAAAAGGCTGGCAGCTATGGTGGTGACGGTGGCAAGAATACGAGGAAGCTTATGCATGTTAGACACCTTTCTTGTGGTTCGGAGATAGTAACAGAGCAATGAGAGTCAGGCGCGCTCTGTCTGGCATTTCCAGCATGTTTCAAACGAGTCGTCGTTTGTTTCCTGGCAGCTTTTGCATACCCAGGCCGCGCCCTGCGCGTGCTTGCCGTATTGTTTCGCAAGTATGACAGTGGCGGCGAGTTCGTCGGCGCTGTTATATACCCAGAGTTCGATCGGAATCATGCCGAAGCCCACGTGGCCACCGGCGGCGTGATATTCATTTTTCATGAAACACTGGATATTGTTCAATTCCAGCAAGCCCTTCGCGAGTTGCACGAAGGCTAGATTTTCATGTGCGTACACTTTATGCATGCGGTCCCTATTGCTGCTTAAAGTGCAGAGGTAGCAGAATGTTCATCTGTTACACTCATCTAAAATACCATCTGCAACGAGATCAATCATGACACGAAAACAGACCATCCTGAACCCCGGCGAGTTGGTAATACTGGAGCACGAATCACGCGTGCTGCGCGGTAACGCACTGGGCGATCCCCATGTGCGCAAGTTGCCGGTTTGGTTACCTCCACAATATTCCTCTGGTCGCGGCGCCAAGCGCTTTCCGGTGCTGTATGACCTCGTGGGTTATACCGGCTCGGGCTGGTCTCACGTCGCGTGGAAGAGTTTCGAGGAGAGTTTGCCGGAGCGTGCTGCGCGTCTGCTGCATGACCAGAAGATGGGTCCCTGCATACTCGTGTTTCCGGATTGCTTCACCGCGCTCGGCGGCAATCAGTACGTCAATTCCTCTGCCATAGGACGTTATGCAGATTACCTCACACGTGAGTTGATTCCGTTCGTGGACCGGGAGTTTCGCACCCTGGCGGATCGCGATCACCGTGGCTGCTTCGGCAAATCTTCAGGTGGCTATGGCGCAATCGTGCATGGCATGAAGTATGCGAAGTACTGGGGAGCGATTGCAGATCATTCCGGCGATGCCGGGTTCGATTTGGTGTACGGGCGAGATTGGCCGAACAGCTTGAATGAACTGGCAAAGTACCGCAAACCAGCTTTGCGGGAAGGCGTGTATAAGCCCAAGGCTGGCTTGCAGGCTGGCCATGACGACGGACGCGCCCGCTGCTTTCTGGAACATATCTGGGCTACATCCAAGCTGACGGAAGCCGAGGTGCATTGCCTGATGATTCTGTGCATGGCGGCCACCTATGATCCGTCGCCTGCAGCGCCGAATGGTTTTAAGCTGCCTTATGATCTCGAAACCGGCGAGCGCATCGAAACCCGTTGGCGCAAATGGCTGGAACATGACCCCATACACATGGTTAACCAGTACCAGAAAGAGCTGAAGTCACTTAAGGGAATCTATATTGATTGCGGCTGGCGCGATCAGTATCATATTCATTACGGGTGCAGACAGTTGTCTGCGCAGTTGCACAAGGCAGGGGTCAACCATCGTTACGAGGAATTCAATGACACCCATTCCGGAGTCGACTATCGAATGGATGTGAGCTTGCCGTTTCTCTATCGCGCGTTAAAGTGATGCTTCCGTAGAGTCTTTGTTGTCGAAAACCAGGATATCTCCGGGCTGACACTCGAGAAACTCACAGATTTTCTCCAGTGTATTAAAGCGTATGTTTTTCACGCGCCCGGTTTTAAGCAGGAAAATATTCTGCTCGGTAATGCCGATATATTCTGCGAGTTCCTTCGAGCGCTTCTTGCGCAGTGCCAGCATGGCATCAAGATTTACGATGATGCTCATGCTTAAACAAACGCCTCATTCTCTGCCGCGAGACGATGCCCCTCACGCATGATCCAGGCGATGGCAAACATCACTCCAGCAAGAAACAAATTGCCAAGGTCAGCGGACGACAAATTAACGCTTAGCATGCGTTCACCCTCGGGGTGATTCATCGACAACACAAAACTTTGCAAGATGTCGATGAGCGGAGAGGTGATGACGGTGATGAGTAGAATCGTGGCAAAGGTATGCAGATGTCGCGCAGTGGCCACAGTAAACACAATGCCGGTAGTGTAGAGGCCGAACAGCTGCCGCAGGTGCCAGACGCCATATAACATCAGTCCCATGGGAATGCAGTTAACCAGAAAGCCGAGCAGCAGATTGATCGGTCCAACAAATTCCATCTGCAGCTGCGCGGACGCTTCGATACTGCCCGCCATGGTGTCGAAATTGAGCCAGATCGCGATGGCGAGCAGGGGCTTGAGAATCAGGTAGGCATCACTGGCCCAGCGCAGCAACCGGCTTACCCGTCGAATCTTGAGTTTATTATCCATGGGTGTCCCCCGGTGACAGTTGTTTAAAACGACGGTTAACATTGTAAAACAATAATTTTATCAGGGGAAAGCAGCGGGGCGGAAGGCAGGGGACACCAGTAACTTAATAATTTAGTTACCAGCAACGAATTAGAAATCAAAGGGTCAGGTTACTTGATTTTCTAGAAAATCAAAGGGTCAGGTTACTTGATTTTCTGATCTTGGGGACTTTCTGAACGAGCCTGACTTTCTATCTCCGCCCCACTTGGTGTCATAAACCTTTCGTCTTATTACTGCTTCAATTTCTTGTTTGAATTTATCGTTCCCTATAACCCA
>SHZK01000020.1 GCA_009692305.1 Gammaproteobacteria bacterium | reverse complement strand
ACATGGCGCAGAGAGTACAACGAAAAGCGACCCAAAAAGGCTTTGGGAGGATTAACACCAACAGCTTATGCAAGACAGCTGGCAATGAAAACAGATACAGTTAACCCTGGACTCTAAAGCCGAGTGCTACTGAGGATGGGGGAACGTCGTAAGCTTCACACCTCACTCAGGCACTGCCACATCAATTCAATTTTTAGGTAGCTATTGACCTGTTAAGAATGGATTTAATTAAACCGATCCCTCGCAATAATACAATTGATCTCGTTTGGCCAGCATTTGCCAAAGGCCCCTTGTCCGAACAAATGGCATTTCTGATTCAATAGACAGAAGTCGAAACTGCAACTCAAAACTGGGGAAGGAAGATGAACCTGAATTCAAAGATCAAAGCATCCACCTATGGTTCAGCAGCGATTGCGCTTGCAATGCTGGCTCATGTAGCTGCTGCAGAGCCGCAAGAGCCTGCTTTAGAGCCCTTGGCTATTTCCTTGGAGCAAATACAATGGGGGCCTTCTGGTGGCGGCAATGGCTATCCAGTTGGGGTGCGTTCCGCAAGGCAAGGTGTTGATCCTGTCAGTGGTGGTATAACTTATTACGCCCTGTTCCCTTCAGGTTCCCACTTTGATCTGCACTGGCATACTTACGATGAGTTTGTAGTCATAGTGCAGGGAACAGTAACCATAGAGCTTGGAGAGCAATCGCACACCCTGGGAGTAGGAAGTTATATCGTGATTCCAGGGAAAATGAACCACTCCTGGGATGTGCCAATTAGCAGCGGTGAGGACGCCATTATCCTGGTAAGGCGTGCCGGGCCTGCCGATTTTAATTTTGTACAATGAGTTGTTAGATCTATTTGCAGAAGCTGTAATGAAAAAGGCCAGCAATTTGCATTGCTGGCCTTTTATTTGGTCGCAGTGGTTTAGCTAATTCGCTAAACCAACAGTAGCACGCTATTTCTAGTCGTTGCCAGCTACTGCGCGCTCTTCTTTTTCTTTGCGATCGGCAACCAGTTTTTCAAAACCGGCGTCGTCCAGATGCGTTACGGCGATCCAGGCGTGGGTCATTTCATCACCAGTTCGGCTGCCGCCCACTACCCATTGATCAGAATCGGGGTTATTGGGGTTATCAGATGTATTGTCATACCACTGCTTCAGCACCAATACGGCACCAGCAGGCAACAAAGGTGCTGAATCCTCACCGAAGATATGGCTGTGATGCCAAGTGGCACTCCAGTTAGAAACCTGACTGATTGCTTCAGTGCGGCCAGTTTCTGGATAGAATATTTCCAGAGATGCGTGACGCATTCTCAGGTGGCCGTGTGGCTGAAAGCTGTCAAGGCGCACTGGATGATCGAAGGAATGAAAACCTTGAGTCATCTGGTAGCCATTCGGCTCGATTACCAGATCGCCTTGCGGGCTAATTTGGTAGAGAGACAAATCTTGTTTGTAAACTGGAGTGTCTATGCCGTAGCCTTCTTCGTGAAACCAAAGACCGATTTCAACTACATTGTCCTCGATCATCTTGCCTTGTGCCATGGCGCCAACACCACCCGGGAACATGTGAATATCCCAGGCTACGCGCGAACCAGCTGGCAATGTACGACATACGCCGTCAGGAACCAGTTCGCCCCATTTGCCCATTGCGTATTCAGTTAGCATGCCATAGCGTTGGAATTCACCATCTTCATCAGGCACCTCAACATTTGAGTTTGCATGATGCACAACAGATTTGGCATCTCCGCGTGGTTTCACTTGTACAGCTTTGATGCAACGATCTGTGGTCAAGCCGGTGGCGACATTGTGCTTGAGCCATAAGTCGTTGCCACTGGCAGGAATATCAATTGGTACTGAAGGGATGATCATATCTGGCTGACCCAAATCGGCTGCAAAGCTCCACTCATTTGGATCAGGCAGGTTCAATGGAGGCAGGGCGTTTTCAGGATCGCCCAAAGGTGCGCCTGCGTTTACCCAAGCAACGACGGTATCGATCTCATCTTGAGATAAACGCCAGTCGCCTTGCAAATCCTGAATGCCTATACCGTGGTCATAGGCATATGGTGGCATTTCGCGACGTGAAACTTTGTATTGAATCAGAGGAGCCCAAGGGCGTACCTGATCGTAGGTTTCGAATTGCATGGGGCCGATGCCGCCTTCACGATGGCATACGACGCAGTTTTCATTGATTATGCGCCCGACTTTGCCGTTATAGACTAATTCTTCCGTGCTCGCTGCTTGCCCGAGTACTTGGCTATGAACGCCAAATACGGCCATGCAAGCGCCTACCAAGCTAATTATCTTTTTCATTCCCTTCCCCTCAATTGTAAATAAGAAAGTCAACCCGCAAGAATTGGAGCTATCAACTTCTGAGATATGCCTTGCACGGAACGTAGTCTAAGCCGAAACGAAAGCTTAGAACAGTGATAAATTGCAACACTACGAGCTCGGCCGGTGCTGGCAAATCAATTTAACTCGAGTGCAACTTGATGAAACTACAGGAATAATTACTTAAGGTAAACTGATCACCCTTGCGGTTATGCTGAATCTGATGTGGCCACAGGGCTATCATTGCGCATAGCGCTCCAAAATGTGCCTTGACTGGAAGTGCTAGGCATTGGCCGAGCTATCGCGAGGTCGAAGCGAAATCTGCTGTGGGTTGATTTGTTTATGTTCCTACTGAACCAGCGGTGCCAACCCGCTTAAGGTAACCAATGATCTGGCCCAGCCACGTTGTCATAAATCATCGTATTAGATGAAACAGCGTTGCTGCTTCAATTTTTCTGCAGTCACTCATTCGACAACTTTACCTACGAATCCATTACGAAGGCGCCAGTCTTCTTGCAACCTATGAATACCATAGACAAAAAAAGGCCGGTTGATTTGATTCAACCGGCCTTTTTAATTACTCAACAGAACCCTGTTGCGGTGATTTTTAGTCAGAGCCGCCAGCAAGGCTTCGTTGTTCTTTGTCTTTACGATCAGCAACCAATTTATCAAAACCTTCCTGATCGAGGTGGGTTACAGCAATCCAGGCGTGAGACATCTCATCACCAGTGCGGCTGCCGCCAACTACCCACATATCGGGGTCAGGGTTATTGGGGTTGTTAGCAGTATTGTCGTACCACTGCTTAATCACAAGTACAGCACCAACTGGAAGCAAAGGAGCTGCATCTGGTTCATAGGTGTGGCTGTGATGCCAAGTTGCGCTCCAATTGGAGATTTGGCTTATCTGCTCGGTGCGGCCAGTTTCAGGGTAGAAAATCTCAAGTGATGCAGAATTCATACGCAGATGACCATGGGGTTGAAAGCTATCAATGCGCACAGGATGATCAAAAGAGTGGAAGCCCTGAGTCATAGTGTAGCCATTCGGTGGAATGATCAGCTCACCATTTTGATAGCCTTCGCGCATACCGTACAGACGCAAGTCTTGTTTGTAAGGTTGTGTAGCAGCGATGTAGTCCTCATCGTGAAACCAGATACCGATCTCAACTACATTATTCTTGACCATCTGGCCTTCCGCTGTCGGGCCAACACCTCCCGGGAACATGTGAATATCCCAGCGAACTTGTGCGTTGGCTGGCAAAGTGCGGCATACGCCTTCAGGCATTAACTCACCCCATTTGCCCATGGCATATTCAGTTAACTGACCGTATTCCTGCAAATCACCATTTTCATCAGGCACATACACGTCAGAGTTGGCATGGTGCACAACGGCGCGGGCATCTCCACGGGGTTTAACCTGTACCGCTTTGATGCAGCGGTCTTGAGTAATGCCTGGATTGACAAAGTGTTTGCTCCACATGTCATTACCCGAGGCCGGAATGTCGATAGCCACAGATGGAACAATCAAGTCAGGTTGACCTAATTCGGCAGCAAAAGTCCACTCGGACGGATCACGTAGTTCAGGTTTTGGAGGAACTACATCGGGATCTCCCAAAGGAGCGCCCTGATTCACCCAGGCCACAACTGTGTCGATTTCTGACTGCTCAAGACGCCAGTCTCCTTTGAGTTCCTGTATGCCGATGCCATGGTCATAGGCGTAAGGAGGCATTTGACGATTAGCCACCTTGAATTGGATCAATGGTGCCCAGGGACGTACCTGGTCATAATTTTCAAATTGCATAGGACCAATGCCTCCTTCCCGGTGACAAACTACACAATTTTCATTGATGATTTTTGCGACGTGACTGTTATAGGTAATCTGATCGTCCTGGGCCGAAGCAGCCTGAACGCCAAACGCAAGCAAACCACCAGCCGCTAAGCTACTGAAAATGCTCGCTTTTATACTTAAATCTTGCATTGTTTTCATGCTTTTCTCCTCAGAAGAGATCTGGATTCAAGACTGCCAAAAATGTTAAAGCTGGAATGTATAAAAGTCCATCAATAACAAGAAGTTTCACAATAAGATTGCAACAATTTGCAACACAGAAACTTGGGACAAATTTGATCGGGGTGAGCGGTGTTAACTGGAAAAATCAATTCGCAGAATGGGGCGACCGAGTAGTGCTCCGGTTGCTTGATACAAGCAACCGGATTGAGGGGCAACTAGGGGGTTACGGTGATGCGTTGGAAAACGTTAGTCCAGCAACACTGGTCACCATCGGAACTGTCTGGTGAATCGAAATTTTCGGCTTTGGCGCGGATAATGTATTCACCAGGTTGTGCAAATTTGGCGAAAACACGAGCTACTCCTTCGGTAGTAAATACCCCTTCGACACCTGGTATCTCTACATCATTTGCCTCTGGTTCACGGAAAAAGGCGAAGCGGCGGTCGTCAGGTTCATAAGGATTAACTGGTACTGAAGTGTCTGGGTGACGGGTGAAGGTTACTTCGCCTGCACCCTGATGCTGGTAGAAGTGTACGCCCACTGACAGTGGTTCCTTGAATCGAGTGTCATTTAGATCCCTGACAGAGATGTCTTTAACTTTCACACTCAGCAGCACTTCTTCGCCGACTTTAACGCTGCCAGCATAGTCACGGATAGACGCCATCAATCCAGGAGAGATCGGGTCATTTTCACCGAAACCGGCATGTACCTGCATCGCACCCTGGGGGCGCGGTAATATGAAATCCAGTTCATACGCAGTTCTACCGGAGCGGCCTGGCACTCTCAGGGGTTCCTGTGAGCCGGTTTTCAGCGACCACCACACATCAATAGCAGCTTTGTCTGCGGGTACATCCACAGTAAAAACGCCGGTGCCTCGGCCTGAAGGAAAATGTGTAGGCTGCATACCCCCAAACTCAGGCGGATCGATGTTATTGGCTTCTCCCAGCGGCAGGTCAACCGCAACATCATTTCTATTGATATACCCAAACGAGATACTTCTGGAGCCATCGGGATTTGCAACCCAGCCTTCCATTACCGGAATAATTGGCAACCCTTCAGGAGGCGTCAAACTCAGAAATCGTGGTTGCTGGGCTTGAATTGTAAAACTGGCTAGCGTGATCAGCGCGACGCTGAAAACTGCTAGTGCTTTGCGTAATTGTTGCATTGTAGTGCTCTCCAAATTGCAGTTTCGATGGAACAGTTTTACCACCAACAAGGCTGATTCTCCAGCAGGTCTCTGGCGGACTTTATTTTTAAGTGCTTTAAGTGCATAGGTCATCTAGAACAGGGACGCAAGGATAAACGCCATTTTCAGTGGAGTCTAGCAATGCCCCGATGTACAGCGCCTTCAATTGTAAGGAATTGTTACTGTCTAGTCGTCAGGTTTGGCCAGAGTTTTTTGCGCATCCCCATGGTTGTTGATGGCAGATGCGTTGCAAATTGTATTTCACAAAAGGAACCGCAAAATTACGTTGCCGAATACCACAAAGCTAGATTTCAAATTGCTTCGCTTGCCTGATTCTGTCACTAACATGGTCTATTTGTCAGTTGAGGCTCTTCTATGAGAGCATTTGTGTCGATCAAAGGATTTGACATGGATCAAGTGCCACATGTTAGCTGAGTGCAAACTGCGTTTGGCAACTGCAAATATGAAACGCAATAGCGGGTTGCTGCCAAACGAGGCGGCTACTGGTGAGTTTCATCTAACCTCCACCAACTGAAGTGTCCGAATATTCCATGGGAAAAATTTACTCAGCCGGTTGTTGCCTGCTCCTCTTGCTTTGGTCTGTCGCCGCCCAGTCAGCACTTGATCGCATCGGTGATTTCGCGCTTTTGGATAGTCGCGGAACATTTCACCAATTGAGTCGTTATCAACACCGAAAAGCACTGGTGTTAATGTCATACGTGCAAGATTGCGCAGCTATGAGCTCAATGGTCAGCAACTATAGGGAGCTTCAATCTCGCTTCGATTCGGCCAATATTGAGTTTCTATTGATTGATTCCTTGGATCTTGGGCGTGCGCGATTGCAAGAGGTCGATCAGGGAATGCCTTTGCTCGCAGATGATGGCCAGCTCGTTTCGGAAACCCTTGGCATAACTCGCGCCGGTGAAGTATTGATATTGAATCCACAGCGGCTGTCACTGTATTACCGGGGGCCATTGCTTCCGGAGCTGGACTCTTTATTGGTTGATGTTGCATCTGACGCTATTCAAGACACAGTCAGCGAAGCTGGTAATGGTTGTGAAATAGCCTATCCGGTACGCGACCAACACGCGCAATCCCCGCCAGATTACACCAGCGAAATTGCACCAATAATTATCGCAGCTTGCAGCGAGTGTCATCGTCAGGGAGGAGTTGGCCCTTTCGCGCTGGACAGCTACATCATGATGCTGGGTTGGTCGCCGATGATCAGGGAAGTACTGCTGAACAAGCGCATGCCGCCGGCCCAGGTTGATCCCTATATTGGACATTCAGATGCGGCGCGCTATCTGTCGAAACAAAATCTGCAAACACTCATTCACTGGATTGATAATGGAGCTCCACGCGGAACTGGCGCGGAAGATCCGTTGGAATTATTGCCCATTCCCGATAATAAAGCCTGGTTATTAGGTGAACCAGATTTCATCGTGACCGGACAAGCTAATGCTGTGGCGCGCACTGGAGTGATGGATTACATCTATGATGATGTTGAGCTGCCGTTTACCGAAGACAAATGGATAAGCGCAGTACAGTACAAAGCAGGCGATGAATCAGTTTTGCATCACCTGATGACGTTTGTAACGGCGCCAGGAGAGGATTTCTGGGGAGCCGAACGCGATCAGGTGTCTGTATCCCGGCGCTTTCTGGAAGGCTATGCGCCCGGCAAACCGAGAGCGACTGAATTTCCGGCTGGCACGGGAGTCCTGATACCGCAAGGTCACAAATTGTCGATGCAGTTTCACTATGTGACGAACGGGCAATCGACAGTGGATATAACAGAACTTGGTTTGTACTTTAGCGAAGCCACAAACCTCAGGGAAAAACTGACACAGGCAGTTGCTTCGCGCTTCGTAATTCCGGCCAATGATCCTGAATTTGCTCTCCAATCTGAACATGTTTTTGACGAGGCTGTCGTTTTGTTGGGTGTACGTGCCCGCATGAACAGTCGTGGCAAAAAGATGCAATTTTCAGTGCAGTACCCTGATGGCTCAGTTGCCAGAATCTTCAGCGTTCCTGCATACAACTATGGCTGGCAACCGCATTATTTGCTGGATCAGCCGATTCATGTACCTGCTGGCAGCACTGTGCAGGTAATCGGGGCATTTGATAATTCTATTTCCAATCCTGGCAATCCTGATCCGGACAAGGAAGTAGGTTTCGGGTTAAATAGCTGGGATGAGATGTTTACCGGATATTTTACTTATTATCGAGAGCAACCAGGCAATGGGCGATAGTGAAATGGTGGATAATTGGTGATCCCGGCAACACAAGCCTCACAGATTTACTATGGATGGAAAATTGTTGCGGCAATACTTTTCATTCTTACGTTCACCAGTGGTCTCGGTTTTTACAATCACGCCATCTACCTCAATGCTTTGGCAGACCAGCCTGCTTTTAATGTGCAATCGGTTTCATTTGCTGTGTCGCTATTCTTTCTAAGTGGCGGTGTTAGCGGATTGTTTGTCGCAAAATTTGTCCAGGATCACGACATACGCATTTGCATCACTGTCGGTGCCATCATTGCATGGTTGTCCCTGAGTTCCCTCGCGTTGGTGACAACGTTTTGGCAACTGTTGGTTGTGTATACTTTTCTCGGTATTGGATTTGCTGCATCGGGTTTGATTCCAGCAACTACTCTGGTTACGCGCTGGTTTCAGCATAAACGTGCTCGTGCCTTGTCCATCGCGTCCACCGGTCTGTCTCTGGGCGGTGTCGTATTGACGCCGCTCAGCGTGTTGATTGTGGAGCGGTTCGGGTTTGCCACAGGAGCGCCAATCATCGGCGCTATGTACCTGCTAGGCGTGGTACCTGCAACCTGGATCTGGTTGCGACCGAGCCCGGAATCGATGGGTCTGGTTGCGGCGGGCAATAGTTTGAGAGCAGTGCCACTGGCACCAGAGGCGTCGGCTGCGGTACACGCCGCGGATATTGCGCTGGATCAGGTACCGACCACCGCTGCAGCAGATGGCATGTCGTTTCGCGAAGCGAGACGCGAGCGCTTCTTCTGGTGCGTCAATGCTGCCTACGTGTTTTTGATGCTGGCTCAGGTTGGTGGCATCGCTCATCAATATGGATTGGCCCGCGAGCAGCTGACGGAAGCTCAGACTGCGCTTGCAGTGGCGATTCTGCCAATTGCCAGTATTGTCGGTCGCCTGCTCGGCGGTTGGATCGTAGACCAAATGTCGATCCGCGTATTTGCGTTTTACATGATGATTCTACAGGCTGTTTCATTGGCACTGCTGGCTGGGGGATTCAATGTAATAAGCCTCTGCATCGGTCTGGCTATATTTGGAGCTACTGTCGGCAACCTGCTCATGTTGCAGCCGTTAATCATTGCTGAAACATTCGGTGTTCGCGACTATGCAAAGATATTTTCTGTAACTAATTTGATGACGTCCTGGGGAACCGCAACTGGACCGGCATTATTGGGAGTGGTTTACGCCGGTGCTGGCAATCATTACTCGGCGTCCTACTTGGTAGCTGCTGCAGCGGGGGTGCTTGGAATCGTGATTTTTCTGGCTGGCGGGAAATTGCATCCACCTCGCAGGTGAACGAGTAAGTGTGCGCCTTTGCCAAATCGCTAGCTTGCCGCGCGCGCGGAACTGCGCAGTGAGCTAATCACAGATTCCATAGCGCGATCAATGAGAGACCCTTCCGAAACAATTTTTACAGAGCCTGCCTTAAGTTCGCGTGCCAGTCGCATGCGCGTGAGTTCAACCACTTTTACACCCTGGTGATTGACGAAGAACATCTTGTCGATGCTGTCGATCTTGGCGGCGAAAGTGCAACGCACCGGTTGTCCAGCCGCACCTTTGAACTCGAGCCATATTCCAATTGGGAACTTGTCGACCTGGCGCACATACCGGTCATCTCGCGGCAACGGTGCTGGTTCCGTGCGCTCCTTTGACACAATACCAGGTGCGACGTCAGCAAGAGCTTGTGCAGCTTCAGGTGCAAGTGGCGCGAATTGTTTGGCAGTTTTGGTTTCAGCCAGGTGAAAACTGAACTCCTGCACTTGTTTTAGTTGGCGGATGATTTTGGTTATTCGGGTTTTTGAAGTGCCGCCAATCGCCAGCGCCTTCTCCAGGTTGTCGAGCAAGCGCGGATTTATTTTCTCATAGCGAGCTTTATCACCGGGCTGTTTCTCTTTCTTGACCGTCCACAAAAGTACATCGATAGTGCTCATGGCCGGCTTCCATGAACTGCCCCCGGGTCCTTCCTTTAAAACCAGTTTGACCAGGAACTCATGGAAATTTGAATGTAGCAAGCTGCGAATCGATGGGTCGAGATCATCGTTGAGAATGCGCTCTTCAATTTTCTGCGTGACGAACGCACTCACATCATCAAGACGCTCAGAATGATCTTCTGTCTCTCTTATGCGTTGTTCCAGGCCAGCATCAATATTGCCGCGAGAATTCTTGAATTGTCGCAATTCATTGATTAAACCCTGCAGAAACGCATTGCTTATGGTTTTTTCAGCCAGTATGCGCTCAACCAGTTCCTTGATCTTCTGATACACCGAATCATTCTGTAACAGCTCAGTTTCAGTCCAGGCTATTCCAGCCATGGCAAATTCATTAAGAATTACCCGTGCAGGATGTTGTGCTTCTTCAAAGAACGAAGTGTCAGTTAACGCTATTTTCATAATAGAAATCTGCGTACGTCCGATCAGCTCTTTCATGACGACTGGTAGTGATTCGTCTTTCCAGATTGCTTCGAACAGAAGCGTTACCAGATTGATCACATCGGCTGATTTATTGTCCAAAGGTCCTATCGTGCCTTCCTTGCTGCCAGCCTGCAGTGATTCATTGATTGATTCCTTTAATCTGCCACTTGCGCCATCCGCTGTGACCCCAGCGGCACTGGGCTTATTATTTTCCAATGTAGTCTGAATATTGGTCAGCATCTCCAATAACGATGCCTGCTGATGCTGAATATCCGCTGCAACATTGCCTGCTGGTGCGACAGTGCCGATAGCTGGAATCGGCAATGCTCCCGAGGCATTCGGATTGTTCGCCAGGCCCTGCGCCAGTGTTTGCATCATGGCAAACAGGTCAGCGTTGCTCTTTTCCGTCTTCGCTGGTGTGTTTTCCGAACTTTCGGAAAATGCACGGGTTTCTCTATCTGTAGTGGGGCGATTGATAGCGCGCTTGGTTTTCTGTAACTCCCTGTTGCGAGCCTTGATGTCGAGATTCGGCACAATATTCATGCCGATCATCACTTCGTTGGCGGAGGCAAGAATTCCTTCGAGATTGTGGAAAACTGCCTTGTTAAATTCGCGATAGATTGTCAGCAGGTAGTGGGCCTTTAATGCCAACGGACGGATAGCGTCATTGAAACTTTCGCCAATTTGTTCCGGGTCGAGGGGATTGTTGGTTTCATTGATCTGACTGTTCGGAAACAGGGTTTGGAGACGCGTGGTAAAGCTGATGTACTGTTGAATATCGCAATTGCGTGCATGATTGACCATTCCTTCCATGGCGATTATTGCTTCAAGATAGTCGTTGTCGACCAGGGACAAATTGCCCTATTCGTCGATTTCCTGCTCGGTGATTCGATGCGCGGTCAAGTCATCAAAATAACGATTGAGGTTATGCATGAAGCGCTCGGCAACTGCCGTGGATTCTTCGCGCAAGGGTGGCAACTTAGTGCCGCTGAATTTTTGGGTCTGAGCTTCTATCTGGAGGCGCGCATTGTCCAGCGCCAATAACACCTGTCTAGTGAGAGCGCTGACACAGGTGAGTTTTAACTTCGTAATAACTTCTTTCATTGCGGGGTAACCGTGTAGTGGATTGGTGATGGCAGCGCGACTTCAGATATTAGCGACAACCGCTGTCACAGTACAGACCAGGCCTCAATTCAACCGCGGTGCAGCCTTCCGAGAGCAGAGGCAGCTTGTAAGAATATGGCTCAGGTGAAATGTGTAGTCACGCACCTAACATCCAATTTTTGGCGGAATTACTTTATAGAAGCGAATTAGCTGCCTGCTGGAGCTTTTCCGGAAAATTGTTGATACAGCTTGTGCCAAATTTCTGGAGCCCGAGTCACTTTTCCTGCCCCATCGGTCCAAATGTGATTGGTAAATCCGGTGACGAGCACCCGCTGGTCCGCAAGGTTGGTGACTTCATAGGAAAATTTGAGGCGCCGGCTTAGGCTTTCCTCAACATGGGACCTGATCTGAACAGTATCCCCATAACGGAGGCTGCCCAGATAGCGAATACCGGTTTCGGTGACGGGAAGTTGGTATCCGCTGGCTTCAATTTCCGCGTAATCACTGCCCATCTCGCGCATGTAGTGGCTGCGACCTTCTTCGAAGTACACCAGATAATTGGCATGATGAACAACTCCCATCGCATCAGTTTCTGCATAGCGCACATGGAAGTCTGTTACGACTATTACTGGTTCATCGGGAATCAATTTCATTAGCCTCACCCGGGTTGATAAATGGCAGCTGTCACACACTTTATCCGAAAAACTCTGCTGGCCCACCTATGGATTATCGAATGGCGCGCTTTATCGTTTAAAGGGGTTTGTTAAAAGAGATCTGTAGACAAGTAGAGTCGTACAATTTTCGCAAAATGTGAATTGACTAACTGCTTTGGGCGCAAGTAACCTGCTTAATCCTGATAAGGCAATATTTTTATCCGGTAAGCTCTGGTTCCCGACGCAATCCCTGCCCATCCTGCAAGCTCAATTGAAGACTATGTGCATGCGCGCATCCAATCTAATACTAAGCTTACTGGTAGTCTGCACTACCATTGTTCATGCTCAGGATTCGTCGCCTGCGACGGCAGAAGTAAACCTGGACCTGGCTCGGGAATTGGTGGATCAACTCATTCAGGAATTTGGTCGAGATGACTATCGTCTGCTGGAACCTTTGGCGCAATATGCAGATCAGCTGGTGGCCACTGGCAGCTTCGATGAAGCCCACACCAACCTGGATAAAGCTGCCCAAATCGCGCGCTTGCATGATGGTTTGTACGCACAAAGCCAATTTCCCTTTCTGCTTTCGAAGGTCAAAAATTACGCTAACAGGGGTGACTGGTTGCATGCGCGCGAGCTCATGGAGCATTTGCATTGGTTGTTGGCTCGTAATGAAAACACAATTGATGCAAGTCTGATCGATTACTTACTCGAGTTAAGCGACCTCCACTTGCGCGGTGTAGCAGAGGACAACTTTCTGCAACAGGGCTACCATTTTCGTGCCGCGTTGCAACCAAACCGGTTAGCAATTGTTGCAGGCCAGCAAGCATGGGGCAGGTACGACATGCGCTTGCCGCCTATACTGTATAAACTCGTGCTACAACAATACTTGCAGGCGCAAACAGTGAATATCGGCGGCAAGGCCTCCGCTTCTCTGTGCAGATACTCCGGTTCTGGCCACACCCGCTCGCGCGCAGACAGCAGGGAAAATTTCTACTTCCTGGGGCTGGGTTATCTGAATGAGATTCACACTATATATTCGAATCAGGATCAACCTGATCCAGTCGCTGTTGCCCTGAGTGAGATGTATCTTGCTGACCAGCAAGTTATATTCTCCGAGCCTGAAGCTGCCAGGCTCGGATATGCTCGCAGTTTCTCCGGCCTTTTGCAGGCAGGTATTGATCGCGAAGATATCAATAACTTTTTTGCGTATCCGGTCATGCTGCCAGTTGCAGAATTTCTGATTGACTGGGAAGCAGCTGTGGCGGCCGCGCCTATAAATAATAGTCAAGCAACGCTTAGTTTTCAGGAATGGTCACCGAGCTTGCCTTTTCTCCGCGCTCTCATTGACGACTATAATGATGATACTGAGATCAAAAATACGAGTCAGGGGGCAATTTTTTCATTTAGTCTGACTGGTCTTGAAAAAATTTCTCTCTGGAATCTGGGTCGATACAAGACCGCAGTCAGCACCGCGCAAAATCTGGAAGTTCTGCGGCATTCGTTCACTTCAGCATACGATCAGGAAGAATTGCAGCAACAATTGCTGGAGGTTCGCTTTCGTCCAAAACTGATCAATGGAGTTCCGCAATCGGTGAATGCTACACTCCTGTACCAAACAGCATTAGCGAACTAGCAATTCTCTGCATAACACCTTCAGTGATAGAGTCACTTCGTAGTTCATCAATTCTGAATCGATAAAATTGAAGTTGGGTCCATGTTAAATTTTCCTGAACCTCCCAAAAGCTATAGTTCGGTATTTTTGGAAGAAACCGACAAGCCTTTGCCGAAAAAGATAGACCCTCGTACGCGTTACGCATTCTTCAGTACCATTGCAGAAGGCGGCAAATCCGTCATCAAGTCCTGCAAGGACCTGCATCTTTCCCGCTTTATCTGCTACAAAACACTCAAGCCGGAATTTGCTGATGATGAAATTGAACAACAGCGATTGATCAGAGAGGCACGGGTTTCAGCGATGCTGCAGCATCCCAATACTGTCCCCACTTATGAGTTGGGCAGGGATGGTCGTGGGCATTGCTATTTCACGATGAAGCTGGTGCACGGTTATACATTGCGGGAGATTCTCAATTACCGTGAACGTTACGATTTGATGCAGTTAATTGAAGTGGTCATTCAGGTCGGGCACGCGCTGGAGTATGCGCATACCCACGGGGTGGCGCATCGGGACATCAAGCCGGAAAACATTTTAATCGGACCCTATGGCGAGGTGGTGCTGCTGGATTGGGGCTTGGCCAAGGTCTGGCACCCCGATGGCAGTTCTGATCCTGAATTGAAAGGCTCGGTAGTTGAAATTAATGACATCACCATTACCAATATGGGCAAAGCCCAGGGTACGGCGCACTACATGTCTCCCGAACAGATCAAGCAGGACTCCGGCATTAATCATCGCACGGATATTTTCAGCTTGGGCGCCATAATTTATGAAGTGTTGTGCGGCAAGACACCGGCAAATGGCGAGCAATTGTATGAAATAATTGAGAGCGTGCAAAATGACACGCCAGTGAATCCCTCAGAACGCACCAAATTAAAGGTGCCGCAGTTACTCGAAAAAGTTGCGATGCGCAGCCTCAGCAAGGACCCGCAGCAGCGCTACCAGACGATGAACGAAGTGATCCGCCTATTGCAACAGGACTGGCGTTCAGAATTGAAACGATAACGAGGCGCTCGATTTCACGTAGGATGATTGCGTCGGCTCAAGCGCGCATCCGCGCAAAAGCAGCACCAGGCAAAGGAGAAAAAAATGAGACATTTGGCGCTGAGCAGTCTGCTTCTGCTGGCTTTGCCGCAACAGTTGCTGTTCGCGCAAACGGCAGACGTGATATTCCAGGGCGATAACATTATTACCATGGACTCATCCAATGTATCCGCGGTAGCCGTCAGCGGCGACCGGATACTCGCCACCGGATCGCGGCAAGAAATATTGGCGTTGGCCAACGCTAGTACCCGCATTGTCGAGCTCGGCGATTATGCATTGCTACCCGGGTTTATCGATGCTCACGGACATTTCTCATCTGTCGCCCTGAATGCTGAGTTACTGGATTTGTCGCCGCCGCCAGTCGGTCAAATTAACACAATTGAAAACCTGGTCTCGGCGCTACGCGATTATATAGAGAGGCGGACTATACCCGCAGGTGAGCAAGTATTTGGGTTTGGCTATGATGATTCGCTGCTGGCGGAATTACGTCATCCCACTCGCGACGATCTCGATCGTGCTTCGACGCAACACCCGATCATAATTCGGCATGTTTCCGGACACCTGCTCGTGGCGAACAGCGTCGCGCTGGATCAGGCCGGTGTCTCTGCATTAACAACGGCTCCTGCTGGAGGCGTGATTCGGCGCCGCGATGGCTCAACTGAGCCTAACGGGGTCATGGAAGAAACGGCAATGGGACTGTTTCCCGGAAGTGGCGCCAACCTCACCGCACAACGCAGGCAGCAACTGCAGGATGCCGCAATTGGCATCTATACAAGTTATGGCATTACCACGATTCAGGACAGCAATGTGGGTTTGCAATACGTGGAAAGCATTCGGGCAGTGGCCCAGACCAATCCTTTTCCAGTGGATATCGTCAGTTATGTGATGGCGAATGGGCTCTCTGATGCCGAGCTGGAGGGTGTCAGGCAAGATCTTGATTACACGAATGGATATCGAGTCGGAGGCGTAAAATTTACTCTGGACGGTTCTCCGCAGGGCCGAACTGCATGGTTGTCACAGCCCTATAAAGAAGGACCGCCAGGCGCAGAATCCAATTATGTGGGATACCCGAGTTATGAACCTGCTGCATATTTGTCGCGCATGCCAGGGCTGCTGCAGCGAGGTGTTCCGGTATTGGTTCATGCCAATGGCGATGCGGCGATTCAACTGATGATCGATGGTGTTGCTGCTGCAGTTGCGGGCGGTCCCATCCCGGATCACCGCTCCGTAACAATCCATGCCCAATTGGTGCGGCCAGATCAGCTGGATCGCATGCAACAGTTGGGAATCATTCCTTCATTTTATTCGGTGCATCCCTTTTTCTGGGGCGACTGGCATCGGCGCAGTTTTGGTGAAGAGCGTGCAAGCTTCATCTCGCCCGTTCGAGCCGCTTTGGACCGGAATATTCCACTCACCATACATAATGATTCCCCGGTGGTGCCACCTGATATGATGCGGTTGGTGGCTATTACGGCGAACCGCTTGACACGCAGTGGCTACATTCTTGGTCCTGACCAAAGGGCGACTGTGATGGAAGCGCTTTACGCAATTACCCAGGGAGCGGCATTCCAATATTTCGAGGAAACAGAAAAAGGGTCCATAACTCCGGGCAAACGTGCGGATTTGGTTATTCTCGCGCACAACCCGTTGTTGACGGATCTGGCTGAACTTGCCGAAATAGATGTCATCGAAACCATAGCACGCGGTAAATCCGTGTATCGTCGCTAATAAATCACGCCAGCAAGTTACGCCGGTAGCAGAGTCAGGAGTCAGACATGAAAGTCGCATTTATCGGATTGGGAGTGATGGGATATCCCATGGCAGGACACTTGCAAAAAGCAGGTATGCAGGTGACGGTATACAACCGGACAGTAAACAAGGCGGAGCAGTGGTGCGCACAACATGGGGGTGACATGGCGCTATCACCAGCCGCTGCCGCGAAAGACTGCAAGATTGTGTTTACTTGCGTGGGTAACGACGACGATGTGCGCGCAGTTGTCTTGGGCAAAAACGGAGTTCTAAGCGGCATGGCAGCCGGAACGATTCTCGTGGACCACACCACTGCATCGGCAAAGCTTGCGCGGGAACTGCATGCTACTGCGAGCAAACTGAAAGTGGGATTTCTGGATGCGCCTGTGTCTGGAGGTCAGGCTGGAGCCGAGAATGGTGCGTTGACGGTGATGGTGGGCGGAGACGAAAGCAATTATGTTGCTGTCAAACCGGTGCTGGCAAGCTACTCCCGCTTCAGCAGATTGCTTGGCGGCGCGGGCAGCGGCCAGCTGGCAAAGATGGTTAATCAGATTTGCATTGCGGGAGTTGTTGCCGGATTGGCCGAAGGCTTGAATTTCGCGATGCAAGCCGGACTCGATGGTGAGGCGTTGATTGAAACCATATCCAAGGGGGCTGCGGGCTCCTGGCAGATGGAGAATCGTTACAAGACTATGTTGGCTGGTAAATTCGATTTCGGATTCGCAGTAGACTGGATGCGCAAAGATTTGGGAATTGCCCTCGAAGAGGCGCGACAGAATGGAGCCAAGCTGCCGCTAGCCGAACTTGTTGACAGTTATTACGCTGAAATACAGGCCATGGGTGGTGGTCGTTGGGATACATCAAGTCTGCTTAAACGCTATCGCTGATTAATCCCTCTGCTCAATCTGTAATATTCGAGTTGGAAGAGCGGCCTCAGGGCCGCTTTTTTTGCAGCAGGAATTCACTTCCATTCTGGTCACAAGCCTGTATTGGAGGGAGGGGGGGTACAAGATTATTTGCATTGGCACCACTTGTTGCAACTCAGTAGGATCGGGCGACGAAGCTAATTGACAAGCAATTGCAGAATAGGTTCATCGCAAATCGGAAAGGAACAAAACCAATAAATAAGATTTTTCGAGAGCTGTTGTATTTTTTGCCCCATTGTTGATTTGGTTTTGAGAGTATTAGTTTTGCAGTCGCTGAGCAGTAGCCTCCAGGCAGTATCTACGTCTGACCTGAATCCAGTCAGTTAAAACTTTATTTATTCCTCTCCTCTGAGTTCAAAAGGGTTGTTCAATGCCGGTTCGGCACTGAACAAATTCTAAAAACTAGATCCAGGGAGTGAGCATGATAAATAGCTTTAAAACCCCATATAAACGTAAATTACTGTGTGCGGCAGTTTCCCTGTCGCTCCTCCCGCTTGCCGGGGCCAGCCTCGCGCAAGATACTCCTCAAGTTGAAGAGGTATTGGTAACCGGTTCTTATATCCGGCGAACTGAAGGCTTTCGAGCCTCGTCTCCTGTCACCCAAATAGATGCCGACGCTATTTCCCGCGCTGGTACACCGAATTTGGCCGACGTTATCCACAACCTGAGCATTAATCAGGGAACGACGGTAACAGCCAACGCTTTTACCGGTGCCCAGAACATCACCACTTCAATAAACCTGCGAGGTCTGGGTGCTGGTGCCACTCTGGATCTGCTGGATGGTATGCGTAACGTCAGTTCCAACCTGAATACCATGCTGCCCCAGATTGTCATTCAGCGACTGGATATCGTGACTGATGGTGCCGCGGCACTTTACGGTTCCGCCGCAGTGGCCGGGGTGATCAACTCCGTGCCGATCAAATCCTTTGATGGTTTCAAGTTCGAGCATATGAGCCAGGGCGATGACCAGGGCGATTACAACGATGTGAACTTCGCTACTTTATGGGGCACTGAATTTAACGGTATCGATCTGGTGGTCGCCGCCAACTGGCGCGAGCACAGCCGTCTCGAAATGTATGATCGACCCTAAATTTTGCGCTCCGCCTTCGTCTGGTCCAGTACAGCAACTCCCGGCGACTATCGCGTGCCCAATCGCAATGCAGCGGGCGGATTAACTGGTACCTCCACAGTGAAGGCCGATCCGGCCTGCAGCGCGAAGCACGATGATCCAACCAAGGTAGGCAATGGCGAAAATGGTTGGTTACGCGGCCCGAACAACTGCGCCTATGACTATGGCGAGTTCTGGGATTATCGCTATCCAACCCAGCAGGGCAGCCTCTATTCCAGCGCTTCCTATGAGTTCAGCGAAGACCTGTCGATGAATGCCCAGCTCAATTATTGGGACGTGCGCCATCAAGTCCGTGGCTCCCCCATCAACCCCGGTGGTCGAGTCACCGAACTGCCAGTGATCCGCGGCGAGATTCCCGGCAATCCTTACCGTGCGGTCAATTCCCTCGGGCAGCCCTTGTTCGCACAAGATGCCAATAAAGACGGCGTGCCAGATCGGGTAGGTGGCCAGTTTGGTACCGTTATTCTCGATCCTAGTGGTATTCCGTTTAATGAAGACGTGGCTTTCTCCTCCTGGCGCCCATGGGCCAAGCACGGCACCAAGCCGGCGATCTTCAATGGTGACGGAACTTCACCTCGAGACGGCCATTTCGGCGGTATCCGCAGCGTAGTGCAGGCAGATTTTAATGTGCCTTTTGTAGAAGGCTGGGAAGGTCATAGCGCCTATATGTGGTCCCGTTCGCTGGTCACTGACAAGGATTACGAAGGCAGCTTTGGTGGCTTGAACCAGGGTCTGCGCTGCGATGTGGCCAAGGACCGCAAGTCGTGTTTTACGCCGTTTGTGGCAACGAAAGCGGCAGACCTGAATACTCAGGCTGTCGCTGACTCAACGGTTAACTATCAGCATCAACGTCAAGAAGATATTCTGCAAACGTTCGATCTGGTGATCAACGGGGATCTGCCGCTGGGTGGATTTGAATTACCCGGTGGCGCGATTGGTTCAGCGCTGGGTTACCAGCGTCGGGATGAGCAATGCGACGATATGCCTACGCCATACCAGCTGAAAAATGATCAATGGATTGGATCGCAGGGATTCCCGGATTCCGGTGGTCGTTATGTGGATTCCTGGTTCGCTGAATTGGCGCTGCCCATATTGGATAATCTGGATGTGCAACTGGCAGTACGTGATGAGGCCTACAACACCGGGCAGAGCTCTACCGATCCGAAGTACGGCATCGCGTATAGCCCATTTACCAATTTGAGTTTGCGTGCAACTAAAGGCACTGCCTTTATCGCGCCGAGCCTGGGCCAGTTGAATTCGCCTCAGGTTTGCGGTCTGCAGAACATCGCGGATCCGTTCTCAACGTTTGCAGCGTTTACCTCAAGCTGCAATCAGGGTAACCCGGATCTGGTGCCGGAGTCTGCTGATACCATCAGTGCCGGTATTGACTGGGACATCACTGACGGCATGCGATTATCGCTCACCTACAGTGAGACCGATTTCAGTGATCGTATCGTAGCAACCAGTTCGCAGGATATTCTTGCCAACGATTTCTTCAATTACAAGTTAGCATATGGAACACCTACTGGAGCAGGCGGTAGGCCCACTCCGGCGCAACTGGCTACCTGAGTCGCTGATCCACGCTCTGACAAGCGCGTTGCGCGTGACCCATTCTCGTTGGATCAAATCGTGCGGGTGTACCAGAGCTGTTCCAACGCGTCGCGCATGTTGGTGAAAGCCTACGATGTAAACTGGGATTACCAGTTTGAATTGCCTGATATGTTTGGCATCAGCGAGCTGGGTTCTTTTAACCTGAATCTGGCGGCGACTTATCTCGATGAGTATTCTTACCAACTTGACCAATCCAAACCGGTTGTGCAGGCGGTGGGAGAACGCAACTGGGCAAGTGCTGCCGTTCCGCCTATGCCGCGCATCAAGGGTGATTTCCGCATCGGTTGGGTCAATGGCAATCATAGTGCCAACCTGACTACCCACTACCTGAGTCGAGTAAGATACGAAGGCTATCAGGGCAGTGTGTTTTTGACTGGATTGCATCCGAGTGTAGTTCCAAGAGACGTTACTATGCTGCTCGAATCACACGTTGAGGACTTCGCCTACAACTACAGTGGTATCGAGGCATTCGGCGGTAATATCATGATGACCGTTGGCGCTCGCAATGCTTTCGACAGAAGACCACAACGTATGGCCGAACTGGGTGGTACTGAAGATTTTCTTTACGACGCCATGGGCCGTTTGTTTTACGCTCGTATCAGTTTCGAGTTGTAATACCTGTGTAGCTTCATATTAATGATTCTATAAGTAGTGAAAAGGCCTCTGCTTCGGCAGGGGCCTTTTTAATTGGGGCATTACCAGGTCGAGGAGCTTAAGCCATGTATAAATGCAGCGCTTTTCTGCTATTAGCAGGTGTTGTGGCTGGCTGTGCCTTGCCTGAAGATGATGGTATTCCAAGAATTCGCAGCCAACGCGATATAGTTGCGTTCAATGCAACGGTCGCGGATCCCGGCCAGGAACTGGTGTGCACGCGAGAATTTGTGGTCGGTACCAATTTCAGACCCTATGTTTGTCTTACGGTTACTCAATTGCAAAAACGAGAGGAGCAGGACCAAATGCGAGTGAAGGATGTGTATAGCAGGGTTGGTACTGGCGGTCCGTTGGACGCGGACCGTTAGCCTGCCCCATTTGGCCTGATTTCATCAGGCTGCAACTGGATTTAGCCGCATCTGTATTGATTCTTATAGACTAAACATCTACCTTACCCGCTTAGTTCGAATAACCCGAAGGAGGGTTTGATGAAATCTTCATTGCTCTTTATGTTTTCGTTTGTTTCGGTCTTTAGCGGGGTGAGCTTTGCGCAGACATCTGGCGACTATCAGGTGCCCCGCACAGAATATGGACAGCCCGATTTACAGGGGGTTTGGAATTTTTCATCAAATATTCCTATGAGCCGCCCCAGTCAATACGGTACGCAGGAATTCCTCACCGCTGAACAGATTCAGGAATTGGTGGCGCGACAAGCCGCTTCAGCCACGGCTGCAGACGCAGCTGCCGCGCAATTGGTAGTAAACCCCGACGCGCCTGATGCGGGAGATAACCCGGGCGGTTACAACGATTTCTGGTTTGAAAGCGCAGGTATTGGCGATGTAGTAAGAACTTCGCTGATTGTGTATCCAGAAGATGGTCAACTGCCAGCTGCACGTGAAGGGGCACAAGTACAACGTGGTGGTTTGGGCCCGGATATTGCGGGCACACGTCCGGTCCTGTTTACAGTAGGTGGTATCGCCAAAGATGGCCCCGAAGACCGCGGATTGTCGGAGCGCTGTATAGTAGGCTTTAACTCCGGCCCCCCATTTACACCAAGTTTGTACAACAATAATGTGCAGATTTTCCAGGGCAAGGACACTGCGGTTATCATGACCGAAATGATCCATGATGCGCGCATCGTGCCCCTCGGTGAAAAGCCTGCGCTGGATGACGAAATCCGATTATGGTCCGGAGATTCCCGTGGTTGGTGGGAAGGCGATGCCCTGGTTGTGGAAACCAGGAATTTTAATGGATTACGGCAGTCGTTTGGCAGTCGTGGTCACAACTACGAAGCTGTGTTGACTGAAAAATTCACGCGTACCAGTTACGACAATGTTGATTACCAGTTCACCGTTGACGATCCAATTACCTTCACTGATAAATTCACAGCAATTGTGCCCATGACCAAGGTTGCCGGACAATTGTATGAATACGCCTGCCATGAGGGTAACTATGGCATGACCAATCTGCTCCGCGGCGAGCGCGTTGAAGAAGGCATGGTTATCGAAGGCGCTACTACGTCAAATAGTCGATAACAAAAAATAACCGAAAATAATTTTTGATTAACCATAGATAAAGAACTAAAGAAGGGTTGTAAATGAAGACGCAAACAGAAAAATTCCTAGCCAGATCCTGCCTGATTGCCGTATTGGGCATGTTCTCATCACTACCAGTAGCGGCTCAGAATAGTGAGTTTCCGCGCACGCCAGATGGCAAGCCAGATTTCAGTGGCATCTGGCAGGCGGTCACATCGGCGCATTACGACATCGAGCCCCATGCGGCCAGTGAAGGACCGCATCCAGGTTTATTCGGAGCCTTGTCTGCTATACCGGCAGGACTGGGAATAATCGAGCAAGGTCGCATTCCTTACAACGAACAGAGTCGCCGTCAGCGTGATGAGAATCGCGCAAATGCACTGGAAAATGACCCAATGGCAAAGTGTTATATGCCAGGTGTGCCTCGTGGCAACTTGTTGCCATTTCCTTTCCAGATTGTTCAATCTCGGGAAGTGATTCTGATTGCTTATGAGTTTGCCGAATCAAACCGTATCCTCTATGTGGATCAACCCGAACTGGAATCACAAGTAGATGCCTGGATGGGCCACTCCAATGCACATTGGGAAGGGGATACGCTGGTCGTGCGTGTCACCGGGCAGATGCCAGATACCTGGTTCGATCGTGCCGGCAATTTTCATAGCTGGGAAATGGTAGTGGAGGAGCGTTGGACTCCGAGCGGACCAAACCATGTTGATTATCAGGCCACGATCACCGATCCGAATACCTTTACCCAGCCCTGGACAATCAAGGTGCCCTTATACCGTCGCATGGAACCGAATATGCAATTACTTGAGTTCAAGTGCGCGGAATTCGCTGAAGAGTATTTATACGGCGAATGGCGTAAACCCGGGACGCCGCGCGGCAATCCAGCACAGTAAAACTGGCACTGCTGACAAAAAAGGCCTGCTTCGCTGAAGCAGGCCTTTTTTTTCGGTAGAATTTCAAGTTTCTGTGGTGTCAATGCATTCGCCAATTCTCAATTCACGGCATAGCAATATCGAAAGCTATACCTCAAAGCTCGCAATTTCGGACAATTCCTTACGTGAAATATCGGGCACGCATGCATTTTCGGCAGGAAGACCAACAACCACAATCATGAGCGGTTTTTTGGTTGATGGGCGCTGCAGAATTTCATTGAGAAAATGCATCGGACTTGGTGTGTGCGTCAGCGTTGCCAGACCGGCGTTGTTCAAAGCAGCGAGCAGGAATCCGGTAGCAATACCTGCAGACTCGGTAACATAGTAATTCTTGAGTTTTTTCCCTGCCGCGTCCTTCACGTATTTCTCTGCAAACACCACGATCAGATACGGAGCTGTTTCCAGGAAGGGTTTATGGGCATCAGTGCCAAGTGGCGCAAGCGCCTCGAGCCAGTCTTCGGGAGCTCGCTTTGCGTAGAATTCCTGCTCTTCCAATTCCGCCAGTTCACGAATTTTGTGTTTTGTTGCCGGGTTGGAGACAACTGCGAAATACTAGGGCTGTCGATTGGCGCCAGACGGCGCGCTACCGGCGGTCTTTATACAAGTTTTTATTACATCCAGTGACACCGGTTTGTTTGAGAAATGGCGCACGCTGCGCCTGCTGCCCATCGTCACATAAAAGGCCTCTGACCTTTTGATCATTTCGGAATGATCTAGCTTCCTATAGTCGAGTGTTATAGTTTTTATATGCTGAATAGCCATCCAGAATTCCTTTGGTTAGGACTGGTATGGAATGTATCACAGATAGAAGGAACGTGAGTGTGGGCTTGGCGCAAGCAACAATTATGCGAAGAATGAGTTTTACAATCGCTGGAAGTCGCAGGATCACAAACGTGATCCTGCGACTTATTACTTAACGTTCGATTGTATATATGCCTTCAATGGTGTTTAAAGGATTGAGACGGTCCACAAGATCGAATCCGCCAACAAACGCTTCTGCGGCTCTGCCTGTGAAGACACCGCCCAAGTTTGCGTCTATTGAGTTACTTAGCATTCCAGTCGCATCGACTAAGCTGCCATTGGCGGAATGCAAAGTCACCACTCCATTCTGCATATATCCGTCGAAGCCGATATTCCACAATTGATCTGCAGCTGTGAGCAACAGACTGCCATCTCGAATCGTACCGGTTGAGAAATCCACATCCATGCTAGCGTGCAAGCTGGAGATATCACCGGCGCTACCGCTGCCGATAAATGCGGAAGCGATGCTTGTAGAATACTGGTGTGTTCCAGTAAGTTTGCTTACATCAGTTGGATTGACCCTGGCGAAATAGTCTCCTGCTGTCAGTAATACCGATGAAGATGACGTATGGGCCACAACCAGCCAATTGTCATTCACATTGGCATCCCACTGCCCCCTACTAACATCATATTCCGCAATACTCAATTCTGGTTTTAGCAGCGTTCCAGTAACAGTGCCAGTCGTGGGGCGATTATTGCCCGAATTCCCGCTGTTCCCACTATTTCCAGAGCTGTTACCACCGGCATTGCTGTTGCCGGAAGTGCCGTTGCCACTGTTACCTACACTACTGCCACCAGTCACAGTGCCGTCTGTCAGCGACACACACGATGAAGAAGCGGTAGCGCACGAGATAGCTGCGACTGAAGAACTTTCTACGGGGTTAATGCTAATTGCTGAGAATTCCACTCTTTGGTCGCTCGCCAATTGATTGCCAACAATGTTGGCCGCAGGAGTCTCTGCGAAGAATCGAGCAGACGGAAGTTCCACACTAATGCTGCGGGCGGCATTTTGGTTATTGTCAGCAACACCGTTGGCAGGATTTTGATTCGTGGCCGCGACACCGGCGGCGGCAGGGGTGTTATTTGCGTCTGCTCCATCAGCCACGTTGTCACTTCAGATATTTAACGGTATCTCTCCCAAGCCAACAGGTTGGAGTAACAAACCTGCAGGCTCAGATTGCGGGTTTTCAATTTCCGCATAATCAAAATCAGCGCCTATTCCCAAATCAAGAGTGCCGCTTCCATTCGAAATGGTGGTGCCGCCGTCATATACCCCAGTCAGCACTCTGCCTTCAGGAGTGATAACAACTTCATAGTCAGTGCCTCGAATACCAATGGTCGCAAAATTGGCAATACGAGTTACCTATGCATCCCGATTTTGAGCACCGATACTGCCGCTGATGGTGCGGAATCCGCCCTCAATCAATTGCAGAGTTGAAACATCAGTTGCAGGGTCGCTTTCAAATTTATAAGCGGTGATTTCAAAAATCGTTTCAGCTTTTAGTGAAATCAGCGCGCCGTCCACCATGCGTAGCTGCGCTGAACTGTCTAGTGCTGTCTAAAGAGTTTCTCCCGCAAAGATCGCCGATTTTCGCGTCAAAGGACGATCGCTACCACTAGTGTCGCGAGCAACCACATCGCCACTAACCAGAACCAGGTGACCCGCAGGAGCAAGTGCAATTTCGGTAGCAGATTGTGCGAACAATGCAGGACTTGTAAGTGCTAGCAGGGAAACAGCGAAATAAACAACCAGCGCGCTTAGCTTCTGCCGATTGCTGCGATGCATTGAGATGGTCATGAGTTGAATTCCTCGCCAATATATTCTCACGAGCTATACCCTACTGCTAAAAACAGCTCCAGATTAGGCAACTCTATGCTAAAACAACGAATTTATCGTGTTTTGTGCCTTTCAAAATCCATTTTGTACAAGCTTTTTGTGAGCTGGAGCATAGTTTGAAGGAAAATATAGCTAAAGTTCGCCAATTATCAGCTTCGGACCTGCCTTCGAACCGGTCCCCGCGCCAACGGTCATTCAGACTTTATTTGCATAACTTCGTCAGGGTCGCCACGAAATATGATGTAGCTAATGGCGGCAGTCGTGATCTCATGCCAGCCATGGGGCATGCCTTTGGGAATAATTGCAATGTCTCCGGGTTTAACCTTCTGCAGCACCCCGTTGCGGATTTCACCTCGCTCCATCGGGCCTAACAAACTGCTGGTGGAAGTCTGTTTTTCGATAAATTCGCCGCCAGTCACCATGGTGCCTTCTCCAGTGACTATGTAGTAGATCTCGTCCAGATTCACATGCGCGATGCCGGTTTCAGAGCCTGTAAAATCAACCTTGCTGCGCTGCACAACAGAGACACCCATATTCTGCTCCCCGACGTCAATGTGGCGCATAACGATGTCACTCACAGTGCTGCCACCTTTAAGATTTTCAAGGCCCTGGGCCAAGGTAGCAGCGACTTCTTCACTGGTCATGATGGTCGACCCGCCGTCATCTGCAGTTACCAATGGGGCAGTACTAGTCACTGTGAGCGACAGCAAAATCAGACGAATTAAATTGCGCATAAGCTGTACCTTTCGAATTGCAATAGTTCTTATCATATGGAGAGGATCAACTTAGCACAGCAATTCCAGAATTCAATGCCCTGCAGTCATCGATACGAATGGCTAAGCTTATGCATTTGCTCCAAATGGCTGCTGTGGCTTAACATGGGCCGCTGTATATCTGCGGGGCCCCTTCCGCCAGCGGATTCAATTATCGAATATCGAACCAGTCCAGAAATGTGAGTTTTACTATGAGAGATCGGCGCGTGGTTAAGAGTATTGTATTTGTTATTAGCTTGATGCTCGTCTCCACTGCCTTTTCCGAAAGCGGTAGAACTCCTCTGCGGGTGAAAAACGGCATCGTTACCAGTGCGTCCAGATTAGCTTCTGAAGCGGGCCTGGGGGTACTGAAGCAAGGTGGCAATGCCGTAGATGCGGCTGTAGCTACAGCATTCGCGCTCGCAGTAACCTGGCCCACTGCAGGCAATATCGGTGGCGGTGGTTTCATGGTCTATCATGGCGGTGATGGCCATGCGACAACATTCGATTTCCGCGAAAAAGCGCCATTGGCCGCCACTGATAATATGTTTCTCGGTCTGGATGGTCGCATTGTCAATAATTCCAATCATGCTGGTCCGCTTTCGGTCGGTGTACCAGGCACCGTAGCCGGACTCTTCAAGGCTCATCAGGAATTGGGTTCTTTACCTTGGGCAGACCTGGTAGCGCCGGCAATCGCGCTGGCCCGCGATGGAATTCCGATTAGCTATGCTTTGCAGGCTGGCTTCGAAAGCAACAAATCGCGCTTCGATCAATATCCATCTTCTGCGCGCAAATTCTCACGGGCTGATGGTTCCCCGTACCAGTTAGATGACACCTGGTATCAACCAGATTTGGCTCACACTCTGGAGCTGATTCAACAAAATGGCAGAGATGGTTTCTATCGCGGGGAGAATGCGAAACGCCTGGCAGATTTCATGGCCAGTATCGGCGGCATTATCATTGAACAGGATCTGGAGATTTATGAAGCCATTGAACGCGAGCCAGTGCGCGGCACGTATCGAGGGTTTGACATAGTCAGTATGCCACCTCCCAGTTCCGGTGGGGTCGCCCTGATTGAGATGCTGAATATTCTCGAAGGCTTCGATTTGAAAGCGATGGGGCATAACTCTGCCCAGTATCTGCATGTCGTCACTGAAGCCATGCGGCGGGCATATGCAGATCGAGCCGAACACCTCGGGGATTCTGATTTCAATGAAGGCATGCCCCTGGCCCAGCTCATGGACAAGGAATATGCCGCCAAGCTGCGGGCATCGATTGATATGGATAAGGCTTCTGTCAGCGATGAGAAGGAGTTTGCCAGTGTTTACGAAAGTGAAGACACCACGCATTTTTCGATCGTAGACAAACAGGGCAATATGGTTTCGATGACATATACACTGGAATACGGATACGGTTCCGCAATCGTTGTTGAAGGCGGCGGATACCTGCTCAACAATGAGATGGGGGATTTTAATCCAGTGCATGGCGTCACCAATCGATTCGGTCAGATTGGCACTACACCGAACCTCGTTGCTCCACAAAAGCGCATGTTATCGAGTATGTCGCCGACTATCGTTGCCCAGAACGGACAGCCGGTATTTGCGGTGGGCAGTCCTGGCGGCAGGGCCATCATCAATACAACACTACAACTGATCTTGAATATTATCGATCACGATCTGAATATAGCCGAATCGGTAGAGGCTGGCCGCATTCATCACCAGTGGCTGCCTGATATAACCAGTATCGAGGGGAACGTGTTTTCTCCTGACACCATCCGTTTGTATGAGGCAATGGGGCATGAACTGCGCGTGCGCGGAGAACAAGGTTCGGCTATGGGAGTTTATAACGATCGAGCCAATGGCTTGTTCCTCGGCGCCGCAGATTCCAGAGATGGCGATGGAGCGGCTGTCGGGTTCTAGTTACCCGGGGAATAGCGCCGCTCCAGATTTGCTTCTACGTCTTCATTGTAAAACAACACGTCCCTGAATTCACCATTGGCGTACATGGCGGCTTGATCATCGAAATGGGGTGAGGCGGGGTCGCTACTAAGCCCGCCCACTGTGATGGCCTTCGCGCGTAAGCGATCGGCAAACTCAACCAAAGCTACGAAGCTATTGCCACTCGTACCATACATGCGTTTGGTGTCGGGGTAGGTGCTGCTACCAAACGAGGCAAGCGAACCCCAGCGCGCTGACCCGAATACAACTGGTATGCTCGGCGCCGCATCATCAAATTTTTGCACAATGTCACCGGTGAGACGTTGATAACGATTGATCTCACTCCACGGTACTTGCCAGCTGCCGAAGTCAGCCTGCAGCGTTTCGGCGGCACGTCGCAAGGCGCTCAGGCGCTGCGCATTGCTGGCGTTATGCCCCATGAATTCATAGATGTCGATATTGGCTGTAGCCGCCGCTGCACGCACATCGTCCATCAAATTCTGCGCCCAATAGACCGCCAGTGAAGTTGCAGTGGAGTTGAGCCCATAGGTCTGATCCCGGTTTCGCAACAAATCGATGTACTCCAGTGTTTGCGAATTGATAGTCAGTTGGGAATCCGCCTGGCTATCAACGGCGGTGGTCAGCAATAACGGGGGAATCAAGTCTTCGAAAGCGGTCAGTACGGGATCATATGCAGCCGCGATCAGGCTTTCTAAAGTGAAGTCAGTTGTATTCTCAAGAACGCGCACAGCATGAATGCCGCGCGGATTCTCAGGGCTATTGGCCATGTACTGCGGATAGTCTTGCGGCTGCGGACTGAACGCTCCGGCTGCTGAAAAGGGTGTGTTATTGGTATTCTGGATCCAGCCATTGGCGGGATTGAACAAGGTAATCAATTCATCGACGGTATGTAATCCCTGCCACTCCGTAGCTGCTGTACTGCCATCCAGTGGCGCATTCCAGTCGAAATTTGGGTTTCGGCGTGGAATGAAATTTCCATGATAGTAGGCAATGTTGCCGTCAGCATCTGCATAAACAGTGTTATTGGATGAGTTCGTCTGCAATTCCATGCTGGCACGAAAATCAGCGTGGTTGTTCGCTTTCGTGCGAGTGAAGGATTGGGTCAAGGCCTTGATCGGTTCCTGCATCAGTTTGATGCTTACCCATTTGTCGCCCTGGGAACGGATGATGGGACCGTGATGGCTGTAATACACAGTGACTTCTCTGGTCAGGATGGCGTCACCGTCTTTGTATGCGAGCGGGATGACGACCTCGTTGAGCCGACGTTCTTCGCCTTCATATAAATAGTAATAACCGTCGGCTCGCTGCACCACGGTTTCCAAATATTCATCTATGGCATCGGCGCCGGAGGAAGTATGCATCCAACCAGTGTGCTCATTGAAACCCTGATAGACAAAGAATTGACCCCAGGTCACGGCACCGTATGCATTCAGCCCTTCCGCACTGACCATATGCAGTTCAGAGCGAAAATAGAATGAGGTATGTGGATTGATCAGAAGCAAGGTGTTGCCATTCGCCGTATTGCCTGGCGCGATGGCAAAGCCGTTGGAGCCGCGTGGTTCATGGTCTGTTGCAGATTCGCGTTGGGCAATGATATTGCCTGATCCATAAAACTCCTGTAAGGCCGAAAGGCTTACACGTTCTATGTCTCCTCCGATACTTCCTTCACTAAATGCCAGCGCCATCCACGGTTCGAAGTGAGTGATGACTCGTGGTTTTACTTCAGGGTTTAAATAGAGGAAATAATTCAATCCGTCTGCAAAGGCGTCCATTGATTGCTGGAGCCAGGCAGGACTTTCATTGTATTTCGATTGCAAGTCAGCCGGATTAATGAAAAGTTTCATGCGTAAGTCGCGAATTAATTCAGCCTCACCTTCAGCTTCTGCCAAGCGGCCCATTGCATTCAAATAATTGGTCTCGACACGATTAAAGTCATCTTCTGCCTGTGCAAATAGAGTTCCAAATACGGTGTCGGCATCGCTGTTGCCGTAAATGTGAGCAATACCCCATTGGTCGCGCAGGATTTCAACATTTTTCGCTTGCTGTTCCCAGCGAGCAATTTCGGCGGAACTGATTTGCGGTATAGCAGTAGTCGAATCTGGAGTGATTCTTTCAGTGTCGCGCGAGCAACCACCAATGAGCAGTAATACGAGGGTGCATGCGCAAAGGAATTTTCTGGTCACCGTTCATCTCGCTTGGCGACTCTAATGTCGCATAAGTGTATTGCCAGGAAATTTAAGGCGCTGGAAAAATCCTGCGACCATTTACCCAGGTTTCATGGACCTGTGTCTGCCATATCTCGCTCGAGGAGACCGCGAATACATCTCTGTCCAGCAAGATAAAATCTGCTTTCTTGCCCTGCGCCAATGAGCCCAGCAGGTTTTCCTGATGCCCGGAATAAGCGGCATCAATGGTAAAGCTCGCAAACGCTTCCTCATTGGTCATGCGCTCCTCGGGAAACCAGCCTTCCGCAGGCTCATTGTTATGATCCTGCCGAGTGATGGCAGCGTGCAATCCGAAAAAAGGATTGGGTGACTCCACAGGAAAATCGGAACCATTCGCAATCAAGGCGCCAGCGTCGATAAGTTTACGCCAGGCGTAGGCGCCTTGGATGCGCACGTTTCCGAGCCGATCTTGTGCCATGTTTTTATCGCTGGTGGCATGCGTTGCCTGCATCGAAGGAATAACCCCTAACTCGGCGAAGCGCAGGATGTCTTCGTAACGCAATATCTGTGCATGTTCTACTCGATGCCGCAGATTGCGAGAATTGGTTTCTGCAATGAGCCTTTCGTAATTGTCGAGCACGATCATGTTGGCGTTGTCGCCGATCGCATGGGTATTCACCTGGAATCCAGCGTTCATGGCGGCGCGCATGAAGTATTCGAGCCGTTCCTGATTATGCAGCAGCAGGCCGGTGTGACCTGGCGAGTCAGAATAATCATCGATCAGTGCGGCGCCACGGCTACCGAGCGCTCCGTCGGCGGCGATTTTTACGCTATTTATGGTAAAGGTGTCATCGGCATCGCGAAAATGCCCTGCTGCGAGATTCGATTCATACAGGCTGTCAGTAGCTGCCAGCATGGCATTGACTCGAATCGGCAATGGACCTTCTTGTAACAATTGTTTGTAGGCGGCGACTACGCTGCTGCCGACGCCTGCATCATGCACACTGGTGAGACCGTATTGCGCCAGTCGCTGCAGGGCCGTGCGCAGGGCAAATTGCAATTCTTCCTGGCTCGACTCTGGAATTTTTGAACTGATAAGGCTCATCGCATTATCCACGAAGACACCGGTAGGGTTGCCGTCAGCATCACGGAGTATCTGCCCGCCAGCAGGATCTTCTGTGCGGCGCGTGACCCCAGCTATTTCCATGGCAGCGCTATTAGCCCAGCCAGCATGTCCATCTACCCGGGACAGCCAGACCGGCTTGGTATTTACCACTGCATCGAGACTGGCAGCAGTTGGAAAACTGTTGCTATCCCACAGTACCTGATTCCAGCCTCGTCCCAGCACCCAGTCCAGTGCGTCGTTGGCGCTAGAAAAGCTGGCCACCCGCGCAGCGGCTTCCTGCTCCGTGCTGGTCCCAATCAGGTCCACCCGCAGCAAGCTTTGACCATAGCTCAATACATGCCCATGAGCATCGATCAATCCGGGTATCAAGGTGCTGCCATTGCCATCCTGCACATGATCAACATCTTCAGGTAATGTCTCGCCGGCTACGAACAGACGATCAATGCGGTCGTCGGTAATCTGGATAGCGGTAAATTGTTGCAAACTGCGGTTGGCATCAAGGGTATAGCCATTGATGTTGTGAATGAGCGTAGTATCAGCCAACAGCAGGTTGGGCAGGGCAACTGACAGCAGGAGTATGGTGCAATGCTTCATGATAGGAATTACCAATGCATAAATTGAGGGAAAGGGATGCACGCGAATCAATTCTTGGTCCGCTGCATTCGTATTTTGAAATGATCTGCAGGCCTTGCAGATACTAGCAATTAAGCACCGGGGTGTCATGAGGATGCAGCAGTAGAAACAAGCAATATTACTGGTTTACGGCAGACAAAAAAAAGCCCGACCACTTTTCAGAGGTCGGGCTTTGAACTAACTAACTGCAAATAATCGGTTAGATGTTGCTATCAGCTTCAACATAGCGGAAGAAGCCGAAGAACATTTCCTGCCAGGTTTGTTCGCCCCACGATATAGTACTTGATGGGTCAGGATTAAAAGGATTCATCTCGGTATTATCAAAAGTGCCGGTGAATACCATTTCAGTGCCTGCTGGTATAAATAATGGTTCTTTGAAATCGTACGTTTTCTGCCAATTGAACTGGTAGTTAGGTACATTCAGAATTTCTTCAGTGCGACCATCTGGATACACTAATTTGAAGTTCGCATCATAACCACGAAAGTGCATATGTGGCCCTATCATTGTCAAATAGGAGTCCTTGCGAAATTTCTTGGTAGCAACCATTTCCTTGGTTGAGAAAGGCGGCACATCGATTTCCAGTTCGGCTGCAGAACCACCAAGTACTTGTCGAGCTGGTGGCTCATCCCATAAATACAGGCCGATTTCTGATGCGTCTGTGGTCTCTTTGCCGGTTGTGGTGTAGTGCATTTGCAGCATCAAACCACCACCCACTTTCAATGGGAAACCTGACTCGTCCGGATAGGTGTTGATGGAGTTGCCCGGTGCGTAGGCGCCGAGACCAATGCCCTGGTTGAGCAAATCAAATTCATTCATGCCATCGGCCCCATAGGCAAAGGCAATGATGTGATGCAACACAGTAGAGTCGCCTGGCACGAATTCGACAGCTTTTACCCAAACATCTTTTTCCAGATTCAGAGGAATTTGCAGATTGCGATAGTCCTGAACGCCGGTCGCCGGGATTTGCTGTGCCGGAACCTGAATAATTATGTCCGGTTCACCGTGGTTCCATTTCGCCAGTACGGGACGCAATTTTGCCAGTGCATCGGTGCCATCTTCGTTTTTGGCACCAGCATCAATCCACTGTACAAGTTTCTGGGATTCTTCCACAGTGATGTGATAAACATCGTGGAAGTCATTCACATACAGACTGTCGACCTGCCCAGGGGGCATGCGCTTCGTATACAAAACTTCACGAATCATTGGTGACCAGCCTTGGATCATTTGGTGATTGCTCATCGCAAAAGGAGCAATACCACCTTCCTGATGGCATGACACACAGCGCTGTTCGAGAATCGGCACAATGTCATTGGAATAGGAGATGGATGCAGCTGCCGGTAGCGTAAATTCAATGGCGTCACCATTTCCGACAACTTCAGCAGCGGCGACTTCATTGCCGGCTAAAACGGCAGTCAGAGCATCCACTACATAATGCTCAGATGCATTGCGCGCCTTGCTGCCCTCGGCATAGCGATTATTCAATGCGCCACGATAAACCACGGTTTTAGTTGCAGGATCAATTACAACCACGTCGCCTAACTGGCTGATACCCAACTCTGCTGCCACAATTTGGCTGTCGTCCATGAGGATAGGTAAAGTAATTTCATTTTTTGTAGCAATTTTTACCAGCGCTGCACGGCTCGCATCTGCTGATGAGTCAATCATGTAAAACGCGACTTTTTGTCCGTCAAATTGCGCCATTACTTCATTCAGTTCGCCTACCATGCGGCGCACGTCGCGAGTGTCATCATGGGCGAACAGTACTATAGCTTTCTTATCAGTATGACGGCTAAGTTGGAAAAACTTGCCATTGTGATCAACCAGGGAAAAATCGCTGATACTGTCTGCGGCTTGAGCTGACAATGCTACGAGGCTTGCTATCGCGGCAGTGGCCAAAACCTTTACTGCAGTTAACACTTTAAACATGTGGAACTCCTTGAGACTACAAGAACTATATGGGTGTTGCCGTTTTCTACTGGCGTGCATACTAAGCATGCTTGCTGGAGAATGCTTCCTGAATATTAAAAACTTTATTCTTTTTAATATTCAGGTAGTCATTTTGCTTGAATTGAACCGTTCGCAGAGACCAGAAGGGTAATTCCTGCTCCAGGGTATTCCAACTTCGTGACTATTCGACGTTCTAGTTAGCGCTTGGTTGGCAGCCACATTGCACAATCGGGTGGGAAAACGGCAGAATGCTTCGCCTTGCCCAAACGGCTAGCCACGAGCAAACAGCAGCGGGAGAAGTACTTGCTATATCAAATTATTGCCAGATTGTGCCTGATCAACTTGCTGCTGGCATCCAGCGCCAGCTTTGCCAGCGAATACAGGATTGGATTATGTATATTCGGATGCCCTGTTGGGGCTATTTCCGCCAGTGAGATCATCATTCGGCCAATTTACGCGCTGGCCTACAATTCAGAGTACAAGTCGGCGGATTGGGTAGTGTATAAAGTTACCGCTAATTCCATCGGTATTGCATCCAGTCTTTCACGCGCTCCCATACCAGATAATTTCATCAGCGATACGCTGGACGTCGGGGATTTTCAGGACCTTGAAGGGACGGGGTTGATACGTTCGCAATATGTGCCGGTAGTTAATTTCGCTGGCACACCGTATTGGAATGACACGAATTTTGTAACCAATGCAGTAGCGCGCAGCAGTAATCTAAATCAGGGTGCTTGGTATGGGCTAGAGTGGGCCATTCGCAATCTGGTCAGTCGTGAGCAAGCGGTGTTTATTGTCACCGGTCCAATCTATGAAGCCACCCCGTCTATCGCACAATTGCGCACAGCCAAGCCGCATAGAGTGCCGGACGCTTTCTTCAAAATTGTAATTACTGAATCAGGACAAGCTTCGGCCTTTTTACTCAGACAGGATGTACCAGTGCATGTACACCACTGCGACTTGCGTGTTTCGATTGCGGAGTTGGAAGCAGTGACTGCCCTGGATTTCTTTCCGGAGGCTGGTGCTCGTCAGTTTGCGTCACTGGACTCGGGCCTGGGCTGCCCCTGACTGATCGATTGCAATCATGCGCCAGCTTGAATCAATTTGGGCCGCGCTGCTGCGCCTACTACATGATTTCCAGCAGGAAGTAGTCATCACCCAATAATTCGCGTATTGAGCGATCCAAAGCCGCGTGGATCGCCGCGACCAGACCTTCGCTAGCCGGAGCTATGCCGCGACCGAACAGTGTCGTTTGCCAAATAGTGCGTCCGCCGCCTTGCAACTGGATATTGGTCCGCAAGGTAATCTGAATCGATGGCACACCTTCACGATCTGCCATGGTTACTTCAGACGCCAACAGGTTGCCGACAATGCGCATGCTGTCCCCAGCTTCTGTCAGCGTAGCTCCGCCATGTTCAAATGCTTGCACGAACGCATCGCGAATAATTTCAGCTAAGGGTAATTCTGCCTGATAACCGGCGCTGGCTGCGCTATTGCCAAGATCGCTGGGAGTAACCAACCGGGAATTTTCACTACCACGACCATCAGTGAATTCTGCGATATGTATCGGGCCGCGCATCTTGCTGAGATTTGTGCTGCTGGTGCCCTGATACTGAAAACCCACAGTAATGTCCTCTTGCGCGAAGGCAGGCAGTGACAGCAGAGCGCAAGCGATTAGCAAAATTCGTTGAACAGTCATAAATCCGGAAATCTCAAAGTTAGTGAATTGTTAATGTACGTTTTGTTCACCAGAGTAATAGACAAGCAGTGCAGGATCAACCGCTGAGCATATTGCAAACCTGCGCGTCCTTGTGTGCTGGCGAACAGGTTTGCAATAACACCTAGAGCCTATTCTGAAAAATAGTTAGCGGTTTACATCATCAGGCGAATCAGTGCAACGCATCCGCTGGCCAAGGTGCCCCATCGCGGGCCGTATCGAGCCGTTTCAATCCCTGGTTGATGAATTTCTGCACGCGCTTACCTTCATAAGTTTCAGTTGTATAAATATTGCCAGCGGAGTCGGTAATGATGCTGTGGGTGCCGAAAAACAATCCTGGTTGCCGACCACCATCTCCGAATTCCGCCAATACCTCCAGTGAATCTCGCTCCAGAATATGCACCTTGTGGTTGGCGCCATCAGCAACGAATATAAATTCTTGTTGCGGATCGCGGGAAAATGCAATGTCCCAGGTTGAGCCACCCAAGGTCAGAGGTGCGACCTGGCCCTCTTTAACAAATGTGCCATCTGGTCGGAACACTTGAATCCGATCAGCTCCCCGGTCGCAAACATAGATGAGGTTGTCAACTGAGGGCACTGCACAATGCACCGGGCCAACAAACTGTTGTGGCAGTGGTTCGCCGGGGACATAGGTCACGCGATCGTCAGATGGGCGATTGCCATAGGCTCCCCAGTACCGCTTGAACGCCCCTGTGTCGACATCAACAACAGCAACTCGCTTGTTGCCATAGCCGTCGGCAAAATAAGCTTCGTTCGCCTCGACGTCGATCGCAATCTCAGCGACACGACTAAAGTGACTGGTACTGTTGCTATCGATATCTTCACCGGGCAGGCCGATCTCGCGAATAAAATCCCCTTCACCTGTGAAAACCAGAACATGGGAATCGCCACCACCGTTGCCGCCAATCCAGACATTGCCGTTAGGGGCGATCTCTATACCGTGATTTGATTCTGGCCATGTGTACCCTTCACCCGGTCCACCCCAGGCGCGAATCAAATTACCGTCGCTATCGAATTCAATAATTGGCGGCGCTGCGGTACAACATTCTGCCTGTCCACGATCCAGGCCTAACTCCTGGGCCATAAACATGCTGTCCTGATCACGATGGACTATGTAGATGTGATCGCGCGGATCAACTGCGATACCAATAGTGCGGCCCAGTAACCACTTATTAGGCAGCGGTTGTGGCCAGAATGGATCAACTACGAATTGCGGAACCAATCGATCGCTGCTTGCAGCTTCAGTGGATTGCGTTAGTCGATGCTGACCAGTGAACAAGCCAATCAGTACCAGGAGGGAGAGCAGAGCAAATAGGATATTTCTATAGGTTTTGTTCATAGCGATTTCCCAATTTATTAGAAGTTATAGAAAGCACCAGAGCATGCAAGGTAACACAAATCTGAAGCCTAAAGAGTATCTTCCCTGCATTCACGCCCAATTCGGATAAATTCATGTTCAATAAAAAAGGGCCGTATCGACTACCGATACGGCCCTTTTTTGTTGTGAAACTTTTGAAACTTGGGATTACAGTTCGTCAGCCGGCCAAGTCGGTGCGCGATCTCGCACGGTAACTGCTTGCATGCCTTGAAACAGGAATTTCTGCACGCGCTTGCCTTCATAGGTCTCGGTTGTGTAGATATTGCCCTCAGAGTCCGTGGCGATACTGTGCGGTGCGTAGAACAACCCAGGTTGCCGGCCACCGTCACCGAAGGTGTAAAGCACTTCGAGTGACTCGCGGTCAATAATGTAGATCTTGAAATTCTGGCCATCAGCAAGATAGATGAATTCCTGATCAGCATCCGGGGAAAACGCGATATCCCAAGTTGAACCTTGAGCTAATGTTGCAGGTGAAATGACAACTTCGCGAACGTAAGTGCCATCAGTGCGAAACACCTGAACCCGGTCCGCTCCGCGGTCACACACGTATACCAGGCCATCATTGGAAGGTGCTGCACAGTGTACCGGGCCGCGGAATTGTTGCGGGCCAGGTACGCCTGGGGTGTAAGTTACATCAGCATCATCATCGGGTCGATTGCCATAAGCGCCCCAGTAGCGCTTGAAAGCGCCAGTTGCAACATCAACTACTGCAACCCTGCGGTTTCTATAACCATCAGCGAGGTAGGCTTCACCGGCTTGTGCATCTATTGCTATCTCAGCTACTTGTGAAAAATGTGTGGTGCTATTGCTGTCACGATCATTGCCGGGTACGCCCACAGTGCGAATAAACTCGCCATCACGACTGAAGACCAATACATGGGAGTCACCACCGCCATTGCCGCCGATCCAAACATCACCATTCGGGGCAACCTCAATACCATGGTTTGAGGCGGGCCATACATAGGGAGCGCCTTCCTGTGCGCCGCCCCAGGCGTTAACCAGATTGCCGTCAATGTCGAATTCGAGAATTGGTGGAGCGGGTGTGCAACACTCGCTAACTCCTGCATAGAGACCAAGTTCTGTGCGTACAGCGAACATTTCTTCCTGATCGCGGTGAACCACAAAGATATGATTGCGCTCATCCACATCTACGCCGATGGTGCGACCTTGTACCCAGTGATTGGGAAGCGGTTTTGGCCAGAGTGGATCCACTAGAAAATGCGGAGCCATTACGTCATTACTAGCTGCAGTTGCCGGTTCTTGCAACTTTGATTGGATGATTCCCAATGCCACCAGCAATGTAGTCAGTGAACTTCCGATGAGCAATTTTATTTTTGACATTTCTTATTCTCCTTGCTGTGGTTCTGAATTAACAAGTAATAACGAAGAAGTCCCTGTAAATTGAGCGTGAAGTTCAGTCCGAATACACTGCCTGGGAAGATCTCGATGAAGTACAGAGCAGGGCCGCAGTATACTGCCTAAAATGCAGACAGTATACTCGGTGGCATTTTTCCGGAAAGTCACCTGTAAGATTTTGTAACAGTCCTCCTGTTGTTCAAAATTGCCCAGTGATAGCTGCTACAATGCGCCGCTTATTTAACTGCTAACCATCTGAAATAACAAGGAAATAACAAGAAATGAAGATGCCGATACTCAGCTATTTTGGAATAAGGTTTCCAACAGTCTATTGGCGCTGCACCATAAGCTGTTCGGTGCTGCTCTCGGCGTTGCTGATATCCGAGGCGACATACGCCCATGATATTCCTTCGCGTGTCACTGTCTACGCGTTCGTCAAACCAGAAGGTAAGCAACTGACAGCAATTCTGCGCGTGCCTATGGAGGCGCTGAGTGAAATTTCATTCCCATTGCGCGGGCCCGGTTATCTCCAGTTTTCACAGGCAAGTTTCGCTCTTCGTGATGCGGCTCAGGTGTATATCACTGAGTCGATACATTTCTACGAAAATGGTGAACAGCTAGCAGATAAAACGCTGCAGGCGACGCGAGTTTCTTTGCCTTCAGATCGGTCATTCACTGATTATGATCTCGCTCTTGCCAATGTGCAGAGCCCGCCGTTGGATGACAGCGTTGATTTGTTTTGGCGGCAAGGAGTGTTGGATGTTCTGGTGACATATGCAATCCAGTCGGAGAATTCCCAGTTCTCAGTCGAACCCGAATTGGGGACCCTGTCTGGGGAAACGACAACCGTGTTGCGATTCCTGGTGCCTGATGGCGGTGAACGTGTGTTCAATTATCGGGGAAATCCTGGGTTGGTAGAATTAGACCCGCGCTGGCATCAGGCAGCATTGCGTTTTATTGCCATGGGTTTTGAGCACATCCTCGAAGGATTAGACCATTTGTTGTTTCTGTTCTGTCTGGTAATTCCGCTGCGCAGCATCCGGGCTTTGATTCCTGTGATTACTTCATTTACGGTGGCGCATTCAATTACCTTGATTGGTGCCGCTTTCGGAATTGCACCGAGTACACTGTGGTTTCCGCCTCTCATCGAAACCTTGATCGCGCTTTCAATCGTATATATGGCGTTTGAGAATATCGTTGGAGCCAAGCTTGAACACCGTTGGATGGTTACATTCGGATTCGGGCTTATTCATGGATTTGGTTTTTCGTTTTTGTTCAGTGAAACGCTGCAATTTGCTGGGGGACATCTGTTTTCGTCCCTACTCGCTTTCAATATAGGTGTGGAACTTGGTCAGCTGATGGTGCTGATTCTGGTAGTACCGCTCTTGTACCTACTGTTCAAATATTTCGTGAATGAGCGTGTCGGCACAATACTGCTGTCAGCACTGCTCGCGCACAGTGCTTGGCACTGGATGCTGGATCGTGGCAATCAATTAAGCGAATATCAGTTTCAGATGCCAATTTTTGACGGAGTGTTCTTTGCCAGCCTGATGCGGTGGGGGATGATGTTCATCATCATTGGAGGTGTACTATGGCTCATGTACGAAGTATTCAGACGCTTTGCCATGGTTGAGGCTATATCCAGTTATGGAACCCGACGCGAAACGAAGGCTGGTAATTGATGCAATTGCGCAATTTTTAAAGTCTAAGAGAGAGGCTTAACTAGTTGTATTATAAGAGTATTATCTTTCTTTGGATGCTACTCTTGGTTTCAATTTGTAACAAACACTTACTTACCGGTTATATCTGCCTGTACGGTATCTGCGCTAAGCTTGCCCCTTACTTTGCGCGGGGTCTTTTGCGAACTCGTAAAAACTACCTTGGGGGCTGATTTCCGCTGGCATGGCCTGCAGGAAATCGCCGGTTCTAGCGGAATGAAGGAAATGAAATGAAGAAACTATACTGCATGTCATTGCTGCTCCTTAGCACCCTGATAATGGTTCAAGCCAATGCAGGTGCCGGTCGTATCGGCAATTTTGCGCTGCTCGATCACGAGGGAAATTCCCATCAATTGCGAAAATACGGCGATAGCCCTGCGATAGTTTTAATTTCAACTTCGGCAAGCTGCCTTGAAATTATCG
>SHZK01000007.1 GCA_009692305.1 Gammaproteobacteria bacterium | reverse complement strand
GCCTGTTCAGGACACCTTTATGGCGCCTGATACAGACCTGTAATTGATACAGTCCCATCAAGGCAAGCACCCACCTCTATTACTTAATCCACATTTTTAAAGAGCATGTAAACCCCGTGTCTGATGACACAGAGGGGGCGTATTATACGCGCTACGAGTTATCTGACAAGAGAAACTGAATGATAAATGCGATTAATTCACAGGGAAATAAATCCGGTTGATCTGGCTTTATTCCAATCAAGCACGCATCGAGTTTGAGATTCGAAATTTATGCAATGCACGATAGCCGAGCAATAGTGCCACCAATCCACCATATAAAACCGCTTCACCTACATCCGTACGCAATATCCATAGCAGATGAATAACCGCAAGAATGCTGGCGACATATACCAGCCGGTGTAATCGTTTCCAATTGCGCCCCAGCTTTCTCACCATGATTTTCGGAGAGGTGATACCGAGCACAACAAGAATCATATAGGCACTAAAACCAACTGTGATGAACGGCCGCTCCAACAACTCTTCGTAAATCGCCCCCCAGCGAAATTCCAGCAGAAACGTCATCCATACCAGGAAATGCACAGTTGCGTAAAACAACGCAAACAGACCAAGCATGCGTCGATGGCGAACAAACTCAACTTGATTAAATAACAAACGCAACGGGGTCAGTGCGAGGGCGATGAGCAGAAAACGAATTGACCACTCGCCGGTGATCTTCGCCAGCTCCTGTGCCGGATCTGGCCCGAGATCATTTTGCAGAACTTTCACCAGAACCAGAACCAGCGGCACCAACGCCACCACAAAGACCAGCGGCTTGATCAGTTTTCGCATTGATGCGTACAACCAGGAATCAAACAGGTGAATTTAATAATAGCGCGCCAGATCCATGCCCTGATACAAGGAAGCAACCTGATCCGCATAACCGTTAAATAGCCGCGTCTCTATATATTGGCGACTAAACAAAGTTTGCGGAAGTCGTCGCTCCATATCCTGACGCCACCGTGGGTGATGCACCGCAGGATTCACATTGGCGTAGAAACCATATTCATTCGCCTGCAAATCATTCCAGGTGGTGGGCGGTTGGGTTTCCCTGAAATTGATCTTCACTATCGACTTAATGCTCTTGAATCCGTATTTCCAGGGCACAATCAAGCGCATAGGCGCGCCATTTTGCGGCGGCAAATAATTACCATAGACACCCACCGCCATCAGCGTCAGCGGGTTCATCGCCTCGTCCATGCGCAAACCTTCACGATAGGGCCAGCTCACAATCGCAAACCGCGAGGCAATGCCTGGCATTGTTTCTGGATCAACGAGTGTTTCAAATTCCACAAACTTCGCATTGGCAGTCGGCTCGAACCGCTTGATCAAATCCGCCAGCGGAAAGCCAATCCAGGGAATGACCATGGACCAGGCTTCAACGCAGCGCAGTCGATAAATGCGTTCTTCCAGCGCATGGGGCTTCAGAATATCTTCAAGATTATATTTTCCTGGTTTAGCTACTGCCCCGGTTATTTCTACAGACCATGGATCCGCTTTAAACTCAGATGAATTCGCCGAAGGATCACCCTTGTCCATACCGAATTCATAGAAATTATTATACTGAGTTACATCTGTGTAGGGTGTTAGAGATTCTGCAGTGTAGAAGGGCTCTGCGTCAGGTGCGGGTTTAATGTTCGAGAACTTGTCTTGCCACCACGCGGCTGGCGCAGACCGACTAAGGCCTGCAGGCGCTCTGGCTTTTAATAAGTCACCGTTCTGGGCATACGCCATGCCAGGAAATGCCGAAGCAACGCCCGCTCCCAGCAATGCTTTGGCACCATCTACCATGAATTCGCGTCGATTTCTAAAAACACTCTCCGGTGTAATCTCAGAAGATTTAATGTCTGACGGTTTCTTGATAAGCATGAGGATGCACCTGCATAAATAAGTTGGGTATCAAAATTTCATAACATACAGGACAGGTTTACCAAACAATAAATTGCACGCAATGTCCTGATATTATCCTTGCGCTGGTATTGCTATTCAGTTTTGTCCGCGGGATCCGTCAGCTTATCCTTGTTCAATTCAGCCATTGGCAACTTGAACTTGCCCTGCTTCCTATACAAGCCAATAGCTGGACCGGACAAGGCATAGATTATGCACAAGGTGAGCAAAACTTCGTGCGGGTTCTGCGCGATGACGACAAGCAATACTACCGTGAAAATAAATACCATATAAGGCACGGTGCCTTTGAAATGTAACTCTTTGAAACTGAAGTACTTATAGTTGGATATCATAAGCAGACCGATAAACACCGTGAGTACCGTCGCCAGATACGCCAGCAGTGGCGTCACCTCAAGATTGTACTTGTACGCTACCCAGGGCACGAACGTGACCACCCCAGCTGCCATCGGACTCTGCAAGCCCACGAAGAAGCGCTTGTCGACTGTACCAAGCTGCACATTAAAGCGGGCCAGACGCAAGGCGGCGCATGACATATAGATGAAGCTAGCCGCCCAGCCGATACGCCCCAAGGGCTCGAGTGCCCAGTTGAACATAATAAGAGCCGGCGCCATGCCGAATGACACCATATCCGACAGGCTGTCAAACTGGGCACCGAAAGCGCTCTGGGTATTGGTAAGTCGCGCAATCCTGCCATCGAGTCCATCGAAGACTGCTGCTATAAATATCGCCCAGCCAGCCTCATTAAAGTTGCCGGACATACCAGCTATGACCGCATAGAACCCGGAGAACAGCGCACCCAGGGTGAGCAGGTTCGGCAGCAAATAAATGCCTCTGCGGCGTATTTGCTTGCCTCCTTCGTCGATGAATTCCTCGTGCTCATCAATTGGCAGGATGCTGTCTGTCGACTGATCAGTATCTTCATTACTCATAAATCGTCTCTTTGCCCGCAGGCAATTTCGCCGTCGTTGGCAAGTATACCGCCCTGAATTGGATTCTGCGGGACTATTTCCAGTAAAGTCGGGGTAATGCCCCGGTGACATACCAGCGCATATGCGGCTAAATTCCAGCGAATATTTTACCCAAGAATCAAGATGCTATATGATCGCGCCTCACTGAAAACCTGCAGATTGCACCTGCGCGCGAATTCTTTACCCGAACTCTTCGCAAGATACATACATCGGAGCAAGTCCATGAATTACTTTAATACGCTGCCCCTCCGCCTCCAATTGGATCAATTGGGCAAATGTCGCTTTATGGATCAAAGTGAATTCAGCGATGGTGTGAAAAAACTGGCCGGGAAGAAAGTGGTAATAGTCGGCTGCGGCGCACAGGGGCTCAATCAGGGTCTCAACATGCGCGACAGTGGCTTGAACGTGACCTATACGCTGCGTGATGCCGCGATTAAAGAAAAGCGTGTCTCCTGGAAGAATGCCACTGATAACGGTTTCAAAGTTGGCACCTATGAAGAACTGATTCCAACTGCTGATCTGGTATTGAATCTCACGCCAGACAAACAGCATAGCGCAGTGGTTAAACTTATTATGCCATTGATGAAAAAGGGAGCATGCCTTGCCTATTCACACGGATTTAATATTGTTGAAGAAGGCATGCAAATACGGAAAGACATCACAGTGGTGATGGTTGCACCGAAATGTCCTGGCACCGAAGTTCGCGAAGAGTACAAACGCGGATTTGGCGTACCCACTTTGATCGCGGTACATGCGGAAAACAATCCTGACGGCGAAGGCATGGATATCGCCAAAGCATACGCAGCTGCTACCGGTGGCCATCGCGCTGGTGTTCTGGAATCCTCCTTCATTGCGGAAGTGAAATCCGACCTCATGGGTGAGCAAACAATTCTGTGCGGCATGCTGCAAACTGGTTCGATTCTTTGTTACAACAAAATGATCGAGAAAGGCATCGCAGCTGATTACGCATCAAAACTGGTACAGCATGGCTGGGAAGTAGTTGCCGAAGGCCTCAAACACGGCGGCATTACCAATATGATGGATCGTCTTTCCAACCCCGCAAAAATCGTTGCTAACTCAGTTGCCGCAGAGTTGAAGCAATTAATGGCGCCTCTCTACCAGAAACACATGGATGACATCATCACCGGCGCATTTTCTGCTGGCATGATGGCAGACTGGGCGAATGACGACAAAAAATTGCTCGCCTGGAGAGAAGAAACGGGCAAGACCGCATTCGAGAAATCTGTCGCAGGAGACATGGAAATACCCGAACAGGAATATTATGACAACAGCATCTTGATGGTTGCCATGATCAAGGCAGGTGTCGAGCTTGCTTTCGAAACGATGACAGCGAGCGGCATCATTGAGGAATCAGCTTATTATGAGTCCCTGCACGAAGTGCCGCTGATCGCCAACTTGATTGGTCGCAAGAAACTGTATGAGATGAACAAGGTCATATCTGACACAGCCGAGTATGGCTGCTATCTATTCTCTCATGCCTGCGTGCCATTGCTGAAAGACTTCATGACGCGTGTCGATACCGATGTCATCGGTGCCGGACTACAATTGCAGGAGCTGGGAGTGGACAATGCTGAGTTGATCACAGTGAATAACGCCATTCGCTCCCATTCAATCGAAGTAGTTGGCAAACGACTGCGCAAGTATATGACAGCAATGAAGAAGGCCATTTAGCTGCATAAAAAAAACAGGGGTCAGAGTTAATTTTCTGCACTAATGTTGCAAGAATTTAGCTCTGACCCCTTTTTATTACCCCTTTTTATTGGATGATCTTTTACCGCAGCGCAAGCTACAGGCTCAGTACCTTCTCACCGCGAGAAATGCCGGAAACTCCCGTTCTGGCGACCTCCATTACCACATTGTCGCCAAGCGCAGTAATGAATGCATCCAGTTTATCGCTCGTGCCTGTCAATTGAATGGTGTAGACGCTGCTCGTCAAATCGACGATCTGTCCGCGAAATATATCTACAGTACGCTTCACTTCAGCACGTTGTGGGCCAACTGCCTTGACCTTGATCAGCATCAGTTCTCTTTCAATGTGGGCACCCTCAGTCAGATCGACCAGTTTGACGACATCCACCAGCTTGTTCAGATGCTTGGTTATCTGTTCTATACGTCGATCATCACCGCTGGTAGTCAATGTCAGGCGTGAAAGCGAATGATCTTCAGTTGGAGCAACGGTCAGAGAATCAATGTTGTAATTGCGTTGCGAAAACAGGCCAACCACTCGCGACAATGCACCTGGTTCATTCTCCATCAACACAGAAATAATATGGCGCATATCAGGTTCGCTCCGTTTTACTCAATATCATGTCTTTCATGGCACCACCTTTAACCGCCATTGGATACACATGCTCCTCAGGGTCGACCATGACATCAACAAATACCAGTCTGTCTTTCAAGGCGAAAGCTTTCTTCAAACCAGATTCCAAATCGGAAAATTTCTCAATCTTGATTCCAACATGTCCGTAGGCTTCCACCAGCTTGACAAAATCAGGCAAGGATTCGGCATAGGTACTGTGCGAATGGCGGCCACCGTATTGCATGTCCTGCCATTGCTTCACCATGCCCAGGGCCTGATTATTCAAGCAGATGATCTTGATAGGCAGCTGGTACTGCATACAAGTTGCCAACTCCTGCAGGCACATCTGAATGCTGCCCTCTCCGGTGACGCATACAGACACAGCTTTTGGATGCGCAAACTGCACACCCATTGCCGCCGGAAAACCGAAACCCATCGTGCCGAGGCCACCGGAATTTATCCATCGGCGCGGCTTGTCGAAGCCATAGTATTGGGCTGCAAACATCTGATGCTGACCCACGTCAGATGATACGAAAGCATCCCCCTTGGTAATCTTGTGGATCGCTTTTATAACCTGCTGTGGCTTTATAACATCATTCTCTGATGGTGCCACTGCAAGACTGTCTTTTTCTCGCCATTGTTCAATTTGTTTCCACCAGACACCGATTGCTTTCTTGTCGACCTTTGCCTTGGCTTTGGCAACCAGATCTAGCATCTCTTCCAGAACCGACACCACAGAACCAACGATAGGCACATCCGCAGCAACAGTCTTCGAAATTGAGGCTGGATCGATATCAACATGCAAAATAGTCGCGTCGGGGCAGAATTTTGTGACGTCAGAGTTGGTGACACGATCATCGAAGCGCACACCAATGCCGAGCAATACATCGCAATAATGCATCGCCATATTTGCTTCATAGGTGCCATGCATGCCAAGCATGCCCAGGAATTGCTTGTCGCTGGATGGATATGCACCCAGACCCATCAGAGTATTTGTTATCGGAAAACCCAGCTGACGCGTAAGTTTCGTCAATAACTCTGAACCCGATCCCTGAATGACACCACCGCCGGCATAAATCATGGGCCGTTTCGCACTCAGCAATGCATCAACGGCTTTCTTGATTTGCCCGGAATGTCCTTTGCCCGGAATAGAATATGAGCGCAGTTTGATATTCTTTGGATAGCTATAAGGCAGCTTGATTTTTGGATCAGTCACGTCTTTCGGAATATCGATTACAACTGGACCAGGCCGGCCTGTTGTCGCAATATGAAATGCTTTTTTTACCAGCAACGGGATTTCCGCAGGATGCTTCGCCATGAAACTGTGCTTCACTATCGGCCGGGATATACCCACCATGTCGGTTTCCTGAAATCCATCTGAACCGATCATTCTACTGTCCACCTGGCCAGATATTACCACCATTGGAATCGAGTCCATGTAAGCGGTGGCGATGCCGGTTATGGCATTGGTCGCACCAGGGCCAGACGTAACAAGCACCACACCAGGTTTTCCGGAAGAACGCGCATAGCCATCCGCAGCGTGCGTTGCTGCCTGCTCATGCCGCACCAGAATGTGCTGAATCTTGTCCTGGTTGAAGATTGCATCGTAGATATGCAATACCGCGCCACCGGGATAACCGAAAATGATTTCGACACCCTCATCGTGCAACGCACGAATGAGCATCTCACCACCAGATAGTTGTTCCACTTTTTTGCCTCTGCTTTTAAGCATTAATTCAGACCGCGCAGGCGCTGGCTGATTTTGTACGAAATACAGCTGACGGCTGCACATGGAGCTGAATTCGCAGGATTAGATGAATATATAGTGTTAACAAGAAGCAATTCGACACTTAGCTGGTCGATTCCTGCTTTTTGTCGGCCTCGTACGCGATAACGTGATAGAGGCCTTAGGTGGATATTGTCAGACACCTAGATAGTAGTCCGATAGGTTGCCTGGTTACGGCGGTTACAGACTACGGCAGATTGAATGGGGTGTGGCCAAATCGCACTGCTCAAGCCCCGAGATTCTGCCATTTATGCAAGAAAAGTCAAGCTCTTAGCTATTTGCCTCCGCTAGCGACGGCTGCAGCAGAAGCCTGTGCAGCCTTGCCAAAGACGAGTTTACCCGCCACATCCAGCGTCACCGTAATGATATCTCCGGGCACATAGTCACCCTGCAGTACGTGCTGCGCCAACGAGTTTTCGATCAAATTCTGCACTACGCGTTTGAGCGGTCTGGCCCCGTATACCGGGTCGTAGCCGACCTTCGCCAGATGATCAAGCACTGCAGCGCTCGGCTCCAGTCGCAATTCACTGTCTGCCAGTCGCTTGTTCAGCAATTGCAATTGTATGTCAGCAATGCCTCGAATTTGTTCCTGTTGCAACGGATGAAATACCACAGTCTCGTCAATACGATTTACAAATTCTGGTGAGAAATGTTTTACCACTATGCCGAGCACAGTCTGCTTAACCTGCTCGTAGGCCTCGCCGGCTATCGAACCTTGATGCATCATTTCCTGAATGCGATCCGATCCCAAATTTGAGGTCATGACGATTGCCGTGTTGCGGAAATCCACTGTGCGTCCATGGCCATCAGTCAAGCGACCGTCGTCCAGAACCTGCAACAGCACATTAAACACATCCTTATGGGCCTTCTCCACTTCATCGAGCAGCAATACCGAATAGGGCCGGCGTCTCACCGCTTCAGTAAGATAACCACCTGCTTCATAACCAACGTAACCTGGGGGCGCTCCAATCAGACGCGCAACCGAATGCCGCTCCATGAACTCGGACATGTCGATACGCACCATAGCATCCTCTGTATCGAACAAAAATTCGGCCAATGCCTTGCATAATTCAGTCTTGCCTACACCAGTCGGCCCCAGGAACAAGAATGATCCGTTCGGACGATTGGGATCGGACAAACCAGAGCGCGAGCGTCTTACCGCATTCGCAACGGCGCGAATAGCCTCATCCTGGCCGATTACGCGCTTATGCAACGCGCCTTCCATGGCCAGCAACTTCAACTTGTCACTCTGCAGCATTTTGCTCACCGGAATCCCGGTAGCGCGCGATACTACATCGGCAATTTCTTCTTCCGTGACCCTGTTGCGCAGAAGCTTTTTCTCAGTCGCCTCAGCCTCTGCTGCTGCAACCAACTTTTTTTCCAGGCTTGGAATAATTCCGTACTGAATCTCGGACATGCGCGCCAGATCACCTGCCCGTCGGGCGACCTCAATGTCATTCCGCGCTTTCTCAAGACTGCCCTTGATGGACTGTGCGCCCTGCAATGATGCCTTTTCGGCTTTCCAGATTTCATCCAGGTCAGCAAACTCTCGCTCCAACTCCAGAATGTCATGCGCCAGTTTTTCCTTGTGCTTTTTGGACGCAGGGTCTTCATCCTTCCGCAATGCCTCGCGTTCGATCTTGAGTTGAATCAATTTGCGTTCCAGTTTGTCCATTTCCTCAGGCTTGGAATCTATTTCCATGCGTATCATGCTGGCCGCTTCATCTATGAGGTCGATGGCCTTGTCTGGCAGTTGCCGGTCGGTGATGTAACGCTGCGACAGCCGAGCCGCCGCGATAATCGCCGAATCGGAAATATCAACGCCATGATGCACTTCGTAGCGTTCTTTCAAGCCGCGTAAAACTGCAATCGTGTCTTTCTCTGTAGGCTCCTCGACCAGCACCTTCTGGAAGCGACGTTCCAGTGCTGCGTCTTTCTCAATGTATTGTCGATATTCATCGAGAGTGGTAGCGCCTACGCAATGCAAGTCGCCTCTGGCTAATGCTGGCTTTAACATGTTGCCAGCATCCATGGCTCCTTCAGCCTTGCCTGCGCCCACCATGGTATGCAGTTCGTCCACGAACAGAATAATCGAACCTTCCTGTTTGGATAATTCATTAAGTACGGCTTTAAGCCGTTCTTCAAACTCGCCGCGAAACTTCGCACCAGCAATCAATGCACCCATATCCAGCGCCAGAATTTTTTTATCTTTCAAGCCTTCAGGCACCTCGCCATTGACGATGCGCTGCGCCAATCCTTCTACGATAGCGGTCTTGCCCACTCCAGGCTCACCAATTAATACCGGATTGTTTTTCCTGCGTCGTTGCAGCACCTGAATCGTGCGCCGAATTTCGGCGTCTCTGCCAATGACTGGGTCCAGCTGATTTTTTTCAGCACGCTCTGTCAAGTTGACACAATATTTGTTCAGCGCCTGCCAGGAATCTTCCGCACCAGCATCGCTTACGGCCTCACCGCCACGTAAATTTGCAATGGCATTTTCCAATGCTTGCGCGGACACACCAAAGGAATTCATCGCTTTCCCCAGCGCGCCTTTGTCATTCATGGCCAATAGCAGGATAGTTTCGCTGGAAATAAAACTGTCGCCCTTTTTCTGGGCCAGCTTGTCGGCCTGGTTCAGTAATTTGCCCAGATCACCCGATACAGCAATCTCACCGTCGTGATCTTTCAGTTGTGGCAAATTATCGATAGCTGCCTGCAACTGCCGCCGCAATTCAACTACGTTAAAACCGGTTTGAGACAACAAGGGACGCACCGAACCACCCTTCTGGTCCAGCAAGGCCAATAACAGATGCACTGGTTCAATAAAATTGTTGTTACGACCGAGCGCCAGTGACTGCGCATCGGATAGCGCTGCCTGCAGTTTGCTGGTTAATTTGTCAATTCGCATGGTGATATCGCCCCTTTCCAGTTTTCGCGGACATACCCTCAGGGTATGCGCTTGCTGCCTTCATTGCGCACAGTTATGGGGTCCAGGATGCAATTTTTCAATAATAAGAGGAGTGTTCTTGATTTACATCAAAGGGCAGGTTTCAGGCAAATCATACTAAGCATGCGACCGGTAGTTCCCGAACGACGATAGGAGTAATACTTGTCTTGTTCGCAGTAAGTGCACTCACTGCCGCCCGCGACGCTTTGAACTCCCAAAGCGGCAAGTTGCAATCTGGCCAGGCGAAACAGATCAGCCATGGATTTAGGTGTGCCTGCCACAGCATGAAAACAGTCTGCAATCGCCGCAGCTGGAATGACTCCCGCCCAGGATCGCAGAAAAGTCTCAGGTACTTCGGCGCCCACCTCGAAATGACAAGGCCCGATCGCTGGACCCAAGCACACCAGCAATTGCTCTGCCGGTACCGACATACCCTGCACTGTATTCGCAATAATTCCGGACGCCAACCCGCGCCATCCAGCATGCGCCAAGGCGACTTCAGAGCCGTCCTTCGCCGCGAAAAAAACCGACAGGCAATCCGCTGTTAACACGCAGCAAGCAATCCCGGGCGCTGACGTGATCACTCCATCTGCAACGATATCTGGTACAGGAGTATTTACCCGCACCACTTTGTCACTATGCACTTGCTGCAGCCATTGCCACTGCAGCGAAGCATCCAGTGCATTGGCAACCAGACGCCGGTTTGCATGCACCGATGCCGCATTGTCACCTACATGCAGTGCCAGATTCAGAGACTCGTAGGGCGCCGAACTAACGCCACCTTTCCGGCCAGAAACCCAGGCCATCACATTTGACGGCAGGTCCCAATCAGGCGGTGCAAGTGCAAGGGAAGCAAGCGGCATCAGGGCGCCTTTTTCTGATTACTATCCGCTGCCAGCAATAATAACAACTTTTCCATGTCTGCAGGTCGCGGCACTTCCCATGTCAATTCTTGTTGCGTGACTGGATGTACCAGCGCCAATTTTCGCGCATGCAATGCTTGTCTGCGAAACGCATGCAGATAATCAGCAAGAGCTGGCGAACATGCCGCCGGTAATTGCAGGCGCCCGCCATACATTGGATCGCCAACAAGTGCGTGATTAACAGATGCCATATGGACGCGAATCTGATGGGTACGACCGGTTTCCAGATTCACCTGCACATGGGTAAATGCGCGATACTTGGTGATTACCCGATAGTGGGTCACTGCGATTTGTCCGGTCTCGGTCACAGCGCGCTTCTTGCGATTCACCGGATGACGCCCGAGCGGCTTATCCACCGTACCGCCTCCCGTGAGCACTCCCTTCAGAACGGCTTCGTATTCGCGCGTTACATTTCTGGTTTGCAATAATTTCACGAGCCCCGTATGCGCCTTCAAAGATTTGGCTACCACCATCAGTCCGGTGGTGTCCTTATCAAGGCGATGCACCATTCCGGCTCGAGGCAGTTCATTCAATTGCGGAAAATAATGCAGCAATCCATTCAGCAGCGTGCCATCGCGATTGCCCGCGGCTGGATGCACGACCATGCCAACACCCTTATTCAGCACCAACAGATGTTCGTCTTCGAACACAATGTCCAATGCCAATGGTTCGGCGACCCAGGATGTTGCGGCTGCCATCTCGGCTTCAACCCTGATCAAGTCACCAGTCGGCAGCTTGTCTTTCGATTTCAGTATGCGCCCATTTACTTTCAGGCTGCCGTCCTTGATCCAGCCCTGCAGTCGTGCCCGGGAATATTCGGGAAACAATTTTGCAGCAATCTGGTCTAATCGATTGCCTGAAAGATCTTCAGGTACGGCGGCTTGCAGTGAGATATGTGTTGTCATGGACCTATCATACTTGATAAGACAGATACTTGATAAGACAGCTGCCCCATACCCAATCCTTCGCTTGTAACAAGGTCTGGGTATCTGCGGCATGCTGTGGTTAAATGGCGCAGTTTTATTTTGCTCGACATGCGGAATACCGGTACTCCCAAACGTGAACACAGCTTTTTTCAAATTAAGCGCAATCCTGTTGCTATGTCTCAATCTGGCCGCCTGTGGCTGGTTTGGTGGCGATGAAGACGAAGATGAGTTCGCCGATCTGACCTCCGAGGAGCAGTTTTACCGACGCGCCCTGGATCAGGTCGAAGGACAAAATTTCCGCGGTGCAATCAGTACCTATCAGGCGCTTGAATCCCGCTATCCATTCGGTCGCTTTGCAGCACAGTCGCAAATCGAAATCGTCTATGCCTACTATCGCAACAACGATCTGGAAGCGGCGCGGGCAGCCGCCGACCGCTTCATTCGTCTGCATCCGGACAATGAAAACGTAGACTATGCCTATTATATGAAGGGGCTTTCCTCGTTCACTGACGATAAAGGCATCCTCAATCGATTCCTGCCAGTGGACAGCACGCGGCGTGACCCGGGTCGTTCCCAGGAATCATTTAATGACTTCGCCCAGTTGCTGGCGCTCTATCCGGACAGCCCTTATGCCGCTGACACGCGCTCGCGCATGGTGTTCCTGCGCAATAATCTGGCGGCATACGAAATTCATGTAGCCAACTACTATCTTGAGCGACGCGCCTATATTGCGGCATTGCGGCGTGGGCAGTACGTGGTGGAGAATTTCCAGGGCACTCCTCCAGTCGCTGATGGCGTGGCGGTGATGGTGGAAGCCTATTTACGGCTGGGATTGAATGAGATGGCTGACACTTCACTGGAATTGCTGCGAGAAAACTATCCTGAGCATGCCTCCGTCGACAGTAACGGCAGTTTCATTATTCGCTCAGAAATTACCAATCCTTCCTTGCTCTATACCGTGTCATTCGGTCTTCTGGGCGCTAACTGGGTCGATCCACCGCTGGCGCCAACTACCCGCCCAGGTGTCTCTGGCAGTGACCAGATCATCAATTCCCAGGCTGATCCAGCGCAGCGCCGCTCTCTGCTCAGTATCCTCACTTTCGGTTTGTTCGATTAATACCCCGAAAATTCGCTACAGATTCTGCATATTCCTGTAAACCAATACTGCAATTGCGCGTTAGTTCAAGTGCAAAATCGATATTTTAGGGTTGAAGAAACCGACAAACTGCGATGTAAAGCGAATGAATCAAAGCTAGGCATGGTACCTGAATACTCTCGCTATCGGAGGCGATGACCTGGATAACTCCTTGTTATTGGAAAGATTTTTGCAAGGTGCTCAGGCTAGGGCCTTCCGCATCGCGCGTTTTGCCACGCGTAACAATGAAGATGCGCTGGATCTGGTGCAGGATGCCATGTTCAAACTTGTGGAAAAATACAGCGGACGCCCGGAAACGGAATGGCCACCGCTGTTTTATCGAATTTTGCATAGTCGCATCAACGACTGGCACCGCCGCAATAGCGTCCGTAATCGCTTTCGCGGCTGGCTGGGAAGCACTGAGGACGAGACCGAAGACCCGCTGCAGACTGTACCGGATCCCCATGGCCGCTCACCCGCGCTCACCCGAGGCTGAAACTGAGACCAGCGAAGGCATGACTAAATTACAGGAAGCATTGGCTGCATTACCATTGCGGCAGCAACAGGCATTCCTGCTCAGGGCGTGGGAAGGACTGGATGTAAAACAAACCGCTATTGCCATGTCCTGTGCCGAAGGCAGTGTCAAAACCCATTACTCACGCGCGATCCATAGCTTGCGCGCACAACTAGGCGAGCATTGGCCATGAGCACCCTTGACGAAGACCAATTCGTGAAAGCAATCTGCGCGCAACTGGATGCGAGCAAGGCACAACTCGACCCCGCGCTGGTGACACGTCTCGACCAAATGCGGGAAGCGGCGCTGGCAGTACAATTTGCGCACACCGGGAATGCTGCCCATGACACTTTATTACAGGATATCCGCGACACTTTAGAGAGCGCACCGGAGCCCTCTCCGGTTCTGGTTTCCAGACTCGATGCCGCGCGCAAATTGGCAGTGGCGAAAATGCGCCAACGTGAAGCAAGTCCTGTCCGCATGTTGCTCGCTCGCTTGGTGTTCGAAATTTCCGGTGTTCTGGATATGTCGAAATTGGCGCGACCGGCAAACATGCTGGCGACCGCCTGCGTCATGGTAACTGCAATTTCGCTGTTTTATGTTTCTTCACGACCAGCCGGTAATTTGCTGCTTGAAGAGGAAATCGTCCTCATCGCTTCAGCGGACGATTTGGAACTGTATGAGAATTTGGATTTCTATCTGTGGTTGGCTGAAAATGGCCTGCCCAATTAAGCCAAGTGGCAATGGCTGCTGCAGGAACAGAAAAAAAAACGCCAGCTTGATGCGAATTTTGGCACTCTGTATTGGCGGTTTGCTACCTACCGCATTTGGCGCAGAAAATGCGGCGACACCTGAATCTGAAAGTACGTCGCCGGATCTGGAGTTTCTGGAGTTCCTGGGGCAGTTTGAAACCGATGATGGGCAGTGGATAGATCCCGGCAACTTGTTATCGGAAGAATTTGAAGATTTGCTGAACGTAGCTGAAAATAGGCCCGCAGCAACCGGGAATAACAACAGCGGCAATAGTACAAACAATGGTACTAATAACAGTAGTACTGATATAAATGACAACCAGTAGATTCATAAATGCTTAAACGTCTCTTAACAGTACCCTTTCTTTGCAGCCTGCTGATTTGCGGCTCCGCGCTGTATGCCCAGGAAAAAGTGGATTCGGCAGACTTGTCCTATGAAGAGCGTCAGGTGTTACAGCAACTGGAATCACAGTGGGACGATCTTACTGCAGAACGCCAATTGCGCTTGCGGCGCGGCGCCAATCGTTGGCAGCAGATGCAACCGCAGGAGCGCTCGCAGGCACAGGAGCAGCAGCAACAGCTAATCAATCAACGCTTTCAGCGCTTTAACGGTCTCAACCGGGATGATCAGATTCAACTGCGTAATATTCAACGACGCTATCAGACCCTGCCTGCAGAGCAGCGCCAGATTCTGCGTGAGCAATTTGAGAAACAGGCGCAACAAGCACAGAGAAATCAACCCCTTAGGAATAATGAATCGTTACAGAATCGGGATACCCAGCGACGCGTGCAGGAAGTTCTAAGGCAGAATCAAAATGTAGTGCGTCCGAATGTGCAAAGGCCGCAGCAAGTGCGGCCCAATACACCGGAACGACCGCAAGTTACGATACCGCGATAAAGTGCCGCGTTTCCAGCTCTGGAATTACTCCCCCAGTGGCCAGGCATTCGTAATCGGATAGCGACGATCACGCCCGAAGCCCCGTCGCGTTAACCGCACACCGATTGGACTCTGCCGCCGCTTGTATTCGTTCAAATCAACCATGCGCAATACGCGCTTCACAACATCGGCATTGAAACCCAAGGCGATGATCGCCGCGGCGCTCAGGTCCTGCTCCACATAATGTTCGAGAATTTTATCAAGCTCGTCATAGAGAGGCAGGCTATCCTGGTCCAGTTGTCCCGGAGCAAGTTCTGCGGTAGGGGCTCGCTCGATCACTGCAAGCGGTATTACATTGCCAGTGTGCGGCAGATGCGTCGTATTTCGGTAATGCGATAACCTGTAGACCATGGTTTTGGAAACATCTTTCAACACATCAAACCCGCCCGCCATATCTCCATATAGCGTTGAGTACCCCACGGCAATTTCACTCTTGTTGCCCGTAGTGAGTACCAGTAGTCCCTTCTTGTTGGATATCGCCATCAACAACACGCCGCGACATCTGGCCTGAAGGTTCTGTTCACTCACATCAACGGCAGTGCCTGCAAACTCATCTGACAAAGCCGCAATAAATGCGGCATAAATTGGCGCGATGGGAATAACCTGATAAGTAACTCCCAGCAAATGCGCCTGTTCAGCCGCGGCATCTTGGCTGAGTTGCGAAGTGAACTGGAATGGCATCATGACGGCCTGCACGCGTTGTGCCCCGAGCGCGTCTACTGCTATGGCGAGGGTTAACGCCGAGTCAATACCACCGGAAAGTCCCAGCACCACGCCTTTGAAGGAGTTTTTATTGGCATAATCCCTCACACCCAATACCAGGGCCTGATAGATCTCGGCTTCCACCGACATTGGTGGTGCAATTGTTTGCAGCGGCACTGTGCAGGGATGGCCAGCCACCTCCGGCAAGTCTACTACCACGTGTTGCAGACCACTCTGAAATGCGGGCGCCAGAAAGTGGCAATCACCGGTGTCAACAACCACCATGGAACCACCATCGAAGACGAGTTCATCCTGGCCACCGACCAGGTTCACATACACGATCGGAAATTTTCCTTCGCGCGCTCGCGTGTGCAGCAACTGCTTGCGATCTTCGATTTTCTTCATATGGTACGGCGAGGCATTAATATTGATCATCAACTGTGCGTCGGCGGCGCGAGCCTGAATCACCGGTTCCTGTTCCCACATGTCTTCACAAATGGTGAACGCCACATTCACATCGGCAATTTTGACAATACAGGGGCGCGATCCCTGATCGAAATAGCGCCGCTCATCGAACACCTGATAGTTAGGCAAATGCTGTTTGCGGTAGTTGGCGAGACAGCGGGTACCTTTGATTACGGTCAGCGCATTGAACAGCTGTTGGCCAGACTTCTCCGGGTAGCCAATCACCATGTGGATATCCAGATTGGCCGCGAGAATTCGGCCAATCGCCTTGTTGATGCGTACTTGCAAGCTGGGCCTGAGCAAGAGATCTTCCGGCGGGTAGCCAGTCAGGGTTAACTCCGGAAATGCAATGATATCAGCAGAGTGTTCAGCTATTGCAGCCTTGGCAGTGGCGATGACTGCGTCAGTATTGGCATTGATGTCGCCGACCAGCAGATTTATCTGAGCCATGATGATGGTTAATTGACGCGCCATTGCTGCCCCATTGCTGCTATTCTTGCGCTACTAACGCCGTGTAAATATTCAAAAAGATGGGTATTGTCCGATAATGTATTGGCATAACGCAATTCCTTGCCAACCAGCATGCATGTGTAACTCAAGAGATCCATCATAGCCCAGTTATGGCCGAGAGAACTGCCCTATATACCGACCAGCTAAACAATGTATCTGTTGTATACAACATCTATCGCATTGTACTGCCACTGGTATTGCTTGTTACTTATATAACCAGTCCCGCTAATACCCAGCTTGGCGCATTGGCACCAACCCTGTTTGTGCAAGTAACTACCGCATACGCAGTCTTTGGCGTTGCTATTACATTTTTCTCGCCGGCCAGTTTGCGACTTCTGGAAAATACCAATCTGCTGGCATCGACGCTAGTTATCGATATTGTCGCGATGACACTGATTATCTACACCAGCGGCGGCACTGCGAGCGGGCTCGGTCTGCTGCTGATCGTGACAGTGGCTTCCGGCAGCATATTGATCCGGGGCAGAATCAGCACCTTCCTGGCTGGCCCGATTCCACCAGTGCGCTGCATCTGGTTCTATTCAACAGTTCCGCTACAGCGCCGATATGGCGCCTGACAGGATTGTTCGCATTGGCTCGCAGGGAGCCCCCCATGGAATTGAGTCTAACTGCTGTAACCATACTGTGCGTAACCGGATTCCTGGCTGGGGGTATTAATACCCTGGCTGGTGGCGGTTCCAATCTGACCCTGCCGGCTCTCATGCTGCTGGGATTGCCTGCCGACGTCGCCAATGGCACCAATCGTATCGCCGTGCTGATGCAATGCGTCGTCGGCGTCAGGGGCTTTGACCAGCATAAATTACTGGATCGGCCCGCCATCTTGCCAATTCTCATACCCAACATATTGGGTGGCCTGCTGGGGGCGCTAGCGGCGGCGTTGTTACCCAATCTGTACCTCAAACCAGTGCTGCTGCTCACCATACTCAGCATGACTGTGATTATTCTGGTGAAACCGGAAGTCATCGCACCGCCCCTGGGTACTGCCACGCTTTCACCGGCGCAGCACAAAGGCGCATGGTGGAGTTTGTTTGCAGCCGGAGTGTATGGCGGCTTCGTGCAGGCCGGGGTTGGTTTCATACTGTTGGCAGTTCTGGCCGGTGGCCTGCGTTATGACTTGCTACGGGCCAACGCCTTGAAAACAGTCTGCGCACTCGCGTTTACCAGTGTGGCTCTGGTCATTTTCATCGCATTTGACCAGGTCAGCTGGGTCCCGGGTTTGATACTGGCCAGCGGCTCGATGCTTGGCGCCCAGCTCGCGGTTAAAGTTGCCGTACGGGCATCGCAGAACAGTATCCAGTGGTTCCTGTTCCTGATGACTGTTTGTGCCGTCACCGCCAGTCTGGTGTTCTAGCGCAATTGCCTTAGCGGGCGGTCGCCTCCACAAAGCACATATCAATGCGAGCGCCACCCAACTCGCTGCGGCTGACCCGTATGGTCCCTTTATAGCTGTTCACTATATCGGTAACCACAGCGAGCCCGATGCCCTGCCCCTGCACGAGGGTATCGGCGCGCGCGCCTCGTTGCAGGACGAATTCCTGCTTGTTTTCAGCAATACCGGGGCCATCGTCTTCTGCCGTAATCCGCAGTCCCTGCCCGGCAGTTGCATAGGCAGCTCCCACGCGCAGTCTGGATTTGCCATATTTGAAGGCGTTGTCGAACACGTTGCCGAGCACTTCCATCAGATCCCGTTCATCACCATAAAACTGCAGCTCAGCATCGAAACTGGATTCCACTTGCATTGTCTTGTCCGCATAAACCTTGGTCAACGCGTCTAGCACCCTTTGCGCTACCTGTGCGACATTGACCTGACGCGAGAGTGCAGATACATGTTGCGTCTGCACAGCGCGTTGCAATTGATAGGTGACGATCTGGTTCATCCGTTCAATCTGTTCATCTACAGTTTGTAGTTGTTGCCGCTTGGCGTCCACGTTACCGGCAGAATGCTGACTCGACAGGTTTTGCATGACACCTGAAATTACCGCCAGTGGTGTCTTCAGGCTGTGCGCCAGATCGCCGAGAGTTGTGCGGTAGCGCGCTTGTTGCTTGCGCTCCGTTTCTATCAGCAGGTTGAGATTGTTGGTCACGCCGCGCAATTCTTTGGGATAGAGTCCTTCCAATTGATCTTTACCACCAACTTCAATTTCCTTCAGGTCGGCAGCCATCTTGTGCAATGGCGACAGGCCCCAGCGCAACAACAGGAATTGCATCAGCAACAGCAGCGCCGCAACGCCGCCAAGCCAGGACCACGAGCTCCTGCGAAAATTGGCAATCTCTGAATAATACGGTGCCGCGTTTTCCACAACACTGAAGTTATATTCGCTGATGCCGTCTTCCCACAATATGCCATAGGTCAATACGAAATATTCTTCAGCTTCTGCGCTCGCCACAATCGAGAATCGATTCTCACCCACTGCTACCGGCTGGTTCAAAAGCTCCGCTTCCGCAAGGTTGAAAGTTCGGGCTGACTGGCTGCGCCATAACTCGCCTAGACTCGGCCGATTGATAAATCCATATAAACCCGAACTTAATTGATTGAAGCGGGGCTCCTGAGGGTCCTGCAGGAACACAAATTCGCCATCGCGCTGATCCGCTGCGGCCAATAGCAGATAGATTTGTACCTGCAACCGCTCGGCTGCACCGGCTTCGATGCTGTTCCTGAAGGCAGAATCCAGAACGATTCCGCTTAAACCAAGAAATACAAACAACAAGATGCTGAATACCAGCAGCAGGCGCGACTGGAGTGAATAATCTGCAACGGTGGGTTTTGGCGTCATCGAAGATTGCGACATCATTAAAGGCGGTGGCGTGATTGCAGCTTGCGCCGGACTAAATTCAAACGGAGCCAGCGTCAGTTTTCTGGCAGGTTAAACCGGTAACCCTGGCCACGTGCTGTCTCGATGGGTTTAAGCGTCTGCGCCGGATCCAGCTTCTGCCGCAGGCGACGCACGAAAACTTCCAGTACATTGCTGTCCCGATCATAGTCCTGGGCATAAAGGTGTTCGGTGAGCTCGGTTTTTGAAATCACTTGCCCTGGGTGCAGCATGAGGTATTCCAGCAGCTTGTATTCATATGCTGTGAGGTCAACATTATGCTTGCTCACTGTGAGTCGCTTGGCACTGATATCCAGGTGCAAGGGCCCAAATTCCAGCACTGGTTTGGCGAATCCGGCAGCACGTCGCAGCAGGGCATTGAGCCGTGCCACGATCTCTTCCAGCTGAAATGGTTTCACCACGTAGTCGTCAGCGCCAGCATCCAAACCGGCAACCTTGTCTTGCCAGTCGCCGCGGGCGGTAAGAATCAATATGGGAAAGGTCTTGCCGTCTGCGCGAATCTGTCGAATCAGCGAGATACCATCAATTTTTGGCAAGCCGAGATCGATAATAGCGGCGTCGTAATTGAATTCAGTGGCGAAATAAAGACCTGCCTTGCCGTCTGCTGCTGCGTCTACTACGTAACCTTCCTTCGTTAGCCCCGACCCCAATTGCTGCAGCAGCAGGCTTTCATCCTCCACCACTAACAAACGCATGGTCGGCCTTCCTCGCTTCCAGTCATAACCATCCTTTGTCCCAGCCGGCCGGTTGCGTGCAGATGCTGCAGCGGCATGTTCCGAAGCTGTCGCTTAAGTGCCACCCGACACCCGGCCAGTCGCAACATGCACAAACACTGTAAATACCTTGCCCTCGTTTTCCATGCGAATCTGATAAAGCTGATTGTCGCCTTCGCCAATCAAACTGATGCGCAGGATATTACCAGTGAATTGTTGTCGCGCCAGTTCCACCGCCCGAGCTTCAGTAATGCGGGCATTCGCTTGCGGAGTCGAACGATTCTCGCGCAATCCCGGTAGCGGACTGATTGCATTCTGGCCCAATTGGATCGGCAACATCTGGGCATAGCCAGCACCTGCTGCCATCCAACTCAGCATCATGCAAAAAATTCGACTTCGCAATTGTTTCAAACTTCACCTCTTGTTCGCAGTACTGCCAATCAATTCATATTGGCCAATGCAGCGCTACAGAATCGGTTGCACGCTGACCCGAACCCGCATCTCTTCACCAGGGTCCGCATCTGTGCGCACTGAATATTCAGCGCCATTGTAAAGATATGTTACCTGATAACCTACCAAACGCTCTTCTTCGTGTTGTTGATATACCGTCTCACAGCGTTGCACTGTCTCATATTCACGGTAAGACGGTCGCTCATTTTGTTGTAGCATAATATCACGTCCGATGGAGTGCCCCAACACGGCGCCAAGCACTGCGCCCACACGTTTGTTGGACTTATTGTGACCCACGGCATTACCGATTGCGCCACCGAGCAGGGTACTTACCAATACCGGCGTGCCACTTTGCCTGCGACTCGCATAATGGTCCACCACTCTCTCTTCTTCCCAACATTGTTCCTGTGGTGTGGATACAGACACCAGCTCGTAGATGGGATTGGCAGCCACTACCGGCACCGTCTCGAAACTGGTTTCGGTTTGCGCACTCAGGCAACCTGCGCCCAAGCCCAGACTCAAGGTGGAAACGATGATTGTAGTTAATTGGTAATTCATGACTTAAACCCTCCGTTTGCTGTCATTGGAAAACGGCTCAGGATGGAGCCTTCCATGTGCGGCAAGATAACAATGACTACCTGAATCCCAGCTTAAGCAATTGGCAGACTTACGCAGTGACCTCGCTGGCGGGTCAGACGGTTTAAATTGTGGCCGCGGTAGTGTATTTTAGGCACCACCATCAGTAACGGGAGGCCCCGAACATCACGGTTGTACCAGCCTTGGGCAGGTCCCACCATTCGCTTTTTACAATAAAACCAATAAGAGTAATGCCATGTTCAACAAACCTTTTTTCATCGCCATTTTTACGACCGCCCTGGCCTGCATCCCCCTTTATTTGATCAGTAGCCAGCAATACACCCTCACCACCGGCAATTTCCCGCTCATCGCAGTCTCCCTCTTCATCGTGGTCCTGATTGCCGTGTTCTGGAGCAATACCACGGCCGCGGCACGGGATGATCAGCCGGTCTATAGCAATCCCGGCGCAGTGCGCGAAACCGGTAACGTAAAATGGTTCAATGCCAGCAAGGGCTTCGGTTTTATCACCAGAGACAGCGGTGATGACATATTCGTCCACTTCCGCTCTATTCGCGGCAAGGGGCATCGGGTACTGCAAGATGGACAACGCGTGGAGTTCGCGGTCAGCGCAGGCGAGAAGGGCTTGCAGGCTGACGACGTCGCGGCTGCCCAATAAGCCAAGCTGATACTGGCGCAAAACTAGTAATGTGGTGGCACTTCATGCTCGTCATGGCCACCCAGCGCCTGCTTCATCTCGCCTTCGATCAATACGGCCATTTGTAGTTTAATCATTGCCAACTCGCGTATCAGCTCCCCTATCTGGCGTTGCTGCTGCGCGACTGCACTGTTCAAATCAGTCAACAAGTCTTCCTGAAAGGCGAATTTTGTCTCCAACTCAATTATTTTTTCATGCACGGTTCATTTTCCTCCAGGTTCGCGCCAATTGCGCTGCCAGCAATAGTGCCAGAATTATGCAATTGTAGTTTATCCCGACGAGTTTTTTCCGCTACTATCCTGTGAGTACTTGGTGAGAGAAATAGTAATCATGGAAAAAGCGCCGATTAACTGGATAAACATGCTGTTGTTCAGCAGCACCCCCCTGCTGGCCATTACGCTGGTGCCACTCTACGGGTTTTGGTACGGCTATGACTTCTTTGAATGGAGCATGTTCGTGCTGCTGATGGGCGTGTGCGGCATTTCGATTACAGCGGGATATCATCGTCTATGGTCCCACAAGACTTACAAAGCCCATCCGGTAGTTCGCTTTATCTTTGCAATTGGCGGCGCCTTCGCCTTGCAGAACGATGTATTCCACTGGGCTTCTGAGCACCGTCGCCATCATCAATTTGTCGATGACAATGCACGCGACCCCTATTCGGCTGGACGCGGCTTCTGGTTTTCTCATATAGGCTGGATATTACGGGATTACCCCAGTGGGGATGAAGATTTCTCCAACATCAAAGACCTGCAGCAAGACCCGATTCTGGTTTGGCAACACAAACATTATCTGGCACTGGTGCTGCTGACTAACATCGGCATTCCTGCACTGCTGGGCGCACTGCATGGCGATATAATCGCAGGCCTGCTGTTGGGAGGTTTGTTGCGCCTCGTGCTGAGTCAGCATGTAACTTACCTGATCAACTCACTGGCGCATATGTGGGGCAACCAAACTTACAGCGAATCCAGTTCAGCCCGCGACAATCATCTGCTTGCGCTGGTCACTTATGGCGAGGGTTATCATAATTATCATCACACTTTTCAATGGGATTATCGAAACGGCGTACGCTGGTGGCACTACGATCCAACCAAGTGGTTGATCGGACTGTTGGCTCTGGTTGGGCTGGCCAAAGATTTGAAGCGCTGCTCTCCTGCCCAGATTGAAGAGGCTTTCCTGGAACAACAATATCGATTTATCACTGTACGCTGCGAGTTGCTGAATATTCCGGAAAACTTGCGCTTGCGCGTCGAACAGGAATATCAGCGACTGCTGCACTCGCTGCAGCAGTGGAGCGAGCATCGTCAGTCCTGGTATGAGGCGCGCGGCAAGCAATTTCAGGAAACTCTGGGGCATCTGGATAAACTGCAATTGAAGGACCGTTACCGCGAGGTGCAGTTTCAATTAAAACTGCGGCGACGCCGCTGGCAGCAACTAGTCAGAAACCTGGCGCAGCCGATGACGGCTCCCTTCTGAGCAAGACCCAAGTTGTAGACGGCTTGCAATCTGGTGCGTTACCATGAATGACGCTTGAATTAAATTCAGGCCGCGCAGGGTCAAATGCAGCAAGCAGGCACAGCAATCCCTCGCTGCGCATTTCAATCATGAATTAATACCAGCATAAGGAATCATCATGGCAACCGTACTGACCCTCAGGCACAGTCTGCAGAGCACCATCGCCATACTAGCTATCAGCATAGGCAGTTCTGCGCTGGCAGCAGAAGCAGGTGAGCAGGCCCCGAATTTCACGCTGCCTTCGATCCATGCGGAGCAGCCAGCCATTGCCCTCGAAGGCCTGCGCGGCAAGACAGTTTATGTGGACTTCTGGGCGTCCTGGTGCGCGCCGTGCCTGAAATCATTGCCGCTGTATAACGCGATGTATCACAAATACAAGGATCAAGGTTTCGAGATCGTGGCGATCAACGTGGACAATCCGGTCGAAGACGGCCTGGATTTTCTGCTGGACACACCGCTGGACTTTCTGATTCCTTCGGATCCGGATGGCGTAACTGCCGAGCTATTCGAAGTAATCGGCATGCCTACTTCCTACCTGATTGCACCCGATGGCACTGTAAAGATGGTACACATGGGTTTTCGCGACGGCGATATGGAACTCATTGAAGAAGAAGTAATCAAGTTACTGGCAGACAACTAGATGCTGGCACGGATGCGCTGCCCCCTGCTGCTGGTCGTGTGTGCTCTTGCCGTGAATGCCTGCACACCAGTGCGCGCCTGGGAACGCGGTCAGTTGGCTAGGACCGAGATGGCCTGGGATGCGGACGGTCTGGAAAGCGCATTGAACGACCATATTTTCTTCAGCAAAGAAGCCTCTTCCGGCGGCAACAGCGCCGCTGGCGGTGGTTGCGGCTGTAACTAGTTTCCCGTGATGCGTCCGATGCAACCTATGCGATCACGTAGTTTGCTGGCTCTCTCTACTACCGCGCTGGCGCTTCCCGGGATTGCTGGCGCCGATGCGCCGCCCCTGCAGAACACGCTCTCATACAAGATTTCCAACTATAAGGAAGATGATCTGTCACGCAGCGAAGTGCTGTTCGGCGACCTTGACAGATATGACATCGACGTACATCAATTCCGATTAATCACTCCAGTCGGCAGAAACTATGCATTGCAGGTTGACGCCAATTACGAATCCTTGAGTGGCGCATCTCCCTGGTTTACTACACAAGGGTTCGATGGCAAGCCAGTAGTGAATCTGAGCGGCGCCAGTGGCATCAGAGATCGCCGTTCGGAAATTTCCGTTGGCGGCAGTTATTATCTGGAGAATGGCCGCATCGGCGGCAATATCGGCTACTCCGAAGAGGATGACTATCGCGCCAGTTACGTCGGCATAAACGGCGAGCGCCACTTCAACAATGACCTCACCACACTTGCCATAGGGCTCAGTTATTCTGACGACGCTATTTTCCCGACTGATGCACCACTATTCAATCGGGTAGTCAGCGCCGACAAAAGCAGCAGCTCAGTGTTTGTGTCTGTGAGCCAGATCATCGATAGCGTGTCGACCATGCAATCCGCTCTCAGCATCACCGAGCAGTCAGGCTTTCTCAACGATCCGTACAAGCTGCGCGACATCAGGCCGGGGGACAAAACCCAAATCGCCTGGTCCAACTCATACCGGCATTTCTTTCTCAATGCCGATGCCGCCCTGCACCTCAACTATCGTTACTATCACGACGATTTTGGCGTCAGCTCGCATACATTCGATATGGCCTGGCACCAGAATCTCGGGGACATTTTTCGGCTGGTGCCCACAGTGCGCTATTACAGCCAGTCGGCAGCGGACTTCTTTACCAATCAGGATAATTTCCTCGCACCACTGCGCACCTATCAATCCAGTGATTATCGCTTGTCTGCCTTCGGCGCTGTCAGTGGCGGCCTTGGCCTGATCGCCGACCGCGGCGACTGGACCGCCACCCTCACTGCAGAGCGCTACCTGGCCAATGAGCAATACTCCGCCTACGAGGTCGAGCAACCCAGCACCGCACTGGTGCAATACAACAGAGTTTCACTCGGTATCGAGTACTCATTCTAGACAGTATCCGCATTGCCCAAACCGCATAATAAGCACAAACATCACTCATGAATCTTTCGCTTAAACGTTTCGCATTTACGGCCATGGGCAGTACTTGCGAGATGCAGATTTATGCTGAATCGCGCATCCATGCTAAGACTGTTATACGCGACATGGCGTCCGAAGTGCATCGGCTGGAAAAGAAATACTCGCGTTTTCGCCATGACAGTTTCGTGACGGATATAAATCTGGCAGCAGGCAAGCCCATGGGCATTCGTCTCGACAGCGAAACGAAATCCCTGTTCCAGCATGCCCTCAGTTGCTACGAACAAAGTGCTGGTCTGTTTGATATTACTGCAGGAGTGCTCAATCGAATCTGGGATTTCAGGCAGGCCCGCGTGCCGTCACAGGAACTCATCGACCAGGCACGCAGCCATGTCGGCTTGCATAAACTGAAATGGCGCCAAGGCCGGCTATTGATGCCGGCAGGAATGGAAATTGATTTCGGCGGTATCGTCAAAGAATACGCGGCTGATACTGCAGCCAGGCTGGGACGCAAACTTGGGGTGCGCCATGGTCTGGTAAATCTGGGCGGCGACTTCGCAGTGATTGGCCCCCAACCCGGGCCAGCTCCGTGGACAGTGGGCATCATAAACCCGCAAGCGCCGGACTCGCTGATGGCAACAATCGAATTACTGGATGGCGGACTCGCCAGCAGTGGCGACTACGAGCGCTGCTTCATCCATGAGGGTAAACGCTATAGTCATATCCTGAATCCCAAAACCGGCTGGCCCTGTGCTGGCCTGCGCGCCGTGAGCATCGCGGCGAATCTGTGCACTGTCGCCGGCTCCATGGCCACCATAGCCATGCTGCAGGATGAAGCTGCGGGCATTGAGGGTCTGCGTGAGTCCGGCCTGCCGCATGTGTACATGACCAATGCTGAACTGATCGGTGGCGCTGGCATTCAAGTGTGAAGCTGCTTACTGCATCAGTTGCAGCGGTGGCTCATCCAGAATGGCAAGTTGCTCGCGTAACTCGAGGATGTGTTCAGCCCAATAACGCTCGGTATTGAACCAGGGAAAGCTGAGGGGAAAGGCTGGATCCTGCCAACGGCGTGCTAGCCAGGCGCTGTAATGCATGATGCGCATGGTGCGCAGCGATTCGATGAGTGGGAGTTCGGCGACCCGAAAATCATAAAACTCGTTATAACCTTCCACCAACTCCAGCAGTTGCGCCTGCCGCTGATCGCGGTCGCCCGCGAGCAGCATCCACAGGTCTTGAATCGCCGGGCCTTGCATGGCGTCATCAAAATCCACAAAAGTCGGCGTCTCCTGCTTCCATAGCACGTTGCCCGGATGACAATCACCGTGAATGCGCAAGGTGGTGAGCTTGCCCGCCGCCTTGAATCTGTCCTCAACCCTTCCAATCAAATCCTGACTCAGGGTTTCATAGGCGCGCAGCAGGCTGGATGGAATGAAATCATGCTCCAGCAGATACTGCCTGCTCTGTACGGCGAAGCGGTCAACACTGAGGCTCACTCGATGCTTGAATTTACTGGTCGCCCCAACCGCATGGATGCGGGCAATGAAGCGTCCCATCACCAGCAGATTATCGAGATTATCGAGTTCTGGCGGTCTGCCAATGAACTGTGGAAATACAGCCACCCTGAAATTCTCGAATTCAGACAGTGTGCCACTGCTGTCGCAGTGAATTGGAGTCACCACCGGCAGCTCAAACTCGGCTAGTTGCTCGGTAAAACGGTGTTCTTCGAGAATCTGTGCATTACTCCAGCGCTCGGGTCGGTAGAACTTGACGATTAGCGAAGGACCATCGGTAATGCCCACCTGATAGACCCGGTTTTCGTAGCTGTTGAGGGCAAAAATGCGTGCGTCAGGCTCGAAACCGAGACTTTCCACGGCAGCGAGTACCTTTTCCGGGGTTAGTCCTGAATAAGGATGCGCGGATGGACTTGTTACAGCGGGATTAGGAATCTTTCTTCTCTGCCTTACCACCAACCAATGAGACCGGAAACATGGTTACGTTATCGCCACTGGAAATCTTGGCGACTCCGGTCTTTTCCACCTCATCGATCCTGATAATCGCCTGGATAGGGATGAAACTGCGCCGCACCCCATTGAATTCAGCCTTGAGCTTCTCTTCGCTGGGATCCACCACCAACTGGGAAAGTTCATCGAACAGGAAATCCTCGATTTCAATAAAACCGTACAAATCGCTCTGATACACCTGTTTCACAAAGACTTCATACACCTTGCCTTTGTTCAAAAACGTGATCTTGTAAATTTCAGACAGATTTCCCATTAAATATCAATCTCTTAGAACTTTTGCGGGGCTTCAGAAGGCAACTCGGCGCGACCTGATCGCTAGCCAGCAACGGAGGCTGGGGCAGTAATGTCGCAAGAGTAACCGTAATATCAGGATATTTCGACGTTTTTCAACCCGACTGCTATAATCGCGCCCCTTTTCGCAGAGCTTGCTTGGCAAACACCTATATGATTCCAGACCAGAACAAGGTCCCGGTTAGCAGCCCGGATGCCGTCCCCAGGAAGGTTTTCATCAAGACTCAAGGCTGTCAGATGAACGAGTATGATTCCGCGCGGATGCTGGATTTATTGCGCGCAACCGAGAGCACGGTAGTGGTTGCCACGGCAGAAGAAGCTGACCTGTTGCTGCTCAATACCTGTTCGATCCGCGAAAAAGCCCAGGAGAAGGTGTTTCACCAACTGGGTCGTTGGCGCCGCTTGAAAGAATTAAAGCCGGAACTGAAGATAGCAGTGGGCGGCTGCGTTGCCAGTCAGGAAGGTGCCGCCATCGGCAAACGTGCCCCCTACGTCGATGTCGTGTTCGGCCCCCAAACCCTGCATAAACTCCCGCAGTTGCTGGCGCAGTCCAGGCCCGGTCGGCCCGTGGTGGACATCAGTTTCCCGGAAATCGAAAAGTTTGACCACTTGCCGCAACCGCAAAGCGATTCCTGTCAGGCTTTTCTCACGGTCATGGAAGGTTGCAGCAAGTACTGCAGTTTCTGCGTGGTGCCTTACACCAGAGGTGAAGAAGTCAGCCGACCGTTGGATGATGTGCTGGCCGAGGCTGTGCATCTTGCGCAACAGGGTGTAAGAGAGATTAATTTGCTGGGACAGAATGTGAACGCCTATCGCGGCCTGAGCCATGACGGCAAAGTGGTTGACCTGGCCCTGCTGATAAACTACATAGCCAGCATTGCAGGCATCGATCGCATTCGCTACACCACTTCGCACCCCATCGAATTTTCTGACAATTTGATCGAGGCTTACGCGCAGGTACCCGAACTGGTTAATCATTTGCATCTACCTGTGCAAAGCGGCTCAGACCGGATTCTGGCCGCGATGAAACGCGGGCACACTGTGCTCGAATACAAATCCATCATTCGCAAGTTACGTAAAATCCGGCCCGGGATCAGCCTTTCATCCGATTTCATCGTCGGCTTTCCCGGCGAGACCAACAAAGATTTCGAAGACACGATGAAGCTGATCATTGAAATTGGTTACGACACCTCATTCAGCTTCATCTACAGCGCTCGTCCCGGTACTCCAGCAGCAGATCTGACCGACAGCACACCCGAGCAAGAGAAGAAGCACCGCCTCACAATCTTGCAGTCGCAAATCATCCAGCAGGCCAACGCGATCAGTGAGTCTATGGTTGGTAGCGAGCAACCGATTCTGGTCACTGGCCATTCGAGAAAAGGTATTGGTGATCTACAAGGCAGAACTGAGAATAATCGGGTCGTGAACTTCGCTTGTGCTGATCCTGCACTCATCGGCCAATTCGTCACGGTTACGATTACTGATGCCCTGCCCAATTCCTTGCTGGGCCGCCTCTAGTTTGCGCCGGGTTTTAACACGACAATTCGACACATTGCTTGATATACTGACCCGCGCTCCTCACCCATACTCTACCAATAGAGGCTTGATTCTACCTGCATGACAACCCATACCTTGAGTCTGACCCTGCTGCCAGACAACGCCCAGCGACTCTCCAATCTCTGCGGGCGACTCAATGAGCACATCCATCAGATTGAAACTTCCCTGACGCTGAAAATTCAGCAACGGGGCAATGTCTTCCATTTATCGGGTAGCGAGTCCGCAGTGGCTGACGCAGGTGGGTTGCTGGAATCCCTGTATGCCGCAACCGCTCAGGGCTCGACCTTGAGCCCAAATGCCATACATCTGGCACTGCAGGATGTTCGCCAGGCATCCTCCGCAGCCGTGCCTGCTGCTGAATTCCTGGTAAAAACTCCGCGCACATCAGTAAAGCCGCGCGGCGACAACCAGCGTGAATATGTGGACAGTATTCGCGAATTCGACATCAATTTCGGAATTGGTCCGGCCGGTACCGGCAAAACCTATCTGGCCGTCGCCTGTGCGGTTGAGGCGTTGCAGAGTGAACAGGTACATCGGATCCTGCTGGTGCGTCCTGCGGTCGAAGCTGGCGAAAAACTCGGCTTTCTTCCCGGGGACCTCGCGCAGAAAATCGATCCTTATCTGCGCCCTCTTTATGATGCCCTTTATGAAATGCTTGGTTTCGAAAAAGTTAGCCGCCTGATTGAGAAAAATGTTATCGAGGTGGCACCGCTGGCTTATATGCGCGGACGCACGCTGAATAACTCGTTTATTATTCTGGATGAGAGTCAGAATACTACCTGCGCACAAATGAAAATGTTTTTGACTCGAATCGGTTTTGGCTCTACGGCAGTAATTACCGGCGACGTAACCCAGATCGATTTACCAAAAGGCACGCGCTCCGGTCTGGTGCATGTCATCAAGGTATTGGAAGGCGTGCAGGACATCAGCTTCACTTATTTTAGCGCCAAGGATGTGGTACGCCACCGCCTGGTACAGCGCATCGTCGAGGCATATGAAGCGCATGATCGCCGCACTGTTACCAAACTTGGCAACCAGGAAATTACCCAGTTCAATGAAAGTGACAGTTGATCTACGCAACGACTCCACTGACGACTGGGCGCCTGATGCAACACTGTGTTCCAAGTGGATTCGCGCGGCACTTGATGCCGCCTTATTCAAACAGGATAACAGCGTGAGCCTGAGCTTCGTGACTGAACAAACAGCAGCAGAGCTGAATGCAAAATACCGGGGCAAGACTGCTGCAACGAATGTATTGTCCTTCGCCAGCGAATTTCCTGACAACCTGACAAGTGCCATTAGCTATAAGCCGCTCGGAGACCTGGTGATTTGCCCATACATAGTTGCGCGGGAAGCCAGCGAACAGAAGAAGCAGTTGGAAGCACACTGGGCTCACCTGACCATTCACGGCATATTACATCTATTAGGCTACGATCACGCAGCGGAGTCTGACAGACACGCGATGGAACAACTGGAAATCAATGCCTTGCTTACTCTCGACATTTCCGATCCCTATGTGCCACATAATAATTAAATCGACGAGCAGCTATTACTCGCAAAGAGTCGAATAAATACATGACAGACGAGCAACCCAGTACCGAACCACGACCCAGATCCTGGATCGATAAAATTGCCCAGGTTTTCTCGGACGAGCCGACTGACACCAGGAGCCTGCTGGAATTGCTGCGCAATGCCAAACAGGATCAGGTGCTGGATGCTGATGCCCTTGGAATTATTGAAGGCGCGCTGCAGTTTTCCAGCATGCAGGTGCGGGACATCATGATTCCACGCTCGCAGGTGGTCACTGTTCCCGCGAAGATGCCTATTGCTGAAATTGTCGAGCTTGTCGCCAAAGCCTCTCACTCGCGCTTCCCGGTAATTGGTGAAAATGTTGATAACGTCATTGGCATCCTCCTAGCCAAGGACTTGTTGCCTTTAATCCTCAGTGACAATACGGAAAAATTCAATTTGCGCGATGTGGTCCGGCCAGCAACGTTCATACCCGAAAGCAAACGCCTGAATGTTTTGCTGCGCGAATTTCGCGAGACCCGGCATCATATGGCAATTGTGATAGACGAGTATGGCAGCGTGTGCGGAGCTGTAACAATTGAGGATGTATTGGAGCAAATCGTTGGCGAGATAGAAGACGAGCACGACGTCGATGATGAAAGCTATATCAAGAAATTTGATGATGAGAATTTCATTGTCAAGGCGCTCACCCCGCTGGACGCATTCAACGAATATTTCAAGACCAAATTCAACGACCAGGAATTTGCCACTGTCGGTGGTCTGGCGCTGAAACAATTCGGGTATATACCGGAGCGAGGCGAAACCATCAACGTCGGCCCTTTCCTGATTACTGTGCTGAACGCTGACAGCAGGCAGATCAAACTGCTAAAAGTAACCTCTACTCTGGTCAGTGTGCGCCGAAAATAGCGGAAGGTATAGGCGCTCTGCTTAGTGCTTAAAGACATTCAGAATGTAGTTCGCTACATCGGTTGCACAGGTTGAAGTTGCACTATCCCTGCAACTCGCCGGTGACTGGGGTGGCATGCTCTGGTCAATCTTTGGACGCAGTGCAGCAAAAGTGTCAAAAGGGCCCACCCCCAACAGCGGTCCAAATAAACCCTGACTAAAACCACCCTCACCTGTTGCTCCATGACATTCTGCGCACTGCTGCCCGTATTGCTGCTCGCCTCTGGCGATACTCTGTTGCAAAGCTGTTGGCAAGGGCGTTGGAGTCGGGGCCGGAGTCGGGTTAGTAACGACAATATCAGTCAGCTTGCCGAACGTGACGGGGTTGTCGCCCACTACCGACAGCTTGAAGGCATAGCGCTCATTGCCAATTGTCAGCGCTGGAATCGACAATATATTTCCAGGCAGCAAGCGGGCAGCATTGTCGCCCGCAATAATTCCGCCAGCGTACAGAAAAAAATCATTACGCAGCGCAAACCGGACTGTTGCCACATTCATATCAAAAGATAAATTGGCAAGTCCGACTGTCGGTATATCCACCACTGGCAAATTCAACACCGAAGTAGTTGCATTGAAACTGGCAGGTACCGGGGCCACTATGGTGGCAGTCACTCCATTGGCGAAATTGGTTGGCCTAGCGATACCGGCGCTGCGATTACCATTGATTGACTGCACACCATTGAGTGGAATTTGGCCAGCCTGGTAGCCCAGGGTGGCGGCGCCATTGGCAAAATTGATCGTGCCGCCGCTGGTCAAGAGAAAGCCTGGATTGATGAGGTAATCCGGCGTCAATCCGGTCAGGGTTGCAAACGCCCGTGTCCCGATCGAAACATTCTTGTTGGCTGCAGTGCCGCTCAGATTCTTGTTTAGCTGGAGGGTATTCTGTAACTGACCGGTGCTATTGCTGGTGGTGAGTTACTGACCGTTAAGGTCTTGCTGATTGGCGGCACTGGTAAACAATTCTATGAACTGAATCGAACCGTCGGCCGAACTGAATACTTCACTGATTTGCCATTGATCGAAGCCAGCCTGAACCGGCGACACTGCTGCTGCGCTGATTAGTGTTATTGCCATGGCGAGCTTGTGGGAGCTGCTGTTCATTGTTAATGACCTTCTAATGTTTGGTTTTGATCGCTTTTTATACCCTTGCTTGGTGGTTTTAATTCTGCAGCGCGGCCGCGCAACTTCGAAATCGACTCTGCTAATTATCAGATCATGTTCCAGCGACTTTGCTTTCGCAAGGTTTTTGGCGTTCGCTACTACCTGTATCCGGCTGTCTGGGTTATGCTTGCCTCCCATCGCAAGCAGTTATTTTTATTCACATTTCAGACTTTCAATCCAGAAACCAGGGCCCGATGAGCAGTAGCACTCCCCAGCAGTATCACCCGGAAAAAGTAGAACGCGCCGCCCAGACTTACTGGACCGAACACCGCAGTTTCGCGGTAACGGAAGATCCCAGCAAAGAGAAGTTCTACTGTCTCTCCATGTTCCCCTACCCCAGCGGTCATCTGCATATGGGGCATGTGCGGAACTACACCATTGGTGATGTCATCTGTCGGTTTCAGCGCATGCAGGGCAAGAACGTGTTACAGCCAATGGGTTGGGATGCGTTCGGCTTGCCGGCAGAAAATGCAGCGATGCAGCACAAGGTAGCCCCGGCGCAATGGACTTACAGCAATATCGATTACATGCGCAAGCAATTGCAGCAACTGGGCTATGCGTATGACTGGGACCGGGAAATCGCCACCTGTCATCCTGACTATTACCGCTGGGAGCAATGGTTTTTTACGCGCCTGTTCGCGCGGGGGCTGGTATACAAAAAATCCGCCGAGGTGAACTGGGATCCGGTTGACCAAACGGTGCTGGCAAATGAACAGGTAGTGGATGGTCGTGGTTGGCGCTCGGGAGCTCTGGTTGAGCGCCGCAATATTCCCCAGTGGTTCATCAAGATTACCGATTTCGCCCAGGAATTACTGGACGACCTGGACCAGCTGGACGGCTGGCCGGAGAAAGTCCGCACCATGCAATCCAACTGGATTGGTCGCTCTGAGGGTGTGGAGCTCGATTTTACCGTGGCTGACGAGTCTGACGCCGCCCTGCAATCCCTGCGCGTATACACTACACGGCCTGACACGCTGCTGGGAGTCACCTACGTGGCGGTGGCGCCGCAGCATCCGCTTGCAAGCAAGGCAGCGGCCGCCAACCGGGCTCTGGCTACTTTCATCAAGCAACAGACGAACGTGAAAATGGCCGAAGCCGAGATGGCGACCATGGAAAAATTGGGCATGAATACCGGCCTCAAGGCGATCCACCCCATCACGCAGCAACAGCTACCCATCTTCGTCGCCAACTTTGTCTTGATGAGCTATGGCTCGGGCGCAGTAATGGCAGTGCCAGCCCATGATCAACGTGACTGGGAGTTTGCCCAAAAATATTCACTGCCTATGCAACAGGTGATCGCTCCGGCAACAGCCCCGAGCACCTGTGATCTGGCAGCCGCTGCGTATACGGAAAAAGGCATCCTGATCAACTCCGGGGAATTTAACGGTCTGGACTTCGAGCAGGCCTTCGCCGCCATCGAGTCGCATCTGCGCGCCGCCAACAAAGGCAATAAAACCATAAATTATCGACTGCGCGACTGGGGCGTATCCAGACAGCGCTACTGGGGCGCGCCCATCCCGATTATCAATTGTGCCAAGTGCGGCCCGGTGGCTGTCCCCGATAAAGATTTGCCAGTAGTGTTGCCGGAGGACATCGAGTTCGACGACAGCGGCTCACCGTTGCCGAAACTGAAATCCTTCTTCGAAGTGCCGTGTCCAACCTGCGCAGCAATGGCAACGCGAGAAACCGACACCTTCGACACGTTCATGGAATCGTCCTGGTACTATGCCCGTTATGCGTGTCGTGATCTGACCACTGGAATGCTGGATGAGCGCGCCGACTACTGGTTGCCAGTCGATCAATATATCGGCGGCATCGAGCACGCCATCTTGCATCTGTTATATGCCCGCTTCTTTCACAAACTGATGCGCAATGAGGGTCTGGTAAATTCTGACGAACCATTTACGCATTTGCTCACCCAGGGCATGGTGTTGAAAGACGGCTCCAAGATGTCCAAATCCAAGGGTAATACTGTCGACCCCGTGCCCCTGATCGAAAAATACGGTGCCGACACCGTGCGCATGTTCACCATGTTCGCGTCACCACCTGATCAATCACTGGACTGGTCAGATAGTGGCGTCGAAGGCAGCTTTCGGTTTCTGAAAAAATTGTGGAAGATTGTTGCGAGCCATTCGGCAATTCCGCTGTCCGCATTTAACCAGTCACAACTCAATGAGTCCCAGGCCATGCTGCGCCTGAAGACGCACCAGACTCTGCAGAAAATTACTGACGATTATGCGCGTCGGCATACGTTTAACACTGCCATTGCGGCTACCATGGAACTGCTTAACGCAGTGACCAAATTTAATGAGTCAGCCACCCACGCAGCTGACCAGCTTGTCGTGCAGGAGGCGCTGGAAATAATCATCCTGGCGCTGGCACCTGTCGTGCCACATTTCTGCCACGCCATGTGGGAACATCTGGACCATTCCGATCCGATCATCGATGCTCCCTGGCCGCAAGTGGATGCGACCGCGCTGGTGCAAAACAAGATCCAGATCGTGCTGCAGGTAAATGGCAAGAACCGGGCGCAGATTGAAGTTGCCAAGACGACAGTCAAGGCAGAGCTTGAACAAATAGCATTGCAGCACGAAGCGCTCCAGCGCTATATCCTTGCCGGCACGGTGCGAAAAATAATCGTCGTCCCCGGACGACTGGTGAATATTGTTGTCGCTTGAACAGGATCCAAAAATGCACCTTCTGAGAATTTTGCTCTTGGCCAGTCTGTGTCTTGGTCTGAGCGGCTGTGGCTTCAGCCTGCGCAGCAATGATGTGCTAACGACCAAGTTCAGCGTACTGCACCTGCAACTCGAGCAACCAAACAGTGAGTTGTCGCGCCTGTTGCAGAGCAGTCTGGAAATTGCTTCAGTTGCAACCGCAGCTGCGAGCGCCACCGATGCCGCGGACGCTATACCAGTGCTGCATGTTGGCGCAGAGCAATTAATTAGTCGCCCGGTCTCCGTGAATCCACGGGCACGAGCCGCCCAGTATGAGTTACGGATGTCAGTAGATACTTCACTGGCGGTGGGCACCGAAATATTGCTGCAACCCGAGACCCTGCTCGTCGAGCGCAGCTATTTTGAAGACATCGAAAATATCGTCGGTACTCAGGAAGAGCTGGCTATCATTGCCGGCGAGATGCGACGCGAACTGGTTAACCAGTTGTTACGCAGGCTTGAATCTTTGAATATTTAAGTCGGAGAAACGCTAGCGTGAGGATTAAACCGGAACAAATCGCGCGCACCCTGAAGACTGGAACCAGTTCCATGTATTGGCTATCAGGTGATGAGCCGTTGCTAATGCAGGAAGCAGCGGACCAGATTCGCACGAATTTACGCGACAAGGGTTTTGCAGAGCGCGAAGTATTCAATGTAGACAAGTCATTCAATTGGGATCATCTCGCGCACGCCACCGCAAACTTGTCGCTGTTTGCCACCCAGAAAATTTTCGATGTACGCCTGCTTGGTGCCAAACTCGATGACTCGGCCAAACAAGCAATTCAGCAATTCCTCGAACAACCTAACCCTGATTATGTGCTGTTGCTGAGCAGTCCCCGAATTGAAGCAGCGACGCTGAAGGCCAAGTGGTTCAAACAAATTGAAGACGCGGGAGTGTTCGTACAGATATGGCCGATTCAGCGCGAAAACCTTGGATCATGGCTGGAACAGCGACTGTTGCGCGAAGGCATTCAGTCTGACAGTGCGGCCGTGGCGGTGTTGATGGACAAGGTTGAAGGCAACTTGCTGGCAGCTGTTCAAGAAATCGAGAAGTTGAAATTGCTGGCAAATGTCAAAGATGGGCAACTCGTGCAGCTGGATGCCAACACAGTGCTGCAGGTAGTTGCTGATAGCTCGCGCTATAACGTGTATCAATTGATTGACGCCGCACTGCTGGGCGACGCCGCGCGCGCGCAGAAGATACTCCAGGGACTACACAGCGAAGGTATCTTTCCATTGGTAGTACTCGGCGCCATCACACGCGAACTACGCAGTCTGTTGCCTATGTTGCAGCAGAAAGAACAAGCCCAGATCATCAGCGGCATTGTGCAGACTGCTCACGTATTCTTCAATCGCAAGCAAGTAGTCGCAAATGCCCTGCACCGCTTATCAACAGCAATGATATGGCGCATGCTGGATCACGCCCGCTTGATCGATCAGAGCATCAAGGGGATGGCTGTTGCGAATCCCTGGGATGAGTTGAGCAGTCTGCTGCTGACGATCAGTGGCGTAAGCATTGCGACTAATCGATTGACGGCCAATTCGCACATCATCGCCTCAGTTTGAAGCTGGCCCGCTCAGGCCGCGGCGCTCAAGCAATGGCTGGATTTCCGCATCGCGCCCACGGAATTGTCTGAACAGCTGCAAGCCATCCTCACTACCACCACGGGAAAGGACAGCGCTCCGGAAACGATTGCCATTTTCCCTAGTCAAGCCGCCGTTTTCCCGAAACCACTCAACCGTATCCGCGTCCAGCACCTCACTCCAGATATAGGAATAGTAGCCCGCGGCATAACCTCCCATGATGTGACGAAAATAAGTGCCGCGATACCTGGGTGGCACGATGCCAGTGTCGATACCTGCACTGCGGAGGACTTCTTCTTCGAAGCTTATCAGTTGCTCCGCAGCTGGAATCGCCGCCACTGACAGTTGGTGCAGCGCCTGATCAAGGACCGCGGCGGCCAGATACTCAGTCGTGGCATAGCCCTGATTAAAATGCTCGGCGTTGAAAACACTCTCGAGCAACTCTGCAGGCATTGGTTCTCCCGTCTGATAATGGACTGCGTAATTTGCCAGCACTTCAGGCCAGGTTGCCCACATCTCATTTACCTGAGAGGGAAATTCGACAAAGTCACGCGGCACGCGGGTACCGCCAAAATACGGATATTCAACCGCTGAGAACATGGCATGCAGCGCATGGCCAAATTCGTGGAACAGCGTAGTGACCTCGTCAACAGTCAACAAAGTTTGCTCACCATTCGCGGGCTGGTTGATATTGAGATGGTTTGCCATGATCGGCTGGGCACCCAGCAGATCACTCTGCACAATATAACTACTGTTCCATGCCCCGCCGCGCTTGCTCGGTCGCGCATAATAATCGGCGATGAAAATGGCGAGTGTGGTACCGACGCTGTCGAATACTTCAAATACCCTGACGTCTGCATGATATACGGGCAGGTCAAAGCGCTCACGAAAGCTGATTCCATAGAGTCTTTCAGCAGCATAAAAGACACCACGCTGTAAAACATTGTCCAGTTCCAGATAGGGCCGCAACATATTGCTATCAGATTCATGGCGGGTAGCGCGCAGCCGCTCGCTGTAGAAATCCCAATCCCAGGCAGCAAGTTGATGATCTGCACCGGAATCATTTATCAGTGATTGCAACGCGGCCGCTTCCTGCCGCACATTGGCCACAGCGGGTGGCAGCAACTCGGATAGCCTTTGGTTAACCGCGTCGACACTTGCCGCGGTCTGGTCTGCCAGAATATAGGCAGCGTGACTGGTATAACCCAGCATGGCGGCGCGCTCGGCACGCAGGCGCAGCACAGTGGTCAGCAACTCGCGATTGTCGAACTCGCCACCGCGATTACCCCTGGATTCCGATTGCCGCTGCACGCGCTCACGTAATTCACGATTCTGCAAACTCGAGAGTACCGGTTGACCGCTCGTGTTCACCAATGGCAGCAGGTACTGGCCGGGTAATTCTCGCGACTCTGCCGCAGCCGCCGCAGTAGTTATGGCGGTCGCATCCAGTCCGACCAGTTCATCCGGATCTGCAAACACGATGGCCATTGCATTCATTTCATCAAGAATGTTCTGATTGAACTGAATCTGCAGCACTGACAACAATGCATTGATCTCGCGCATGCGCGCTTGCTGATTCACATCGAGACTGGCTCCCGCGCGCACAAAATCGGTGTAATAACGTTCGATGAGTCGAGTCTGCTCAGGCTGCAACTGCAAGTTTTGTCGATTTGCATAAAGCGTCGCGATGCGAGCGAACAGCGCATTATTCAATACTATACTGTCGTCATGCGCAGCCAACATCGGCGCCAGATATTGCTCAAGCGCCTGCATTTCGGCATTGGTATCGGTTCCGGCGAGTGTGAAAAATATGGCACTGACCCGATTGAGCAATTGCCCGGAAAGCTCCAGCGCGATAATTGTGTTCTCGAAATCCGGTGCCGCCTGTTGCCGGGCAATGGCGTCAATTTCCAGCACCTGCTCCGCAATACCCCGCTCGAAAGCAGGTAAATAGTGTTCGGTGCGAATTCGATCAAATGGCGGGTATTGCAGATACAGCGGACTCTCCGTAAACAACGGATTGCTGTCAGCCACAGTTGCGGGAGCGAAATTTTCGATCAGGTCATTTCCTGCCATGATTGTGGGGACCGAGTCAGCGGGCGAGTTGGATTCGGAACAAGCAACGCAGCAGGCCAAGGGCACCCACCCTGTCACTTTGAGCAAAAAGTTGTTGCTTCGGTTCGGCATATTCCTCTTTGCGAGCTGGATCAGGCGGTGCGAATCTGGCGGTGAAAACTGGTTGTAAAAACTGTTTGTAGAAACCATTGTAGCTGATTGTATTGTTCGACATGGCGATTTTTGCCCTGCAGATGCCCAATTGCCAGGTTTTTGCAGCAGCATATCGGTGACGCCTAGGCTTATAATGCACTGACAATCTTAAGAGACTCAGCGGATTCGTGCCCAGTAAATTGTTATTCCAAATGCCGCGAATGCGGCCACCAAAACAGTTGCAGTCGCTGGCGGTGCAGATTCTGTTCGGGCTCTGCTGCCTGACCATACAAGGCAGCCTGCAGTCTGCGGAACTACACGTTACCCAAAACCAATTGCCGGTCCTGCTCGGCCAATACCTCGATTACTTCGAAGACACAGGCCGGGAACTGACTATCGACGATATTATGCGCATGGAAGTCCCCTAGCAGCGCTCCAACCAGACCATTCCCACCTTGGGCATTTCCAATTCCGCGCACTGGTTCGGCATCATTCTCACCGGTGAAAACATGCTGGAAGAGGATCTGGTGCTGACTCTGAATACGCCAGTTCTGGACCGTGCCGAATTTTATTTTATCCAGAACAACCAGATCATCAGGCGCTCTGTTGTTGGCGACACCATTCCACTCGCCGAGTTGGACTACCCATACAGAATTCCCGTTGTTCCATTTCACTTGAATGCACAGGAAGTGGAGACGCGAATATTCATGCGCGCCACGTCGGCGGTCGGTGTGGAAATACCACTCACTCTCACCACGCTTGGACAATTTACCGCGGAGCAGCAATCTACCATGCCATTTCTTGGCGGCTTGTTGTCTCTATTCACACTCTGCTTTTTATTCTCCGGAATTTTGTATTGCTTCATGCGTGATACACCGTTTCTGGCTTACACCATGTTCTTCGGCGTGGCAGTAATATTTTTCCTGACGCAAACCGGCCTCGGCAGAATCTGGATATGGGGTGAAAATGGCGAGGCTAATTCGCGGATATCAATGCTTTCCGGCTGCCTCTTGCTCGCCAGTTTTTGCCTTATTGGATAGGGTATAACGCTGCAAAGTCGTTATCGCGATTCCATAAATATTGTGCTGAAGTTTCTCACCTATGCCATGGCCCCGGCGGCGCTATATTTCCTTATAATCCCCTTTCAGCAAATTACCGCCGACACTGTTATGCCGTTGATGATCCTGTCCTTGCTGATCACAATTACAGTGTTGACCATGGCAGGTGTTGCTGCGCTGCAGGGATCGCGCACGGCCACTTACTTGTTCAGCTCGTGGCTACTCATAATCCTGGCCTACGGTTCGTTTTTCGCCTACAAGATCAATCTCATTGAACGAGCCGAAACGAGTTCTACAACTGGCGAACCTCTGGCCATTGGCGCCGCTCTGCTGTTGTTGATGTCGATTGCAGAATTCATTCGTACCAAGAGTGAGGAGTTTGTCGAAGCGCGTCTGGAAACCAAAGCCAAAGGCGATTTCCTGCGCAACGTGTCCCGCGAATTCCTCACACCTGTGCATCTGATCCTGGCGAATTCAAAACGCCTGCTGGCGGCCCAGTCCAACAAGCTGGATGAGGCAACCCGGGCACACATGACCACCGTGATCAAGCAGAGCGATCATTTACATAATCTGATCAATGGCCTGCTGGAAATGGCAGAACTGGAATCCGACAGCTTTGAGCCCGAGTTTGAACTGGTGGAGATCTCGCACTTTCTCAATGAAGTACGCGACATGATCCTGCCATCTGCTCTCGAGAAAGGCCTTGAGATCACCACCCAATTCGCCTCCTCCAATTTACTTGTACAAACCGATAAGTCGCGGTTGCAACATGCACTGCTGAATCTGCTGACCAATGCCATCAAATACACGGCGAAAGGCAGTATTCGGGTTGGCTACAAGGCAGTCTATTTCCGCCGACACCTCGGCATTGAAATTTTTATTCAGGATACTGGTCGCGGGATGAGTGCAAGCTTCCAGCAACGCCTGTTTCAGGAATTTTCCCGCGAAGACGATGATGCTGAGAAAACGCCGGAAGGAACCGGGCTGGGCCTGGTTATAGTGAAACGCATGATTGAGAAACTTGGTGGCGAGATCGGCTTTCTATCTGCAAAAGACGAGGGCAGCACGTTCTTTATCCGGCTACCGCTGCGCACTGGCAACAACTGATACGGACTTATTCGGCGCACGACCTGAAGCCATGGCTATTTAACTGGATTGTCCTGCTCCAGCTGATAGATACTGTCGGCGATCTCTTCCAGCTTGCTCTCGAAGCTCACCAGAGCGTCGGCCAATCCCTGATTGTAAAAATAACCGCCCATCTGCTCGCTGAAAAAATCCAGCAGGAACTCCGCATCAAACCCGCCAAGCTCCAGCTGCAATTCATCCTTGCAGTAACGCTGCAGGCGTCGCACCAGTTCCACCTTTACTTCGGGCTGGAGCGCGATTTTCGGCATGATCAGGCCCGCAGTTGGCGTGCCAGATCGAGGAAGTCAGTTGCTGTGTAATCAAATTCACCAGCCTCATTCATATCTACTGGCTGGCCCGGACCGCGCTCCAAGGGACGTATCACATAGGCTGTCCGCAGCCCGGTGCGTGCAGCCGCGCGCAAGTCGCCCGGATGCGCCGCCACCAGCATTACCTGCTCTGGTTTGAAGCCCAGCAAATCAGCGGCCTTCAGATAGGCTTCCGGATCTGGCTTGTAATGCCCTGAAAGTTCAGCAGAGAGCACAGCATCCCAGGGCAGGCCAGCATTCTTCGCCATATTGGTCAGCAGAGAGACGTTGCCATTGGAGAGCGTGGCAATGACATACTTTGTCTTCAGGCGATTCAAGCCCCCTACCGTGTCGGGCCAGGGCGTGAGTCGATGCCAGGCACGGTTGAAGTGATCCAACTCAGCCTCACTCATCCCGGTCAGACCAAACTCAACCACCAGCTCATCGAGAATCATCCGATGCAAATCGTCAATCTTGGTCCACGGCAATTCGCCGGTGCGCACTTGATTCATGGCTGGACCATAACCCGCGCGCCAGCGGTCAGCAAAAACTGCCCAGTCCACTTGGTAGCCCTTGGTCGCAGCGAGCAACTCGCCTTCGCGAATTATCGATGAGCGCCAGTCCACCACGGTGCCAAACACATCGAATGTGAGCGCCTTGACGGATTCGCTCACGGCAATGTCACTCGCCGCAAATACGCGTGGCATTGCCAAGCCACTGGTTGCGGCTACCGGTAATACTGCAGCCCACTGCAGCAGGCGTCGACGGGAAAGAGAGGGGGTAGTGCTCTGGTGCTTCTGAGTAGTTGCAGTCATGCTACATGATCTCCGAGTGAGCCGTGAAAAACTGATGCCACGGTAGCATATCTGCCGGAGTTGCGCCTACAGGTTGATACCGGTTGCCAGCTACGCTAAATACATGGCAACAATTGCCAGCAAACAAACGTATTTGACATAAAACGGCCATATCTTCCAGAACCAACCCAACTCCGCATCCGGGCAACCCTGCCTGATCTCGGCGAGTGCCGCATTCCGGTTCCAGATCCAGCCTACAAATATGCAGCAGAACAATCCCAGCAAGGGCTGGCTATATTCGGTGGTGTAGGTAACTACGAGATCAAACAGGGGGTCAAACTTGAACACGATAATCAAGGAGATAACCGTAATCAGCGCAACCAGACTGCCGATTACTGGCAGGTTTTCCCGTTTACTGACGTAGGGGCCATAGATCAACATCGTGCCAACGCCCAGGGAAAGCGAGAAGAATGCCAGACCAGAATAAGCTCTCAACCAGTACAGCTAAACACCGGCTTACTGGTTGAATGATTCCAGTGTGAACTGCAATAATTCGCGATTGCTAAGCGCGAACACGACGTTTTTCAAAACGCTAATAGCACCATTTAGATTTACTTCCAAAGCCGGAATCCGCAGGCGATTGTCCGTGGTCGAATAGGTAGCAATGCCATCGAAAGTCGCGCGTCTGGAAATGACACTCTGCACATCTGCCTGCAAAATTAGCTGGGATGCATGGGGAACTGCGTTGAGATGCAAACTGATGAGTTCGGCACCACTATTGACATTAACCGACGTGATCATTTTGCCGGTGACACTTTCGAACACGTGCGGCGCTGAACTAAAGCGCGAGGTAACTACCGCGTTCTGATAGACGAAAGCCGTCGGGCTTTCATAAGCCGCGGTTATATAAGGCGCACTTGACGCCTTCACGCCGAGGCTTACAAATGGCAAGGCGTCGATGGCATCGAGAATCAGCATGCCCTCACCCAATACGACTCCAAATACCGTAAAGCCTCCATTGGTGCCATCCAATGAACTATTGTTAGTCAGATTGACGAACCATTGGTTTGTTGCACTATTCGGAGATCCTTCAAATTTTGCCATCGCCACTGTGCCGCGAGTATTCGACACATTGAATTCGTTTACGATGGGAGCATCCTGGCGAATATCTATAGGCCCGACGAAAGGCTGGAAGCGGTAAGCTCCGCCCTGTACCACGAACCCGTCCTCGACCCGGTGCAGGTAGGTCCGGTTATAGTCGCCTCTAGTGACATAATTCAGGAAATTTCGCACCGTTACGGGTGCAACATCATCCAGCAGCTCAATGGAATAGTCCCCGACAGTGGTACTTATACGCACAATCGTTCCCGCTTGTGCGACGCTGAAGAAACAGAGCGATAGGACTATAACGAGGTGGGAGACGCCTGCCTCAATAAAGCGTCGACTAGCAAAATTCATGCGTACTCCGGCATTAATGCTGTTCTGGTTAATTAACACCAGCTGTGACCTGTGCAGCATAGGTTAAGTTCCTGCAATATTCAACATTGATCTGCCCCCCCCGACCCCCACACTGAGCGGCCTTTGCAGTGCATCCAACTATTGCCGAAGGACCACTACATTGTGATCGCGCGCAGGCAAAAATGCGGCATGAGGCTGGAGCTGGGCGATGCTTTTATGATATACAATACGCCGTTTCCGCCGAGCCAACCCGCGTTGAATCAATCCGCGTTGCATCAAACCACCTTGCATCACCGTCTATTGAAAAACAGACAGTCACTGCATGGCCGGCGCGATTAGCTCCGGCGAACAGAAACCACAAAATTTTTATCTTTTCGTTCTGTAAAAGGTTAGGGAAATCCTGCGTGTCAGATTCAAAGAAACTGCCAGCTCAGTTGGAGTTTGCGTTGTCAGCCACGCATTCAGGTTCAATGTTCGGAAAAAATATTGCAGGACGGCGGCTGGGTATCGGTATCGATTTCGGAACCAGCAATAGTGCGGCCGCATTATTTGATGGCGAAAATATTCATCTGATCTACCTCGAGCATCAAGTCGCGGTGATGCCATCTGCCACATATATCGATCGTGATTTCCAGATACAAACCGGGCAAGACGCAATCAATCAATACATTCAAAGCAATACTGGCCGCACTGTTGAACTCATAGCCGAAGTGCTCGGCGAGAGTCGCACCTCCACCGGTCAGATTAGCGATCATGGTTTGCCGGAAGAAGCTTCAACACAAAAGGTCTACGGTCAGTCTTTGGTTGACAGCGGCCAACAAGGCCGTTTGTTTCGTGGTATCAAGCGCTTATTGGGCAATGACCCAACCCAGCGCATCATGGTATTTGAGCGCCCTTTCCGTCTGGTTGCGCTCATCACTCCATTGCTGCTGCGCATTCGCCGCTCGATCAAACGCGTACTGCCTGAACACGCGTCGCATACAGAACTGCCGGATCACGCCTGCATCGGCCACCCGGTTAACTTCGAAGGTACCGGCTCTGATCGCAACCACAGCGCTTTAAAGTTATTGGCAGAAGCCTACGGCTACGCTGAATTCAAGGACCAGAGTTTCTATCCGGAACCCATCGCGGCCGCACTCAGCTACGTGCATGCTCACCCGCACGCACAGGAACAGACATTGCTTGCAGTTGATTTTGGTGGCGGCACTCTTGACCTCTGCATCTTGCGCAGATCCAGCGCGAACTTCAGCGTAGTGGCGACGCACGGCGTGGGGCTCGGTGGCGACCATATCGATCAGCTTATGTTCAAGCACTTGTTATTCCCGCTGCTCGGCAAAGGTGAGCGTTGGTCGCGCGCCGGCGAAGACAGGGAAATTGAAACAGCATTTCCATTTGAAGACTACGAAGAATTTCTGCTCAGCTGGACCATCAGTTATATGCTGAACCAGAACAAGTTCACGACCCCGCTGATGCAGCGAATCCAGGTAGGTGACGAGGCCGCAGACAAATTTCGCCGTCTCTATGACCTCATCAAAAACAATTACAGCTATCTGGTGTTTCAATGCCTCAAGGATCTTAAAGCGGAACTATCTGAAAAACCGCAAGCAATACTGGACATACCGGAACTGGATATTGAACTGCTGGTTACGCGCGCCGAATTTGACGCAATAATCAGCTCGGTCCTCCTGCGCTTCCAGGAGGCAATAACAGCAGTCCTGGATCGAGCGCACATGTCTGCTGCCAATATCCAGCTGGTCGTGCGCACGGGTGGTTCATCCCTGATACCCGCGATTAAAACGATTCTGGATGCGCAGTTTCCGGACCGGGTAATCGAGCACGATCCGTTCACCAGCGTCGCCGCCGGTCTGGCCATTGCTGAATATCACCGGCTCGGCAGCCCACTGGCTTCCTAGCTCTTTTACTCCCGCCATATGGCTCTGGCGCGCCACCTACTTTCCGTCGCACCGATAGTCTGATTGACGCGCGGCAATTGCCAAAAACCCCACAATGCGCTATTAAAGCCGGTAGTCGTACCAGCTATCACCAAGGAGCCCATTCATGTCTACCCGATATTCGTTAGTGCTGGCCATCTGTCTGCTGTGTTTGCCTCCGGCCAGCTTTGCGCAGACTGTGCCCACCGTGAATTTTTTCCGGCCAGATACCCTCGCTGATGTGCGCATTTCTGCTGATGGCAGCATGTTGGCGCTGCTGTCTCCCACGGATTCGCAGGATCGAATTATTATTTTCAAGACACTCAGCAATGAGCTGGTAACACAAACCGGAGTTGCGGACGGACAAGGGGTCGCCGATTTTTTCTGGAAAGGGAATGACGAGCTGATCATCGCTCCAACAAGTATCGCACCCGGTCGTGAGCGCGCAATTCCGACTGGTGAATTGTTTGCGTTTAATGTGCCCACCGAGACTGGCCGGGCGATTGCCGGTCGCAGCGCAGGTGATCTTGCCTTTAATACCATCAGTCATCGTCTACCCGCGAATCCGAATAGCATTCAGATATTGCGTCTCGAATTCAGCGGTCGCTCACTCGGTGACCGCCCGCGCGCGGCGGTGTTGGAATTGCAGGCACCAGACAGCAAGGCCAGCATGCGCACCAGTGGGGAAACCCGCGGTCCGGTCAGTCGAGGACAGCTGTTTGCAGACAATTCCGGCACTATCAGAATTGCGGTCGCCACCGAACCTGGCAAACCCTCAGTGGTACATCTGCGCCAGTCAGCAGACAGTGAATGGCAGGATATCAGCGAGCAACTGCCCCATGAGTACGCAGCGTTGCCGTTGACCATAGAACCAGTAGGGTTCAGTGCAAACAATACCAGCTTCTATTACCTAGCCCATAATCAGCTTGGCACGCGCGCCCTCTATCAATTTGACGCAGGCAGCTCGCGCAAAATTTTTGAGTCCGAGCAGTTTGATCTCACACCTGGCGATATGGTGTTTGCGCGCGGCAGTACTGAAGTCATTGGCGTGAAATTGTCCGGGGACTACACGGAAGCGGCCTATTTCTCCGAGCATGGGGACGTGCAGCTGATGCAGAGGCTGGATGCCAGCTTTCCGGGAGAGCGTGTTGATTTCATAGATAGCTCTGCCGATGGTACCCGGTTCGTATTCAAGGTTAGCAGTCCACACCGAATCGGAGAATTCCTGCTCTATAATACCGCAGACGATACTACGAGTCTGATCGGTAGCGCCAACCCGGAATTGCCGAGTGAACAGATGGCAACGGTAAACGCCTTTGCCATTCGCAATGGCGATGGCCTCACACTGCACGGCTACGTAACTCTGCCAGCGGGCACCGAGCAAGCCCTGCCGCTAGTGGTCCTCGTCAATGATCTACCGACTGGCAGCCGAGCACTGCCGACTTTCAACCACGAGGCGCAGTTCCTCGCGCAGAGCGGTTTCGCAGTGCTGCAGGTGAATGCCCGCGGCGCTTCCGGGTTTGGCTGGCCACATGAACAGGCCGGCAATGGCCAATGGGCTACCGGCATCGTTGCCGATATCACCCTCGCATTGCGCTGGGCGGTGCAGAATGACATTACCACCGCCGACAAGGTGTGCATCATGGGCACGGCGTACGGGGCATTTGCCGCGATCACCGCAGTGCTCACTGAGCCAACCCGGTACCAATGTGCAATTGCCCAATCAGGCATCTATGACCTGAACGCGATCAATCGTGATCGCGCACCATTTCTGCCGGGTCTCAACGGACGCGAGCTGACAGAAACATCCATGGCCATGAACCGCGAACAGCGTGATGAGTATTCCCTGATCAACCGAGCCGGCGCAATTTCAGTGCCTCTGTTTATCGCCCATGGTGGCATTGATGAACGCACCCCGTTCGTGCAGGCCGAAGCTTTTCACAATGCATTGGCTGCTGCCAGCAAACCGCACGAGTGGCTGGTCAAGGAAAACGAGGGACAAAAGTTCCGGGCAACACTGAACCGGGTGGACTATTACAATCAGGTACGCAGTTTTCTCAACACACATTTGCGCTGAGCCAGCTGTCAAAATTCGACAGAGAGCACATCGCTGTTGGCAGTGAAATTCAGCGTGTAGATCTGGTCGGCCCGTTCGATGTTGACCAGATTCGATTGATCGGGCCAGATATCCCTTAATACCGAATGCACGACTGTCAACGACGTGAGGTCAGGAATTTCGGCAATCTCCTGATAAACCCAGAGATATTGCCCATCGATTTCGCTGCCAACATATTTCAGCTTCAGCAATTCAGGCCTGCCGCCGTTCACGCCCGCTTCAATGGCGAAGCGATTCAAGACGTAGTTACTGAATAATTCCCGTGACTCCTCGGATTCCAGCAGATTCAGTTGCTCGCCGAAAATAAGTGTAGCGGCGTGCTCTGCATCATGTAGCAACAACCGGTGCATAACTTCCATATTGTGGGTATTCGCATTGAATAGAATGCGTGTAACCGCCGTTTTCTGCACATGCGCCAGACTCAATCCGTGCACCGCTACCATGAGCAGACAAGCGATGCTGAATCGAACGACGTCCCTGCCCCCCGGTGCGCGCAGCCGCAATGGACTAGTTATCATTGTCTGCATCTTCAGCGTCATCTTCAGCATCCGGTGCCTTCAACTCTGTCTTGCTGTCCTGCATGATGTCGCGACCCACCAGACCGCCACCACTATCAGCCTTGAAGCTCTCGATACGTGAAGGAATGATGCGGCGCGGATAGTAATTGTTTTCGATGTCCACATCGGCCGTTTCCTGCAATGGATCGACCACAATACTCGTTATCTGGTTCTCTGTAACAAGCAGTTTCTTTACCTGCTGCGGGGAGCGACGCCAGATTTCGGCAGGCAGGCGCAACTCTTCTTTGGTGCCATTCGCGTAGGTCAATTCCAGAATAATTGGCATGACCAGGCCACCGTCATTGGAAAACTCCAGAATATAGTAGTTACGATCCTCACTGACTGCGCGCTCCAGCACTGCCTTCTCCCAATCCTCCAACCCGGCGAGAAAGGAGTTATAGCGATTGCGCTCCACGTTGGTCACGGTGAGCTGGTCGTTGTCATCATAGAAATCCCGCACGTTCGGATTGCGCTCAACCCAGGATTGCAATCCTGCGGCGCGATTGCGCTCAATCAATACTGAGGGTGGCAAGGCTTTCTCAAGCTCGCGTTGCCGTAAGTAGTCGATATCAGGATTCTCGGTATCAAGCTGCATCTCATACACGCGGTTCAGTGCTATATCCACATGATCGGTGGTGTAGAACCAGCCACGCCAGAACCAGTCCAGATCGATGCCGGAGGCTTCTTCCATGGTGCGGAAAAAATCCGACGGTGTCGGGCGCTTGAATTGCCAGAGTCGCGAATATTCCTTGAAGGCGAAGTCAAACAACTCTCGGCCCATGATCGTTTCCCGCAGAATATTCATCGCAGTCGCGGGTTTGGCGTAGGCATTCGCGCCCAGATTCGTCACGCTGTCGGACTGCGTCATAATCGGCTGCTGGTCTTGTGACCGCATATAATCGACGATATAGCGTGGCTCGACACCCCAGGGGATTTCGGCATCCCACTCCCTTACCGCCACTGAATCCAGATAGGAATTGATACCCTCATCCATCCACGTCCACTGCCGCTCATCCGAGTTGACGATCATCGGGAAATAAAAGTGACCAATCTCGTGCGCTACTACGCCTATTAAAAAGCGTTTCTCGGCGAGGGAGTAAGTGCGCGTGCCGTCGTCTTGCAGCGTGGCGCGCGGACCATTAAAGGTAATCATTGGATATTCCATGCCGCCGACGAAGCCGGCACTGACTGACTGCGCTGTCGGATAGGGAAAATCAAAGGAGAAGCGGCTGTACACATCCAGCGTGTGAATAACTACTTCAGTTGAGAATTCAGACCACAGCGAACCGCCTTCCTTCGGGTAGAAGGACATCGCCATCACCAGTTCCTGTGCGGCTCCAGGTTGGTGGTGCCCCTTCGCGTCCCAGATAAACTTGCGTGATGAGGCCCAGGCAAAGTCGCGCACGCGTTGCGCGCCAAACCGCCAGGTTACAGTATCAGTGGTACCGGCGCTTTCATTGGCCAGCGCTTCCTCAGGGCTTACTATGAAGACTGGACGCGCGGCATTCTCGGCCTGTTGCAGACGCTCGCGTTGTTGGGCCGTCAATACCTGGTTCGCATTCAGCAGCTCGCCCGTAGCAGCCACAATATGGTCTGCTGGCACAGTCATGGCAACTTCGTAGTCGCCGAATTCGAGTGTGAACTCCCCGGCACCAAGGAATTCCTTGTTGGCCCACCCTTCATAGTCGGTATAGGCAACCAGGCGCGGAAACCACTGGCTAACCGCGAAAATGTAATTCCCTCCTTCGTTCGCGTCATCGGGAAAATGCTCATAACCACCGCGCGGCAGCAGCACATCACCATTCACAATGTTATAGGCATAGTCCACGGTGAACTGTACGCTTTGACCAGGGCGCAATGCCCGCGCCAGATCCACGCGCATCAACGTGCCAACGATGGTAAAGCTGAGCGCGCTGCCGCCGCTGTCGATGACGGAATTGATTTCGTAACCAAGTGCGGCATCTTCCATGTATTGCAAACTTCGCAATGCGCCCAGACTGATCCGCGCCGGTGTATCAGCATCCGGATTCGCGCCGCCAAAAGTGCCACTCAACTGTGAGATGGAATCGCGACGAAAGCGATTCTGGTCGAGTTGCAGCCAGAGATAGGTCAGCGTATCGGGGGAATTGTTCTGATAGCTTATGGACTCGGTTCCAGAAAGACGCTGGCGCTCTTCATCCAGCGTGACATCAATGCGATAGTCAACTTCCTGCTGCCAGTATTGGTGGCCTGGCTGACCACCCGCCGTGCGGTAAACATTCGGCGTCGGCAATACTTCATCAAGCTGCCGAAACTTGTCCTCAAAGCTACCCTTGGTTTGCTGGATACCCTGTGCCAGCGCCGCGCCGTGCAAGGTCTGTAACAACACGACCACGAATAATCCAATTCTCTTCATTACAGTAGCGCTCCAACACACGGCATTCGATTGCAATACGAGGCCGCCATGATAACGTGTTTTGCCAAATTTGTAGCCAAGACCTTACAATGCCCAGCAGCCAGTAATATCAATTTAGAGACGATAAAGAGCCAACCGTGGACCTGATCTTGTACGCGATTCCAGTTTTCTTCCTGCTGATATTGTTCGAATTTGGCTATGGCATGCTGCGCGGGCGCAATACCTATCGACTGAATGACACGATCAATAGCCTGTCACTTGGCAGCCTCAGTCGTCTGCAGGGACTGGTAATACTCGGGGTGTCTGGCACTACCTACGAACTATTCGTGGCCCGTTTCCAACTGGCACAGTTACCGGCCACTGCCGTCTGGGTCTGGATCAGCTGTTTCGTGCTTTACGATCTCGTGTACTACTGGAAACACCGCTTCGGTCATGAAGTTGCACTGCTGTGGGGAGCCCATGTCGCGCATCATCAGAGCGAGGACTTCAATCTGGGTACCGCCTTGCGCCAGACCAGCATGGATTTTTACAGCGTCCTCTTTTACCTGCCATTTTTTGTACTGGGTTATCCCGCAGAAATTCTGTTCACCGTAGTCAGCCTCAACCTTATTTATCAATTCTGGGTGCACACGGAACACGTGCCGAAACTCGGTCCGCTGGAATGGATTCTGGTAACGCCTTCAAATCACCGTGTGCATCACGCGCGCAACGGCATCTATGTAGATCGCAATTATGGTGGTGTATTTATCCTGTGGGATCGCCTGTTCGGCAGTTTCCAGGAAGAACTCCCGGACACGCCTGTGGTGTATGGTTTGAACAAACCTCTGCGCAGCTGGAATCCGGTGTGGGCCAACGTGCATGTTTATTGGCGCTTGTTGCGCGACTGCATGCAGGCACCGGGCATACTTAACAAGTTAAAGGTCTGGTTCATGCCACCCGGCTGGTCGGTGCCGGGCGTGAAGACTAGCTGCAAATTACGCGCCGGGGCGAATGCGCCGGCAGAGAAATTCGATCCGCCGCTGTCGCGCCTGACCCGTATCTACACGTTTGCCCAATTCCTGCTGACAGTAAGTCTCAGCCTGTTCCTGTTGCTCAATACCACGAGTTACAGCTATGCCTTTATTGCCGGTGCGGTAAGCATTCTAACCTACTCATTTTATGTACATGGATTATGGCTGGAAGGGCGTCCCCATGCGCGCTGGCATGAGACAGCCCGGCTGGGCATGATCATCGGCGGCGTACAGTTGGCAGAGCCAGCTTTCGCAATTGAATTGGGGCTGACTGCAGTTTGCAGTGCCGCCTTGATGATCGTGTGGGGTAGCGGCGCATTGTTCAAACCGCCGCCGGTTGCAGTAACTGTTAATTGATCCAGGCAGCTAGCGACGTGCTTCGTTTATAACAAGTTCAACTGGGGCGCTGCCGACATTACGCACGGTATAGCTGCTCTGGGCATCACGCCAGGTCCATTTTGCCATGGCATCAAGTTCTGCGGTTATGCCATCGACTCGAGTCACATGCACCTTGCCCTCGGTAACCTGCACCACAACACTGGGGTTTTGCAGCAGCATTGTGGCCGATTCGGCACCAGCTTCAAGTATCAGGCGGTACGACCGGAACCAGGCATTCTCGATAGTCGGCTCGCCCTGCATGCCCAGCGGCCGGTCGGTTGTAAGCGCATCTGTACGTGGTGTCAGATTGGTCATGGCGATGATGCGTAACATGCCAGGGCCAGCATTGCTGATGGCATGAGTAACAGGCGTGGTGACGTAATCGGTGTTCGTGGTAACCCTGCCGTTGGTCGGTCCGGTGCCAGTGCTGATGCTTGTCACCAGCAGGGCTGAGTCATGTACATGGGGAAAGGATTCATCACCGGCCAGCAATTGCACATCCAATATATAAACATCCCCATCCTGATGTACCGTACGATGGCGCGGCTCCTGCAATAAGTGCACGACACGTTGACCCGTGAAGTCAGCCTCGGCAGCGTTGACTGTCGCTGTGAAAGAACTCGCAGCCAGTGTTGCAGCCGCACCTGTTGCCAGTACCAATTTGCGAAACTTCGGTGCTTGTGTGCTCATGTGGAGTTCCTGGGTGGGGGCGAGAACAAGGGCTCACAGGTTAAACGAGCGCCATCCTGAATTCAACTGCCTGCAGTGCGGCGCAAACCCCTTCGACTCTTTATACAAGCACTCGTTATACATACTTGTTTTTTACATGCACTGTGCATGCTTGCCACGTGCATGCTGCATGTTAGCTACATATGATTCAGCTGAAACTGGTATAACAGCGCCGCCGTTGCCGGATCGCGCAATTCAAAACTGGCCTGATAGGCCCGCCCCAGTGCATCGGAAAATGTGGTGCCGTCATTCAGATTACTGATGATGAATACTACTTTGCCCTCCACCGTGCGTACCGGTGGAATCGCAATCGGCAGGAACACGAATCCCGCGTTCTCACTTAACATTCCCTGCACGGTGGATTCCACACTCAGGCTCACGCCGGGAATGCGCGAGCGCACTGCTCGAAACAGATTTTCCTCATTGTTTGAATCTGTGATGCGCAGAAACACGTTTACTTCCCGCGTGAATAATTCCCGGTTAGTAATTGTTATGGTTGGAGTGAATATGGGGTAATTAAACCCAACTTCCACGAAGCCATTGCTCGAGCGCTCAGAAATCAATTCGCTGCGCAATTGTGTGGCGACTAGTCCCTCACCGGCTTGTTGTGGCAACAGCAACAGGTAATACACCAGCCCTGGCACAACCGAAGGTATACACACGAACAGAAGGTAGGGTCCAGGCTTGCCTGAGAACAGCGCATTGAGGGGATAAACCGCCACCATCGCTGCGATGATCGCTGCACTAAGCCCCAGAGCGCGCAATGACAGCGGCATCCGCCCTACCGCGGCAGCATTATTCGCCAGATAAATCACGATTGCGATCGCGACCAATGCGGCGAGCATGCTGATAACGAATTGTCTGATGCCAAGTTTCATCGCTGTGTCGCAATGGGAGAAATCGGGATGAAAGAAAACTGCGCAGCTCAGCGAATCGCTTCGCCCTGAGCCTGTTTGTCCGCATGATAGGACGAGCGCACCAATGGTCCACTGGCAACATGCTGGAATCCCAGTGCATCACCATATACGCGCAATTCTTCAAATTCATCTGGATGCACGAAGCGGGCAACCCGCAGGTGATCCTTGCTCGGTTGCAGATACTGACCGAGGGTGACCATATCGATGGCGTGGGCTTTCAGATCACGCATCACGGCTTTAACTTCATCGATCGTCTCACCGAGACCGAGCATCAAACCTGACTTCGTCGTTACTTCAGGGCGCCGTTTTTTATAGGCCTCCAACAGATCGAGAGACCACTCATAATCGGCGCCAGGTCGCGCCTGCTTATACAATCTTGGCACTGTTTCCAGATTGTGGTTGAACACATCCGGCGGGGTTGCCTGCAGGATATTCAGTGCAATTTCCATGCGTCCGCGAAAATCCGGCACCAATACTTCCACCTTGATGCCGGGATTCAGGCGCTGTGTCTCCGTGATGCAATTGGCGAAATGCTGCGCACCACTGTCTTTCAGGTCATCCCTGTCAACCGAAGTGATGACAACATAACTCAGACCCATTTCCCGAATCGCTGTAGCCAGTTCCGTAGGCTCACTCGCATTCAAAGGCTTCGGCTTGCCGTGGGCAACGTCGCAGAAAGGACAGCGGCGTGTGCAAATATCGCCCATCACCATAAACGTGGCAGTACCATTACTGAAACATTCACCCAGATTCGGGCAGGAGGCTTCTTCGCATACCGACGCCAGCTTATGCTGCCGCAGCATCTGCTTGATGTGATTAATCTTGGGAGAGGCAGGAATCTTTACCCGAATCCAGTCTGGCTTGGTGGGTAATTCCACTGTGGGAATTACCTTGACGGGAATGCGCCGCACTTTGTCGGCGCCGCGCAATTTTTCGCCTTCGATCAGGGTGTTGCGTCGTGTTTTTGCTTCCATGTGGCCTGCTTCAATTGGCTAAATCGTGAACGTTGCTATTGCGAGCGGATTATACGCCGCTTATTTCACAGTTGTGTATGAGTGCGCTTGATAACCCAGCGCCAGCAACAATTGATTGGCCAGGCGTCTGCTGACTGACTGCATAAGCCCCTCCTGCTGCGCAACGAGTTGCGACAATTGAGTTACGGCAAGTCCCTCAAAGCCGCAGGGATTAATTCTGGAAAACGGCTCCAGGTCCATATTAAGGTTGAAACTAAGACCGTGGTAACTCCACCCGTTCTTCACTCGCAAGCCAAGGGCCGCTATCTTGGCATTGTTCACGTAGACCCCAGGCGCTTTGGGACGACTGACGCCGTCAATACCATATTCCTGCAGGGTTGTGATCAGCGTAGACTCAATGATGTCCACCAGTGCCCGCACCCCGAGTTTGCGCCGCTTGAGATTCAATAACAGGTAACACACCAGCTGGCCCGGACCATGGTAGGTAACCTGGCCGCCGCGGTCGACCTGCACCACCGGTATTCGTCCCGGATTCAACACATGCTCGGCCTTACCGGCCTGACCCAGTGTAAATACGGGTTTGTGACTCAATAACCAAATTTCATCATCCCGGTTGGCAAGCGGATGCTCGGCGCGATAGCGCATGGATTTGAAGATGGGCTCGTAAGCCTGCAATCCCAGACGCCTGACCTTCAGTCCGGGCAGCGCATTTTTCGCGGAGTCCGCCGGCTGCGCCTGAAACCATTGGTAATTATTCAATTGCATTCAATAGTCTCAATTGGCACGTGTGCTGGTCGATCTGTGGTGTGAAATAGAAAGCGGCATTGGTGAGACAGACGTCTCGAATACGCGACAGGTTAGAGCACCATTTTCACGTGCTCGACCAGTTTCAGGTCTTCGAATATATTCTGCAACTGTTCCTTGCCGGTTGCAGGGATGGTTACCGTCACCGCAACGTAGCGCTGCTGGCCACTACGCCGAACACTGATCAGTTCAGAGGTGATCTTGCCAGTGTGGCGTTCCACTACTGCAACCACGATTTCCTGGAAATCCACCACGGCGTGCCCAATAATTTTTATCGGGTAAAGGCAGGGAAATTCGATCCTGGGCGGCTCTGTTTCGGTGGGTGACGACGCATCGCTCATGGCAAAGGTCGCACTAACCGGAGAACAGGTTGGTGAAAAACAGGGACAACCAATCGATAAATCGCTTGAACATGCCGGCTTGCTCGACTGTCTGCATCGCCATTACGTCGCCGGTATAATAAATATTGTTGTCCAATACCACGTTCACAACACCCATTATCTGGCCATTTTCCAGCGGAGCGCGAATGATGTCAGCAACATCGACAGTCGCTGTCATTGCGGCTGCCTGTCCACGGGGAATGGTCACGTAAACTTCCTCGGTAATGCCAAGATCCACCGCATTCTGTTTACCGGACCACACAGGAACATTGGTCAATATCTGACCATTGTCATAGAGTTTGTGTGTTTCAAAGTAACGGAAGCCATAGGTCATCAATTTCTGCGTTTCAACTGCCCGCGCCTCTTCACTGGCAGTACCCATAACTACCGATATCAGGCGCATTCCTTCCCGCTCTGATGAAGCGACGAGGCAATATCCGGCAGCTTCAGTCCAGCCTGTTTTCAGTCCATCCACATTGCGATCCCGAAACAGCAGGGTATTGCGATTGGATTGCTGAATATCGTTGTAGGTGAACTCGCGCTCAGCATACAGCGGATAAAAATCCGGATGTCTGACAATCGTTGCCCGTGCCAGTATCGCCAGATCGCGGGCGGACATCAGGTTGTAGTATTCCTCTGTATCAAGCCCGCTCGCATTCATGAATTTACTTTTGCTCATGCCAAGCGTTTCGGCATACTGGTTCATCATGTCGGCGAAGGCTTCTTCACTGCCGGCGATATGTTCGGCAACCGCTACACTGGCGTCATTGCCTGACTGGATGATGATGCCGCGCAACAAGTCTTCCACGCGAACCAGTGAATTGATTGCAACAAACATCTTGGACCCTTGGGTGCTCCAGGCTTTTTCGCTGATGTGCACTTCGGTATCCAGGCTGAGATTGCCACTCATGACCTCCTCTTCCAGGATGTAGGCCGTCATTATTTTGGTCAGGCTGGCAGGCGGCAACGCCTCATCGGCATTTTCCTCGAGCAGGATTTGGCCAGTCTTCGCGTCCATCAGGATATAACTTGATGCAGCAATTTCGGGAGGTCTTGGCACAATTGTCGGTGTGACGGCAGGCAACGGAGTCTGCGCCGCGATGCGCATGCTGACCGCTAGCGCCAGCAGCGGCAGCAGTTTGCTGCAAACCCGCAACCATTGCCGCAGCTGGCAGACAGGAGCTTGCACTGGTGACTGAAAGATTGAAGTGGAAAAATATGACATATGAAAATCCATGAATATAAATGAATACTGGCGTGGCAATCAGAAGCAAATTTGTTGAACAATTACTTGCTACACATCGCTTGCTGAATTTCTGTGCATAGATGAACTACGCGTTTCAGTTTTTATTGTTCAGTACCGGGAAGTGCTGGCGCGTAGTGCTAAACAAGTGTGTTAAGCAAGTGTGCCAAACAGGTGTGCCAGACAGACATGCTATGCAATTACTCGGTAACAGTGTACGGACTTCCCAATTTAGCAGCAACCACACGCGCGCTGGTTTGCACTATGTCCCGCGGATTACTGAATGGACCAACGCGCACTCTTTGCAACATTCCACTTGCCCCGCTTTTGACTGATCGAATAAATACCGGATACCCGGTGATTTCACGCAGGCGATTGGACACATCCTGTGCTGTTTCCATTTCAGCGAATGCACCCACTTGCAAATAGCGCTCACTGCCACCGGCACTCGCCAATTCAATATTGTTGCTGGCAATTTCTGAACTTTGCAGCTTGTCGCTGTAAATACCATTAGGAACTATCGCCTCCAGTTGCACACGCGCAGTGCCGCGATCGGCGTAATCCAGTTTCAATGCCGCCGCATAGGACAGGTCAATCAGGCGTTCGCCATGAAATGGTCCCCGGTCGTTGACGCGGACGATGATGCTGCGATTGTTATCCAGATTGGTTACCCGCAAAAAGCTGGGAATGGGTAGCGACTTATGTGCTGCTGACGCCAGGTACATGTCGAAAACTTCGCCATTTGAGGTTTTATGACCATGGAATTTCTCACCGTACCAGGACGCGACACCGCGCTCGCTGTAACCCTCTTCAGTGGGCAGCACGTGATAGGTCTTGCCCAGCACTGTATAGGGACTGCGATTGCCGGCGAGCGTGCGTTGCAGCGGTTCCGGAATGACTTCGGGAATAGTACTCAGATCAACTATGCGGTCAGGCGCGCGGTCCTGACTAATGCTGTAGCGACTGGTGGCAACGGCTGGCGCTGTCGATGCCGTTGGATTACTGGCGCAGGCCGCGAGCAGTGTTGATAGCAGCAAAACACCCAGTATTTTCGAATTAACCTGCAACATAGATGCAACTACCAGTAGTGACCACTTTGGATGAAGGGAATCGTCCAAGTAAATAACGTCCAAAACCGGAATAGTTTTAATGTTTACGCCATCTTTACTTACCGCTTTTTGCGCTAACCTTTAAACGGGTGCCGGATTTTCTTCGCGAAACTATATTTTATATATATATTTCAACAGGTTATGCTACTTTTGGCGCCCATGGGTTGCTATCGACATAAGCATTCCGAAACCAATGAACATAGTTACTATAGAGGTACCGCCGCGGCTGATGAGTGGCAGAGGCAAGCCAACTACGGGCAACAGGCCAGTCACCATCGCCATATTGACGAACACGTACAGGAAAAATGTGAGCGTGATGCTGCCCGCCAACAGCCGCGAAAACATATCATTGGCCGTGTATGCAATGTAGCCTGCACGCGCGAACACGCACAGGTACAGGCAAATCAGGAACAATACGCCAAGGAAGCCGAACTCTTCGGCCAGCACTGCAAGAATAAAATCGGTATTGCTCTCAGGAATAAAATCCAGCTGCGACTGCGCACCATTTTCAAAACCCTTGCCGTAGATACCGCCAGAGCCGATAGCTATCTGTGACTGGATGATGTTGTAGCCAGCTCCGGTCGGATCCCGATACGGATTGAAAAAGGTCAGAATGCGGTTTTTCTGGTGCTCCTGGGCAAGAAACAGAAACCAGGCAGGGGAAGCCAGTAGCAGGGCCACAGTGCCACCGATTACCAGGCGCCATGAGATACCAGCCAGCAAGACTACAAAGACACCGGACATCGTTACCATCAACGCGGTGCCTGCATCATTCTGGACAATGATCAGCGCTGCCGGCAGCAGGATCATGATGGCCGCGACCAATATGTGCTTGAAGCGTGGCGGCAACGGTCGACCAGCCAAATACCACGCCAGCAGCATAGGTACTACAAACTTCATTAACTCCGACGGTTGAAAGCTGGGCAATCCTGGCAGATCCAGCCAACTGCGCGCACCATTCTTCTCGACTCCCATGAACAGTACCAGCCCCAGCAGGCCGATGCCGCCGGCGTACAGTGTCGGCGCCCAACTGCGAACAAAATGCACATTGAACTGGGCGACGATGAACATGACGACGAGTCCGACCAGCATCGCCAGCGACTGCCGCTGCACCTCAGCCTCATTACTGTCGCTCGCGCTCCACAATATGAGCAAACCGAATGCACAAAGCAGGGAAATGCCAACGAGTAACTGGGGGTCGGTATGCACGCTGCGCCAGATCGTGCTCGATGTGATTTTGCCGGAATTCAGTCCGGAAGACTGGCGAATGAAATCCTGATTAATCATTTACCTGGGAGATCAAAGAATTTGGATTGGAAGGATGAGTTGCAAAGTCGATTTGCAAGATATTTAACAGGTATTCATCAATGATGCGCTTGGCAACCGGCCCCGCCACGCTGCTGCCGTGTTCGCCATTTTCCACGATAACCGCAATGGCGATCTGGGGAGCGATCTCGCTGTGCATGGCCGGCGCGAACGAGATGAAGAGTCCATGGTCCTTGTTCAGATCAGAGACAACAATATCGCCACTCTTCAAAATCGATTGGCTGATACCCACGACCTGGGCAGAACCGGACTTGCCTGCCATCCGGTAAGGCATCGTGCGATCAGCCTGGGCAATAGCCTCATAAGCCGTGCCGTAATCCCTGAACGTATCAGAGTAAGGCCGGTGCACAACCATGGTCATGGCCTCTTCCATATAGCGCCAGTAATCCTGGTCCTTTAGCACAATATCGGGGACAGGATCGCGGATTTCCGGGACAAATGGCTCGTCCTCAACCGCACGCAGCAATCGCGGCTGCACCACAACACCCTTGTTAGCGATGATGGCGACAGCGGTTGCCAGCTGCAGAGGAGTAGCCCACATGAAGCCTTGACCAATGGACGAATTGATCGTATCTCCCGGATACCAAGGCTCGCCACGGGATTCCTGCTTCCAATCTCTGGACGGCATTACACCGGTGCGGGCATAGCCGATATCGACCGCGAAATTCTGGCCAAATCCGAATAATGACATGTATTCGTGCATGGCATCGATCCCCATGCGATTGCCCAGATCATAGAAAAAAGTGTCACATGACTGGTAAATAGCCTTCTGCAGATTTGTGTGTCCGTGACCGCCACCGATGGCCGTGCGCAGTGTGTAATCGCCCCATCGATAGGCGACGCCTGGCAGGCGGAAATACCCCGGGTCCTGAATCGCATAGTCGTAATCCACCAGACCAAGCTCCAGTCCGGAGAGACCAAGGAATGGCTTTACCGTAGAGCCTGGTGGATAAGGATTGGTGGTACGATCAAATAATGGCGTGTTGATCCGATCTTCAACCAGCAACTTGTAGTCTTTCGTGCTGATTCCCGTAACAAACAGGTTAGGGTCGAATCCGGGTTTGCTAACCATGGCGAGGATGCCACCAGTAGCAGGTTCAATGGCCACAATAGCGCCTCGAAAATCACCGAGGGCCTGCTCGGCCGCTATCTGCAACTGGGCATCGATATGCAGAGTGATGTTTTTGCCTGCGACAGGATCTGTACGATCGAGTTCCCGCATAACCTGACCCCGGTTATTCTTCTCGACAATTTCATAACCAACCTTACCGTGCAACAGGCCTTCATAGGTACGCTCAACACCAGATTTTCCTATATGGTTGGTGCCGCCGTAATTCTGGCGCTCGGTCTCATCCATCTGATCAAGCTCTTCCCGATTTATTTCTGACACATAACCAACGGAATGTGCTGTCAATGCACTCAGCGGATAACTGCGCACAAATTGCGGTTCAATCGCGAGTCCGGGCAGCCGGTGACCATTCACTGCGATTGCTGATCTGTCTTCTTCACTCAGCACAAAACGAATTGGCACCGACGAGAATGGCACTCGATTACGGCGCAATCGAATTGAAAATTGTTCAATTTCATCATCAGAAAGTCCAATGAGAGTGCGCAGGTTGTTCAACATCTCATCGAGGTCACCCACTTGTTCGCGAATCACACTAAGGTTGAATATGGGTTGATTGTCAGCGAGCAGTGCACCATTGCGATCAAAGATCAATCCACGTGCGGGCGCGACATACTGGGAATGTAATCGATTGCCATCAGACCTTGCAGAGAAGTATTCGTACTGGGAAAACTGCAGATTAACCAATTTCAAAATCAGCGCAGCGAACAGCAGGACGATAAACACTCCTGCAATGATCAGACGCCGGTTAAATATCTGGCGCTCTGCCTCGTGATCTTTTAATTGCCATTTGCCGGTCATAGATGTTGCTGCTTAAGTCCTGCCAGATTGCTATCTGCTTGGTGGTTCCTTCGCTCAACCTGCCAAGCTTTTGTGATAATTCCCTTACTGTAATCGGCTAGACCGCTGAGGCCTGTAGTAAGCTGTCGTGCTATTTTGTAGCCGGGCCTGCAAACAGAGAAAAGCCTCGGTAATGCCCGCCATTTGGACTGCAAGATTACCATTAAGTTTAAGGGCTTGCCGAAATTACCTGATCATTTGCGCGAAAGGCGCCAGTTTATCGTTTTTTGGCCACATTTGTCATAGACCTTTAGCGCATTTCAGCGAGATTTGCAGTAATGGGCGGAAGATTCCAGAAAACGGCGAGGAGTGATCAGTCCCGATGGTACGGGTGGCCCTGCAGGATCGACGCCACTCGATAGAACTGTTCAACCAGCAGAATTCGTACCAATGGATGGGGCAGAGTCATGGCTGACAAACTCCAGCACTCGTTGGCGCGCTCACGACACGCCGCCCCCAAACCATCCGGACCACCGATCAGCAGACTCAGATTCCTGCCTTCAGCCCTGAATTGCGCAACCCGCTCGGCCAGAGTTTCGGTTGCAAGCACTTTGCCGGTGACTTCCATTGCAACCACAAAGTCATCAGCCTGCACTCGCGTCAATAACTCATCACTTTCTTTCTGGATGCATTGCTCGATACTGACCGTCTTGGATCGTTTCGCCATTGGCACTTCCACCAATGACAATCCGAGATATCGTGCACAACGTTTTTCATACTCGGCCACGCCTGCCTGTACCCATGCCGGCATCTTGGTACCAACACAGAGCAACCGGATTTTCATTTAGTCGTTTTTTTGCCAGCGCCCGTGCTGATTTTTCTGCGTGCAGCTTTTTCCGGTGGAGGCTTTTCCGCAGCGACATTTTTAGCAGCAGGTTTTCTCGCACCGGGTTTATGCGAAGCAACATTATCCGATGCGGACTGATTCGCCGCTTTGGAATTGCTTCTTGAACCTGTCGACCTCTTCCTGAAGATTTTTTTCTTATCTTTCCAATTTTTCTTTTCGGCAACAACAGCGTGCATCAATTCACTATCGGCCTCCTGCTCTGCCGACTTTTGTCCTTTGAAATCCCACAGATCTTCCAGGTTATACAAAGCTCGCACTGGCGCCGTCATCACATGTACAACCACGCCACCGGCATCCACCAGCACCCACTCGGATTGCATCTTGCCTTCCACTCCGGTGATTTTTTGATTTGCAGCCTTGAGTTTGACCACAACCGTATCCGCCAACGCCCGTATGTGGGTGCTGGACGTACCGGTCACTACTATCATGTAGTCGGTAATCGCAGTGAGTTTCTCAACATTGATGCAACGAATGAACTGCCCTTTCATGTCTTCCAGGGCTGCAATGGCTATTTGTGCTGACTTTTTACTTTTCAAACATCACCTATTGGTTAGTAACGATGGCTTGGTAGCAATCAGGGCATGGCTAACTGCCAATACTGTAGAGATTGCGTTGATTAATATACTCAATGACATCGGCATTGAGCAGTGCTGATAAATCCTGTTTCTTCCTAATTGCTTCTCGCACCTTCGTCGATGACAAGTTGACCCTGAAATCTTCTGCGAGGTAAATCTTGCCGTGGGCAGAGGCAAACAGTTCGCGAGCTGATTGTACCCTTCTTTTATCCAGCTCCACCGCTGCGGCAGTTGCGCTTGCTATTTTTGCAGCGTCACGTCCCAACACCAACAAATGGCAGAGCTCGAACAGCTCCTGCCAATGATGCCAAAGTGTGAGCGAATTAAATGCATCGGTGCCCAATACGAATACTACATGGTCATTTAACCCGGAATCCCGCAGGACCAATAGTGTATCTACCGTATAAGAGACCTGATCCCGTTTCAGCTCAATCTGGTTGATGCTTATCCCACTCTCTCCTGCCACGGCCAATTGCAACATGGCGAGTCGATCCGCAGGCCCACAAGCCGCGAGCTCGCGGTGATTAGGAATGTTACAGGGAACCAACTGCAGGGATTCAAGCTCGAGGGTGCGAATGGCGAAACGGGCTGCTTCGATATGCCCGTTATGCACCGGGTCGAACATCCCGCCTAGTACTCCGAGACGCTTGCTCATGTCCGGATATGACCATCTCCAATCACGATGAATTTCTGCGAGGTCAAGCCTTCGAGACCAACCGGTCCTCGCGCATGCAACTTGTCTGTCGAAATACCTATCTCTGCTCCCAGCCCGTATTCAAATCCATCGGCGAAGCGCGTGGATGCATTCACCATGACCGAACTTGAATCCACTTCCCGCAGGAAGCGCTGCGCACGTGCAAAATCTTGTGTCATTATGGATTCGGTGTGTTGCGAACTATATTGAGCGATATGCGCAATCGCAGCATCCAGGTCCGGCACAATCTTGATCGAGATGATAGGCGCCAGATATTCTGTACCCCAGTCTGCCTCCGTAGCCACCTTGGCTTGCGGCACAAGTTTTCGGGTTTGTTCGCAACCGCGCATCTCCACCCCAGCCTCGCCGTATTGCAGTGCTAACTGAGGCAATACTCGTGCTGCAATCGCCTCGGCCACCAGCAGTGATTCCAGCGTACAGCATGTGCCATAACGCTGAGTCTTGGCATTAAAGGCGACACTCACGGCCTTCGCCACATCAGCCTTGTCATCAATATAAAGGTGGCAATTACCATCCAGATGCTTGAGTACAGGTACCTTCGCATCTCTGCTGATCCGTTCGCTCAAGCCCTTGCCACCCCGCGGGATAATCACATCAACGAATGCGGACATCGTGATCAGGAGACCAACAGCATCGCGATCCGTGCGATCCAGTACCTGCACCACGTCAGCATGCAATGCTGCCGCCTGCAGTCCCTGCTTGATACAGGCCGCAATGATCTGATTGGAATGCAGCGCCTCAGAACCACCACGCAGAATTGTGGCGTTGCCAGATTTCAGGCACAGGCTGGCAGCCTCACAGGTTACATTCGGCCGGGATTCATAAATAATTCCGATGACGCCAATAGGCACACGCATGCGCCCTACCTGGATGCCGCTGGGTCGGAACTTCAAATCCGATACGGCACCAACTGGATCATCCAGCGCTGCGACCTGACGCAGGCCTTCGAGCATGCTGTCAATGCGCGCCGGGGTCAGCTGCAGTCGATCCAGCAAGGACGCATCAAGTCCTTTCTTTACGCCAGCCTCCAGATCGCGCTGGTTCGCCGCCAGCAGTGCATCCCGGCTGGCATCGAGTGCCGCCGCGATCGCTAACAGCGCCTGGTTTTTTTGGGCTGTAGTGGCTTTGGCTATGGCACGTGACGCCGCGCGCGCCCGTGCCCCCAACTGCAACATGTAGTCTTCAAGATCAGTCATCTGTATTCCGGTCAGTCCGGCTGGTAAAAAGGGATCTGCCCCAACAAGAAAGTCGCGGATTATACCCCAATTTCCGCCACTCACTTGTTAATTGTAACCCGGTAAGCGCCAACCGCACCTGTAGCAAACTGATCTATAGCCTGCAGCAATAACTTTCTCCAATATCTTTCACCGATAGACACGCGGCAATCCTCCCTTATATGCTGCCCGCTGGCCTGACCCAGGAGTTAGCGAAATCGGCGGCAACACCGGAAATCCCCCAGTCAGAAGCAATCGGTTCTCAATCAACAGTAGGGCAAGCAACAGTTGTACAGGCATTAATCCCGGTATTTGCCCTCATCAGCCTGTTGTCTATTTCCGTATACCTGTTCGGCGCAGATGCCAGTAGCGGTGCCAACCAGCTCGCCCTGTGTGCGGGAGCGGTAGTGGCTGCGCTGATTGGCTGGCGCAATGGCCAGCGTTGGCAACACATCGAAGAAAGTATAATTTCAGGTGTGACCATCGCGCTGAAGCCAATCCTGATTCTCTTCAGTGTGGGTCTGTTGATTGGCAGCTGGATCATGTCAGGCACCGTGCCGACCATGATTTATTACAGCTTGCAGATCCTCGATCCGGTAATTTTCTATGCCGCCGCCTGCCTGATATGTAGCTTGATCTCATTGAGTATCGGCAGCTCCTGGACGGTCGCTGGCACTATCGGCATAGCACTTATCGGTGCCGCTGCAGGCATGGGACTGTCACTTGAAATAACCGCCGGAGCCATAATCTCTGGCGCCTATTTTGGCGACAAGATGTCACCATTGTCGGAAACAACCAACCTGGCACCGGCGGTAGCTGGTACTGATCTGTTCTCCCACATTGGACATATGGTATGGACAACAGCGCCAAGCATTACGATAGCCCTGCTTCTGTATGCGATCATTGGCTTCAACATTGACTCGAGCGCAAGTGCCGCAGACATTGCAATCACCATGCAGTTGCTGCAGGACAATTTCACCATCAACCCGATCATGCTGTTGCCAGTCGTCGTGTTGCTGGTCATGGCTACCAAGAAACTGCCACCAATTCCAACCATTCTTGCCGGCGGCATGCTGGGAGTGATATTGGCCTTGGTCTTTCAGCGCCAGGCCGTGCTCAACCTTGCGCCAGATACGGCCAATGTTTTTCTGGCATTGTTCAAGGGCGTGTGGCAGACACTATTTGATGGTTTCTCGCTACAGAGCGGGAACCCGACTCTCGATGATCTGATGACACGCGGCGGCATGAGTTCGATGCTGACGACAGTCTGGCTTATCCTGTGTGCTATGGTGTTCGGAGCGGTGATGGAACACACAGGACTATTGCAATGCCTGGTCAACTACGCGCTGTCATTCGTGCACGATACAGGCAGCCTGATTGCGACCACAGTTCTCACTTGCATCGGCGCCAATATCATCACGTCGGATCAGTACATATCCATCGTACTGCCAGGACGGATGTACAAACTGGAATATGCGAGACAATTACTGGACCCGAAGAACTTGTCCCGCACACTCGAGGATGCCGGCACTCTGACCTCACCCCTGATTCCTTGGAACACTTGTGGTGCATACATGAGCGGAACTTTGGGCGTCGCCACGCTCGCTTACTTGCCCTATTGTTTCTTTAACTTGATAAACCCGTTGGTTGCGATTCTGTACGGCTATATGAATATCAAGATTGCGCCAGCTGTGCCAGAAGAGATCACAACTGTATGATTGCTATTGTGAATTGAAGCAAGGCACGAAGCTTTCATTTCACCCTATGTCTTTAAAACCCTGGTTGCGATTTTCCAATTTAAGCTCCACCACATTGCCCTCCGGGTCCGCAATATAGAGCGAGCGACCAAAACCAGTGGCCCCGTATCTTTCAGAAATCTCCTGTAGCTTGATTCCGTTGTGCTCCAGATAAGCACACAAGCCATGTTCATCAACAGCTGCAATGCGCAGACAAACATGGTCCATATTGCGACCGTTCTGGCGTGGCGCAACACCTCCCTGTCTGCCAAGTTCACCAGCACAATCCACCAGATCAATCAGCGCATCACCGGCACGTAATTGGACCAGGCCCAACGCGTCTAGCCGACGCTCTTCAACACAGCCAAGGATCTGGCAGTAGAAATTCAGCATGGCCGACAATTGCGTGGTACGTAATACCACATGATCAATTGTCAAAATTTTAATCATCAGACCAACCTTGCATTGCTTTTTAGCCTGCAATGTATCTCAGATAGTATTCTGCAAGCTCAATTCTGCCGGATACGGTTTCATGTACCAGGAGTTGGCAATATAACTGCTGGGATGTTTGCGGAAATAGTGGTTCAACAAGGTAATCGGCACGATCAGGGGCAGCAATCCCAGACGGTAATCAGCAATCGACTGCACCAGTTCCTGTTTGTCATCGGCATCCAGATTCGTTTTCAGGTAACCCTGAATGTGCTGCAACACGTTGACATGATTGCCACGCATGGCGCGAACTTTTAAAGCCCGCATGAACAGCAGCAGATAGGAGTCAGCACTCGCGGCCAAATTTTCGCGCGTGGTCTGGGCTACCAGTTGACCCAAGGTCCGATACGACGCCTGGTCGTGGCTCATGATGATCAATTTGTGCCGGGCATGGAACTCAATCAGGCCCGCTACGGTTAAGCCAACAGCCAGCAACAGATGCCAGCGGCGCATGGCAAACACGCGCTGGATGAAATTTTCCCGAAGAATGGCGTCGCCGAGTCTGCCCTCCTCTTCTACTGGTAAATAGGGCAAGTTCTGCATCAGCTGCGCTGCAAAGATGCCGACGCCTTCACGTACTGGCATCACCTCATCCCAGATTTTGACTCGCTCCATACCGCAGCTTGGTGAATCTTTCTTCAGAATATAGCCACATAGCTGAAGCTGGCTGTCGCGTTGCTGATCTGCACACCCACGCAGAGCCGGAGCCAGATCCTGGGCGGGAGTATCCACTGCAATACAGTGAATTTCATTGTTGCCTGCACGCGCTAATCGAATTGGTTTACGGGGCACGCCGAGTCCGATTTCCAGCTCTGCGAAAATGGGCGAAACTCGAAATATTCACCCAGAGTTTTTGTTATGTACGAGTGTGATTTATGGCCCCCGTCGTAGCGCACACGCTGACCCAGCAGGCAACTGCTAATTCCAACAGGTATTTTTTCCAATAGCATGACGTCCCCATGCCCAGTCTCATTTATCTGCTTCATCGTGTGGCTTTTCCTGCGACCAGTTCACGTAATAGCAAAGTGCGGTTCACCAAGCTTTCTTTTTCGATTTTGCTTAACTGTTTGACTATATACTCCATTTGCTGCGCTTCAGATCTGTTTTGCAGTTGCGTTTGATACACCAGCGCAAGCGGTCGTTTGCCGCGCAAGGACTTCGCGCCGCGTTTACTACCCGCCGCACCGCTTTGCTCACGCAGGCGCCGCTCCACATCTGTAGTAATGCCTGTATACAGGCTGCCATCACCACAGCGAATCATGTACAAGAACCAACTGGAAGTTGACGCGACCATTAGCCTGCCCGTACTTGCAGGCGCCAATGTTGACCCTCGCAGACTACCAGCGCTTCCCGCTGCAATTTCAGCAAATGCGCCAGCAGCGTTTTCTTGGCCCAGGGCAACAGGTGTGGAGCAACGTCGTCATACACACTGAGCACCAGTGCCTCCAGCGTCACGGCACCAAGCGCGCCCAGTCGCAGCATAAGTTTCTGTTCCCGTTGCAGGCGGTGCGCTATCAAGCGGCTAATTTCCTCGCGCGGCTGCTGCATGATGTCGCCATGCCCTGGTGCCAGTGCACGTAAAGGCAACGTTTGCAGAAATCGCAACGAATCCAGATAAGCGGTCATGTCACCGTCTGGCGGCAATATCACCGAGGTCGTGCCCTGCAAAATATGATCCCCGGTAAACAGCAGTTGTTCTTCCTGCAACAGAAAGCAGATGTGATTGGAGACATGACCCGGTGTGTGTAACAACTTGATTGTATATTCAGTGCAATCAAGCACCGCGTCATGGGTCCAGATCCGGCCTGGGACAAATGTGTGGTCTTGCCCGGCCGCCGCGGGAGCGGTCAATCCAACCAACTCTGCGCCAGTCGCCTCGTGCACTCGCAGCGCACCTGGTGAGTGGTCACCGTGCGTATGGGTGACCAGAATATAAGCCAGCGGCGCGGAGCCAATGGCCACCATGAAACTGTCGAACTGGGCATCATCCCTGGGCCCTGGATCGAGCAGACACAGGGTCTCGCTCCCTATCAGATAGCTGTTCGTACCAGGGCCGGTCATAGGCCCCGGATTTCTGCCGAGTATGCGCCTGACCGGCACCTTGAACTGCTCGAATTGCGTGACTTTACCCGGTTCTGCTGCCAACATTTTTGCTTGTTCCTCCAGTCTGCTTTGGATCATAACCCAAATGGAATTGCGGCTGGAGTTTCAGTTCGATTCACGACATAATTGCCCGCTTTGAAAATCCGATGTCCACACCGAGTTGCCACCCAGGGTAATCCGGTAGCACGCGAAATGACCCATCTTCCAATGCCAAATCAAAGGAAATTGCAGCCTGCCAGGCGTGCAGCGTTTGCATAAGCTTTCTGAACCCGCCAGGAACCCACAACATGCACAGGATTCAAACGTTTAACCAGATCTCTGACCTTGGTCTGAGCCGCTTTCCCAAGGATCAGTACCAAGTTGGCGCCGATCTCAAGGCTGCGGCGGCCATCCTGCTGCGCAGTCACAAACTGGATGCTACTGCAATTCATCCACAGCTGATGGCGGTAGCCCGGGCTGGAGCCGGCGTAAACAACGTGCCAGTGGCGGAATGTACCGCGCACGGTGTTGTCGTTTTCAACACACCTGGTGCCAATGCCAATGCGGTTAAAGAACTGGTGTTATGTGGCCTGTTGCTCGCCTCGCGCGACATCATTAAAGGTATCGAATTCGCCAGTAGCCAGACCGCGATAACAGATTACGCCGAACTCTCCAAATTGATGGAACAAGAGAAGAAGCACTTCGCCGGTAGCGAGATAAAGGGCAAGACACTGGGTGTCATCGGCCTCGGCGCGATCGGTTCTATGGTCGCCGAAATGGCCATCTCCATGGGCATGAATGTATTGGGTTATGACCCGGCGCTGTCAGTTGACGCTGCCTGGCGTCTACCCAGCCAGGTCAAGCGCATCGAAAATATTTCGGCATTGGCCGCCAGCGCTGATTTCATTTCATTGCACTTGCCGGTATTCGATTCGACACGCGGCATGATTAACAAGGCGATCTTCGACAATTTGCGCCCAGGTGCGTGCCTGTTGAATTTCGCACGCGACGAAATCGTCGCTCCAAAGGATCTGCTGCAAGCTCTGGAATCGGGCAGGCTGCGCAAATATGTGAGCGACTTCCCGCGCCCCGAACTGATCGGTCGTGCTGATGTCATCTCGATGCCACACATTGGAGCGAGTACCGCCGAGGCCGAAGAAAACTGCGCTATTATGGCAGCCGATCAACTCATGGATCTTTTGGCCAACGGCAATATCAAGAATTCCGTGAATTTTCCCAATCTGTTCCTCGACCGCTCAGCAAATGCAGCGAAGGGTACCAGGCTGGCAATCTGCAACAAGAACGTACCCAAGATGCTGGGCCAGATTACATCTGTGTTGGCTGATCAGGATATTAACGTGATCGATATGATCAATAAGAGCCGTGACGACATCGCATACAACCTGATCGATCTGGGCAGCAAGCCTTCAGACAATGCATTGGCAGCAATTGCGGCGATTGAGAATGTCATCAAGGTCACTCTGCTCTAGCGCGGTGATACGCGCAAACCCGCGACGCTGACTTGCAATTAAAAGTTAATCGAATTCATTTACCTCACAGGAACACAATCATGACTCGAGTTTATAATTTTGGCGCTGGACCAGCCATGCTCCCTACCTCAGTGATGGAGCGTGCACAAAAGGAATTTCTGAACTTTGCCAATCTCGGCGCTGGCCTGATCGAAATCAGCCATCGCTCCAAGGAATTTGAAGCGGTTCTCGATAAGGTGGACAGCTTGCTGATCGAGTTAGCCAATATACCTGCCAACTACAAGATTTTGTACGTGCATGGTGGCGCGCAAATGCAATTCTCTGCGGTTCCCATGAATCTGATCAATCGCCTGCCTGCGAAAAAAGCGGTCTATATCGAGTCCGACAATTGGGCCAAGCTCGCGGCAAAAGAAGCAGCTCGCTACGGCACGATTGTGACTGCCGCTTCCAGTGCTGGGTCCAATTATGATCGCATCCCGGAATTTGACGCAGCCAGTGTGTCCAAGGATACGTCTTACGTTTATATCACCAGCAATAACACGCTCTATGGTACACGCTGGAATAAATTCCCGGACACTGGCGCCATACCGCTGGTGGCTGATATGACGTCTGAAATGCTCTCCAGAAAAATTGACGTATCCAAGTTCGGTATAATTTTCGCCGGCCTGCAAAAAAATCTCGGTCCGGCCGGCCTTGCCTGCGTGATCGTGCGCGATGACCTGCTCGATTACGCCTTACCAGAAACACCCAATCTGTTGAACTACAAAACCTATGCCGAACAGCACTCACTGGCGAACACCAATAATACGTTTGCGATTTACATGATGATGCTGGTACTTGAATGGCTCAACGATCAGGGCGGCGTCGCGGCTATCCAACTGCAGAATGAATCCAAGGCGAAATTGCTGTACGACGTAATAGACAGTTCAAAATTTTATGTTGGCTTATCGCATCTAGATCATCGCTCAATCATGAACGTGACCTTCAACCTGGCCAATGATGCCCTGTTGGAAGAATTCCTGAAGGGTGCTGATGCACGTGGTCTGTATGCGCTGAAAGGACATCGCGCCGTTGGTGGCGCGCGCGCCTCAATCTACAATGCGATGCCGGTAGCAGGTTGCAAGGCGCTCGCTGACTACATGCAGGAATTCGCCAAAGCCCACAGCTAGACTAGCTGTGGCCGATGAACTCGAATGAAGCCGCAACGTAAAATCATTCACTGCGATTGTGATTGTTTCTACGCCTCGATTGAAATGCGCGACAATCCTGAACTTGTCGGCAAGCCAGTAGCAGTTGGTGGCTTGCCGGACAAGCGTGGCGTTGTCGCCACTTGCAATTACGAAGCCCGCAAGTTTGGCATTCATTCAGCAATGGCGTCTGCCACTGCGCGCAAGCAATGTCCTGATCTGATTATTATCAAACCAGATATGGAGAAGTATCGCGAAGCCTCACGCTTGATTCACACTATATTTGCGCAGTACACAAGTTTGATTGAACCCCTGTCCCTGGATGAAGCTTATCTTGATGTGAGCGAATGCGAGCTCTATGCAGGCAGTGCGACCAGGATTGCTGGAGCGATTCGCGCACAAGTACACTCAGTCGTAGGCATCACAATTTCAGCCGGTATTGCCCCGAACAAATTCCTGGCCAAGATTGCCAGCGACTGGAACAAGCCCGACGGTCAGTTTGTGATTACACCGAATCAGGTTGATGAATTCGTCGCCGCATTACCGGTCAGAAAACTACACGGCGTCGGCAAGGTGACAGCACAAAAAATGCAACGGCTCGGCATCGAAACCTGCAAGGATTTGCGTAATCTGGACCAGGCACAATTGCAAAAGCATTTCGGCAGTTTCGGCGAACGCTTGCGCGAATTGAGCTTCGGTAACGACAATCGCAGTGTTACCACTGAACGCGTGCGCAAATCTGTTAGCGTGGAAAATACTTTTGCAGAAGACTTGCCGGACCTGGCGAGCTGCCTCACACAACTGCCGGCACTGGAGTTGCAATTGCAGCAGCGCATTGAAAGAATGAAAGAAGCTCAGCAGATTCTCAAACAGTTTATCAAGATCAAGTTTCACGACTTCGAACAGACAACTGTGGGAATGCTGTCAGACAACACCAGTCATACCAACTACCAACTGCTGTGTGAACAGGGTTTCGCGCGCGGCGAACGTCCGGTGCGCCTGCTCGGAGTGGGAGTACGCCTGGCATCGAGCCCAGCACATACCGCCGTTACACCAGACAGCAAAGAAGAACAGATGAAGCTGACTCTGGAATCCAGCAAAATTCACGCAGAGCCCAACTCATGAGTCGCTACCGACCACCACAACTACCTGGGGCAAAATACATCACGGCCGAGGGTGAGCGTATTTTGAAACAGGAATTGCATCAGTTATGGAAAGTCGAGCGACCACAAATTACACAATCAGTCTCGGAGGCAGCGGCGCAGGGTGACCGCTCGGAAAATGCTGACTACATTTACGGCAAACGACGCCTGCGTGAAATCGATCGACGCGTGCGCTATCTGAGCAAACGACTGGAGGAAATCACGGTTGTTTCTGCGCCACCCAGCGATACCAGCAAGATTTATTTCGGCGCCTTTGTTACGCTCGAAGACGACAGCGGCAGCAAGATTACTTACCGCATCGTCGGTCCTGACGAGCTCGATCCCAAACGCGGCCACATCAGCATCGACGCACCAATGGCGCGGGCATTATTAGGCAAATCGCAGCACAGCGAGATTCACATCGAGACGCCAACCGGGGCGCGCGATTACCTTGTAGTTGCCATCGACTATCGGCGTGAATAGAACATGCAACATGTAAGCATTATCGCAATAGACAAGTCACTGGGCTCGGCTATCACTATACCTCTGGAAATGCTCAGTGCCGCCAATGATGTCGCACGGGCGCGCAAACAGACAGACAAAATCAATCAGATTGAAATCATTGGCACTGGCAACGAACTGATACAACTCACAGGCGGGCTGGCGATCCGAGCCGCGCGCAGTATTCACCAGGTACGAGCTACTGATTTGATTTTTGTCCCGGGTATCTGGGGCAATCCACGCGCTGCCGTGCGCCGCCATCCGGAACTTTTGACCTGGCTGCAACAACTGTCCGCGGCAGGCGCCACCATCTGCTCGATTACAACAGGTAGTTATTTTCTTGCAGCAGCAGGTTTGCTGGATGGTAAATCAGCCACTACTCACTGGCGCAATTTCGATGACTTCCAGCGGCGCTATCCACGGGCGAAATTACAACGCAAGCGCTTCATTACTGCCGCAGACAATTTATTCTGCACAGGAAGTGTCAATGCCGCGCGCGATCTTATGCTGCATTTTGTCGGACAGTTGTATGACGAATCTATTGCCAACGAGATCGCTCGGCAGTTCACTCATGAACTGAAACGCTCATATGAATCCCTGTTGCTGGAACAGGACCCGCACTCCACGCACAACGATGAAACGATAATCAAGGTGCAGGAATGGCTACAGGGAAATTTTCAGAACCTAGTGCAATTGAAAACCTTGTCTGAGCAGTTTGGCATGAGCGTGCGCTCTCTCAATCGACGTTTCAAACAGGCGAGCAACACCACGCCACTGCAATATTTACAAGAACTGCGCATCAATCACGCCAAAGAATTGTTGAAGCACAGTAATCTCGGCATCGGTGAAGTGGCAGACCGGGTTGGCTACCACGATGCCAGTCATTTCTGCGAAATATTCAAGAAACTTACTGCGGTTACGCCGAAGGAATACCGCCGACTGGTGCGAAATAAATTATTTCTCGCAGAGAGCAGTTAATGGCGGAAAAATTAATTTTATTGAAAGGTTTTACACCCGCCAGGCCTCCCTGACGGGTGCATTTATTTGCTGAATTTTTGCAGTTGTTCTGCATTCGCCTCGAGCTGATACTTCTCCTTCCATTGTGCATAGGGCATGCCGTAGACGATTTCCCTTGCACTTTCGTATTCAACATCGACGCCCCGTGACTTAGCCTCGGCGCTATACCATTTTGACAGGCAATTGCGACAAAAACTGGCCAGATTCATCAGGTCAATGTTCTGCACTTCCTTGTGCGCATCAAGATGCTCGAGCAGGCGTTTGAATGTAGCTGCTTCGATTTCCATACGTTGTTGATTGCTTATTGGCATAGTGGTGGTTGCATCAAGCAGCCTCTATTTCAAAATTGTTTGGATTTTTGCTGTGGGGTGCCGCCCGATGCTTCTTGTCGACTGACTTTAATTGCCGTTCGGCAGCATCGAATGCATCCCGAATTGCGACGTAGAGATCTTCGTGAGCATGATTATCATGATGCTCCTGGTTGACTCGAACCTCCTTGATAGCGGTGTGCACTTCCAGCCCGACTGAATAAACCTTGCCTTTATGATGATTGTTGTGCGGTGAATCCAATACCACTCGGCCAGTAATTATTTGATCACAAAAGCGTTGCAGCTTGGCGATGCGCTTCTGCACGGCATCATTAATGGCTTCGGTCTGATCGAGGTTGTGATAAACGATTTGGAATTCATTACTCATAAATTACTATCTCCTGATTTCATTCAAATGTCGTTGTACTCATCGCAGTATTGGTGTCGTTCTGGTGTTGTAACTGGGGTTGCAACTAATGTCGCAACTACAGCCACATAGTCATTTATACCTCCATTTAAAAGTCAAAATATTGAGTTGGCGTAAATATTGAGCAGCAGCAAGCAGCCTTGGCACACAGTGGTGAGCTTCGACGAAAATTTGCTTGCCGCGAAATAAATACGAAAATTGGGATTGAGAGGAAGGGCTAAATACGAATGTACCTAGGTAGATCTTGTGTAAAACTTTGGGAACAAATTGCTGTTGCATTCCCGCTCCTGATTTAGCAACGGTTCTAGACTAACGCTTTCAGATTCGTTTGTCTAAGCTTGCGTCGACTGTTGATCTTGCCCCTGAAAGCACCAGTGCCAGGGTTCATAGTCTATGCCCATGGCATTGTCGCGGCGATAGCTCAGATGGAATCCAAATGCCATTGCATTCTGTTCAAGCCATTGAAATGCGTTCGTATTTTCAAATTCTTCTACCAGCGCAGGGCAATCAGTCGTACCCATGTCCAGCGCCCTGCCGGTGTGATGCTCGCTGAAACCAGGCGCGGCATTCACGCTCAGTATCTGTTGCATGGTCTGCCCTTTCTGTAATTTTTTCGCGATCAATTCGCTTTGACATTGAACACTTCGATAGGCTGATATCAGGAACAGGGTGACCCCTGCCCTGGCCGCTGCCTGCTTCATCCCATGCCAGGCCGCCAAAGCCGCCGGCGTGAGTTGCTGTGGTCGCTGGTAATAATCGAGTTCCGTAGCCACCAGTTGTGCTGGCTCGGGACAGAGCGGTAGTGCGCAACTTTGCATATAGTCAGAAGCGATGCCGAGAGCGGCATGCGCCGCCCTGACTTGCTGAAGAAATAACTCAGATGCGGTCAATGCTGTGGCTATCCACAATACATATTCCACTGTGTTCTGCAGACAGGCCGATGTTGCTGCCAGTACCAATGCCCGATTCGAACGAGCTGGCTGCGCATAATCGAAAAATTGTCATGTTAACTCCAGTACCTGGCCATGCCTGAGACTCAAGCAATCTTATGTGCGGACCGACCTTATTGCAAGCGCAGGCCGGCGCCTCGGCCGGCATAGGAGAGCGTCGGCAAGGCTACTTTATGAGTTACACGCGGAGTCTTGAATGGCATAGTTATTGGCCAGAATACCTTAAGTAGCATTATCCGTATCTGACACACTCAACCCTACTAACTTCATTGTGCCGAGGATATTTACCGATCATGGCAAAACTTCCAATCATCGCCGGATTTGGCGGCATCAATGCTGCAGGACGCAGCTCTGGTCACCATGCTTATCGCCGCATGGTGCTCGCCTCAATACCGCCAACAAAATGCCAGCAAACCCATGCCAGTCTTGCCGCACTAACTGGAAAAATTCACAAACACGCGGGCGCGTGGCGCGATGCCCACGGCACCGCCGTGAATTATCCGGAGTATTTGGCCCAACTCGCACCGGAGCTGGAACGCGGCACCCTGATTCGGCGACTCGAGCAAAACCTGTTCGACCCCGAACAAGTATTAATCCACCAGAAAGTCAACCTGGCTGCGACCGGCGCCCAGCCCATCAGCTTCGAGATTCGCAAGAAGCACTTGCCCGACCCGATACCAGCGGGATGGTCGGTAGTTGCAGACTCCCTGCACGCCCAGGACACGATAAAAATTCAAGTAGCGGCCAACTTTGAAGTGCTGCTGCAATGTTATCAAGCAGCGAACGTGAATAGCGCCGGGCAATTGCCCAGCGGCTTCGACCCTGCCTTGCTGTATGCCTCGCGCAATCATCCCCGTGGATTGCAGCTCACCGTATTCGCCGCGTCTGATGCCATTAACTCACTCGGCATTGACTGGGAACGCGTCAAGCAGGCCGTGTCTGCCGACCAAATCAGCGTGTATGCAGGCAGCGGCATGGGACAACTGGATTACAACGGTAATGGGGGCATGCTGCAGGCGCGCCTGTTAGGCAAGAAGGTTTCCTCCAAGCAACTGGCGCTGGGTTATGCGGAAATGCCTGCCGATTTTATCAATGCCTACCTGCTTGGTAATCTGGGGACCACCGGCACTAATGTCGCCGCCTGCGCTACGTTTTTGTATAACCTCAGGCAAGGCATCCGTGATATTCAATCCGGAACCCACCGCGTATCGATTATCGGCACCAGTGAGGCGCCACTGGTACCGGAAATATTCGAGGGATTCAGCACCATGGGCGCCCTTGCTGATGATGCTGCGCTGCGCAATCTGGACGGACTGGGACCACATCAATTGCCTGACTTCCGCCGCGCCTGCCGACCCTTCGGCAATAACGCCGGCTTCACGCTGGCCGAATCTGCACAGTGCATCGTCCTGTTCGATGACGAGTTGGCTCTCGAACTCGGCGCCAACATTTACGGCGCCATCAATGACGTTTTTATCAATGCAGATGGCTACAAGAAGTCGATTGCCAGTCCAGGATTGGGAAATTATATCTCCGTAGCGAAGGCAGTAGCCGCCACTCGCAATATCATCGGCGACAAGGCGCTGCAACAACGCACCTACGCACAGGCTCACGGCACTGGTACGCCGCAAAATCGTCAAACCGAGTCCCATATACTGAATGAGATAGCCACCACTTTCGGTATCGAGAACTGGCCAGTCGCCGCCATCAAGTCCTACATCGGACATTCACTCGCATCTGCTGCTGGCGACCAGCTCAATGCCAGTCTCGGAGTATGGGCCGAAGGAATCATTCCAGGCATCCTGACAGTGAATGCGATTGCCGATGATGTCACTCACAATAAGCTCGACCTGTTGCTGAAACACAAGGAAGTTGGCGCCAACAATATTGACGCTGTGATTCTCAATTCGAAGGGATTTGGCGGCAATAACGCTACCGCCTCGATATTGGCGCCGCATGTGGCAAAACAGATGCTTATAAAACGCCACGGCAAAGCTCGCTTCACTGCCTACCAGCACGCACAGGAAGCAGTACAGGCGCGCGCTGATGCCTATGACCAGTCAATGCTGGAAGGTAAAAATTCCACCATTTATAAATTTGATCACAATGTACTGGGCAGTGAATCCATTGCAATCACACCGCAATCAATCAAGGTCTCAGGCTTGCAACAAACTATCTCGCTAGAACTCGACAATCCTTATCAGGACATGTGCGATTAGCAGGTTCTCAGCCGCTGCAGGTAAATCAGCCGTTCGTCACTTGCAGCTTGCGGGATTCAGCGATTCGCTCGCGCCAGATCGCAGGTCCGGTTTTGTGCACTGAGTTACCGTTCACATCGACAGCCACTGTTACCGGCATCTCCTCGACTTCAAATTCGTGAATCGCTTCCATGCCGAGATCGGCGAAGGCCAGCACACGGGATTTGCGAATTGCCTTTGATACCAGATAGGCAGCACCACCCACTGCCATCAGATACACCGCCTTGTGCTTTTTGATCGCATCGATACCAGTCTGCCCACGCTCAGCCTTGCCGATCATGCCAATCAAGCCAGTCTGCTCCAGCAAGGCATCGGTAAACTTGTCCATGCGTGTCGCAGTCGTTGGGCCCGCGGGACCGATGACCTCATCCCGTACCGCATCCACAGGGCCCACGTAGTAAATAAACTTGTTATGAAAATCGACCCCGGCAGGCAACGGCTCGCCCTTATCCAGCATTGCGAGCAGGCGCTTGTGTGCAGCGTCTCTGCCAGTGAGCATCTTGCCGGAGAGTAGCAATGTTTCACCAGTTTGCCAGGTGGCAATCTCAGCCGGCGTGACGCTATCGAGGTTCACCTTGCGCGCTCTCGGTCCCACATCCCAGGTGATCTTTGGCCAGTCATCTAGGCGTGGCGGATCGAGTTCAGCAATACCACTGCCATCCAATACGAAATGTGCGTGTCGGGTCGCGGCACAATTCGGAATAATGGCCACCGGCAACGAGGCTGCGTGGGTGGGATAATCGAGAATTTTTACATCGAGCACCGTGGTAAGACCGCCGAGACCCTGCGCCCCGATACCAAGATCATTAACTCTATCCATGATCTCAAGACGCAACTCCTCGATTCGATTGGCAGGACCACGGACACGCAATGCGTGAATATCAATCGGATCCATCAGAGCTTCTTTGGCCAACAAAGCGGCCTTCTCCGACGTACCACCGATACCGATTCCAAGCATCCCTGGCGGGCACCAGCCCGCACCCATCGTCGGCACTGTCTGCACCACCCAGTCAGCGAGGTTGTCGCTGGGATTTAACATCACCAGCTTTGACTTGTTTTCGGAGCCACCACCTTTCGCCGCGATTTTCACTTCGATGGTATGACCAGGTACCAGTTCGGTGTGGATTACGGCGGGAGTATTATCACCGGTATTCTTGCGAGCGCCGGCCGGATCAGACAGGATCGACGCCCTGAGGACATTATCCGGCAACAAATAGGCACGCCTCACGCCCGCATTTACCATGTCATGCAACGACATGCTGCCTTCCCACTGTACCTGCATGCCCACCTTAAGAAACACGGTAACGATGCCGGTATCCTGACAAATCGGGCGCTTGCCTTCTGCGCACAGACGACTGTTGATCAGAATTTGCGCCATGGCGTCTTTTGCTGCCGCCGACTGTTCGCGCTCATATGCTGCATGGACTGCTTGTACGAAATCGAGTGGGTGATAGTAGGAAATATATTGCAAGGCGTCGGCAACGCTTTGGATGAGATCTTCGTTGCGGATTAAAGTCATTGTCGTGTGCCTCAGGTGCTTGAATAGTTCCCCGCTATTCTAGCACTTAGTCACTGAATTTTTCAGGAGGCAAATACCGATGGTGCGGCGATTACTTCAGGGTCAGGCTGTTTCTGGAATGCCGCTCCCAACCAGACTCCGGTCACGGCCCAGATCGCGGCTATAGCAGCTCCGATTGCCGCCATCATCGCAATTCCAAGACCAAGACCGTCTGTTAGCAGTGCAAATGCCGATGACCACAATGCGTCGCCGCCGCGATAAATCGCCACATCTACCACCGGTTTCGATTTAAAGCGACTCTCGCGGGAAACCGCCGTAAACAACATCTCCCGTGCCGGTCTGGTGATTCCATAGTTGCCAGCCTGCCGTGCGATCTGCAGCGCCAGCAACACCGTCAATAGCGGGGCAAAGGCGAGAATTAGCAGCGCGATACACATGAACACTGGCATGCTGGCAAGCGCCACAGACAGACCAAATTTTGTGGTAATCCGGCTGGTCGCGAAAAATCCAAGAACGAAGGTGAGGATATTCACAACCAGAGCCAGTATCGCCAGGATTTGCGTACGCTGATCCCGATCATATTCCCGTAGCAGATTGGTTTGTTCAAAGTAGGCGAATGAGCTGATAGCCGTATAGAGCAAGATAAAGGCAGCAATGCCAATCAGAAAGGGAGAGCTGAAGAAATCCCGGAATCCAGCCAGGGGACTTCCACCAATTCGCAGCGGTGAGGATTCAGCGCCGCGACTGGTTGATTGCGCCTGCTCCTTCAGGTATTGCAGATAAAAGATCAGAGGCAACGGCACCACCATCATCAGCGATGCTCCCAGCATCAGACCCGCCGCACCAACCAGCTGTGCCACTACGGTAGCGACCAGAGGACCAGCGATAGCACCGGCGCTGGCTCCTACTGCAATAAAGCCAAACAGCCGCTTCGATTGTTCCTGTGTGAACAGATCCGCCATCAGACTCCAGAACACCGACACATGGAACAGACTGAACAGACTCACCCACAGATAGAATGCTTTATCCAGCAACACCGGATCAGCTACGAAGGTCGAGCCAAAATGAAAACTGACAAAACTGACTGCAAAGAATCCGTATATTGCTGGCACCAGATAAGCGAATCGACACTTGGCTACAGCGAATCCATAGATTGCGACGAAGGCCAGACTGAGTATGAATTGAATATTCCACAGCACACTGATCTCGGTATTGCTCCAGTCACTCGCCATTGCATCGCGCACGGGGCGCAACATGTAATAAGCCGCCATGAGCACGAACACCAACAAAAACGACACCAGTACTGACTTCAACTCCTCGCGCTCAATCAGCGTCGCAGCGCGCAAGACCGCGACGAATGTATTACTGTTATTGTGTGCAGGTTCCATCGACATGGGTATTTTTGCAATTGGCAAGCAGCGTGAATTTCGGCATTAATACTCTACTTAAAATGTTTAATCCACTAGAATGTTGCGTCGCAATGTCACCCTCAGGATAACCAGATGCTGCAATCCGCTGATCCACATGTTCTGTATAGTACTGAAACAAATGTCCTCGTCATGCAGATGCATCGCCCGGAAAAGAAAAATGCGCTCACGCCATCGATGTACAAGGCGCTGGCTGATGGTATCAAGCTCGCTGACGCAACAGACGCTATACATGTCATCCTGATTCGAGGTACGGATGATTGCTTCACCAGCGGCAATGACGTGAATAGTTTTGTCACGGCCACTCAAGACCCTGGTGAGCGTCCGTCCGTGCAATTCATGCACGCCCTTACCCACGCAAAAAAACCAATTATAGCTGCGGTTAGCGGGCTTGCGATTGGTATTGGCACCACGCTGCTGTTGCATTGCGATCTCGTCTATGCGGCGGAAACTTGCTTTCTGCAACTACCGTTTACGCGACTGGGACTGTGTCCAGAGGCTGGTTCCAGTTATTTATTACCGCGCCAGATCGGTTACCAGCGCGCCGCCGAGCTATTACTGCTCGGCGCGCGCATTAATGCGCAAAAGGCGTGTGAGTTCGGTATCGTCACTGAAGTTTTGGCGCAAGATCAATATCTCGCCCACGCGCTGCGTCGCGCCAGCGAGCTGGCAGCATTGCCCACGGATGCCGTGCAAACCAGCAAACGTTTGCTGAAGGCAGGTCAGCAACAGCAGCTACTGCCAACTATTGATCTGGAGCTGGCGGAGTTTGCCAGATTGCTGCAGACAGATGCTGCCCAGGCAATCATGCGGGCATTCCTGGAAACCAGGAAGAACCAACAGAAAACCGGATAAATCCTGCAAGTTTTCAAACAGAGAGGTCTTAGAACTAAGAGGTCCTAAAACTAAGAGATCCTAAAACTAAGAGACCTTAAAACTAAGAGGTCTTACAACAGAAAACCCCTCAATCAGAGTGGTTCTTGAGCAGATAATCTTTTGCCGTATTGATCTTCTTGGCGAGATAATCGGAACCGCCCCGATCCGGGTGCATCTTCTGCATCAGCTGTCGGTGTGCCTTCACAATTTCGCTCTTGCCAGCAGCTTCAGACAAACCCAGTATTTCCAGAGCGAGCGCGCGCGTCATTACGGAATCATCCGCTACTGCTTGCGGCCCCGCTTCTACACCGGTCTGCTCTCTCCAGGATGGATGATTGCGATCCAGATAGGCCTGTAACACCTGACCTGAGTCCGAGTCACTGCTGCATTCATGCAATACATTGAGCAACTCCTCCAGTGACAAGGATGACAGTTTTTTCTGGGCATACCCCCCTTTCAGCACCCTGCCATCCATATTGCCAGTGTCATGATCAAGTTCCATGGCAAGAAATTCCGTACGGATAGTGGATGCCTGTCCCTGACTGCGACTGGCACCGAAGCTGGTGCGACTCCTTAATATCTGCCACATAGGCAGCAGACGCAGCAAAGTGGGCAGCATCCGCAACAGGAATGTTGCCGCCACACCTATCGGTGCCAGAATGAATTGAATTGGCAATCGTCCCAGGACAACCAGTGTTGAAATCACCAATACAAACACGACTACAACAAACAATAGTTTGTTCTGTCTGGAGGTGAGAGCGAAGCGCTGGCCGACGGCACGAACGATGTAATAGGCCAGAATTGGCAGGAGAATAAGAGCAAGTAATCGAAATATCATGATGGTCAGGATTTAAGCTGTTGTTGTAGCAACTTGACCGATTTGGTTGCAGTCTTGCTGAAATTCTGCAGAGCCTTAAGACCACCTGCCGCGTAAATAGCGACCGCGCGCAATAACTCGCGCAACTGATCTGCACTGGCGGCATCGAATTGTGAGTATGCTCCACCAGAGAGGCGACTGATCTCCACAAAGGCGCGCTGCGTTATTGGATCATTCCGTTCCTGGAACATGAATACCGGAATGTTCAGCAACCCCAGTTTACCGGCCAGATGTGCGAGGATATCGAGATTTTCTTCCATAGCGTCACCAATATAGATCACACATTTTATTTTCTGTTTGGCGTTCTCGGTGAGCGCGTGACGCAGCACTCGCTCCAACTGGGTTACCCCAGCCTGGCAGTGTATGCCCGACATCACGCGCAGCAACTCCTTTGAGCCGCTCTGCCAGCTACTCGCGTAAAAATCAGCGAATCCGCGAAAATAACACAATTGCACATGCAAGCCGCCGAGTGCCTGCGCACTCAAAAACATATCAGTTTGTAACTGGCTGGCGACATCCCAGGTCGCCTGCCTGCTGGCGGTAGCATCCAGAGAGAATATGAGACGAGCATCACCGCCAGTCTGCGGTAGCGCTGCAACTTTGGAGAGAAATGCCTGTACATCCTGCTTGCCAGAGACAGGTAACTTGTCTGTCTTGCTGCTGGATGTAGACTGTTTCTGATCGGGTCGAAACGGATTTTTCATAGCCGTGATTCAAACAGAGAAAAGCCGATTGAGAAAGAAAAATTTAGCGAGGGCTATCTATCGAACATAATATTGTGGTGCGGATGGGGAGACTCGAACTCCCACACCTTGCGATACTAGAACCTAAATCTAGCGCGTCTACCAATTCCGCCACATCCGCAGGTTTCAGCGCCGATTCCGGCACAGAAGGGCGCGTATTATACCTGAACCGAAGCGATTGCCAAGTTGAAGGACTCTCTTGCGATTGTGCGACGCAATGTTCGACGCCGAGATTTTAAGCGTTATACTTGCGCACTTCATACTCACTCACGAATTCGCATACAGGAATTTACCATGAGCCACTTGCTAGTTTCGCGTGCCGGCGCAGTTGTCACACTTACCATGAATCGCCCGGAAGCCCGCAATGCCTTGAGCATGGAGATGCGCGCGCAATTATCCGATGTCTTGCATGATATCGAAGTCGACCAGTCAGTACGCTGTGTCGTATTAACAGGTGCAGGCGATCATTTCATGGCCGGGGGAGACGTCAAGGGCATGGGCGATTCGATCAAGCAAACCTCGGCAGAAATCCGCAAGGAATTTATGCTGCGCATACACGATCTGCACACCATAATGTACGCCATGCGGCGCATGCCAAAACCCATCATTGCCAGTTGCAGGGGAGCAGCAGCTGGAGCCGGTGTAAGTATGGCATTGGCGTGTGATCTGGTGATTGCGTCAGAAGACGCATTCTTCACGCTGGCTTACTGCAAGATTGGAACGAGCCCGGATGGATCTTCTACTTTCCATTTGCCGCGCGCAGTCGGCATCAAGAAAGCCATGGAAATCGCCTTGCTGGGAGATCGCTTTGGTGCGCAAACGGCGCAGGATATTGGCATGATTAATTTCGTTGTGCCGACTGCAGATCTGGAGCAAGAGACGGCAAAGTTGGCACATCGACTCGCCGAAGGTCCAACTCATGTTTACGGCAATACCAAGGTTCTGCTCTATCGTTCTCTGGAAAATACCTTTGAGTCTCAACTACAGGCTGAGGCAGAGTATTTCTCAGACTCTGCTTCACGTCCTGATTTCAAAGAGGGAGTTACTGCGTTTATTGAAAAGCGGGCGCCGCGTTTCACTGGCAAATAATCTGCTATTAGTCGCACTTGCTGACGCGACTGCTAACTGCTACTGCAACGTGATTACCGTGCGGTTTCCGGTGCATTGAGCGCTCGCTGCATGGTTTCAATGTTTTCCTGTAATCGAAACAGGCTTTCATTCACTTGCAGTCTATGGGCATTGACGGCTTCCAGAGACTGTTCCATATACTCCACCCTACCCACCAACCCAACGACCGTGTTGTCTCCACTATTGAGCGCTTCCTGTACCAGAGCGAGCTCACTGCGCAAAGAACTCAATTCCTGAATACTTGCATTCAGTCCTGCCAGAGATTGAGTCAAGCGGGTAACTTCCGTATTCAACGCAGTAAGTCGGGTTTCATTGGCCATCGAGGCCTGGTTACCCGTTGCCACTTGCTGGCTAAGTGCTGCGGCTGCTTCGTCCTGGCCGGTATTGACGAGCGCGAGTTTGGCGATTTCCGATTGCACATCTTCAATGGTCGTATTAAGCACTCGACGCGCTCCCCACAACTTGTCAATCTCCGAGAAATTGAAGTCCATCCGTTCAATAATATTCAGCGTCGATTCTTCAGCACTATCACCCACGAGTGCCAGGCGTCGCTCGAGATCGCCAATTCGCAGATCAGCCTGACGCAGGTCACTCTGGTACTCGCCATACATATAATAGGCAACATATCCCGCGCCTCCCATGGCCAGGATGAGCAGCATTAGCATGATGCGCACAGGCCAGGTGCTGACTTTGACTTTCTCGACCTTATAGCGCGAACGCACGATATCTTGCTGCGCAGAGCGCTTGTTGCTCAGGTGCGAAGCCAAATCATCCCGATCCGGGACGAGAGGTGGTAGTTTGTTCAAATCATCTTTCTCGTTCATATGCGGTCATTATCCTGGAAATACGTCTATGGCGCCAACTCCTGCTGTGCATGGCGATTCTAATGGCCCAGTGGTAAGCTTACCGCAGCTGAGCTGGCCTGATTTCATGTAATGGAGTACTGGCTGGCGAGTACCTCAATCAACAAAACCATAAGCTCAGAGGCTCATACTATGGAATTGGAAAATCTAATCGCTTACTTGTTTCGCTGGATGCATTTTTTCGCCGGCGTCATCTGGATCGGCATGCTTTACTACTTTAACTTTGTCCAAACTGAGTTCTTCAAGGAAACTGATGCTGGCACGAAGTCTGCAGCAATCTCCAAATTGGTACCGCGCGCACTCTGGTGGTTCCGCTATGGCGCATTGGTCACTTTCTTGACTGGCCTGGCACTAGCTGGTTTCCTTGGCAGCGCCATCAACTTCTATCTTATTATCGGCATGCTGCTTGGTACTTTGATGTTCCTGAACGTCTGGCTGATCATTTGGCCGAAGCAACAAATCGTAATTGCCTCCAATGCGCAAGTTCTGGGCGGTGATCAGGCCCTGCCTGAAGCAGCCAAAGCCTTGGCTGGAGCCGGTCTTGCCTCGCGCAGCAACGCCCTGTTCTCATTACCCATGCTGTTCTTCATGGGCGCATCCGCCCATTTGACCGGCACCGGCCGCTTGCCAATGTCTGCCGATGATGGTGTCAGCATGCTCGCAGTTATCCTGACTCTGGTCATTATTGCTGGCCTCGAAATTAACGCTATTAAAGGTAAGGTAGGCCCTATGGCCAGCGTCGTGGGTGTCATTCACTGCGGTATCGGTCTGGCAGCAGCATTGCTGGTAATCGCCGAATTTCTGTAATAATTAATGCGGTATAAAAAAAGGCAGGACAAACTGGTCCTGCCTTTTTTTGTGCGCTCGAAACAGCGGAGCGTCAGATTCCTGGGAATCGCTGGTTACATCATACCGCCCATGCCGCCCATATCCGGCATACCGCCACCTCCGGCAGCACCCTTTTCTTGTGGCAACTCAGCAACCATCGCTTCGGTAGTAATCATCAATCCTGCAACTGAACCTGCTGCCTGAACTGCAGTGCGAGTGACTTTGGCGGGATCAAGGATACCCATTTCAATCATGTCACCGTATTTGCCGGTGGCTGCATTGAAGCCGAAGTTACCCTTGCCAGCGCGCACTTTTTCCAGCACGACTGATCCTTCTTCACCAGCATTCTCGACGATCTGACGCAGTGGCATGGTCACAGCACGCAGCAATAACGCAATACCAACGTTCTGGTCTTCGTTGTCGCCTTTCAAGTTCTGAATTTTCTGTAAGGCACGTATCAATGCAACACCGCCGCCGGGGACTACACCTTCTTCAACCGCAGCTCGGGTTGAATGCAACGCATCTTCCACGCGGGCTTTCTTTTCTTTCATTTCGATTTCGGTGCTGGCACCAACCTTGATTACCGCAACGCCGCCGGCGAGTTTTGCCACGCGCTCTTGCAGTTTTTCACGATCGTAGTCAGATGAAGTTTCTTCGATCTGCGCACGAATCTGGCTAACACGACCCGCAATCTTCTTGGCATTACCAGAGCCATCGATGATCGTTGTATTTTCTTTGGTGATCTGTACGCGCTTGGCAGATCCCAGATCTTCCATAGTGGCACCTTCCAGGCTCAGACCTACTTCCTCAGAAATCACTGTAGCACCGGTGAGAACCGCAATATCTTCCAGCATGGCTTTCCGGCGATCGCCAAATCCGGGAGCCTTTACGGCCGCGACTTTCACGATACCGCGCATGTTGTTCACTACCAGAGTCGCCAGAGCTTCACCTTCAACATCTTCGGCGATCACGAGCAACGGACGACCCGATTTTGCTACGCCTTCCAGCAATGGCAGCATTTCGCGAACATTGGAAATCTTCTTGTCTATCAGCAGAATCATCGGACCTTCCAGAACAGCACTCATGCTCTCCTGGTTATTGATGAAATAAGCAGATAGATAACCGCGGTCGAACTGCATACCTTCGACGATATCCAGTTCATTCTCCAGACCAGAGCCGTCTTCGACTGTTATAACGCCTTCCTTACCTACTTTCTCCATTGCTTCCGCAATAATTTTGCCAACCGCTTCATCAGAATTCGCAGAAATAGTGCCAACCTGTGCGATTGCCTTAGAGTCTTTACATGGTACTGCCATTTTCTTGATCTGTTCGACCAGAGCTATGACAGCCTTGTCCACACCACGCTTGAGATCCATTGGATTCATGCCAGCAGCTACTGACTTCAATCCCTCGTTTAGAATTGCTTGTGCGAGTACTGTAGCAGTAGTAGTTCCATCACCGGCCACATCTGACGTCTGGGAAGCAACTTCCTTCACCATTTGTGCGCCCATATTCTCGAACTTGTCTGCCAATTCAATTTCCTTGGCAACGGACACACCATCTTTGGTTACTGTAGGCGGACCAAAGGATTTGTCGAGGATTACATTACGTCCTTTCGGACCGAGAGTTACTTTCACAGCGTCAGCGAGAATGTTTACGCCCTTCAGGAGTTTCTGGCGCGCTGAATCGCCGAATTTTACTTCTTTAGCCATTGTCTATATTCCTATATTGTCTGTTGTACTATTTTATCGAATTCACATTTTAAGGAATTCACATGAAACCAAATTCTAAAGAGAGGTTAGTCGCAATTATTTCTTGGCTTTAGCCTTGGCTTTAGCGTTGGCTTTACCTTCGATGACACCGAAGATTTCGCTTTCATTCATGATCAGAAATTCTTCTTTATCTATTTTGATGGTATTGCTGGAATACTTGCCAAATACAACAATATCTCCAACGTTGAGATCAACCGGTTGGTGTTTGCCGCTCTCCAGACGCTTGCCTGGGCCTACTGCAATCACTTCACCTTGCGCTGGTTTTTCCGAGGCCGAACCTGGCAGCACTATGCCTCCTGCAGTAGTTGTTTCTTCTTCCATGCGTCGTACTACGACACGATCTTGTAAAGGCCGGATCTTCATTACTAAACACTCCTGAATCAAACAGTATGATTAATAGAACTGAACTAACAAAAACGACCAGCCCGCTAAGTTGGGTTGGTCATCTACACCAATCTGAAGCTGGGCTGCTAATATTCGACCACCACAGCATAGTTAGTCGTTGTAACCTTAATGGGGCTACGTGCTGAAAATTCAATGGCGACTGGTGAATTCCTTGCTTTAAATTGGGGATAACCTCTAATGAGATATAACATATTGTTTTAATTAGATATTATTTCGATTATCCGAATCTTCTACGGTATTTTTCGAGAACTCTGCAACAGTCTCCTGAGTGTACTCTGCGTCAACCACAGTACCACTGCCGGCGGCAGAGCCAGAATGGTGCTGCCGGTAGCTGCCCGCATCCCTGCCGCCCATTGCCGCTACCAAACCGGAGCGCAGCAAGCGACCGGCCAAGGGGCGCCGAATTGGGCCAGTGAGCAGCAGGAAGCCGATGGTATCGGTAATGAATCCAGGTGTCAGTAATAACGCACCCGCAGCTGCCAGTAACATACCCTCGAGTATTTCCTGAGCAGGCAATGCTCCGGTCTGCAGCTGCTGGTTCGCACGCAACAGCGTAGCCAGTCCTTGCCGCCTGAGAATTTGCACGCCAATGATGGCCGTGGCCACCACCAATGCCAGCGTAGCCCAAGCCCCGATGCGATCGCTAACCGCAAACAACAGCATCATCTCGGTTAGTGGCACCACGATAAAGCAGAGAGCGAGCAAACGCATGGGTAATTCCTGTACTATTTTATACTGCAGCAAAAATCTGGCATGACGCCGCGAGGGACCACTTTATCATGATACCGCGACCTACTTCCTTGCCTGCGCACAGGCCAAGACCGGCAGATGACTAATCAGGAAAAAATCTGGCAGGTAATTTACCGTATACCCGCAGGCAAGGCGCTGAGTTACGGTCAGGTTGCAAAACTGGCTGATCTGCCCGGCTACGGTCGCTATGTAGGCTATGTGCTGAAAAATTTGCCGGCCGGTACAAAACTGCCGTGGTTTCGCGTTGTTAATGCACAGGGCAGACTGTCTTTCCCCCGTGACAGTATTCAGTATCAAACACAAAAATCACGGCTCGAAGCGGAAGACATCGTGTTCATAAATGGCCGCTTCTCGCTGAAAAAATACGGTTGGTTGCCAACCCAGGCGGGAGACGAATCGCGGTAAAAATCCAGCTTCTAAGCTTTCGCTGCGCTATTTTTTCCTCGCGGCACTGCCGAGGGAAACATCCGCCAGACCGCTGCGAATCATATACCAAAAGAGAAAGACGCCAGGAAATGCGATGACTGTGGTGAGTAAATAAAAATTAACATAGCCCATCGCCTCAATCAGCCCGCCCGCCATGGTTCCAGTAAGAAATCTGCCCGCGATACTGGCTAACGCCGACAACAAGGCATATTGCGTCGCCGTAAAGCGCAAGTTACACAGCGCTGACATGTATGCCACTACGGTTACACCGCCTATGCCACTGGCGAAATTCTCAAAACCAATCACTGCCGCCATGCCCCAATTCGTATGCCCCACTAACGCCAATGCAGCAAACCCGAAATTGGAAACCGCCATTAGAATCAAACTGATCAAGACCGCGTGCTTCAAGCCCATACGCGTATACAAAATACCGCCAACAAATATACCGGCGAGAAAAGCTACAAACCCGAAGCCAACATCGTAAAACGCAATTTCTTCATTACTGAAACCTAAATCGTTAAACAGCAGCCGCAGGGTGAGATTCGCCAACGTGTCACCAACCTTGTGAATTAGTATGAAAAACAGCAGCACCCAGGCACCCTTGCGCTTTACAAATTCAAGCAGCGGACTGAAATATTCCACGAGGACATTTAGCACGCCTTTAATCGCGACCGGTTCAAGATGTCGCTTGGGTTCTCCCATGAACACTCCAACGAGAATTGCCGGCATGGCAAATACCGAACAAGTGATATAGCCGACCGACCAGCCAAAGCTGCTGGCCATAAGCAAGGCCAGTGCTCCCGTTGCTGCTGACCCAATGCGCCAGCCATATTGCGACATGCCTGAGCCCGCGCCGAGCTGGTGCGGCTCTAATAGTTCAATGCGATACGCATCGATAATGATATCCAGGGTAGCACCAGCAATCCCCAGCGTGATGGCAGCGATGGCTACCGTGAGCAAGGCCTGATTAGGATCAGCCACGCCCAGAAATGTAACCGCCAGAATCACCAGCACACTGATGCACCAAAGCCAGGAACGGCGCTGCCCAAAACGTCCTATAAAGGGCAACTTAAAGTTATCGACGAGCGGCGCCCACAAAAATTTAAAATTATAGGCGAGAAAGGTTAAGGCGAACGCCGTGACTGCACTTTTCGTGATGCCATCTTGCGCCAAACGTGTAGTCAAAGTTGCCCCGATCAGGGCGAATGGAAAACCTGAAGACAAGCCCAGAAAAAATGCGGCCAAGGGCGCCGCTTCAACATAAGGCTGGACACTCTTGGGCAGCCAGGCGCTCCATCCGTGTTGTGCTCTGCTTTCAACTGCCGACATAGGTGGTCCTGTAAAAGATGGCCCTGTAAAAGATGGCGAGGCAACTAGTCGCGAAAATTATTGTATTGCAGTGGCACGCCGAGATTCGCTTCCCGTAACAAGGCGATTACTTGCTGAAGATCATCCCGATTTTTCCCGTTAACCCGCAGTTTCTCTCCCTGAATCGCAGTTTGCACCTTGATCTTTGACTCTTTCACCAGCTTGACGATCTTGCGCGCCAATTCTGATTCGATACCCTGCTGCACTTTTACATGCATCGTGGCTTTTTGACCACTCAGCTGGATCTCACCTTCCTCGAGGCTCTTTACATCAACCCCACGCTTGACCAGCTTGGCCCGGAGAATTTCCAGCATTTGCCGTATCTGGAAATCCACTTGCGCAATAGCCACTATTTCGGAGTTTTCACTCAACGAAAAGCTGGCATCGATACCTTTGAAATCGAAGCGCGTGCCCACTTCCCGGCTTGCCTGATCAATTGCATTGTTGACTTCATGCATATCTACTTCTGACACTACATCAAACGACGGCATTAGTGCGTTCTCCCCTTCGGATTGCCCCAACAGTTCTGATCTGCCCCATGAATGAAGTCTAGCACCACCTGTTGATTAACTTAAGCAGTATGCAGCGGGCTCCAATTGCATTTGTCAGCCCAGACTGTAGAGCAACCACCAATCGGCAAAGTCGCCAGAAAGCTTTCGACATTTAATTGCCCACGTCGTATAAATCACCTGCAATGGGCTGTGCCCCGAAATTTCCACCGATTCGTGCGCTAGCGAATCAGCAAACTTTGTTAGCAAAATCGCAAGAGACGAGCATTGATAGCCTCTAGGTACTATTTACTGTTAACAGCACTGGTGATGCTCGCATTGGTGAGCATCCTTTTGTCACTCTTGAGTGGCAGCGTCGAGCTACCATTTCCTGAACTCATAAATGAATTGCTGCAACCCAGTGATACATTGTCCGGACAGGTGCTGCGCGAAATTCGTCTGCCGCGCACACTCGCTGCATTCACCACTGGCGGCATGCTGGCGCTCGCTGGCGTCATCATGCAGGTGCTGTTGCGAAACCCGCTGGCCGATCCTTATATACTGGGAATATCAGGCGGTGCTGCTGTTGGCGCTCTGGCTGCCATATTATTTGGACTAGGTGGCTGGTGGTTATCGAGCACTGCCTTCGTCGGCGCACTGGTCTCGGTGCTGCTGGTATTCGGTATTGCCAACAAATTTGGGCGCTGGTCCGTTACTCGTTTACTGCTAACCGGTGTCGTCATTTCTGCCGGTTGGGGCGCGGTGATAAACATCTTGCTCACCACCAGTTCAACCAACAACGTGCAAAGCATGTTGTTCTGGTTGATGGGAGATCTGAGCCAGAGCAGCGTTGGCGGTGGCCACTATCTCTTGTTAATTGCCGGTATCGTGTTCGGGTTACTTGCCAGTCGTTCGCTCAATGTACTGATTCGGGGCGAACTGGTAGCCACTGGCCTCGGAATAGAGATAAATTCATTGCGCATTGCACTGTACTTTTCTGCATCGCTGCTGACCGCAACCGCAGTTACAATAGCTGGATCAGTAGGATTCGTAGGTCTGGTAGTACCACACATGTTGAGGTTGTTAGGCGCAAGGGACCATCGCATACTGATTCCTGGTTCCGCTCTGCTGGGCGGAAGCTTTCTCGTTATCGCAGACAGCATCGCAAGAACTGCGGTGGCCCCGCAACAATTACCAGTAGGTGTAGTGACTGCAATTATTGGCGTTCCTGCATTCCTGATCATTCTTCGTAGCACCATCAGAAAATAGCCATGTCTTGTCTTGAATTGCGTTCCCTCACCATTGAAATCGGCAACAAGACCGTGTGTCGAGATTTAAGCCTGACGATCAATCCAAATGAGCGCTGGGCATTACTTGGCAAGAATGGTGTTGGCAAGACAACGCTGCTGCATTCGCTGCTGGCATTGCACCAACCCAGCGCCGGCGAGATTCTGGTGAATAATAAATCCTTGCGAAATACCAAACGGCAGGAACTCGCCAAATATCTCGGGATACTATTCCAGGAAGGCATGCATGCCATGCCAAGCACGGTGTTGGAAACCGTACTAATAGGTCGACATCCGCACGCGCATTCGCTGTTACTGGACCATCCACGCGACATGGAATTTGCGCAAGCTGCATTGCGCAGTCTTGATCTGGAGGCATTCGCGCAGCGACAGATAGATACCCTTTCCGGTGGAGAGAAGCAGCGCGTGGCCCTGGCTATGTTGCTTGCGCAAGCACCTACCGTGTACTTGCTGGATGAACCGAGCAACCATCTTGATCTTGCCTTCCAGGTAAAATTGCTGTCCGCTCTGGAACAACAACTTCACCAACAGTCTGCCTGTGTGTTGATGGCCACCCACGACATCAATCTCGCCGCACGCTTCTGCGATCGATTTATTCTGTTGTTGGGAGATGGCAATGTTGTGTTCGGCAAGCAGGATGAGGTGCTGACTGAGACTGCGCTGTCCGCGGCTTATGATTGCGAAATGCGCAAACTGACTGCAGGAAATATGCACTTATATTACCCTGCATTACCAACAGAGCCTGGCTCGGCCAGTGGCAGCCAGGCGCTGATCTAGAGGGCCAGGTGCCTTATATCAGCGAGCAGTTTTGCCAGGTATGTAGCAAACAAACCACCGTCTACACCGTTTACTGCCTTGTGATCATAGGACAATGTGAATGGCAGCATTTTGCGCGGTACGAATTGCCCGTCTATGTATACCGGCTTGATCTGCGTTTTGCCGACACCAAGTATGGCTACTTCAGGTGCGTTCACGATTGGAATAAATCCAGTGCCACCAATGGCTCCTAAACTGGAAATTGTGAAACATGCGCCCTGCATGTCTTCCGGCTTCAATTTGCGTTGCTTCGCCTTGTCTGCTAGCTCGGCAGCTTCATCGCCTAATTGCCAGATTGATTTCTGATCGACGTTTCTGATAACAGGTACTACCAATCCGGCCTCAGTCGCGACAGCCACGCCGATATGCACGTATTTTTTCTGAATTACATAGTCACCAGATGAGTGTAGAGACACATTGAACTGCGGGTATTCCCGCAGGGTTCTGGCGCAAGCCTTCAGCAGAAACGGCATGAAAGTGAGCTTGGTACCCCTGCGCTCAGCTTCAAGCTTCAAGCTCTCCCGGAATTCTTCCAGATCAGTAACATCGGCTTCGTTAAACTGGGCCACTTGCGGCACAGCAGTCCAGCTGCGATGCATATTGATGGCGGTCAGGCGCTGCAGCTTGGAACGCGGCACTTGTTCAATATCACCAAACTGGCTGAAATCAATGTCAGGGATTGCAGCGATTGTTGCAGTGTTACTGCCTGCAGGTGCATTGATTCGCGCCCTCACGAATTCGTGAATATCCTCTTTCAATATTCTGGATTTGGCCCCCGTGCCTTTGACCTCGCCAAGTGTTACTCCCAATTCTCTCGCGAGTTTGCGCACAGCAGGTCCGGCATATGGCCGCACCGAATTTTTCGGGACCATCGCAGTGGCTGCTGGCGCATTCACTGACGCGGCTGTTGCTGGAGCCGCAACAGGTGCCGGCGCGGCAGATGCTGTCGTTCCGGCACCGATAAGCTTCGCGAAAGGTGTTCCAGTTTTAACCTTGTCGCCTACTTTTACTAATATTGATTCTATGGTGCCAGCCTGAGGCGCCGGCACATCCATAGCGGCTTTGTCTGATTCGAGTGTGAGGAGTGCGTCTTCAAGGGCAACTTTATCGCCGGCCTGAACATGCACTTCAATGACTTCAACCTCATCATCGGTACCGAGATCAGGCACAGCAATGGTCTGTGCAGCTGCTGCTTGCGCTGCGGGCGCTGGGGCAGATGCGGGCGCGATACTCTTTTCAGCCGCCTTGGCCGCAGGCTGGGCGGCGGCAACGGTTGCCGGCTTTGCTGGCAACGCTTTTGCTGCAGCAGTTACATCCGCAATTTCAAGCGTCAGCATTTCACTGCCGGTTGTCACCTGGTCACCGAGATTAACCAGAATACTCTTCACTACACCCGCCATAGGCGCCGGAATTTCCATGGCGGCCTTGTCGCTTTCCAATACCAGCAACGAGTCATTTTCGGCAACGGACTGACCGACCGACACGAGCAACTCAATTACTTCGACTTCTTTGGCATCACCAATATCGGGTACTTTAATTGTTTCAATTGCCACCGGAGCCTGCTCCTGATTCGTTGTTATATGGTGTTAATCCGCTGCTACTGCAGCAGCGGATTGGTTTTGTCTGAGCTTATGCCGGTTTTCTTCATATGGTCAGAAATGTCTTTGCCCGTCACCAATTCCCGATCCTTGAGTTCGGTCAATGCGGCAAGCACGATGAACTTCGCATCGACTTCAAAGTGGTGGCGCAGTTGTTCGCGTGTATCGCTGCGTCCAAAGCCGTCGGTGCCCAGCACGCGAAAACTGTCGGGTACATATTCCCTGATCTGGTCGGAGTAGGATTTCATGTAATCGGTGGTCGAGATAACCGGCCCTTTTTGCCTGGCAAGTTGTTGCGTGATATAGGGGATCTGTGGTTTTTTGTCGGGGTTGAGCATGTTCTCCCGCCCAATTGCCAGCGCTTCTCGACGCAGCTCATTGAAGCTGGTTACGCTCCATACATCAACCACCACCTGATATTCGTTACGTAAAATCTCGGCTGCTTTGCGCACCTCACGCAGAATCGTACCGCTACCCAGCAGTCGCACACGCATGTCATTACTGCCTTTCCTGAGTTTCGCTACCTTGTAGGACTTGTTGCCACCGTCTTCCAGCAAATACATGCCCTTGATGATGCCTTCTTCACTGCCTTTGGGCAGTTCAGGATGGGAATAGTTTTCATTCATCGTAGTGATGTAATAAAACACCGACTCTTTGTTTTCGTACATGCGACGCAGTCCATCCTGCACGATAACGGCAAGCTCGTAGGCGTAGGTCGGATCATAGGTGACACAATTTGGAATGGTGCCCGCAAGAATGTGACTGTGGCCGTCCTGGTGCTGCAGTCCTTCCCCATTCAAGGTAGTACGTCCTGCGGTGGCGCCGATCAAAAATCCGCGCGCCTGGGAATCACCTGCCGCCCAGCACAAATCGCCTACGCGCTGAAACCCAAACATAGAGTAATAGATATAGAATGGCACCAGGGGATAGTTATTCACACTATACGAGGTCGCCGCCGCCAGCCAGGCAGAGAAGGCGCCGGACTCTGTGATGCCTTCTTCCAGCATCTGACCGTCTTTTGACTCTCGGTAGTACATGATCTGATTGGAGTCAGATGGGTCATACAATTGTCCTACGGAAGAATAAATACCCATCTGCCGGAACATGCCTTCCATGCCAAAAGTTCGCGCCTCATCTGGCACGATGGGAACTACGCGCTGCCCGATTTCCTTGTCCTTGCACAGCGTAGACAACAAGCGCACAAAGGCCATGGTTGTTGATATTTCCCTGTCACCACTGCTCTTGGTTTGATTTTCGAATGCGGCAAGCCCGGGCACAGTCAACGCGGTGGTTTCAGTCCGACGCTGCGGTACTGCACCGCCGAGCGGTTCGCGCATCTTGCGCATGTATTTTAATTCCAGACTATCTGCTGCGGGCCGGTAATAAGGTACTTCAGCCAATTTGTCGTCTTTGATTGGAATACCGAAACGATCCCGGAATTTTTTCAGCGATTCAATATCCAGCTCTTTCACGGAATGAGTGGTATTTTGCGCCTCAGCTCCGCCGCCGAAGGCATAACCTTTGACGGTCTTAGCCAGAATCACCGTGGGCTTGCCATTCGCTTTCACTGCCTGTGCGTAAGCGGCATAGACCTTGTATGGGTCATGGCCACCACGATTCAGCGCCATGATGTCATCATCGGACAAATGCTCGACCATTTTCAGCAATTCCGGGCTTTTGCCAAAGAAGTGCTCGCGGGTATATGCACCACCGCGACTCCAGTAATTCTGGTATTCACCATCTACCACTTCGTCCATGCGCGCCTGCAGCAAGCCGTCAGTGTCGGCTGCCAACAAGGCATCCCAATGCCGGCCCCAGACCACCTTGATGACGTTCCAGCCAGCGCCACGGAATACGCCTTCCAGCTCCTGAATGATCTTGCCATTACCACGCACCGGACCATCCAGGCGCTGCAAATTACAATTGATGACGAAGATGAGATTATCCAGTCGTTCACGGCCAGCCTTGCTGATAGCGCCTAATGATTCCGGTTCGTCAGTCTCGCCGTCGCCGAGGAATGCCCACACCTTGCGGTCACCCGCTGCCAATAGTCCACGCGCACTCAGGTACTTCATGACATAGGCTTGATAGATCGCGGTGATTGGACCCAATCCCATGGAAACTGTTGGGAACTGCCAGTAATTCGGCATGAGCCAGGGATGCGGATACGACGAGAGGCCATTGCCGGACACTTCTTGCCTGAAGTTATCCAGTTGCGTTTCATCGAGGCGCCCTTCAATGAAGGAGCGAGCGTAAATTCCCGGTGAAGAGTGGCCCTGAAAATAGATCAAATCACCTTCGTTTTCTGCATTGGGGCCGCGAAAGAAATAGTTGAACCCCACGTCATACAAGGTCGCTGCGGAGGAAAATGTAGAAATGTGCCCGCCAATTCCCGCATGGTGCATGTTGGCACGCATCACCATCGCCAGGGCGTTCCAGCGGATAATGCCGCGAATTTCCCGCTCCATGAACATGTCACCCGGCATGCGCTCTTCATTTAGTGTGGCAAGGGTATTCCGATACGGGGTGTTGAGGGCTGTTATAGGTGAATAGCTGCCGGTTCGTGTAGCTCGTTCTGAGAGTTGGCCAATGAGATAATGGGCGCGCTCAATACCTTCTGCGTCGATTACTGAATGTAATGCTTCCAACCATTCCCTGGTTTCTTCAGGGTTCAAATCATTCTTGTCACTCATTGCGAAATCCCATGTGAGCCAGCAGAACTGGCGCAAACGATTTATGTAATTAATTTACAAAGTGGCTGCATTTTACCGGAGGAAAGTGCGCTAATCTACGGATTTATATAGATATATGTAGTAATACTACATCGCTCCAGTGTTACAGAAAAATCTTTTCCTGACTTTTTCTCTTTATTTTTTAACAAGTTGAATCTGCAACGTGCCTTATCATCAGCGGCGTAATAGGCAGAACACTGCACGGTATCGCGAAAAACTACATTTTCCCTGCGTCCAGCTCGAAGGTAATTGTGCGGGTGGCTCTCGGGCAGCGTCTGATTTGCGTACGCACACTGCCCTGCAGCCGGCATTAATTGTTGATACCAAATACCGTTATCAATGCCAGTACGCACAGCCAGATGAGCTGGCTACGCTCAAGCAACGCCTGTAACTGTTCGATCTCGCCCGCGATGCGAGCACGCTGCACCGCTTCCCGGTTTGCTTGTGCTTGCTCTTCCTGCTTTGCTTCCTGCTCGGTACCACTGAGGGCCGCATCGGAAAAATCATGTAACAGCGCGGCGTAATCAGCGTCCAGGCTGAAGTCCCAGAATATTTCCTGCAAGCGAGCGAAGCACTTCACGAAATTACCAACCAGAGAGAAACTCAACACTAGTAGGCGCATCGGTGCCCATTCGAGCACCCTCAGCAATATTTGATTCGTATGTCGGACTTTTTCCGGAGCTTCGCCGGTGCGGCTATCTCGCAGTTGGTAGGTCACATAACAAAAAACCACACCCAGTGGCCCTGCGACCATATACCAGAACAACATCACGAACATTTTCTCGAAACAGCGATAGATTAGCTGCTTGCTGAAACATGCGGCCAGTGCCGCACTATCTGTTGTTGCAGCGAGATCTACTGCAGTTGTGGCCATTTCCCGCTCCAGATAGTGCGCACAGGCGGCCAGGTCACCCTGCTTCCATAACACCAGAAAATCACTAGCCAGTTTTCCCGGTTGCTTACGATCGAAGGCAATTAAAAGCACCAAAAGATGCACAAGCATAACGACGATGCCAAAGAAGATGTCTTGCAGAAATAGAATTAGAGCTGCAACCACCAACAGCGGCACCGCATATACAATCAATAACGGTAGCCACCAACTGTGGGTTAGTTTTGGCGCAGATTTAGCGGTGAGATGTTCAACCTGAGCATAAAACTTAAAGAACCAGGAATCGTTGAGTCGATCTAGGTCTTTCAGCCAAACATAGTTAACAGTCAGGCAAATCAGGATAACCAGAAAGTACATACTGTCACTCGTTCCCGTCAGTTTTTAACTGCATTGAGTTCCCCAACGCTGACTTGAAGCGCACCCAGTCAAAACAAGGTCCCGGGTCTGTCTTGCGCCCAGGCGCTATGTCACTGTGCCCCACAATCCTATCCAAAATCAAGCGTGGATGGGCCAGCATCAGACGATTCGATATGTCCGTCAAGACCGTATATTGCGCATCTGTGAATGACTCATAATCAGTGCCTTCAAGCTCGATGCCAATGGAAAAATCATTGCAGTTCACCTGACCGCAAAACGAGGATTCGCCTGCATGCCAGGCCTTTTTATCAAATGCTACAAACTGCGTGATGGCTCCGCAGCGGTGGATGAGCAAATGTGCAGAAACCCTGAGATGTTCGATTTCGCGGAAATACGGATGCAATTCAGGATCGAGAGTGTTGCAAAACAACTGCTCTATGTAGTGAGAGCCATACTCGCCTGGCGGCAAGCTGATGTTATGAATCACCAGAAGACTCACATCCTGCTGCGCTGAACGATCACTCTGATTCGGGGAAATTAATTGCCTGGCGCAGCCCAGCACGCCATTCTCAATTGCATAGTCCAGATGAGTCTGCTGCATGCCTGACCGTGTCTAGTGAAAATTTGTTTAATGGTATCACACAACATGATTGGCACTGACACGTGGCCAGAATGGAATTTATCAGAAAGTGCTGGACGGCTGAGGCGTGGCTACGAAGTTGAACGAGGACCTTGCGACTGTTGCCTCATTCCGGCAACCGTGAAGTGCTGGGATTTACTGGCTTTTTGGGGGATGCGGCCGAACCGGATGCCTTTGCAGGCAATTTGAGCGCTCCTTCGTGCAGAGATATAGCAAGGCCAAGTCTGCTTCTGCTAATAGTCGTTTTCGTGTGGCGATCGGTAATATTGAACATCCCCGGCTTGGCTGGATTTTTTTTGCAAATAACATGACTGATAAATTCCATCAATTTTGTAATCAACCACAGTCTCTTCTCGCAAGCGATCGATTGCAGGCAAGCAATCCATAAATTCCTTCTCCACCGCTGATTTTGACAAGCCCCCATGGTCAGTCCCAAGCAGGTTGGCTATTTCGTCCAGATCGGCGTTATCCAGAATTTTCTTGCCACTGGGACTGAGCGATGACTCCGCAATAATTTCCCCATTTACATCAGCACCACTCACTTTCGACGCTGCCTTCAGTGTGGATTGTTGATGCAACCAGTCGTGCACCTGCTGCTCGAAATCTGCCTGCTGCGATTCTGGCAATTGCAGCATTGCAAAACCGTTGCGTATTTGCTCAAGTAATGCCGCCAGTGCTGGTGTGGAAATTTCTGCCTGGTCAGAAGTACATTCTGCCAACTTCTGCATAGTAGCAGTTGCTGCGTGCCACTCAGATCCGCTGCAACCTCGATGCATGCCGATCAAAAACAGCACCGTGCGCCATTGGCAGCGCAACATTTGTGCAACAAATTCCGGCAGGTTCGGCAGCGCACAGTATGCTGCCAGTGCAGCATCAACTGTGAGCTCAATGGTTTGCGTTGCGCTATTTGTGACTGCGCTGCCACTTGCGGGGATCATTATGCTGGTGTGCTGATATTCAGTACTACCAGCCGCGCCCTTCTGCAACTGCCACGGAATCAGGAATTGCTCATCCACTGAGCCATTTACGAGCACATGCTTGGTTAATTCGATTACATCCTGGAACAGGGTTCCCAGTTGCAGCAAGAAGTGTTGTTCAAATAGTTTGATAACAATCAGGCGTATATCCAGCGGCAGTGCAAATACTCGCTGGGCTTCACCGAATGCCCATAAGCAGGCTTCCACCAAAACGAAGCGCTGCAGCACTATGCCACCCGAAAAATTCAAGCGTGCAAACAGCGCATCTAACTGCTGACTGGAAGGAGCATAGTATTTGTCTGCCTTGCGTCCCATCGCCTGCAATGCCAGATCAATTTCCAGCATTGCGTAAATTTCGGCGTGGCGATCAATCAGATGTTTGGCATAACCGGGAGCACCGCGGTCAGCATTGGTTCTACTGACGAACAGGGTTGAGGCAGTCAGCTGCAGCAACGCGTCTTCAAACAGACTCTGCTTGGTGCGCAGTTCACGCATCGCTTTCAGGTAGTTCGAGTCTGCAGTGAACTGCCCCTTGCTGCCACTGGTGAACAGAAAGTCATCCGTGGCATCGAAAAAATCTCTGCTAAGTATTCCCATCTGCACGCGAGCGCGCGTGCGGGCAGCTTCCATTACTGCGAGTTCGCGACGGCCCGGACCTGCGAGCTTTCGAGTTTTTCGGTCGATAACTGTTACTGCTGCCATGATGTTTACTGCTATTGCCTTCACTTTGACTCAAGTGCCTTATAGCACTGCCACGTCAGCTGCAGTTTGACCCCCGTTCACATTGCTGGCAGTCCAGAAAAATACTCTTTAGTATCAGTGAGTTAATTCAATTAAATGCTGACAGAAACATGATCCCTGTCACAACTTTCTATTCGAGAAGGCTTGGGTCATAATTCTGCGGTGTCCTCGCCGCTACCGCCAACCCCAGGAAAAAACATCGGACAGGGAATGCTCATCGCGAGCATTGCCTTAGGTCTGGCTGCGCTCACCTACTTTTTCGATAGCTTGCTCGCGCGCCAGAGCAACCCAAATCAACGACCGGAATCTATGCAAACTGCGTCCGGGATTCGCGAAGTTGTATTGGAGCAAAATCATCAGGGTCACTATGTGGCGAATGGCCTGCTAAATTCTGTGCCAGTTACTTTTCTGCTTGATACGGGAGCAACAGACGTAGCAATTCCGGCGGGTATCGCGCAGCTGGCGCGTTTGCCGCTTGGAGTGAAGTCGAGCGCAGCAACTGCCAACGGCACAGTTGCGGTGTATTCAACACGAGTAGATAAATTGGAGCTCGGTAATATCGTGCTGCACAATATCAATGCCAGTATCACGCCCACCATGGACGGAGATACTATTTTGTTGGGGATGAGTGCCTTGCGCCAGATAGAGTTTACGCAACAGGGAGCCCGGCTCACCTTACGCCAGGTACCGGAATACTGATGCCCATAAACTCACCAGATTTTTTGTTGAATGTTGCCGACATTGTACGACTCGCACTGGCTGAAGACCTTGGCGCTGGTGATATCACCGCACGCCTGATCAACCCTGCTACACAGGTGCGCGCGCAAATCCTGTGCAAGGAAGCCGCGGTACTCTGTGGCAAGCGCTGGGTGGACGCCACGTTCAATATGGTTGATCCGGAATTGCAATTGCGTTGGCTCAAAGCAGAAGGCGCCAGTATTGCAATTGGCGACTCGATACTGGAGATTTCAGGTGCAGCGCGCTCGATACTGACTGGCGAACGCACTGCTCTGAATTTTCTGCAAACCCTTTCCGGCACGGCCACGGTAAGTCGACACTATGCCAATCTGGTAAAGCACACCAGAGTCACACTGCTGGACACCCGCAAGACCCTGCCCGGATTACGCATGGCCCAAAAATATGCGGTGCGGCTGGGTGGTTGTAGCAATCACCGGCTAGGATTGTTTGATGCTTTTCTGATCAAGGAAAATCACATTGCCGCTGCTGGTGGCATCGTCGCTGCAATTGCCAGGGCCAGGTCACTGGGCCTGAACAAACCAGTAGAAATTGAAGTACAGGACCTGGAGCAATTGGAACAGGCAATCGCCGGTGGTGCCGATAGCGTGCTACTCGATAATTTTTCGCTCGACGATATCACCGCCGCGGTAGCTCTTAACCAGTCACGCCTGCGACTGGAGGCTTCAGGCGGAATCAATGAAGACACACTGGTAAAAGTCGCAGAAACTGGCGTAGACTGCATCTCGATTGGATCCTTGACCAAGCATTGTCACGCGATAGATTTTACGCTGCTCATCGATTCAAATCAGCCGGAAAGAGTCTGAATAAATTTGTACCGATTGACCTTAAACGCATTGCAACTGCATCTTGCACCAGCATCAACGAGCAAAGCTCGCCGCCCGGTGCAGCACGGAGAATATATGCAAATTTCCCGATTGCACCAACTGCTCCTATGCGGCGTGTTAGGCGCGCTACCCGCTATCGGGCTTGGACACGCTGGCAACATCGACCAGAATGGCGGTCACTACTACGGCAACTCCTATCATTGCCATATGACTGCCTGCGAAATGCCCGATACCTTTGAATTTGGCCGCACTGGACGCGACAGTTTTTTCATGGATCATCGCGATCGCGAGAAATTCTTCAACACTGACGACTGGGCTTATGAAGAAGACTGGGACAATGACTGCCAGACTACTCGCCAGGAGATGTTGGTGCTTACCAGTCGTGCTCCCATTAGTTACACGAATCCACGCAATTGCGTCGTGCGTACCGGCGAGTGGCTGGATGAATATACCGGCAAGGAGTTCAAGGTCGCGACCCAGGTTGATCTGGATCACATCATTCCTCTGATGTATGCCCATACCCACGGCGGTGATCGCTGGCAACCTGACAAGAAGCTCGAATTTGCCAACGACCCTATGAATCTGGTGCTGGTGGAACAGAGAGAAATTAAACGGAAATCGGCCCGCGGACCCGACCGCTATCTGCCGCGCGCCGAATTCCAGTGCGAGTATGTAAGGCTATGGGAAGCCATTGCGGAAAAATACGACTTGGACATCGAGAACAGTGATATGAATGAAATCCGTCGTGTACTCAAGGAATGCCCTGAGTGACTCGCAATTCATTTTGGCAACAACCTGAAATTCACCCCAAAAAAATGCCGAACCAAGTTCGGCATTTTTTTGACTGGCACAGACTGTTACGGCGCGATGATAGATATATCTGCCATGCCGTTATCAGGATCCAGCGTTTCCTCACCTGCCGGGAAACCATTCTCAGACAGGATATAGGCAATTACGTTAGTGTAGTCAGCAAGCGCCAGCGAACCCGGATTATCTGCCGGCATGGTGCCCATGATTGTTTCCCACAAGAAAACCAGGGGCTGCTTGTCCCAGGATTTGAGCGTGTCTCGATAGAAGCGCATGTTGTGGCAGGTCTTACAGCTATTGTCATAAACAACCTGACCCGAACTGACCTGGGCAGCTGTGAATACTCCATCTTTTACTGTCTTGTCCTGTGCCAGGGCAAATTGGGTTGCAAGCAGCCCTGACAGTAAAACGGCATGAGTCAAACCTGTTTTCACCAACTTTCGCATTTATTCATTCCTCCGAGGTTAAGACAAATTATCTTCACCTCTTAATCTTGTTACATAAATTAATTTAACCGACTCTGACCTGCTTCCAGATTACTCCTCAATGATCTTTAATCGAGTTTGTTTGAGCTCGCAATGCCGGGGTTAAACAAGTGTCTGAAAATTTGGCGTCAATTTAAACTACAAAGCTTTTTATATCAAGTCGCACAGCACCGCTCTATACGCGACTTAAGAGCAAAATTCCTGTGGAATCAGCTGCTTGAATCTTAGTGACAAGCATAGCCCCCGGTTAATGAACGCCAGCTTAATTGCTTTGTATGCAACGCTGCGGGCGTGACGCTCATCGCAATTCAGACAGACGGCGTGCGTTGCCGATATGGCAATCGTGGTCAGCGCACCGGTTAACAGATGGAGCTTCAGGTTCGTGTGCTTGAATGCCTGTACATAAGGTGGCCAGTCCTGACCGATAAGAAAGTACGGTATCGATAGTGGGCGCCCGGTGGGACTGGAATCGTTGGCGAAGACAAAGCGCAGAAAGTTCACGAGATTGTGGACCCCACCCTCAGCACCGAGCGATTGCAGGTTCCAGAAATCGTCCTGCAACGATGGTCCAGACAAACCAGAGGGGAACGTCGCGCCAACAGCAAAGCAAACAGCCCGCCTCCAAACAGCGCGGCTGGAATTCCATATTCCGGGTTTAATGCCTTTGCGGTGCTGATTGCCATTAGATTCAGCCTGTTTTGAGCACCCAAGCTTTTATAGCGGCCTCTAGTCTTTAAAAAAAATATTATGAATATCTATTAGATAGCTGACTATTTTGCTGCAATCAGCGACCTACTTGGGGCAATAAGTGACGTGTTTCGTCACATTGTTCTCAACTCGGTTCGTGCGGCACTCAAAGAGCCACCGGTTGGATTCCTACACCAATTCACAGCTGAAATATTTTCCCTATAAATATCAGCCAGTTACAATATTTTTAAAAAGTTGGCACAATCCGTGAGTAGTTATTCGCAACCGTTATCCAAATGTGACGGATGAATTCAACGCTACACTTTCAAGTAATGACTGGAGAATACTAATGAAAAATGTACAAAAAGGTTTTACCCTAATCGAATTTATGATCGTAGTTGCAATCATCGGCATTTTGGCTGCAGTTGCTCTGCCAGCTTATCAAAACTACTCAAACCGTGCGGCGTTCTCTGAGCTGATTCTGGCCCTGACTCCACGCAAGACTGCAGTTGAGCTTGCCATTCAGACTCGTAGCCCAGCTAACCTTGCTGCACTGGCTCCATCAGTATTGGGTATCCCTGCCAACGTTGCTGTTGGTGCTACTGTTCACGGCGCTGCTGTTGCAGCTGGTGTTATCACCATGACCTGGCAAGACGATGGTTCCGCCATGGACGGTATCACTTACTCCCTGACTCCAAATGGTATTGTGCCTCCGGTGCAGTGGACAGAAGGCGGTACTTGTCTGGTCAATGGCCTCTGCTAATACCTGGCTAAGGACTCTGAATTGGGTGGCATCCGAATGAAATATGGATGCCACCTGCTTCAAACCAACACCTGACACGCTATCTCTTTCGCTCTCCTTCAAATGCCAGTAACCCATTTAAAAATTCCAATAACAAAAACTACCTTTCTTGGCTCTGCATCTACAACATCGCTAAATTTCATATTCGATTAGGCGAGCTATAGCAACAAGATCAACTCACTGATCAGGGTCAGCACAATGTCAAAGCTACAATCCGGCTTCACCCTCATTGAGCTCATGATTGTCACTGCCATCATCGGCATCCTCGTTTCTGTTGCGCTCCCGGCCTATGATCTCTACCGTAATCGCGCGCGTTTCTCAGAGGCCATACTCGCTATCGGTTTCTATCGCGCAGCGATCTTGGTACAAGCACACGCAGATCGTTTCAATTCGCTGGCAGACGTCGATGCCGGCACTAACGGTATTCCACCGACGCAAGCTCAGGCTGCATCTACCCATGGTATTAATGTAGTTGATGGAGTAATTACCGTGACATGGCGGGCGGATGGCACTGACCTGGCCGGAATTACCTACACACTGGCCGCAGAAACTGTTGACCCGCCCATTACCTGGGTATCAGGTGGCACTTGCGTGAATGGCGGTTTTTGCTAGATTGGTTCCCCTTCCTCCCCAGCATATTCGTTCGCAAAATACTCGCTCAATTTACCTGCTTCCTGATCATAACAGACGTACCCACTGGTAACTGCGGAGATGAATTTGCTCAGAATACAATTAGCTGGCAACGCCGCCAGAAATTCTTCACTCACACTTGCCCGCACCGACTGTTCGCGACGAAAGACCAGTTTTAAATCCGCTTCATCCTGAGGAATGGGGCGGTACTTATCGGTCTGGATATATAATGGGTCACCAATAAACTGGCTGCGCACATTCTCGATATCGGCGCTCACATCATTCGCTGGCAATTCGGTAAACAATAACTTTGGCGCCCTCCCTGGAAAGCTGTCCAGCACGGCAACATCCTTCCCAAAATCATCGAACTCCTGCGTCGCCAGACTGTAAAACGTATCGTAAGCCAAGACGAGCGCGACCGGCCGCTCGTTATAGACAATCCATATGCCAATGGCCATGCAAACTGATTGCGCGATCGCAATGCAGCTCAAGTCAAACTTTAAACCGGGCTTTCCGGTTTTGAATACGACCAGAGTTAACAATGGCCCCAGCACCAAATCGACGCCAGCTACAATTCTCAGTCCGGTCCAGCCACCGTCAACGCTGAACAGAATGCCGGGATACCAAGCAACCAGAATCACAGCAAGCACTAAAGCGAATGCAACCAGACTAATGGAAAAATGAATGGCAACCGCTTTCCAACGACTCATACACTCTCACCCCAATTTTGGAAAAATGCCCCTAAACATGGATTCACTGAATAATAATCTATAATTACCGGTATCGCTCAGACCCATGCGCATGGAGGAGTCACCCGTTAGTGTCGATATCCCGTGGTAACTCGCGACCTACTCAAACTGGCAACTCGGCTTCGAGTTCCAGCACAACACTTCCTGTAGCGGCCGCTGTGAAGAGATCTTTTGTGCAAGATCCAACTGCAAGGACGGCACCGGATTTGCGCCGTGTCAGTGCTTTCGGAATTCCTTTGCTGGACCTCGCCGTATTCGACATCTTGTGCTGTCCAGAACAAGTGATCGACCTGAAATTAATTCGTAAACATAGAGTCCTGCCACTATTCCAGCGCTCCAATCGCCTGTTTCTGGCCATCTGCGACCCGGCTGACTGCAGCTGTCTGAACGATATCAAATTCCACACGGGATTATTGCTGGATGTCGTGCTGGTTGCTGTGGAGCAGTTGCAAACTGCGGTTACGGAATTCATCGCTCGGCAGGAAACCAGCCAGCCGCTACAACAAGACTGGCAGGATTCCCGGCTGGAGGCTCTTCACCTTGAACAAGTGCTTCCGGTTATGGCGGAGGATGCCGCCATTGATGAGGCGCCAATAGTCCGCTTTGTTAATAACCTGTTGCTGGATGCAATCGCGAGCGACGCATCTGATATTCATATTGAGCCATATGAGCGTTCATACCGGGTGCGCTTTCGTGTCGATGGCATTCTGCGAGAAATTACCCGACCGCCGATTCGGCTGGCTGGACGCATCGCAGCGCGCATCAAGGTAATGGCGCAACTGGATATTTCCGAAACACGCCTGCCGCAAGATGGTCGCATCAAGATTCGAACTTCCCGGCTGGGTGCAATGGATTTCCGTGTCAACATCCTACCGACAATGTGGGGAGAAAAAATCGTATTACGTTTGCTGGATTCAGCCAGTGCCAGAATCGGAATCGATGCACTCGGGTTTACGCCTGAGCAGAAGTTACTCTACCTGAACGCATTGCAACGCTCGCAAGGGTTGGTCATGGTCACCGGACCTACTGGCAGCGGTAAAAGCGTAACTCTCTATACCGGATTGAATATCCTGAATTCGTCCGAACGAAATATAGCTACAGCAGAAGACCCAGTTGAAATAAATATAGACGGTCTCAACCAGGTCAGCGTGAATGCGAAGCAAGGTTTCAATTTTACCGCAGCCCTGCGTGCATTTCTCAGACAGGATCCTGATGTCATAATGGTTGGCGAAATTCGTGATCTGGAAACGGCGGATACCGCACTCAAGGCCGCTCAAACAGGCCACCTCGTGCTCTCTACCCTGCATACCAATACCGCCGTGCAAACCATAACCAGATTGCTGGACATGGGTATTGCGCCTTTTAACCTCGCTACCTCGGTGAGCCTGATTATCGCCCAGCGTCTGGCCAGGCGACTGTGTTCCCATTGTAAAGAAAGTGTAAGCATTTCCGAAAAAGTACTGAGTGATGCCGGTTTCAAGCCTGGCCAGGTTGCTGGCAACAGACTGTTCCGCGCTGGCGCTTGTGAAAAATGCAGGAATGGCTATAAAGGCAGAGTAGGGATCTTTGAAGTGGTTCCCATTGCCGAGAGCCTGTCCCAGTCTAACATGGCGGGCGCTACACCGATTGAGTTAGCTGCATTGGCCCGGGCCGCAGGCTATCGCAATTTACGCGAGTCGGCACTGGCTCAGGTCGCGAGCGGCCATACCAGCCTCGATGAAGCAAATAGGCTTGTTTAACCTGTTTGAATACATAGTGTTACGGACATGGTAAGCTTGCTGACAGTAATCCAAACACCAAATTCCCAGCTACTTGTTGAGGTAAATTATGGCCACTGAAGCCGCCCAAACCACCTACTCATGGCAAGGTTTAGACAAGAACGGGAAAAAGACCAAAGGCGAGATTCAAGGCGGTAGTCAGGCCCTGGTAAAAGCCCAACTCCGCAAGCAAGGCGTAAACCCGACCAAGGTGAAGCGCAAATCGAAAGAAATATTCGGCCCCAGGAAACAGAAGATCAGGCCTGGCGATATCGCGATTTTTACGCGCCAGCTGGCCACCATGATGAAGTCTGGCATACCGCTGGTGCAGTCATTCGAAATCGTTGGGGAATCTCTGGAGAATCCATCCATGCGGGTTCTGGTTATGCAGATTCGTGACGACTTCGCTGCCGGTAATAATTTCGCAGACTGTATTCGCAAGCACCCCCGTTATTTCGATGACCTGTTCTGCAACCTGGTAGATGCCGGCGAAGCGTCTGGCGCGCTGGAGACCATGCTGGATCGTCTGGCTACATATAAAGAAAAATCTGAGGCATTGAAGGCCAAGATCAAGAAAGCCATGAACTACCCAATCGGCGTTGTTGCAGTAGCACTTATTGTTACCGGCATTCTACTGGTTAAAGTAGTTCCGCAATTTGCGGAAACGTTTTCCAGCTTTGGCGCCGAATTGCCGGCATTTACCTTGCTGGTTTTGCACGCGTCCGATTTCGCGATTGCCCATTGGTGGAAGGTGGTTATTGGTGGAGTTATTTTGGGCTATGCGTTTGGGGAAGCGAAAGTCCGCTCAGCGGCGATTCGGGATGTGCTTGATCGAGTTTCACTCAAATTGCCGATTGTTGGGCCAATTCTCAAGAGCCGCTGTTTTGCGCGTTATACTCGCACCCTCTCTACCACATTCTCTGCAGGTGTGCCTCTGGTGGACGCGCTGACGTCGGTGGCAGGCGCTACTGGCAATGTGGTTTATTCCACGGCAACTTTAAAAATTCGCGATGATGTGACAATAGGTCAGCAACTTAATTTCGCCATCAAGAACACCACCCTGTTTCCGGTGATGATTACGCAGATGGTCGGTATCGGTGAAGAGTCGGGCGCCCTCGATGGCATGCTCGACAAGTGTGCCGTTTTCTATGAAGCTGAAGTCGACAACGCGGTGGATGGACTCACTTCCCTGATGGAACCGATGATCATGGCCGTACTCGGCGTGCTCGTCGGTGGCTTGATGATCGCGATGTACCTGCCGATCTTCCAGCTCGGCGCAGTGATGTAAGCGCCGCAATCAAGCATGGCAATCATTGAACTGCTCAACTCCAGCCTCTCGCTCGTCATAATCATTTGTGTCGTACTGGGGTTGTTGGTGGGCAGCTTCCTCAATGTTGTCGTTTACCGACTCCCCATAATGTTGCAACGCGATTGGCGTGCCCAGTATTGCGAGTATCTCGAAATAGACAATACGACACCTGATGCGAATGAGTCTTCCGCCAAATTTGCCGTGTTTAATCTACAAAAACCGGGCTCACACTGCCCTAATTGCAACCACAAGATCAGGCCCTGGGAAAACATACCTGTGATTAGCTACGTTGTACTTGCAGGGAAATGTTCCCAATGTAAAACCAAAATTTCCCTGCGCTATCCTGCTGTTGAATTTGTCACAGGCGTGCTCTCCGGGCTCGTTGCGATTAGTTTTGGCTTTACCTGGCTGACACTAGCGCTCCTGTTTTTAACCTGGTCGCTTATCGCGTTAACGCTGATTGATTTCGATCACCAATTGTTACCAGACAACATAACACTGCCTCTGCTGTGGCTGGGTTTGCTGGTGAATGCTCTGGATCTCGGATTCGGCGTAACACTTTTTGACGCCGTTGCTGGAGCCATGGCTGGCTATATCGTGCTATGGGGATTTTATTGGATCTTCAAACTCGCAACCGGCAAGAAAGGCATGGGGTACGGTGACTTCAAATTGCTGGCGGCATTGGGTGCGTGGATGGGCTGGCAAAGCTTGTTACCAATTATTATTCTGTCTTCTCTGGTCGGCGCCATTTTCGGGCTGTTCATGATTGTGCTGCAGGGACGGGACAAATCTGTGCCCATGCCCTTTGGGCCCTATCTCGCTGGCGCTGGCTTCATTATGCTGATTTGGGGTCCACAGATTAACGCCCTGTACTACAACTCCATGGTTGGTTAGGAGACACCGGCGTGTTCGTAGTTGGTTTGACTGGTGGTATCGGCAGCGGCAAGAGCGCAGTCGCTACACTGTTCGCAAACAAGGGCGTAAGGGTTATCAATTCAGATTCTCTTGCTCGAGAAGTTGTGGTAGCTGGCAGCGATGCAATTATGCAAATTGCCTTGCATTTCGGCGGCGACATACTCGATGACGCAGGCAACCTTAAACGCAGCGAACTACGTCAGATTGTTTTCGCAGATGAGCAGGAACGCCTCTGGCTGGAAACACTGTTGCATCCATTGATCGCCAAACTTATGCAAAATCGAATTGCGAACTGCGCATCGAGCTACTGCATCATTGAGTCGCCGTTGTTACTGGAAACCGAACAACATAAACTCGTCAATCGAGTACTGGTGGTGGATGTGGTTGAAAAAACCCAGCTACAGCGCGCCATGCAGAGAGATCACAATGACGAGACCACTATCCGCGCCATTATGGCGACACAGATGTCGCGCGTTGACCGATTGCAGTATGCCGACGATGTTATCGTGAATGAAACCGGAATAAGTGCGCTGGCAGCTGCTGTCCATGCATTACACAATAAGTATCTGGCATTGGCAGCAGGCAATGCACAATGACGAATTCAATAAAATCAGTGAATTGCCCAACTTGCCAGCGAAAGGTAATCTGGAGCGAACAGAACGTATTCCGTCCTTTCTGCAGTGAACGCTGCCGGCTCATCGATTTTGGTGGCTGGGCCGGGGAGAAACACAGTATAGCAAGCGAGCCGGTGTTTGATGACGACGACGTGGAACCGCCTAACCTGCAGTAATGGTAACTACGGTAATGCTGTTCCGCTAATGGGTGGCGTATTCATATAGAGGAATTTGCTGTTAGCAACGCGGATGTCATTCCTCAGCGAGATGATTACCAGTTTGCCATCTTTGGAAAACCGAATACGCTTGACCGTCTCTCCTTCCAATAATCCCAGCTGGAAATCCTCCAGTAACAAATGCGTGACAACATCAAAAAAGTAAAGCTTTTGATTGTCAGATGCTACCAATATAGTACCAGCGTTATTGAACGCAGCACTAAGTGGTGCATTTTCCAGATACCATGAACCATCATAATTGAAATAATTTAACGGATCCATATCCCAAATGCTGGTTTCTTTCTTGAGGGTGTCATTCCCATCCGGGCAGGTATAAGCGAGTCGATTACCGTCTGGAGAGATACTGAAATCGGTGCAATTACTACCTACCTGAACATCGGTTCCTGTCACGAAAGTAAAATTGTTCGTGATAGTGCTGAAGTTAAAGGTAGCCAGATTGGAATTAGTGGCAAGGAATACATGATCTCGAACTGGATCGTATTCGATGCGTACAGGGTCTTCCAATGGCAGGCTCTGAGTCAGGAAATTGGCATCGCCATCGATTAATCCCATCCATTTGCCAGTACTGGAATAAGGTATACCACCACCCGGGTTCTCCAGGACTCGGTCGATCATCATGGCAAATACATTACCGTCCTCACCCAGCGCGATATCTCGGAGAGCGAATGGGTAGGTAATCATCCCCAAAATTAACTGACATCTAAAGTAGAATTTTCTCATAATAGGGTAAGAAGATATTCTGCATGAAAAAATCACGATTTAGCGACAGCCAGATACTGGCGATACTGAAACAAGCCGAGTCAGGCACACCGGTAGCTAAC
>SHZK01000019.1 GCA_009692305.1 Gammaproteobacteria bacterium | reverse complement strand
TGAGTATGCATTGTTTGCAACAGTTGCTATACGTTGCTGGGTAGCCTCAGCTGAGTCAGTTATCACGCGCAAGCTCATGCCTTCCGGCAGATCGAATTCAGTCGCCTCCATCCAGGCTCTAACCTGACGTGCGGATTGGACGATGTCTTCATCACCAACTCGCAACACATCGATGATGGCAGAGTTGGTGCCATCGATACGTGCGTCCATATAGCCTTCCTGGAAACCGTCACGCACCGTGGCTATTTCACCCAGGCGCAACTGCGTACCATCGGGGTAAGACTGCACCACGATATCCGCATATTCGGCGCCGCTGTATACCTGACCCTTGGTGCGCAGCAGAATCTCGCCGGAATTGGTCCGCAGCGTGCCGCCAGGCAAATCGAGCGAGGCACGGTCGATGGCGCGGGAGATCTGGTCCAGCGTAAGACCATATTGACGCAACGTGTACTCCGACACTTCGATAGCAATCTCAAAGGGTCGAATGTATTGAATGTTTACCGTGGAGATGCCATCCAGATCGAGAATCTGATTGCGTATCGTTTCGGCTTCAGCTTTCAGCACGGCGTCACTGGTATTCGAAGACAGTGCCAAGGTCATGACGTTGCCGGATGAAGTGAAGGCGCGCACGATTGGCTTTTCGGTTTCTGTGGGGAACGTGGAGATGGCGTCGACCTTGCCTTTGATGTCATTCAGCACGCGGTTAAGATCGGCACCAGTGGTCAGTCGTAGAGTCACATCGCAGCCACCTTCGCGGGCAGTACTGGTCATTTGCTCAATATCTTCGGCGGCTTCCAGAGCCTCTTCCAGACGCAGGCACACGCCAGTCTCGGCCTCTTCGGGAGTCGCTCCCAGATAGGCAACACTGACCTGCACCAAGCCAAAATCGATGTCGGGAAACTCTTCCTGATTCAGGCTCAAATAGGAAATAAATCCACCAGCCAGGAGTATGAACATCAACAGGTTGGAGGCAACAGGATTTCTGATAAACCAGGTAATCGAAGTTCTCAAGGCGGGCCTCGGTTAAAGCTATGCGTCAGTGAATAAAATGTTTTTGTTCAAATAATTTCTGTAACAGCCTGGACGGTCATACCCTCAACCACAGCCTGAATCGGTGACGTACAAATACGTTCACCGGGCAACAAGCCGCTGCTGATCAGCACACGGTCGCCTTCGAGTCGGAAAATTTCCACGTCGCGGTAATACATCTTGCTCTCCCCATCGACCACCAGCACTTGATTGTTATTGCGTATTACCGAACGTGGCAGGGCGATCATGTCTTCTACCAGCTTGCCTTTGATTTCTGCGTGCACGAACAGACCAATTGGCAATGGTATTGACGGCCAGCCGGACTCTCCGTTAGCACTATTTTCACTCGCAGCGCTGGTGGCAGCCTGCGCTGCAATAACTGGCTGCGTAACCCGGATAATGGATTGCACGGTATTGCTGTTGGCATCAATGGAGGCTTCGGTGCGTACCAGCTTGCCCTGCCATTGGTGTTCCTGCCCGCCATACATGCCCTTTAATATGACCTCTGGCGCCTCCGCAGCAGGTATTTCACCGCGCTGCCCCAGTCCTATGTCGAGAAAGCCCAGCTGCTGAATAGCAAGCGGTACCCGCACTTCGACGACGTCTGCGCCCAGCAATACGCCCACGCTTTGCGCACGGTTCACATATTGGCCCAGTTCGATATCGCGTGATTCGACAATGGCATTAAACGGTGCCTTGATTTCAATGCGCGCCAAATCCAGTTCGGTTTGGGCAAAACTTGCCTGGGAGTCCAGCAGCCGCGCTGCCGTCACTTCTGCTTGCCGCTTGGTTTCCTGCAATTGGGCATCACTCACCAGGCGCCGTGCAGCCAGTTCAGTGATGCGTTGGAATTCATTGCTCGCATGACTGGCATCGGCCTGCACTTGTTGCAAGCTGGCGCTACTGCGTGCAACGGCAGTCTCATAATCGCTGCCATCGAGGCGAATCAATACTTCACCCTCGGTTACAAAGCCGCCGGCTTGCATAGACGGCGAGATCCAGGCAACGGGGCCGGCGACCGCAGCAGATATGCTGGCCAGTTGGGCTGCCTGAACCTTGCCCTGCGACTCCACCACCAGCTGTACCGACTCCCGCTGAACTTCAATCACGCGCACCGCGACTGGAACAATCTCGGGCGCAGTTTCTTCAACCTGGGTTGGAGTCCGGATCAGGACTACGGCGACAATAATACTGCAAAGCATTATGGCTATGGGTAACAAGACTCGCTTCATGCGAATGCTCCTGGATTAAAACTCGTGTATAAAACTGGTGATTAAAGCTCGTATCTAAAAATCTGGTGCAAACTGCTGTCTCTTGTTAATCCACCGCCTGTTAAACCACGGCCAGTTAAACGACGGCCCGTTGCGAGGCCACCTGTTGCAGCGTTGAGCTAGAGCCGGAAATTGCCTTGCCCACGGCCAAGCCTACCTTGTCGAAATATTCCTGCATGGCCGCTGCTGCCAGCGCGCCGTCGCGATTGGCAACACCCTTGCGCAGTTGTGACAGCAGGCGCGTGGTTGCCGCTGTACCTGGATCGGGGCGTATGCCCAATTTCATCATCTGTTCGACAAACTGTGCTTTAAGGTCGTTACTGATCAGACGCACCACCAGGTTGTCTGCGATTTCAGACAGATAATCCAGCAGTTCACGCCATTGCGGCTGTATCGCCTCGAAATCACCTTTTTGTTGCGTCAGCAGTACGACCATTTCCGAAATTTGGTTCAACTGCGCATGATTCGCGCGTTCAATAGCAACCCGGGTAGTCAGCACCGCCAGAGCACCGAAGGTTTGCAGGAACTGGTCTACGAGCTCACCGTCGGGTACCGCGTCGAGGGCCATTAACGGTCCGAGAATCGCGATACTGGCGGAATCTATAGCCTGCACCCGTGCACCACCTGGGTGGATGCGGATCAAACCCAATTGCTCTAGCTGCGACTCTGCCTCGCGTACCGCACCGCGACTGGCATTAAAGCGGGCGGCGAGGTCGCGCTCCGAAGGCAGGCGCTCGCTGGCGCGATATTGCTGGCGCAAAATCTCGTCGCGCAGGGTCGCTGCAATCTCATGGCTGATGGTGATGTGAACGGGCATATTTATCCGGAATTTCGTGACAATTTTGGTCAGACCAAATTGGTCGGACCAAATATAGTGGCAAAATTTACGGAGTCAAATTTTAGGCGGCGAAGTTACGGAAAAAGCCGTCAAACGGAGTCACCTGCAGGGGGCTTGCGTCAGAAGTCATCAAACAGCTCAATTTCGAGCAGTTCTTCATAGCGGCGAGGATTAATCTCTGCCGGGTCCAGAGTACCCTGCAGAATTTGCTCTATATCAGCGCCTATAACCTCTATATGCCGGGACAACTGTTCCGCATCAGGCGCGAGCTGCAACATCGATCCCCACAGTGATAACAGCCGATTGTCGATGCGACGCACAGCGTTATGCTTGGACCATTCGGCGGCGATGAGCGCACCCAGGTCACGCAGGCGCAAATACTCAAGCCGTCGCTCTTGTGGTGAGGCAGTGGTCAGTATCGCCGCCTCTACATCCGACCAGCCAGTGGGATATAACAAACTGCCTTGGTAGAAACTGATTACCCAGTCGAGATATTCCTGCTCTGACTGAGACACTTGATTATGCGGATCTGACTGATATGAACACTGGAAATATTGCAATGGCGGCAGCAATTGCGGCCAGTTACCTGCATGGTGGCCCGCGCCCAGATTCGCGCATGACAGCAGCAGCGAGCAGTAAATTGCCAGTCCGCACCAACGGGTAATTGCCACCTTCACTTGCCTGCGTTACCAGGCGCTAAATGTGTGCGCAGGGATAAATTGCTATTCATAAGAACCAATGACCTAAAAAAACTCGATTTGCCCTTTTTAGTGCTATCTACCTCGTACCCGCCATCCTATTATTCCTCACTGGAAAAATTGACGATCAAGAAGAACTGCCGGTAAATTCTGGACACAGGCTGCGGTTGTTCGAGCAAGGCAAATCTGCTTAAATCTTACCCTCTATGGTCCCCGTCGATCCGCAATTTGTCTCTTGATCACACTTTGGGGTTTGCAAACACATTATAATGCCTGCTCTTTCTAAACCTGAGTTTCGTATCCTGCCACAATAAGAATTGAATGCTATGGAATCTTTAAAACAATATTTGATTGATAATTTCGAGGGTGTGTTCATCCTGGTCATCCTGATCTGCATTAGCGGCATCGTTTGGGTGGTGGATGCGAAACTGTCATTTCTGAATTTCTTTTACCTGCCGGTTTTATTGAGCTCGTATTATCTCGGCATACGCTCAGGGGTGCTCGGTGCGTTCTTTACATTCCTGATGATCGTCATCTTCGCCAGCATCTACCCCGATCGTTTCATTCAACCAACAGACACGTTCTCATTGTGGGCTTCCATTCTGACCTGGGCTGGGTTCCTGATATTGACCGCCGTCATCGTGGGATTCACCCGTCGCGAACTGCAAGACAAAATTACTGAGGCGCTGCGCTCGAAAGCCGAAGCAACTGGCAACGCCGAACTGCTGGAACAGACCATGAGCACGATTCGCGAGTTTGAGTCGGAACTGGACTACAAGGTAGAAGAGCGCACTCGCGTGCTGGAAGAAAAAACCAAGTCGATCCGTGCCCATAAAGAGAAGGTGGAAGAAGCGCTTTATTCCACCATGGACCCGGCAGTGGTCAAACTGATGATTGAAAACCGGATTCGCACCGAGAACCGCCGCATCAGTGTGATGTTCTCTGACCTGAAGGGATTCACCAACTATTCGGAATAGCATTCAACTGAGGTAGTAATCACCGAGCTGAACAAATATCTGGCCGACATGGAAATTATCCTGTTGAACTATAACGCTCATATCGATAAGTATATGGGCGATGGCATCATGTCAGAATTCGGCGCCCCTATTCGTTATGAGAAACATCCACTGCTCGCAGTCGCCTGCGCCTGGAAGATGCAACAACGCATGCGCAAGGCCAATTATCCCTTCAAGCTGCGCGTAGGTATTTCTACCGGTGTTGCTACTACCGGCATCATCGGTGCCAAACGCCAGTCTTTCACCGCATTTGGCGATACCGTCAATCTCGCTTCGCGCATTGAAGGCATGTGTGAGCTTGGCAAGGTTACAGTTGACGAAGCCACCTACAAGGAGACGAAGGAAATATTCCAGTACCGTCCGGTTTCCGGTCTGGCTTCCTACAAGCAATATGACAATGCGAGTCTGGTCGAAGAAATCAATGCTCTGATGATTGCAATCGAAGCAGACCCCAAAAATGTAAATCTGCGGATTCAAGTAAGCCGGTTACTGCGTCAGGCCAATGACGCGGAACAAGCGCAATTGCAACTGAAGGTTGCCATGGAAACCGAACCTGATAACAGCGACGTGAAAGTTGCATACGCTGACAATGCAATCGTGTTGGAGAAACAGCGCGATTTGACCGTAAGCGGACGCCGCAGAACCGTGCATTTGTTTGAACTTGTGGATGTGTTAAATCCGCTGGATCGCGCGAAACAATTACCCAAGAGCCTCATGAAGGATCTGGAAGCCCGCTTAAAGAAACTGGTTACCTATCCAGAAGACCTGATCCTGCCAGTTGAATGCCTCGACGGCTCGGTGGGTTTCTCGCGCCTCACAGGTATTACTGCATTTCTGATCGCCGATCGTATGGGTCTAGTCGATCAGGAGAAACACGACATCCTGGAAGCAGGTTACCTGTCAGAAATCGGCAAGACAATCGTGCCCGAGAACATCTTGAATCGTAACGGCGGACTGTCCGAGGATGACTTCACACATATCCACATGCATCCACGTGAAGGTGTGCGCAAACTGCGTAACGCTGGTTATGAAAATGAACGCATGCTGGAACTGATCGAATGCCACCATGAAAACTTCAATGGCTCCGGTTATCCGGCAGGTATCAAGGGCGACAACATCCCGATCCGCGCACGCATCCTGGCAGTGGCCGAAGCGTACATCAGCCTCACCTCCAAGCGGCCGTATCGCGACCCCTGGGATGGCCATGCTGCCTTCAATGAAATCGGTAAATACACCCGTTCCGGGAAATTTGATCCAACCGTTGTGGATAAATTAGGAGAGATCGTCGCCGAACTGGATAAATAACCCCGGCACCGATTGTCTGCAAGATTCCAACACTGACTCAATAGAATCCAAATTGTCGCTGAGCTGGATAAATAGCTGGATAAATAATCTCCGCCACCTCACGCCACGAGTGAAGCCAGCACCCGCCGTTCACCTGCATAAGGACGGCGTCCGTGCATCACCAGAAAATTATCCACCAGCGCCACATCTCCGGTTTGCCATTGCAGATCGAAGCTAAGCGCATCTCCCAGCTCAATCACCTGACGCATGTCGTCAGCCGCAATCGGCGAATCGTCACCGAAGCGAATCGACTTGCCAGCGTCATTACGCTGGTCTTGCCAGCCGCGGAATGCGGCAATAAGCTGATTGAAGAATACCCTGCGCCCGTCCGCCAGTTGCCGAATCGCCGGTAATACTGGCGTAGTTGCCTTGAGACTGTCTGCATCCAGCCATTGCCATGCATAGCCCAGCTTTTGCAGCCGCGCTTCAGCGCCGGCCCGATCCGATACATTCAGCGTATTGCGCCAGCTGCGTCCCTGCCCGGATTCCAGATCCTCCTCGGCTGGCATGGTGTTCGCATAACGCACGCCCTTGGTGGCGCAGTCCTGCACAAACCCCGGCAATAGTTGCTCAAGTTTTTGCAGCAGGATATCGGAACGACACAGCGGCGTGGCACCACCAGATTGCGCAGCATGTTCACAAAAGAAAAACAGGCTCGAAGGATACACCGGCGTCTGCGCCATTTCATGATGCAGATAGATGGCGACGCTGGGTGGCGCTTCATTGGCAGTGAACACACGTGGCGTGCGGTTGCGACGCACCGCATTGGACAGGGATTCGGCGTAGGTGAAGCCGGGCAGATCAAACGCCTGAATAAAAGCATCGAAGTCCAGATCAGTGCGCAACGGCAGTCCGCGCCACAGAATGGCACCGTGCTGTGACAATTGTGCCAGCCACTCCTGTTTGTGTTCCCGCACCTGTGACAACCACAGCGGCAAGTCGCTTGCAGGCGCATTCACGGTATAGACGCGAGGAAATTCCACACCAGCATGGAACTGCTGTCCGCTTATACTGGCTTTGGCCAAGGTCGGTTGGCTCCGGATTGCATTAGTCATAGATAGAATAAAATTGGTTAAACGCGAGTTCGCAAAAAACGCCCGGATCATTGAAACGCCGATTCTGGTTGAGACCGGAAATTTCCTGCATCTCCTCATCAGTAAGTGCAAAGTCAAACAATTGCAAATTCTCCAGCAAGCGCTCGGAATTGGTAGTCTTGGGAATGACTGCCGCACCACGCTGTATGCCCCAACGTAATACTACCTGGGCAGGAGAGTGTCGCACCCTCGCGGCCGCGGCAAGCACCGCTGGTTGCAATAACACACTGTCCTGCGCAGTAGCCATGTCCAGCGACACATAGGACAAAGCCCCTAACGGCGAGAATGCGGTAACCGCCAATTCATAATGCGCCGCCGTGCGTAACAGTTTTTCTTGGGTGAGATAAGGATGTGACTCAATTTGCAACATTGCCGGTTTGATGCGGGCATATGCCATTAAATCGTGCAACAAGGCTGCATTGTAGTTGCACACGCCAATATGCTTGACCAAGCCGCTGTGCACCAATTCTTCCAGTGCCTGCCAGGTTTGCGCCAATGGCACCGGATCGATAAGCATCGCTGGTGCTGCCGCCGTCGGATCGAACAACCATTCGGGCGGATAGCGTTGGGCAAAATCCACATACTTGAGAGCTATCGGAAAATGGATCAGGTACAAATCCAGATAATCCACACCAAGGTCATGCAGGGTTTTCTCACAGGCCTGTCGTACGTGCTCGGGCCGATGGTAGGTATTCCACAACTTGGAGGTGAGCCACAATTGCTGCCGAGTGCAGCTGCCCTGCTTGAGCGCGGCGGCGATTCCAGCACCCGCTTCAATTTCATTGCCATAATCGGCGGCACTGTCCAGGTGCCGATAGCCAAGCTTGATCGCATCCGCAACCACTTGTGCAGTTTGACTGCGCGCAATCTTCCACAAGCCCAAGCCAACGGCCGGCATCTGACTGTTTGCTACCGGTAAAAATCCATTCGATTCCAAATCAACCCCTTACCAAAAATAGAATTTTGCGTAGCAGCAAAATTGCCGGCTTGAACTCAGGCCTTGAGGAAATGCGACAATTTCAATTCGCCAAGAAAGTCGGCGATGGCTACCGCGCGCTTTTCCTGCATGGATAATTGCGCCGCCGCAGCCACAACCATGGACCAGAAACCATCCTCGACTGTGGCGGCATCAGTTGCAGTCCCCTCCAGCTGATCCATAAAGGCGATGTGTTCAAAATAGGTGGCACCATGATGTCCGCTTTGTTCAATTACGCGCGGATAAGCCACCTCACAACGGCGTGAGGCGCCGGGTTCGGCCAGTTCAATACTCAAATGGGCGGTAACGGGTTGCGGTTGCAAGATGCTAAAGCTCTCAGTTGCCACCAGACGGGCTTGCGCACCGACCACGATCAATTCTTCATGAAAATCCGGACTGAACATGTTCAGCGTAAAACTGGCTCGAATGCCATTGGCGTATTCGATAGTAACGAAAGCATGATCATCGATGTCGGACTTGATCCCGTCTTTGGCGAAGTCGAGAAAATTCACTGCCCGTCCACCGCTCGCGTACACAGACACCGGTCGCGCCGCAGCGATAAGATTGATCAAGTCGAAATAGTGGCAACATTTTTCCACCAGCGTGCCACCACTAAACTTATTGAATTTGTTCCACTGCCCTACCTTGTCGAGAAATGGCGGTCGGTATTCAGAGAGGCTGATGGTCTGCACCGCACCGAGGGTATTGCGCGCGAATAACTCATGCAGTGTCTCCACATACTGCGCCTTATAGCGATACTGCAAGCCGATCTGCAGTACGTTGCCATACTCCTGCGCGAGCGCGACGATCTGCGCTGCATCCTGCATGCGCGTCGCCATGGGTTTTTCCAGCAGGATCGGCTTGCCGCTTTGCAGCGCGGTGCGCAATACTTCGAAGTGGGTGAAATTCGGCGTGCAAATTATCAACGCATCGGTAGCGGGGTCATTACAGGCGCTGACCAGATCCGGATAGTGCAGCAGAGGTGTCTGCGCATACGTGGCAAACTGCTGCGACGCCACTGCCATGCTATGGCTGGCAGTATCGAAAATGCCATGCACCTGGGCCCGTCCCAACAGAGTCGCCACGCGCATATGTTCCTGCCCCATGGTGCCGGTTCCAATAACAGCGACTCGAAAGCGCGGCGCCGCTTGCTGATAGAGGTAGCGATCATCGCCCTTGATGTGCTGCTGGTTGGCGGCGTTTTCGAAGAATCGGAGCCGGGGTTTGTGCGGACCGGGTGGCTTCGGTATGGATTTATGCGGAGCTGTCATTACTGTTACTCGGAGCTGCTGACACGTGAATAATCTATCGACATGATACTGCGGCGGACACCCCAGAACCATGCCGCGATATTAAAAAGCAGTATGGTAATGATGAGTGGCCAGAATGCGGCACTGAGACCATCAACCAGCCCTAGCGGTGAAAACAGCAGGTAAATGGCAATCACACACGACATAAGGGTAATCGCGCAGGGAACCGCCAGGCGCCAGGGTGTCAAATCTACCACGTTGGTTTTTTCATATTTCCACACACGTGTACTGGGGCGCCAATAACCAATGCCAAGCATTATGGCAATCTCACAGGCGAACAGAATTGCATAGAGGTGCAGGAAGTGGATTCCCACCTGTTCGTTGAAAACGAATTGCAACAAGCCATAGCTGATCACGTGAAAGACAATCGCAATTTTCACCGCAAATGCAGGCACTCGTTGAGTGAACAGACCAACGATAACTACTGCGATTACCGGAATATTGTAGAAGCCGGTAAAAATGCGAATGATCTGCCACAGCCCATCGGGCGCATACTGCAACAGTGGCGCGACCATGAAGGAAAAAAGTGCGATTACTACGCTGGCCTGCTTCGCAACGCGCACCATCTGTGCGTCCGAGACCGGCTTGCGCTGCATTGGCGCGTACACGTCGAGACAGAACAGGGTGGCGGCGCTATTCAATAGTGAGTTGAAAGAACTGAATACGGCGCCGAGTAATACGGCCAGAAAAAAACCCATGGCGTAAACTGGCAGAACGTCTCGAATCAGGCGTGGATAAGCCATATCGATCGACGCCAAGGTGTCGCCATATAAATGAAAGGCGATTACGCCAGGGATCATCATCATGAATGGCACCAGAACTTTGAAGAATCCGGAGAACAGCACACCCTTCTGCCCTTCTGCCAGATTCTTCGCCGCCAGTGTGCGTTGAATGACATACTGGTTCGTACACCAGTAGAACAAATTGGCTAACAGCATCCCGGTAAACAGCGTACCAAACGGTATTGGGTCGGTAGCAGAGCCGATCGCATTCAGCTTGTGGGTGTCGGTTGTGATGAGTTTTGTCAGGCCGGCGCCGATGCTGCCTTCGCCAAGCAGCGACAAACCGAGCAAGGGTACGGTAATTCCAACCAATAGCAGGCCAATGCCATTCAAGGTGTCCGACACGGCGACTGCCCTCATGCCACCGAATATGGCATACATGGCACCGGTGCAACCGATGACCAGAATTGTCAGGAATAGCCCGAGGCTATAGCTCACATTAAACAGGCCCGGCACATCGAACAGTTGCATCACCGCAATTGAACCGGAGTACAGGACCGACGGAATCGTCACCAGTCCATAGCCCACCATGAACAGGATCACGGTCATGCGGCGCACAGTGTCATCGAAGCGATTAGCGAGAAACTGCGGCAGGGTAGTGAATGCTCCCGCCAGATAGCGCGGCAGAAAAATAAACGCCATGCAGATGGTGGCAACAGCAGCGGTGACTTCCCATGCCATACTGCTTAGATTGAAACCATAGGCCGAACCATTGAGTCCTATCAACTGCTCGGCAGAGAGATTGGTCAGCAACAAGGAGCCCGTAATAAATACCGCGGTCAGGCCGCGACCGGCGAGAAAATAGCCATCGCTGGTGCTTACTTCACCACGAGTCTTGCGCCAGGAAATCCAGGCCACTATGCCCATGAAAAAAACACAGCTGAGCAAGGTCATAGCCAGTTCGGGGGAGGTCATCGCGTGAGGGGTACCTTGGAATGCTTTTCGGGCAGCTTAATTTTCAGCCAAAACCCGGTAACGAATGTGTATATCGCGCGTGCGTTTGGCGCGGCCATTGACGATTGCCGGCCGTACCTGAATTTCCCGCAACGCTCTCCAGGATTCACGCTCCGTACTGCTATCTTCTGGATAGGCAGCAATTACTTCTACTGACGATACCTTGCCGGAAGAACTGACGGACAATGTGGCATCTGCATAGTTGTAGACAAGATCCACATTCAGGAATGCAGCGGGGGCATCTGGTTCGGGCACGTTCGGCACACCTTTTTGCCAGGCGGTAAGCAGACCGAGATGCACCTGACCTGACTCATAGTTATCTATGCCCTGCATGCGTACCTGCTGAAAAGCGAGCGCTGCGTCCAGCGTAAGAAACAGTTCTGGATAGGGAATGATTGCTGGCTGATTGAAAAACTGTTCAATTTTCTCTTCTGGAATCTCCGCCTCCAATAACAGTTCGCGCGCGTCACGATACTTGCGAAACGCAGTTCCAAGCTGCATCACTCGCTGCATATCTCCCTCATAAATCAATGCCATTCCCTGCGCTTCCAGATCACCCTTGGTCTCAGCGATTTCACCAATACTCTTCACAGCATTCTGGGCATCACGCATATACGCTTCGCCGACAATCTCATCACCTTCTACTATTGGAATTAAGTTATTATTTCCCAGACGATTGCCCAACTCCAGGTAGCTGCCTCGGTACAGCTGCAAGCGTGCTACACCTTCTTCCTGAATCAGTCGATCGATGGTATCGGAAGCGATTCCATCATCTGCATTGAGCAGTTCCACCAGACGATATTCTGTCATTGCTGTTTGGTACAGCCAGGGAATCATTGCTTCACTGTCCTCGCCAAATTCGGCTTCCGCTAACTCGAGCATGTCACTGGAAAGTTGCCGGGCCTTCATGAAATTACGCGCCCGCAGTTCGCCCTGATCCAGATAAACACGAGCCAGATACCAATATGCCTGCTGTTTCATTACCTCGAGTACTGCCGCTGTGGTATAGGCGTCATCACCTGTGATCAGGTAGTGCATGTGTTCGAGGTGATCCGAAATCTGCTCCCATTGTTGCAGGCGAATGTCATTACTGACGATGTCCTGCAGCAGTGGAATGAGATCCAGATGGCGGAAGCCGAGCACCGTGCGCATGACCTGCAGCTGCCGGTTTTGCAATTCGGCCACGCGCTCAAAATCGGCGTCTGTGGTGGCGAGATCGGTAAGACTCTGCAGCGGCTCCAGCAAACTGCGGTCATAAGGACCGAATTGGGATTCCAGATCGGCCAGTTGCGCTTCATAATTTTGCCGGTCAGTGACCAGCTCACTACTGACAGTCGCGTCAACCTTGGCATCGGCGGCAATCACAGCCGGGCAACCCAGCAGCAGGATTACTGGCAAGCAAGACAGCAGCTGGCGAACTTGCCGACGCTTTTTATTCATGTCGTTGATGTCGTTCATGAGCACATTAAAGAGTGTGAGGACCGCGACCGTGCAGGTTTAATGACAATAGCTTGATCTCCGGAACTTGTCGATACAAACTACGACGGTCCGGCAAACGCCGCTTAATCAAGTCCCCAGGCCATAAATCAGGCATAGCTCACTATCATGTTGCTGAACTTTAACAAATTTCTGGTACTGACCTGCCTGTTGGCAGCTACCGCCAGCGCGCAGGAAGATCAGCCCGACTTGTATGATATTGGCGGCGAATTTGCCTTTGTCAGGATGCACTATAACAGCTATTACGATGGCGGTTTTTACGGCGGCCCCTGGGCCACGGATTTTCCTGCAGCCGATGAGAATTTCCTGCGCGGCGTGGCTAGGCTCACCAATGTGCGGGTCATGTCGACTCCCATAGTCTTGCGCTTCGATGACCAGGAAATATTCGATTACCCCTTTCTGTATGCGCTGGAGATGGGCCGCAATGGCGGCCTCTTGCTAAATCCTGCCGAAGTCGAAAATTTGCGGGAATATTTGTTGCGGGGCGGATTTCTGCTAATCGATGATTTCTGGGGCGAGCAGCAATGGGAAGCGTTCTACCGTGACTTCTCGCTGTTGTTTCCTGACCGACAACTGGTGGAACTGCAAGCAAATCACGAGATCTACCATACCTTCTATGACATCGATGGCCCGCAAATGATCCCGGGACGCGGGGGTCGTCAGGGCATGGGACAACAAGGCATCGACAGCGCGAGCAACCACGCCATTCTCGATGACGATGGCCGGGTTATGGTTCTTATCAACTGGAATTCAGACATGGGTGATGGCTGGGAACACACCTATGACGAATGGTACCCAACCCAGTACGCCAACTCTGCCTATCAGCTGGGCATCAATTATCTGGTTTATTCGCTGACTCACTAGAGCCTTCAATGCGCACCCGTAGCCGCATACATCCCACTTGCATTTATGCCCAGGGAAAAGCTTTGCTTCCAGGCAGCTAGACCATAAAAAAAGGAGCCATATGGCTCCTTTTTTATTCCGACCGATGGGGTCGCTTACTTCTCGTCCGCCTCCAGACGTCGCGCACCACCGAGTATCCCGATTAATCCGTAATTGCCTTCATGACAGGCATATTCGTACAGTTTCGTGTCAGTGGCATTGAAACTCATCTCGCCACGCCAGGTCTCGGTGTAATACTCAGGATCGGTAACTTCAAATTCATACACGATTTGATCGGCAGACCAGCGCGTAAAGCGTTCGGTTACTTTGCCTTGAGCTGACAGTGCAGCTGAATTCTCGCGTGACTGCTGGGGATGCAGATTGATGGTTTCTACCACCAGCGTGTCACCCTCCCACCAGCCTACAGAGTCTCCGAGCCAGGGCTTGAGGGGGTCTGGTCGATGTTCGCCATTGATTGGAATAATGCGGGCGTCATGCACCATCTCTACCAGAATCACTACGTAATCGTCTGTCTGCACAATCTGGTACATATTGTTATACAGCACGTTATTCATGGGTGGCCCACCAGTGCTGCCAAATCCAATCAGGCAGCGCTCACCAAGGGCACGCCCTTCTGGCCCATCGTTGCTGTTTAAACCGGCAAATTGCTGGCGCCGTAACTGACTGCCCTGTTCAGAAAAGGGTATGCGTCCGTTTTCCGGATGCACGATCCAGGAACTGCGTGTTTCACCCCGGACGGTGCCGTATTGCGAACCAGGGTCCACCCAAAACGCATTGTAACCACGCCCCTCTCCCAGATCAGATCCGTCCAGCAGTTGACCCTGCACGAGGCCATCGTCGGTCGCCTGGCGTACGTTTTGTGGATGGCTGGCGGTAACATCGGCTACCCGATCGGGAGGTATGACCAATTGGTCAAAATTTGAATTGCGCTGCATCGAAGTAAGGGAGGCATTGGTCCAATACCCCTGCAAATCTGGTTTGCCGGAAGCAGTGCGGGGCGGATCATAGAGATTCTGGGCCGTGGCCGTTACTGACAAAGTTAAGGCAACAACACTCACCATGCGCTGGATAATTAGCATTTGAAAATCCTCTCCGGTTCTTCGCTAAGCCACTGAAAGTAAACCACTGATTGGCTTTAATCAAGCGCTATTCTGTTACCGGGTGGAACTGGATTGAGTCAACTTGTCAGTCTGCAAACAAGCCACTGACCGCCAGCATTCGTATTGCACAAATTTCACCAGTTACCGTTACAGTGGGAAACACATGGGCCAATGCGTAACTGGCGACTGCTGCGGCTTTACTACCCGGAGTCGCTCAGCGTAACGGAGATAGCGGAAGTAAGCGAAGTGCCGGTGGGCCCTGCCCTGCCAAAGTCACTGGCAGGGTTTTCGACATGGCGACCTGGCTGTTTATATTCCAGTTACTTTATATGCGGTTAATTGGTGATGGCCCGAATGACAGCCAGGTGCCTTGATAGCGCGCGCCGGTGGCATCGCCGGCGGACCAGTCGCAGACTCCATCCGGAAATATGCGGCGCAATTCCATAAATTGCTCATCCAGAAATTCAACACTGTAATCGGCGGTATTGATAGGTCGCAGATGGCAACTTACGACAGCGTTTGCCAGCGGTGCTCCGGCGACTTGACGCGGCGTCGGATAGGCAGGATAGAGTTCGCTGCAACGACTACCTCCGGTATAAGTTTGAATCTCATTGATGCGCGTGTGCTGCCCAGCGGTATTGTCCCAGCAGGCATCGGTGAGTCGGGCAGGCTTGTTGCGTTCTACCTTGAGCTGCTGATCTGCGTCCGAGCGATCACTGGCTATCGCCAGCAGCCACTGATCCATCTGCCGGAATAATTCGCCAAGATCGGGCGCATCTGCAGTGAAGCCCCAGGCGCCGCCAATTTGCATGACATGATTATTCGCATGACCGTTGGCCAACTGTAAGCGTTGTCGGGTCGAGTACTGGTGGACGATCATATGGATATCACCATCCTCGCTATGATCAGTGTAGGAGCGATAGTCAATCACTGGTGTTGATGCCAGGCCAGCGCCTCCAAACAAGATACGCCCGGACTCAATAGCGCGTTTGCTGGCAGCGGGATCGGCTACATGGCGCTCGGGCACGTGATTCATATCCCGATCAAAACCACCGATGTCGCGATTCAAGTCGATAAACTGTTGCGGACTGATGACACCCGCGTTCAGCGCGGCCAAACCGTATTGCACGCCGACATTATCCAGGGGTCGCTGCGCAATTAGCGTATTGGCAACCATGCCATACACATTGATCGTGTGGTCATATACTGTCGCCCGCACGCCATCGGGCAAATTGTTGCTGAAGCGCAAATTTTCCAGAGCCGGGATACTGAGTTCACCACCCTGCTCTTCCAGCGCTGTGTCGAAGCCGTAAAGCGGATCGAGCCGGGCCGCGCCGCGACTCAGGTTGGGAAGCGATCCCCATGCACCAAATCCTGCTACTGCCCGCTGCTGCTCAAGCGTAAAGCTCTCCTGATTCACCGCGGTAAAATAGTAGTGCAGCAGGCGCGCATCGGCGAGCGTAAAGATCGTGGCCGAGGTGACATCGGGAAAACTGGAGGACACGATAATGCCGTCAAATACACCCGGATAGTTGTCTGCGGTTTGATGCGATTGATAGGAACCGCCGGATGCTCCGGTGGCAATTGTATATATGGGTACACCGTACTGCTCAATAAACCGTTCCTTCACCATGATGTGGGTTTCAGACGCGAGCAGGTCGTTACAGTTATTGCCGAATACATTAAACGTTGCTGACACCACCGCATAACCCTGGGCGAACAAACCTTCACGCAATACTCCGCCAGTGCTATTACCCTGCTGGTACCAGCCACCGCGACAGCCGCCGCCATGGGTATACACCAGCTTTCCATTCCATTGCGCACTACGAGTCCAGGGGTCTGGCTGCGCGTCGGCCGGATTGTGCAACATGGCAATTTCGTAGACCGAACGGTTCACGGTACCGGTTTCCACACGCACAATATATGGAACAGCGCTGCTGCCATTGACGCTGATTTGCGTAAGGTCCAGCGGAGCGAAACCAGCGTTGAATTGCGGCCACGGCTTGAAGACAGCATCGGTTGTCGACCAATAGACATAATCAACTCTTGGCACTACCGCGCAATTGCTATTCTGGGCCGGGCCGAGTAAAGCGCCGGTCACAAGTTGAAATTCTTCGGTCTGGCAATAGAACGGAGTTTCATGGGGGCCTGAAATGATCGGACCGCTGATTGGATAATTGGTTAACAGCAGTGAAGCGGTTGCGCTGTTGTTGCCGAGACTGGCTTGCAGGGTGCTGTCGCCAAGCGGTAGATCGGTCAGCAATGCCTGCAGGCGCAGCGCGGAGACTGGCCGGAAGCTACTGGTGATGGCAACGCCATTGAGACTTACTTGCAGCGCCGCCGGATTCCCATTCTCCGGCAGCATTAGCTCCACCAGTACATCGCCACCAGTAATCAACCACGGCTTAGTGGACAAGGTCTGCAGACGCAACTCGGTAGCCGCTGTTACTGATGACAGTTCTGGCAGTGTTGCCAGTGCCGGCGCAGTGGTCGTTACCGGCTCATCCGTCGAACAGGACAGCAACATGACAAACAGCAGGCCGCTTTTTAAACCAGCTACACAAGAGTTACGCATCGCACGAAGTTCAGTTTGCAGCATCGGATATCTCCAGGGAATGTTGGCATTCTGCTGACAGGGCGCGTGATTGTAAAGCCATCGGTAGCGGCAAGCTTGCTCGCGATAAAATTGCCTACATACTTCCTGATGAGTGCTAGAATCAGCTTTCCAATAAAACCGGGCAGTCGAAAGTCGGGTGCCGCAACAGCAGTAACGTGGTCCAGTTTATGAATGCAAAGAATACGATCAAGCTAAAGGATGTTACTGCGGCTGGCTCGGTGAGTAGCACGATCACAATTGACAAGAAATGCACCAAGTGTACGCAATCCATCTGCTGTGTTTCTATTAATCAACCAATCAAAGCACCAAAATCCAGGGAAGACTTCGATCATTTGCTGTGGCAGGTGTCCCATGAAAATATCAGTGTATTCAAGGATTCTGATGGTTGGTTCCTGCTTATTGCCACACGTTGTTCACACCTCGGCGAAGGTGGCGTTTGCAATATCTATGACCAGCGTCCCTGGGTGTGTCGGGATTATAAAAATGACTTCTGTGAATTTGATGAATCCATCGAAGCAGCGAGCACTTATTTCTTCTCAAGCTACCTGCAACTCGAGGAGTATTGTCGCAAGCGTTTCAAGAACTGGGAAAAGCGCTTCGAACTCTTCTCCTAGGCGCTATATCGCCCGCTGCAGTGCAACCAGTCTAGTGCTTGGCCTGGGCATTGCTTTGCTAATTGGCGCCAAGGCAACTGCCCAGGACGCGACCTTGCAATCCCATATCGACGGTGCCGTTGGTGTTCTGCAACAACTCGACACCTTAGCCAGTGCCTGCCTTTCGGGCTTGCAACAAGCCCCCGCCACCAACCCCAACCCCAACCCCAACTGTGCACAATTTATCGCCGCTATCGATGGTGAATTGCTGGCGCAGTATATCGCCCATTGTGAGGTGCTGGCAGCGTGGCGTGCCTCTTATGTAACCACAGCTTTCGAGACTACGCAGAATGCAACTGCTGCTGACCAGACTCCGTCAGAGATAGCCAGGACTCCGTCAGAAATAGAAAGCCCCCTGCAATTGCTCGTGGGCGCCGAATACGCCTGTGGCGAAAATGCGCTGCAAGCACGTACCGGGTTTGTCACGGCCGCATTCGCCCAGTTGCAACAGAATGCCACTGCCATCCAGCAAGAGAACGCTGGCTTAACGCGACGCCTGAACGAGTCGCAATTCGATGCCACTCTCTCCGCCGAGCGCCGTCTCCTGCAAAACTCAGTGCGACAACAACAGCTGCAGAGGCAACGGGAAAGTGAACACCAATTGCAGCAACTGGAAAATGAAATCATTCGCCAGCAGCGCATTTTGCAGTAGTGTCAGGACAGTAGTGTCAGGATAGCTTGAGTGAGTTAATACAGAACGAGGAACTTGTCATCAGGCAACCAGGCGGCAGCCGGGAAACTGAACTCAGGAATCTCAATGTTTGCTTCGAAACCAGTAGCGCGACTGCTGCCGTCGGCATCAAACAGCTGCATGTTCAAACGTCCACCGCGACTGTGACTGATGCCTTCGCCCCACACGATCAGACGCTGGCCGGCACTATTGAAAGCAACTGCCGGATTCTTTTGCCGGGTCGTGGACAATGGTTCCGCAACCAGACTGGGAGCGCTGTCAGCTTGCAGCTGTTTTTGGACGATGCGTGCCGCAGTCTCGAACACCAGCCACTGCGTACCAGCCGGGTCGGTCGCAATATCGTTGGTGCTGAGCGGACAGGCTGACAATTCCCATTGCTGCAACTCATGCACCGATGCATAGGTAGCGCTGGAGATATTGTCCCCGGCAAAATCCAGTGTCAGTAATTGCATGTGGCGTCCGCTGCCGTCGATGGCAGAACGATAGCCAACGAACAGGCCATTGCTACTATTGAAATCAGTCGCCAGTGAGCAGCAGGCACAGGCACCCAGATCAGTATTGCCTGCGGCTAATTCTGGACCAAAGGTGGCGCCATTATCGCCAGACACACGCAAGAATACCGTGCGCTCGAACTCCCGGCTCAGATCACCTGCGCCCCACACGATGGCGACCTGATTGCCCGCCGCGGCAATGTCAGCACCGGCGTCGAGACCCTCAGCGAACTGGGTTACCATTGATTGCTGGGTTTCGAATGCGGTGCGCCCAGTGTCAGAACGCGCATAGATATACTGCCCTGCTCGCGGCAAATACCAGATAACGTGTACACGACCGTCGCCATCCAGCGCCATGCCTGCGCGCGCGATCGAAAAAGTCTGTAGGTTGAAGGCGGTGCTCGAGACCTTGACGGGATTACCCCAGCGCCCACTATCTGCCAGATACTGGCGGTAATAGAGATTGCCCTCCCGCGCCTGAGGCTGGTCGAGGCGCTTTCTAAAATACAACAGATGCACGGTGCCGGTTGCGTCCACCACGAGCCGCGGTTGCAGACCACCATCCGGAGTGGGCTGCAACAATAGTTCCGAGCCAATTAACGCCATCGGTAGCAGGGCAAGTAGCAGACCCACCAGCGGCAAGGAAAAGTGTTTGAGAATCAACATGTGGCTCATCATACCCCATGCCTTCTCTGTTTGCAGAAGTAGAATAAATGCAGAAATTAGGGCAGACTTTGTCGTCCAGGGCGAAACCGCAGCAGCAATACGCTAGCACCAAGCCAGCACTACCGGCGCGACTCCCGAATTAAATCAATCGTCATGAAGTCCCTGGAAATACCAATACCGGAATCGGTACAGCCATTAACCGCAGGAACCTACCATGAAATCATTTAATCATTCTTTGCTCGGGCCAGTGTTATGCGTGTTTGGCAGCCTGGTTCTCGCCAGTTGTTCGCCGCCTGAGGACGATGTTGCAGAAGTCAGCGACGTCGCCGGCAACTACAACCTGACGCTCAATGTGAAGGAAATCATGGCTTATGTACTGGAGCCTGCATCGGACATTCTCTGGGATTCTGGTGGCTGGGTGCTGGACGCATCTGGCTATGAAGAGTTGTATCCAACTACTGACGATGGCTGGAACTATGTCAGGGCGCAGGCAGCCGTTGTCGCCGAATCTGGCAATCTGCTTGCCCTCACGGGCCGGGCCGTGGATAACGATGCATGGATGATTTATGCCAAGGGTTTAAGCGAAGCCGGACTGCTGGCCATGACAGCGGCCGAGGCTCAGAACGAAGAGGATTTCTTCCAGGCTGGCGCGCAAATCTATAGCGTTTGTACCGCCTGTCATCAGGCCTACAATCCAGACATCCTGTCCAAATTCTCAGAATAAGCAGTTCGAGCAGAAGCAGACGGAGACATCGAAACTTGATTACAAGCTTAAGGCGGCCATCGTTCTCCAGGTTTAATGCTCGCGTCCCTTTTTTTTTCATGGGAGCCGCACTGCTGTTCCCCATACAGGCTCTGGCCCACACCATTGCGGGCAGCGACGCCAACTTTGTCGAAGCGATTAATGGCCCAGCCATATTCCCCTTCATGTATCTCGGCGCGAAGCACATGGTGACCGGTTACGATCATCTGCTGTTCCTGCTCGGCGTTATATTCTTTCTCTACCGGCCCAAACACGTGGTGCAATACGTCACTCTGTTCGCCGTTGGCCACAGCATCACCCTGCTCGCTGGAGTCCTGGCGAATATCCAGGTAAACGCCTATTTCATCGACGCGATAATTGGCCTGTCCATCGTGTACAAGGCGTTCGAAAATATGGACGGGTTCAAACGCCTGCTTGGCTTTGAACCTAACACCCGTATTGCGGTATTCGTATTCGGTCTGTTTCATGGCCTCGGGCTAGCGACCAAACTGCAGGAGTTCAATCTGTCTCCCAATGGCCTTGTCACCAATATCATCAGCTTCAATATTGGAGTTGAGATTGGCCAGGTACTGGCTCTGTCTGCTGTATTCATTCTGCTGAGCGTCTGGCGCACGAGCGCGAGTTTCCTGCGCCATGCGTTCGTAACTAATTCGGCACTCATGACTGGTGGTTTCCTGCTGGCAGGCTTTCAGTTGAGCGCCATGTTGCTGCAAAGCCCTTATTAATCCGGAGTAACTGTGCCTGCAATCGATACCACAAATTCGCCTTCTGCCAAGAAAATTATAACTGCCTCAGTAGTCGCATTCGCCGTGGCCATAGTAGTGCTGCTCACAGCAATCCTGCCGGCCGAGTTCGGCGTCGACCCGCTCAGGACTGGTGAATTGCTCGGACTGACAGCACTGTCCCGCACCAACGCACCTATCGAAGCTCAAGCCGAGGTGCACAAGACTGACATGGTGGAATTTATTCTTGAGCCATTTCAGTCAGTGGAATACAAATACCTGATGGATCTGGATGCATCGATGGTATTCAGTTGGGTAGCTGATGCTGAGGTCTACTATGACATGCACGCCGAACCCGCAGGTCTGGGCGCGGAATACGCCGAGAGTTTCGAGCAGGGCACTGGGGATCAACAAATGGGATCATTCCATGCGCCGTTTGCTGGTATTCACGGCTGGTTCTGGGAAAATCGCAGCGGCCGCACGATAAGCGTGAGGCTCTCTAGCTCCGGTTTTTATGTGAACGGTACGGTCTTTCAGGATGGCGGTAGCTACGAGCGAGAATTCGATTCCTCAGTACTTTAGACCCGTATCGCCATAGCGCAGCATACCAATTGCCAAATTCCACACATTAAAAAACCCGGTTACGGTGCAGTAACCGGGTTTTTATTTGCTCTCAAATCAGGCTGGGCTCTCTATCTCTATCAGATATCAGCCTGCAATTTGCTTATGCCTATTGGCCTGGGGGCTCGTCAGCGTCAGTACCATCACGTGGCGCGCCAGTACCAGAAGATCCCATGAACAGTTTGCGTCCATCAGGGAAGGTAATGTCACGGCCATTGGCGCGACAGGTTGGATCACACAGACGGTCCTTGCTCTGGTAACCGGTAACGATGATGTCAGTTCCCAGTACCAGTGTGTTGCGGTTAATGCCGCGACGCAGCAAGGTATTTGGCGTACCACCTTCTACCATCCACGGACCAGGATCGCGGGTCGATTCAGGATCGTTATTATCCAAGTGAATCCAGGTATGTGGATTGATCCATTCAACGCGGGTAATTGGCCCGCCCAGACGCACCGGCAGATTCGCGTCGAACTCAGCGGAGAACGCATGGTGCGCCGTGGCTGGAGGCTTGATCGCTACCACACCGATCGCGGTTACAGCTGCTAATGCCAGTAATTTAATCTTCATATGTATTCACCCTATTAATAAAACCAGTATGTATGAGCAGTTTGAATCAAGAAACTGGCACCTCGCATGCTTGTTCGATTTAAACGTGCTCAATCACAACCTAAACCGCTTAAGCGCTCAGTTCTTTACCATTCTATACAAGGGCTCGCCCGATTTCCAAGCAGAAAGCGTCAAACCGAGCCCTTTTTATCCTTCAAAACCTTAAACCCTTGCCTGCATCCTGACTCTAGAAACCCAACTCGGATTCCCGTCCTTTACGGTACTTACCGTACATTAATTCTTCAACAAACTCGACGCACTTGAATTGTGGCAGTTCATACCCTTCCTCTAGACGACGATAAACCGGCATCTTTATGGTCCATGGACGCTCGAATATTTCCGGGTCTTCCATGGTCGCTTCATATTGCATGACATTTTCATTAAGCAGCGTAAAGCGCTCGGTCACTTTCAACTGGTAGGTGTGATAATTACCGGCACGATCAAACCAGCTGCGGTCATCCATACCAGTAGTCTCAACTACCCAGGTATCACCTTCCCAATAGCCAAATGATTGTCCCATCCATGAATCGATTGGCGCCTCACCTGGATCTTCCAGGAACACATTGCGCACGGCACCGGCAAAAGAATAGGCAATAAAGAATGCGCTTTCGCTCTGGAATATCTGGAACGGATGCGGCATGTAAGTGGCACGTGGCACACCGGGCATATAGCATTTTATTTCAGGGTCATTTTCCAGCCAGTTCGCTGCGTTCAGATCCCGTTGTGCCAGAGCTGCTGGTTTATAGGGGATGGTACCGCCTTCAACTACGCCAAAGGTGGCGGGGACAGCCGCTGCGGCGCCCATCGCGACCACCTGCGGTGCCGGTACTGGGACAAAATCACCCGGGACCAGTTGGTAAGCAGCCTTGGGTGGGGCCGGCTCCAGATTGTCGTTGGCATTCATCAACACCTGCCAGATACCGTTAAAGTCTGGCTTGCCACTGGGAGTACGTGGAATCCCAGTGCCACTGGATTCCGCAGCGCTGGCGACTTGGGTTGGTTCGGATTGGGCTGTATCACTGGGCGAACAACTTACAAATAGCATGGCGAATGCTACGAGCAGCCATTGAATCTTCATAATTCTACCTTTTTGCTTTAATTAGAATTTCTTCCCATTAGGAGCCACGATATAACCATCTGGGTGCAATAGTGTCAAGCCGTAAGCTGCGCAGCATCTAGGCTGCGGCTGACCTGACCGGTTTTTGTCAGGATGCCTGACCAGACCCAAACTTGAGCACCCAATCAGGCTGAAGTTCTTTATAAAAAATCAAGCTGAGGCTCTTTATTAAAGATCAGGCTGAAGCTCCCAACCGTGTCAGCTTATGCTTCTTTACCACCGGCATAAAAATCAGCAAACACAGCAGACTGAGCACGGCCGCGGCAAAGAATGACACCCCTGGGAAGTAGAATGGCGCCGTTTCGGCAGTGAAAGCAGCAAATATCTGTGTCATAAAAAGCGGTCCAATAATAGTTGGTATGCTACCAAGACTGCTTAGTGCTCCTTGCAATTCACCCTGTGCATTCGCTGGTATCTGGCTGGTCATGATTGACTGAAATGCAGGTGTAACGAATCCCGATATCGATGCTACCGCAAGCCAGGGATACAGCTGCCAGCCGGAGGTGGAAAATGCATAGCCGCAGAAGCCGACGATTATGGCCAGCATGCCAATTACTCCAGCCTTGTAAGCCCCGAATGCAGGTATCGCCCAGCGAATCAGGAAAGCCTGCACCAGTATCATGAAGATTCCCGCGAACCCCAGAGATAAACCAATCTGACTCTCGGACCAACTGAATTTTTCAATGGTGTAATAGGTCCATGTACTCGGCAGTGAGTTATGTCCGATCATGTACAGGAAATAAGCCACCGCCAAACCCAGCACGACAGGATACTTGCGCAATTGCAGAATGGCGCCGACTGGATTCGCACGCCGCAACTGGAACGGGCGTCGATGCTCAAGCGTCAGCGACTCGCCCATCACGAAGTAGCCATAAACCAGATTCGTTAGCCCCAGCAATGCGGCGGCAATGAATGGAACGCGCGGCCCAAATTCTCCCAGAAAACCGCCGATGACCGGTCCCAGTACAAATCCACCGCCAAAGGCGGCGCCGATCATGCCGAAGCGTTGGGCGCGCTTGTCTGCCGGGGTTATATCAGTAACAAATGCATAGGCAATTGACCAACTGGAACTCGCCACACCCGCTATCATGCGTGCCACGAACAACCAGGCCAGAGTTGGCGCCAGCACCATGAACATATAATCGAGCGTGAGCGCGGCAAGGGAAAATAACAGTACCGGTCGCCGCCCATACATGTCAGCAAGATTGCCCAGAATCGGAGCGGCCAGAAATTGAATACCGGCATAGGTAACCATCAGATAACCGCCAATGCGTGCCGCATCTGCAAGCGAGACATCACTCAGGGAAATAATCAGCTGGGGCATCACGGGCAACAGAATACCGAACCCGATGGAGTCAATCAGCACCACAATTACAATGAAGCTCAGTGCGTGCGAACTGCGGTTCAAATCAACAGGCATCTGGCAATCTCTTTGGCTTGGCCACTACATTTGATCCAGTCTGGGGAATCAGCCGCGGGCAGATTCTGTGTATCGGTACATCGCTTTGCGAATTGGGGCCTCAATGTAACGATAGAACATCCACGAGAATAACAATAATAATATGGTGAGCATGAGCAGGTGAACTGGAAAAGGGAATGACTCTGGCAACAAGTCTACGAACTGGATCATCTCCATCAGTGGCCAGTGAAAACAATACAACACATAGCTGATGCCCCCGAACGTCACACACAATTTCTCGGCCTTGCTGGCCGGATGCCAATTCATGGTCGCGAGTGCGTATACCAGATACGTCACTACCGGGAGAGCCACGAAGAAACGGCTGTACTGATACGGCACATAATTTTCGCTGAACCAGACCACGGCGAGATACACGATGGTTGTCATAACAACAGGTGTCAGGCGGAACGCATCGTGCCTGCCACCCTGGGGACGCAAGCGATACGCCTTGAACAAGAGCATGCCCACCACAAACTCGATGCCGCGAATCACCGGATTGGTGTACACGGTTGTATTCAGATTCATCACATCGTATTGCTCCACATCCGGCAGAAATAGCTGAATCAGCGCAAACTGCAGCACATAGGCGCACACAAATGCCGCCGCAATCTTCAGCTTGGTATCAACCGACTTGAGCAACAACAGCAACAGTGGAAAGCAGAGATAGAAATACACTTCCAGGACGAGTGACCACAACGGGCCATTGAATACGAGGTTCAGGGTTTCCAGCGAGCTGATGGACTGGGTGAATGTCAGGTGCCGGAGGCCTGCGAGCCACCAGAACGATTCGGGTTTCGCTTGCGGCAAGTCGTACATGATCTCGAACGGGCGGTGCACTTCCGCGAAGAAGGCCTCGCCCATGTTCAGGTAATTCACCGTGACGAACAGCGTGGAGGTAACGACCGCCATGAAATACACCGGGTAGATGCGAATTACGCGGTGGGTATAGAAGCGCTTGAAGTGCGCAGCTGTATCGAGCGTGGGGTAGGTATAGGAAAGAATGAAGCCGCTGAGCACGAAAAACCAGGACAGCGCCGTCGTACCCAATGCGCCGTACACGACGAAATGGCCGAAAATAATTTCGTAATGCACCATCACGACAATCAGTGCAGCAATCAGGCGGCAGGCATCCAGCAGGGGAATTTTCTGTTTGGCCACCACGCCTGCGGTCACAAACTTGTCTGTCACAGATTGTCCATCACGGCTTTATCCAACGATCGTGCGCCAGTTGCTTGCCAGATATTCTGCAGTACGCCAGGCCAGTGCCTGCACTGTGAGAGTCGGATTACGGGCTCCACTGGTCCCCATTACAGAGGCTCCGAGTACGCCAAGATTGGGCACGTCGTGGGCAAAACCCCAGCGGTTTACCACATTCGTTTCGGGATTATCGCCCATGCGCGTACCCCCATAGGCATGCGTCGACGCGCCCATGGCATTGCCCGGTCCTGATTTCAGAATCTGAATTGCGCCGGCCTCGAGATACCATTGCTCCATCTTGTCCTGCACGTAGACGGAGATGCGTTTCTCGTTATCGCCGTAGCGGGCAGTAATGCGCGTCACCGGCAGACCATAGGGATCTTTCACTAGCGGATCCAGGTCCAGATAATTGTCGCGATAGGGTAGCGTCGTTTTCTGGATGTACGCCGAGTTGGTGCGATCGGCATTCTTCGCCACAAACGCCTTCCAGTCAGAACCCCAGCTGTTCACCAGATCGAAAGTGGGCATCTTCGCCGCGCTCATCGGTTTGCGATCAGTATGTACCCACAGGTTTGCCCCGCCGATGAAGTCGAGTCCGCTATGATCGAAATTGTCATCGGCCCATTCATCCACCGCGACGCCCTGTGCCGGCAAGCCATACCAGTTGTGCAGATCGCGATCGAACAGTGCCGTTACCGGCGCGCCCTGATGATGACTTAAATAGTGTCGACCCACCTGGCCACTGTTGTTGGCCAGTCCGGCCGGGAACGCCGCCGATTTGGACAGTAACAACAAGCGCGAATTTTCATAGGTATAACTGGCGAGCAACACTACCGATGCCGGTTGCAGAAAGGTCTCGTTACCCCGCACATATTCCACACCGGTCACCTTGCCTTCACTGTCAGTAACAATATTGGTGACGCGGGCATAGGTGACTACATCCAGATTGCCAGTGGCTACTGCCTTGGGAATCGAGGTAAAGGCGGTGGAACTCTTCGCTTGCACATGGCAGCCACCGGTGTTGCAGAAGCCATGATACTGACACGGCGGTCGTCCGTCGTAGAGCTCGCTGGTTATCGCCGCTGGTCCCTGGAATGGATTCCAGTCCAGCTTGCGGGCCGCGTCTCCCATCAGATCCGTAAACGGCGAGCTGCGCAAAGGCCGCATCGGGTACTCGCGCTGGCGCGCGCCTTCGAAAATATTACCGGTATTATTGATGCGGCCCTGCACATTGCCCGCCTGCCCCGATACGCCGATGGCATACTCCACCTTGTCGTAATAGGGTTCCAGTTCCTCATAGCCGAACGGCCAGTCCTCAACTGTAGAATCTGCCGGAATCCGATTGGCGCCGTAACGTCGCTGCGTCTCGCTCACGACCTTGAAGTCCCAGGGACTCAGGCGCCAGCTCTGCGCCCAATAATGCATGGTAGTGCCACCCACAGCATTCATCATGGGATGACCGCCCTGCACTGCGTCCACATCAGCAGTGGCGCGCACAGTAGGCGCCTCATTGATGGCCTTTGGTACTGACTGCGGCCAGCTGCGTACACCATTGCGCAATTCATCCGGTGCAAAATCCCGCGGACTTAACCAGCCACCTGCTTCGAGCCCGACCACCTTGAGTCCGGCATTGGTCAGTGGCAGCACCGCGACGCCACCGGCTGCACCCAAACCGATAATCACCACATCTGTCTTCGCCAGTGTTTTAGGCATGGTCATCGTTTCCCATGTAGTCAGCCGATTTCAGGTAGGCGGCATGATCATAAGCGGATTGATGGTTCGGTGGCAGACTCGCGCCCTGCGCGACATCAGCCTCCGTCACACCGAGGCGAACTCCGGGATATCGCAGCAGATCCCAGCCGATGAAATCGCGATTGCCGCCATAGTATGGGTCGCAAAATGTGCCATCGATCGTGTGATTGCGCACCATATTAAAAAAGGCTGCGCCACTCGGCATGAATCCTGTCAGCGTATTTTCCTGCACCGCGCGCAGAATAGAATTCTGCTGGTCTTTGTTTAATGCATGAAAAGCCCGGCGGCGGGTCTGCAGCGCAAATTCGTTGATGGCGTTCAGGCCAATCATGTAATTCTGCCGATCGGCGCGATTGTGACTGGCGAGGGAACGGTCTATATAGTGCACCGCCCGCGCCTCTCTGGCGCCGGGGCCGTTGGCATCGGAGGGAATCAGACAATCGCAGATAGCCTCCAGTGTCTCAACTTCGGCAGCAGTGAGTACTTCCAGCGCTTCCCGTGCCGGAATTGATTGAGCGGCAGACGTTGCTGTTGCAGCTTGCTGGTTCGATGAATCCGCGGCGATTACCGCACCAGCAGTGCCTGCACTTACTGCCGCCGCGCCTACCAATCCAACACTTTTCAGCAGATTGCGGCGTGACATATCCGGTTGTTCTGGTTGCCCGATTTTATTCACCACTTTGCTATCGACCATTGCTGTTGTACTCCATTAAAAAGAGCCGGCTATGGGGCTTTTTTGACGAGAATCAGACCTTGTCGCCAGCGTAACAAAGAACAGATTTGGAGTATACGTGCAGCCTGCTGCCAAATCGGTGCCGATGCTGAGCTATGCATAAAATTGCTGTACCATGCACCGGGTTCGAAGGAATGGCGCCACCACTGCTTTGCTCCAAAGAAGGGACCAGATATGAAATCCGAAATGATGAACTTGTTTGCAACGCCGTTATACCGCGGCAGTCTTGAACGAAGTTTTAGCGCGGTGGAAAGGGATTTTTTCCAACAGTCATTAAGTGACCCGGTGCGGGCCATCGGCAATTATTCATCGCGCAACAAGCACATTCTGGATGCCCCGCCCATGCAGGCGCTGCGCGAGATTCTGCAGGCTAATCTGGATAATTATTTTCGCACTGTGTTCGACACGTCGAATGAAGTGACACTGCAAATCACCCAATCCTGGCTCACGCTATCCCGTCGTGGCGAGTCGCATCATCCCCACACCCATCCGAACAGCATTGCCAGCGGCGTAATCTATATCAATGTCGCGCCAGAGGATGGCATCAATTTCTTTCGCAATGATGAATACGTCTGGTATGAACTAATGCGCAAGAATGACAATTACTATAATGCCTCCAGCTATCTGATTAACAGCAAGCTGGGAGACATCATTATCTTTCCTTCAAATGTTAAACATGGAGTACGGGAAGTGAAGGCCGATATCGAACGAGTGAGCCTGTCGTTTAATTCGTTCTTCAGCGGGGACATGGGCAGAGAAGATTTCTCTAACGCGATTCACCTGCAATTGAAATAAAGTCGGCTCAGCCTGTATAACTGATTTCATAGGTAATGCCGCCATTACTGTTACCGGCAGTGCCACGCTGCGAACTGAAATACAAGCGCTGATAGCCGGGGTCGAACGCTGGCCCGGTTATTTCTGAGGTAGCGTGACCAACTATCTGTACCATCGGGATGATCCGGTTTCCAGGAGTCAGCACTACTATCTGCATGTCACCGGCATCTTCAGCCACCAGGACATCGCCAGTGGCAGTAATCACCACGTTGTCCACTCCGGACAGAATTGGTTCGGCGCTGGTGGCAAAATCATACAGCACATCCAGTCGCTGGCTGCTTGCGTCGTAGCACCAGACACGATTGTCACGCTTCGTGGTGAAGTACACTTTCTGCGCATACATTGCGATGCCTTCGCCGCCACGAAAGATAGCGGCATTGGCTTGTTGCTTGCGCGTCGGCACTGAGCGTGCCCGCGGATCGCTCACCGGCAACCATTCGATGAAGGTGCCATCAGCACGCTCATTGATAGAGGCCACCTCCAGTTCACCGCCGTCCAAATAGGGCAGAGCCTGTGCTGGTCGAAACCGGTATAACGCACCATCGGGTTCATCTTCTGTCAGGTAGAGACACTGGTTGGCCATGTCCACGGCAACAGCTTCGTGTTTGAATGAACCCAGCGCGGGCCGCACTCTCGCTGCTTGCCTGCCGGAGGGGTCACATTCATACACCTGACCCTGCGCGAATTCCTCACAAGACAACCATGTGCCCCACGGGGTAGCACCACCGGCACAATTTATCGAGGTGTTGGTGAGAATGGAATAGGCATCGATCACGTCGCCGTTGCTGTTGAAACGCAGCGCGCCAACCCCACCGGCATTGCTGCGCATTTCCGAGTTTGACACATAGATCCAGCCATTATCGGGCGTCGCGAAACAGGCGCCGCCATCGGGCGCGGGATGCCAGGTGTAACCAGGCAAACCAACCGGAGCTTCGCCGGAACGCGCCACCACTCTGGCAATGAAACCGGGCGGTAGCATCACCCCATTCGCATCTGGGGCCTGTAACTCGCCGAGGGTTTCCAGACTGGCGAACGGTGCCGAGGATGCTGCCGCCGCCTGTAACGATTGATAACGCAACAAGCCACCAGCCGCGAACAGGCCGAGCCCAGTCAGACCACGACTAAGAAAGTCGCGACGTTTGATTCTGTTAATCATGGTCGAATCCTACGCCGAAATAGTCGCAGAATAATTTTGCATTACTCCACGACCCAAGTGTGTCCGCTGCCCAATAACTGCTGCAAATTGCCGCGGGCGACGCGAGTCTTGAGTAATTGCTGGTGCGTGTCCTCAATAAACGACGACTTGTCTTCGCGATAGATGACACCAATCGCCACCGGAAAATCCGGACCACGCATCAATGCCAGCATGTTCGCCAGTACCCGATTGTTCTCATCGTGCACGAGAATCTGGTTCTCCTTGCCGGCAATCTGGATCACCTCGAGCGCCAGCGTGTCTCGATTCAGCTTTATCGCCTTCTCACTGTTGCTGCCAAAAATAATCGGCTTGCCATGCTGCAGTTCCACACGGTGGTCAGGTGCCAGCTTCTTGTCCTTCACTTGCTCGAAGATGCCATCGTTATAAATCGGGCAGTTCTGCAGTATTTCGATAAATGCCGCACCCTTGTGCGCATGGCCGCGTGTAACCACTTCGGACAAATGCTTTGCTTCGGTATCGATTGAACGCGCAACAAATGAGCCGCCGGCACCCAACGCCACTGCGCAGGGTGACAAAGGCAGGTCGATGGACCCGCGCGGTGACGACGGTGATCGCGTACCGAGTTGTGAAGTCGGCGAATACTGACCCTTTGTGAGGCCATAGATTTCATTGTTAAACAGCAGTATCTGCAAATCCACATTGCGGCGTAACACATGCAACATATGGTTGCCGCCAATACTGAAGCCATCGCCATCACCCGTGATGACCCACACATCCAGCTCGGGATTCGCCAGTTTCACGCCGGTAGCGACTGCGGGCGCGCGCCCATGGATCGTGTGAAATCCGTATGTGTTCATGTAATAGGGAAAGCGCGAGGAACACCCAATACCGGAGATGAATACCTGGTTCTCCTTTGGCTTGCCCAGTTCCGGCATCAGCTTCTGCATGGTTTTCAGAATGGCATAGTCACCACAACCAGGACACCAGCGCACTTCCTGGTCCGAGGTATAGTCTTTCACGGTCAGGGTCGGTAAGGCCTGGTTCATTTTACTTGCTCCCGTTTCGCATTGGACGCGACCTTGGTTTGCGGATTGAGTGAGGCATATTTGGCGTGGATCGCCGCCAGAATTTCACCAATCTTGAATGGTTGACCGGCTACCTTGCTTAGACTTTCGGCATCAATCAGAAAATCAGCACGAATGAGTCGCACAAATTGACCGGTATTCATTTCCGGTACCAGCACCGCGTCGAAACCACGCAGCAATTCACCGAGGTTGCGGGGAAATGGTGCAAGGTAGCGCACCTGTATATGTGACACATCCAGACCTTCGTGCCGTGCGCGCTTCACTGCCTGATGAATTGCCCCGAAGGTAGAGCCCCAACCGACCACGGCCAGCTTGCCTGATTGGTTCCCCAGACATACTTCCTGCAGGGGAATGTCGGCGGCAATGCCTTTGATCTTGTCTTTGCGCAGATTGGTCATGCGCTGGTGATTCTCGGGATCGTAAGAAATGTCCCCGCTGTCATAACTGCGCTCGATACCGCCGATACGATGTTCCAGCCCCGGCGTGCCGGGCTTGGCCCACACCCTGGCCAGCGTCTTCACATCACGCAGCGAGGGTTTAAAACCCACCACTTCGTCATAATGCTTCACTGGAAACGGAATCAGGTTCGCTACGTCCGGAATCTTCCAGGGTTCGGCCGCATTGGCCAGATATCCATCTGATAATAGCATCACCGGCGTCATATATTTTGTCGCCAGACGCACGGCCTCAATCGCCACCTCGAAGCAATCTGTGGAAGTCGAGGAAGCAATGACCGGCATCGGAGTATCACCATGGCGACCAAACATCGCCATGTTCAGATCGGACTGTTCAGTCTTGGTTGGCAATCCGGTAGAGGGGCCACCACGCTGGGTGTTAACGATAACCAGAGGCAGTTCGGTGGCGGCGGCGAGAGCGATGCCCTCGGCCTTCAGTGCAATTCCGGGTCCGGCGCTGGACGTAATTCCAAGCGCACCGGCGAAGGAGGCACCGATGGCAGCACACACGGCAGCGATCTCATCTTCTGCCTGAAAGGTGTTGACGCGAAACTCCTTGCGGTTTGACAGTTCATGCAACAGATTTGATGCAGGCGTGATCGGATAGGACGCAAATAATAGCTCGACTCCCGCCAGCTCTGCGCCCGCAATCAGGCCCCATGCCAGTGCTGTGGTGCCAGTCACATTGCGATAAGTACCCGGCGCCACCTTCGCTTTCGGAATCTTGTAAACGTGAATCCCGCTGGGTAATTCGGCAGTTTCACCGTAGGCATGCCCGGCGTTCAATGCCGCTACGTTGGCCTCGGCAAGATCCGGGGCCTTGGCAAACTTTGAGCGCAAATTCTGGATCGTTGGATTACGGTCACGATCAAACAACCACATCACCAAACCCAGCGTCCACATATTCTTGCAGCGCAGGCCTGCCTTATGACCAAGGTTATAAGGCTCCACCGCCTTCAATACCTGGCTAGAGATATCAATTTCGAGCAGCCTGAATCTGTCCAGAGAACCATCTTCCAGCGGATTCGTCGCGTACTTCGCCTTCGTCAAATTCTTTGCCGTGAAGGCTCCAGTATCCACTATCACGAGCCCGCCATCGACGAGATTGGCAACATTGGTAATCAGTGCCGCTGGGTTCATCGCCACCAACACATCAAGCGCGTCGCCGGCGGTGGTCACTTCCTCGGCACCAAAGTAAATCTGGAATGCGGAGACACCAAAAGTGGCCCCGATGGGCGCCCTGATCTCGGCCGGAAAATCCGGGAACGTAGAAAGGTCATTACCATATAACGCAGTCGCCTGGGTGAAGTTGGCACCCGTAAGCTGCATCCCGTCTCCGGAATCTCCGGCAAACCTAACCACTACAGCAACCACCTTGTTCTCATCGAGATGGTGCTCGTTGAGCTTTTCTTCGGCTAACTCCATGACCTGACTTCCATTCATGCTACATATATAGATGAGTGCGATTCTAGCAGACTATTACCATCCGGTCTGTACAAGGGCAGGCAGCTGCAAGCCCGCATAATTCTCAACAAATTCGATTCAAACCGACGGATAATCCCCAAAACTGCGTATACATGATCGAAACCAAACAGGAGATACCCCATGCACAAATTTCGACTTTTACTACCATTTAGTTTGATCGCCTTTACTGGCGCCGCGCTGGCAGCCGACGCCAAAGGCCCCGGCCGCCCAATGCTGCAAGATCTGGATACCAACGGCGACGAACTGATCAGCCTCGCGGAATTTCAGGAACGGGCAAACAACGCGTTGACGGAGATGGATGCAGACCTTAATGATGTGCTGACGATAGACGAATTCATCAACGCTCGTCCCAATATGGGCATGCGCATGGGCCGCGGTGACGGACCTGGAGCAGATGCACGCCCGGATGCGGACGCGGCACCGCGCGGTCAGAGACAGCCCAGCGCCGAAGAAATGGCGAAAATGCAGGAATTGCGCACACTGCACGCCACGGAGCGCTTTCAGAGCGTGGACACGAATGACGATGAAATAGTAACGTTGCAGGAATTCCAGGCCGGAATGTTTGCAGAACTCGATCACAATGCCGATGGTGTGTTGGATGTGGATGAACAGCGACCGCCACGCATGGGCAGACCGGGTCCAGGCAACGACACATCGCGCGGCCCTCGTCCTGATCATTCCGCAGGTCAACCGAACCGCCAGGCGCCGACCCGACGTCAGTAAGATTGAGGTTTAAGCAAACGCGTAATGACTGATGAAGAATTGATGCTAGCCGTTTGCAATGGTGATCAGTCCGCTTATCAAATCATTGTGAAGAAGCATCTGAAACCAATCAGTCATTACGCCTTTAGAATGCTTGGCAATAGCAAGGATACAGAAGAGATAAGCCAGGAGACATTTTTGCGATTGTGGCGCAATGCAGGGCGCTGGCAACCGGCAAAGGCCAACCTGTCAACCTGGCTGCATCGCATTGCTCATAACCTGTGCATCGATTATCTGCGCAAGCATAGCCACGTACAAATACAGGCAGATCCGATAGAAGGTTTTGCGGAAGCCGCGGATATCGCGCAGGCTGCAGATACGGCTGCCGACATAGACGCCAGCGTGGCGGCGCGACAGATACATCGCGCCTTGCAGGAACTGCCCAAGAGCCAACGCAGCGCACTGATGCTGTGTCACTACCAGGGCTTTTCCAACAAGGAAGCCGCCGCAATCATGGATATCTCGGTCAAGGCACTGGAATCCGCCATTGCACGCGCGAAGCGGACATTACGGATTAAACTGAGTATGCTCGACGCTGGCAACGACATGACAGACCTCGCACAAACCAAAATAGCGGGGCAGGATGCGGAGCGAGAACATGACAATGACCTTGCAAGAATTTAGTGACATTCTGGACCGCTGCGGTGCCGAACCGATGGCATGGCCGCATCCGGAACGCGCTGCGTGTCGTGCATTGCTGGAGTCCGATATCACCGCAACAACCCTGTTGCTGGAACATCAGCGCCTGGCGCAAGCGTTGAATCAATTGCAGGTACCGGCAATGCCAGCACTGGAGGCGCGCGTGCTCAACCAGTCCCTGCCAGCAAGCACCCGCTCGGCCATCGACCGTGCACTAGACTGGCTGCTGCCAGTCAATCCGGTCGGTTCGGTTTTCTGGCGCCCCATCATGGCAGCCTGCCTGCCTTTGCTGTTCGGCATACTGGTCGGCAATTTTTTCAGCTTTGGAGTAACAGCAGAAAATCAGGGTTTCGAATTTTGGGATGATGAACTCTATGTACTGTCTCTGAATGATTACACGGAGAATCTGTTTTAAACATGAACCGGACCAGATTACTCTTGCTCGCACTCATCGCCTCGTTCGGGCTGAACCTGTTTTTCATTGGCGGCATAGCCTATCGCATTAATCGCGCCGTAGAGTTCAGTGGCCGCCCTTTGCCGCCTAACGTGAGTTGGATGGTGCGAGACCTCAGCAAGGCGCGACGCGCCGAATTACAGCCTTTGATGGAGCGCAGTGAGGAAGAAATTCGCTCCATTCGTCTGGAAATGTTCGAAGCACAGCGCCGCTTGAACGAATTGATGACAACCCAGGACTATTCTGCGGCAAACCTGACACAGGCATTTGCCGACCTGAGGTTGGCGAATTTGCGCTATCAGGAAATGTCCCATCAACATTCTGTCGCCATGCTGAATGAACTGACTGCTGCTGAACGCCAAATGGCAGTTGAATTCATCGATCGACGCGGACCGCGCGAAGGTCGCGATCGCCGCGGTTTTGGCGGTCCGCCCAGTGACCGCATGCCACCACCGAATTTCTTACAGTGACAATAGCCAGCTACGACCACATTCCGCTCGGTCAGTATCGCCACTTCAAAGGCAATCTGTACGAGCTGATCGAAATTGCCCATCACAGCGAAACCCGTGAGCCTATGGCTGTCTATCGGCCGCTCTATGGTGAGAAGGGATTGTGGGTACGGCCATTGCCCATGTTTCTCGAAACCATCCAGCACGATGGCCGCGTACTGCAGCGCTTTCAGTACATCGGCAAACTATAAGCCCATAAGTCCATAAGCCCATAAACAATGTGAGCGAGATCGCACAATTCGGCTAATCGCCGCACCGAAGGAAACCCCCTGCCTGTCACCGCGTTAGCCCCATCAAGCCGCAGATTTTATCGGAGGGACTTAACGCCATGATCAACTTCAAACTTCTCACACCAGGACTCCTGTTAATGCTGGTTGCAGGGCTGATGCCCAGTGCGCTTGCACAGTCAGGCAATTCGATTCCGTATTTCCAGGGCTCGACGTTATTTATTCCGCGCATCGACGTTGAGGGATATGGCTCGTTGCAGCTTGCTCTCACACTCAAAGATGCGGCAAACCTGACATTCTCCATAGAGAATGCGGTAACGGCTGATGCAGCCATGACACCGGGAGCAACTTTTAATCTCACCAGTTTTGCTCTGTCGATTCCGGTATTAAAAGTCGGAACTGAATTTTATCAAGCACAATTACAGCTGGTGCCAGGTGACCGGTACTGCCAAGTTAAGTCGCCGGAATTGCTAGAATCGGTGGATGAACACATATAAACGCCACTGATTCCCACCGGACATCATTTCCTATGCCGTCTGGCTCTACTACAGATTCAACCTGAGCCACAGGGATATCGAAGATCTTTTGGCTGAACGCGGGATTATTGTCACGCGAGAGTCGATTCGATTGTGGTGCATCAAGTTCGGCGCGCTCTATGCCAGAAGATTGAAGCGAAAGCACCGTGGCTATGGCGATACATTTTATATCGATGAAGTCTTTGTGAAAATAAACGGCAAACAGCACTATCTATGGCGCGCCGTTGACCAAGACGGGGAGGTAGTAGATGTATTCCTACAGACCAGACGAGATGGGGCTGCTGCCAAGCGGTTCTTCAGGCGGTAACTGCGGAGTCATGGCGGTGAGCCCAGGAAAATTCTGACCGACAAGCTGCGCAGTTATGGCGTTGCTCATCGGGAGTTGATTGCTGAATCGATCAACGTCACAGATCGCTATGCCAATAACCGGGCAGAGCAATCGCATGAGTCGACCAGGGTGAGGGAGCGAGGGATGCGCAAGTTCAAATCAGTCGGTCAGGCACAGCGGTTTCTGGGTACCCATGCAGTTGTCTCCAATCTCTTCAACCTTGGTCGCCATCTGGTCGGGGCACAGCATTATCGTGATCTCAGGATCAGTGCGTTTAGCGAGTGGAGCAGGGTGGTTTTTTGAGATCAGGTCGTATATTTCTGCGGTGGTTAGACATTAACTTGCCAATACCATTATTCTGGCTGAAACGGCGATGCTCGATTTGCAAGGGGACATAGTCACGACAAGTAGCTGGTAAAGACTCGGGTCCGTGACGATAATTCCCGGCGAGGTTCAGGAGTAGCGCATTAGTTTTGCCAGACTGGTAATTTTTTAGCAGAAAATCCGCTGGTTAGATTAACTTTCCAGCGCTAGAATTGGTCGGTATTGCGATTCTTGGGGAGCCCGCAAAGACAGCGGAGAACCTTAACAGTCGCCGGAATTTAAGGTGCAACGCATGTCATACATTCCGAGCATCGGCTTGACAGTCTGGCTTGTCATCTTGGCCACTGGGCCGGTTAATGCCCAGAATAGCCTGCCTGCTATTAATGAAATCGAGTTGGAACTGGAAAAAACCCGTGGGGCGATCCGGGCGCTCGAATTTCGTGGAGACCGGCTAGATCGCCGCCTGCTGGAACCCCTCGATCAATTTGGCCAACAGTTGATGAATGCCGGAGAGAATGACGAGGCTGATGCAGTCCTCGATCAGGCAGTGCAGATAACTAGGGTCAGTGAGGGCCTCTACTCAATCAATCAATTCCCCATTTTACAGCGGCGCATCGAGAACTACGCGTACCAGGGTGACTGGGAAAGCGCACGTGAATCAATCGAACATTTCTCCTGGATCCTTACTCGCGGTGAGAACGAAATCAATGATGAGCTTCTGGCATCAATCCTCAGCGTAGTCGATATTCACCTTTGGGGTATAGCCAGCGATCAAATCCAACTGCAGGATTATCATTTCAGGAATGCAAGGCGCATGAACAACATCGCTATTCGGGCTGCCACGCGTGCCTGGAGTGAGAATGATAGACGCCTGCCTGCGCTTCACTACAAGCTCGTGATACAACTCTATCTGCAGGCTACCGCAGTCGAAGTAAGCGCCCCGAGCGGAATTTCATTGCGCAGGTATTCAGAGACTGGATTGGCGCTGACCAAGAAGCAGGCCAGACAGTCCTACTTTTACACTGGGCTCGGATTATTGACCCGTAATTTGAATGTTTACGCTAACCAACTGAGCCCCGACCTTGAAGGGATGGCCTTGACGCATTCATATATTGGCGACTGGAATGTGATGTTCGGCAATGCTGCCGACGCGGCGGCAGCGTATTCGCGCAGTAATGCATTATTGCTGGAAGCTGGTATAGAAGAGCAGCAAATTAATCAATTCTTCGCAAAACCCAGGCTGTTACCTGCCTTGGACTTTGTCGATAACTGGTCATCAGCCATGGCGGGGCTGGATAAACCACCAGACACAGGGCTTGAAGGAGCTGGCTCGCCTGTATTTAATTTCCAACAGTGGTCTTTGACGTATCCACACCACCTGGCACCTGTCGCGCTTGGCACCGAGCCAATAACTTCTCCTGCTGAGGATTACGCGCAGTATTCATTCAGTCTTGCAGGATTGGAAGATAACGTGCACAAGTATCAAGGCAAGACCAAGAAGGCGGTGAGTTCGCCGCAGAATCTGGAATTGCTTAGTCAAAATTTCAATGAACCAATCGACAGGATGGAGCTCGAAAACGCCATTATGGATTTTCACTTCAGGCCCAGACTGGTCAATGGTATTCCTCAACCGGTAAATGCAACTATCATTTATCAGTTAGCCAGTCAGTGAATTTGAAAATATCCCCGGTATGAACTACCTGTTATTCTTTCACTCGCCAACACAGGCGAGCAAGCTCTTCAAATTCCAGGCATCACAATAATGTCCAGCTCTACAGCAGCAGGTAACAATCCTTCGGCCCCGGAGATGAATGCTCTGAATGCTTACTTAGATGCTGGAGATCTGCTCCGCACGGAGAGGGAATGCAGGGGCATGCTGCAGCGCTATCCAGGATCTGCAATGCTTAACAACTTGCTGGGTATAGTGTTCTATACAAACGGCAGAAGCACCGAAGCCATGAACTGCTACCAGCTTGCGATAAAAAGTGATCCCGGGTATGCGGATGCCCATAACAATATGGGTTTGCTCCTGAATAGTCTCGGTCGCAACAAGGAGGCGATAGAAAGTTTCGAGAATGTTGTGAAGCTGAATCCGGATGATACCGATGCGCTCAACAACCTCGGGGTTTTGCTACAAGAGCAACATCGAGCGGAAGAGGCTCTCAGATATTTATCTAGGGCGAGTAAATTATCACCCAATAGTGCGCCTGTACATTTCAATTATGGCAATAGCTTGCGGGCGAGAGGCTTACTGAAAGAAGCCGTAGCGATGTTCGGTCGTGCGATACAACTACAACCTGATTTCGCTGAGTCATATAACAATTGTGGTGGGGCCTTTGAAGATCTGCAGCTCCTGGATGAGGCTAGCAACTGTTATTCCAGAGCGATTCAGCTACAACCAACCTATGCGCTGGCCTACAGTAATCGCGGTGCCTTGCAGAAAAAGCGCAGCAACCATGAAGCGGCACTGCAGGATTTCAGGCATACTCTGGAATATGGAAATTGGACTAGTGACCGGATTGACCAGAATCTCAAATTCCGTCTCCTGGTGAATATCGGTGATGTCCTGATGTATTTGCGCAGGTTTGCGGAAGCATTGGACGCTTACGAAAAAGCCCATGCCGCTGAACCTGAAAACTCGGACATTCTTGCTTTCAAGGGTAGTGCCATTGCCGCCATGGGCCGCCTTGCAGAAGGACTAAGGCTGCGTCAGGCCGGTTTCGGATTTATCGCGTTTGATAACAAAGCAGGGGTTTCAATCAAGCATGGTGCCCAACAATGAGGAAGATTGAGATCGCGGGAAGCAGCCCGCACTTCATCGGCTGCTGGAATCTGGAGCAGGATGCCATCTGTGAAAAGCTTATCGAATTCTTCGAAAGCCACGTAGAGAAGCAGGAGCCGGGGCAATCAGCGGGTGGTGTAAACACGGAGGCCAAGCAATCCATTGACCTTACTGTGCATCCACGGGACCTGAAATCAGCGGAGTTTGCACCGGTAAAGGCCTATATCGATATCCTCTATTCCTGTTACCAGGAGTATCTCAAACAGTTTCCGTTTCTGGCCGCCATGTTACCGCGAGTCGATATCAGCTCATTTAATATACAAAAGTATCTGCCGGGTGGTCATTTCAAGCTGGAGCACAGCGAGAGAACTTCGATCGTGAATTCCTTTCGCGTGTTGGTATGGATGACCTATCTGAATGATGTGCAAGATGGTGGCTCGACGCTGTTCACTCACCAGGGTATAGAAGTGCAACCACAGCGAGGCAAGACACTGATCTGGCCAGCCGAATGGACCCATGCTCATCGGGGTAATATTTTGAACTCAGGTTTGAAATATATCATCACCGGCTGGATGCATTTTCCCCATGATACGGCATAGCCTTATGCGTCGGAGGTGCCAATAATTAGAATTAGAAGTGTTTGCTTCCTTGCAGCAAGATATGGACATCGCCAGGCGCAGCTCATATGCTCCATGAAACAAGCTATATAATCATTGCAATTTTCGCTAATAAACAGTTCGGCACGGCAAGGCAACAAACCGAGGAGAAGTGGATGATAAGAATACTAACTGTGTTTGTATTTGTTGCGGCGCTCGCAGGCTGTGAGAGCCTTTACGATGATGATGGCATTCCCCGCATACACTCGCAGCGCGATGCGGATGCCTATAATGCGACCGTAAGTTCCGATAGTCAAAAGCTGGTGTGCGAACGAGAACAGGTGACTGGTTCAAACTTGCGGCAGTTTGTCTGCATGACGGTGGCACAACGTGAAGGTTTGCGCCAACGATCCCGGGAAGATGCGGAATTTCTAAGCCGTACATTAATTAACAGGGGTGGGGGTAGCACTCCTCAGTAATGCTTTGGATGTCAATTTATGAAAAACTTGTATATTACTTTCTTGTTTACTGCTTTCGTTTCGGTTGCGTACGCACAGAATGAAAATGATATTGAGAAAGCCATCGTCATCGGCGAGCTCTCCAAGCCTGAGGTAAGGGCACAGATCATTCGGGTTGAAAACGATATCTTCAGATTTTATAACGAGCATAATGGCGATTCAAAACTTGACATCGAGTGCAACGACGTAGTCATGATCGGAACGCAAATAAGCACACGGGTATGTGAACCCGTATTCTGGGCCGAGGCACGTGCACAGAAAACGCAAGAATTTCTTCAGGAATTCCGCGGGACGGCAGAACTTGATACGCTCAGCGCCTACGTGGCTGACGATTATGCCCGCATGAATGCGGTTTATGCAGGACTTACACAGAAGTACCCGTCTTTCAACGAAGCATTGTTGATTCTCGAAGATTTAAAAGCTCGGTTGAAAGAATTGGGCGACTAAATCTAGCAGTTTTTGCCAGCGCGCGAATAGGGCAAGCATTCGAATCTATTACCGCATCAATATTCCCTGCCATTACCGGCCATAGTTTGTTGTAAATTCAGATATGGGCGGAATAGTACACAATCGCCTGAATTCATTTATTCTGCCACAAAAAAAACGGCCCCTTCAATGGAAGGAGCCGCTCTTGATCTTACCAGAGTTTGTACCGCTAGATTAGAACTCTGCCGTGATCCTTGCGTAAACCAGTCTTCCTCGTGCGTCATACAGTTCCGATTCCATCCCGGCGAAGTCATTGATTCGCTGTGGTTGGCGGTCGAACACGTTACGCGAACCGACTGTCAGGTCGACACTGCTGCCGAACAGCTCCAGACCAGAATAGTTGTAACCTATGTCTGCTATGGTTGACTCTCGCAGAGTATCCCTATACCCGTCGCTGATATTGAACGGCTGGACATAGGTAAAAGCCTTGTAGAAAGCCGTGTTATAGTTGAACCCATCGTATGCTACTTCATCGATGTAATGCACCATAAAATTGGCGCTGTGGTTACCGTTAACCCAGCCTAACCGCAGGTCACCCTTCCATTCCGGCAGCGGAGGTGCCTCACCGAGGAAGCGGTTACGCAAACCGACAAGAGATTGGGTCGGGTCAGTCGAGAGCTTCTGGTAATCCCAGGTATCGATTTGGGTGGCACTCATGTTAACCGTCATAGTACCCACATCGTCCAGACCGAACAGGCCGGTGATAGCATCCAACTCGAAGCGGTAGCCGACCTTGATATCGATGGCCTTCACCAGCATCGTCGATGCGTTCGACTGACCTACGTTTACACGCAGGATCTGGATGATGTTTTGTGGGTCACGGACGATCCGAGGATCGGCACTAGGTGAGGTATACCAAGCTGTCAACTCAGCCGTAGTCGGCTCGCGGCTTGTAATCCCGGTAGCATTCTTCCATTTCAAAAACTCAGCAGCCAGCAACTGTTGTGGATCTATTCCGACTATACGATCGGAGAAATCCACTTTGGACCAGTCGATATCGATACGCAAGTTTTCGATCGGCTCGAGGGTAATACCGGCGCTCAAGGTATCCGCATTTTCCGGAGTCAGGAAACGGTTACCCCCTATACAGCGTTGAGCATAGGCGAAGAACGGGCCCATCGGGTCATCCAGTTGACTCAAGCCACAACGCTCGGGAGCGTACAAAGCGTTCAAGCCCGGTGCGATGAATGACGTACCCTTGGTGCCACGCACTGTTATCCAGTCAAACGGGCTGTAGGTGATACCAAACTTGGGATCTTTGGAGGACTGCCCGGTCGAATAGCTCTCCGATCGGCTAGCCGCGCTAAACTCGAGGTTATCCAGGATTGGAAATGACACCTCGGCAAACCACGCATCAACCTCGCGGTTCTCGTTGGTGGGCAAATCCTGTGTAGCGTTCCATTGGTCATTCATCTGTTTTAACGCCATGGGATTGTATTCGAAGCCGTCCCAGCGCCTATGGGCACCAACAGCCATGGCAATGGGGCCACCAGGCAGCTCAAAGCCACCCAGAGGCGCCAGGCCGTTAAGCACAACGTCGATGACGTAGAGGTTGGAATCGACACCACTCTGCATAAGCTGAGTGGGTAAAATAGCATCGGCCACCTTTTGGGAATTTGTATAGGGACGCAACACGTTAGGATTCACTGCAAACGGATTAAAACAGTCCGCAATCGGTCCCCGCGGGTCACAACTTAGGCCCTGTTTGATTGCCGAGAAACTCTGGTTGTTCTCCCTATAAATTTGCACCTTGTCATCCATGCTGAACGAGGCCACGCCGTCCCAGCCGTCAAGATAGGGAACCGTGAAGTTCACATCGAAGGCAGTATGAAATTGCCTTTCCCGCTCGAAGCCGCGGCGTGCACCGTAGCCGCTAAGACCGGCCGGTTGAGTCTGCGACTTACCGATGGGTCGCCAGCCGCCAAGCCGCACATCTTCGTTGAAAGCAATACCGTTCGGGTCCAGGACTACGATACCCAAAGCATCGCGGTCAGGCAGGGTATCTTTATTCGAGTCCTGGGCAAACAGGGGCTGGCCAAGGGAGTTAACTGCGCGGAACGGATTACCCGGATGGGTGCCATAAATTGTTGGCATTTCGGACACGCGACCACCCGGGTCGGACGCCGATTCGTCGCCTCTATAGGTCTCGGAGCTCCAGGTTAACAGGATATTAAAGCTCAGATCTTCGCTCGCTTCATAGTGGGCATTAGAATAGAACGTACCCTGTTGATCCTCGGGGTTCAGCTCCCACCATTGGCCGAAGTCCATGTAACACAGGCCATCGCTACCAAGCGTGCCATTGGGGTTGGGCTTATGCCCCTTGGTTGGATCTGTGCGCTGAGCCATGGTGCCGCAGCCAGCATCGCCTTTTGTCGTACTTTTTCCGGTAAGCTTGCCGGCAGCGTCGCGTTGCGGCACGCTGTAGTTACCGGGATTACCGGAGGATGAGCTATTGAAGCCGGCGTAGAACTGGTCCGGACGATCCTGCCACTTCAGGTTGGTGTTATCCCGCCACTGGGCGGCAGTAACGATGTCCCAGCCGCCGACTTCAGCGCCCCACAGGAAGGAGTACATCTGTTCCATGTAGTTGTCGCTTACGTTTGTAGCGGCCTGCTGATTAAACGCCTCAAACTTGAATCCATCGTAGGATTTGATTGGGACTAAGTTGACCACACCGGCCACCGCGTCCGAACCATAGAGGGCGGCGGCACCGTCCACCACGATATCGAGGCGTTGAATGGCGATCTGCGGCAGCATCACGTTAGTGTTGCCATCTACAATGCGCTTGCCATCCAAGAGGTCCAGCACTGCATTGCCGCCTAGACCGCGGATATTCACTGATTGCTCGGTGGCACCGGATCCCGGTGTGATATTCGATGAAATCGACGTGCCCTGGTTGAAACTCAGGCCTTGGATGACATCACCCATGTTAGGAGTCCCTTGGGCAGCAATATCGTCAATGGTCAGCGTGGTTACTGGGGAGGCGGCCCGAAAACCTTCGGTACGCCGGATGAAGGATCCAGTTACTATCACTTCCTCGACCCTGTCAGCCTGTGCGAACGCCGTCCCTGCAATAGGCAGCAGCGAAAGACTTATTGCTGCGCACAACAGCTTGGGTCTGAATGCGGGCATTCCCATTTTTTGGCTTGTTACCATCTTAATTTCCTCTCTCTGGATTTAGGTTATTAGCTATCTTTTTTTTCTCAACACTACCGTAACACCGTCAGCAGGAATATACGTCCTCAACAATCCTCTTGATTGTTTACCTCAGGGCCCTCCCCCTCAGAAAAAGAAGGGATAAGCCACGAACTTGAGGGGCTGCCTACGAACAATCAGGCTGGGGACGTATCAAAGCACCAGCTCACAATTGCGTCAAGGTCTAATTTAGGGGATTCCGCAGGTGTTATTTGACTGAGCGGCGGCATCGCAACCGAGGCATCAGCCGCGCTAGAGATACAGGTTGGAACTTCATTTAATTGTCTGACTTTTCCTCTCGCCTGCCGGGTTCTACCCCGTTTCCACGGACGGTTCTAAAAGGGCTGAAAACTCCAAATCACTCTTTGCGACTCGCCGTCGCATTCGAGGATTGTGGAAGCGTTCAATGTAATTAAATATATCCGCTCTGGCCATATCTAATGTCCGATATTTCT
>SHZK01000044.1 GCA_009692305.1 Gammaproteobacteria bacterium | reverse complement strand
AGACCAAGCTCACCATCGAATACATGCTCAAGGACCTGGCCGCATCCGACCCGGAGTGGAACATCTCCATCCTGCGCTACTTCAATCCGGTGGGTGCCCACCACAGTGGCGAGATTGGTGAAGATTCGCTGGGCATTCCCAACAACCTGATGCCGTACATCACCAAGGTGGCGCTGGGTGAGTTCAAGGAACTGGCGGTGTTCGGAAATGATTACGACACCCCGGACGGCACTTGTATCCGCGATTACATCCACGTAATCGACCTGGCCAAGGGCCATATCAAAGCCTTACAGAAGTTAGCTGAGAATCCCGGGGTGATCATCCACAACCTGGGAACAGGGCAGGGCTATTCGGTGCTGGACGTGATCGAGGCATTTAGCTCTGCTACCGGTAAAGACATCCCGTACCGCATTGCTCCGCGGCGTGCTGGCGATGCGCCTGCCGTGTACGCCGACCCAGCATTGGCGCACGCCGAGCTGGGCTGGAAAGCAGAGCTTGATCTGCAAGCCATGTGTGCGGATTCATGGCGCTGGCAGCAGAAGAATCCGCGGGGTTATTGAAGAAATCAGACAGCCCCTGAGAGTCGCCTTCCTGACGGGCATGCTGGCAACGGCCATCGCTAGTCAAGCTGATGACTTTACACTTAAAGAACAGTTAGGCCACACGTGGATTAAGGAGCGAGTAACATTTCCACTCACGCCTGCGCAGAGGGCAAATGCTGTGCAGAGACAGGCGCTGGCTGGCCCCAACGACAAGGTGATCCCGTATCAGTTAGTGACAAGCGGGGACGTGAACAACACGCAGATCAGTTTTCAAGCCGATCTGTCGCCTATGGAAAGTCGGACGTACCGGTTCGCCGACCAGCCTGCCGCCGCGCAGACCGACCTGAAGGTTTCGGATTCGACCAGCGAACTGCGTGTAGAGAACCAATGGATCGGGCTGGCCATCCGCAAGACTTTGCAACGGGGGCAAGGGCCAATCGCAGGCGTGCGTTTGCGCAGCGGCATGTGGACTGGTGGCTCCGCGCTGATCAAGACACCGGCGGTGAAGAGCTACACCGTTCAACTCATGGCCGGCGGGCCGGTGTTCATCGAGATTCTTTGCCTGGTGAATTTCGCAGACGGGGGTCGCTGGAGCCTGCGTTTTCAGGTCGAGCGTAATGAACCCCTGGTTCTGGTTGAGGAGAGTTTCGACGTTCCTGGTGGTGGGAACTTCGAAGTGAGACTTGGAAACGAAACCTGCCAGCCGACACATCTGTTCTATCGCTCTGGCGTGGGCGAAGACATGGGCCGGGCCAACTCCGCGGCCATAGGCGCTGGCAAACTGTTTGTGCTCGAGCCGTGGCTGCACTGGTGGGAATCCGAACGCCAGGGCAACTGGTTTGCGCTTTGTTCCCCCGATTCGTATCCCGAAAGGCTGATGATCGGCCTGTTGCGCCCCAGTGCCTGGAAAGACCCGCAGTGGTCGCCCAAAGCGCGGCAAGGTGAGCTGAAAGTGCCTGCTTAGCGCGAAGACGGGCAAGTCACGGTCTCGTTTCCACTGGGTGGCGGCAAGCGAGTTTGGACGCCTGGCACACCGGATAAGGCGGAAAGTCTCAGCGCGCTCTCCGGGAAAAACCTCAAAGTCTCGCCATCGCCGCAGCAGTACCTCACCAAACACGGCGACTTTCCGCTCGATATGGTCAAGGACTACGTGCTGGAATGGCCAGGCGACCATGACAATTATTCCCGGCTGTTTGTTGGTAAGCAGGAAGCGCAGGAACTGCGCCGTGCGCTGAACTCCGCTCCGCAAGAACTCAAGCGGTGGGAAAGCCAGCAACTGATCGACAAATACAACATTGGCGCCCCGCTACGTGAATACTATGCTTCGGAATCGGTGCAACTCGGCGACATGACGCTAACCGCCATGACGGCATCTACCCAAGCCGTAGTTCCCTGACAGCAGAGAAACCTGTATCGCAATTGATTGATTCCAAGTCAATAGTCCATAACCTTATCTGCACCGCGCTTCGGGGTGAAAAAGTTGATTGGCCGGACGCCGGCGAGCTGGATTCCTATGCGACTCTGCTGGCACAGGCAACTCGTCACGGAGTGGATGCCTTGCTATGCCATCAATTGAATTTAACTGCTGACTGGGCGCAAGTTCCAGGCTACGTGAAAGATGCTTTGTCGGTATGCATTAAAAACAGTGTGGCAATTGAAATGGCGCGCTCGAAAGACCTGGCCAGTCTCTGCGCATCGCTTGAGCAAGAGCACATACCCACGCTGATCCTCAAAGGTGCTGCACTTGCCCACACGCATTATCCGGAGGCTTACCTGCGCTCCAGGTGCGATACTGACATTTATATCGCCCCGCAAACTATTCGTCGCTTTCGCGACCTCAGCGTAGGTCTCGGCTACCAGTTAAGTGGTTTTATTTACAAAAGCCATCAGTTCAATTGCTTCAAAACAACGTTCGGTGGAGGCGCGGTTAATTATGATGTTCATTGGCGTCCAGCCAACTGGCCGAAGTATGCCCGTGTCCTTGGTTACGAAGAATTGTGGAGTTCTGCAGTTTCAATTCCAAAACTGGCAGGAGCATTTACATTAAGCCCTGTTCACTCACTTTTGCTGGCATGTATGCATCGAGCGGGCAGTGCCCGGCACGATCCCGACCGTTTGATCTGGCTTTACGATATCCATCTGCTGATGTCGGGCCTGTCACAGCGCGAGTCCATCGAATTTGCGCGACGTGCGGTTCGTGGAAATATTCAGCGGGAATGCCGGGATGCCATTGAAAAGGCCCACGAATGCTTCGCAACGAGCATACCCGAGGAGGTGCTGAATACATTAGCGGCTTCAGGAGATCTGGATTCTGCCGGGCGGCGATTTTCGAATAGCTCGCTGGGGCTGATTGTCGATGACCTGAAACAGTTGCCTGATATACCAAGCAGAGTTGAGTTAATGCGTGAGTATCTTTTTCCTTCGGGGGACTATTTGTTGGCAAGGTATGGCAGAAAAGGGTTGATCTGGGTGCCTTTGCTTTATCTGAAGTATGTGCTGGTTGGTTTGTTTGAAAGAGTTTCCTTGCGGTAGAAATGTCAGGGTTGCAGAAGGGCCTTGGAGTGTCGGGTTACAGAGTCGCGTACCAGAGGTAACATGTCATATTGGCGAGGATAGTCCAGCCGAAAAAACATCGGTGACTTGGTAAGTTCTTTGAATTGGTCGAATTGATGCATCAGCAAATTGCGGTCTTCAATATCCAGCAGCAAGGAGTGTCTCGCCAGTTCGACCATGGCATCACGTCCGCTTACCGTCTCAATAGAAACTGATTCCGCAGCACCTTCACCCAGAAAGTACACGGCAATCAATGGGCGAGTCACAAAGCAATACGCAACTTCGTCGCCTGCCAAAAACTGCGACTTGAGTGTGTAGTCGACGGGGGGGGAAGTTTTGGTGGTCTCCGGTATCAGTGCCTCAAATGAGTCATCCCAGAGCCGGATTGATGGATGGGCAGGCTCGACTAAATATCCTCTCTCATGTCTTTCCAGTTGCAGGCCATCGTCACTGAGAAAGCGGTATCCGCTGGTAGCAAAACTGGCGGCCAGAGTTGATTTTCCCAAGCCCGATGCGCCTGCAAAGGCCACGGCGAAATCTTCGATTTCAACTGCGCTTGCGTGCACCATAAGCTTGAATTGTTGACTGAGCGCCAATGGAAAGACCTGGTTGAGATACAGGTGTTCAATCGTGTGAGCGGATATGGCGGATGTGGGGTAGGCAGTCACTTCAAGGCCATCGGCCGAAACGGCGAAATCGGCCAGGTTTGGGAAACGCAACAGGTATCCGCCCTTGCGGCGATAAAATCGTAACCACACTGTCCCGTCTGAAAGAATCCAATCAGAAAATGAGGCAATAACTGCAGGTGCCTGGACACAGCACTCATGCACCGTGAGTTTCGGTAGTTTGGTCGGAATTGTCACGAAGAAATTACTGGAACTCTAATGCGCAAAGCCCGCCTCTGGTGTGGCGCTATTGGATGTTCCCCGCCAAATGTATAGAGTTGTGTGTAGAGCACGAAAAGCGAATTGCTAATAAGCGTGCAGCGGCGCAAATCGTGGTCGCCCGAACGCATGAACACTGTTCAAGGTGGTAGGTCACAAATTGTATCCACGATCTTGTTAGCAAGATCACGTCAACACGGTTTCTTGACGAGACTGGCCCTACATCCGGCGCCCTGCCTACTCTCTTTCTTCGCTCCACTGCCCGACTGAGTCAAGTCCTTTAGTGCGCCATAGGTGGCCAAAAAAGGCGTTTGATAGTCGCGCTTTTGAATTGTACGATTTGAATTTCCTTCAGACATCCCGTTTCTCCCGAAAGTGGCGGCGCCAGTTTCCCAGTCGCAGATTATCACGAAAGCCGCAAGAACCAAAGCATGAGCACTCCCAAAACCAGTTCATCTCAGTGTTGGACTTGCGGCAGGGTGCGTTGCCATTGAGCTCATCGGGATAGGCAAATTCAAAGAAAACAAATCAGAAAAGGAAGATGTGTGAAAGGAGCCTCATACCGGATTTGGAGTTTTAATTGCATCTTTGGACCCTATCCGTTTTAGCCAAAGTGCAAATGTGATCGCATCATACAGGCTCTCCCAGTCATTTTCATCCTTGCCCGACCTGCGCTTTTCACGCAAATCGCTGATCACTTTCGTGGAGAGATAGCCGCTAAAAATTTCCGGGTTTTGCTCCAGAGCATTCGAAATCAAGGTATCGGATTCGTCCATCAGCCGATGCACAAAATTCCAGCCGAGATGCTCCTTGCCCAAACGCCATTGCACCAGGGGTTGCCAGTCCGCCGCAAACGCGCAACGGGTGAGGTATTTTGTCCATCCGTTCCTTACCTTGTACTTCAGAGGCAGTCGCAGCCAAAACTCCACCACTCGCTTGTCGCTCCAGGGGTCTCGATATTCCATTGCATAACGACCTGCGACTCGATTGTAGCCAGTCAGGCCTATAACATGTCCTTTTGGGGGGGTCATTGACCGAATGTGATCCTGCTGAATACCAGGCAAAGCAGTTTCCGTCGGCAGGCTGCTTGATCGGTTGGAATTTGAAGATTCAAAGCTTTTTGCCCAGTCCGGATTCGCAATGCTTTCTTCTTTGGGTGATGCGGATTTGAGTTTTCGTAATGCCAGGCGCAAACGCCTGGCCCACGCGGGGGCACAGGCAGTCCATGCGTTTTTCAGCAAGAGCAGGACAGGGGAGGTCCCCCGCAGATAAGTGTTATTGCGGCTTGCCGCCCAACTTTCGCGCCAGGCGTTTCGCCACTGCCTTGCCCTCAATAAATAGGCAATGTACCGGCCCGGTATATACATGGTGAAATCGCCACCCATGCCATGCAGCATCACCCTGTGACCATCGCGCTGAGCGGCCAAACACATCATTGCTGGTAGTAAAATGGAATTGTCGACTGGATGGGCCTTCGACCAGCCTGCATTGATCAGGTCCTCGACATTGAGCATGCCGGAAAAAGTGGGCACTGCAACAAAATGCGCGTGGTTCCCCAGGTCTTTGGTCAGGCTCAAAATGCATTGGCTTTCTACGCAGGTCTCTGGCTGATCAGAGATGGCTGAGTACGTGTGGAATTCCTGTGCGGGCATTTGCGGCAGGAGGCGTTTTACCATGGCCGCGATGCTGGCAGAATCCAGGCCGCCACTCATCATGGCCGAGATGCTGCCTATGCTGCGCATCCGGCAGCGCACAGCTTCGCCGAACACTGCCAAGAAGGCTTCCTGGCACTCTGCGTCCGAGGCATACACGCTTTCTTCCCCCGGTTCCAATTTCCAGTAGATTTTGGAGTGCATTGATCCATCCGGCGACATACTCATCCAGGTTGCTGGCAGTAACATCGTGACGCTCTCCAGCCAGGAATAGGTTCGAACTTCATTCCCAAAACCTGGCAACAACTCTCGCGCGATAAGTTTTTCACTGGGACGATTTGATACGCCGCTTAAGCTGAGCAGGGCCTCTTCTTCCGAAGCAAAGGCAATAAAGTGCTGATTGCATGTGTAATAAAATGGTCTTGCCCCCATGTGGTCACGCGCGCAGTACAAGTGATTCTGCCGGGCATCCCAGACCGCAAATGCAAAGTCACCCAACAGCTTGTTAGGGCAATCTTCGCCCCAGATAAAGTAGCTCTGTAAAACCAATTCGGCATCCGAGCTATTTCGCAAACTAATTCCAGCGGCTACCAAATCACGGTGCAGTTCGTCGCGATTATCGAGGCGACCATCCCAGACCAATACGAGGTTGTTGTCCGGGCTGATGACTGGTTGATGTTCCTCGATCGACTCCGGTGTGGTGCGCAGCATGCAATGGCCCAGTGCAGTAGAACCTCGTGCCCAGTGGGTTTGCTCGTCCGGTCCGAGTGCCGCCATGGAAGCCGTCAGGTTCTCGATTTGCTCCCGCTCGACCGGTGCACCATCAAAGCGCAAGATGCCTGCGATCCCGCTCATGATGGGAAATCAGCTCTCGTGACGCTCATTTCCGGGGATCGCTCTTTTTGCCATAGCGTAGAGCGAGGTTTTGCACCAGATGCAGTGTTTTTTCAAAACTCTTAAGGCTGGGCTGACTGGCATCGGCGAGGTCTTGTGCGATTTCCCGATTGCAGCTCCCGGCTTTCATCATCTCCAGAGCACGCAGGGTCATTTCGCCACGTACATCCAGGCCCGGACTGCTATCTGGCGCCATTCTGCACAGACGACTCGGTCCGTCTGCACGCGCCAGAAAGCTCGAATGCCTTTGCTCTCCCGCCGGGGCTTTCACAGTCCAGGTCCAGTCACCCATTAAGGGGCGCTGTAGATTGATGCTCATCTCCTGCCCGGCCTCAAGGGCCAGGGGTGGATCAAGCGGCAGAAAAGCGGGCGACCAATGTACTTCAGGACTGGACGGGTCTGTGCTTAGCCACTGATCACCCAACTTGATTTTGATCCAGCCCAGGAGTCCATGACAGATGCCTGAAGTTTCGATTCTGCAACGAGCCTCACCTTTACAGTCCGCTTGTGTTGCTGTCGCCAGGTCCGCCTTCGACACTACTACGCCCGATGCAAGCTGTGCGACTTCTGATTCCCGGTGGTTCAACCAGAGCATTTCATTGGCGGCAAAGCGGCGCCCATGGAAAAAACTCAAGCCGAGGCTCGCTTCAGACCAGCGCCCAATGAATTTGGCATGGATGTCCGGCGCCGACACAGGCGCGAGCATGAGTTCAGCGAAATCAGGAATCATTTGTCCGCCGGGCTTGAGGTATAAGTCCCGTGCGTGGAATAAGGAAGGTAACAGGTCTTCGCTGTACAGCAGGTTGCCCGTAAACACGGAAATAATGAGATCGACCTGTTCGGGTAATACCACTTCCTCGATACGATTTTCCAGAATCACAATTTGGTCCGTGAGGCCATTGGCCTGCGCGGTTTCCCGGGCAAACTGAACGATGGGCTCGGGTTCAACCAGGTACACCCGTTTTGCCCCGGCAGCTGCCGCAAGCAGCCCGAGGATGCCGAGCCCGGCACCCAAGTCCAGCACGACAGAATCGGGTGTTACATACTTGCGTATGGCTTGAGCATAGAGTGAATTGCGGACATCGTCGAATACCATCAAACGGTGCGAAGTAAAATTCGAATAGGACATTTAAATCAACTCAAAGAAACAGTGGGCGCAATGGTGCAGCGTGAGTCACTGTTAAATCCAACTGGCTCGCCAGGCATCCAGTTTCGAGAAAGCGTGATATTCCACAACTGATCTCCCGAGAGGGGTGTCATCAAGCTCCACCCACGCATGGGCCTGGAAGGGTTCAGAACCGGGCAAGACACCGATTTTCAGTCGAGCTTGCAGGCCCAGATAGCGCAAAAAGCCGCACAGGGCCAGTGACTGGTGCAGACAGTTGGCTTGATATAGGCCGTGGCGTGCGGCAATTTCAGTAATTTGCGCGCAACGCTGGGCATAGTCTTCTTGCGCCACACCCTCAGGCAAGGGTTTGCGCAAAGAGAATTTGGCTTCCTTTTCAACCATACCAAGCATTTTCTTAAAGCCGAGTGTTCGCAAAAGAACCCACACAGTGGGCAATATCCAAGCCATATGCACGAACGCCTGGCGTTCCCACTTCGTCAGGTTGCGCACTTGGCTCAAACGCAGCTCGAACTTATTCAACACTCGCCAATTCGGCACTTACAAGCTTCTGGACCAGATTGTCGAGGTCCAGTTCAAGCTTGTCCGCCTCCACCTCAAATTCGGCCAGTAAGGCATCGCGCGCCGCCTGAAGATCGGGGTTCTCTTGTAACAACTGCCAAAATCGAACGCCGACCCCGTCCAGTCCGAAGTACGTGGAACTGGCCAAATCAAGGATGACACCCTCGCCACCGATTTCCTGAAACAGAGCGTCGGGGGAGATATGGACGCGCGCAGCAAACATTTGGAAACCCTCTCTATGCACAAGACGCAAAGTATAAACCACCGATGAACGATCACAAGGGCTACAGCGGCGTTGGCACCGGGATTGAACAAACTGGTGAGTCCTGGAAGTTGTTTCTTTCGGACAAAGCACAGCATAATGAGCGGGAACAGCTTGGCGTGGTTTGCGCCTATCCAGGTGCGCAAAGGCAACAAGTGCATACCGACAACCCGCCGTTGTATCCAGAAGCTGGTGGGTTCAATGCCCTGTGCCCACCCTATGCCCTACGTGGTGGTGCCGTTGGTCGACCTTGACGAAACTACTGGCACGACAGCCGTGTGGGAAGGCTCGCACCGCAGGGGTGTTAGCGCGAAAGAAGAACCTCGCTCAACAACTGAGCTTGAGCAGCTCGAAGGTGCAGTGTTTCCGCGGGCAAGAATGGGCGATTGTTATTTTATGGACTTTCGTCTACTCCATGCCGGAACAGCAAATCTTTCCGAGCAGCCACGCCCGATCCTCTACCTGGTCTATAGCCGCCCCTGGTTTGAAGACCGCAGAAATTTCGACATGCAACAGCCGCTGCTTATCAGCAGCGAGGAATATGCCAAAATCCCCCAAGAACACCTGTACCTGTTCAAGAACGCACGACCAGAGCCTGGGGCGCCCGTTTACCTGAGATTCGGCGGGCGTTCCTGAGCACTCTCAAGGGAATCAGACTTGTCTTTTGGGAGGAGCATGCTACGACAGAGCAAAAGCCCCATCAAAAAATTCACCGGAAATAACTCCAGCAAATTGATCGTCATTCCAGCCAGAAAGATGATTACATACACTGGTGCTGCCCTGCGATCCCGCCAGGCAGCGACACCCAGCATCAGGTAGAACAACAAGCAGCCCACAATTCCGATTTGGTTGACTAGCGCCAGAGGTGTTGAATCGGTTCGGGCGTGGAATAAATCAACCGTGGGTTTAGCAATCGTGGTTGATTGGGCCAGCGCCGAATTCATCACGTTTGAGCCAAGGCCAAGACCCTTGCCGAACAGGATTTGCGCTACGGGTGGCCTGTGGTTCCAATAGTCGGTTGCTGGTTCAATCCTTCCCCATAAAGCGTCGAAAACGTCAGGCCTTTCAACCAATTTCGGCATCGTGAGCACAGTTACTGCGAGTATCGCGAGTGATGCCATCCGTACGATCATTCTCCATGCGTGGGGAACCGCAAGCACTGCCCATATGGAAATCATTACCACAGATAGCACAAGAGCGGTCGCAGATCCCGTCAGGTAGACCAATGCGGCGGTCAGGGCCAATAACAGAATCTTGCTGATGCGGCTAAAACACATTGCCAGGGTACAAACAACTACCGCAAACACACCCAGAATGCTGGGAAACAAGAAGGTTCCGTTGACCCGGTTACCCAAGCGTGCGGTGTGGAATAAAGGTAGACCATACTGGTACTCGTTGAGCGCAAGCAGTAATTCCAGGATCAGCACGGCTACCAAATAGTGACACAGCAGTTGCATGGAGCGTCGATCGGCAGCCCACATGCCCATCATGCCAGCGGCGAGATAGGTAATGGGGCGCATTCCCACGATGGCGACCCAGACTCCGTAAAGCCACGTGGATAGAAAAAACGCAACGGCAATGGATAAACCAAACGACGCTGGCACCAGCAACCACTTTGAAGGTTTCAGATTTGAAGTACGCAGATACGGAACAGAAACAATAATAAAGGCAAGAACAAAAATATCTTTCAGCAGCTTGGTAATCATCCACTCCTGCGGCACTAGATAAAAGCCCTCAAGGCCGAATTTCGGCGGATCTATTACCGGGTCTTCCGGAATAATCTCAACCGGATATAGGTAGTTCTCGAGTGCAGGGCTCGTAATGACCTGGCTTTTTTGCAGCCAGAAATACAGGCCGTTGGCCAGAATCGCCACTACCAGCAAGCTAAACATCAAGTGCTGGGTAGTAGCGCTTCGGTTCTCGTTCCGCAGTTGGTGACTTTGAGGTTGGGCTTGGATCGACTTCATAACGGGGCTTTGGTCCATATGACAGACACACTCAACGTATCCTATCGTGACAGTGAACACTACCCGGGGCAATTCCGAAGTACACTGCAGGCACTGATCCTTGAGTAATAGCTCTCCCTAGCCATGCCTTACTACCTTTCCAAGATTGTTCCCTTGCTGCTGTTGCCGATTTCGCTCAGCCTGTTTGCTGCACTTCTGACCTGTGTATTCATTTTCAAAGGTAGGCGGGGGCTAGCCCTGGCGAGTTTATTCGCTTCCATACTGGTTCTTTGGGTATTCGCCTTGCCGGAGGTAGCCGGGCGATTGATGTGGAGCCTGGAACGGCAATATTTACCGGTGCCCACGGTGGATATCCCCGCGGCCGATTGTATTGTGGTAATGGGAGGTACCTTGGGGTTTGTTAGCTATCCAAGGGTGAACGTTGAGTTGACCGATGCCAGTGATCGGGTTTTCCAGACAGCAGAATTGTATCGCGCCGGAAAAGGCAGAACCGT
>SHZK01000018.1 GCA_009692305.1 Gammaproteobacteria bacterium | reverse complement strand
CTGCCAGTGAGCGCGATCTTGCGCTCTCTGCTACCTTGCAGCTGCCTTTGATCACGGCCGCTTCTCCTGCTAATCACGACTGCGCATTTTTTCTGCGGTATGAAGCGGCAGGCCTCACCTTGTATCAAAACTCGCTCGGGGCGCCGGGCGGACTCTGCGTTAACTTTGACAATAGCGATTTGCTCAGGCGCGTCAGCGACAAACTGAAACAACAGAATCTCATCAAGGCCGTTGGCTTGAAAGGGCAGACGCGTCTGCACATTTTGGACGCCATGGCCGGACTTGGCAAAGACGCCTGGTTGTTGGCAAGTGGTGGCGCTGAAGTTGAACTGTTGGAGCGTTCTTCAATTGTGCACGCGTTATTACTGGATGGCTTGACGCGCAGACACGGACAGCTGGCCGCAGATTCTGCGCAGCGGACGGCAGCGCTGCAATTGATGCGATTACGTCATGCGGATTTTTGCCTGATCGCTGACGAATTGCCCGTCTTTGATGTGGTCTATCTCGATCCGATGTTTCCGCAGACGCACAAAAATGCGCGGGCGAAGAAAGATATGTATTTGCTGCAGATGTTATTGGGCAGCAGTAGTTGTGATGAACAGCAGATACTGCGCGAGGCGCGCAAACATGCGCGGCGACGAGTGGTGGTAAAGCGCGCGAAGTTGTCCCCCTATCTTGCGGGTGAGCGACCAGATATTGAATTCAAGGGAACTTCAAACCGATACGACGTCTATTTGTGCAGTCTGGCTGTGAACCAGAGCGACTAGGTTGGTTAGAGTATGCGCTCGAGAATTTCCTGATAGATTACGCTCAGTAGTTCCAGATCTGCCACTCGCACACATTCATCTATCTTGTGAATGGTCCCATTGCAGGGGCCCAGTTCTACCACTTCCGCACCAGTGGGTGCGATAAATCGGCCATCAGATGTCCCGCCAGCCGCAGAGGCTACAGTTGTCAGCTTGGTTATGGCCTGAATACTGTCGGATACTGCACTGATCAATTTGCCACCGGTGGTGAGGAACGGTACGCCGCTCAAATGCCAGTCGATGTGATAGTCCAATGCGTGTTTATCCAGCATAGTGTGCACCCGGTGTTGGATGCCTTCCGCATCAAGCTCGGTGGAGAAGCGCAGATTGAAATCTACCACCAGCGCTTCCGGAATTACGTTATTGGCGCCGGTACCTGCGTTGATATTGGAAATTTGCAGACTGGTGGCGGGGAATGCGTCATTGCCGTTATCCCAAGTTTCGGCGCACAGTTCGGTGAGTGCAGGCAAGGCCAGATGAATAGGATTTCTGGCCAGATGCGGATAGGCGACGTGGCCTTGCATGCCTTGCACTCGCAGTCTGCCACTGAGCGAACCGCGCCGCCCGATCTTGACCACATCGCCCACCAGTTGATCACTACTCGGTTCGCCCACAATACAAAAGTCAATCTGTTCGCCGCGTGCCTGCAGAACCTCAACCACCTTGCGCGTACCATTGATGGCTGTGCCTTCCTCATCGCTGGTGATGAGAAAACCGATGCGTGCTTGCGGCTGATGCGACGCCAGATAATTGCGTGTGGCCACCAGCATTGCTGCCAGACTGCCTTTCATGTCAGCGGCGCCGCGACCATAGAGAAAACCAGCGCGCACTTCCGGGCTGAAAGGCGCTGATTGCCAGTCCGCGGCATCACCCGGTGGCACTACATCAGTGTGCCCTGCGAATACGCATAGCGGACCGGATTTGCCCCACACCGCCCACAAATTGGAGACATCGCCAAACGGCAATGATTCCACGTTAAATCCGAGGGCGCGCAATTGCGATCCGATCAGTTCCTGACAGCCGCCATCTGTTGGCGTAATCGAAGGAATGGCAATCAATTGTTTCGCGAGTTCTAAAGTTGCGCTCATGGTGAGTCCTAGTTGTGGCTGTGCAGATCTGTGTTCAGATCAACTGTGCGTTTGAGCGGCACGCATTCCACAGCGCCATCGAGCGAGTTCCGACGAAACAACAGGTGAGTAGTTTTGGCAAGGTCGCGGGCCTTGACGGTGTTCGTCAACGCACCCGTCGCATCCAGAACTTTCACTTTGGTACCGGCGGTGACATACAGTCCGGCCTCAACGATGCAACCGTCTGCGAGCGGAATGCCGATACCGGCATTGGCCCCAATCAGGCAATTCTTGCCAACAGAAATGATTTCAGTACCACCGCCGGAGAGTGTGCCCATGGTGCTACAGCCTCCGCCGAGATCACTGTTTTCACCGACCACCACGCCAGCGGATATGCGACCCTCGATCATCGCCGTTCCCAGCGTGCCGGCATTAAAATTTACGAAGCCTTCATGCATGACAGTAGTGCCGCTGCCCAGATAGGCTCCCAGGCGTACGCGTGCAGTATGTGCAATGCGCACTCCGGATGGCACGACATAACTGGTCATTTTGGGAAACTTGTCCACTGACATTACTTCCAATACTTCACCTCGCAAGCGCGCTTGCAGCTGACGCGTTGGTAATTCCGGCAAATCAATCGCTCCCTGATTGGTCCAGGCGAGATTGCGCAATACACCGAAGATTCCTTGCAGATTCAACGAATGTGGTTTGGCGAGGCGATGCGACAGTAAATGCAATTTCAGGTAAGCCTCAGGTATGGAAGTCAGCGCACTATCCTGGCTCAGTATGCAGATGACAGCGTGCCTGCCACTATTGCTCAGTGTGCGCAATTGTTCTGCCAGTGTGCCATGTCCTGAACGTTGCAGCGCGGAATCCAACTCTATTTGCAGATCAGCATCAATCGTCAAAGTACAATTGCTGCCTGGTTGCACCTTGCAGGCATTGATGATCAAGGTTGACAGGTCAGCATTTGGCTGCATTACCGGGCCAGGATAATAGACCTCAATGATCTCTCCTGAGGAATTCGTAGTAGCCAGTCCAAAGGCAAAGCTGTGAAGGGGTGTCTTGCTCATCTGTAGATGTCCTTATACGTCCAGTGTTCTATTCAATCGCCAGTCACAAAATCGCGCAAGCGGGCTTCGTCATACCCCAGCAGCCAGTTGTTGCCTGATTGCAACAGGGGGCGCTTGATCAGTGCCGGCTGCGCGCACATCAAGGCTATTGCGGCGGCCTGATCTAGATCACGGCGCGCAGATTCAGGCAATTTGCGCCAGGTGGTGCCGCGGGTATTGACGAGCTCATGATAGTCGAATGCCTGGGCAAATTTCCTGATCAGGGTTTCCGGACTGCCATCCTTGCGATAATCATGAAACTGGTACGCCACCCTGGCTGTATCGAGCCAGTTTCGGGTTTTCTTGATCGTATCGCAATTTGCAATGCCGTATAAAATAATCATGCGATCAGGCGGCTATTCTCGTTTCCAGCTCTTGCTTGATTTCAGTTTGTAGTTTGTCAATCAGGAGCTGATCGGATATGACATTACCGCTGCGGTCAGTGATGAAGAACAAATCTTCTACCCGTTCGCCGAGCGTAGTAATGCGCGCGTCCTTCAAATTAATATCATTGTCCGCGAAAATCTTGCCGACACAAGCGAGGATGCCGGGTCGATCAGGGCAGTTAATTTCCAGCGTAGAGTACGGCTTGTTCGGTGTATTTACCCAGTTTGTATCCACACGATGCGCAAAATATTTTTCTTTGCGACTCTGGCGGAAGCGTGCAGGTGCTACCGGTTTATTGCCTATGGCCAGATATTCGGTAACAACATTCTTGATCTCAGCCAGTCGCTTTGGGTTGTTGCCGACTGGGCGACCGGAGTTTTCCAGCACGGTGTAAGTGTCCATGCAGTAATCATTTGCGGAAGTGAAAACTCGGGCACCCTGCACGTTCAGGTTCAGTCGCTCGAACGCGGCGGTGCTATTGGCAAACAGGTAATCAGTATTGGTCGTATAAATAAACACTTGCGTCGCACCTTCCACCGTTTTTTCCGCGAACTCATGTACAGACACGAGCGGACCGGTACCGGTGAACGTGGCGATTGCCTCCGTATGCCAGACCACGTTGGCCGCTGACTCGCGCAGAAAATATTCATCGGCCGCATTTTCCCAGATTTTCTTGATCTGCTCTTCACGCAGGCCATGATCCAATAACTTGAGTAATGCATTCTGGCGCTTGTCTGCGATGCGTTCTTCCCGGTCTACCGGATTTTCCAGACCCAGGCGCAGGGCGCGTTTGGTGCTGAGATACAGCTGTTTCATCAGCGCCGCGCGCCAGGTATTCCACAATTCAGGATTCGTTGCCCGAATATCCGCTACGGTCATCGCGTACAAGTAGTCGAGGTGTAACTTGTCGCCCATTGCGGTGGCAAACTCATGGATGACTTCAGGATCGCTTATATCCTTGCGTTGGGCAGTCATCGACATGAACAGATGTTTGTCGACCAGCCACACCACAAGTTTGGTGTCCCAAGCGCTCAGCCGGTGGCGTTTGCAGAACGCTTCGGCATCAGCCATGCCAAGTTTGGAATGATCGCCGCCGCGTCCTTTCGCGATGTCGTGATACAAGCCAGCGATATACAGCAATTCGATTTTTGGCAGGTTATGCACGATATGTGCGGCTACCGGATAGAGTTCCTCCGCATCGGGCAAGCGGAACTTGCGCATATTCTCGACGACTTGCAGCGTATGCGCATCGACCGTGTAAATGTGAAACAGGTCGTGCTGCATTTGGCCGGTTATCTGTCCGAATTCGGGCAAATAACGACCCAGAATTCCATAGCGTGCCATGCGCTGCAACTGCAACGTCATTTTGTGTGGCGAACGCAGCAATTCCATAAACAAGGTGATATTGCGAATGTCATAACGAAAGGCATCGTCGATGACGCGTCGGTTCTCACGCAGCAGTCGAATCGTGCTGGCGCGAATGCCTTCAATCTGGGGGTTCTGCGCCATCAACACGAATATCTCAATCAAGGCAAAGGGGCTGCGCTTGAACACTTCCGGCGAGATAGCTTCGATATAACTGTTACGAATCTGGAAGCGATTGTTCAGAGGTTGAATGCGCTCCCGCTCACCGGCGCGCAGGATGGCTTCATCGAGATGCTGCAGCAGCACGTCGTTCAATTCCCGCAGATTGGCCACGACACGATAGTATTGCTTCATCAGCTTTTCAACGCCGAGACTGCTCTCGTCATCTTCGTAGCCAAACAACTTTGCCAGCTCGCGCTGTTTGTCGAATAGCAGCCGATCTTCCCGCCGACCCTCCAGCAGATGCAGACCGTAGCGTAATTTCCACAGAAACTGCTGGCCCTTGTTGATCATGGCCTCTTCAGATTCTTTCAGGAAGCCCAGTGCAACGAGATCATTGAATGAGCTCGCCCCATAGTGTCGCTTTGCAACCCAGGCAATAGTCTGGATATCGCGCAACCCGCCAGGTGAAGTTTTGACATTCGGCTCCAATGCATAATCGATGTCATGGTACTTGCTGTGCCGAGCCTGCTGTTCTGCCAGTTTGGCGCTCAGGAATTTCTTGATGGGCCACACCCGTTTGCCAGTGGTGAGCGCGTACATCTGCTGCTGTAATTCAGGCGGCCCTACCAGCGTGCGTGATTCCATGAGAGCGGTTGCCACTGTGATATCATTGCTCGCTTCCTGCTTGCACTGTTTTATGGAACGAACGCTCTGGCCCAGCTCAAGACCGATGTCCCACAACAGGGTCAGAAATTTGCTGATAGGTTCCTTGTATTTGCTGTGGCGGTTTTTACGCGTGAGAATCAGGATATCAATGTCTGAATGTGGCAGTAGCTCTCCGCGGCCATAACCGCCTACAGCTACAAGGCTGATATCTTTCGGGTCTTTCCAAACTTGCTGCTCCCAGGCGATACGCAGAATTTGATCGATTACCCAGGCGCGTCCAGTGACGATCTCGGTAATGCTCTGGTTTGCCTTGTAGCGAGCGTCGAGTGTTTCCCGGGCCGACACTATTGCCTGCTTGAAGAGAGGGATTTTGTGTGTGGCGAGTGCTAGATCCTGTTCCAGTTTTGAGACGTCAAGCAAGGTAACGTCTGGCTTGATTTCAGCCGTCGAATAGGTGCCGTCTATCGAAAGGGTATCTTCAATCACAAAGTTTCATCGGAACGTTTAGTGAACACCTCACAGCCGTTTTCGGTTATCCCCATCGTGTGTTCCCATTGTGCTGATAACCGACGATCTTTGGTGGTTACAGTCCAGCCGTCTTTCGATGACAGCTTTGTATAGCGCGTTCCAGCATTGAGCATGGGTTCGATAGTGAAGGCCATGCCAGCGACAAGGCGCAAACCAGTGCCTGGAGCTCCGTAATGCAATACCTGCGGCTCTTCGTGAAAAATTCTACCGATGCCATGCCCACAATACTCGCGCACTATTGAATAGTTATGGGCTTCGCCATGTTGCTGGATAACATGACCGATGTCGCCCAGCGTAGCGCCTGGTTTGACCAGCGCGATCGCCTTGTACAGGCATTCCTGGCTGACCCGGATCAATCGTTTCGCATGGTCTGGTATCTCACCGACACCAAACATCTTGCTCGTATCTCCATGAAAACCGTCCTTGATCAGCGTGACATCCACATTCACGATGTCCCCGACTTTCAGTACCTTCTCGGCGCTTGGGATACCGTGGCAGATGACATGGTTTACCGATGTACAGATGGATTTCGGGAACCCGTTGTAATTCAGGGGTGCTGGTATGGCTTTCTGGGTGTTCACAATATAGTCGTGACAGATGCGGTCCAGCTCGCCAGTGGTGATGCCAGGCTGCACGTGGGGGCCGATCATTTCCAATACTTCGGCGGCCAGTTTGCCGACAACTCGCATCTTGGCAAAGTCGTCGGGGGTTTTAAGGTGAATCGTCATAATTTTCGAGTTTAGTTATGGCTGCAACAGCGGAATTTCGGGGGGTTACGCAAGCTTGCTATTGTAATGCACTAGCCTATGCAGGAATAGTGTTGCACCTGCATGCTGGAGTTATACTGAATCCGCAGAATTTTAGCCCTGGTTCTTTAAGTGGCCAGCGGATTGTGGTATAAAGCGCGGCGCTCAAGGACCTGCAGACAGCGGATTCTGGGGCCACTTAATTTAAACCAACTAACGTCACACATATACCGTCACATCTGGTCTGGGTGCCCACGGCACGAATTCTCCGGAATTCGCACTAACGGGTTGATCGATGGGGTGTATGGAGGCCTAACCCAAACTGAAGGAATTGACATGACTGTAAGCATGAAAGAAATGCTCCGTGCAGGAGTACACTTCGGGCACCAGTGCCGCTACTGGAATCCCAAAATGGAGCCATATATCTTTGGCGCCAGAAACAAAATCCACATTATCAACCTCGAACATACCGTTCCGGCGATGAACCTTGCGTTGGAAGAAATTGCCAATATGGCAGACAAGAAGAAGAAAATCCTGTTTGTGGGAACGAAGCGAGCTGCTTCGAAAATCTTACGGCAGGAAGCCGAGCGCGCCGGCATGCCCTTTGTTAACCATCGCTGGTTGGGCGGCATGCTGACCAATTACAAGACCATCCGCGGTTCAATCAAGCGTTTGAAAGAACTCGAGATGAAAGAGCTGGATGGCACCTTTAAGAGCCTGACCAAGAAAGAAGCACTCATGCTGACACGCCAGAAAGAGAAACTGGAACGCAGCATTGGTGGTATCAAGGAAATGGGCGGCTTGCCTGACGCATTGTTTGTGATCGACGTTGATCATGAACGTATTGCAGTGAGCGAAGCGAATAATCTGCGCATTCCTGTTATCGGTGTGGTTGATACCAACAGCAACCCTGATGGTGTGAACTATGTCATCCCTGGAAACGACGATGCCATTCGGGCCATCGAGTTGTATGCAAGAGCTGTGGCAGATGCCTGCATCGCAGGTCGTGCTCGCAGTGCTCCTGCTGGCGGCAATAATGAATTCATCGAAGTGGATGAAATTGAAGCTGAAGTAGTTGCCGCACCAAAGGCTGCGAAACCTGCAGAAGCGACTGCGACTGAAGAGGTAGCTGCACCCGAGATGGTTGCGGTAGCTGCAAAACCAGCGGCCAAAGCTGCTGAACCGAAAAAAGTCGCTGTGAAAAAGGCCGCGGCCCCTGCCAAGAAGGCGGTTGCCGTAAAGGTGAAAGCGCCAGCAAAGAAAAAAGCGGATACTGAATCCTAGATTGACCGCTTGATTATTCTTATGGTACCCCGACTATTGGGATAAATAGTGTCATATAAAAGGGGGCGCAGAGCCCCCTTTTTACAATTGAAAAACATGAAGTAACACTGACTTCATATCGAATACGATAGAGGCAATACAACGATGGCAAATATTAGTGCAGGCATGGTTAAGGAATTACGTGAGCGCACCGGTCTTGGCATGATGGACTGCAAGAAAGCTCTGGAAGGCGCCGACGGTGACATGGAAAAAGCCATTGATGATCTGCGTAAGGCCAGTGGCGTAAAAGCAGACAAGAAATCATCTCGCATTGCTAATCAAGGCATCGTGATGACCAGGATTGCCGATCAGGGCGACTACGGTGTGCTTGTTGAAGTGAACAGCGAAACAGATTTTGCGGCACGCGATGACAATTTTCTGAGTTTTGCGAAGAAGGTTCTGGATCAAGCTTTTACCAACAGGGAAGCGGATGTTGCAAGCTTATTGGCCGGTGGTATTGAAGCTGCACGGCAAGCTCTCGTGCAGAAAATCGGCGAGAACATCAATGTACGACGCGTGGAGCGGCTGCAATTCGATAACCCCAATGAAGGCATTGTGGAAAGTTATGTGCACAGCACCAATCGCATCGCGGTGCTGTTAGCATTGAAGGGTGGGGATGAGTCTCTGGCCCGTGATATCGCCATGCACATCGCTGCCATGAGCCCGATGGTAGTACGCGCCGAAGACGTGCCTAAAGAAGTATTGGCTAAGGAATCAGAGATTTATTCAGCGCAAGCGCGAGAAACTGGCAAGGATAAATCTGAACAAATAATTGAAAAAATGATTAGTGGCAGATTGCGAAAATTCGTCGCTGAAGTGAGCCTGCTTGACCAGAAATTCGTCAAGGATCCTGAGAAAAAAGTCTCTGACTTATTGCAAGAAGCGGGCGCCGATGTCGTCTCTTTTGTGCGTTTTGAAGTCGGCGAAGGTATTGAAAAGGAAGAAGTTGATTTTGCTGCAGAAGTCGCTGCTCAGGTAAAAGGACTGTAATATTCAACAGCCGCAACAGAGCTCACCCAGGAAAAAATGCCAAAACAGGAACGCAAGTACAATCGAATACTGCTGAAACTAAGCGGGGAAGCCTTGACCGGCGAAGCTGATTTCGGTATCGATCCAAAAGTGCTGGACCGTATCGCTGTTGAAGTCGGTCAGTTGATTGGACTCGGTGTTCAGGTGGGCATGGTTATCGGGGGAGGGAACCTGTTCCGCGGTGCGGAGTTGCATGCTGCAGGTATGGAGCGCGTCACCGGTGATCATATGGGAATGCTGGCCACCGTGATGAACGCGCTGGCAATGCGTGATGCACTCGAGCGTGCCAATATAGCAACGCGCGTGATGTCAGCGATACCGATGAGTGGCGTGGTCGAACATTATGATCGTCGCACCGCCATACGACATCTCAAGGCATATGATGTCGTTATTTTTTCCGCAGGAACCGGCAATCCATTCTTTACCACAGATACGGCTGCTTGCTTGCGCGGAATCGAGATTGATGCAGATCTGATACTGAAGGCTACCAAGGTAGACGGTGTTTACTCCGCTGATCCGAAGCTGTATCCCGATGCAGTAAAATTTGACACATTGACGTATGATCAAGTTATAGAAAAAAAACTTGGAGTGATGGATTTGACCGCAATTTGTCTGAGCCGGGATCATCAAGTGCCGATCAAGGTATTTAATATGAATCGACCTGGAGCATTGCTTGATAATGTTTTGGGCAAGCAGGATGGTACGCTGATTCAATAGCGCTATCCGCGTTCGTTTAGTACTGAGGGAAGATTTTATGATGAAGGAAATAATTGCTGACGCTGAAGCACGTATGGGCAAAAGTGTTGTGTCGCTGGAAGATGCGTTCAAGCGTATTCGAACTGGACGTGCTCATCCGAGTATCCTCGATACAGTGATGGTTTCTTATTACGGCAATGACACTCCGCTGAACCAGCTTGCCAACATCACTGTCGAAGAAGGACGTTCTCTGCTTATTTCACCCTGGGAAAGACCGATTATTGGTGAAATAGAAAAAGCCATTATGCGCTCAGACCTCGGACTCAATCCTTCCAACAATGGCTCCACCATTCGCGTGCCGATGCCCGCGCTGACCGAAGAAACCCGTAAGGAATACACCAAACAAGCGAAGCATGAAGCAGAGAACGCCCGCATAGCCATACGAAATATCAGGCGTGATGCAAATTCTGATTTAAAGGAATTGGAAAAAGAAAAAGCAATTAGTGAAGATGATCATCGTCGCGGTGAAGATCAGATTCAGAAGCTGACCGACAAATACATTGCAGCGGTGGAATCAGCCTATCACGCAAAAGAAACAGACTTGCTCTCTTTTTAGGAATAGAGTTAACGCCTGATCTCAATTCTCCGAAGACCTCAGGTCGTCTCACGCTTGCGAAAACAATAAATATGACGCCTGATACCAGTGCACAATCTCCACAACATATTGCCATCATCATGGATGGCAATAATCGATGGGCCAAAGCGAAAGGCATGGCGCCCAAATCAGGACATAGGTACGGGGCGCAGGCAGCTCGCGAAATTGTCAATTCCTGTGTCAGGCGTAATATCAGGTATCTCACCCTGTTCGCTTTTAGCAGCGAAAACTGGCTGCGCCCCGCGAAAGAAGTACAGAGCTTGATGGCCTTGTTCTTGTCTGTATTAAAGCGCAATGAAATCAATCAGCTACATAGAAATAATGTGCGCTTGCAGTTCATCGGAAACCGTTTGAGTTTTTCCAAGAAGTTGCAAAATAATATGCGCGAAGTAGAGCAGCTGACGGAAAAGAATACCAGCACCACAGTAATTGTTGCCGCTGACTATGGTGGCAGATGGGACATCAGCAATGCTGCCAGGAGACTTGCTGGCGAAGTGCTGTCGGGTAATCTGAAACAGTCAGACATCGACAGCGAGCTGTTACACAACTACACCAGCCTCAGTATGTATCCCGATCCTGATCTCTGCATTCGAACCGGAGGCGAGCATCGCATCAGCAATTTCCTGTTGTGGCAATTCGCCTATACGGAGTTGTACTTCACCGATTGCTACTGGCCAGACTTTGATGATGTTCAATTTCAATTGGCGCTGGATGATTTTGCATCACGGCAACGTCGATTCGGGCGTCATCAGGATTCTAACAGATTGGATGTTGAGGGTGCTTAAGCAGCGCATCATCACGGCCGTCATATTAATTGTTGCCCTGATTGCAGCAACCACCTTACTTACACCGTTTTATTTCGCATTGGTACTTACTCCGATAGTCCTGATTGCCGCATGGGAGTGGGGTGGCTTTATTGGCCTTGATTCCAGAGAGGCGCGCGCCAGTTATTGCGTGACGATTGCATTGATGTTGCTCGGATTGTTTTTCCTGCTCGGCATTGGGCCCGATGTAACCAGCCTGGATGCTACTCGTGTCGTAACAATACTCCTGCTGGGCCTGACCTTCTGGTGTCTTTCCCTGTTTGTTTTATGGGGGTATCCAGACAACAGAGATCTATGGAATGACCCATCCAGAATCGCAACAATGGGAATATTCAGCTTGATTCCAACCTGGATTGGATTGGTACAGCTGAAATATATGCAAACAGAAGGCTATTTTTTGCTGGCACTGATTGTACTGGTTGCAGCCGTGGATATCGGTGCATTTTTCGTCGGAAGCAGTTTTGGTCGTCGCAAACTGGCGCCAGAACTCAGTCCCAAGAAATCGTGGGAAGGTGTATGGGGCGGACTCGCCGCCTGTGTCTTGTTAGGCAGCGGTTTGATTTGGCTCCTGCATTCGCAAATGCATGCGCTATCGACCATTCAATTCGTGATGCTGTTCATTCTTACGGCACTCATCACGGTGCTCAGTGTAGTCGGTGATTTGCTGGAAAGTATGTTGAAACGCAACCAGGCCATCAAGGATAGCGGGGCGATATTGCCCGGCCATGGCGGCATACTGGATCGCATCGATGGATTGATGGCGGCAACGCCGGTGTATGTATTGCTGGTCATGCTCATGCTGCATTACGGTGAACTCGCATGACAGCCCGCACCATTACCATTCTCGGTTCAACCGGGTCCATCGGTCAGAACACCCTGGCAGTGCTCGATGCAAACCCGGGCTATTCCATACATGCACTCACTGCGCACCAGAATGTTGAATTGCTGATGGTGCAATGTGAAAAGTATAAACCAGCCTATGCTGTAGTAACCGATCCAGCGGCTGGCGAACGCATGGCTGAATTGCTGGGCAAGGCTGATTTGCCAACACAGTTGTTACATGGCGAGGATGCATTGCAGCGAGTAGCAAGCGATGACCCCGTAGAAATTGTTATGGCTGCGATTGTTGGTGGTGCCGGCCTGGAATCCACCCTGGCTGCCGTGCAAGCAGGCAAGCGCCTGCTGCTGGCGAACAAGGAAGCACTGGTGATGACCGGAGACTTGTTAATGCAAGCCGCTGTTGCATCGGGCGCGCCGATTATCCCGATTGATAGTGAACATAATGCAATTTTTCAGTGCCTGCCTCCGGTGGCAGATGGTTTGCATCATTCGCAGATGCAACATGTATCCAAGATCGTGCTGACCGCATCCGGGGGGCCGTTCCTGCAAACTGCGGTTGCGGATTTTACTCGAGTAACTCCGGTGCAGGCGTGCTCACACCCAAAATGGGATATGGGTCCGAAGATTTCAGTAGACTCAGCCACTCTGATGAATAAGGGATTGGAGTTCATCGAAGCGTGTTATTTATTTGGATTGCAGCCACAAAAAGTGGATGTGTTAATTCATCCGCAAAGCATCATTCATTCGATGGTGCATTTTAGGGATGGATCGGTGCTGGCTCAGATGGGCAACCCAGATATGCGCATCCCAATTTCTTATGGGCTCGGTTGGCCACACCGGATCGCGTCCGGCGCGGCGTCACTGGATTTGACCGCATTGCAACACCTGCAGTTCAGCCATCCAGATCTGGATAAATTTCCATGTTTGCGCCTGGGTATGGAGGCGGCGCGACAGAGGGGCACTGCACCAACCCTGCTCAATGCGGCCAACGAAGTGGCAGTCGCGGCATTTCTGGCGGGGACTATCCGATTTTCCGATATACCTCTCATAATTCAACAAGTAATGTCGGAAATACCTTGTGAACCAGCGCCAAGTCTGGCTATTATTCGGAGCACTGACAAGCAGGCAAGAAGTTTCGCTAATGATCTGATAATAAAGGATTTTTGTCGATAATTCCGAAACATTTGACGGAACTTACCGCAACCTCGCCCATGATATTGAAAATTGCAATCAGCATCGTCGCTTTGCTCGTTACCCTGGGAATCCTGGTGACGATTCATGAATTCGGACATTTCTGGGTCGCGCGTCGCTGTGGCGTTAAGGTTCTGCGCTTCTCCATCGGATTTGGCAAGGCAGTCAAAACCTGGATTGGCAAGGACGGCGTCGAATATGTAATTGCGCCAATTCCCCTTGGTGGTTACGTAAAAATGCTCGGTCAGGAAGACACCAGCGTTGTTGCAGCGGATATCTCGCCCAGTCAGCGCCACCTGTCATTTGCCTTCAAGCCGTTGTGGCAGCGGATGGCGATAGTAGCGGCCGGTCCCTTGGCGAATTTTATGCTCGCCATCTTCGTTTTCTGGATTATCAATATTGTGTACGGGGTTAACGGCATCGCCCCTATAGTCAGCAAAGTTGTGGAAGACTCGCCGGCGTACCGATCGGGATTGCGTAGTGGCGATGAAATTCTGGCAGTTGATGGTGAGCCCACTATTATCTGGCAACAAGTGAGCCTGCGGATGCTGGGTCGGCTAGGTGAAACGGGCAATCTCGTTTTGACCATAGATCCGGCCGATTCGAGTAGCAGCCGGGAAATTTCCATTCCTATCGATGGTTGGATGGGTAGCTCCACCGAACCTAACCCAACTGGTGATCTGGGCATAGTGCAGATCGAAATTCCTGCCATCATCGCTGGCGTTGTTCCCGAGGGCAGGGCGGAACTCGGTGGCTTACTGGCAGGTGACGAAATACTGGCCGCGAATGATCAGACAATTCGTAGCTGGAGTCATTGGGTCGAGGTTATCCGTGCCAGCCCGGAACTCCTTTTGCAGGTCGCGGTCCAACGTGGTGATTCAATTGTTGATCTTGAGTTGCGTCCGGCTCTGCTGCAGCAGGCAGATGGCTCGGCAATAGGCAGTATTGGTGCTTATGTTGAGGAAACCAGTTTGGCGGAAATTATTCCGCCCGAGATGCGTCGGGAAATACGTTATAACCCGATAACCGCATTGCCCCCGGCATTGCTTGAAACCTGGGACAAATCTGTATTTGTTCTGGATTCAGTAAAGAAGATGGTGATTGGATTGATTTCTGTAAAGAATATCAATGGCCCGATTACCATCGCGCAAGTAGCAGGAGAGGCCGTAAGCTACGGATTGGATGTCTATCTTGGTTTGCTCGCCTTACTCAGTATTTCATTAGGCGTGTTGAACCTGTTGCCGATACCAGTACTCGATGGAGGACATTTGCTGTACTACGCGATTGAAGCCGTAATCAGACGCCCGGTACCAGAACGCATTCAAGCCTGGGGTTTGCAACTGGGTTTAATCTTGATATCAGGAATTATGGTGCTCGCTACCTATAATGACCTAACAAGATTCTAAAAATATAATTCACCCAATCCCGCCGCCAAAACAAAAAATAGAGATAGCATTACGCATGAAAAAAGCAGTTTTTTGGTTGCTGGTTAGTTTCGGCATTACCAACACAGTCCACGCACAGAATTTCATTATTGCCGATATTATTGTAGATGGTTATCAGCGCATCTCTCCTGGCATTATCTATAATCTATTGCCAGTGGGAATTGGCGATGAAGTGACGCGCGATACATCTGCGCAAATTATTCGCGAATTGTCTGCAAGTGAATACTTCGACGAAATCGAGGTTTCGCGTGATGGCAATATTCTTGTCATCACAGTACTGGAGCGCCCGTCTGTTGCCGAGATCAAGCTGGAAGGCAACTCGGTACTGAAGACCGAAGACATCATCAAAAATATGGCAGAAGCAGAAATTGCCGAGGGCCAGATTTTTACCCGTGCTGCACTCGAAGTAATTCGTCAGGGCATTCAGGACGTATATTCATCACGTGGTCGCTATGGTGCCTCTGTTGAGATTGAAGTGGAGGAGCTTCCGCGCAATCGAGTTGCCATCAGTTTGAATATCAATGAAGGCGAAGAATCGCGCATCCGGCATGTAAACATAGTTGGCAATAATGCATTCGAAGAAAAAGAGTTGCTGGAACTTTTCGAATTGGGCACCAAGCCCTGGTATCTTTTTCTTAGTCGCCGCGATCGCTACTCGCGCGAGCAGTTCTCGGGCGATCTGGAGCGGTTGGAATCTTTCTATCTCGATAATGGCTATGTTGAATACAGTGTGGAATCGACGCCAATTTCCATAACACCCGATCGCAAGGAAGTTTATATAACGGTTAACCTCAATGAAGGTGATCTGTACACAGTTAATGAAGTTGATCTGGCTGGAGATCTGGTAGACGCTGAAGCTTTGTTGCGCGCTGCTATTTTTGTGCGCGCCGGACAGATTTATTCTCAAGGCCTTGTTACCGGCACTGAAGAAGTCATGGTGCAGTTTCTTGGAAACCTTGGCTATGCTTTCGCTGAAGCGACAGGCGTGCCGGAGGTCAATGACGAAGACCAGACTGTCGATGTTACGTTTTTCATCGAGCCTGGAAATCGTACCTATGTAAATCGAATTAATTTCAATGGCAATCTGTCCACAGCGGATGACGTCTTGCGTCGTGAGATGCGCCAATTGGAAGCAGCGCCAGCGTCGAGTCTGCAGATCGAGCAATCGAAAGTGCGTCTCGAGCGACTCGGTTACTTCGAGACTGTCGAAGTAGAGACTGAAGAAGTTACCGGCACTGAAGACCAGATCGATGTGAATTATGATGTGGTCGAGCAAAATTTCGGCGCGATAAGTTTTCAGGTTGGAACCGGTGGTGGCGGAGACTTCTTCATCAGTTCGAATTTGCAAGCGCAGAATTTCCTGGGAACTGGCCGTACGGTTGCCATTGGCGTGAACAGGAGCCGCTTTCAGAAAGGGTTGAATTTCCAATATATTGATCCGTATTTCACCGCGGATGGAGTGAGTCGCGGATTCAATCTGTTCGCGCAGGAAATTGATTCACCATTCAACGTTTCCAGTTTTAACACGACGTCTTTCGGCGGCTCGCTTAGCTTCAGCTATCCATTAAGCGAGATCCAGGTCATTGGATTCGATCTGGGTTATACCCACACTGAATTGAGTGCAGGGATGGGATCAGTACAGGAAATTATCGCGAGCCCGGCACTCTTTGAAGGTGTCGAACAATATGTGCTGGAACCCGCAAATGGAAATGTATTCGATGGTCCAGTGCGCGATGCTGTAGTGGGAAGTGTGTTCGATCTGCCCAAGGAAAGACTCAACGCGTCCACCGAGCCTGGCTTCGTGGATAAGTACGGAGACACGTTTGATAATCTCACAATTACCGGCAACTGGTTTCGCAATACATTAAACAGAGGGCAGCTTGCAAATGACGGTAATCTGAACAGTTTAGGCTTGGAAATTACGCTGCCTGGCAGTGACCTGCAATATGCCCGCATAAACTACAACTCGCAGTTTTACTGGCCAGTTACCCAGAGTCGCGAATGGGTAGTCGGGCTGCGCGCGAATCTGGGCTACGGTATTGGGTATGGTGATACTGGAGAGTTGCCCTTCTTTAATAATTTCTTTGCTGGTGGTCTAAGTTCGGCTGGCATCTTGCGCGGCTTCGAAGAGAACAGTCTGGGGCCTTCAAGTACGCCTGGCGCACGCTATCTGACCCAAGGCGGCGTTACGCTGCAGAGAGGGCCTGATGGTGAGATCTTGCGCCGGGAAGACGGGTCGGCTGTGGGTTTCAACAATGATTTCGCGTATGTCACTGAGCCCGTAGTCGATGCCAATGGCGACGTGGTGCTCGATGCAAATGGCAACCCGGAGATACAACTGGCCGTAGAAAGTTTCTTCCTGGATAAGGATTTTGACAGTTTTGGTGGTAATATACTTGCCACGGCGACGCTGGAGCTATTGTTTCCTGTGCCCTTCGTTGATGATACAAGTCGAGTCAGATCGGCTTTTTTTATTGATGCAGGAAATGTCTTTTCGTCAAGCTGTACTGAAAGACAGCAAGTTCTGAAAAATTGTACGGATTTCGATTTGGGTGAAATCAGGTATTCTGCTGGCATCAGCGTGACCTACATTTCACCGTTTGGACCACTGACATTCTATGTGGCCAAACCGTTCGGTAAAGAAGGGGATGATACCAAAACCTTCGATTTTACAGTCGGTACCGGCTTTTAATTAAGCCTGGTAATAATACTCATAGATAACAGATCGTCGCGCAGTTTTGCCGGTGATTTTTAGATTGATTTGGAGATTTCTGGTGACTAACGTGAATAAATTCAAATTCGTGGTTTTCTTTGCTGCACTGATGCTGGCTGCGCAAGGCGCATCCGCACAAGATACAAAAATTGGCGTATTGAATGCATTGCAAGCGCTATTTAATTCTGACGCGGCCAAAGTAGTGCAGGAAGAGCTTGAGCAGGAATTCAGTGCTGACGAAACCAGAGCTGCTGAATTGGCTGAACAACTCACAGCAATGCGTGATGACTACACTCAGAATTCTGCAACCATGTCCGAAGAACAGATTCGTCGCGTGAATTCATCCGCACAAGACTTGCAGGTGCAGCTCCAGTTGATTAATGAGCGCGTGCAGAAAGCATTGCAGGAAAAAAATCAGGAATTCCTTGAAAGCATGCAGGAACAATTAGCGAAGGCAGTTACAGATGTAGTAGCAGAAGGCGGTTTCGATTTAATTCTCAACTCTGACAGTACACCGTATTTCGCACCAGTATTGGATATTACTGCACAGGTTACCGCCAAATTGAATGAGAGTGCTCAAAGCGCGGCCAACTAATCGGGCTTTGGTCCCTCAGGTCAGTGTCAGGTGTCACAAAAAAAGAGCTATACCCTTGAGGAGCTGGCGACACTACTGGATGCCAAACTTATTGGCGATGCCAAGTGCGAAATTTATGGTCTCGGAACGCTGGCGAATGCGAAACCAGGGCAGCTGAGTTTTCTCAGCAACCCGACTTACATTAGCCAGCTTTCCACTTGTCAGGCTTCTGCAGTTATCATTGATGAAAAATTCGCTGGGTCCTGCACGACAAATCGATTAATTTCTCCAGAGCCCTACCTGTGTTTCGCGAAGGCGACCAGCCTTTTCAACTTTGCCCCCATAGTTCCCAGCGGTATTCATCCGAGTGCAGTAATTCATGCAACTGCACAACTAGCTGATTCTGTAGCCATCGCTGCAAGCGTTGTAATTGAATCTGGTGTGACCATAGGTGCAGGCACAATTGTCGGTGCAGGCAGTGTGGTAGAAGCCAACTGCCGCATCGGGGAGAATTGTGAAATACACAGTAACGTCACGCTTTATCACAGTGTCGCAATCGGTTCGAATGTTATCATCCATTCGGGCGCTGTTATCGGAGCTGACGGGTTTGGCTTTGCCTCCGATGGAAAACAGTCGCTCAAGATTTATCAGTTAGGCAGTGTGCAGATAGGTGATAGTGTCGATATAGGCGCTGGCACCACCATAGATCGCGGCGCCATCGAAGACACAATAATTGAGGATGGTGTCAAAATTGATAATCAGGTACAGATTGGGCACAACTGCCGCATCGGCGCACATACGATTATTTGTGGTTGTACGGCAATTGCTGGCAGTGTCACGATAGGCAAACACTGCATTATGGGTGGGGCCTCCGGTGCGGTAGGGCATATAACTATCGCTGATCGAGTGCAAGTAAGCGCGATGTCACTCGTCAGCCAGTCAATTACTGAACCAGGAATGTATTCATCTGGTACAGGCCATATGAAGACCTCCGAATGGAAACGCAATATTGTCAGATTTCAGCAATTGGACAGCATTGCAAAACGACTGAAAGAAATCGAGAAAGCTATCGATAAAACTACCGATAAGTCTTCTGGCAAGACCGGTGACTGAGGCCTTTGTGCTATCGCACAGCGTTGGCAAGAATTGAAACATAGAGAAATTACATGTTAATGAATGTAGAAGAAATAAAGGATTACTTGCCCCAGCGCTATCCGTTTTTACTGGTTGATCGCGTCGTGCAATTGGAGTTGGGAAAATCCATCGTTTGCTACAAAAACGTCACTGTGAATGAGCCATTCTTCAACGGACATTTTCCAAGCCAGCCAATCATGCCAGGAGTGCTGATTATAGAAGCATTGGCGCAAGCAGCGGGTGTACTTGGTTTCAAGAGTCAGGAGAAGAAACCAAAAGATGGTTACCTATACTATTTCGTAGGCGCTGATGATGTGCGCCTGCGACGCCCAGTAGTGCCGGGCGACCAACTCACGCTGCAGGCAGAGATCATTGCCAACAAACGCGGCATCTACAAATTTGCCTGCCGTGCGTCGGTGGGAGATGAACTGGTAGGCACAATGATTATCATGTGCGCGGAGAGGAAAGTGGATGTCAATTGATCCTACCGCCAGAATTGATGGCTCCGCGCAAATCGACGAGAGTGTGCGTGTAGGTCCGTGGTCAATCATTGGCCCCGGGGTGAGTATTGGTGCGGGCACAGTAATAGAGTCCAATGTGGTGATTCGCTGCAATACACGCATCGGCAAGAACAATCACATATTTCAATTCAGCAGCATAGGTGAAGATCCGGCTGACAAAAAATATGCCGGTGAGGACGTCTGGCTGGAAATTGGCGACAATAATATTCTGCGCGAAGGTGCTAATCTGCATCGCGGCACCGGAGTCGGTGGTAGCGTCACCCGTATTGGAAATAATAACTTGCTAATGCCCTATGTGCATGTTGCCCACGATTGTATTGTCGGCAACAACACAGTGTTTGCCAATAATACCGGTATCTCCGGTCATGTTGAAGTTGGTGATTGGGCGATTCTTGGTGGCTTGACTGGTGTTAACCAGTTTTTGAAAATAGGCACGCATGCCATGGTTGGCGGAATGACCCATATTACGAATGATGTGCCTGCATATACGATCATAAGTGGCATACCTGCGGCGATTCGCAGTATCAATGTCATTGGCCTGGAACGACGTGGATTCGACAAGGAAACCATTGCCAAAATCAGGGAAGCTTTCAAGATTATTTTCAAGCGTAATAACACACTGGTCGAAGCAATCGAGCAGATCAAGGTGATGCGCAAAGATTGCGAAGCCTTACAAGTGTTGATTGATTCTCTCGAGTCTTCCGAGAAAGGCATCCACCGCTAAACGCAGGAACAGTGTGGGCCCGCTATGAGTAACGCAATACGTATCGGCATAGTCGTAGGTGAGAAATCCGGCGATATGCTCGGTGCCGGCCTCATGCAGGCATTACGCAAACATTACCCGGAAGCTGAGTTCGTCGGTATCGGTGGACCTGCGATGATCGCTTTGGGTTGCAGAACCCTTGCTCCGATGGAGCGGCTTTCCGTGATGGGTTTCGTCGAACCGCTCGGACGCCTGCCAGAATTGCTTCGAATTAAGCAAAGGCTGCAGGATTTCTTCTTGCAAGACCCCCCAGCCGTATTCATCGGTATTGATTCTCCGGATTTTACGCTGCGTATCGAAGCAGTCTTGCGTGCTGCGGGAATCAAGACCGTGCACTATGTCAGCCCGAGCGTGTGGGCATATCGGGCCAAGCGCATACACAAGATAAAGTTGGCTGTAGACCTGATGCTGACGCTGTTTCCGTTCGAAACCCAGATCTATCGCAAACACGACATCGCCGTAAAATGTGTAGGCCACCCGCTGGCGGATACCATTGGTTTCGACGATCAGAAAACAAGGCATCGGCGCTATTTCCTGCTGGCAGATGATGCGCAGGTCGTAGCTTTGCTGCCGGGCAGTCGCAGTGGCGAGATCAAGCGGCTCGGTCCGGTATTTCTGGCGGCCGCCGTAGAGTCTCTGCAAAGTTGCCCGAAATTGCAGTTCATCATTCCATGTAGTTCTCCGAATACCCGGCTGCAGATAAGTGATCAACTTAAGCAGCTTGGTATTTTTATCGGTGAACAGTTTCGCCTGGTGGATGATTCACACGCGGCGATCAGTGCGGCTGATCTGGTAGTACTCGCTTCGGGTACCGCAACCCTCGAAACCCTGTTGCTACGCAGACCGATGATCGTCTGTTATAAGCTTGCAGCTATCACTTATGCAATTGCCTCGCGCATGGTCAAGATACCGTTTGTCGCGCTACCGAACCTGCTGGCAGGTGAGCAATTGGTGCCGGAATATATTCAGCAACGAGTGACTGTAGCAACTGTGCGCGATGAAATTGTGCATCATATGAGTGTGATTCATGCGAATGCTGCCGCTCACGACGCACTGCTCAAGCGCTTTGAGGAAATTCATCGAGTGCTACGTCGGGATGCGTCGGTCCAGGCCGCGGCAGCAATAGCTCAACTTGTCGAGCCCAAGGCAGTCGCCTAAGTGGGCAGTACCCGGCTGCAGCTATTTCTGGAAATCATGGCGCCACCCGGATTATTGTGCGCGGGCACTGATGAAGTGGGGCGAGGACCACTGGCGGGAGCAGTGGTTGCGGCAGCGGTTATTCTCAACCCGGCGCAACCGATCGCAGGACTGGGCGATTCCAAACAACTGAGTGAGAAACAACGCGAGCAGTGCTATGGCCAAATTCTGCAATTTGCCGTGGCCTTCGCCATAGGACGCGCCAGTGTCATCGAAATTGATCGGCTCAATATCCTGCATGCCAGTTTGTTGGCGATGCAGCGTGCTGTGGAAGCGCTATCGACCCAGCCTGAATTTGTATTGGTGGATGGCAATCGCTGCCCTCTCTGGCGCTACCGGTCGCAGGCGGTCGTGAAAGGCGATGCACGCGTAGCGGAAATTGCCGCCGCATCAATAGTCGCGAAGGTCACACGCGATCGGGAAATGCGTCTGCTTGATGCTGAATATCCGGGCTATGGTTTCGCGCGGCACAAGGGTTATCCAACCCCACAACACCTGCTTGCCTTGCAAGAGCTGGGACCCTGCCCGATACATCGCCGCTCTTTCGCCCCAGTTGCACAGTTACTGCGCGACTAAAACTTTGCGCAGAAACAGGGTATATTGAACCTTGGCTTTGAACCCAAACTGTCTACCCTAAATCCCCCTTGGAAACGATCGACTTGCATGACTGAAAATTCGTCGACCAAAGCATTCGCCCATCTTCGTCTGCACACTGAATTTTCCATCAGCGACGGTCTCGTCACCATCCAGCCACTGATGAGTCGTCTGCAAGAATTACGCATGCCGGCTGTGGCGATTACCGATCTCGCCAACCTGTTTGGATTGATCAAGTTTTATACAGCAGCACTGAAATCCGGGATCAAGCCGGTTTGTGGTTGCGACGTGCGGGTAATTGACACGGAGCAGAACAGTGAGACGCGTCTGGTATTGCTGGTTAAAAATCATGCGGGTTACCTGAATCTCACCCAGTTGATCTCTGAGTTGTACACAGATAACCCGGGCCAGCGCGAACCCCTGCTACACAAGTACAAACTGGCAGGACGCACTGCAGGACTGATCGCCTTGTCCGGAGCCCAGATGAGCGACATCGGTGTCGCGCTGTTGGCCGGAGAACAAGAACTGGCCCGAAGTCTGTTGCAGGGCTGGCAGGAGTTATTTCCGGCCAGCTTCTATCTCGAGTTGCAACGTGTCGGCAAGGTCGATGAAGACCCATATATCGACGCCGCGATCAAACTGGCGCAAGCCAGCGGCTGTCCGGTAGTAGCCACCAACGATGTGCGTTTCATCCACCAGCAAGACTTCGATGCCCACGAAGTGCGCGTGTGCATCAATGAGCGTCGTACCCTCGATGATCCACAGCGCCCGCATAATTATACTGAGCAGCAATATCTCAAGAGTACTGAGCAGATGGAGCAGCAGTTTGCAGATATTCCCGAGGCTATAGAGAATGCCTGGGAAATTGCGAAGCGCTGCAGCCTCGGGTTACTGCTGGACAATCCCAGTCTGCCAAACTATCCAGTGCCTGACGGTATTGGGCTGGAAGCTTACCTGTCCCAACTTAGTCTGGCGGGACTGCAAGCTCGTCTCGTACACCTTTACTCGGCTGGCGCCGACCCGGAACTGCTGCAACCTTATACGCAGCGCCTCGAATTCGAATTAACCATCATTAATCAAATGGGCTTCGCCGGCTACTTCCTGATCGTGATGGAATTTATCCAGTGGTCGAAGGCGAACGATATTCCGGTGGGTCCAGGCCGTGGTTCCGGTGCTGGTTCCATCGTCGCCTATGCACTGGGCATTACTGATCTGGATCCACTGAAATATGATCTCCTGTTTGAACGCTTCCTGAATCCAGAGCGCGTATCAATGCCGGATTTTGACGTGGACTTTTGCATGGAGGGCAGGGATCGGGTAATTCAGCACGTGGCAGAACTGTACGGCAAGGATGCAGTGTCCCAAATTATTACCTTCGGCACGATGGCAGCGAAAGCGGTAGTACGCGATGTGGCGCGAGTGCAGGGCAAGCCTTACGCGTTGGCCGACAAGCTTTCCAAATTGATTCCATTTGTTTCCAGCATGACCTTGAAGAAGGCATTTGAGGAAGAACCCCTGTTGGGTGAGTTCGTCGCTGCCAATGAGGACGCTCAGGAAATCATGGAGATGGCCTATAAGCTCGAGGGCATCACACGCAACGTGGGAAAACATGCTGGCGGCGTGGTGATTGCACCGACCAAGCTTACGGATTTCACACCATTGTATTGTGATGAAAGCGGCGAGGGGCTGGTAACTCAATTCGACAAGAACGATGTGGAGACAGCCGGACTGGTGAAGTTCGACTTTCTCGGCCTGCGTACGCTTACGATCATCGATTGGGCGGTAAAGATGATCAATGCGCGCAGGCAGGATGGCGCGGCGCCAATCGATATCCACACGCTGCCACTGGATGACGAAGCCGTATATCGATTGTTGAAGAATGCCGAGACGACCGCGGTATTCCAGCTGGAATCGCGCGGCATGAAAGACCTGATCAAGCGTCTCGCCCCGAACTGCTTCGAAGACATCATCGCGCTGGTGGCCCTGTTCCGCCCAGGGCCGCTGCAATCCGGCATGGTAGATGACTTTATCGAGCGCAAGCATGGGCGCACTCAAGTGCTCTATCCCCATCCGCAATTGGAACCGGTGCTGCGCAATACTTATGGAGTTATTCTGTACCAGGAACAGGTCATGCAGATTGCGCAGGTGCTGGCGAACTACACGCTGGGTGGTGCTGACATTCTGCGCAAGGCCATGGGCAAGAAGAATCCGGATGAGATGGCCAGACAGCGAGTTACATTTACTGGAGGTGCAATCGCGCGTGGCATCGATGCGAAGGTGGCAGAGTCAATCTTTGACCTGATGGAAAAATTCGCGGCATATGGTTTTAACAAATCCCATTCCGCCGCTTATGCCCTTGTGTCATACCAGACTGCATGGTTGAAAGCCCATTATCCAGCGTATTTCATGGCTGCTGTTTTATCTGCTGATATGCAGAACACGGACAAAATCGTGACACTAATCGACGAATGTCGATCTATGGGTCTTGTTATTGTGCCGCCAGACATCAACATGGGGTATTTCAACTTTACGGTGAATACTGCCTGGGAAATTGTTTATGGGCTTGGTGCTATCAGGGGGCTTGGCGAAGGACCAGTTGGTGGCATCCTGAATGCGCGCGAGGCAAAGTTATTCGCCAATTTGTGGGATGTTTGCCAGCGAGTGGATTCACAAACACTTAACAAACGCACTATGGAGGCATTAATACGCTCCGGAGCGTTGGACAAACTCGTGCACGGAGACTACGACTATGCTCGAGCCAAGCTCACTGCGATGCTGCCGGATGCGATGCGCGCCGCCGAACAGAGTAATCGCAATGAAGCGAGTGGCGTGGAGGATTTGTTTGGAGACATTACGCCAACTGCTCCTGCTGCACTGGAAGATCACGAAGGTGATTACAAATTCCGACCATGGGCCGAGCAGCAGCGACTCAGCGCCGAGAAGGACACTCTGGGTTTGTACCTCTCCGGTCATCCGATTGATGAATTTCTGCCAGAGCTGGCCCACATTGCCAGGAATCGATTGGCACACTTGCGGCCGGAGCGCGGGCCGCAAGTCGTGGCGGGTTTGTTGCACAGCATGCGCACCATGAAGAGCAAGGCTGGAGATACGCTTGCCTTCTTCACGCTGGATGATCGCAGTGGTCGCTTCTTCGAGGTCTCGTTGTACGCCAAGGAATATGAACAATTCCGCGAACTGTTGCAGAAAGATCTGATTCTGGTCGTGGAGTGCACCGTGAGCGTGGACGATTACACCGGGGGCATGCGCGGTCGCGCCAAACATGTAATGACTCTGGCGCAAGCCCGCAAGCAATACGCACACCGATTGGCGGTGAATCTTGAACAGACCCAACTGCGTTCCGGATTCTGCGAGCACCTGGCAAATATCCTTGCACCGTATCGGCGTCCCCGGTCGGTTACAGCTGCAAACCATATTGAATCTGGCAATACTGCGGGTTCCTCACCAAGGTCCGAAAGCCCGGTAACAAACCCTGATTCTGAGGGTTGCAGGGTAGTGGTGCATTATCAGCGTTCTGGGTCCAGAGGGTGTATAATGCTCGGCCAGGACTGGGTAGTGTCGCCAACCGATGATCTGATTCAGCGGCTCCGCTCTGAATATGGCAAAGACAAGATTATTCTCGATTACAAGCGCTGAGATTTTCTACGACTGGATTACACATGGACCGCAACTATCTCGAATTTGAACAACCCATTGCTGAATTGGAAGCCAAAATCAATGAATTGCGGCTTGTGGGCACTGACAATGAGTTGAATATAACCGAAGAAATCCAGAACCTGAAAGGCAAGAGCACCAAGCTCACACAGAAGATATATGCCAATCTGTCGCCCTGGCAGATTTCGCAAGTAGCTCGCCATCCGCAGCGACCTTACACCAGAGACTATATTGAGCACATCTTCACTGACTTTGATCAACTGCACGGAGATCGATTGTTTGCAGACGATCAGGCGCTGATCGGTGGTCTTGCCAAAATCGATGACATTCCGGTTATGGTCATTGGTCATCAGAAGGGTCGCGGTACCAAAGAAAAAGTGCGACATAATTTTGGGATGCCGCGCCCTGAAGGATATCGCAAGGCACGTCGGCTGGTACGCTTGGCGGAACAATATCGCCTGCCGGTTTTATCGTTTATTGATACACCTGGCGCTTACCCGGGAATTGATTCTGAGGAGCGTGGTATCAACGAGGCTATTGCGGAAAACATGGCGATGATGTCGCGTGTGCGCACACCATTAATTGCCACGGTTACTGGCGAAGGCAATTCCGGTGGTGCAATCGCCATCGGTGTCGCCGATCAGCTCAATATGTTGCAGTATTCCACTTACACCGTTATCACTCCGGAAGGATGTGCCACGATTCTGTGGAAATCAGCCGAGTATGCGTCCGCGGCAGCTGAAGCCATGGGCGTCACCTCCAAACGCTTGGAAGAGCTTGGAATTGTGGATCACACAATACCGGAGCCACTCGGTGGCGCACATCGCGACGTGGCTGCAATTGCCGCAAATATCAAGGCGGCGTTGCTGGATCAACTCGACCGTTTGCTGGCGATGGACATCGACGACCTCGTTGAGCGACGTTATAAGCGTCTCATGAGTTACGGTATCAGTAGTACCTGATCTGCTTGCGCTGCGGTGCCTGGCTTAAGCATCTCTGATGACATCGTGTTAACCGCGAGCTTTCCGAAGCAATGGCTAGTGCATAGCGCATGAAATTTTCTCTCGATACATTCCGCGCAGCCCTCGAGCCCATGCTGCCTTGCAACTCTGTCCTGATAGGTCTTAGCGGTGGTCTGGACTCTGTAGTCATGTTGCATGCCCTGCTGCAGTTACGCGCTGCCGGCGAGTTGCCGTTCAAGCTGCGCGCCATGCATGTACACCATGGCCTGAATCCTGCTGCCACTGCCTGGCAGCAACATTGCGCGACCCTGTGTCAGCAATGGGAGGTGCCGCTTGTCAGTACGCATTTGAACCTCAGTGAATTTGTGCAAGCCGGCACTGGCATTGAAAATGTGGCCCGCACTGCCCGTTATGCAGCGTTCAGCGCCCAACTGGGCACAGCAGAGGTGCTGTTACTGGCTCAGCATCGGGATGACCAGATGGAAACCCTGTTGTTACGCCTCATGCGTGGAGCTGGTCCGCGGGGATTGGGGGGCATGCCGCGCAGCCGCAGTCTGGGGGCAGGAATGCTATTCCGTCCGCTGCTGCAATTTGACCGCAGTGAACTGCTCGGGTACGCCCACCACCAGCAGTTGCAGTGGGTCGATGATGATTCGAACGCGGCGCAGCAATTCGACCGTAATTATTGTCGCCACACATTGTTACCCTTGATCGAAGCGCGCTGGCGGCAATATCGCGCAAGCTGGAGCAAGAGTATTGCGCTGCAATCCGAAGCGGATGTCTTGTTGCAGGAGTTGGCGGAGGCTGACTTGCAACAATTGCGTGTCATTCAAGACAAGACATTACAGGCTACGTCTGCCCATGATTTGCGCAATGCACTGCCGCTGGACGCCCTGCTCAGCTTGAGCCTGCCGCGGCAGCGCAATCTAGTGCGGCGTTGGTTTGTGCAACTCGGCCTGCCCGAACCCGGTTGGAACGAACTACAGCAATTGGTTACAGAAGTAATGCCCACTGTACGCGACTCCAAAGCGAGCTACAGCGGTGCCGGTTATTCAGTTGTCCGCTATAAAAATCAATTGCTGGTATTGCGTGCCTTGAGCCCAATCGACCAGCACGCGGCAATGACCTGGAGTCCGGTGCAGCAACCTGACTTTGTGCTGCCTGACAATGGCTATTTGGTGGCGCGACCTAGCAACAATGACAGGCAGGATCAACAACGCGCTGTCGCTGTGACTGGTGCATTGCAGGTGCGTTATCGCCAGGGTGGTGAAACTTGTCGCTTGCGTGGTAGACGGCATAAATCACTCAAGAAGTTATTACAGGAGCAGGGCATTGCACCCTGGTATCGGGATCGTTTGCCTCTGATCTATGCTGGCGATGAGCTGATTTGCGTGCCGGGCATTGGCGCAACCGATGGCAATAGAGCAACTGCTGCATCAACCAGTACTGCGCCGCACATAGTAATTGAATGGCAGCCACCGGACTGGATGCCGGGTGCATAATAGTTTTATCAATCTACACGCCGATTTTTTCAGATTGTGGAGGGCAGGGCCTTCTGGTAGGCTGTAACTCCATCTGCTTGAGTCAGTGCAAAGCTGATTCGCACAAACCGATGGGGCCCCGATGACACGATATATTTTTATTACTGGTGGTGTTGTTTCATCACTAGGCAAAGGCATTACTTCTGCTTCTCTTGCGGCGATTCTCGAAGCCCGCGGTCTTAAAATCACTCTCCTGAAACTCGATCCGTATATCAATGTGGACCCAGGAACCATGAGCCCGTTTCAACACGGGGAAGTGTATGTCACCGAAGACGGTGCCGAAACGGATCTTGACCTCGGCCACTATGAACGTTTCTCCCGCGTTACCATGCGCAAGAAAAATAATTTTACGACCGGCAAAGTGTATGAGGAGGTCATCAAGCGCGAACGGCGCGGCGATTATCTCGGCGCCACCATTCAGGTCATTCCCCACATCACCGATGAAATCAAGAAACGCATCATTGATGGCGCTGGCGATGCCGATGTCGCTCTGGTAGAGATTGGCGGTACGGTTGGTGACATCGAGTCACAACCTTTTCTCGAAGCGGTGCGCCAATTAAAGGTGGAATTGGGCAGCGCCCGCGCCTTGTTCCTGCATCTGACTCTGGTGCCATATATTGCCACCGCCGGCGAAATCAAGACGAAGCCGACCCAGCACTCCGTCAAGGAATTGCGTTCCATCGGTATCCAGCCGGATATTCTGGTGTGCCGTTCAGAACACGAAATCGATGAGTCGGCGCGCCGCAAGATTTCACTGTTTACGAACGTGGAGTTGCCGGCAGTAGTATCCCTGCCTGATACCGATTCGATTTATCGTATTCCTTCCATTCTGGGCGCCACTGGCATTGATGCCATCATCTGTGAACGCTTTCATCTGGATTCTCCGCAGGCGGACTTCGCCGAATGGGATCGAGTGGTCGAAGCGCAGCTGCATCCGGAGCATGAAGTGAAACTGGCCATGGTTGGTAAATACATGGACTTGCTGGATGCCTACAAATCCCTGAATGAGTCAATCATCCATGCGGGCATCAGAACGCGTTCACGGGTAAAGATCAGTTACATCGATTCGACTGAAGTGATGAAACAGGGAGTCTCTGTCCTGGCCGGGCATGACGCGATCCTGGTCCCTGGCGGATTCGGTGAGAGAGGTGTGGAAGGCAAGATCATGGCCGTACAGTACGCCAGAGAAAACAAGATTCCTTACCTCGGTATTTGTCTCGGCCTGCAAGCGGCCGTCATTGAATACGCGCGTAATGTGGTGGGATTGACTGGGGCAAACAGCACTGAATTCGATGCGAAGTGTGCGCATCCAGTCATTGCCCTGATCAGTGAATGGACCACCGCTTCCGGCAAAACCGAATTTCGCGATGAGGATTCAGATCTAGGCGGCACCATGCGACTCGGAGCCCAGAAGTGCATACTGCAGCGTGATTCCACTGCCTTCGCTTGTTATGGCAAGGAAGAAATCGTGGAACGCCACCGCCATCGTTATGAATTCAACAATGATTACCTCGAGCGTCTGTCAGCAGCGGGATTACGCCTCGTGGGAAAATCTGCCGACGGTATGCTGGTGGAAGTTATTGAGGCACCTGACCATCCCTGGTTTGTCGGTTGCCAATTCCATCCTGAGTTCACCTCAACGCCACGGGACGGGCACCCTTTGTTTACTGGATTTATTCAGGCCGCATTGGCAAGGCATCAGGCAGTGCAGCTGCCGCAGCCGGCCAAAGTCGTGGCGACTGCCCAGGTGGCCAAGACAGCTTGAAGCTTTGCTTAACTTGCGCTCACCAGCAGTGCCCACTTAAATGTTTCACAGTAATAGGCCAGACCCCATGACCTGCAAGCAAATCAGCATTGCCAATCTGCAAATTGCCAACGATAAACCGTTTGTATTGATTGGTGGCATGAACGTGCTGGAAAACCGCGATATCGCCCTGCGTATAGCTGAGCAGTTCAAGCTTGTCACCGAGCGCTTGCAGATTCCCTTCATCTTCAAGGCATCCTTCGACAAGGCGAATCGGTCATCAGCAGACTCCTTTCGTGGGCCAGGCCTTGATGAGGGTCTGAAATGGCTGAGCGAGATCAAGCAGACGTTCAAGGTGCCTTTAATAACTGATATTCATGAGCCCGCCCAGGCCAAACCCGCCAGCGAAGTGGTTGATATATTGCAGCTGCCGGCGTTTCTGTCCCGACAAACTGATCTGGTAGTCGCCATGGCGGCAACCGGTGCCGCTATCAACATCAAGAAGGCGCAGTATCTCGCTCCCCATGAGATGCGCCACATCCTGCGCAAATTCGAGCTGGCAGGTAATGAGCGGCTGATGTTGTGCGAGCGCGGCAGCAGCTTTGGCTACAACAATTTAGTTGTCGATATGTTGGGGTTCAGCGTGTTGAAGGGGTTTGGTTATCCGGTCGTGTTTGACGTTACCCACTCGCTGCAGATTCCAGGTGGTCGCACGGACAGTGCCGGCGGTCGCCGTGGGGATGTTGCCAATCTGGCCAGGGCGGGACTGGCGCAGGGTATAGCCGGCTTGTTCCTGGAAGCTCACCCCGATCCTGACTCGGCTCTGTGCGACGGCCCCTGCGCCTTGCCGCTGCACAGTCTGCTACCATTCCTGCAACAGATGCAGGCTGTGGATGATCTGGTGAAAAGCCTGCCAGCGCTGGCCACTGAGTAACTCAAGTCGCGAACTCTCGCTATAAATAACTATAATTTATAAATGTAAGGTATTGAAATGTCTGAAATAACAAAAATTCATGCTCGCGAAATCCTGGACTCGCGTGGCAATCCGACTATTGAGGTGGATGTGACCTTGGCGAGCGGTGTAGTGGGCACCGCCTGTGCTCCGTCTGGTGCCTCGACCGGTTCCCGGGAGGCATTGGAGCTGCGGGACAAGGACCCGCAACGTTATCTGGGCAAGGGTGTGCTAACGGCTGTGCGAAATGTGAACACGACCATTCGCGAGTGCTTGCTTGGACATGACGCGAGCCAGCAGCAGCTACTCGATCACGCCATGCTGGAACTGGATGGTACTGAGAATAAATCCAAACTGGGCGCCAATGCGATTCTGGCGGTATCACTGGCAGCCGCGAAGGCAGCGGCCATTGATGCAGGCAAACCCCTGTATGTGCATATCGCCGAACTGAATAACAGTAGCGGCCAATACTCGCTGCCGGTGCCCATGATGAATATCATCAATGGCGGTGAACATGCTGATAACAATGTGGATATTCAGGAATTCATGGTGCAGCCCACGGGCGCACCGAACTTTGCCGAAGCGTTGCGTTATGGTGCGGAAATCTTCCACGCCCTGAAATCAGTATTAGCCAAGCAGGGCCTCAGTACTGCCGTAGGCGATGAGGGTGGTTTCGCACCGAATCTGCCATCCAATGCCGCTGCCCTCGATGCGATTCTGCAAGCTATTGAGAAAGCCGGTCTGACACCAGGCAAGGATGTGCATCTGGCACTGGATTGCGCTGCCTCGGAATTCTATGCAAAGGGCAAATATCACCTGAAGGGCGAGAACAAGAGTTTCGATTCAGGTCAGTTCGCGGATTATCTGCAGGATCTGGCGCGCCAATATCCGATCCTGTCCATCGAAGATGGGATGGACGAATCAGATTGGGACGGTTGGGCTCAATTATCCGCCAAGATTGGCGATAAAGTGCAGTTAGTGGGAGATGATTTGTTTGTGACCAACACCCGCATACTGGAGCGCGGCATCAGGGAACATATCGCAAATTCCATCCTGATCAAATTTAACCAGATTGGCTCGTTGACGGAGACGCTGGCCGCCATCACCATGGCGAAGGCGGCCGCATATACGGCGGTCATCTCGCACCGGTCCGGGGAAACTGAAGACACCACGATTGCCGATCTGGCTGTGGCGACCGCTGCAGGCCAGATCAAGACCGGGTCTCTGTGCCGGTCAGATCGTGTGGCGAAGTACAATCGATTGCTGCGCATCGAAGAAGCATTGGGTCGCGGCGCGGTCTATAAAGGTATCAAGGAATTTACCCGCTTCACTGGTTGAAGTGAAAGTAGCTACGAAGTTTGATTCGAACGTTTTTTATTTTGGAAAAGTATAAAAAATAGTTTTGAAGTGTGAATTGGCAAGAATTGGAATTGGTATAACACTTAACACGCCTTGAATTTCAGGCCGCAGCGTTCTATGAAGATATTGTTCGGGGTTCTCGGGTTCGTCATTGTGGTGCTGCAGTTGCAACTGTGGATCGGCGATGACAGCGTGCGTTCGCTGCACAACCTGGAATTGGAATTGACTGCACAGCGCGCCGCGAATGCAGAATTGGAACAGCGCAACCAGTATCTCGAAATTGAAGTGTTTGATTTGAAGAACGGGCTGGAGGCAGTGGAAGAGCGCGCACGCTCCGAGCTTGGCATGATTGGCGAGCGCGAAACGTTTTATCTGATTATCGAGTAGCGCATAAAGACTTCATTATGACAATTTGGGCCATTCTGCCAGCCGCTGGCATCGGTCGCCGCATGGCATCGACTACTCCCAAACAGTACCTCGACCTTAACGGAGTGCCGGTTATCGCGCACTCACTGCAAAAACTGGCCAGCATCGCTGCCATCAGCAAGATCGTCGTGGTCTTGCATCCATCAGATTCCCGATTTGCGAGTTTGTCACTGCAGCAGTCTGGCAAGATTGTCACCACCCTGGGCGGTGACGAACGCTTTCAGTCAGTACTGAACGGGCTGGAGTGTCTGGCAGCAGTCGCTGCAGAAGATGACTGGGTGTTGGTGCATGATGCCGTCAGGCCCTGTGTGCGGAGCGCCGACATTAACAGCCTGATTCAGCAGCTCGCACTGCATCCCGTAGGCGGGTTGTTAGGCGTGCCGGTTGATGACACGCTCAAGCTGGTCAACGCCAGGGCAGAGATAGAGCAGACCATTGATCGCAGCCAGTACTGGCAGGCACAGACTCCGCAGATGTTTCGCTATGGCTTGTTGGTGAAAGCATTGCGCGAACTCAGCGCGCAGTCCCTGCAAGTCACGGATGAAGCCGGTGCGATTGAGCGGCTCGGCTTGCGCCCGCAAATGGTGGTCGGACACAAGGACAATATCAAGATTACCCACGGTGCCGATCTGGCGATGGCCGCCAGCATTTTGCAGGCGCAGGGCCGCTCGTAACGGTACACGCAATGACGGTGGCAACTCTATGGCAGACACTATGAATCCAAGCAACCTGCGTATCGGGCATGGCCTGGACGTGCATCGTTTCGCTGCAACATTTGATGCGGCCAAACCATTAAAACTTGCCGGCGTGCAACTGCAGGAAAAACTCAGCTTGATAGCCCATTCCGATGGGGATGTGGTGTTGCATGCAATCTGCGATGCGCTGCTCGGTGCCATCGCAGCAGGGGATATTGGCCAGCATTTTCCGGATACTTCTGCCCAGTACAAGAATGTAGATAGTTCGCAGTTGCTGAGCGAGGTGCTGGAAATGGCGGCGAAGAAAGGTGCCAGTCTGATCAACTGCGATGTAACCATCGTGGCGCAGGTACCGAAGATCAGCAAATACCGTGACAGCATGCGTGCCAGTCTGTCTTCCATGCTTTCAATTGATACCGATCGCGTGAATCTCAAGGCCACCACCACCGAAGGGCTCGGCTATATCGGTCGCAGCGAAGGCATTGCCTGTCACGCCGTAGTGCTGGTTTATTGTGACAGATAAATTTAGCACGCTGGCAGCGCTTGCCTATGCCTATGGAGTCCCTGCCGTCAGCGCCACCATCAAGCAGCAACTAAACGATTTCATTGTGGATGAGGAGCTCGGATTCAACTGCACGGGTAACGGTGAGCACCTGTATTTGCGGGTACAGAAGAGTGACCTCTCCACGCCAGACGTTGCCAGACGTTTGCAAGCAGTGACAGATCTGCCGCTGGTGGCCATCGGCTACGCCGGCATGAAGGATCGGCGTGGTGAATGTTCGCAGTGGTTCAGTCTGCCGTTGGAAGCGTCAGCAGAGTACAAAATCAAAGGCATAGAGGACGCCAATCTTGCCATCCTCGAGACCCAACGCAACTCGCGCAAATTGAAGATCGGTAGCCATAAACGCAATCATTTCCAGTTACGGCTGCGCGATTGCGAGGGTGATCCTGCCCAATTCGACGCGCGGCTGCGCCAAATCCAGATTTCAGGATTGCCCAACTATTTCGGTGAACAACGTTTCGGTCGGGACCTGAGCAACCTGGCGCAGGTGCAGGCACTGATGGAGCAAGTTGTTGGCAGCGCTGAAAACTCTGGCCCTGCTGCTGCCGGTCTGCAGCACCAGCACTTCAAGCGCGGTATGTTGTATTCCGCCGCCCGTGCCTACCTGTTTAACCAGGTGCTCAGCAGTCGCATCGAGGCAGGTAACTGGAATACCTATACTCCGGGTGACGTGCTTAACCTGGCGGGCACCGATCGTTGCTTCGCCGTAGCGGCAGGCGCCTGGGATGAACAGCTGCAGCGCCGCCTGCAGGAATTCGATGTGCACCTCTCCGGCCCCCTGGCCGGGGCGGTCGATCTGAAAGATAAATATATAAGCCATGGCAAAGTGGCCGATATTGAAGATGCAGTACTGCGACAATACGCGGTGCTGGTACAGGCTCTCAAACGCTGCGGATTGAACTCAGCGCGGCGGCCCTTGCGTTTCGTGCCGATACAACTGGAATGGCATTGGGAGACTGCCACGGTACTCAGTCTGCGTTTCGCCTTATCCAGAGGCAGCTACGCCACTAGCCTGTTGCGGGAACTTTGCAATGTTAATTCATCAAATCAGTAGTACATCGATTCATGCAGAATAAGATAAATCTCAATGGCATAGGCATGACCTCACAACGTACCCGTGAGCGTCTTTTGGGCCGTTTGATCGATCAAGGCATCGGCAGTATGGAAGTGCTTGACGTGATTCGCTCCACCCCGCGGCATATTTTCCTGGACGAGGCCCTGTCGCACCGGGCGTACGAGGATGTGGCATTACCGATTGGGTATAACCAGACTATCTCGCAACCCTATGTGGTGGCGAAGATGACCGAAGCGCTGTTGCGTTCCGGTCCGATCACCAAGGTGCTGGAAATCGGTACCGGTTGTGGTTACCAGACAGCAGTAATTGCACAACTGGCGAAATCGGTTTACACGATCGAACGCATTCGACCGTTAATGGATCGAGCGAAGAAAACCCTGAAGCTGCTGGGACTGCGCAATATTGATTTCATGCACGGGGATGGCAGTGTCGGCTGGGTAAAATACGGCCCCTACGATGCCATTTTGACGACCGCGGCGCCGCAGCAGATTCCCCATGAATTGCTGCAACAATTGGCAGACGGTGGACGGCTGGTAATTCCTGTGGGCGGTGACAGTCGTCAGGAGCTGCAATTAATAACCCGAACCGGGCAGGAGTTCGAGACTACCATTCTGGCAGCGGTGCGATTCGTGCCATTGCTGGTAGGTCAGGTGCAACATTAATTTGATTATTTTAATTATTTTGAATAGATATGAACCACGAGAGTGCTAAACAGGAACTACCAGTCGCTGCCCATGCTTCCCACGCGGCGATCTTCGCCAAGGGAGTAGCGATGGGAATAGGGGATTCTGTGCCAGGTATTTCAGGCGGCACCATCGCGGGCATCACTCACATTTATGACACGCTGATCTATTCCATTCGCGCAGTTGACTTGCACGCGCTACGGTTGCTTGCAAGTGGCCAGGCGGGCGCTGCATGGAAATACATCAACGGCAATTTTCTAATCGTACTCGCGCTTGGCATTCTGAGCGGCCTCGTGCTGTCAGCCAGAACCGTATTGTATTTGTTAGATAATCAATTCGCCGCGCTGATGGCGTTCTTCATTGGTCTGGTATTGGCTTCGAGCTGGTTATTAAGAGGTGCGTGCAATTTGCGGGCGTGGCCAAATCTGGTAGCCTTGGGTATTGGTGCTGCTTTCACTGTCGCCATTGGTTTGCTGCCGCCGACCAGTGGTAATTTTTCTCTGCCTGCAATTTTCTTCAGTGGTGCCATCGCGATCTGCGCCATGATCTTGCCGGGACTGTCAGGCGCGTTCATATTATTATTGTTAGGTGTTTACGAATATGTGCTAACGGCATTAATCGAGATCAATCTGCTGGTAATTCTGGTCTTCATGCTGGTTTGCATCGTTGGGTTGCTGGCTTTTTCACGCGTGTTGGCCTGGGTGCTAAGTAATTTCCATGAACTGAGTTATGGATTTATCATCGGCATGCTGCTGGGATCTCTGCCAGTATTGTGGCCGTGGCAGCAAGCGCAGAGCTATGTCACAGACAGCAGCGGCGAGTTGCATATATTGCGTGCGCTAAATGTGTGGCCTTGGCAATACACGGAACTCACCGGGCAAGCCCCGCAGGTATTGCTGGTGGTGGGTAGTTTGCTGGCTGGTGGCATTCTGATTCTGGGCATGGAGCGGATATTTACTCGCACCAAGCATGCTGGCTATACGCAGAACATTGCACAACAGGACTCAGGAAACGAGCCATGAAGGCGCTGGTGAGGGGCAATGTGGTGCCCAAAGAGAGTCGTTCGCTGCGAGCTGCAGGTTTGCTGGTATGCGCCTGCGTGGTCTTGAGCGCTTGCGGCAATAATTACCAGGCTCCGGTGGCGGAGCAGGGCGCACGGCAAGTCATCACACCGCCACTTATTGTAAACAGCTCTACGTCAGACAGCGCACTGCGCGCGCAAGGCGGCAGTGCACCTGTTACAACTACTACCGAGCCAGCACGTGCTCCAACTGTAGCTGCCAGTTCCGGCACTTCGCCAGCGCGCACGCATCGCGTCAGCCGCGGTGATACGCTGTACTCCATCGCCTTTCAATACGACCTCGATTTTCGTGCACTGGCGCTGGCGAACGGACTCAATCCTCCTTATACGATATTGGTCGATCAGGAGTTGCTGCTGGATAGTAATAGTCGTGGCGCCGCTGCCATTACACCGGGCAGTAATATCGGCGTGGCGGTGGCAAACAATTCCGTGGCGCGCGCGCAGGGTACGGCCAATACCGACAATGGTGTCATCCGGCAAGCTATCGGCTCAAGCAACGCCACACCCAGTTGGCAATGGCCACATCAGGGTCCCATCTTGCGGTCCTTCGATGCACAGAGCAAAGGCATCGACTTCGATGGCCGTGTAGGCGAGCCGGTACTGGCAGCGAGCGCTGGTGATGTAGTGTATTCCGGCCGCGGCATTCAGGGCGCTGGTGAATTAATCATACTGCGGCATGGCGATCGCTATCTCAGCGCCTATTCCCATAACAGTGCGATGTTAGTGCAAGAAGGTGATCGTGTGCAGGCTGGTCAGCAGATTGCAGAGCTTGGGCAAAACCCGGCGGGAACGCCGATGCTGCATTTTGAAATTCGGGTTGATGGTAAGTCAGTAGATCCGGCTGAGCTGCTGTCCCGCCGCTGAAACGCGGCGGCAGCGCAGGCATAACAGTGTTAAATTTTCACGGTTGCAGCAAAAGTGCGCTGGCGAGTAGCTACATTTCCAGATATTGACGCTTGTTAAGCTTGTCCGTCCACTCTTCGGCACCGGGCATGGCAGCTTTCTTCTCGGTGATATTGGTCCATTTTTCAGCGAGTTCGGCATTCAACTTCAGAAATTCATGCTGGGCTTCTGGCAATTCGTCTTCAGCATAGATAGCGTCTACCGGGCACTCAGGCTCACACAGCGCACAGTCGATACACTCATCAGGATGAATCACCAGGAAATTAGGGCCTTCGTAGAAACAGTCTACCGGGCAGACCTCTACGCAATCGGTGTGCTTACAACGGATACAATTTTCACCCACTACAAACGTCATGTTATCTCCACTCTTCTCCAGGCTGTGACGGCGAACATTCTACCAGCTTTATTTGATCTTGTGCCAATCAGCTGGCGCTTTTCAGTTTCAATTCATACAGGATCGCAAGCGCTTCCCGGGCACTGATCTCATCGGGATTTAGCCGCTGTAATTGCTCCACTGCCGGGTGTGGGGCGGCGCCGAACAGGTCGGGTTGTGCTGTGGTTGCGGAGGTTTTGGGTAGCGTCGGTGGCGCGTCCTTGCCATCGGCTTCCAACTGCATCAGTTTGGCGCGCGCCCGCTCGATTACCGGTCTTGGAATGCCTGCCAGCTGCGCCACCTGCAATCCATAACTCTGGTTGGCAGGACCCGCTTTTACCGCATGCAGAAAAACGATGCCGTGGTCGTGTTCCACAGCGTCGAGATGCACGTTGCAGATGGTGGGGTAGTGTTCCGGCAAGCTGGTGAGTTCGAAATAATGGGTAGCGAACAAGGTATAGGCATTGAGTTGTTCGGCAATATAAACCGCTGCCGCCCAGGCCAGTGACAGACCATCGAAGGTGCTGGTGCCACGCCCAATCTCATCCATCAACACCAGGCTGTTGCTGGTGGCGTTGTGCAGGATATTGGCCGTCTCGGTCATTTCCACCATAAACGTGGAGCGACCGCCGGCGAGGTCGTCCGAGGAACCGATGCGCGTGAAGATGCGATCGATCGGACCCACCCGCACCGCGGTGGCGGGCACATAGCTGCCGCACAAAGCCAGCAGAACTATTAATGCTGTCTGGCGCATGTAAGTGGATTTGCCGCCCATATTGGGACCGGTGATGATCAGCATCTTCTGCTGCTGATTCAGCACCAGATTATTCGCTACAAAAGTTTCGTTCGTCACTTGCTGCATTACCTGTTCCACGACCGGGTGCCGACCGCCCTTAATCTCGATGCCCGGGTAATCGGTAAGTTGCGGCCGACAGTATTCCAGATTCACCGCGCGCTCGGCGAAATTCACCAGCACGTCCAGTTCCGCGATTGCTTCAGCAGAGGCGATTAGCGCACTCAGCTGGGTCGCGAGTTGCTCCAGCAATTCATCATAGAGTTGCTTCTCACGCGCCAACGCCTTGCTGCGGGAACTGAGCACCTTGTCCTCAAATTCTTTCAACTCCGGGGTGATAAAACGCTCGGCATTTTTCAGTGTCTGACGGCGCTGGTAGGTGGCCGGCAATTCAGTTTCGGCCTGGCCCTTGCTGATTTCAATGTAGTAACCGTGCACGCGATTGTAGCCAACCTTGAGTGAGCTCAAGCCAGTACGCGCGTGCTCGCGCTGTTCCAGATCAAGCAGATACTGTCCGGCATTGGTGCTGAGGTTGCGCAGCTCATCCAGCTCACTATCAAAGCCATTGGCGATGACGCCTCCTTCCCGGATCACCACCGGAGGGTTGTCCTCGATGGCGCGTTGCAACAAGGCGACCTGTTGTGGAAACTCGGCAATTGCCTTGCGCAGAGTGGAGAGGTGAGTGCAGTCGATACCATGTAATAGCTGTTGTAAGTCTGGCAGCAGAGCGAGGCCGTCACGCAACTTGGCAAGATCCCGGGGGCGTGCCGAGCGCAATCCGAGGCGCGCGATGATGCGCTCCTGATCCCCGATCGCCTGCAATTTCTCATGCAAGGGCTCGAAGCGATAATTGGTAATGAGCGCGGCTACCACATCCTGACGCGACGTGAGTTGCACACTGTCGCGCAGCGGGCGGTTGATCCAGCGTGACAGCAGGCGCGTGCCCATGGCAGTGGCGCAGCGATCGATGACGGACAGTAGTGTGTGGTCGCGACCGCCGGCGAGATTGGTGTCCAGTTCCAGATTGCGCCGACTGGCCGCATCGAGAATCACGCTGTCGCGCAACTGCTCAACCTGGATACCTTGAATGTGTGGTAATTCTGATTGCTGCGTCTCGCGTGCGTATTGCATCAGGCAACCGGCGGCCTGCAATGCAATGTGCATATGGGTGCAATCGAATGCGCTGAGATCGCGCACGGCGAAATGCGTCGTCAGCAAGCGCGTGGCATTGTCGAGCTCAAACTCCCAGGGCGGACGCTTGCGTTTGGCCGGGTGTTGCAGCTTGTTATCAAGTTCACGCAAGTCTTCGCTGATTAAAATCTCGGCTGGCTGGATGCGCCCGATTTCGGTAAGCAGCGCCTCGAGTCCCTGCACCTCGCTCAACACGAAGCGACCGCTACTGATGTTGATGGATGCTAAGCCATAGCTGCGTTGTTGTTTTTCAGTGCCCGGATTTGGTCCCGCGGCCACGGCCAGCAAGCAGTTGTCGCGACGCTCGTCCAGCAGTGCCTCATCACTTACGGTGCCAGGGGTAATGATCCGCACCACCTGTCGCTCGACTGGTCCCTTGGATGTTTCCGGATCGCCGATCTGTTCGCAAATTGCGATGGACACACCCGCATCTACCAGTTTGGCCAGATAGCGGTCTGCCGCATGAAACGGTATGCCACACATGGGAATTGGTTCGCCACCGGACTTGCCGCGTGCGGTCAAGGTGATATCGAGGATGGCGGCGGCTGTTTTCGCATCGTCATAGAACAGCTCATAGAAATCGCCCATGCGATAAAACAACAAGCCATCAGGATGCTGTGCCTTGATACGCAGAAACTGCTGCATCATGGGAGTATGTGATTGCGCGTCAGTCAAAATTGCTACTGCTGGTTTGGATCGGGGCGGATGGGGATAAACACAAATGCTTATCAGCGATGACCCGGAATTCTACACGGTTTGCCTTGGCACTTGGACAGCAATTGTTTCAGTGCTTTTGAGTAGCACTGGACTCTGTCGTCTTCAATTAATTTGAATGTGCCTTCGAGTCGCACTGCGGCTTGTCAACTCCAACCACTGTCGCCGCGGCCCTCCGGGCTACCCTCACTGCGGAAAAAGCCCTGGAAAACGGTCTTTTTCCTTGCTCGGCGTAGCGCCTTTTATGTGGTTTCCGCTGACAAACCGCAGTGCTGGTTGATTGTGCAAAACCGAATAGCACAATGGCTTCGAGTGTCCAGTTTTTAGTTGCACAGTGTGTAATGGGAACTGCAAGCGCGGAGTAAATGGGTATTGTTACTCAGCGATCAAAGCGCAGCACCGACTGACCGAGGAAGACCGCTTTACAGGGCTTCCGACCGAGGGGGACTGTGGCTTGAGAGGCTCTATTGTCGAGGGATATTGAAATCTATAAAGATTCACGAAAGAGGGGTGCGCGCTGCTGAGGTAACAATATCCATTTACTTCGTGCGCTCTCTCCGCATTGCATCACCCAATTCTCTCCGCATTGCTTCATCAAAGAATATTAACCAACACCTTCCGCGCTTGCTTAACTAACCCAACTCGTTACCATTAGCCGATGCCAGAATCGTCAGAAAATGTAATCCCAGAGTTGGTTCAACGACTTGCTAACGCGCTGCTCTCCCGCAAACTGATCATGGCCACCGCCGAATCCTGCACCGGTGGCTGGATCTCGCAATCGCTCACCGCGCTCGCCGGTAGTTCTACTTGGTTCGACACAGGCTTCGTGACGTATTCCAATGACGCCAAGCAGCGACTGCTGCAAGTACCCGCTGCATTATTCGAACCGGATGCAGCCGGCGCGGTGAGTGAAGCCACGGTGCGAGCGATGACGGCGGGCGCCATTAATAATAGTCGCGCCAATTTCGCGGTGGCGGTGAGTGGCATTGCCGGACCAGATGGTGGCTCGCGTGCGAAACCGGTGGGTACGGTGTGGATTGCATGGCAGTGGCAACAGCAGACACTTGCGCGCTGCTTTCATTTCGCGGGCGACCGGGAAGCGGTGCGACTGGCTGCGGTGCTGGCTGCGCTGGAGGGTTGCTTGCTAATGCTGGGCGTAAATCGGGCTGCAGAAAAAGATTTAAGCTCAGACTAAAGGAAATGAAAATTTGGCCAATATACTGGTTGTATATACAGTAATATTTTGGTTAAATCGTAACTGTAAATACATACAGTACTTTATAGTTTTATGACCTGACTCGCTGCCGCTCCCGGCATTGTGGATAGCCCCAGGGTGCTTTGGGTAGCAGCGAGTTAAGGTCACCAGATCGGGCCGCGGTGCCATTAAAGGCGACCGATTGGCAATATCTGGACTTATTTAGCAAGTAGCCGGGGACAGGCTACTCTTAAACTCAGGTAACTGGGTTATGCAAACCGCAGGAGAGGTCGAACCTGGACGACTCCTGCAGTTTGCCGGGCGCAACTGCTTTACTCACGGAACCAGGCTTCAGTTGTATTCATAAGTTGTACAGGCGGTATTAGTTAACCAGACCAGCTTGTATAAAAAAGCATCAACAAGGAAATCACTATGATTGAAGGTAGCGAAAACAAGCAAAAAGCACTGGCTGCAGCACTGGCTCAAATCGAAAGACAGTTTGGCAAAGGTTCCATCATGCGTCTCGGTGACGAGGAGCGGGAGGAAATACCTGCCATCTCCACGGGCTCATTGGGCCTGGATATTGCGCTGGGTGTGGGCGGTTTGCCACGCGGGCGCATCGTCGAGATTTACGGTCCGGAATCTTCCGGCAAGACCACGCTGACCTTGCAAGTAATCGCCGAAGCTCAGAAGGCCGGCGGCAGTTGCGCATTCATCGATGCCGAGCATGCGCTGGACCCGATCTATGCTAAGCGTCTGGGTGTGGACGTTGACAATCTGCTGGTGAGTCAGCCGGACACCGGCGAACAGGCTCTCGAAATCTGCGACATGGTGGTGCGTTCCGGCGCACTGGATGTCGTGGTCATCGACTCGGTCGCTGCATTGACTCCGCGCGCCGAGATTGAAGGCGACATGGGCGACAGCCACATGGGCCTGCAAGCCCGCCTGATGTCACAGGCGTTGCGCAAGATGACGGCCAACATCAAGAATTCCAATACCCTGGTAATTTTCATCAACCAGATTCGCATGAAGATCGGTGTCATGTTTGGCTCGCCCGAAACCACTACTGGTGGTAACGCGCTGAAGTTCTATGCCTCGGTGCGTCTGGATATCCGTCGCATCGGTTCCATCAAGGAAGGCGAAGAGGTGGTCGGTAACGAGACCCGCGTCAAGGTCGTGAAGAACAAGGTGGCACCACCGTTCCGACAAGCCGAATTCCAGATCATGTATGGAGAAGGTATCTATCGCATGGGTGAGGTCATCGATCTGGGTGTGAAGCAAAACCTGATCGAGAAATCCGGCGCTTGGTATGCCTATAAGGGCGAGAAGATCGGCCAGGGCAAGAAGAATGTGGCTACCTATCTGGAAGAGAATCCGAAGGTCGCGCTTGAAATCGAAGCGGCGATCCGCGAGCAACTCCTGAATGGCAAGGTTGAAAAATCTGCCAAGGAAAAAGCCACTGATGCGGCGAAAGAGCGCGTATCGGTGAAAGACAGCGACGATGACTCGGCCAACGATGATGTCGTGATGCTGGCCACGGCCAAACGCAGCAAATAGTGCTGCGGGACCGGTCAAAGTGGTAACAACAGATGTCCCGGTTCTCCGGCGGGCTGCCGTGGATTGCTTGGCCCGTCGGGAACACTCTTATTACGAACTTACCCAGAAACTGCTCAGCAAATTCCCCGACGCCGAACCGGCGTTGGTGGATGTGGCACTTTCACGTCTGCGGGCGGAGCAGCTGCAATCGGATGAGCGTTTTGCCGAAGCCTATGTGCGCTATCGGAAGTCACGTGGCTTTGCTTATCTGTATATAAAATCCGATCTGGTGCAACGCAAAGTGCCACTACCGATTATCAATGCCTATCTCTACGAAGATGATGCCGAGTGGAGCTTAATCGCACAGACCTTGGTGGAGCGAAAAACCACTCAGGGTGTCAAGTTGGAATTCGGGTCAAAACTGCATCGCCGCCTGGCCCGCTTTCTGGAGTCCAGAGGATTCAGCCAATTGGAAACCCGCCGGGTACTGGCACAAAAACTCGGCTGAACACCAGCTGTACCTGAAATGTACTCATTGCTGCTGATCCAGGCACCATCCTCGGTAATATCCTGCGCCTACCCCCACATCGAACTTACGCCTGTGAGCCTTGGTAAACTGAGGCTTGCCAAGTATTATGTGCTGCAGGAAAAGATCCTGATTTTTATCTACCAGTAGCATTGCAACGAGACCTGCGCTTGAAAAAATCACTGTTGCGTATAACCATCCCGCTGAATATTATTTGTGCAATCTACCTCGCCTGTGCCCCTGTCAGTGTTACTGCCAACGAGTTCTACCAGGTAACGCTGGGAGCCGGTAACGAAGATAACGTGCCACGGATCATCCACAATCCGGCGGCTGCCGAATCCGGCGTGTTCAGCGCCGGCTTCACCGGGGGTAAGTTGCTGCAGTTCGGATTGAATCACTCGGTAGTACTCTCGGCCCAGATGAATGCCAGCAGATATCTGGAGCACAGCGGTTTCGACAACATTGACGTGAACGCCACCGCCAGCTATGCCTACAAATTCGGACTCGGTGTCTATGCTCCTCGACTGGGTGCTGCGGTTTCGCTCGGCACCGTGAGTATGGATGGCAAGGCACGAGATCGTCGTTACACGACAACTGCGATCACCATCTAACAACGGTTGTCGCCGTCCTGGCTGTTAAGCGCCGGGCTGAACTACCACGTCAGCCGCGGCGAGTCGCTAGCTGGCGATGACCGCATGCTGAGCTTTGGCTACGACCCGAACAACACACTGTCCTATGGCTTGTTTGATGATGACGCCGTCAGCATGTTCGCCGAGGTCGCCTACGATTTCCCGAACGGGATGATGCTGACTTGTGGCTACAATCGCAGCGATGGCTTCACCGTGTCCAGCACGCAGAAGCCGTCTTTGAAGATTTACAAGATATCGAAGGCGGTATATGTGGATCCGGCGTGGCCTGATTTGTGGTTTGCCTATCGCATCCCGTCGACCACGGATGACTGGTCACTGGGTCTAAGTATGCCGGTGAGTCGTGACGCTTCTGTCAATCTGGGTGCGAGTTGGCAAGAGATTGATGGTCCCACTGTATTCAATTACAAAAACCGGTTGCTGTCGGTCAGCTACGTTCATAATTTCTAGAGCAGGAAACGCGTGCATACACTTGATTTCACCAATTTTATACAATGACTGTTCGCAATTTTGCTGCTGGCTGTTTCGCCGCTCAGCTATGCACAAAATCTTTCGGTCACGATTATAGACTCGGACGGTGCGGGCATTGCCGATGCAGTCGTAGAGGTGGTTTTGCCTGCCGAGGTTGCGGCTCGTTTCGCGACCAGTAATGATGCGGAAATTGATCAGGTCGACAAGGAGTTCGTGCCAACCACCACTGCTATCGTTGTTGGGAGCAAGATTCATTTCCCCAACAGCGATGACATCCTGCATCACGTGTATTCGTTCTCTCCTATAAATACCTTCGATATCCCGCTGTACGGCAATGGTGTAAATGCGAGCTTCATCGAGGAGTTTGCCGAAGCTGGGGTGGTAGAGATTGGTTGCAATATCCATGACTGGATGCTGGCCTATGTATATGTAGCGAATTCCTCCAAGGTTGCTTTAAGCGATGCAGAAGGCAAGGTGCGCATAGATGGCTTGCCTGCTGGTACCTACCCCTTGCGTGTCTGGCATGCACGGCTACCGCGCAACACCGACTACCAGATGGAAAGCGTTACGATTCAAGACAGTGGCACTGCCGAATTAATCGTGTCACTGGAGCTTGAACGGGAGCGGCGCATCCGACGCGCGCCGTCTGCCAACAGCAAGCGCTATCGCTGATTGCAATAAAAAAACGTGAGCTGGCTGGCCAACATATTTTCCTTTCGCAGCTTCCGATCAAGACTCATCGTATTTCTGTGGGCTTTACTCCTCCCGGTGCTCGGCGGCATCTTCTATTACGTCAATCGCAATAACACTGAGTATACGAAAGAGACGATTAATCTCTATCCCGAGCTCGGTGCCAGCGTATTTGACTTCACCCGTCTGCAACACACTGAAACTCTCTCTGCCATTACCACAAGCCTTACGTGAGATTTTGGTTTTCGCACGGCCTATGCGGCGCAGGACCCGGCTACTTTATTTGATGCTGCGGTCAATGTGTTGGAGCGGTCGCAAAACAGCACAGACATGCTGATGATTGTTGACCTGGACTACAACGTATTGATTGACACCGAGACGCAGGGTTTTACCATCCTGGAAGGTGGCTGGAGGCAATTACTGGAAGAGGCAGACGCAAGTGACGATGGCATGGCAGACATGATAGTCACTATTGCTGGTGAACCGTTTCAGCTCATTGCCTTGCCACTCTATCTTCCGCGGCAGGTCGCCTGGACGATCGGCGGTTTTGCATTGGATGCCGACTTCGTCAATGTCGTGAAAGAGACCATAGTTTCTGATGTCAGCATTGTCAGGCTGCAACAAGGCCAGCAGCTGGAAGTAATTTCTTCTACCTTAGCCCCGGATTGGCAGACAGCCTTGACCCGGCAGCTGCGACTGGATGCCACGGACTATGACCAGCTACAGCGCATCAATTTTAATGGCGAAGAGTTCACGACCTTGCTGCGGCGCCTGTACGGCGAAGCGAACGATGACTTGCAAATCACCGCCGTTATCCAGCGCTTATATGACGAGAACAATGCCAATGTGGTGCAGTTCCGTCAGTTATTGATCCAGTTTTATCTGCTGGTATTCGCCCTGAGCTTGTTGGCGGTGTTGGTGCTGGCGCGCTCCATCACCAATCCTTTATTCAACCTGGCGCATGTGGTCAGACGCATCGAGGCCGGGGATTACAGCCGGGTAGTGAGCGTGACTTCCCGGGACGAAATCGGCGAACTGGCGATGTCGGTAAATTCCATGGCGCGCGGTCTGGCGGAGAAAGAAAAAGTACGGGACTTGCTCGGCAAGGTGGTCTCGCACCAGATTGCGGAACAATTATTGAATAACCCGGTGGAGTTGGGCGGCGAAGAGCGCATTGTCACCATCCTGTTTTCAGATATACGGGGATTCACCAGCTTCTCCGAAGGCTTGCCACCACAACAGGTGCTGCAGGAACTGAATAAGGTGCTCAGTCTCATCAGTAACATCATCGAGGCCAACGCCGGAGTGGTGGACAAATACAACGGTGATGCCGTGATGGCGCTTTTTGGTGCTCCGATTCAGAATGCCAATGATGCCAGTAATGCTATGGCCGCGAGCCTGCAGATCATTGCCACGATGGCCACGCTGGGCACAGCCCTGCGTGCCTGTGTGGGTGTCAACACGGGCCTCGTGGTGGCAGGCAATCTCGGTTCCAGCAATCGCCTGAACTATTCAGTAATCGGCGACACGGTCAATCTCGCTGCGCGTCTGGAGGGTCTGACCCGTTTATATAACGTATCTAATATTGTCAGTGAAGCGAGCATGCAGTCGGCGCCGGATTATCTCTACCGGGAATTGGATAAGGTATGCGTGGCGGGCAAGAGCCAACCAGTGCGTATCTTTGAGCTGCTGGGCAAGGCCGACAACCCCGTACCTGGGTTGCAACAAGAGTTGCAACAAGGGTTGCAACAAGAGTTGCAACAAGGGTTGCAACAAGAATTAGAATGGTATGCTGAAGCGCTGGCTGCCTATCGCGCTCAAGCATGGGACGTGGCCACCAGCAAATTTACGCTGCTGCAAGATAAATGCGACAATCGCGCCCTGATGCAGCTGTTCCTGGATCGCATCGCCAGATTCAGGAGCAAACCGCCTGCCGCAGATTGGGATGGCGTATATATCTTCGACAGTAAATAAACAGGGAAAGTAAATGGGGTCAGGGTAAAATTAAATAAATGGGGTCAGAGTAATATTACGCTCGCGTAGGTTTAAATCTCCCACATCATGTCGCGTAATTTTACTCTGATCCCATTTATTTCCCCATTTATTTTTTCAGCAACTGGAAACTAACATGAAATTGATCAGACCCTTTCGCGGGCTGCGTCCCACACGCGAGCTGGCTGCCCGCGTCGCCGCTCATCCCTATGACGTCCTGAACCGGGAGGAGGCCTATGAACTTGCCAAGGACAATCCCTACAGTTTTCTGCACATCAATAAACCCGAGGTCGATATGGACAAGTCGGTTGATGTGCACGACCAACGTGTCTATGACAAGGGTCGCGAAAACCTGTATCGCTTTATTGACGAAGGTATCTTGCAGCAAGACGGTGAAGAAAAACTCTACGTCTATAAACAGGTGATGGGCAAACACGAACAGGTCGGCCTCGTGGCCGTTGCCTCGGTCGCTGCCTATGAGCAAGACCTGATCAAGAAACATGAATACACCCGGCCAGAGAAAGAAGACGATCGTGTGTTTCATATGGACACGCTCGGTGCCCAGGTGGGCCCGGTGTTTTTAACCTACAAGGCGTGCGCGGAAATCGACAAGTTGATAGCGCAGGTCACTGCCACTACTCCCGAGTATGATTTCGTAGCACCGGAAGGTACCCGGCACGTATTCTGGGTGATCGAAGACGTAACTCTGGCTGCGAATATCGAGGCTGCATTCGACCACGTAAAGTGCCTTTATGTCGCCGATGGCCACCATCGCTCCGCGGCGGCCGCACGAGTGCAGAATCTGTACCAGAAACGCAACCCGAACCACACCGGCGAAGAGTCCTATAATTATTTTCTCAGCGTGCTGTTTCCGGACAACCAGATGCAGATTCTCGACTACAACCGCATCGTCAAGGATTTGAACGGGGCAAATGCGGAGCAATTCCTCAAGTCCTTGCAGGCAAAATTTGATGTTGAAGAACTTGCAGACGCCGCAGACGCAAAACCGAAAGCGGCGCGCCAATTCGCGCTCTATCTCGAAAAACGCTGGTACAGATTAATTGCGAATAAATCCCTGCTCGCGAAAATCGATGAGAAGGATCCAGTGCAGAGTCTTGATGTCAGTATTCTGCAAGAACATGTGTTCGCGCCCTTACTCAACATCAAGGATCAGCGCACCGATAAGCGAGTTGACTTTGTTGGCGGTATTCGCGGCATGAAAGAACTGGAAAAACGCGTTAATAGCGGGGAGTGGCAAGCCGCCATTGCAATCTATCCGACTTCAATCAAGAGCCTGATGTTAGTTGCTGACGCGGGAGAAGTAATGCCTCCCAAATCCACCTGGTTTGAACCAAAACTTAAAAGTGGTCTGGCGGTGCATTTGCTGGACTGACACCTTTTATGGCGCACAAGTAATGCTGATGCGCTGCGGTGATTTTTTGTCTTAATAAATTCACGATGATCATAGTGCTCTTCAAAAAAAACATCGCGGCGCAATATTGGTATGCTGCGCCGCGATGCGGAGACTAGGGTCAAAACCCTGCTGGGTCTTGCATCCTCATGGGGGTGGAGGAAGAACTTAGCTCCTTGAACTTGTCCAGATTAAAAATTACGCGGCGTCGCGCTTGCCGACGTCGATCAGCTTGCCTTTGGCCGTGCCGATAGGAATTTGCTTCGGCTTCAGAGCCTCAGGGATTTCCCGCGCCAGGTTAATGAACAGCAGGCCGTTCTCAAGCTTGGCACCGGCCACTTCTACATGATCGGCCAGCTGGAAGCGACGTTCAAAATTGCGCGCGGCTATGCCCTGATACAGGTATTTACGCTGCTCGCTCTCTGCGCCTGGCTTGATGCCTTTCACAGTCAGCACCTGCTTTTCAGTTTGCAGTTCCAGTTCGCCTTCGACGAAGCCGGCAACCGCCATCGTGATCTGATACTTATCAGAGTCTATAAGTTCGATGTTGTAAGGCGGATAGCTATTGTTTGTAGCATCAGTGCGACTTACAGTGTCGAGCAGATTGGAAAGATGATCGAAGCCAACGGTGGATCGATACAGGGGAGAAAAATCAAATGTACGCATGTTCATATCCTTGCTTTTAAGCAATATGGTTAAAGTTAAAGCCCATCACATGATCGGGCAGAGAGTCGGTCTCACAAGAGCATCCGCCTCGAAGTCATATATGTGGTCGACGTAAAAAATTCAAGAGAAGAAAATTCAAGAGATGAAAATTACGAGGAACTGAAAAATCAATTAGTTTAAAAGCTGCTTCAACTTCAACTTCAACTTTAACTT
>SHZK01000043.1 GCA_009692305.1 Gammaproteobacteria bacterium | reverse complement strand
CACCATTGGCCAGTGTCGGGTGATAGATGAAACGCGCCGCGTTACCGGTACCCCGTTCCAGATTGTTCGGCTCGCGGGTATAGGTCGCCGCGGAAAAACTGAACTGGTCACCCCAGGTCTGGTAGCCGAGTGCAGTGCGCCGCTGCGTGTCGAAGGCATTGGCCAGGCTGCGTTCATTGAAGGTGGTATTGTTGGAACTGGTCAGTTCGTCAAGACTGGAGAACACCTTGAAGTTACCGAGCGTAATGCGCGTATTGGCGAATCCCGTATAACGAAAGTAAACGTCTTTCACCTCGGGCTCATCCGGTGCAAATTCATATTCGATTCTGTATTCCCAGGCGCTGGTCAGATTGCCGCCAAAGCCGGCGCGCAGGCGTCTGACTTCACTGCCATCGGCATAGGGGTATTTGCCCCCGTCATAGCGCGTGTGGTCGGCCTGGATGCGACCGGCAAAATTGATGGTCGGGGTGTCTTCGGCTGCCATAGCAGCAGAGCTGGCCATCAGGCAGGAAATGCTCAAGGGAAGCAGTTTGATCAGATTTTTCATTGCACTCTCTCCAGTTTTTTAATAAATATTTCAGCCAGAAGTTGCGTCTTCATTGCTATCCAAGCTTACGGTTGCACTATATTTCACAAATATTACAAAATGATGACATTGTGACGCTTGGGTGACGATCTGGTGACGAAACCGTGTCAATTCTGTCATGTAGGCACTTCGATTCGACATACCGGGATATCGACAGCTTGCGGCTGCAGGACAGTGCTCTCGGCGACTAACTGTCGACGCGCTCCACCAGACGCAAGCGTTGCTGCATTTGCCAACCACGCGCAATCAGTGACATGCTGCGGTTTGCACTGAGACACTTTGAATCATCATAAGAACCAGCGAGGAAACTAACTTGAAAACCAGCATGCACATAAACCGCTCTCGATTCTTACCAGCAGTCATTTCCACTTTGCTGCTGCTCACAGCTACTGCTGCCTTCGCCCAACCCTATGCCAACCCCTACCGCTCGGTGGAAGGCTGGGCCAAGTTACCCGATGGCCGCACCTGGGGCGCGGTCGGCGACCTGGATGTGGACCCCGATGGCGTACATATGTGGGCTGTGGTGCGCTGCGATGCCACCGCACCGAACCGCTTCGGCGATGAATGCGTGGACTCAGACCTCGACTCCATTCTCAAATTCGATGCCGACGGCAACGTGGTGGAGAGCTTTGGCGGCGGCATGTTTATCTGGCCCCATGGGATTGATGTGGATGCCGAAGGCAACGTCTGGGTTACTGATGCCGTAGCCGACAATCGGGTTCCTGCCGGGGACAAGCGCGGCAATCAGGTGGTGAAATTCAGTCCTGCCGGCGAAGTGCTGATGGTGCTCGGCACCCCGGGCCAGTCCGGATCTGGCGAAAACCAGTTTACCTCCCCAGCCGATGTCGTCATCGGCGCTGACGGTGCCATCTTCGTCGCCGACGGCCACGGCGGTGTCGGCAATAACCGCGTCGTGAAATTCGATCGCAACGGGCGTTTCATCAAGGCCTGGGGCAAGACCGGTTACGCACCGGGTGAGTTTCGGGTGCTGCACACGATTGCCATTGACCAGCGCGGACGGGTCTTCGTCGGCGATCGTTCCAACAATCGTATCCAACTCTTCACCCAGGACGGTGAGTTCATTAACCAGTGGACCCAGTATGGTCGTCCCAGCGGCATCTTCTTCGATGCCCATGACAACATCTATGTGGCCGACTCCGAATCCGACGATGAACAGAATCCGGGCTGGGAAATGGGCATACGCATCGGCGATGCCAATCTTGGCTGGGTGTATTACTTCGTACAGCTACCCTATGGTGACCCACGCAGTACCGCAGGCAATGGCGCCGAGTTCGTGGCAGTAGACGCTGCCGGCAACATGTACGGCGGCGAGCCCAGCCCGCGCCGTATGCAGAAATACGTTCGAGCCAGGCCTTGAAGAGACGGCTTGGCGCTGGAGCATGGGTACGCATTGCCGCCTGGGATTCGGCTGGCAATCGCGCGATGACAGTGTCGGTGCGATTCGTCGCAGGGACAATACAAGAATAAAAAGAAGGGCCCTGAAACAGGCACCTTGAATTCGAAAAATAAGTATTAGCGAGGGTTAGGTTATCAACTGGATCATTTTTAGCATCTTCGTCTACGTGCTCCTGCAACTGGTCATCTGCTTTATCGTGGTGCGTGGCCTGCAAAACGAACAGGACTACCTGCTGGCAGGTCGCAAATTGCGCCTGCCAATGATAACGATGACGATCTTCGCCACCTGGTTCGGCGCCGAATCCTGCATCGGTGCTGCCGGTGCGATCTATGACAACGGCCTCAGCGGTGGCCGCGCCGATCCGTTCGGCTATGCGCTGTGCATACTGTTCATGGGTGTTTTCTTCGCGCGCAAGCTGTGGTCACGCAAGCTGATGACGCTCGCCGATTTCTATCGCCAACGCTATGGCAAGGTGGCGGAAAAGTTCGGAGTGGTGTTGATGGTACCACCCTCGGTGATCTGGGCCGCCGCGCAAATTCTTGCATTCGGACATGTGCTGGCGGCGGTTTCTACCATGCCGATCAAGATCTCAATTGGTTTCGCCGCCATCGTCGTCATTACCTATACCGCACTCGGTGGCATGCTCGCAGATGTCATCTCGGATTTTATCCAGGGCACCGTGTTGATCATCGGCCTAGCCATCCTGTTCGTCATAGTCTTCATGAACCTGCCGGACCCTGACGTGCTGCGGCCTGCATTCATACCTGAGCGCCTGAGTTTCCGTCAGGAAGATGAAAGCTGGCTCGCCGTGATTAATGGCTGGTCAATTCCGTTTATAGGTTCATTGTTTGCGGCCGAACTGATTAATCGCGTGCTGGCCTCGAACAGTCCCGACACCGCCCACAACGGCGCGCTGCTCGCTGGCGGACTGTATCTGCTGGTGGGCTTCATGCCGCTAACACTCGGCATGATCGGTCCGACCCTGTTACCCGGGCTCGAAGACGGGGAACAAATTCTGCCGCTGCTGGCAGAGCAGTATCTGTCTCCTGTCTTGTACGTGATTTTTATCGGCGCGCTGGTATCGGCGATCCTCTCCACGGTAGACAGCGCACTGCTCAATGCCGGCGCCCTGCTGTCCCACAACCTGATCATACCCCTGTTAAAGCAACCTTCGGAAACCAGCAAGGTGCTGTGCGCACGTGCTTCGGTGGTGAGCTTCGGTATCATCGCCTACGTGCTCGCAATCAACGCCGACGGCGTCTACAACCTGGTCGTGGAAGCCTCTGCCTTCGGCTCTGCCGGTATCTTTACCTGCTGTGTCATGGGCCTGACGCAGAAGCGTGGCGGTCCCTATACCGCTGTCTCTTCCATGGCGATCGGCATGGTGAGTTACGGCCTGCTAGCCTATGTCATCGACTATGACTATGCATATCTGATGTCACTGATCTGCACATTCTCCACCTATTGCATCCTGATGTTCTTCGAAGAGCCCTTTGAGGAATTTATCCCCGCGCAGATATAGCCTGCAAACCAACTGGTTTTCTCGCCAAACTTTTACTAACAAGACCAATATGGAAGATTTTATTCCATGTACGGTAAGTCGGCTACTTCTGTATTTCAACTTCGAATCGGCACTGGAGTGGTATTGGGGAATTCAACTTCGATAAAAGCCCGGATCGGAGGTGATCGTCACCGAGCAATCAGACGCGCAGCGTCGCGAGGAGATGATTACCTTCGAGCCGGGCGGAAAGTTTCTCGACTTGCTCAGTCAGTCGCATTCAAGTTGGTTTTGTAAGTCTCGGTAAGCAGCTTTACTGAAATCAATGACAACAGCGACGCACCCGCGATGTATACGGACACCCAGATAATGTCGTATTCCTTCCACAGAATGGTTGCTATGGTAGGAGCGAAGGCTCCACCGAGGATGGCTCCAACCTGGTAGCCGAGAGAGGCACCCGAGTAACGCACTTCGGTGCTGAACATTTCGGTGAAGAAAGCCGCCTGGGGACCGTACATCATGCCCAGTGCCATGAGTCCGCCGCTGACGCCAACTACGATCAGCCAGAAATTGCCGGTGTCGACCAAGGGAAACAATGCGAAGCCCCACATGCCGGTGAGAATCGCGCCGAGCATGAATACGCCACGCCGGCCATTGCGGTCAGAATAAGACGCGGCCAGAAACTGGGCGAGAATCTGCATTGCCGAGCCGATAAGCAACGCCAGCAACATGTTATCGCGGGACATGGCGGCGCCTTCCGGGTCGCCGCCATAAGCCAGGATAAAACCGATCAATATATAGAAGGTAACCTGGATCGAGAGAAAGGCGCCGGCCGCGAGGGCGATACGCTTCGGATATTTGATAATAGCTTCGAGCACTGGTGAACGCCGGATTAATTTCTTGCCGACTGGTGCCTGGGCGAGTTTCTGTGCGGTTAATGCCTGCAATTCCTTGAACGCGGTGGTGTCTTCCATATGCAGCTGCACATACATGCTGATGCCAATCAGGACCACGCTGGACAGGAACGGAACGCGCCAGCCCCAACTCATGAATGCCTCTTCGGAAATCATGGCGCTGATTAAGATGAAGGCGAGGTTGGCAAGGATCACTCCCACCGGTGCGCCGGCTTGTGCAAATGCGCCGTAATAGCCGCGTTTGCTCGGCGGCGCACTCTCGGTAACCAGCAACATGGCGCCGCCCCACTGACCGCCAATGGCGAGGCCCTGGGCAAAGCGCAGGACGCTGAGGAGTATGGGAGCCGCTATACCAATCGTGGCAAAGGTAGGCAGCAGGCCGATCATGGTGGAGGCGATGCCCATCAGCAGCAGGGCAATGACGAGCGTGCGTTTGCGGCCTACGCGGTCACCAAAATGCCCAAACAGAATGCCCCCCAGGGGACGGGCGATAAATCCAAATGAAAATGTACCGAAGGACAGGATCAGGGCAACGGTTGGCGTACTGTTCGGAAAAAAAGCGGAGGGAAAGACCAGGGCGGCAGCAGTGGCATAGAGGAAGAAGTCATACCATTCAATACTGGTGCCCGCCAACGCAGTCAGCGCCACCTTGCGCATGCTGGACTGGATGTGCGCTTCGTCTACAGGCACGTCGCCAGTTGCATTTCCGCTAACTTTTGCCATCTGCATTTCCCCTTGTTCTTGTTATTGTTCTTGTCATTGTTATTGTCATTGAATTACCCGCCACCCGGATGCTTACTCTACGCTGCAACGCAGGGACGGGGGTCAGCATATCAGGAATAGCAGCCATCACTGTAACCTTTTGCGTCGAATCGAGTATCATGCAGCGATGACCTACGTATTATTTCGCTACCTGCACTTCTTCGCTATTTTCGCCCTCGCTGGTGCGCTGCTTATCGAAAATATGGCGATCAAACCAGTACTGAACAGTGAGGACGCACGCAATCTTGCGAAAGTAGATGCCGTGTATGGAATTGCCGCCGTTTTTGTCGCCGTTTTCGGTTTCTGCCTGTGGTTCTGGTTTGGCAAGCCCTCTGACTTTTATACCTACAATCCAGTCTTCCTCGCCAAGATCGGTTTGTTCATTAGCATCGGGCTCATCTCGATTTATCCGACCCTATTCTTCATCAAGCACCGCAAGACAGAACTTGCGGAGATTCCAGTGCCGAAAGCGCTACGCACATGTTTGAAGGTAGAGCTTATACTGCTCTGCATTATTCCGCTGCTTGCTGTCCTCATGACCCGCGGGGTTGGTCTCTAACGTAACAGTCACACTATGGGATAAAATTCCAGATGCACCACCTTCGATCAATCTGCACACCTGCATTGAAATCCCCCATCAGCATCATATTGTGTGTCTGCTGTAGCTTTGGATTTAACCTCAACGCCCAGGACCTGGACACCATTGCCTTGCGCCGCGCTATCTCCGGCCCCGATCGCGATGTCACCGACTTCGTCCGCGACGATGCACGCAAGCCAGTTGAGCTATTGGACTGGCTCGGCCTGCAGCCGGGTATGACCGTGCTGGATATGTACGCCGCCGGCGGTTATTACACATTCATTCTTTCCAAGGCGGTGGGGCCACAGGGCATCGTCTATGCCCAGAACACACCACGCGGCCTCGATTTCGAGGAAGACCGGCAGGAGATTACCCAGGGCGAGGCGTTGGATAACAAGATTCGTCAGGGCAATCTCACCAACGTGACGCAAATCGTGCGCCCTCTGGAGGAGATCGGACTCGCGGAAAACTCTATCGACATGATCATCGTCGCCCAGACCTTGCACGACTGGTACAACCCCAACCCGGAGCGCGCCTTGACGAGGCTGTTGCTACTGAAAGCACTGTTGAAACCCGGTGGCGTAATTGGCATTGAAGATCATATTGGTGTGCCCGGTCGTGATAATCGCGATATGCATCGGATGGAGACGCAGCAGGCGATTGACGTGTCGGTTCAGGCTAGCTTTACGGTGGAGTCCAGTGAATTACTGCGGTCGCCGGGGGATGATCATACGCGGGCGATTTTTGATCCGCGTTTGAATCGGAATACGGATCGGTTTTTGTTGAAGTTGGTCAAGCCTTTGTAACTTTAAGCAACTCAAAGCAACTACATCCGCTGCGATGGGCACTGATTTATCGATAGGCAGATATAAACCCGGCTTGGCCAAGTTCAAATCCTTGCTTCTGCTTTAATGCATGTAGCTTATTTGGTAACCTCGCGGACAGATTTCATGTACAACTGTTGTCGATTCAGAGCAATTGGTTAATTTAAAGCAGTTGGTCAATTTTAATTAGCAAGTCAATGCGAGCAGCGTTGCAGGAGTAAAGTATGAACGCTCTACGAATAATCGGAGTTGCTGTCGCTGCCAGTGCTGGCTATCTGCTGGCGGGTGCGGCGGCGCAGGATACTGCGTTCACGGTAAATCGGTTGGCGGATGGTGCGCCTGATCTGCAGGGCATCTGGACCAATAATACGATTACGCCGCTGACGCGCCCTGTCGAGTATGGGGACCAGCTGGTGTTGAGCCCTGAAGAGGCGATTGCGCTGGAGCAGAATGTAGCGGCGTATAGCGAGGCGCAGGATCAACCCAGCGATCCGGATCGGGAGGCGCCGACCAAGGGGCAGATTGATCTGGCTGACAGCTACAATAATTTCTGGTTTGACGACGGTACCAATGTTGCACAGTACAACGGTGAGTATCGCAGTTCCCTGATTGTGGATCCGGTTAATGGCCAGATTCCGGACTATACAGCGGCCGCCGAGAGTCGCATTGCCGCAGCGCGTGCAGTTCGCGAAGCGCGCGGTAGTTTTGATGGTCCGGAGATGCGGCCGTTGCCAGAGCGTTGCTTGCTATCGTTCGGATCAAGCAGCGGGCCACCCATGTTGCCGATTCTGTATAACAATCATTACCAGATCGTACAGTCTCCCGGCTATGTGATGATTCTGGTTGAGATGGTACACGATGCCCGCATCATTCGCATGGACAGTGAGCCGTTACCGGCTGTGATGCAGCCCTGGCTTGGTGATTCTGTCGGTCACTGGGAAGGTGACACGCTGGTGGTGGCAACGAGTCGCTTTAATCCGAATCAGCAGTTTCGCAATTCCTCCACGAACATGCGCGTGACTGAACGCTTTACCCGTGTCTCCGAAGACAGCATCAATTACAGCTTTACTGTGGATGATCCCGACACCTTCGTGCAGCCATTCACCGCCGAAATTCCCATGCATCTCACCGCAGACAAGTTGTATGAATATGCCTGCCATGAGGGCAACTATGCACTGTCCGGCGTATTGGCTGGCGCCCGTCTCGATGAACGTGGCGATTCGCAGAACTAGCCCCATGAAACCAAATCTTGTAAAACTGCAGCCGCGAATATCGGCACCCGCTAACAAATTGAATGCTGTGACTCGTCGTGGTTTTCTGGCCAAGGGCAGTGTGCTCAGCCTCAGTGCCGCCCTCGGCATGCACGTGCCGTTTGCCCGCTTCATGCCACCCGGGCTCGCCCCCGTGGCTTTCGCTGCCGACGCGAACATGGCTATACAGGGCAAGGAAGGACTGATCGTATTGGGTGACCTGCCACTGAATGCAGAGACTCCGGCACATCTGTTAGACGATGACATCACACCCAATCGATACATGTTTATCCGCAACAACGGCGTTCCACCCGAGAATGTCGATCGGGACAACTGGGTGCTTGAAATCGCCGGCGAGTCCTGTGCGCGCCCGTTGAATTTCAGTATCGCCGAACTGCAGCAGCGCTTCGAAACTGTCACGCTACAATTACAGATTGAGTGTGGCGGCAATGGCCGCAGCGAATTTACTCCGGCTGCGAGTGGTAGTCAGTGGTCAGTGGGTGCCGTGGCCTGTCCGCAGTTCACCGGCGTGCGCCTGCGAGATGTGCTGAATTATTGTGGCGTTATGCAGGACGCGGTCTATGTCGGTTACTACGGGGCGGACACGCACCTTGGTGGCGATGCTACCCTCGATCCGATTTCCCGTGGCGTGCCGATCGAAAAAGCACTGGAGTTTGAGTCATTGATTGCCTGGCAGATGAACGGCGAGGATCTGCCACTGCACAATGGTTATCCGCTGCGTCTGGTTTGTGCTGGCTGGCCGGGCTCGGTGTCAGGCAAGTGGTTGCGCCGCCTGGTCGTACGCAACAAGGTGCATGATGGTGAAAAAATGCTGGCGCCTTCATACACGGTACCAACCTATCCGGTGGCTCCCGGCAGCCGCGTGCCGAATGCTGACATGCGCATCATCGAATCCATGCCGGTGAAGTCGCTCATCACGTTTCCGCAATCTGGTATTACCCATGACATGAGAGGTCGACTGGTGGTGCGAGGGCACGCCTGGGCGGGTGACAATCAAGTGAGCGCCGTATTTGTCTCAACCGATTTCGGTGCCAGCTGGCTGCCGACCGCAACGCAACCAGCCGCGAATCGCCTCGCCTGGCAGAACTGGCAAGGTTGGGTTCAGTTTCCAGAGAAAGGTTATTATGAGGTATGGGCGCGCGCCATGGACGAGCGCGGCAAGTCGCAACCGATGGTCGTGCCCAACTGGAATCCGCAAGGATATCTCAACAATGCCTGCCATCGTATCGCCGTGCAGGTGTTTTAGGTTAATAGATGGGTAAATCATTACAATTGGTATATGTGACTCTCGGCTTGTCACTGTTCTGCAGCGGTGCAAACGGGCAGGACGTTGATCCCGCATCCGGCTTCATCGCTGCACCAGGCTGGCAGTTAGTCCAGAGTACCTGCACCACCTGCCATTCCTCCCAGATAATCGTGCAGAATTCTGGCAGCCGCGAAGTATGGCAGAGCCGTATCGTGTGGATGCAGGAGACGCAAGGATTGCAGCAACTGGCAGCGGATGTGGAGACGACTATTCTTGATTATCTGGCCGCAAATTACGGCCAGAAGGCAGCGACCCGGCGCGCCGGATTGGCGCCACATTTGTTGCCAACCAATCCCTATGATATCTAGGTTCAACCATTGAGCCCTACCCTCACCAGCAAACGCTCCGTCAGTAAAACCATCAACGCGCCTGCGGAAAATGTTTTCGACTCGTGGCTGATCCCGGCGGTTGTTGACCGCTGGATGTTTGGCCCGTCCGTGTAAGCGGAAAGCATTTTCTTCAGTAATTTTTCGAATCCCAAAAAAATATTTTATAATCCCGAGGATTTTTTATTTTCTGCAGATACTCGACATCAACCTCTAATTGATGCTCGCATAACCTATTTTGGTGTTTGGGAGTCTAATCAGGAAGGTAAGAACTGCTCTGTAGAACTTGCCATTGATACTTCATTTTTATTTGAAATTCAATCTAAAGTAAATATTAAAACGTTGAAAAAATTAAAGATACCTCTATTCAACTACAGATTTTAGAATGTAAAAACATGTTTAATTTTTCCGTGTGAAATTTCGTGTATGACGACAATGACATACTTAAAAATGATTGGGTAGCTTCTTATATTTAATCAGATTAAATATTTTGAAAACTTAATTGTAATTTTTTTGCTTCTTGAATATCAGTTTCATCTAAAATATTTTCTTTAATAATTAATTTTGAATTGGGAAAATAATATTGAGAAAAAGAAAATAATGCTCGCTCAACAAGGGCAGGAGGCATAGAAAGCTCTATTGCCTTTTTATTTAATGCATTTACAAATATTTCATATCCTGCAGCAGCGGAGCTTTTAAGAAAAATTAGTGTCTTTATCCTTGTATCATAAATTGGTAATCCCTGACGACTTGGATCAAATTCAGAACAGAAAAAAATATGCTTAGTAGCGAAACTTTCACCAAGGTTCGGAATAGATGTTATTTTATTAAGAGCAGCGTAATAGTCTCCTGACACACAATAATTTATAGCTTTTTTATATATTTCTGGAAGATTAACTAGTGATATTCTTGTTGGATTCAAATTCGGTTGAACATATATATTTCGACAAGCTTTACCACCCCATCCTTGAATTAGATCGAAAATAATCATTAATTCATCATTTTCAAATTTATCAACGGATTGGTGGCTCTGAATTTTTAATTCAATCAAATCGACTAAATCCTTGTTAGTCACCAAGTTAGAGCTATTGATAATTTCATCGATTAGTCCTCCCTTACGAGCATGATTTAACCCAATTTTAATAGTTTGGATTAATGGTGTACTGGAAAAATAATCATTCTTCTGGCACCAGTAGTTATAGTTAATTGTTGGAAAACTAAGTTGTTTTGTTAACATTATTTTATCACTTAAAAAGCAAGCAAATTTTTATAAAAACTTTAAAATACTGAGTCGATTTGCAAAATCAACAGTTAATCCAAAATTTCTGCGGAATTTTTTGAATGCCGCTCAATTAGAACAGAGGGTGTCCGATTTTTTGTGTAAACAGAGTTAAGGGTCATTGATGAGGGACCCGATCCTCAAACTCAATACTAAACCGATTCAGCGCCGCCTTCCAGACCCGAATTGGCGTGTTCCATTTCTGGCAATATTTCTCAGTGCCAAGTAGAACAATTTGCTTAGCGCCTCATCGCTTGGAAACGATCCACGGTTCTTCGTGATCTTGCGCAGGCTCATGTTCACAGACTCAATGGCATTGGTCGTGTAAATCACCTTGCGAATCTCTGGCGGATAGTCAAAGAACGGAATGGTGCGTTGCCAGTTACGACGCCAGCTTTGCACAATGGACGGATAGTCTTTACCCCACACAGTTTCAAATTCATCCAATGCCTGAGACGCTTGCTCTACCGTGGCGCAGGCATAGATTGATTTGAGCGCCGCTGCCACTTCTTTGCGGGTCTTCCACGACACATAGTTCAAACTATGGCGCACCATGTGCACAATGCAAAGTTGCACCTTAGCTAAGGGGTACACCGTCTCAATCGCTTCAGGAAAGCCCTTTAAGCCATCTACGCATGCAATGAGAATGTCTTGCACCCCGCGGTTTTTGAGCTCCGTGACCACTTGCAGCCAGAATTTGGCACCCTCGTTTTGTGCAATCCACAAGCCCAGCACTTCTTTGTTACCCGTCATGTCGATGCCAATAGCAAGGTAAACAGCTTTGGCTTTAACCACGCCAGAGTCACGCACTTTGACGTGAATGCAGTCCAGATAAACAATGGGATACACGGAATCAAGGGGTCGCGACTGCCAGGCTTTAACTTCCTCCACCACGGCATC
>SHZK01000042.1 GCA_009692305.1 Gammaproteobacteria bacterium | reverse complement strand
GGTGTGGCCGCACTGGTCCAGCACACCTGAAACCAGTTTGATAATGCTGTCGAGACCCTTGCACTCGGCCAGACCGATATAGTTCGCTGTTCCCTCAGGGATGAACACCTCACTTAATCGTTCGTAGTGTTTTTTATCCAGCGCCGAAGCGTAGCGGATTATTACCGCCTCTATTTCCCGGTAATCATTTTGATACTCGCTCATGATAAGAACCTGTAGTTATCAATTTGGAAAAGTTATTTGACAAGCCCAACCGAAATCCCGATTGGCGGCGGCAACGAACCTTGCAATTACCCAGGATCTAATACCGGCAATGGCTGGGGCTACTGTGCGTTGAGACCTCCATCCACAGGCAGTTCGGCCCCGGTCACAGAACTCGATTCATTGGAGACCAGGAACAGTATACACCGGGTCACTTGGTCGGACTCCCCCAAGCGCCGCACAGGGATGGGTGTTTTGAGAAATACGAAAACCTAAAGTCGAACGCACTTACAGTTTAGCGGTATCATGTTGGTTTTCGGCTCGGACGACAGGGTTCTTGAGACCGGGGGCGGGGTAATCCCGTAAAAGCCTGACCCCAAAGTTTTTGCACATGGTAAATTTGCGATTCTCACCAAGACAGGTTCACATGCAATCAACCATGAAATGTTTACTGTTATTGATCTTGCCCATAGTGCTAACCAGTTGCTCTGATGCTACGTCCCAAGAGCCGTTGACACTTGATGAGCCAGCAGCCCAGGCACAACCAGAAATGAGAACTGATAGTGCGCCAGAGAATACCGTGGACCACCCCGCTGAAAATGACTTATTAGCAACCATGAGGGGGAATACCGGTGGTGGCGATTCCCATCCGGGTAAAATACTTTACGACAAGAACTGTTCTCAATGTCACAACCAGTCAGGCGCAAGAGCTCCCGATTATTCTTTATTACAACAATTGCCAGCGGACATTATTTTGCATTCTTTGCGCGAAGGCGTGATGCAACCGATGGCAAAGGCGCTCTCAGACGAAGAGAAAAGTCAGGTTGCGGAATATATCGCAGGCAAAGTATCAAGGGATGTCAAATATCCGCCACTCGTTTGCAAAGATGATCGACTGGCGTTTGATTATGCTAGCCATCCATTTGCATCGGGATGGGGCATCAATCGAAGCAATACTCGTTTTATTCCTGAGCAGATAGCAAAACTCAAGAAAGAGGATGTAAAAAAACTAACGGTTAAATGAAGCTTTGCTTTTCCGAATATGTCTCGTATGCGCTCGCAACCGGTGTTGGTCGGCGGCGGAATCATGCTAGGCAGTCAGGACGGGGCCGTGTATTTTCTCGACGAACAATCAGGCTGTGTACGTTGGGCATTTAGAGCGAAAGCTGAAGTGCGTACCGGTATTACTGTAAGTGATTGGGATGGAGATGAAAAAACCGGGCAAGCACCGCATGCCTATTTTGCTGATCTCATTGCCAATGTCTATGCTCTAAATTTGATATCCGGTGAGTTGAGCTGGATCAAAAAGGTTGATGAACATCCATTTGCAACTGGCACGGGACAACCGGTCTTATATGATGGTGTTGTCTATCAGCCAGTTTCTTCCCAGGAGGAGGGCGCGGCTGCTAGCCCTGGGTATGTGTGTTGCAACTTTCGTGGTTCAATCGTCGCGCTTGATGCTGGGACAGGTGAAATCGTATGGAAAAGTTACACCATTGAAGAAATGCCTGTACCAGCAGGAGCGAATTCAATTGGCAATCCCATTTTGGCACCCTCAGGCTCACCCATATGGAATAGCCCTACTGTCGATGAAAAACGGCGTCTTCTTTACGTTGGGACTGGCGGAAATTATTCATCTCCATCCCAAGACACCAGCAATGCGATAGTCGCGTTTTCACTGGATAACGGAGAGATGGGATGGGTTCGGCAAACAATGGCGGGAGATGCCTGGAATGCCGCATGTTTTGCGGCAATGCCCGATCATACCAATTGTGCACAAGAGAATGGCACCGATGCAGATTATGGGGCACCCCCAATACATATATCGGTTGATGAACAGGAGATTTTGGTAGCAGGGCAAAAATCAGGAGTTGCTTATGGCATCAATCCAAACGACGGTCGTATCGTCTGGGAAAAAAAGCTGGGCCGCGGTGGGAATCAGGGCGGAGTTCATTTTGGATTAGCCGCTGCTGGTAGTACTGTATTTGTGCCTATGTCAGATTTTGACGATGACATTTTGCCAATTGCAGACGCCCGGCCAGGAATATATGCCTTGAATGCTTTTACCGGAGATCTGATATGGTCACGGCTCGCAGATAATGTCTGCCACAACCGCAAGTATTGTGATCCGGGGATTGGGGCGCCCATTACTGCAATCCCTGGTGTGGTTATTGCTGGCCATTTAGATGCGCAAATACGAGCTTATGATTCAGAAACAGGTGAAATTTTGTGGCAGTATGATACTTCAGAAGAAATTGAAACCTTGTCTGGTGAAGTTGCTCATGGAGGCAGTATGTCCGGCGGCAGTGGGCCGATTGTGGCTAACGGAACGTTATATGTAACTTCCGGATATGGACTGGTGCTGCATATGCCGGGGAACGTTTTATATGCCTTTAATGTACCCGAATGACGCTTCGCTGCCGCTAAGGTATTAATTGCTTGGCGATCTTTCCAAAAGGCGTGACAATTCCTTCATAGCAGCCATAGTATCCTGCAATCACCCGGTCAACACGCAGGCGATAAAGTGGATCCCGGTCCGACACAACCGGGTACGCGACCTGACCAGGACCGGCCCAAAACTCAAGGCGTCCGTCGGAGCCTTTCCTTGGGGTCAACTCGGCTTCGGTTACAATGAGTTCGGCCAATTGGGCCACAGGTCGCTCAGGATGCGGAATCACTCGTAAGGTCAAGACTTTCAGAAAGCCAATTTCATCCGGGCGTGCCTCCCGCTCCAGTGGTCCAACTGATATTTCCATCAATCGACTCCCCTGTGGCCGCTCGAAGTATCCGGTAACAATCCCGGACCCTTCAGGCTCTGAAATCCAGGAGTGCCCCAGTTTCTTTTGATGCCCCCACACCTCGCGCCCTGCTGCAAACCATTCTTCGGAATTGGGTCCTAAATAGACGACCAGCGGATAAACGTACTGTTCCCCCTCAAAAGTGACGATGACCGCCGCACCTGACTCACGATAGGGGCCGCCCATAGTGGAGTGGGCATGAGTGGCGCACCACACCGATGCCACGGGCGGGTTTGACGCGGGATCGACCCCCACCGGGAGCACCGATTGAACAAAGTCATAGTCGGTCTCGAATGCAACTGCAACTTGCCAGCGCTCACGGGTAATTACCGGGAAAGACTCGGCTGGATATAAAGGGGCAAAAGCCGGCTGCGTCCACGGCATATTTTCGATTGTAATTCTTCCCATGCTGGTCTTCTCCTTTGCTGTTTATTTGTTTTCCCCACTGGCCAGGATCTCAAATCCCAGCCATTGTGTTTACTTAACGCGGCCTTGCTTCAACAAACCTCATCTCGGCGAAAATGGAAGAACCGTCCTGCTTAGTTCTATCACTCGGTTTTTACTCATAGTCCTTTTTTTGGAACAATCGCACCCATCAGCTGGAAGAAATTGCCATCGGGGTCAAACAGCAACACAAACCCAAAGGTCGAGGCGGCTCCGTCACAACATGGTGCGATTTCAGACAGAAAGGTGACGCCTTGTGCCTTAAGTTTAGCAATATCCCCCGCGAGGTCCGTGGTTGCATAGTTGATGCGCTGAATTCCATAGTGGTTGGCGGGCTGGGGGTGGGGCGGCGTGAGATCACGAGGCTGCTGCCACTCCACAAGCTCAATTTGCGACCCGTCCCCAGCGTGCACTATCGATTCTGCTCGCACGTGATAGGGCTGATCGAGGCCCATGGCCTGAGCCACTTCCATACTTTCCGTTTCCGGCAGTTGGTTGCCGCCGGTAAAACCCAACATCTTGTAGAACTCTCGCGACCGCTCGAAATCACTGACATTGATTGTGAGGTGGTGCACATCTGTGACGTGACTGTCATTGACCAGCCTGGGCTCTGTGCCTGGTGGTTCAAGTAGTTCGAAGAACGTTCCATCGGGATCCCGCCCAATGACAAAGCGACTGCCATCCGCGTATTTGGCGGGCGGGGACAGAAAATGGGTGCCCGATGCCTGCAATGCACTCATATCTGCGTCGAGATCCGTCGTCGTGAAGGCCGCCCGCGAGATTCCAAGATTGTACAGATAGGGATAAGCTGGCGATTCGTTGCGCGGATCCTTCCATTCGATGACATCCATCATTCGTCCGGTTGGCTTGAGCAGGTCAAGAGGTTCTGGGCCTAGCTTCCCCAGATATAGAATTTCCGCATAAATTTTGTACGGCCGATTCACGCCGACTCCTCGAGCGACTTCAATGGTGTTAGTTTCCGGAAACGGGCCGATTGAATCGGCGAAGCCCAGATGCCGATAGAAGTCCTTGGATGATTTGAAGTCGGCGGTACTGAGGTTGAAATGAATGCGGCCAACGACACCGAGATCGACTTGTACTTTTTGTTTGATCCGAACGGTGATTCCCGAGCCTTCATTGCCCATCAACTCGACCCGAATCGAATTGGTTTCCGCCAATGCCACCGGGACTTCGATCGTAGCTTCACCTCGCTCGAGATTGCTGCGGGAAAATACCTCCACACCATTGATTTGAATGCTGGCGGCCGCCCCTTCTGCAGCGGATTCCGAAGTGCCACTTGCATTAATGATCAGATTGGCATCGCCGGGCACGCCGAAAAACGATTCACGATCGACATTGGGCGTCACAATATCCGGGCTGTATTCTCGAGGACCGAAGCGGGTCAGGTCGACATCAACCGCAAAACTACATAGGCTGAACAGCACGGACCACAGCGCAATCATAACTAACAGTATTTTTTTCATTGGCATTGTCCTAATCGCGGTCTGATCGACAGGGGACCACCATCCCGCCCGACGGTTCGAAGGATTTTGAAATAAATTCAAACGCTGTTTATAGGCCAATAGCGTCACTCATGTCAACATCCTGATCTTCATCATGGCCGCTTTCACTTACGCGGGCGCGATGGTTCGTCTTATTCGGTATCGATTACTGGACTAGCATGAGAATACGCTTAGACAGGCACAGAAGTGCGTGAAAACTCAGAATTCACACCTGCTGCCGGATAACTCGCCAGCAACACGCCGATCGCCTGAGGCTGGAAGTCGGGAATTGCCTCGCGCAGCGCGATATGTCGCTCCGCCAGGAAGCGCCTTGGCGCATCAATTCCAGCCTGGAAGTCATTGACCACCGTTACGAGATCTAACGGATCACCGTCGAACTGCATGGCACCATGCACCAATACTGCCATGTCACTGCTATGCCGCACACGCCGCCAACGCTGAGCGGTACCCACCAGCTTGCGGCCCTGGATACGTACGTTGAAGCGACCATCACAATAGGCAGCCGATACGGGACCGAGGTCGGCCCCTGCCACGCCCTGCGCCTGTAACCAGGCACACCAGGGGCTACCCATCTGAAGATAGGCCCATTCAAAATCCACTCCCGGCTCACCCAATCGGCAACGCCGAACCATGGCTACATTGATCACTTGTGGCGACTGAGGTACTGGCTCACCCCCGGTTAGACGGAACATGATCGGCCAGCGCTGCTGGTGCAGCGCTTTGCATACTGCGGGAAAACGGGCGGAGCGTTGATATCGAAGCGGCATTACCAAGGCACGATCGCTGGGCTGCCAAGCCAGCACTGCAGCGTCACGCTCTCCTGCGCAGATCGATTCAAGCAGTGCTTGTTCGGCAGCCAACCCGGCCTCTACCGTCAGGCTCAACAGGCACCGTGTGCAATCAATGGTCATGTTCAACGAGCCGTTTGTAACTCACTCGTCTCTGAGCACCCCGAGCGAGCGTCATGCTCGCGACCCGTTGTGCACCTCATACAGCCATCATCTTCTTCGGTAGCTGGGGATACCCCAAAATGAAGGAACACACTGTAATACTTGTCGGCCACGGCGATATCAAGCATCGAGCGTGGCAATAATGGCACCTTTGATAACCACCTCATCTTCATGTTTCACAATGGTCAGCACGCCGGCTGAAGGTGCAATGATTTCGTACTGAGCTTTCTCAACCATCACCTCGGCCAAGAGGTCGCCCTCATCGACCTCGTCCCCACTGTTGAACAGCCACGCTGTCATCACGCCCTCGCTATCGTCCTCCCAAAGGTCCACTGGTATTACAATTGCGATTTGCATATTCGCTGAACCTTATTGGTTCAGCATCATTTGGCGGAAAGCGTCCACGATCTTGTCGGCGTTGGGTAGTGCCCACTGCTCCATAGGCCGTGCAAACGGAATCGGGATGTCAGGGTAGGCAAGGCGCTTTGGTGCAGCCTTGAGGCAGGTGTGGTTGTGTTCGACCACGGTGGCGATGATTTCGCCGCTGACGCCGTAGCTGTGATAATCCTCGTCGACCACGATCAACCGTCCGGTTCTGCCCACCGAGGCGCGTACCGCCTCGCGATCCAGCGGAACCAGACTCCTTAAGTCGAGCACTTCGGCGGAAAAACCTTCCTTTTGCAGCACTTCGGCCGCACGCAGGCAATGGTGGACGCCGGCGCCAAGACTGACCAGGCTCACGTCATTGCCTTTGCGCACCACAGCGGCTTTGCCGATTTCCACTGTGTAGCTCTCCTCGGGGACTGCCACGGTGGCGCCCTTCTCGGTGCCCAGCCAACCCATACCCTGAAGGGACTTGTGGTACATGTACACCACCGGATTATCGTCGCGGATAGCGGCGGTCATCAGACCCTTGGCGTCATAGGCGTTGCTGGGAACGACCACCTTCATGCCTGGCAGATGGGCGAACGTGCCGTACAGGCACTGGGAGTGTTGCCCTGCATCCGAGTAACCACCACCGGTAGAGGTCATCAGCACCATTGGCACCCTGACCTTGCCCCCGGAGAAATACGTGTTCTTGGCCATCAGGTTGTAGATAGCATCCATGCACACGCCAAAGAAATCGACGAACATCAGCTCGACAATCGGCCGCATGCCGTCCGAGGCAGCGCCCACTGCCGCACCGATAAATGCGGTCTCGGAGATCGGCGTGTCGCGCACCCGCTCGGTGCCAAATTCAGTAATCAAACCGCGCGTGGTGCCGAAAACACCGCCCAGCGGGCCGATATCCTCACCCATGACGAAAACCCTTGGGTCGATCCGCATCTCTTGGGCGATCGCTTCTGCCATGGCACGGGCAATGGTCAATTTTCGTGTTGCTTTCTTAGTCGTCATGATAATCACCTTTCACACAAATACGACGTCCAATGCTGCCTCAGGCGAGAGGAACTCGCTGTTCTGGGCAAAACGAATGGCGGTCTCAACGCGGGCCTGTGCCTCATTGACTAGCGCCGCGTCCGAGTTCTCGTCAAGAAGTCCCGCATCAAGCAGCTGTCGACGGTAACGGGGGATGGGGTCACGCTGTTGCAGCCCTTCCTTCTCGCCAGCGGGCCGGTAATCCTCGCTGTCGCCCATAAAGTGGCCGGCCAAACGAAACGTCTCAATTTCAAGCAGTGTGGGACCCAAACCCTTACGCGCATTTGCGATTGCTTCACCGGCGGCGGCAAAAATGCCCTCCACGTCATTGTCCGGCACGTGCACCCCCGGCATGCCATAAGCGGCTGCGCGCAGATGATTGTTTGGCACCGCTGTGCACGCCTCTTTGGCAACGGAAATGCCCCAGCCGTTGTCCTCGATTACAAATACCACTGGCAGCTTCCACACTGCCGCCAGGTTTAGACTCTCGTGGAAGGCACCCTGGTTGGCAGCACCCTCGCCCATAAAGGCCACAGCCACACCAGATTTTCCCTGCAGTTTGCGCGACAATGCCGCGCCCACTGCCGGGCCCAGGCCCTGGCCGACAATTCCCGAGCACGCAAAGTTAACTCGAGCATCGAATAGATGCATGTGACCACCGTGCCCCCCTGATAGCCCGGTCGCTTTGCCAAATATCTCGGCGACCATGGCATCGAGTTCAACTCCCTTGGCCACTGCGATATGGTGTGGCCGATGTGTGGCTGTGACCACGTCCTCTGCCGTGAGGTGGGCACACACCCCTACCGCACAGGGCTCCTGGCCGTTCGAGAGGTGCATTTCCCCCGGGATCGGGCCATTGGCCATGTTAAAAACAGGGGTCTTGCCCTCCATATAAATGCTTTCGATGCGCGTCTCCAGATATCGGCTGAGCACCATATTACGATACATCCACAGTCGTTGTTCCGCAGTTGGTTTCATGTTTCTTTCCTCTTCATCCAGCAAATTAACCCGGCAGGCCAAATGAATAAAGCACATTCGCCGGCACGTGCTGTACTGCTCCATATCCAGAAATTACATACACACCTTCACCAGAAACTGCTGTGGCAGACGCCGAAATTACCAGCAAACAGTGCGTGTGGTTTTTGCATACATCATGGCGAATGTCAAGCAGGTTGTTGCCTGAGCTTTATGCTGCCTGGTTGAATTCACGATCTTTAGCCGATCCGTTTTTTCGCCTGATAGACCATGGGCTTTGTGGCGCCCGCCGGTGTCCCGTTTCGTGTTTCCCGGCTGCCGCGTTGGGGGTGCCGTTGCCGGGCCTATAAATGAAAAGCAAGCCGACTGATCAATAAATACTCGAACCCAAATGACGGCTTTTGTGCAGACAGCTCAGCAACAACTGGCACCGGTAAGACCCATGCAGAGCACGGGCTACGATGTTACTTATGCCCGCAGATTGGGTACGCCAATACACTGTTTTTTGCACGGTCTGTGGTTTTGCGCGACACCTTGACAGATGAAGGATTCTGTATTAACGTCAATAATTAACGTCAATATTAACGTCAATATTAACTAAATTTAAACATTACTACGACGCTACCGCCCCATCGTAGTGATTGATAGCGACAGACTGCACACCGGCAGACTGCTCGATCAAGCTTATCAATGACGAACAGTAGTTAAAAAAATTCCCAGGCATGGTCACCGGAGACTTATATGAGAACAACATTAGCTAGCAGCAGCATAGTCGTGATCGCGGCAGTACTCGCCAGTGTGGCAACAGGAGCATGGGCCCAGGTTACTGCGCCGCAAACCGACACCACCCTTGAAGAGATCACTGTCACGGCGCAGAAAAGGGCGCAAAACATGCAGATTGTCCCGATCGCGATCACCGCGTTTACTGGCGAAAATCTCGTCAAGAAACAGGCGATTACGCTCGAAGCCCTGCAAGGCCAGGTACCGAACGTTCAGATTGGCAGCTTCCCCAACACCCCGCGCACCGCGGTGTTCAACATTCGCGGGATGGGTGCCATCGAGTCAAATTTATACGCTGGCAGCACCGTACAGATAGTCTACGATGGCGTGCCACAAGCTTTTGCCATGGTTTCGCTGCTCAACCTGTTTGATATCGAGCGGATCGAGGTCAACCGTGGACCCCAGGGCACACTTTATGGTGCCAACACGACCGGTGGTGTGGTGAATGTGGTCACGTACCAGCCAACCGGCGAATTCGACGGCAACGCACGGGTGACGCTTGGCAACTGGGACCGTATCGATGCCAATGCGGCACTCAACTTTCCTATTGTCGAGGGTGTGTTGTCAGGCAAAGTTGTGGCATTAAGTTCTTCGCGCGATGGTTGGTTTACCGACGTCGTTACTGGTCGGGACCTTGGGAGTAGTAGCGTCACGGCACTACGCGGTTATTTGGAGTTCACCCCGAGTGATGATTTCAACGCAACGTTGATCGGAGAGTTGTCGCATTCGCGCAACGGCGCTCCGGTTAACGCCGATGGCTCGGTGCCTGGTGACTTGTATTATCAGCCACCTGGCTCTTCGCCCGGTCCCGGCTTGGGCACAATGTACCAGCAACCATGCCTGACTGGTAAGCGGTGTAAGGCCCCGGACAAGTATTTGTCCGCGCAAGGCAGCGAAGCGCTGCCGGACGAATCGGATATGGACATCTACTCGACTACATTGACGATGAATTGGGATACGTCGTTTGGGCAGATCACGTCGATAACCGGGTATAAGCATTTTGATCTGAGAGAGTTCACGGATAGTGACAATACTCCGTGGTTTTTCATGGATACCGATCGCCCAACCAACGGGTGGCAATTCACACAGGAGGTGCGCGACAACTTCCAGCCTACGGATAATGTGGACGCGGTCGCAGGCATTTTCTACATGTACGATACGTACTACCACGAGCAGAACTTCCGGCCGATGTTCGCACTGCGCGGCTTTCGCCAGTTGTCTACAGAGGATCAAAAAAACTGGTCTGTAGCGGCGTACGCGCACAGCTTCATCCACTTCACGGAGAAACTGAGCATGCAGATTGGGGGCCGGCTTGCACATGAATACACAAAGATGACGGATACTTCGGAAAATTTCCTGAATTTCGGGTGCGGCTTCACCTGTGACTCTGTGTGGTACGGGGATACTCCCATCGGAGGGTTTGAAGTTACGGCTAACAACTCCTGGAACGATTGGGCAGCCAAGGTCGGCCTTGACTACCAGCAAAGCGACGAGATGTTTATGTATGGTTTTTGGTCTCACGGCTTTAAGTCCGGTGGTTTCGTGGGGCGAATCACTTATCCCGAAGACATCGGGCCTTATGACCCCGAGTATGTCGACACTTTAGAGGGCGGGATAAAGACCGATTTCCTGGATGATCATCTGCGCGTCAACCTTGCAGTGTTCTACAATTGGTACAAGGACATGCAGCTCCCCATTATCTATTACGGAATAGATGAGCAGACCGGCGCAGTGCAGCATTCGACGACGATCGTGAATGCGGCATCTGCCCACACATATGGTTTTGAGCTTGAGGCGACGGCCATTGTGGCGCAAGGACTCACGCTTAACGGTGCGCTGGGATATCTGCACGCGGAGTATTCGGATTTTCCATTTGTCGATCCATCGACTGTGGGTGAGGTAGTTCCGACGCTGATAAATCTGAAGGGCTACCGGCTACAAGACGCACCTAAGTGGACGGGCACGCTTGGGTTAAACTATGAACACTCATTGGGCTCGGGGACGATCGAATACAATGCCTCGTACTCGTATGTCAGCATGAAGTTCAAAACCAATCTGCAGAACACACCGAGATCAGAGGTGCAGCCCACGCATCTCGTTGATGCCAACATCCAATGGGGGCCGGACAACGGACGCTGGGCGGTGGCCTTGTGGGCCTTGAATCTCTTCGACAAGCGTTATATCAGCAGTGTCTTTGACGGTGGCACTGGTACGTTAGCCATTGCGGCCTATGCACCGCCACGTCAGTATGGCCTGAACTTCAGCTACAACTGGTAGCGCGAACGGCTGGCGAAAGAATGTTGAAGGGTCATCCACTGGTTCAGTAGTCAATAGTCGTCAAGGTGAGCACCTGCTCACCTTGACCTGAGGACAATATGACTTCTATTGAAGAGAGGCTGAGACGAATCGAGGTTCAGATTCAGCAATTGTCTGATCTGGAAGCGGTGCGCAAAAATCTGGCTGCATACTGCAAGGCCGTTGATACCAAGAACATCGCTTTATTGGGGTCTCTTTTTTCTCAAGACATGGATCTTTCAGTCAGTCCGTGGTCCTTCGACTTCCATGGTCGCGACGCGATAATCGACTTCTACACCAAAGCCTTCCTGGATA
>SHZK01000041.1 GCA_009692305.1 Gammaproteobacteria bacterium | reverse complement strand
TATAGTTGGTTAAGCCAATACATGTTTGACTCGATTCAGGAAGTTCAGGACTATGCCACACAATGGCTTTGGTTCTACAACAATGAACGACCCAACAAGGCTAATGGTGGTTTTCCACCGAAACAAATGCTGACGGCAGCATGACTTCTGCTTTTGAAATTAGTTAAAAAAGGGATGATTACCACTGCACCTCAACCATGCGGAAAATCTCCAGCAAGGTAGTGTCAGTTAACAGATGGGCTTCATCGAAAATGAGGATGAGCGGCTTACCATCGTTGCTGATAGGAATGTCTTCCAGCATGCGGGCGAAATTCGTCGAATTTGGCAGATCCAGTTCTCTGGCCAGCATCGCCCGTAACAAGTCTGGTGATTCAATGGCATAACGAAAGTAGACCACACGAAAATCTTTATGCTGCATGTACAGCATCAACTTTTCGCACAAGGTGCTCTTGCCGGTTTGCGGCGCACCAATCAGCTTGACCAGCGCATCTGGGGTCGACAAGGCCCGATACAAGCCCTGCAGGGCTTGAACATAAGGAGTGTCACTATAATAGAAGGACGATTTCGACACAGTAGGGCCCGGGCTCGTATTCCGCTACAAAATTGCTGTCTGTAAAAAGTATAACTGGTTCATGCTGCTAATTCCGATTAGCGCACTTCCTTGATCGGTTTGGCTCCGTCACTGCTGTCATCTTTCATTTTCAGTTTATCCTGCTGCGTTACCCTGACTCGATCCTTCCGCTCTTTCAGGTTGTATTCGATATGGGTCAAAATTCCGCGCAGTATATTCATCTCCATCACATCAAGTCGAATTCGACTGAACAACCTGCGCATTCTCTGCATGAGCTGGCGCGGATTGTCCGGGTCATGGAAGTCGATTTCCACCATTACCCGTTCCAGATGTTCATAAAAGCGCTCTACCTGCTCACCGGTGGCCTTCGCCTGATCCCAAAATTCGTCTTCAGCTCTCTGGTCTGCACCATCCAGGGCCAGCTGGGCCTTGCGCAGCTCGTAGCAGATCACCATCACTGCCGCCGCAAGATTCAATGAACTGTAGACTTCATCAGCGGGAATCTGCACTTGAAAATGGCACAGTTGCAGTTCCTCATTGTTCAATCCAGAGTCTTCTCGACCGAATACCAACGCTACTTTGTTGAGCTTCTGTTCGTTCACAACCTTGCTGGCGCATAGTTCCGGAGACAACATCGGCCATGGGATCCGCCTTGAGCGTGCGCTGGCGCCAATAACCAGTCCACAATCTGTCACGGCCTCCTGCAAGCTATCGACGACACGGGCCGACTCCAGTATATCCAACGCTGAAACCGCTCTGCCGACGGCCACTGCACTGGGAAAATTCATAGGTTGTACCAGGGTCAGCTGGCTGAGACCCATGTTCTTCATTGCTCTGGCCGCCGCACCAATATTGCCCGGATGGGAGGTATTGACCAGCACGATGCTTACATTTCGAAAATCTATCATTTTAGCGCCTGGGGTTAGCAACCTGAATTTGGCAGCTTGGTGTTAGCAACCAGGTGTTAGCAAGCCGAGCTTAACAACCTGGGCTGCGATGAGTAAGCCGATGAATTTGGCGATAAGTCAGCCACCAGACTGCGCAAAGCGGAAAATTATACCAGCATCAGCCTATTGCAGTTACTGCACAATATTGGCGATTCCCGCTGCAGACAACGGCTGCATCAAGCACAAACCACAGTTTCATTGTATTTGGCTAGTTTGCTATCATGCGCCGCTTGCGCAAGAGGCGGAATATCGTCAACTCGCAATCACCCCGCCAAGCGGAGTTTGACGCTCTTTATTAATTCAGGAATCCAATCAATGCATCCAATGATAACCATTGCATTGCGCGCTGCGCGTGATGCAGCAGAAGCAATCGCCCTCAGTAGTGACAGGCTCGATCGAGTGCAGATTATTGACGCTACCCCCGCTGGATTCCTCACCTCCATGGATCAGAATTCTGAAAAGACCATTCTGTACCATCTTGAAAAGGCGTATCCAACCCATAGCTTTCATTCCCGGGTTTCAGGTCTTAAGCAAGGCACCGATAAAGACATAGTCTGGCTAATCGATCCTCTGGTCGGCAACCGCAATTTCGCTTCCGGCTATACCCAGTTTGCCGTGTCTGTTGCTTGTCAAATGAGCGGAGTGATCAAGCACGCTGTAGTAATTAATCCATTGGCCAATGAAGAATACGTAGCGAGTCGCGGTGACGGCGCGCAATTGAATTCACGTCGCATTCGCGTCAGCAGCAAAATTGAATTTGAAGACGCATTGATAAGCATAAATCCAGAAAATATCCCCACACCGACTGCAGCGGGTATGCAGTCCGATTTGCTGAAACGCGGATCTCATATCCGGATATCCGGATGTACGCCGCTAGATATGTTGCATGCTGCCGCGAATCGGGTTCAGGGTGGATGGGCCGCCAACATGAATCCGCTTTCTCTTGCTGCCGCCAGTCTGGTCTTGCAGGAAGCTGGCGGTTTGATCGGCAGTGAAACTGGCAATCCTGACTCAACAACTGGCCAGGAACTGGTATTTGCCAACCCGCGTTTTTTCAAAGCGATGCTGCAAGCTCGCCACGAAATAGACGCGAAATAAATGTGACTTTCTGTGTCTGCCGAAAATTGTTTTTATGGGTAAGGTATATTGAATTGAACCAGCAACAGTTCTACCGAAACTTAGCGGCAGTAACTGCAAGCGCGCGATGCAGACCAGACAAATTGCAGTGCGAATTGACGGAATGCGATGACTCAAAAGAATAAAAATAACACATACAATCTGGTTGACGGGCCCATCAAGGAATCTCTGGTACGCATGACATTGCCGATGATCTTTGGCATGATTATGTTGTTTTCATTCAGCCTGGTTGACACTCTCTTCATCAGCTTTCTCGGCACCGAATCACTCTCCGCGATCAGTTTTACATTCCCCGTAACTTTTACCATCATGAGCCTAGCCATCGGCCTCGGCATTGGCGCTTCGGCGGTAGTCGGAAAATGTCTCGGCAAATCCCAAATCGAACGCGCCAAGGAAGCAGCAACGGTAATCAATTACATTTCCTTCGTGATCGCGGCTCTGCTGGTGTTGGTCTGCTGGCTATTTATGGAGCCCATATTCCGCATGATGGGTGCGAGCGAAAATCTGATGGTACCTATCAGGGAATACATGGTTGTCTGGTTTCCCGGCAGCGTATTGGTAGTTTGCATCATGACCGGCAACAGCGTGCTGCGCGCCTGTGGAGATACAAAGACTCCCAGCATACTCATGGCTGGCGCTGGATTGATAAATGCAGTGCTCGACCCTCTGTTTATTTTTGGCCTGGGACCAGTGCCTGGAATGGGAATCGCAGGTGCTGCCTGGGCAACTGTAATCGCCTGGACTGCTGGCTTCAGTGTTTTGATGTACCTGCTGGTCGTAAAACGCGAACTGGTGAGCCGGACGTTCCCCAGCAAGGCTGTATTTGTCAGCTCAGGGCGTGCGATGCTGCGCATCGGGGTGCCAGCTGCAGGGGCAAACATGATGACGCCTCTGGCAGCAGGAATCATGACGGCTATAGCCGCCAGCTTTGGTAACAATGCTGTTGCCGCCTTCGGGGTTGGCGCTCGGCTGGAACCGATCGCCACGTTGATAGTGCTGGCGATGTCTTCCTCGCTGCCTCCGCTTGCCAGCCAGAATTACGGCGCCGGCAGGCTTGATCGTGTCGGCGAAGCTTACCGAATGGCTATTCGCTTCATAATCGGCTGGCAAATGTTCGTGTATGCAATCCTTGCCGCTGGGGCAGTGCTGATCGCGAGGGCATTCTCTGACGAACCAGATGTGATAGCGACGATTTGTTTGTTTCTGTGGATCATGCCACTTGGTTACAGCATGCAGGGAATTATCATCCTGACCAATTCTTCCCTGAATGCCATGCACCGCCCACTTTCTGCGCTATATCTGAGTATCGCCAGATTCTTCATTTTCTATGTACCCCTCGCCTTCATCGGCAGCAAGTTGTTCGGTCTCGCTGGATTTTTCGCCGGGGCAGTGTGCGGCAATTTGCTGATGGCAGCCATTTCATGGCGCGCCTTCAACAATGCGCTGAAGAAGGAGACGGGATTGTCGGAAAAACCGGCCGCAGGATTAGCTGCGAAATAGATTCTTCACGCCATCGAATAATTTGCTTTGTTGTTTCTGGTTTTGCGCCGTCGCCGCGTACGCCTGCTGCTCTTCATCAGTAACCAGACTGAAGCTCTTGTCGGCGACTGTCGCCATACCCTGCGCAGCGTTAGCAGGTTCTGCATTCTCATCGTAGGTGAGCCGATTATTGCGCTCCTGGAAAGCAAGCATCTGCATGCAAATCTCGTTGTATTCTTCCTGGGTCAGCAAATCCGGTCGCTCTTTCATGTTGAGCACAAACTGGCGATCATTGGCGGCGGAGAGATAGTGCAGGTTGCGTTTGCCATCAAGTAGCAGACCGTTTTCCTTGGCGATGTTATATAAAGGTGTACCACGCAGCGGAATATAGGGGAAGAAGAAGAAATGTTCTGGCGCAATGGTTTGATTCAGCTCCAGCGTCTTCCGCATGTTTTCTGCAGTTTCCAACGGCGCTCCAACTATGTTGAACGTTAAGCGATTTATACCTGCTTTCTTGCAGTTCTCGGCCGCGGTAATTACCTGCTGATTGGTCATCTTGCGACCGAGCATCTTCGCACGAAAGGTTTCGTCACCACTCTCAATGCCAAACCAGATGGTATGACAGCCAGCCTCGGCTGCGGTCCTGCAAAACTCTTCATTCATGATTTCCACGCGGGAGTTAATCGAGAATGGCAATCGAATCTTCTCTTTGTAAATCTCGAAGAAGGCGCGCACGAATTTAAGATTGGACAGGAACAACTCATCCCAGAATTCGAAATAGCCGACGCCATACTTGTCTCGCAGTCGAATCAATTCATTGACCATGTCTTCTGGATCGTACTTGCGCAAGAAAGTCTTCTTGGTTTTCCAACCTTCCAGAATTGGCGTGTTGCAACAATAAGTGCAGCGATAGGGACAACCGCGACCGGTCATCACCGGCAATACCAGCTTGCCCTTGGGACCAAAAATTGAAGAGTTGACGTCCTTGAATCCATCTTCCTTCGCGAACACGTCATAATCCGGAAACGGCAGCGATGCAAGATCGCCGATCTGATGGGGTTCCGTTACAAATACCGAGACATCCACCAGCTTTTCCCACATACCGTCTACAGGGCCGTCTTTGCTACCGCGCAAGTGCTGTACGAGATTGCCAATGGCATATTCGCCATCGCCAACACAGATGTAATCTACATTCGGGTTTTGAATAGTTTGATCCTGAGACAACATCGCCTGGTAACCACCAATACAGACTGGCAAGTCAGGCATTAACGCTTTCAGTTCGGCAAAATACGGTTCCATCGGATACCAATGCGGGCTCATGATGGAAAATGCGATCAGGTCAGGCTGCAATGCCTGCACTACTTTCGCGTAGTTAACCGGTGAGTAACGTTCGGCATCTCGCAAGATAAGCACCGGGTGTAGCAATACCTCGACCCAGGGAAAGTCACGTTTCAGGTAGGCTGACATACTGGCAATCGGCATGGCGATTTCATTGCCGTCCGGGGAGTAGAACGAGAATACCAGGCGCAATTTCGGTTTCTTGACCGAACCAAACCAGCGCGACTTGTCCTGAGGATATGCTGGACGCTCGGTGCTGATAGCAATTACATCGGCTTTGGAATTCATGGTAACCCTGTATTGTGTGGTGTTTGCAAGATGCGTGCTGATTGCATGCCGGTTAAAGTGTGGCGTATCGGAATTGTATCGACTGAACGCCCCGGAAGTATACCCGAGAACCAGCGCTTATTCATGGGCTGTCCGCCTCGTAAAAACCCTGCAAGCCTTGTGGATAAAAGGCTGGGCTGGCCCCGGGTTTCCTCGGTGCGTTGCTTGCATTATGCTCAGGTCTTCAGCAATCTGACGTGATCTCAAGCACAAGGCAATAATATTAACCATGAAAGCGCTCGATGCCCTACTCAACCGCCGCTCTTCTCCAAAGCTCAGTGACCCCTTGCCACCTCCGGCAGTCCTGGAAAATATTTACAAATCTGCATTGCGCGCGGCTGATCATGCAGTGCTGCGTCCATGGCGCTTTCTGGTAATCAAAGGCGCCTCCCGCGAGCGGCTTGGTGATTTATTCGTGACGGCGGCGACACTGCAAGATCCGGCTATCACCGCAGAAAAACAGCTGAGCTTGCGACAAAAACCTCTGCGGGCACCCATGATCCTGATCACCATATCCAATCCGGTGCCTCACCCCAAAGTGCCGGAATTCGAGCAGGATTTATCGGCGGCAGCCGCTATGCAAAATATGTTGCTCGCAGCCTATGCCCAGGGTGTTGGCGCCATGTGGCGCACTGGTGCCATGGCCTATGACCAGACTGTTATGCGCGGACTCGGCCTGGCAGCCCACGAAAAAATTATCGGCTTCCTCTATCTGGGCACAGTTGGCGGGGCTGCCAAGAATCTCAACGATCCACCAGTGGACACGTTTTTTAAAGAGTGGCATCCATGAGTCACAGTATCGACATGACTTGCTGGAAGTGCGGCGCGAAACTGAAGAATCTGCTGTTGCCTTTCTCACGCTATGAAGAATGCACCCTGTGCAAGGCAGACCTGCATGTGTGCCTTACCTGCCGCCACTACGACCCGCTGATCAACGACTCCTGTCGCGAGGACCGCGCTGAATTTGTGCTGGACAAGGAAAAGGCCAACTTCTGTGACTATTTCAAGGTCAATACTCATGCCTACAAACGCAAGGATATGAGCGAAGCCCAGATGGCGAAGCGTAAACTCACTGAGTTATTCGGCGAAGCACCAGCTGATGATGCGGACCTTGAAATCTCAACAGCTCAAACTGAGGCCGAAAAAGCCCTGGCAGAATTACAACGTCTATTCGGCGATACCAAGAAGTAATAGAACATGCGCACAACAGTTTTTTGCACACCAATTGTTACTCCGTTCCTGCGCTGGATTGCTGCGCTAATAATGCGACTCATCGGCTGGAAAGCTGTTGGCAAAGAAATTGAGAATCCCAGATTCGTGTTAATCGGCGCACCCCACACGAGCAACTGGGATTTTCCCTTGATGCTGCTTGTTGTGCTGGAACTGCGACTGCAGGTTTTCTGGATGGGCAAACATACATTGTTCCGCTTTCCATTTGGCTGGCTCATGAAATGGCTGGGCGGAATACCGATCAATCGCAGCAAATCACACAATGTAGTCAACGACACAGTGCGACTTTTTCGGGAAAATGCCAATCTTGTAATTCTGGTGCCACCGGAGGGTACGCGCAAAAAAGTCACCGCCTGGAAATCCGGCTTCTACCACATCGCCAACAACGCTGGTGTTCCGATTCTGATGGGCTTTGTAGACGCATCCAGAAAGGAGGGAGGCCTTGCCGATTTTTTCTATCCCACCGGAGACCTGGAGGCAGATACGCAGAAGATTCGCAGTTTTTACGCGGATAAAAAGGGCATACGGCCAGAAAATTCCTGAATCACGCGCGCTTTTGCTGCTGCGTGGATGCTGCGGCAGTACCCGCCTTGACGCCGAGACACAACAGTAAATTTTCCAGCACGTTTTCGGCGTATTCCTGCATTTGGATGTTTCTCTGCTTGAACTTCCAGTGCTTCAAATGCCATTGCTGTAGTTGGGCGGTAACGTGTGATGCAAGCAACTCGGGCTTTTCGCAAACAAATTGGCCGCTCCTTACTCCTGCCTGAAACGCATTGATCAGATAAGATTCGAAGCGCAATTCCAGATCCATAGCCTGTTGTTGCTGTTCCTTGGGCAACCCCTTCAATTCCATATAACAAAAGTAATACCAAGGGTTCAGGATCTGCATCATATAGATTTCCCCATAGACTATGGCTCGAAGGAAATCCACAGGCGACAGGTTTTCATTGGCCAAACCCCCAATCACCTGATCTATGTAATCTCGCAATACTCCCTCTATGACAGAGGCCAGATCATTTTTGCTACCGATATATGCATATAACCCACCCATGCTGATTCCAGTCTCCCGGCTCAAATCCCTCAGGCCCATGACTTGAAAGCCCTTGGTGTTGGCCAGGCGAAAGGTGGCGGTAAAAATTTTTTCCAGATTAATGATTGCTACATTCGGGCTCTTGATTTGCATCTTGTCTTTATGCATTTCGAATACGTTGCGCCAGAACGGCTCCCCGGTTAGCACCCAGGCTTCTCGAAATGACTCAAGACTTAATTCGTAAGGCCAGGTTGCCATAAGGTAGTACTCGACTAGAAATATTTTCTTTTTATTAAGCGGTATTTTCCGTGCTGACCCCAAGTGTAGTAGGTAATCTCCGGACTGTTAAGCTCCAATTCCGCAATGAATGGCGTGATGCAATTCAGTTCACAACCAATAGGAAATAATGGCTGCTCCGCCGGCAATCCCACACAAACACAACGAACTGTTACGCAATGTCTGGTGCGAAATCAGGTCTAGCGTTTTCATCGCCAACCAGTAACCAATCAGCGTCGCCGGCATCAGCGGCAATGACACCACTAGCTGAGCCGTACCAAACTGACCTACCACACTCAACATTGACAGCGACATGAGGCAACTCACGATAAAAAAAGCGGCGAGGTTTGCTCGAATAAAATCCCCTTCCTGATGCTGCAATACCAGTGCCATAGGCGGACCGCCAATTGACGAACTCGTGCCAAAGAAGCCAGACAGAAATCCAGCAGAAAACATGGCAATTTTCGTGGGTTGAAGCACTATGTTTTTCAAGCTGAGGGCGACAGCAAACAGCACCGACGCTCCCACTAATAATGCCAATTGCTGCTGGTCAATCCACCACAGCAACATCCCGCCGATGATGGTGCCTGGCACTCTTCCAACCACCGCGTACTGCAGGCCTTTAAATGAAATTGAGCGCCTGTACTTGTAAGCATTGACCAATGACAAGGTAAATGCACAGATCGTAATCGGAGCGGGGACATAGAGTGGGTCAACGAATAACAGAATAGGTGCTGCAATAACCGCTAGACCGAATCCAATCGATGTCTGTACGAAAGAACCAACGACTATGACAGCAATTGCTATCGCGAGATCCATAAATACTCATCACAAATGCTGCCGGCCTGCGTTTCGAGACCGCAGGCCTGACGGAATAATTTCAGTGGGGTTTGTTGGTATTTTGCTTATTATCTATTGTGCTTGAGCCGTCTGGCCAGCCTGTTTTTCGGATGATTTTGCGGATAATTGTTCCAGCAATTGCTCATACCCGCCTTCGTTGTAGACTGCCTGAAAACCTATTTCCATCAGCAACTCCAACGCGAGCCCTGCGAATGTGCCCTGGCTGCCATCATACAAATGTACTTCTACGAGCGTATTGGGCACCGCAACAAAAATCTTGTGGCCAATATCACCGTGTGGAATATTGATCGCACCTTCGATATGACTGAGACGAAATTCTCGCGCGGTACGCACATCGATCCACACCACGTTTTCATCAACCTCCGCTGCCCACAGCAACATGGCAGTCGGCAGGAACAACAACAGAGTAAACGTACGGGTGAGCAATCGGCGAAAAATCATGTCTGTTCCAACCGCAATGAGGTTCGCATAGTACTCGTTAACGCCCCTAAGTTCCAGTTTCCCGCACGGAGCGACAGTGCCAGTTGCTGGGCAGCCAGATGACTTTTACAATGACCCTTCGTACGCAAACTCAATAGCAGGGACATCCCATGAAATCACGTGCCGCCGTAGCCTTCGCCGCAGGCAAACCCCTTGAAATCGTCGAAGTAGAGCTGGCAGGACCGAAGTCTGGCGAGGTTCTCATCGAAATCATGGCCACCGGCATCTGTCACACTGATGCCTTCACCTTGTCAGGCGATGATCCTGAAGGTGCGTTTCCAGCTATTCTCGGCCATGAAGGCGCCGGCATCGTCAGGGAAATTGGAGCAGACGTGAAATCGCTCAAGGTTGGTGACTCTGTCATTCCCCTGTATACCCCGGAATGCCGTGAATGCAGTTTTTGTCTCAACCCGAAAACCAATCTGTGTCAATCCATTCGCGCCACCCAGGGCAAGGGTGTGATGCCCGACGGCACCAGTCGCTTCTCACTGGATGGCAAACCAATTCTGCACTATATGGGTTGTTCTACCTTCTCCAATTTTACCGTCTTGCCTGAAATTGCCGTTGCGAAAATTCGCTCCGATGCACCGTTCGATAAGGTCTGTTATATAGGCTGCGGCGTAACCACCGGAATTGGTGCCGTTGTATTTCAGGCGAAGGTAGAACCCGGCAGCACCGTAGCCGTGTTCGGGCTCGGCGGCATCGGGCTTAATGTGATTCAAGGTGCCCGCATGGCCAGCGCCGACCGCATCATCGGCGTCGATATCAATCCGTCCAAGGTTGCTCTCGCGCAGAGTTTCGGCATGACCGATTTTATCAACCCCAGAGAAACAGCCGATGTAACACAAGCCATCATCGAGCTTACCAAGGGTGGCGTGGACTACAGCTTTGAGTGTATTGGCAATGTTCAGACCATGCGCCAGGCTCTGGAGTGTTGTCACAAGGGTTGGGGAGAATCCTATATCATCGGCGTCACCGGTGCTGGTCAGGAAATCTCGACCCGCCCGTTTCAACTGGTGACTGGTCGCTCCTGGCGCGGGTCAGCCTTCGGTGGCGCCAGAGGTCGCACCGATGTACCGAAGATCGTCGACTGGTATATGAATGGCAAGATCAAGATTGATCCTTTGATTACTCACACCATGCCACTGTCAGACATCAATAAAGCATTTGATTTAATGCATGCCGGCACCAGCATTCGTTCGGTGGTACTGTACTAAGTTAGTAGCGCTGTATGCGTTTCCCCAATGCATAGTGAGCAGCAATTCCATGCAGCTGGCGTGCACAAGGCAGGAGCCTGAACTATGAAATATTTGCACACAATGATCCGCGTCACTGACCTGGAAGCGTCACTCCACTTTTATATCAATCAGCTAGGTCTGAAGGAAATCAAGCGCACAGATGTACCCCAGGGCAGATTCACGCTGGTGTTTCTTGCCGCTGCCGGCGATGAGGATGCTCAGATTGAGCTTACGCATAACTGGGATCCTGAGCCCTACGGGGAAGGACGCAACTTCGGTCATCTGGCCTATGCCGTGGACGATATCTACGCGACCTGTCAACATCTGCTCGACAGCGGCGTAACGATTAATCGACCACCCCGTGATGGCCACATGGCATTCGTGCGCTCTCCCGACAATATCTCCATTGAGTTGTTGCAGCGAGGCAAGCCACTGCCACCAACCGAGCCATGGCAGAGCATGCCTAACACAGGAAAATGGTAGTACATACTTGAGCACAATCCGGAGCTCGTTTATCATACGCGACCTGCGGAAACGCAATCTTCGCGCCGATGACGTCAGCTTTTATGACGCATGCAGTGCCGCTGCAATTACCCTTCGAACTCACCAGAGAAGATAGAGAACCCATCATGTTTCAATCATTGCGCCCGCTTCCCGCTGACCCCATTCTCGGCCTCATGGCCGCATTTCGTGCCGACACCAACCCCAGCAAGATCGACCTTGGCGTGGGCGTCTACAAGGACGAAGCCGGCAACACACCGGTAATGACATCCGTGAAGAAGGCCGAAGACATGTTGCTGACTGGCCAATTGACAAAAACCTATGTGGCACCAACCGGCGCCGCAGACTACAACGAAACAGTAGGTGAAATGATATTTGGTGCCAAGCTCACCAAGGCACTGGGTAA
>SHZK01000006.1 GCA_009692305.1 Gammaproteobacteria bacterium | reverse complement strand
CATCTTGCTCATAATCGCGGCTCTGTCCGCGGCGGTTATGGTTTCGATGGCCGCCTATCTGTATCTGGCGCCGCTACTGCCTTCGGCAGAAACCTACAAGACAGTGCAGTTGGAAACACCGCTACGCATCTATACCGCGGACAATCGTCTGATAGATGAGATTGGCAATCGGCGCAATCCAGTTTCCTTCGACCAGATACCCCAGGTGATGAGGGACGCCGTTATTGCCAGTGAAGACCCGCGTTTCTATTCACATGCTGGCGTCGACCTGCTCGGTCTCATTCGCGGCTTCTGGGGATTCGTGCGGGGCATAAATCTTGGTGGTGGCAGCACCATCACTATGCAGCTCGCAAATAACATTTCGTTCGAAAATGACAACGTCTACTTGCGCAAATTCAAAGAGATTCCGTTTGCTCTGCGAATCCAGCAAGAACTGACAAAGGAAGAGATACTCACGCTCTACCTGAACCTGGTTTATTTCGGTGCGGGCGCAGAGGGCATAGATGCGGCGTCATTTGTCTACTACGGCAAGTCCGCCAATGAGCTGACGCTGGCAGAAGCGGCGATGATGACCTCGGTGTTACCGTGCCCTTCTCCCTGCAACCCATTGACCAATCCAGACCGGGCAGTGCAACGTCGCAACATAGTGCTGCAGAAGATGTACGACGAAGGCATGATTGACCGCAACGAACTGAACGAAGCAATACAAGCGCCCGTAACCGCCAGCCGACATGCTCGCAATATTGATGTGCCAGCACCTTACGTCGCTGAGATGGTGCGCCAGCACCTCTATGATCAGTATGGTGAAGAGACCTATTCCAGAGGTTTTGACGTCATTACAACCATTGATGGCGACAAGCAGCTCGCGGCGAATGCCGCTCTGATTGACGGGCTCGAAACCTACTATGACAAGCGCCACGGTTATCGCGGTCCCGCTGCCAAATGGCCAGCGGACTCTGCAGGTCCCGAGGCATATTGGCTTGAACTGCTGCAAGCAGAATCTGATTATGGCAACCAGCAACCCGCCGTCGTCACCAGCATTTCCAGTCTGTCTTTCCATGCACTGCTGCGTAATGGTGAACAGATTACGGTGCCATGGGAAGGTATCAGCTGGGCCCATGCATTTCGTAGCCGCAATGAAGCCTGGCCACCTCCGCAACAAGCCAGCGATGTCGTAGCTATTGGCGACCTGATCCGCATCAAGCAAAACAAGGGCAACTGGGAACTGGGTCAAATACCCGACATCCAGGGCGCTTTGATTTCCTTGTCACCAAGCAATGGAGAAATAATTGCCCTGGTGGGCGGATACGATTTCCGTCACAGTCAGGTTAATCGAGTACTGGCGGCGCGACCGCCCGGCTCAAACTTCAAGCCATTCGTGTATGGCGCCGCACTCGAGGATGGCTACACCGCAGCCACTTCCATTAATGATGCACCATTCACCCGCGGTGAGTATCGGCCCAGCAACTACGAGAACAATTTTATCGGCCCGATCACCCTGCGACATGCATTGCAAGAATCACGCAACGTGCCCACAGTGCGCCTCTATGATCAGCTCGGCTCGGGCAAGGTGCTGGCGTTCGCCGCCAAATTGGGTATCAACACCAGCAACTTCCCCCGCAATGACCTGACTGTTGCCTTGGGAAGCCAGGATGTGGCTCCGATGGAGATGGTCAATGCCTACGCCACCATCGCTAATGGTGGCTACAAGGTAGAACCCTGGTTTATCAAACAGATATCCAGTGTCGGTGAAGGTATCATCTTCAAGGAAAATCCGCTGGTTGCCTGCGACAACTGCGCGCCAACCGAAGATGAGACTGCCGATCCCGTATTATTGGCCCCCCAAGTAGTGGATTCAGAAGTGGCTTTTATTCTAAATACCATGCTGCGCTCAGTGATTGAAGAAGGTAGCGGTAATCGCGTGCAGCGTGATCTGAAGCGTGGTGACCTGATGGGCAAAACCGGCACTACCAATGGCCCGCAGGAATTATGGTTCTCGGGATATAACCGGGACATTGCCACCACAGTTTTCGTTGGCTTCGATCAACCGGAACCGCTGGGCGAACGCGAGCAAGGTGCAACGATAGCCGTGCCAATCTGGGTTGATTACATGCGTTCGGCGCTTGCCAATAGCCCGGAAAACACCATGCGCCGACCTGATGGTATTGTAAACCGGCTGATTAACAAGAGAACTGGCGCGCTGGCAACGCCTGGCGACGCCAACACAATATTTGAATACTTCAGATCGGAACGCGCGCCGGAAGTGCCCGACGCGCAGTTGCCTGCTGTTGAATTAAATGTCGAAGAGAGCGAAGTGCTTTCGACAGAAACGATTTTCTAGATTTTCTATTAAGAGTTCTAGACTCGGCGAGTACCGAAACGCTTCTTGAATCGATCTACGCGTCCACCACTATCCAGAATCTTCTGCTTACCAGTATAGAATGGGTGGCACTCGGAACAGACTTCGATAAGGATGTCTTTGCCCAGAGTAGACTGCGTCTGGATGACGTTGCCACAGCTACAAGTAGCTTTCATGGCGCCATATTTTGGATGAATGTCGGCTTTCATGTTGATTCCTCTTAGTTGATGTCGCAACACCGAATCCCGTCGATTCGAAGCACCACATCTGCTTTCTTACTCTAAATAGCTGTTGTTTGTTGCTTGATATCTATGTGCTAGCGTTTTGTGCTGACCCTGTAAAGCGGCGAATAATGCCCGCTTCCACTCCAAGGGCCGAGCATTCTAACAGACAAACCACAATCCGCAAGTAGCAGAAGCTGCCGCCTCCGGCGCACATTCGGGACTACTTGCAGTGAAGGCAGGTAAATCATTTGGGAGCAGCCAATTGCCTGTGGTTGTTCACTACTTCCAGCATAATTCGGGTAAATAACTCGGTTACCAGATCTGGATTGAGGTTGTTGGATTCACACAATTTGCGCAATTCAGCAATTTTTTGGGTTTCGCGCTCGGCGTCCACGGCTTGCAGCGAATTAGCAGCCTTCAGAATTCCAACCTTGTGCGTTTGACGAAATCGGTCCGCGAGCAGATTGACCAATTCACGGTCGATCCGATCTATCTCCTTTCTGGCTTCCAGCAGCTCTACCGGGATCGCAGCTGATTTCATCTGTTCTTTCCTCTAAAAAATTCTTGCAGTGAAAATGCTTCTGAAGCAGGCATTTTGCAGTCAATGCGATTCGGGCCTGAGTATAAACTATCTGTTACTATCCCGCTCCAATGCAAACCCCCTCCGATTCCAGCTTCCACGGTACTGTGTTCAAGGTAGCCGTGCCCTCGCCGCTACGTCGAACCTTTGACTATTTGCCGCCACGCGAAGGTGAACACAAGCATTTGCGTCCTGGTGTTCGCTTGCTGGTTCCATTTGGCAAAAGGCAGTTGGTCGGCGTGCTGGTGGAAGTGGCAAACAAATCCGATCTGCCCCGAGCAAGACTAAAAGCCGCGACAGCAATACTCGATCGAGAACCCCTCTACTCTTTAGCTATGCAACGAGTATTGCGTTGGGCCGGGCATTACTATCAGTGTCCGCCGGGAGAGGTGTTTGCCACTGCGCTGCCGGCAAAGCTCCGCTCAGGCAAGCTGCGCACAACAGCAACCCAATGCTGGCGGCTGCATGCTAATCATAACATTGATGCTCTGGATACATTGCATCGAGCGCCAAAGCAGAGACAATTGTATGAATTCATTGGCTCGCTGCAATCAGCATCAACATCTCAATGTCTGCAAGCTGGTTACAGCACTGCACTGCTGCAAGAACTCAAGCGTAAACAAATAATCCAGGAATTCACCACCATCCCGCTGCCGCTGCCGGCGTTTGATCCCGCCTGCATTACGACTACAGCCCCACTCTTACTGAATAAGCAACAGGCTACTGCATGCGGCTTGATATGCGAGAAACTGGATGAATTTGCCTGTTTCTTGCTGGATGGCGTTACCGGTTCAGGCAAGACTGAAGTATATATGCGCTCCATGCAGGTCCAGCTTGCCAAGGGCAAACAATGCCTGATTCTGGTTCCGGAAATTGGGCTGACACCGCAGGCCGTGCAACGTTTTGAACAACGCTTCTCCTGTCCGGTGGTCACTCTGCACTCGGGCCTGAATGACTCCGAGCGACTGGATGCCTGGAATCAGGCACACGACGGACGCGCCGGCATCATTATCGGAACTCGCTCGGCGATTTTCACGCCGATGGCCAATCCGGGACTGATCGTGATTGACGAAGAACATGACTCGTCCTTCAAACAACAGGATGGTTTCCGCTATTCGGCCCGCGACCTCGCTGTAGTACGTGCTCGCGAAGAAAATATTTGTGTAATCCTCGGCTCGGCCACTCCAAGTCTGGAGAGCCTGCACAATGCCAACACGAATAAATTTACCCATCTGCATTTGCAGAATCGTGCTGGCGTGGCCAATGCAGCCGCGATCGAAATTGTCGACATCAATAATCAACAATTGCAGGAAGGCTTTTCAGAACTGCTTTTGTACAAAATCACCAAACAACTGCAACAACACAACCAGGTGCTTGTTTTCATCAACCGGCGCGGCTTCGCCCCGGTACTTAATTGCCAGAATTGTGGCTGGACAGCGGAATGCGAAAACTGCATTGCACTGCTTACCGTGCACAGCGTACCGCCGAGCATGCGTTGTCATCACTGCGGCGTTAGCAAGCATTTACCAAATCATTGCCCGGCCTGTCAGGCAAAACGCCTGTCTACCATTGGTATGGGCACACAAAAAATTGAAGCATTCCTCAAGCAGCAATTTGCCGACATTCCCGTTATAAGAATTGATCGGGATTCGGTCCGTAGCAAGCGCCATCTGGAAAAATTGCTGACACAGGTGCATACGGGAGAACCGTGCATTTTGCTCGGCACGCAGATGCTGGCGAAAGGTCATCATTTTCCAAAGATTACCCTGGCCGCAATTCTGGACGCCGATGTGGGCTTGTTCAGTGCCGATTTTCGCGGGCAGGAACACATGGCGCAAACCATCATACAAGTCGCGGGACGGGCAGGACGCGCGGACCGGCCCGGCGCAGTGGTGATCCAATCACGCCATGCCACCCACGGCATCCTGCAATGTCTGGCGCAAGGCGATTACGCCGCATTCACCAGCAATCTGCTGCAAGAGCGTAAACAGGCAGCTATGCCACCGTTTGCCCATCTTGGTCTTATTCGCGCAGAATCGAGCGACCAGCAGCAGCCTCTGATTTATCTGAACAAGATAAAAATACAGGCTGATGAATTGCTGAAAGCACACAAACTGCCGGTAGCACTGCTGGGACCGATCCCGGCCCCCATGGAGAAACGCGCGGGTCGCTATCGCGGGCAACTGCTGCTGCGCAGTGGTAATCGCCGTGCATTGCAGGAATTACTGACCCGGCTGTGCCTGTTCATGGAGCAGGGCAAGCACCCCGCCAGCCTGCGCTGGCAGGTGGACGTCGATCCCCAGGACCTGATTTAAATTATGTGACTTCAGCTTGGCGCGGCCTAACCGATAAATTAGATGGCATTTCGACGCAATTTGCCGATAAAACAATACGTTATAAGCAGGAACGCGCATGACCCAGGATTTTGCCAAGATCAGACCAGAACCTCTGTTAGAACGCAGACCAGTAGCCGCTCCCCCGGCCTGGTCACTCATGCTGACCGGTGGACTAGTCGGTCTGGTCATCGGTGTGTTTGCCAGCTTCATGTTTTATCTCTCCGGTAATGTGCCGCCCCTCACCAATCAACTGCCTGCGGTGGTCGCTGCGACTGACGCTACTAGTGAACTCCCGCCGGAAGCGGTGGTGCCAGAGCGCGTCAATTTTGAATTCTATACTGCGCTGCCGGATTACGAAGTGCAGGTTAACTCTATCCCAGTGCAGTTAAAGCTCCCTGAGCAGTCGTCTGCTCCGGAGCAGACGAATACGCCCGTAAGTGCAGCCAGTGCACCATTGGCAATGAGCGTGGTGCTGCAGAGTGGCGCCTTCCAGCAACAGGAATTGGCCAACGCCGAGATGCGCCGGCAACAAGATATGGGTTTGGACGTACGCGTCAGGGCGGAATCTACTTTGCCTGGCAGAACCTTATATCTGGTGCAGTCTGGCCCTTACACCACCCAAGGCGAGCTAGGTGCCGCCGAACAGGCAATGCGACAAAACAACTTGCAGACGCTGCGTATCAGCCCACGCTAGTTCCGCGATTGAAAATCTGATCTTACCCCCCCCCAATATCCACAGCTCGAAGCAAACGCCACCCACGCGGCCACTCAATCCCGGGTTAGCTAACCGGGGCTTGCTGACTGTGATACTTTACTCACCCTGCTGCGCACCTTATTGCTCAATTTATTGCTTAATTTATTGCAAGACCTATTACCCACTTTGATATACGACGGAGAATCACATTGGAACAATATCGAGGGACGACGATCGTATCCGTGCGTCGCGACAACAAGGTGGTCATCGGTGGTGACGGCCAGGTTTCCCAGGGCAATACCGTACTGAAGGGCAATGCCCGCAAAGTACGTCGGCTCTATAAAGATCAGGTGATTGCTGGCTTCGCAGGTGGGACAGCCGACGCTTTCACACTCTTCGAACGGTTCGAAGAACAACTCGAAAAACACCATGGCAAACTCGTGCGTGCCGCGGTTGAACTGGCCAAATTATGGCGCACCGAAAGATCGCTGCGCCGACTCGAAGCCTTGCTGGTCGTAGCCGACCGGGAAGCCTCCCTGATAATTACCGGCAATGGCGATGTGATTGAGCCGGAAGACAGTATCATGGCCATTGGCTCAGGTGGCCCTTTTGCCCAGGCAGCTGCGCGTGCGCTGCTGCAAAACACCAAACTCGATCCGCGTGAAATCGTCGAAAAAAGTCTGACAATCGCTGGGGATATATGTGTCTACACGAACCACAACCATACAGTCGAAGAATTAACTTATTAGGTATAAATGATGTCCCTGATGACCCCGCGAGAAATCACCTCCGAACTGGACAAACATATTGTCGGCCAGGATGCCGCGAAGCGCGCCGTAGCAATTGCGCTGCGTAATCGCTGGCGGCGAATGAAAGTAGGCGAAGCACTGCGCGCCGAAATCACCCCTAAGAATATTCTGATGATTGGCCCAACAGGTGTCGGCAAAACTGAGATCGCCCGCCGTCTGGCAAAACTTGCGCAAGCTCCATTTATAAAAGTTGAGGCCACTAAATTTACCGAGGTGGGCTATGTCGGGCGCGATGTCGATTCCATAATTCGCGATCTGGTAGATGTGGCTATAAAGATGATTCGGGAAGCAGACATCGCCAAAGTGCAACATCTCGCCGCAGACCGCGCTGAAGAACGCATTCTGGACGTACTGCTGCCGCAGGCGCGACACAATGAAAGTTCATCCAGCAGCACTGCGGCCGCCGATGATTCGCAGTCGAGCGCCAGACAGTTGTTTCGCAAGAAACTGCGACAAGGGGAACTGGACGAGAAAGAAATTGAAATCAAGATTGCGGAATCTCCCACCGGCATTGAGATCATGGCGCCTCCCGGACTTGAAGAAATGACGAGCCAGTTGAAGAGCATGTTTTCTTCGATGAATACCGGCAAGAAACGCGCTCGTCGACTCGCGGTTAAAGCGGCAATGAAGCTGTTGAAAGATGAAGAAGCCGCAAAACTTATCAACGAAGATGACATCAGGAATCGCGCAATTACTGCCACCGAGCAGACTGGCATTGTGTTCATCGATGAAATCGACAAAGTGACCAACAGGAATGAGCATGGCGGCGCCGGTATCTCGCGCGAAGGTGTGCAACGCGATTTATTGCCATTGATCGAGGGCTGCACTGTTACTACAAAATACGGCAGCGTGAAGACCGATCACATTCTGTTCATTGCCTCAGGCGCATTTCATCTGTCGAAACCTTCCGATCTGATTCCGGAATTGCAAGGCAGACTACCCATCAGGGTTGAACTTGAAGCATTAACAGCCAAAGATTTCGAACGCATTCTGGAAGAACCGGATGCTTCATTAACCGAACAATATCAGGCACTGTTGGCAACTGAAGATTTCCACATCAAGTTCACCAAGGATGGCATTGCAAAGATTGCCGAGACAGCGTTCATGGTGAATGAGCGCACCGAGAATATCGGGGCGCGCCGCTTGCATACGGTGATGGAAAGATTGCTGGAAGAAGTGTCTTTCTCTGCCGCTGATCTTGCCGCTGGCGATAACAAGACACTTCAGATCGACCGCGCCTATGTTGAAAAGCAGTTGGATGCGCTCGCGAAAGATGAAGACCTCAGCCGTTACATCCTTTAACAGAAATTACAATTGGAACTACTTTGATTCCGACAGACATCAAGTTACGCAAGAAATCTGCCACGCTGGATTTACATTATGCTGACGGCACCAGTTTATCCCTCAGCGCCGAATTTTTGCGCGTACATTCGCCATCAGCTGAAGTACGGGGACATGGCAAAGGTCAGGAAACCCTGCAGGTAGGCAAACGCCACGTGCAAATGAAAAATATTGAACCGGTAGGCAACTACGCAATCAAGTTGAGTTTTGATGATGGCCACGACAGCGGCATCTACAGCTGGTCCTATTTGCAGCAACTGGGTACTGACCAGAACAGCCTGTGGGAGCAGTATCTGGCGAAGCTGCAAGCCGCTGGCGCGAGCCGGGATAAATTGCCAGCAGATACCCAAGTGATTACTATAAGACCTGCTCCGCCCAAATAGACCACATCCCTGCCGCACATTTTGTTCTGCGGCGCTTCACAGTTACATACATCCAATGACGAAAATTCCTGACCAGAACGATACCACCCATTTCGGCTACGAACAGGTGCTAGTGGCAGAAAAGGCTGCACGTGTCGGTCAGGTGTTCCGCTCGGTAGCCCAACGCTATGACATCATGAATGACGTGATGTCCCTCGGCACCCATCGTCTGATAAAGCGCTTCACGGTACAGATGAGCGGGCTCAGACCCGGACAGAAAGTGCTCGACCTCGCCGGCGGTACGGGTGATTTCAGTATGCGTTTTGCAGCGGAGGTTGGCGACAGCGGTCAGGTTGTGCTCGCTGATATTAACGAAGCGATGCTGCAAGTGGGCAGAGACCGGATTATCGATAAAGGTTTGAGCAACAACATCAGCATCGCACAGGTGAATGCAGAGTCCCTGCCGTTCCCTGACAACACATTTGATTGCATTTGCATTGCCTATGGCTTGCGCAATGTAACCGATAAGGATGTCGCGCTGCGTTCCATGCAACGCGCGCTGAAACCAGGCGGCCGTGTGCTCGTGCTGGAATTTTCCAAACCCGTGAATGAGTTTGTAGGCAAGGCATACGATGTCTATTCGCAATTGTGGCCGATCGCCGGAAAACTGATTACGGGCGACGCTGACAGTTACCGCTATCTGGTTCAATCGATTCGCATGCACCCAGACCAGGACACTTTACTGCAGATGATGTCGAATGCCGGGTTGGAACAATGCAGTTACCAGAACGTGATGAATGGAATCTGCGCAATCCATATCGGAATCAAACCACAGAAAAGCGCACAGGCAATGCCAGAGTGAAACAGATCATTGGTACATTCGTATTGCTGCCATTTGAACATTTGCTGAACCAGATTATCGGGCGGGACAGACTGGTGCAGCAGAAAATACGGTCTTTCTCTGGCAAGATTCTTCAAATCAGCAGCAATGCCCCAAGCGCGACCCTACTGATTCGCTTTCAGGCAGATCGATTAAGTCTCAGCGCCCTCGATGCGGCAGCAATTCACCAGCAAGCCACTGCCAGCGTCACTGGCAGCGCCAGCGACCTGTTCGCATTGCTGTTGAATGCTGCAGCAAAACCGGTGGCTAACCCACGTATCTCCATCACCGGTGACGCACTTTTCGTGCAGGATTTATTGCACGCACTGCGCTCTCTCGATATTGATTGGAAAGACTACCTGGCACCTTTATTTGGCGACCTGATCACACAAGAAGCAGGACAGATTGGCCAGCAAGCCCGCCGTTGGGGGACTCAGGCACAGGCCAACCTCAAGCGTAGTGTCGATGAGTATGTCAAAGCAGAAATCCGACTGGTGCCTGCCCGCGCCGAGCTTGAACTTTTCAATGAGCAGCTTGACCATCTCAAACTAGCCCTTGACCGCCTCGATGCGCGTGCGCAATCGATCCAGGCAAGGCTGGATAAATCCCTGAAAAATCAGCACTTATCCTCCTAGTCGCGCCTTGTTAGCACCGGCCTCAGGTGATATCTTTGCAAGCCCTCTGAATCGCCGAGCCGAACCACTAATCGTGTCGCACCTACCCCGTCTCAATAGAGTCCTCTTCGTTATCGCGCAATACCGACTCGGGGAATTCCTGGTTGGCAAACCGGGCGCGCGGCGGCTGGCGCTGGTGCTTGCCCCCTATACCATTGCCTGCCTGTTTCGCGCTCGGGTCGCAGGCGATAAATATGCGCGCTTGCGCCAGGCGATGGAGGAATTAGGACCGATTTATATAAAATTCGGTCAGTTGCTCTCAACCCGTCGCGATTTCCTCAAACGAGAACTCGCCGACGAATTGCAGGCGCTGCAGGACAAGGTACCGCCATTTCTCTCGCTCGATATCGAAAGTTTGGTAGAGGCCGCCTTGGGAGTTCGTGCCGACACAGTTTTCAAGGAACTCGACCCAAAACCATTTGCCTCCGCTTCTGTTGCCCAGGTACATACCGCACGTCTCTTGACCAATGAGGAAGTCATCATCAAGGTGATTCGCCCCGGTATCGAGAAAATAGTTGCCGATGATATCAAGCTGCTGAAATGGCTGGCTCGAATGCTCGAGAGATATTCATCATTGGGAAAGCGCCTGCGCCCGATCGATGTTGTGAATGACTATGAAAAGATCATCACGGACGAACTTAATCTGCAAGCTGAAGCCGCGAACACCTGTCAACTTGCGCGCAATTTCGAAAACTCCAGCCAGTTGTATGTGCCAAAAGTTTACTGGGACTTTACGCGCCGCAATCTGCTTGTTATGGAGCGCATTTACGGCATACCGGTATCAGATATCGAATCACTGAAGAGTCATCAGATCGATTTGAAAAAACTCGCGGAAACGGGTGTGAATATTTTCTTCACGCAAGTATTCGAACACAATTTTTTCCATGCGGACATGCACCCCGGCAATATTTTCGTCGCCAAGGACCGGACTGTAAACCCGCAATACATAGCAATTGACTGCGCAATTATCGGCTCTTTGAGCAACGCTGATCAGGAGTATCTGGCGAAAAACCTGTTGGCAATTTTCAAACGAGATTATCGCAAGGTGGCAGAATTGCACGTCGCCTGTGGCTGGGTCCCCAGCGGTACCAGCATCCCGGAATTCGAAGCCGCCATGCGCAGCGTGTGCGAGCCGATATTTGAAAAGCCGTTAAAAGACATCTCCTTCGGTCAGTTGCTGGTGCAGTTGTTTCGCACTGCCGGCCGCTTCGATATGCAGGTACAACCCTCACTCGTACTTCTGCAAAAAACCTTGCTCAACGTCGAAGGCCTGGGGCGCCAACTCTATCCCGAGCTCGACCTGTGGCAGACCGCTTTGCCCTATCTGGAAAACTGGAATACCCGGCGCCTCAATCCTTTCACCCTGCTCGCACGCTTGCAGGAGAACATACCTAACTGGATTGACCAGTTACCACAGCTGCCGCAGCAACTTATAGATGCAGTAACCGCAAGCAAGCAACTTGGGGAGATCAACCGTTCTTTGCTCAAGGGCCAGGAACAAGCCCAACGCAATCAGGCGCGACACCGACAGCAGCTTCGCGGCGCCGGCGGCATAGCCCTGCTGCTTGCGTTATTCAGTGCTCTGCCAAGCGTGCAGCAGGCTCTCAATGGGCTGCCTGTGGTGTCGCTGACCTTGGGTCTGGCGGGAGTCTTCCTTTTGTATTTTAAGCTTTGAAGTAGCATACTCAGCCGATGTCGTCGTACCTCGATCAAGTTAAGTGGAATGCAGATGGTTTGGTACCGGTGGTTGCACAGGATGCCCACACTGGCCGCTTGCTAACCCAGGCCTGGCTGAATCGAGAAGCTCTGCAAACAGCGGTAACTGAACGCAGGGCAGTGTATTGGTCTCGATCTCGCGGCAAACTCTGGCGCAAAGGCGAGGAGTCTGGAAACGTACAAAAACTTGTGGATGTACTGCTGGATTGCGACAATGACGCGGTCTGTTACCGGGTCGAACAGGTCGGCGGTATTGCCTGCCACACCGGCCGTGAAAGTTGTTTCTTCCAACGTCTGGACGGGGACAGCTGGCGGTCATTTGAGTCTGTGCTAAGAGATCCCAAGCAGCTGTACAACAAATAACCCTATCCCGCATTCCACGCACTCATTCAGATTAAAAAATACTACTTATGAGCGATGTATTATCCGAGTTAGCCGCTATACTGGAGCAACGCAAGGGAGCCAAGAGCACAGAATCCTACGTCGCCAGCTTGCATGCAAAAGGGCTAAATAAAATTCTTGAAAAAGTCGGCGAAGAGGCCACAGAGACGATTCTGGCCGCGAAGGAATACGAAGGCGCCGCGCAAGCAATTGACAAGCGCCAGGCAGTAATCAGTGAAACTGCTGATTTGTGGTTTCACAGCATGGTGATGTTGAGCCATCTGAATCTTGGTCCAAAACAGGTGTTGGACGAACTCAGGAAACGCTTTAATGTATCCGGCCTTGATGAAAAGGCTGCTCGCAATAATTAATCTTCGAAACGTAAACACATGCGCTTCGATACTGGAGGTTTACAATGGGTATGGGTGGGGTAGGCATTTGGCAACTTCTTATAATCTTGATAATCATCGTGATGCTATTTGGCACGAAGAAGTTGCGTAATATTGGCTCGGATCTCGGTGGTGCATTGAAAGGTTTCAAAACTGCCATGAAAGACGACGACGCCAAGAAGGACGCTGATGCCGATACGGCAGACGCTGATTCAAAGGACGATGTTAAAGCAGAAAAATAGCTCAATTAGTTACGCTAACTGTTGTTCTACTGTCTTTGAAAAACAGGTTCTTAACTGAAAGTCAATTGCTTTGTGTTAATTACAAAAAATCAGCTACTCCTCAGCAGATAGCTCACCTGCGAATCACGTTGTTTCAAAACGACTACTGCTTATGTTAAATGTCAGCACTGCTGAATTACTGGTTGTTTGCATCGTAGCCCTGATAGTCATCGGACCCGAGCGCCTGCCCATGGCAGTAAAGACTGCCAGTCTGTGGATTGGTCGCTTCCGACGCAGCTTTTACAAAGTAAAAGCGGAGATTGAGCGGGAACTCAATACGGACGAAATTCGTCGCCAGTTACACAACGAATTCATACTGGCAGATATTGAAGAAGCCAAGGCGAAAGTAAAAGGCACCGCCAAAGAAGTCGAAGAGTCGGTGAGTAACATCGTCAACTCAAAAGATTTTGATCCCGGCGCATCGAAGAGCACTGATGCCCAGTTGACCCAGAAAAAATCGATTCAGCAAGAACTGGAAGATGCCGGCGAACATGTGGAAGGAATTACGCGCAATCCATATGGCAGCGGCAAGAATCCCAAGCTAGCCCAAGCCGAAACTCACACAGCAACCACCACCGAAACCAAATCTGAAAATGGCCTCAGCTGAAGACGAAAAAGAACTTACGCTGATTGATCATTTGATCGAATTGCGTGACCGTATTCTCAAGAGCATCGTTGCTGTGGTCGTGCTGTTCTTTGCCCTGTTCGCGTTTTCCAACGATATTTATACCTATGTCGCAGATCCGCTCATTTCTGTGTTGCCGGAAGGCTCCAGTATGATCGCGATCGATCCCACCTCACCATTCTTCGCGCCATTCAAACTCACATTTTATGTGGCGTTCCTGCTGGCGGCGCCTTATGTCCTGTATCAACTCTGGTCATTTATCGCGCCCGGCTTGTACAAGAATGAAAAGCAGGTGGCGATCCCATTATTTATATCGAGCGTGCTACTGTTCTATGCTGGCATTGCCTTCGCACGCTATGTGCTGTTTGGATTTGTATTCGGTTTTTTTGTTTCAATGGCGCCAGAAGGAGTGCTGGTAACTCCGGATATTTCCAGCTTTCTCAGTTTCGCGCTCACCATATTTCTGGCATTCGGTGTGGCGTTTGAAATCCCCGTTGCGGTTTTTTTGTGTATCTGGGCCGGCTTGACCGATCCAGATTCGCTGGCCGAAAAACGGCCTTATATCATAGTAGCCAACTTTACAATAGCGATGTTCCTGACACCAGCGGATCCATTTACCCAATCCATATTGGCTATTCCGATGTGTTTATTGTTCGAATTAGGGTTGTTGGCTGGCAGGTACGTTCGCAAGCAGGAAGAATTAAAAGAAAAAGAAGACAACAAGGATCAACAACAGCCAATTTCTGACAAATAGTCTCGGTAGTTTCGTTCTGACCAAAGACCAGACGTCAGCTCTTCAGAATAAATGTAACCGGTCCATCATTCTCCAGCGCGATCTGCATATCCGCGCCAAATTGTCCGCTCTGCACTACAGCATGTCGGGCTGTAGCAGTCCTCAGCAAAAACTCATAGAGAGCCTGCGCCTCGGTTGGCGGCATTGCGGATGAGAATCCAGGCCGTAGACCCTTGTCAGTAGTCGCCGCCAAAGTGAATTGGGATACCAGCATCAACTCTCCTGCAACTTCCCGCAAATCCAGATTCATCTTGCCGGCAGCGTCGCTAAAAATGCGCAGGGTTAAGACTTTGTCGAGCAACTTGCTGGCACTTGCATCAGTGTCGTTTTTTTCAATGCCGACGAAGACAAGCAGCCCTCTGGCAATTGCAGCATGCTGTACTTGCGCAATACTGACCTTGGCCCAATTCACTCGTTGCAACAAAGCAATCACAGGAACCTCCGGCTTCAACCAACCGTTTTTAAATTCCTGGCGATGTCACCAGTCGCCCTGATCAATGCGTCGACAGTGCCTGGTTCTGATGCCGAATGTCCCGCATCACGTATGATATGCAGTTCGGATGCTGGCCAACGCTGATGCAGGGCTTGGGCATTATCCAGCGGACAAACCATATCGTAGCGACCATGCACAATGCACCCCGGTACATCTTTCAGCACAGCCATGTTTTCCAAGATCTGGTTTTCGGCAATGAAGCCCTTGTTCACGAAATAGTGCGTCTCGATTCGCGCCAGAGCCAGTGCATTGTGGGGTTTGGTCAGCTTTGCCAACAATTCGGCACTTGGGCGCAGCTTGGAGCAATTGCCTTCCCATGCGGCCCAGGCCTTCGCTGCTGCCATACGCGCCAACTCATCGTCTCCGGTCAGACGGGCATGATAGGCTGCTACCAGATCGTTGCTTTCCGCTTCAGGGATATTGTGGACGAGGTCTTTCCAATAGTCTGGAAATACCCGGTTGGCGCCAGCCTTGTAAAGCCAATCCAGATCATGCTGACGGCACAGAAATACACCCCGCAAGATCAATGCTTGCACATGTTGAGGATAAGACTGGGCGTACAAAAGACTGAGAGTGGATCCCCAGGACCCGCCAAACATCACCCATTTATCAATCTTGAGATATTGCCGAATCGCTTCGAGATCGGCGATCAGGTCCTGCGTTGTATTGTGCCTGAGCTCACCGTGAGGTGTTGACCTGCCACAACCGCGCTGATCGAAAGTTATGATGCGAAATATTGCCGGATCATAGAACCGGCGTGAACTGCCATCACAGGCTCCGCCCGGCCCGCCATGGACAAATATTACTGGTATGCCAGTGGCGTTGCCGGCTTCGTCCAGATACAGCTCATGCAAGTCGGACACACGCAACCGATGCCGTTTATACGGTTTGATTTCCGGAAATAGCACTAACATGCCATGCGCCGTCCTGATTGATTCAACAGGCCAGGGATAACCCCGATAAAAGGATTTCCCAGTTTAGGCTACTGCAGCCCTTATCTCAAAGTTTTGCCCTGAACGCGCTACAAACCTCGATTGGAGGAGCCGCGACTCATGCGCTTGCGTTCATTCTCGGTGAGATACTTCTTGCGCAGGCGAATGCTGATGGGAGTCACTTCCACGAGTTCATCATCTACGATGAATTCCATGGCTTGCTCCAGAGTATGTATCACCGGAGGAGTGAGTAGAATATTTTCATCACTGCCTGACGCGCGAACGTTGGTGAGCTGCTTGCCTTTTGTCGGATTTACCACAAGGTCGTTATCACGACTGTGCAGCCCAACGATCATGCCTTCATATACTTCAATATTGGGCGCAATGAACAGACGCCCACGATCCTGCAGGTTGAACAGAGCGAAAGCCAGCGTCTTGCCCTTGACCATGGATACCAGAACACCATTGTTGCGCGCGCCGAGTTCAGACTCCTTATAAGGACCATAGTGGTCAAATATGTGAGTCATCAACCCTGTACCTGAAGTCATGCTCAGGAACTGGGAGCGAAAGCCAATAAGGCCGCGGGTAGGCACAAGAAACTGCAGACGCACCCGCCCTTTGCCATCCGGCATCATGTCCTTCATTTCGGCGCGACGCTGACCCAGTTCTTCGATTACTGCGCCCTGATGTTTCTCATCACAGTCAATGACCAGCGCTTCGTAAGGTTCACGCTTTTCACCGTCTACCTCGTGAATAATAACTTCAGGTCGTGACACCGCCAGTTCGAATCCTTCCCGGCGCATGCTCTCGATCAGCACGGACAAATGCAATTCACCGCGTCCTGATACCCTGTACTTGTCAGGAGTCTCGCCTGGCTCGACACGCAGAGCCACGTTATATAACAACTCCCGTTCCAGACGATCCTTGATATGACGTGTGGTGATGTACTTGCCTTCCTGCCCGACGAATGGTGAGTCGTTTACCTGAAATGTCATGCTGATGGTGGGTTCGTCCACCAACAGGGGTGGCATCGCTTCGACCAATTCCGGATCACACAGGGTGTCGGAAATATTCAGCTTGTCGACGCCTGTGATACAGACGATTTCGCCTGCGTGCGCTTCCGGCACGTCAATACGATCAAGGCCGAGGTGGCTTTTCACCTGCAGAATCTTGCCTTTGCGTTGCTTGCCATGTCTGTCAATGACAATAACTGGCTGGTTCGTGCGCGCCTTGCCCCGGGTGATGCGACCGATGCCAATGACGCCTACATAGCTGTTGTAATCCAGCGCGCTGATTTGCATCTGCAGAGGAGCGTCGATGATGACATCAGGCGCCGGCACTTTCGCAATAATAGTTTCGAACAGCGGCTGCATGTCAGCGCTCATATGTTTCATATCCAATCCGGATGTTCCTTCCAAAGCCGATGCATAGACAATGGGAAAATCCAGTTGCTCATCAGTAGCACCGAGCTTGTCAAACAGGTCGAAGACCTCGTTGACCACCCAGTCCGGACGCGCACCATCCCGGTCAACCTTGTTGATCACGACGATGGGATTCAATCCCTGGGCGAATGCTTTCTGGGTGACGAAGCGTGTCTGCGGCATCGGGCCGTCAACGGCATCTACCAGCAACAACACGCTGTCGACCATGGATAACACACGCTCTACCTCACCGCCAAAATCGGCGTGGCCGGGTGTATCCACGATGTTGATGTGAAAATCACGAAAATTGATTGCGGTATTTTTTGCGAGAATGGTGATGCCGCGCTCACGCTCCTGGTCATTGGAGTCCATGACCCGCTCCATTTTCTTGCCACGCTCACCCATGGTGCCCGACTGCTGCAATAACTTGTCAACGAGTGTCGTCTTGCCGTGGTCGACATGGGCGATAATGGCGATATTTCGAATTTTTTCTATCACAGCTGTGTTCACTTTCGACTGCGCTTGGCTGATTACGGGATGACTGTTTCCGTCCCGGCAATGCGGCGCTGTCTATCCAGGTTAAGCTCCAGGTCGGGAGCCAGATTAAGGGCTATTCAGGTTGAGGGGCACAAAAAGCGGCGAGTATACACGAGACTTGCGCGGTTTTCCTGCTTATTTGGCTACCAGCAGGCGAGTGCCTGGTTCGAATACGGCAATGTTGCCAAGCCCTTCATCCTGCAAGTGGGCTGCGTGCAGGCGACTCATCATGCCCTTGTTACAGTACAGTAAAAAGCGCTGTTTTTGGTTCAATTGACTGAAGCAGGTACGCAGCTCATAGAACGGAATCAGAAGCACCTTTGTTGTGGCATTTTCCGGCGCCAGTTTTAAGGGGTGCAGCTCTGCTTCGGTTGGATGGCGAATATCGACAATTATATCTCCAGCAGTTGCAATATTGACGATGGCGATATCCATCTGGACAGAATTGCTGCCCTGCTCAAGGTCGGTGATCAATTAGTAATGGGCGTTGTTGATCGACTCATCCAGAATCGCAAAATCAAATTTTGTTTCCTGATGCTCGATGCGTTCCTTTTTCGCTCGCGTCGTCGGCTTGGTGGAAATCACCGCGCAGTATTCCAGAATATTCCTGAAAAAATCTTCCGTACCAATCTTGCAGGACGAATCGATGATGTCCTGCTTATCAATTGTGCACAGCGGCCGCAACACCAGCGAGTTTGCCACCTTGTCTATAACTGCAAGATTCGCCAGGGTTTGACTGGAAACCTAGGCGACGCTTTCTCCGGTTACCAGCGCTGCAATATGCAATTTAGCGGCGACTCTATCGGCCGCGCGCAGCATCATGCGTTTCAATACTACGCCCATCTGCGCATTATCAATCTTGTCCAGAATCTCGGTGACGACATGCTCGAATGGCACAGTCACAAACTTTACGCGGTGTGAAGTGTGATACTTCAACCGCAAAAACAGCGCCAGTTCTTTCACCGCAAATTCATGCGCCTTGCCACCAAGATTAAAAAACAGTAGTGCGTTTGTAAGCCACGCTTGATGCTCAAGTAGCTGGAGACCGCAGAGTCAAAGCCTCCGGAAATGAGGGAAAGCACAGCATCCTGGCAGCCCAGTGGAAAGCCACCAAGACCCCGGTGCTGGCGGCGCACGATATACAGTTCCTGATGGCGAATTTCCAGTTGCACAGTAACTTCAGGGTTTACCAGATTTACCCCGGCAGCCGCTGTGCCCAATACCAATCCACTACCAACAATGCGCTCCACGTCTACTGACCGAAAATTGTGCTTGCCTGCGCGCTTGCAGCGTACAGCAAATGTCTTGCCGGTGAGTTGTTCCGTGTAATAGTGCTGCGCCAATTCGACAATGCCTTCCATCTCAGGTAAGGGGTGCTTTTCCGTTTCGAGGAAGTTGCTGATGCCAGGTATGCAGGCGAGCCGCTCAGTGATCTGCGCAAGGATACTGCTATCGCTGACACTGGTAGTAACTTCGATCGTATCCCACTCCCCTCGCGCTTGCAGACCGGCATCAAGATCCTGTAAACACACGCGGATATTCTTGCGCAGCTGGCGCACGAAGCGTTGTCGCACCGGGCGACTCTTGATAATGATTTCTGGAAATACTTTGACGAGATACAGCATTGATTAATTCTGTTGGATACTAAACAGCTCTCAGCGCCTGCTAGTGCACCAGCCTGGCTCTGATTGATGATTGCGTGCTTTGGGATGTTAATTCGAATTGCACCTAATTGGTGCGGTAATGCTCTTGTGGCACCTATATGGTGCAAACTATTTTCATATACTGACGAGAAACCCCTGTTTCCGGGCTATGCAGCGACCCCTTTGATGGCATATATTTTGCTCTCTCAACTACACACAAGGCAAGCCAAGAAAATCGAGTAGACCGCGATCCACTGGTAGCCCCTTGCAAGCTCACCCCAAAGTAAATACAACAGTAAAGCAGCCGCAACCGCTTAGGAGATTGATGGAACATGAAAGCAAAACTGGAATACATCTGGCTTGACGGTTACAAGCCAACACAAAGCCTGCGCTCCAAGACGCTGGTGAAGGACAATTTTGGCGGAACTCTGGAAGAGTGCATCGTTTGGTCATTTGACGGCAGTTCCACACAACAGGCCTCTGGTGACGATTCAGACTGCTTGCTCAAGCCCTGCGCCATATTTCCTGACCCGGATCGCGCCAATGGCTATCTGGTTATGTGTGAAGTGCTCAAGGCCGATGGCTCGCCCCATGCATCCAATGGTCGCGCAACTATTAATGACGATGATCAAGATTTCTGGTTTGGCTTCGAACAGGAATATTTCCTGTGGGATCCTAAAACCAACCTGCCACCGGGATTTCCAGCCGGCGGCTATCCGGCGCCCCAGGGTCCTTACTATTGCTCAGTGGGTGCGAATAACGCCCATGGTCGCGATGTCGTCGAAGACCACCTTGACCTCTGCATAGAAGCCGGTATCAACATCGAAGGTATCAATGCGGAAGTGGCTGCTGGCCAGTGGGAATTCCAGGTATTTGCCAAGGGTGCAAAACGCGCTGGCGACGAAATTTGGCTTGCCCGCTACCTGTTGGAACGTACCGCAGAGCGCTATGGTTTAACTATTAACTGGGAACCGAAGCCGCTCGGCAAGGATCTCGACTGGAACGGCTCTGGCATGCACGCCAACTTCTCCAATGGACTTATGCGCAACAAAGGTGATGAATCAGTATTCACCAAAATCTGCGACGGTTTCGGCAAGAATATTCAGCGCCACATCGCCGTCTATGGTGCAAACAATGACCAGCGCTTGACCGGCAAGCACGAAACCCAGTCGATAGATACGTTCAGCTACGGAGTTTCAGACCGAGGTGCCTCAATCCGTATTCCAATTGGTACGGTACAGGACGGTTGGAAGGGTCGCTTGGAAGACCGCCGCACAGCTTCAAATGCGGATCCATACAAGGTCGCTGCAGCGATCATCAAGACCACCAAAGAAGCGCTTAAATAGCTTTCTGGGTGATCTCCAAAGCCTGGCTCGGTCCGGGCTTTTTTATGCCTTTAAATCAGGTAGTCGGCATGTATCTGGCAGCTTGACTTGTATCATGCACTACTGTGGTGCATATTCTCAGGATGCGACCCGTATTGGGCGCGTCAGCCAGTGTCTGGCTCCCGACTTGGTGCGAATTCACGCGGGTTTCGGCAATCCCCTGTTCTGGTTTGTTTATTGCATTGGTTTTCCCAATGTTTAACGCACTATCAAATGAGTAATGGCGTGACTCTGGATAACCTGCACAAACGCATGTTGGACAATCTGAAAATCGGCGTGTTGCTGCTGGATCACAAGCTGTGCCTGCGCTATCTGAATGTTGCTGCACAGAATCTGCTAGAGATAAGTGAACGCCAGGCGACGCAATTATTCATCGGCGAAATTTTCATCGGTGCGGCCGAAGATATGGGTGAAATGCAGCTGGCCTTGCACGGCAAAATCAGCTTCACCAAACACAGGGTTGAATTGCGCACACCCCACGGCAAGTCGGTACTGGTGGACTACACGATTAATACTTTTGAAGAAAATGGCGAGACCCAGGCTTTGCTGGAATTGTATTCACTGGAACATACCCAGCGCATCAGCCGCGAGGAATCACTGAGCAATGCCCATGCCACTACCCGCGAATTGGTGCGTGGTCTGGCGCACGAAATCAAAAATCCGCTCGGTGGTATTCGCGGCGCTGCGCAACTGCTCGCACAGGAACTTCCCAACAATGAATTGCACGATTATACGAATGTGATTATTGAAGAAGCTGACCGACTGCGGAATCTGGTAGACCGACTGGTAGGTTCCCGCAAGCCATTGCACAAAGACTTCATCAACATACATGAAGTACTGGAACGCGCGGCGAATCTGGTTGAGGTCGAAGCACGTGGTCGCGGCATTGAAGTGATTCGCGACTATGACCCGAGCATTCCGGCCATACATGCCGACTTCGAACAACTGATCCAGGCGATGTTGAATGTGGTGCGCAATGCCATGCAAGCACTGTCGATCCCTCAGGTCGCACATAAACTGGGAAAGATTTATCTGAAGACTCGAGTATTACGCAATCTTACGATTGCTGCGAAATTTCATCGTCTCGGGCTCAGTGTCGAAATTATCGATAACGGCCCTGGCATTGCCGATGAAATAATCGATTCGATTTTTTATCCAATGATAAGTGGTCGCGCGGACGGTACCGGGCTTGGCCTGTCGATTACCCATGGGATTATCAGTCAACACCAGGGATTGATCGAATGCAAAAATGCACCGGGAGCAACCCGTTTCACAATATTACTTCCCTTAACCAAACCAGCTGACTCGCATTGAACTGAAACAAAAGGAACGATCTATGCATACCCCAAATTCTGTGTGGATCCTGGACGACGATCGGTCGATTCGCTGGGTACTTGAAAAATCACTCAACAAAACCGGGTTGAACACTGTGAGTTTTGAAAATGGTGATGACTTGCTGCACAGACTCGCCCAGGAAGCGCCTGATGCCATTATCAGCGATATTCGCATGCCCGGAATCAATGGTCTGGACTTGCTATCCACCATTAAGGAGTCGCATCCTTCACTACCCATCATCATCATGACTGCACACTCCGACCTCGATAGTGCTGTGTCCTCATACAGCCGCGGCGCTTTCGAGTACTTGCCGAAGCCGTTCGACATAAACGAAGCCGTGGCCATGACCCAGCGCGCACTGGAGCATGCCCGCGAGAAAGACTCGTCTCCGACGCCTACAGTCAAGACGAAGACTCAAGAAATCATCGGTGAAGCACCTGCCATGCAGGAAGTATTTCGTGCCATCGGCCGTCTGTCGCATTCCAATATTTCCGTGCTCATCAATGGCGAGTCCGGTACCGGCAAAGAGCTGGTGGCGCGCGCGCTGCACCAGCACAGTCCGCGCCGCGACAAGCCGTTCGTACCATTAAACGTAGCGGCAATTCCAAAAGAACTTATCGAGTCAGAATTGTTCGGCCATGAGAAAGGCGCGTTTACCGGTGCCACCTCGCTGCGCACGGGTCGCTTTGAGCAAGCCAATGGCGGCACCTTGTTTCTCGACGAGATCGGGGATATGCCACCCGAGACTCAAACTCGATTATTGCGCGTCTTGTCTGATGGAGAATTTTACCGGGTAGGCGGCCACACCTCGATCAGGGTAGATGTGCGCATTATTGCTGCCACACATCAAAACCTTGAAAAACTCGTTGAAACACACGAGTTCCGGGAGGATTTATTCCACCGATTGAATGTTATAAGAATCCACATCCCGCGTTTGCGAGATCGACGCGAAGATATTCCGAAGCTGGCCAGCCATTTCTTGCAATCAGCAGCCAAAGAAATGAACGTTGAACCGAAAATCCTGCGGCCAGAGACTTTATCCTACCTGCTGGGGCTAAGCTGGCCGGGGAACGTCAGGCAACTGGAGAACTTCTGTCGCTGGATTACCGTTATGGCATCAAGTCGTGAAGTCTATTTGACAGACCTGCCACCAGAATTTGCGGTGCTGGCAAAGCAAGGAGACCAGACCGGCAATTGGACTGACGCACTGCAGGCGTGGGCCGATCAGCAACTGCATCTCGGCAATACCGGAATTCTCAATCAGGCCACGCCGTTATTTGAGCGCACGATGATAGATATCGCACTCAAGCATACCGCAGGTCGGCGCCGTGATGCCGCTGCGTTGCTTGGCTGGGGAAGGAATACGCTAACGCGCAAGATCAAGGAACTGGGGACTGATTCTGCTACTGACGCTGAAATAGAATCAGAGTAGAAATCCTCTAGGGGCCACTCGGACCGATATAAATTTCCTGCCAATTGATGACCCGGTCGTGGCCGCGATAGCTGCCAAACTCGACCGTAGCTCGTGGATTGTCATTGTAGTTCGTGCCTTCGGGAACCTCGTCAAAAATATCAGCCTCACCTACGCCACCACGCCAATCGTATCTGAGGAAATCCAATGCAAACGGCAAATTGGCGTCATTCAAATTGAACTCGATGCGTACTCGACCCTGATTCCCCAGGACGTCCCCCCGTAATTGAGTAGCACAACGATTTAGAGTCTAATACCACAGAATAGTTTCTGTTTCCCGCAATCGGGATAAATTAGGGTAAGTATGATTTCGCATTTTTAACGTGATGCGCCGATCAAACGCAGATGGGTCGAAGCTGGGAAGAAATAAATTGCTTATAAAAAGCTTATTTCTGGATTTTTCGCAGGCTAAAACAGTCGCATTTATATCTACGACGTTCACATTCGATGGCTAAATTTTGATCAATATCGTTCTTTTTGAACCTGAAATACCTCAAAACACCGGAAATATCATTCGATTGACAGCCAACTCTGGTTCTCGATTGCATTTGATCAAGCCATTCGGATTTACCCTGGATGACAGGAAGATGCGTCGCGCCGGTCTCGACTACCATGAATTTGCAGGGATGGAGGTTTACGAGGATTGGCTGGATTTCAAAACCAGCATCAATGGCGGGCGCTTATTCGGAGTCAGTACCAAAGCTACGCGCCTTTACACCGAGATAAACTATCAAGCTGATGACTATTTGATATTTGGCCCCGAATCTCGTGGGCTACCTGATGCGGTGCGGGAAGAGCTGGGATCTGCACAATTGCTGCGCATTCCTATGCAGCAGCATAGTCGGAGCCTGAATCTGGCAAACGCTGTTGCAGTCGTCGTTTATGAAGCCTGGCGTCAGCTCGGCTTCATAAACGGAAACTAGTGAACGGGTTATGGTGCGGGGATTGGATTCGCGGAAGCGCCATTGGCGCCATTTGCTTGCTCTAGCCGTTGCTGCTTCTGCTGCGCGTACAGCACATCGAAATTAATCGGAGACAGCATCAGCGCCGGGAAACTGCCTTTCACCACAAAAGTGTCGATCGTTTCACGGGCGTAAGGAAACAGGATTGTCGGGCACACAGTGGCCAGTAATTGCTCTAACTGTACTGCATCGAAGTCTTTCATGGTGAAAATGCCAGCCTGCTGCACCTCTACCAGAAATGCAACCTTCTCCTCCAGTTGTGCTTCTGCGGTCAGCACCAACACCACTTCGTAAACATCGTCCTGAATCTTTTCGCTGCGGGTCTTGATATCGAAATTGATTCGCGGTGCCCATTTGTTCTGAAATACAACCGGACTGCGCGGTGACTCAAAAGACGCATCTTTCAAATACACTCGCTGAATTGCAAATTGAGGGCCTGTAGCCTGGCCACCGCCAGCGGACGCTGGGGCAGCTTGGTCGTTTGTGTCATTTTCTGCCATGGGAAGTCCTTAGTTACTCACTATTTTTCTATAAAATCTGTTTATCTCTGCACAAGAGGCATTGATTGGGCCTTCCATTCTGTGAGGCCACCAGCCAGTTTGAACACTTCAGCATAGCCTGCTGCTTGCAGCGTCTTGGCCGCATCGGCCGATTGCTGCCCCAATTTGCACACAACCACGATGGGTTTGTCCTTGTGCTTCTGTAATTCCGTTATGCGCTGGCTCAGCTTCACCATCGGAATGTTAATTGAATCCACGATATGACCCGAATCAAATTCCTTCTTTTCCCGCACATCTACCACAATGGCGTCACGGCGATTGATTAAAGAGACTGCTCCCGCTGGCCCTACTGCTTTACCCGAGGTGCGTTGGTGATACGCAATAATAGCGATCACTGCGACAATCCACATGCCGGTAAGCACGAGGTGATTACCCAAATATTCGAGAAATTGCACCATAATAAAACCTGTGTCGCATTCGCGAGTAGTCGCGAACAGGCTGTCTGGCCCGATAAAAGGCGAGCAGTATACACGTCTCACCTTGGTGAAAGAAGAACAAACAACCTGCAGGGGCGGCAAACTCGCTCTGCCCTCGCCATGCCCTTGTCTATCGGGGATAATGGCCCCCTCTTTTGGCTAACAAGCTCTTTTTGAATTCGATCAGGATTTCGCCGTGACCGCCAAGAAAACTGCCATGCTCCTCATACTCGACGGCTGGGGCTATCGAGAAGCTACAGACAGCAATGCCATACATGCAGCCTACAGCCCGGTATGGGATTCACTGTGGGCTGAACGGCCACACACACTGATCGATACTTCCGGCCTCGCGGTCGGACTACCGCCAGATCAGATGGGTAATTCCGAAGTCGGCCATATGAATTTGGGTGCCGGGCGCGTGGTCTACCAGAGCCTGACCCGAATCGACAAGGACATTGCAGATGGTGGGTTTGTCACGAACCCCACTCTAACCAATGCCATCGACAAGGCAGTAAAGACCAACAAGGCACTGCATGTTTTTGGTTTGCTGTCTCCCGGTGGCATTCACAGTCATGAAGACCAGATCATGGCTCTGCTCGAACTCGCTCTGGCGCGCAATATTCAACATCTGTATCTGCATGCGTTTCTCGACGGTCGCGACACTCCTCCGCGCAGCGCGCTTGTGTCATTGCAGAAGGCAGAGACATTATTGCGACAATCCGGCAAAGGTCGCGTCGCATCAATATGCGGTCGCTTCTTCGCCATGGATCGCGACAATCGCTGGGAGCGAGTACAACCCGCTTATGAATTATTGAGCGAAGGCAAGGCAGCATTTTGTTATGGGGATGTAAGCACGGCATTGGCAGCGGCCTACGCGCGAAAAGAAGATGATGAGTTTGTGCAAGCCACCGCAATCAGCAACTCATCCGATAGCAATGCCATCGTCAGTGACGACGATGTCGTGATCTTCATGAATTTTCGCAGCGATCGTGCCCGCGAGATTACACGTGCGTTCGTGAGCGACACATTTGATGGCTTCACTCGCAAAGTTCGCCCCAGGTTGGCCGAGTTTGTCACGCTCACCGAATATGCAAAAGACTTAACAGCCAGTTGCGCCTATCCACCGCAGCCCCTGGAAAATGTCATGGGCGCTTATCTGGCAAGACTGGGCAAGACCCAGCTGCGCATTGCTGAAACTGAAAAGTATGCGCACGTCACCTTCTTCTTCAACGGCGGACGCGAAGAACCTTTCGAGAATGAAGCGCGCATATTAGTGCCCTCACCACAGGTCAAGACATATGATCTCAAGCCGGAGATGTCTGCATTTGAAGTGACTGACAAACTGGTCGATGCAATTGCCTCTGGCAAATACGATGCAATCATTTGCAACTATGCCAATGGCGATATGGTCGGGCACACCGGCGATTTCGCAGCCGCGGTGAAGGCTGTGGAAGCGCTGGATATTTGTCTCGGACGAACCGTAGCAGCAATCACTGCAAGCGCAGGCGAATTGTTGATCACGGCTGATCACGGCAATGTCGAACAGATGCTGGATCCCGCCACGAACCAGCCATTGACTTCCCACACCAATGGCCCAGTACCGCTGGTTTATGTGGGCACCAAGCAACTGCATTTTTCCGGCCCTGGCAGCTTATGTGACATCGCTCCAACGCTGCTGAATTTGCTGGATATCCCGGTGCCTTCAGAGATGACTGGCAGGATTTTATTGGAAGGGAATAATTCGTGAATGCAAACGGCCAATCAGGCTTGATGCCCAGCGCCAGATATCACAGATGTACAGGTTGAACACAAGCATATCAAGCGCAGCGCTGCCATCAGTTACCATTGCATTCACAGTCGCAGTTGCTTGCACTTTTAGCTAATTGCCAGGATTTGCTCTGTCCCGGTCATTCGCGGCCGAAGCGAATCCGCTACCTCAAGCTGAGCTGGAAGCTGTCACCAGAGCCATTACCGTCATTCAATCCTGGCTGGATGATGCCAACGCCAGCTATTCCGTCGAGATGAATAATCTGCGCGATGCAGAGCGCCGCATCAATGAGGTTAGTAGCAACATCGCTGCGGTGCGCAGTGAGTTGACGCGCACACTGGCTGTGCAAGACCAGTTAAAGTTGGAAATAACCGCGCTGGAAGCGGTGAAGAGCGAGAACAACGAACTGTTGCAAAGCCTGTTGCGTGCTGCCTACATGAACGGCGACCAGGGCCTGCTGAAATTACTGCTTAATCAGCAAGATCTGAGCAAGAATGCACGCATGCTTCACTACTATAGTGTGTACTCCACTGCTCAAATTGCAGCACTGCAACAATTCCAGACGACTATCGTAGCCATTGCAAACACCAATATCGAATTGCAGGCTGGCATTGACGAATTATCCAGACAACAAATTGAACTGGAGCCTCAATTGGCCGCGCTCGAGCGCGGCAAACAAATCAGACAATTGGCCCTGTCAGAATTGCAGGCTTCCATCTCGGCACGCAATGCAGAGCTGGAGCAAATGCAGATCGATCAGCAGCAGTTGCAACAATTAATAGAAGAGATCGATCGTGCCATCGAAAACATGCCGGCGGCGACTGCGACTACACCGTTCGCGTCCCGTCGCGGCCAACTGTCGCTGCCTCTCGCAGGCACTATAGTCCAGAATTTCGGAGCGCGTTATGGTGAGGGCAATCTTGCACGCAGGGGCATCTCAATTGCGGCGCCGGAAGGCAGTCCGGTGCAAGCAGTGCATGCAGGTCGCGTGGTGTTCGCGGATTGGTTACGCGGTGCCGGACTGCTTGTTATCGTCGATCATGGCGCGGGCTATATGAGCTTGTAAGGCAATAACCAGGCCCTAGCAAAAACCGCGGGCGAGCAGGTGGTCTCTGGCGACGTCATCGCCACCTCAAGTAATCCAGGCGAGAACAATGACTATGCTCCATTCTTTGAAATTCGCTATCACTGTATGCCACAAGACCCTGCTGACTGGATAATACCGCGATGAATAGAGTTTGCCAATTCTGCGATAAACTGAAACTATAGGCCGATCCGTAAAACAGAATATACGTATTAGCAGGATCCATTTATGACATTATTTCATGGCCGTCACTGCCCCCTCCTGTCCACGATGCTGCTCAGCAGCTTGTTGGGCTCGTCAATTGCATTCGCGCAATCCGAGCCGCCAACTGCTGCTCCGCAATTACCGCTGAATGAAGTGCGTATGTTCACCGAAGCGTTGGACCGCATTCGCATGTCTTATGTAGAAGAAATCGACGATGTCACGCTTTTGGAAAATGCGATTCGCGGCATGCTGGCAGGACTGGACCCGCATTCAGCCTACATGTCAGGCGCTGACTACGACTTGTTGCAGGAAACTACCACGGGAGAATTCGGCGGTCTCGGCATCGAAGTTGGTCGACAAGATGGCTATATCCGCGTAATTAGTCCGATTGATGATTCCCCCGCAGCGCGCGCCGGCATTCAGGCCGGAGATCTGATCATTGAAATCAATAACAAGCCTTTGCGGGAAATGTCGCCAGACGAAGCGGCCAATATGATGCGCGGTGAACCAGGCTCAGAAGTCACAATCACCATCGCACGGGAAGGACAGGAACCGTTTGACCTCACTATTGTGCGTGAAGTAATCGCCATCAACAGCGTACGCAGCCGCATCCTTGAACCAGACTATGCCTATGTGCGCATCTCGGTATTCAGAGTAAACACCGGCGAGGAACTTGAAAAAGAAATTCAGAAACTGCAGACAGACAATGCCAACCTGAAAGGCATAGTGCTCGATTTGCGAAACAACCCAGGTGGCGTATTGCAAGCAGCCGTGGGTGTCGTTGATGCCTTCGTCAGTGAGGGTCGCATCGTGTATACGAAGGGTCGCCTGCAGGAAGGTGATATGGAGTTTATGGCGACGCCACAGAATGTCTCCAATGATGTGCCTCTGGTGGTACTGATCAACGGTGGCTCAGCATCGGCATCGGAAATCGTCGCTGGCGCGCTGCAAGACCATGGTCGCGCCATCATCATGGGAACCCGCAGCTTCGGCAAAGGATCGGTGCAAACTGTGCTGCCACTGGATGAAAAGCGCGCCATCAAGCTCACTACTTCTTTGTATTATACGCCCAGCGGTCGCTCGATTCAGGCCCAGGGCATCATGCCAGACATTGTCGTTGATGAAGCATTTGTCACTCGCCGTTCGAGAGACGTTGCCCAATATAATGAATCTGACTTGCAGGGACACTTGCAGAATGGGAACGGCGATGCTGAGATCACCGATGAAATGGCACAGGCGCTGATATCCGCAGAAGAAGTGTTAGTGAATGACTATCCGTTGAATGAAGCGCTGAATGTACTTAAAGGTATTAACGCCTTCAAACCAGCCCGGCCTGCGACCAACAGCGGATCATTTGCACAGCGCAACAACTAGCGGGCGGGTTTGCTGATAGATTGATCAGAGCCTGACTTCGATTCCCCGCGCCTGCATATATTCCTTCGCTTCCTGCACAGAGTATTCGCCGAAGTGAAATATGCTGGCGGCCAGCACAGCGTCAACTTCACCTTCGAGCACACCTTCAACGAGGTGTTGCAGATTTCCTACTCCTCCAGAAGCAATTATTGGCACCTGCACTGCGCTGCTGACCGCCTTATTCAGCGCCAAATCAAACCCTGTCTTGGTACCATCCCGATCCATGCTGGTCAGCAAGATTTCACCAGCACCGAAAGCCACCATCTTCTTCACCCACTCGATGGCGTCTATACCAGTGGCTTTGCGCCCGCCGTGAGTAAAGATTTCCCAGCGCGGAGCTGCATCCAGTGCTGATACCTGTTTTGTATCAACCGCAACCACAATGCATTGTGAGCCGAAGCGTTCTGCTGCCTGGCGGACGAATTCAGGGTTTTGCACGGCGGCCGTGTTGATGGCGACCTTGTCCGCTCCAGCATTTAACATGGTGCGAATGTCATCCAGCGTGCGAATACCACCACCCACCGTTAGTGGTATGAATACTTGACCCGCAATCGCTTCAACAGTATGTATGGTGGTGGCCCGGTCTTCATGACTGGCCGTAATGTCCAGAAAAGTGATCTCGTCAGCGCCGGCATCGCAATAGCGTTTGGCAATTTCCACCGGATCTCCGGCATCACGAATGTCGACAAACTTAACGCCTTTAACGACGCGTCCATTATCGCAATCCAGACAAGGTATGATGCGCTTGGCCAATCCCATCAGGCACCTGCCTCATCACACAACTGTTGCGCCTGGGCCAGATCTATCATGCCTTCATAAATCGCCCTGCCTGTAATCACGCCCATGATGCCAGCGCCTGTTTCGGTCACTGCCGATTCGCGCAGCGCCGCAATATCTGCCAGTTTGCTGATGCCGCCAGAGGCGATAATTGGAATAGGTGATTCCTGAGCAAGTTCAATTGTAGCCTTCAGGTTTACGCCCTTCATCATGCCGTCCCGGGCGATATCGGTGTACACGATTGCTTCGACGCCATAATCGGCGAATTTTTTCACCAGCGAAACTGCTGTGATTTCCGACACAGCTGCCCAACCATCAGTAGCTACCAATCCATCTATGGCATCGAGACCGACTATTACCTGCCCTGGAAATGCAGCACAGGCCTCGCAAACGAACTCAGGTTGTTTAACGGCGAGCGTGCCTATAATGACAAACTTAACGCCGGCGCTCAGATAGAATTCAATATTCTCAAGGCTGCGAATGCCGCCGCCAATCTGTATGGGCAAGGCAGGATAGCGGGCAGCTATTGCAGTGACGATTTCTGCATTCACTGGTGTGCCGGCAAAGGCTCCATTCAAATCGACGATATGCAGGCGCCGCGCGCCTTTTGCCTGCCAGATACCGGCCATATTCACCGGATCGTCGGAAAATACTGTGGAGTCCTGCATGCGCCCCTGGCGTAATCGCACACATTGTCCGTCTTTCAAATCTATTGCCGGTATCACTAGCATTGACTTTTTCTCTTCTCAATTTTATGCGGCATTTTAAAGCGCTCCATCCCATTGCAGGAAATTTCGCAGCAGGGTCAGGCCAGCGGTTTGACTTTTCTCGGGATGGAATTGCACAGCGAAGATATTGTTGTCTGCCAGTGCCGCTACGATATCTGCGCCGTAGTTGGTAACGCCAGCAATCATTTGTGAGGATTGAGTATGTACGTAATAGCTGTGCACAAAATAAAATCGGCTCTCATCGGGTACATCACGCCACAAGGGATGCGGCTGCGTCTGCTTTACTTTATTCCAGCCCATGTGTGGCACTTTCAGGCGCGCTCCGCCGGCGTCCTTTAACTTGTCACCAAAAAAACGCACATCACCATTCAAAAAGCCAAGGCAATTCACGCCGTGATTTTCTTCGCTACGCTGCATTAATGCCTGCATGCCTACGCATATCGCCAGCACCGGTTTTGATTTCATGGCATCGGCGACAATTTCGTCCACATTCAAGCGCAATATTTCTGCCATGCAATCACGAATAGCACCTACTCCCGGGAAAATCACTCGATCTGCTTGTGCAATTTTCTCGGCATCGGCTGTCACCATAACTTCAGTGACTTCGCCCAGCTCGCGACCAACATACTCCACTGCTTTCGCAACGGAATGGAGATTTCCCATGCCATAGTCAATGACGGCAATCTTGCTCATCTGTGAAACATACCGACTGAGTTGAGAGAAGTTACAGAATTGAAACTAAAGCACGCCCTTGGTCGAAGGCACGGTTGTGAGAGCACGCGGATCAAGTTCGACCGCCATTCTCACCGCTCTGCCAAATGCCTTGAAAATTGTTTCAATCTGGTGATGCGCATTCTTGCCGCGCAAATTATCAATGTGCAGAGTCGCGAGAGCATGATTAACGAAACCCTGGAAAAACTCATGAAACAGGTCCACGTCGAAAGAGCCCACTGTGCCTTTCACAAACTGCACATGATATTCCAGTCCGGGCCGACCAGAGAAATCGATGACGACTCGGGACAGTGCTTCATCAAGCGGCACGTAAGCATGCCCATAACGCCGGATACCGGTTTTATTCAGGGCCTTCTCGAAGGCCTGCCCGAAGGTGATACCTATGTCTTCCACAGTGTGATGGGCATCGATCGCCAGATCGCCAACAGCTTTCACATGGATATCGATAAGGCCATGGCGAGCGATCTGGTCAAGCATATGGTCGAGAAATGGCAAGCCAGTATCTGCTTCCAGTTTACCCGTGCCATCCAGATTCACACTAACTGTTATCTTTGTTTCCTTGGTATTGCGCTCAACTCTGGCTTGTCGCGGAGACGAGTTGGTCATGGACGGTCCTTCTTTCTGTGTCTAAAAAGCTTATGTATAAAAACCTATGCATAAAATGGCAGGTAGCTGACATAAATATCAGGGCTGAACTGACATATGACTAGTACGCATACATCAGTTCCTACGCTAGTTACCACAATAGCTCGCATTATAATGCCCGCGCCCCGCCAAAGAAAGCCGCGTGGCGCATTCCGCCTGCCGTGCAACTAAATCGCCAATCCGGTACACTTGATCAGCAGTAGTTCAACCATCGGCAAATACTTTTAAAATTCATCAGCCTGCAAGTAACCGCCCAGCATTACAATAATGATCAGGAATTTACTCAGAGTACTACTCATAGCCGCGATTTTGCTGGTGCTGGCATTCGTTGGCCTCATATTCCTGGTGAACCCGAACCAGTACCGCGGCGCCATTGAACTGGCCGTTTTCGACAGTACTGGCTATGAACTGATTATTGCCGGCGATCTGAACCTGCGCTTCTCGCCCTACATCGGACTCACACTGCAGGATGTGCGCCTGCGCAATCCAGCGCTGCCCCAGGAACTAGCATCAACTTCAGAGATCGCGCTTAGGGTAGATCCAGGACTGCTGTTGCGAGGGGAATTATTGATATCGAAATTCCGCGCCGATGATTTCCATATCAATTATTTCACGGATTCGGCGGCGAATAATAATTGGGAATTGCAGGCCGCACCGACCGCTGGTGATAGCAGTGCCGGCTCTGTACCGGGATCACCTGCTTCAACAATTTCAACTGCCGCAGACTCGAGCAGTCGCAGCAATATTCGCACTTCTTTTGAAAGCATTCTGATCAACAATGCCAGTATCGACATCCAGGATTTAAGCTCGGGCACGCGCCACAACATCAATGATCTGAACCTGGAAGCTCGCAATGCGAATCTGGATGGCCAGTTTTTTCCCCTGGAACTGGATTTCACATTCCTGAACAATGGCATCGGCGAACCACTGGCAATGGGTTTGCGTAGCAACATTGCATTCAATCGATTTGCCGGCACGCTTGACATAAGCGACATAAATTACAATCTGACGCCGGTGTTGTTGCAAGGACAGACCACTGTTACCGGACTTAACGACACGCTTCGGTATGAAGGCACCATTGAATCCAATCAGTTCGTTATCGGTGATCTGTTAAAGACACTGAATCCCGCAAGCGCAGATACAGATTTGCCTGCTGTCAGCTCACAGCCACCGATTGTGCTGGCAATGACATTCAGCGGCGATCAATCGCAAATTACCATACCTGCGCTAACAGCATCACTCGGCAGTACGACCATGCAGGCCGATGCCAACATTCGACTGGCTACTGATTTTGAGCCAATGAGCATCAGTTATGAGCTTACCAGCAACGCACTGGATCTTACTCCGTTCATGACAACTGCAGAGACCGCGCTTGTTGCAGATCAGCCTGCGCCAGACCTTGCTATTGCTGATGACGCAGATACCACGCCACTGACTCCTGCTCAATCGCCTGGCGCCGTGTCTGCGCAACCGGTAACCACAGCGCTACCTCTTGAGTTGCTCAATTCCTTCAACTTGCTCGGCTCAATCTCGATAGAGTCGATTACTGCCAATGACATGCGCTTTGATGACATCACTGTCTTTACCAATCTTGAAGACGGCGTGCTCGATATCGAGAGCCAGCCTGTCTCTGCATTTGACGGAACCATTCTTGGCAACATGCGCCTCGATGCTCGTGGTGGAAATGGCGACTTGACGACTCAGGTAACCATCAATCAGCTCGATCTCGGCACAATAACTCCGACAATTCCAGGGCTAAATTTTGTTGCCGGCAGACTCAATGTTGAGGCGAACTACAATGCCCACGGCACCACCACCAGTGAATTGCTCAGCTCGCTCAGCGGCACTACTCAATTCGCGGTAACCGGAAACTCGGTGGATGTAGGTGTAATCAACCAGGTTTTTACCGCTATTTCTGCATTGAGCACTACTGGCGAGGCTATCCAGCAGTGGCCCGACGTCATTAGTTTTCAGGAACTCACGGGCTACATCCTGCTGGAAAATGGCATCACCGAGAATCAGCAAGTCAAATTGCGCATGGATAATTTCGATGTCACTGGCACAGGTGGCCTTGATTTAGTAACGGAAACATTCGATTACGACTTGCTGTTCACCGTACTGGGTGAACCGTTCGTGCAAACTATCCAGATCGGCCCGCGCTATCATGACATATCCTGGCCGGTGCGCTGCAGTTCCGCTTTTCAGGATAACGTCACCCAGTATTGCCGCCCGGATTTTGCCGAAGTGCGTCAGATATTCATCCAGATGGGCACCAATGAAGTACGACGCAGATTGGATGATGTGGTGAACGATCAGGTGCCGGAACAACTGCAAGATGGCGCGCGCGGATTATTGCGCAATATCTTCAATTAAATTATCGCAACCAACCATGTCCTCCACAGTGAAACCCGACTCGATTTTTGCCAGTCGCTTGTTGCGCTGGTTTGACCACCATGGTCGCCACGATCTGCCCTGGCAAGACAACCCGACACCTTATCGAGTATGGGTGTCAGAAATCATGTTGCAGCAAACCCAGGTCAGCACTGTAATTCCCTACTACCTTCGATTCATGCAACGCTTTCCTGATGTCGCAACTCTCGCTCGGGCGGACACCGACCAGGTGCTGCATCTCTGGACCGGGCTCGGTTATTACGCCCGAGCACGCAACCTGCACAAGGCTGCTCAAACAATTCGTGATAAATTTGCAGGAGAGCTGCCCACCAGTGTTGAGCAACTCCAAACTCTTGCCGGCATAGGTCAATCGACTGCCGGTGCCATCGCCGCATTGTCACTGGGAGTGCGCGCGCCAATTCTCGATGGCAATGTCAAGCGCGTGCTTACCCGTTTTCACGCCATTGCGGACTACCCGGAACAAGCTGCCGTAAAACAACGGTTATGGGAAATAGCAGAAAGCTTCACTCCAAAGAAACGCTTCAGTGAGTTCACACAGGCGATTATGGACCTTGGCGCAACCGTGTGTACACGCAGCTCGCCACGCTGCACCGAATGCCCGCTGCAAACTGACTGTAAGGCTTTACTGTCGAACTCAATTGCCAGCTATCCCGGCAAGAAGCCGCGCAAGATACTGCCAGTGAAGTCGGTAACCATGTTTATACTGCAGAACAATCGCGCCGAGGTGTTGCTGGAGAAACGGCCAGCAAGCGGTATTTGGGGTTCGCTCTATTCTTTACCAGAGGCTGAGGATGCGAATGCATCGCAGCTAACTTCAATTCATCACATAGTGCTGCCAACGAAAAATCGCGAAGCGCTCAAGCAATTTCGCCACAGCTTCTCCCATTACCACCTTGATATCAATCCGGTGCGGATCAAGGTCGGCGCTCAGGATTGCGCCATTGCCGATTCGAATCGATGGCTGTGGTATCCACTGAATCATTCTCTGGAAGTAGGGCTGGCTGCACCGGTAAAAAAACTGTTGTCCAGCCTGTTACATGAGTAGCAGAGATTCCAAACGCTACTCAGTAACATTTACTGTTATATAACTATCGTCATAGAGCCCGCCGTCATCAGCCCGCGCCCATAGCACGTAGGTTCCAGGCTTGGTAAATGTGGCCGTTACTTCGATCATGCCGTCTGCCGGAATTGCTGGTGGTAACCAGAGCTGGCCCCAGGGTGAATTGGCTGCTGTACGGGTGTCTTCCCATACCTTCGTTTGGGGCGGATCAAAGATCACTGCGCCCGCACCCCGGTACAGATTCCAGCTGAGAAACAAGGCATTAATCTTGTTTACCGTAGGCTTGGCTGGTGGCCGGAACATGGCGCGAGATAAATCATCCTCACTGCGAGTTGGACGTGCACGCGAGCGCGGCAGGCCGTCGTCTTGCAGTTGACTGCGCAGGGTAATCGCCTCCCCCACTTTCACGGTGCGCTCACTATCACCCTGAATTGCTACTGTCGGCGGCTGATTGGAACGAGATTCGGGACTGCTGGTGCCGATACCCAGCGAACCGGTTTCCGATGCAATGACTATATTGTCAACGAGGTAGTCCGGTTTCAGCGTCCCATAGGCTTTCGCCTCCACGCCATTGATATTCAATGTCCAGACTAGTTCCCGATCACCCCAGTCGGCAGGCACCGTGACTTCAAAAGTAAAGCGATTGCGCCGCGGCATAAAAAAAGTAGGTTGGCCGCGATCACCATCTCCCGGTAAAAAGAAATTATGCTCTCCAACTGCTACGAAATGCTCCTCTTCCCAGTTCTCATTCATGTAACCAAACATCAGGTTGAATGAACCATCCTCATTGGGACGCCAGCCTTCAAATACCGGCCAGACTGGCTCACCCTGCATAAATGTTTCAGCCCGCAGACCCGGCGCGAGCAACATTAGAGCCAGTCCAATAACCAGTGCTTTATAGCCAAGCTTGAGTATGTGGTCACGTTGTCGCATTACGATTCTCTTCTCTCTCTAAACCAGGACGTTAATCAGAACTTGTCGGTGATACCAGTGGCGCCGTGCACAAAGGGCAACCAATGACGTGGTCATTCGGCCCCATGTTCAGCACTTGACGACGTTCCGCCATTTCTGCCAGAAACTGTTCCTCTGTCAGCGACACCCGAATACCCAGATCGATAAACATGTTCTGTACGGAACGATTGCCGGATCCCTGCCAATTACGTGGATCCGGAATATTGGCATTCGTCTCAGTGTTATTCATATACCCGGTGATATGCACAATCGTGCCTTTCGGCAATAACGGCGCGGCAGAATCTTCAAACTGATAGCTGCGCACCCAGTTGTGGTCATAACCAACACAAGACAGCGTTTCGATCTGGTGTCCCCAGATTGCTTCCAGACACATACGTTCGCCTGGCGCGTGCAAGTGCGGCTCGAAGGAAATTATCTTCGTGTGCTGCTCCAGAATACCGTAGGCATGTAATTCTTGATTGGACTGGTTTGGCACGATGCTGATGTCGACACCATTACCAACGAAGCCAATCCCATCGTTGTACTCCGGTTTATAGCCTTTCTCATGGAATCTGAAGCCAACTTCGAGATGGGCAGTAGTGTCGCGGCCGTTGGCGTGCAGATGGATAGAATCTGAATAAATCGCCGAGCCTGCCTTCAATAGGCGACCGGCTCTGTCATCGAATATATCTGCGTTGCGGCCAACTTCATGCACGGGCCACGGGTTAGTGAAGCCTCGCTGCAAATTTCCTTCTTCATCCAGCTGACCTGTGCTCCATAACATATGGTGAAAAATATAGCGGCCACCTACCGTACCGCTCATTTTCGTCATATCGACGTCATTCACCTCAACCACTTCCACGGACTTTACATAGCGGTCTTCGGTCATCCCCGTCGCTACTGTTTCAATCTCACCCCACCAATCGGGAGTACCTGCCAGCTTAGTCACTTCATTCAACTTGACGACGAGGTCGGGAGCACCAGCCTTCCATTTGATGCTGTCGTCAAACACCAGCGGTGCGGGAGCGTCTGCGGGATCGCCCTTCACGGTTCCGCCGCGGGCCCAGCTAGAGATGGCGGCAATTTCCGCATCATTTAACGATGGATCTTCCTTGAAATGCTGGATACCGACATTCTTCTCCACATACCAGGGTGGCATCGCGCCGGCCCGATCCCTGAGACCGGTCTTGAATTCAATTAGTCCGGCAAACGGGGCCACTTCCTCGTAAGTCACCAATGGCATGGGGCCACCACCGCCGACACGATGGCAGTTTTGGCAGCTGCGTTGCAGAATCGGTTCGATGTCTTTATGAAAGGTAACTTCCCCGGTCTGGGCGAAAACGGACCCGGGAAGTATTAATAGTGATAACAGGGAAAATTTGGTTTGGGCTTGCATAAATCCATCCATTTTAGTCAAGGCGGTAGCGGACACGCTCTCGAATATACCAGCGTAGCCATACAATACAATCACGGGCTTGCACGCCTCACGCCAGCCTGTAACATGCGCAAGTCCAGATGAGAGTTAGCGCCAATATTGCGATTCGGCTCGATCTAGCGTAGATCCCTATGGGACCGTGTATATAAAGAGGAATGAACATGCCGAGAATGGTGAACTGCCGGAAGTACCAGAAGCAACTGCCCGGCCTGATGCAGCCGCCTTACCCGGGACCCAAAGGTCAGCAGATCTACGAAACCGTGTCGCAACAGGCCTGGAGCGAGTGGCAGACCCACCAGACTATGCTGATCAATGAAAAACACCTCAATCTAGCCACTGCGGATCACCGCAAATACCTGCAGCAGCAAATGGACCTGTTCCTGAGCAATGAGATATTCGACCGCGCTGAGGGCTATGTCCCGCAAAGCGAGTAAATTCGCGGCTCGCCTTGACTATCAAACCGGGGAAATGTTTAATACGCGCCTTGCGCAAAAAGTGACATTTCTCAGGTTCCTTCCGAGATTTTGAGGGTCACGAACTCAGTAGATTCAATAAGCCCAGGTAGCTCAGTCGGTAGAGCAGAGGACTGAAAATCCTCGTGTCGGCAGTTCGATTCTGCCCCTGGGCACCATTCCCTTATCCCGCCCTTCCAATGTAGTTTTACTCTGACCCCAATATTTACTATTCTTCCCATACTCAAATCGATGCAAGCAAGCAGCGCTGGTATGACACTATCATGATTTCGCCAGAAAAATTCTCCCGCGAACAGCTAAGTCAGTTTCAAGTCTTTCGCGATGTATTGCTGGATCCGATCTGGGAATTATTGCGGCACTGCGAAGTTCACAATCTCAGCGATGGCGAAGTGTTGCTTGAGAAAGGTCAGTCCAATCGCACCACGTTTCTGGTTCTACGCGGTTCATTGAAGATCTATCTTGATGACGAACATCGACGGGAAGCGGCCGAATTAGGTCAAGGTCAAACTGTCGGCGAACTCTCGGTTATCGATGGCAGTACCGCATCCGCGCACGTCGTAGCCACCGGCGATACGTTGCTGTTGTACGTGGACGAGGAGACATTCTGGCGCGTAACACGCGCATTCCATGTTTTCTGTACGAATCTGTTAATGCAGCTTTCTGTGCGGATGCGCTCCAGTAATATTTCTCTGGTATTGAGTGAGAATCTGCAATCGAAGTTTGAACAACAAGCCCTGACCGAAGGCCTGACCGGCGTCTATAATCGCCGCTGGCTGGACGAGATGTTACCGCGACTCCTGCAACGCAGTGAGCAAGATGAACTGCCTTTCTGCGCGCTCATGATCGATGTCGATCACTTCAAGAAATTCAATGACAAATACGGCCACGCAGAAGGCGACAAAGCACTGCGTATCGTCGCCGATACTCTGGTCAAGAAAGTACGGCCAATTGATTTGGTCACAAGGTACGGCGGTGAAGAATTTTGCGTGCTGTTGCCTGAAACTGATTTACAAAGTGGCATCGTCGCCGGCGAACGCCTGCGCAAGGCTATTCAGGAAACCGTGATTAGCGATGGCAGCGGCAGACCTGTTCCAGGTATTACCATTTCAGCCGGACTCGCCGCGCGCAGATCAGGTGAGAATGCTGACGATTTATTGAAACGCACCGATCAGGCACTATATGTGGCGAAGAAACAAGGTCGCGACCGCCTGGAGACCAGCGCCTGATTTTGATTCAGATTTCTGCGCAAACCACAGCACAGAGCCCTGCACTCTCTGATCCAGCCGTTCTAGTAAAGTAGTACTGATGAAGCGGTCGCACGGCCTACTTAAAATTCTCTTGCCTGCAATTGATTCCTGAGCGCGCCACCAACCGAAAAAATAGCGATCTCTGTGGTGTCGATGCCTATATCGACTAGCATGGAACCGCGTCAAAAGCAGATTTCACTGCTATATAGTTTTGAACACAATGAATCGACCTTCCCCAACCAACTACGACGTAATCATCCTCGGTGCAGGCGCTGCCGGTCTGTTCTGTGCAGCGACGGCAGCGAGCCGTGGGCGGCGGGTGTTGGTGCTGGAGAAAGCCAACAAGATTGGCAAAAAAATCCTGATGTCAGGCGGGGGCCGTTGCAATTTCACCAATCGATTCGTGACGGCGGACAATTTTATTTCCAAAAATCCGCATTTTTGTAAATCGGCATTGAGCACTTATAGCCAATGGGATTTCATCGACCTGGTTGAGCGGCACCAGATTGAATACGAAGAACGCAAACACGGTCAATTGTTTTGTGTGAACTCAGCGAAAGAGATCGTGGCCATGTTGCAGGCGGAATGTGCCCAGTCCAGCGTGGAAATCAGAACTCATTGCGAGATAACCCAGATTGCCAGTATTGAATCTGCTGCGCACAATAATCGGTATCAACTTGAAATAACCCATTGCGCAAGTGAACCAAAGCAAACGCAAAAGTTGACATGCCACTCACTGGTAGTAGCCAGTGGCGCACTGTCGGTTCCCTCGCTCGGCGGTAGCGCCATCGGTTACGAGATTGCTGAACAGTTCAAGCTTGAAGTCACCGAGCGTCGCAGTGGCTTGGTACCCTTCATGTTTTCTGATTTCATGAAACCAGTGTGCGAGCGCCTGTCTGGCACATCGCTTGAAGTTGAGATTCACTGCAATGGACGCGCGTTTACTGAACAACTACTGTTTACACATCGCGGCATCAGTGGCCCGGCAGTACTACAGATTTCCAATTACTGGCGTGAGGGGACTGAAATTGAAATTAATCTGTTGCCTGCATTCGACGCCACAGAATGGCTTCTACAGGCCAAGCGCGACAAGGTAAAAACCCAGCTAAAAAACTTTCTCAGCCAGAACATCGCCAAGTCGATCACCATTGAGTTACAGGCGCTGTGGTGGCCGCAACAGGCAGAGACACCCTTGCTTGAATTTTCTGACAAACAACTGCGCTCAATCGGACAGCAAATCAATTGCTGGTCATTAAAGCCGTCAGGCACAGAAGGCTATCGAACAGCAGAGGTTACCCTGGGCGGAGTGGATACCAATGGCATTAGCTCGAGAACCATGGAGGCAAAAAATCAAAGCGGCCTGTATTTTATTGGCGAAGTACTGGACGTTAGCGGCCATCTGGGTGGATTCAATTTCCAATGGGCCTGGTCTTCTGCCTATGTTGCCGGTCAGGCTGTATAAACCCGCAATACATTGCCGTAGTACAACTCTTTGCCTGTTGTGGTGCGCATCCACAATTCACTGACTTCAAAGTTGCGATCGCCGAAATACTTTTTGGCGAGCAGCGCCACCGTCTTTCCATCCACCTTGGGCGAATAGGTATTGAGAATCAAAAATCCTTTTTGCTTGATCAGTTGTTTTGAGTTGTGCAGAAGCTCATCAAGCTTGTCTTCAAGTTTCCACTTTTCCTTTTTTGCTCCTATGCCCCATGCCGGAGGATCCATTACAATTCCGTCATACTGATTGCCCCTGTTCACTTCTCTGGCAGCAAATTTCAGCGCGTCCTCATGCACCCATTTGATTGCATCGAGCCTGGACGCTGCCATGTTTTCACTTGCCCAGGAAATCAGTTGTTTGACGGAATCCACATGTATGGTTTCGGCGCCGGTCTTTTTAGCCACTAGTGAAGCGGCCCCGGTGTATGCGAAAAGGTTCATGAATTTTGCCGAGGGGTTTAAATGCGCATGAATAAAATCCCAGTTCGTGCGCTGTTCGGGAAACAAACCAACGTGCTTGAATTTGGTCAGTTTTAATTGGAAAAAAAGATCACCATATTGAATAGACCACTCACCTGGTGCATCTTTTTTAATTGGTTTCCATGCGCCAGATTGCGCACCTGTTTCGATAAACTCCCAGTGCGCTATTTTAAGCCACTCTGCGACGGGCTTAGCCGATTTAAAATACGCCTGAATTTCAGGGCGAATCGTAGTGATTTCACCCCACCGCTCTAATTTCTTACCTCCACCAGCGTCAATCAGTTCGTAATCAGACCAGCCTGTCGTATAGAGTTTTTTCAAGGTCGTACGAGGGTGAGGCGACGGGTCAGACGCTCGTCACCGAAGCGAATGGAGCCTTGCGCTGGGCCATATAACAAGGTGTTGCCTTCGAACCGGTAGAATCTGGTTTGTGAGGTGCCAACGTAGTCAGGGCGCCATGCCGCTTCCACTGTCATGGTTGTGGTACCCGCGGCGTCATCAAAAGTGCAGGGACCGGTGTAGGCGATGTAAGAAGATAACAGGGAGGCAATCATCTGCTCGCCCACTGTCAATACGGTAGCGGGGAAACTCGGGACGTCGCCAGACATGATCTGTACATAACAGGAACCAGCTTCCACGACGATAGCGCCGACCGGCTTCAGCCCCCATGGGTTGCGAGCCACGGTGCCGTCGTCACGCAAATCTTCGGCAGCGATGAGCTTCCAGCTGCCTTGCAGAGTTTCCGCCCATGCCGAACTGCACAGCACAGTCAATTGCAGGACAAGTATTGAAACAGAAAAGCCGATTATTTTTTTCATGTTGGTTGTTACCCTTTTAATTTAGATTCCGAAAAAATCTGCCGAGCTCAATAAGCCGGTGGCAGTGATTGCTAAATCATCTCTATCCCAAGCCTGCCGCGTGGCACTCTATATCCTGCATCAAGCACATAGTCAGGACCGATCGACGCGATCGTGGGAGTACCACTGCCCTGCATGGCGATCAGCAATTCCCGGTTAAGGATATCCAATACCCGCTCTACTCCCGCCTGACCAAACGCACCCAGTCCAAAACAATAAGGCCTGCCGATGCCGACCGCAGCAGCACCCATGGCGAGTGCTTTGTATATATCTGTGCCACGTCGAAAGCCGCCATCTACAACAATCGGTATACGGCCATTCACGGCCGTTACAATTTCCGGCAAGCACTCAATAGTGCCGAGACCAGTTTCTGTTGCGCGGCCACCATGATTGGAAACCCAGATACCATCGGCTCCATATTGCACGGCCAGAGCAGCATCAGCCCCTACTTCAATGCCCTTGATGAGCACTTTCATATTGGTCACTTCTTTCATACGCCCAATCACATTCCAGGTCATGGCTGGATCGGTGAGCCCGACACCGCGCATATCAAAGCCTGCAAACATGGGTTTGGATTGACCGGTATGGCAGGAAGCGCAATTGCGGTCATCGTCGCGGGTGAGTAAGGTTTGAGTTTCAGTATTGCGGCCGCCCGCCAAATCGACCGTCAAACATACTGCAGTGCAGCCCGCAGCCTCCGCTCTCTGCAACATGGCGACGGTATATTCCCAGCGGCTAGTAGGATAAAGCTGATGCCAGATAGGTGCACCGCGCTCTGCGACAACTGCTTCTATCGGTGTCGATGACTGCGTGGACAAGACCATATGATGACCTTTCGCAGCGGCCGCCCTGGCCGTACCTAATTCGGCCTCGGCGTGATATGCCCCCTGACTTCCCACCGGACAGAGAAAAATTGGCGAACTGGCTTGCGTACCCAACACATTCACACTCGTATCGGGGCGGCTGATATCAACCAACCTTCGTGGTCTTAGCTGAAAACGCGAGAAGCCCCCGCGATTCGCCCTAAGTGTAAGATCACTGTCGACACCCGTTGTCAGATAACCCAGATGCGCCGGCGGAATTTTCTCCCGTGCGATTGCCTCCATCTCAAACACGTTCATCACTTCCGACGGATTGGTAAGTCGCGCACCCAATGTTTCTTCAACTTCCTGAGTGAAAGCAGAATAGCTCGTAAGCAGAGGGCTGGCTGCTAGAAACTTCAGAAAATTCCGGCGTTGGTTCATGCTTCTCTCCAATTTGAATCTGATGCGGGGCTTTTTGATTGGTTTTTCTTGAGTGCTATAAAGCTAGCTATAACACCGGCTGTTGTCCAGTGTAGGGTTGGTCAGGGCAGGATTCTGCTTAAGAAATTCGAATAAGCTGTGGTAGCAAAAGCGAACAGCGTGCTTGCAGCGCCAAGATCGCCGCCACTGAATTGAATGTGCTCATTGAATCCAGTCAGTGCAACGGTGAGCTGTGGCAGGATTTCCTGAGTAAAGGCAGGCAGCTGGCGGAATCGGTCTAGTAACCCGGTGCAAATACTCCGCCCGCTGTGATATTTATTACTTGATGGCTATTCCCTGAGATCAGGGTCTGGGCGTCCAGAAGAAAACTTCCCATTCGCGCAGCAGCTCTGATCCTGGGTAGAGTGGCTCATCCAGGGTTCTGCCGGCTTTTGCAGCCCACTGTTCCATCATGGGGAGGCGCCGACTATCAAGAATTTCGGTAGCCTTCATCTTGAAAGTGGCGTCGCCTATGCGCAGCCAGCCATCACCACCATCGTCACGCACGCGTTGCGCCCACAGTCCGCCATCCGGACGAGTGGCCGAAATTACGCCGTCAGGAGTGCCAACCCAGGACAAATAGTTAACGAATGGCGGGAACCCGCTTTGCTTCATAAGCATGAATCCCTGTACGTTGCCATTAAGCGTCGAGAAGTCAGCCAGCGCAGGTGTTGGTGTGCCACCAAGAATTACGCCCGGCGTACGCGCAAGACCCTCATTACCCAGATAGGGAGCCGTGAACATCCATGCTAACACTCCGACTACAAATACTACCCCGGTTGCGATTCCGGCCATCTTTTGCTTGCTCATTAAGATTGCTCGGTGTTGGTTCTTCAACAACCCCGAACAGTATATTCAATTGCTGTTTATGTCCAACTCAAACAAACCCGGGCCAGAACTTGAACCTCGAGCTGCAGTGCTGCAACGGAAATCGTGAGGGAACACTGTTTACCTCAGTTATTTCCTTTCGCAGCAAATGCCTCCTCGGCTGCACGCCTCTGCCGGTGTGGTAGGCAATCAGTCCCGTGCTCGACACGGACAGGGCACTCAACCTGATAACACCTGATCCCACTATCGCCTGGGCATCATTCGCATCATTTTTGTTGGTTTTGACAAAGGGCTTCACGAATTGAGGACTGATCAACTTTACTGAATGACCGCTTCGCTGAAAAACTCTTGCCCAATAATTGGCACCACCACAGGATTCCATCTCAACCAGGCATTGCGGCAAGTTGGCCACATAGGCTGCAAGTTTGTTTCTCGGCAGACGTTGTTTAAGAACTGCATTGCCAGCGCAGTCTGTGCCGTGAAGTTGAAATGTGTTTTTTTGCAATATCGATACCTAGTACACTAATTGTCATGTCAATCTCCATTCCCGGGTTAAAGACTTTCAACTTGGGCGCTAAGCAGCAAGAATGCAAATGCCTAGCAGGGGTGGGGATGGTTCATTACATTAGTACCCCGATATTAGATCTGGAATAACCTGTTGATCTTGATGGCCAGACCGCGGTTGCGCAGTTCCAGACCACTGGGATGGGCAAAGGGATCAGTGTTGCGATCGTCGCTGTATACCACGAAGAATTCGCTGCCCGGCGCCCATTCCCAACGGAAGCGGAAATTGGTGCTGAACGAGGCGGCGTTTGAATCGTATTGCACGAGACCGCCCAGATACATGCGCGGTGACAGCGTGTAAGTCACACGAAAACTGGACAGTTCTGTTCTGAAATCGTCTTCCGGCAGTTTTACATTATTGATTGAGTAACTTGGCTCTATGGAAAGCTGGGGCGATAACTCGAGGCGCCCACTACCGAATCCGATCGAAGTATTGGTGCCGCTCCAGAAATCGCCCACGCGCAATGACATTACACCGCTAAGCTTTCTTTGCGCGCCCAGATTGTAGGATGCCAGGAAGCTCGTGAAGTCGTATTTGCCCGGCAGCAGAGTGACACCAGTCGCGATTCGGAACGGTCGGGTAAGCACCTCGAATTCATCCGCGATTGAGAAGTTAAGCTGGTCACTGGTTTCGAACTCGGTATTGAAACTTAAATCATGCCTGCGCGTTTCGAGCTTGTCCGCATCGGCCGACCAATAGGACTGGGTATTGGCCTCGAAACTGAAACGCCGAATCCAGTCTATGGAAACGGGGCGCGGGCTGAAGCGTGCACCGCCTGCAAACTGTTTGAAATTATTGCGGCGCTTGAAGCCGATCTCGGGATTGAAGTTTTCCTCCACCACCACCATGCCGCTGTTGAATCCGTAACGGTCACTGTCGTAAGAGAAATTGCTCATATAACTCTTGTCGTCACCGTTTTTTAGTCCCGGACTATCGGTTTTCGCCATATAAGTATCGATAGAGAAATCCTGCAGAAAATCGAAGGCGCCATCGATGCCATACAGTTGACTGGATCCATCACCGACAAGAGATTCGGATCTGTCTGTCACCATGACTCCAACGCTACTGCGACTGAAGATGTCACGCTTCAATCGGAGCACAGAAAATTCTGTGGACTCGAGATTGGCGAAATTGTCGGCGTCGGTGTTGATGGTAAGAGCGCCAATTTCCGTGTTGCCAATTTTTCCGGTCAGACGCGCACCCACCTCAATAGGAACTATCTGCCCACCTTCCAGACCAATGCGACGACTGAAAAACATGGTGGGAATATCGAGACCGCGTGATGTGGTGAAATCAAAGTTGCCGCGACCTTCCAGAAAGAACTCGCGTTTCTCGGGGAAGAACTGATTGAAGCGGGTCAGGTTGACTTGCCGCTCATCCACTTCCACCTGAGCGAAATCGGTGTTGTAGGTGAAGTCAGCCGTGAGATTGTTGGTGATGCCGAATTTTACATCGACGCCGGCCTCCCCCTCCGCTTCATTGTCAAATGGCGGTTTCGCTTCGCGGTTGGTGGTGACACTACCAAGACCATATGGCTTCACTTCAAGATTCAATTTGCGTGCTGGCACTCGAAGATTCTCCAAAGTGCCCGCTTCCGATATGCGCCAAATCCCGGCGACCAGTGAATTACCCCGTGCGGCCGAGATTGGTATTTCGGTTAAATAGGACGCCTCGTTAAGGCGCCGGATAATGCGCCGGAATTGAATACCCCAGGTCTGCACTTCGCCCGGCTCATAACGCAAGGAGCGAAACGGGATTTGCATCTCCACCGTCCAGCCGCCTTCGAAACGACTCACCCGGGAATCCCACACGATATTCCAGTCGAAATTAACTGCGCGACCGCCATCGCCCTCGTTGGAGATGGCGTAGTCTGAAAAACCGCCAATCGGCGTCACCAGAAAAGCGACACCATTGCGGCGATCGAGGTAGGTATCCAGCATCACCGTAAAGGAATCGTTGGTGCGCAGCTGAAACGTGTCGCGCCGCATCTCATTGGCAATCCATTGACTCTCCGGCACGGATTCGTAGTTACGGGCGGCGACATAGAGATTGTCGTCATCGAAGTAGACCCAGGCTTCAGTTCTTTCGCTGGCGGGGGCACCTTCCGAGGGAATTTGCTGAATGAAATCGGTAATGGGGGTGAGTTCGCTGTATACCGCTTCATCGAGATTGCCATCGATGTTAACAGCTCCGTCGTAAAGGGTTGCCTGCACCGACACCCTGCCTTCGGCATCCCGGCTTATGACTACTTCCTGCGCCTGCACTACCGCTGTGAAGAACGCCAACAGCAATATTAAATTGGCAACGAATGTATCCATGTGCTTTCGCATTCACATCATTCCTCAAATTTGGGGACAGAACCTGTATCTCGAAGTCAGGTCTCCAGACCAACTCCAACCGCCAATTGACCCCGGTTCAGGTCTAAGTGCGGTAAGTAACGCGGAAAGTCCACCAGTGACCAGGGCGTTGCTCATCCAATGGCGGTCGTGGGGTCACCATGGTTGCAAGATCTGTATGTTGCAACTTCAATACTCTGGCCCGAAATGATCGTTCCATCGCCACTGGATCTGTTTCGCGATTCACGGTCACGGGATACACCAGATTGCCAAGTCGCAAAGTTGCCGCTTCATTCTCTCCTAACCGTGCTGCCCAGTATTTTGTGTCACACACTGAGCAACTGAGAAACAACTCGCCTTCAGCAGTGGCCATGCAATTCAGGTTTATCGAGTGCGGACGGATACCTGCCCAGATTTGCAACTGGCACAGATTCTCCTCATTGGCCGTGGTTTCATTCCAGTCAGTCACTGGCGTTTCGACGCGGTCTCCAAACAGCAAGCCGCCGGGTGCAAGTGCGCAGGGACAGATGCTGGAGAAAACAAGGAAGCCAGCTGTGCCGGCGAGCAGTATGGCGAACACACCGCCACCGATCCACATTGTCAGCTTGTTGTTTTTAGTAGTAAGAGTTGTGTTCATAACGTCCTCAATATTGCGAGAATAAATTCTTTACTGCCTGACCCATTTCTGCAGACAGCCACCCGAGGGGCTCGCATCACAGCCACCAGTGAGTCCCGCAAAAATATTACCCAGATTATCCGCTGCCATCCCCTCTGGTCGGGTGCCCGGAATATAGTATTGCAGTGAACCATTGGTGCGGCCGATGCGGATGCCCACCTGAAACCCTGGATTGCGTGTGACACTGCCACCGCCTTCGGGCGCGATCGAAGGTCCGCCCAGGCGCGCGCCAGATTCAGAGTCGGCGACTACCATGGTGCCATCGGCCAATACCGTGATTCCGCTGGGGCGACCGAAGTGGCGCCAGTCGTCCACAAAATTCAGATTTTGATCCAGTATCTGTATGCGATTATTGGAACGGTCTGCGACATAGAGTCGCCCCTGTGCATCATAGGCCAAGGCGTGGGGTCCCATGAATTCCCCCGGCCCCGCTCCCATGCGGCCTACTTCCCGCACAAATTCACCCGCCGGTGTAATCACCACCAGACGATCTCCGTCCTGCTGGGCATTGGACGGCCGCGGCCAATGCCCGTCAGCGATCACAATATTACCGTCTGGCATCAGGGCACAGGCGGTGGGACCAATGAATGTATCCGTGCCCGCACGTGAAACACCGGCTTGTCCAAGACTCAGCAAGTGCTTTCCTTCCGAACTGAACTTGTGCATCTGGAAGCCGCGACCGGCAGTAGTTGGATCATCGCCGAAGGGACCGCTGTCGCCTGCCCACAGGTTGCCATCGCGGTCCATGCAGAAACCGTGCGCCTGCACGATCATGCCCTGTCCGAAACTCTTGGTGATCTGGCCGTCGGTGTTGATGTAATTAATCGGTGGCTCGGAACGAAACAGCATCCAGAGTCCGCCGGTGTCATCTGGAATCAGTCCGATCGCAGCGCCCCATGTCTGGCCGGGCTGCAATGTCGGCCAGGCGCGCGTCAATGTATAGGGTCCATCCATGCTTGATTCAGCGCGCCGCGAGAGCAACATCAGTTTTTCAGTTTCAGCTGTCCTGGCTGCATCGTCTTGAGCAGACAGCGGAGTAGCTCCCAGCGCAAGCAGCCCTGGAAGGATTAAACATCGGATGATTCTTGCAGACTTTACAGACTGTGCAGACATAAATTTTCCTTACTTGGATTATTGGCAGGTCTCTGGACTCAGCGCAACAAATCCCTGCTTTCTATTTAGAGCGCACTGCCCCCAACTCTTCCAACACTGCACGCGCAGTCGGTCCAGAAACTGATAGATCGAAACCAAAAAAAGAAGTTCGTGATTCGGCGGCGAAGGCGAGATCGAGCGGGGTCTGACCACGACCATTAAGTGCATTGATGTCGGCACCCTGCATGGCCAGTTCCCTAACAATTGTCCCGAGGTTTCGGCTTGCTGCGTCATGCAATGCCGTGGACTTGGTAAAGTCGGTATGGTTCAGGTTCACACCCAGTTCGACGGCGACTTTTACCGCTGCCAGAGCCAGTAATTCTTCGCCGACCGGGTCGGCTTCGGCGATGACATAGTAACGATCGCGGCTGCTGCTGCCTCTGATCGCAGCTTGCAGTGCACTCTCAAATCCGCCTACCACTACTGCGGTCCAGGAGTCACGATCTGCGCGATCTCGCGGCCGATCCCAGAGTTCCTCGTTCGACACAAGCGGATCGGCCCCAGTCTGCGCCAGTGCTCGCATTATTTCTGCTTCGCGAAAACTGGCCGCCAGCCAGAATGGCGTGGCGCCGATATGGGCGGTGCGGAAAGTCCAATCCTCACTCGCGCGTTGTACCGGGTTGGCCTTCTGCAAACGGACATTGGGATCGGCGCCATGCTCCAGCAACGAGGCCACCCCAGCGAGATCACCGCGCAATACGGCCGCATGCAAAGCGTTATAACCGGCGCCGATGGCATTGGCATCAGCGCCCTTTTCCAGCAGCAGTTGTGCGAATGGGGTATGACCGCTGTGGATCGCAACCACCAGCGGACTGACGCCATTGCCTGCGACTCCCTCAATGTTGGCTTCGGCACCAAGCAGCAATCGACCCATTGCGACATCGCCCAGTTGTGCGGCGAAGAGCAACGGCGAAAAGCCACCGAGATGCTCCATCACACCCTGATCGAACGCATTGCCATTGGTGGCATCGGCAAACATAAGTCGGGAACGCACCATCGAGCGCGCCTCGAGATCGCCCCCGGCATTGAGCAGCGCGCGCGCAACCTCGACGTGTCCCTGCACCACTGCCCACATGAGCGCGGTTTGGCCACGAGAATTCTCGTGGGCGTTAACATCAGCTCCGGCTGCAAGCAGCGCAACCACTCCTGTTGTTGAACCTGAACGTGCAGCAGTCATCAAGGGAGTTTCACCCATCTGCAATGTCAGATTCGGATTGGCGTTCGCGGCCAGCAAGCTTTGCATCATCCCGGCATGGCCGCTCTCGGCTGCAATGAATAGTGGTGAAGCGCCCAGCCGATTAACACTATTGACGTCGGCTCCCGCCTCCAGCAATGCGGTCAGCATGTCCAGATCTTGTCGGTGCACCGCCCAGTGCAGCGCCGTCGCGCCATCCGCCTGCCTGGTATTTGGATCGACGCCGTCGCTCAATAACTGACGCACCGCGGCCGCATCTTCATATCTGGCGGCAGCGATAAGAGTTGCGTCTGCCGCCCGGGCAATTCCTGTCGCGGTGCACAGGAACAAGAGCAACAGCAGCATCCGGCCGAAAACAGGTCGGCTCTCACCCCGGCGGGTTGGTTCATCCATTCTCTGCAGCGGAGTTTTAGCCCACATGGTTGGTATACCTGGTCTCACCATTACACATCGCTCAATAGCGCGAGTGGGCCGGTACTGTTGCTCAGCTTTTCTACCGCCAGGCCCATCTTGTCAAGGACTGATAGGTGCAGATTGCTGATGGGAGTGCCCTCGGCGTAGCGCAAATGGCGCCCGCCCTTGAGCGTGCCCGCACCACCGCCAAGCAGGACCAGTGGCAATCCGCTATTGCTGTGCTGGTTACTGTCTGACATACCAGCACCATAGAGCATCAGTGTGTTGTCGAGGAGCGAACCCTCGGCATCCGGTGTTGCATCGAGCTTGTCCAGATAGTAGGCAAACAGACTCGTGTGGAATTCATTGATCTTTGTGACCTTCTCGTAAAGCACTGGATCATCGCGGTGATGGGAGGTTGGATGGTGGGAATCGGGCACGCCAATCTCGGCATAGGTGCGGCCACTCAGTTCACGCCCCATCATGAATGTGATGACGCGAGTCAGATCGGTCTGGTAGGCCAACACCTGCAAATCAAACATCAGTTTCGCATGTTGTTCGTAAGTACCAGGCACACCGGAGGGCTGTTCTACCTCGGGCAATTCACGATTGCTTTGAGCCTCTGCCATCTGGATGCGCCGCTCTACATCGCGCACAGCGTCCAGATATTGATCGAGTTTGGCACGGTCACCGGCACCAACTGCGCGATTGAGTTCGGCCACACGCTGGGTTACCGAGTCGAGCAGGCTGCGATCTTTTTGAATGCGTTGTAGTCGCACCGATGGGTCGGTGGTACCGGTATCACCGAACAGACGCTCAAACACGATACGCGGGTTGGTCTCCATCGGCAGCGGGGTATTGGCGTCGCGCCAGGCGATGGTGCTGGTGTACTGGCAGCTAAAACCAATGTCGCAGGAGCCGAACACATCACTCTTGTCCAGTGCCAATTCCAGCGAGCCGAGCTGCGTGTGCCGGCCGAGGTCGCGGGCTACCAGTTGATCGATTGATACTTCGGCCCGCAGATCAGACTCTACCCGGGCTGGAGTCACGCCGGTCAGAAATCGGGTCGATGCACTGGCGTGCACGCCAGCGTTGCTGGCGACGCCATTGAGTCCGGTCAGTACTAACATGCGGTTTTTGTAGGCAGCTATTGGTTGCAGTATTCGGGTGATCTCGAAGCCGGCCCCGTCTGTTGCCGGTGTCCACGATTTCATCGCCATTCCATTCGGCACATACACAACACCGAGTCGTTTCACTGGCTGCGCCTCCAATGCCGATGCAGAAGAGAGTGCCGGAATCATACTGTCCAGTAATGGCAGCGCCAGACTTGCGCCTAAGCTTCGTAACATGGTGCGTCTTGGCAGTTTCTTTTTGAAGATGTTCATAGCTCGGTTCTCCGCATCTGGAAAGGGGCGCTTTCGATCACACCTAAAATTACCGACGACCAGCGATAGTCATCCGCAGCGGTTGCGCGCACGATCGCGCGCACCGACGGCATGTCGTAGTATTCAAGCCCTCGCCCGAGGGCGAAGGCCAGCAGCTTTTCGGTTACCGTACCGACAAAATCATCAGGCCGGGACAGCAATAATTCTCGCAGTCCAGCCGGACCATCGAAACTAATGCCATCGGGCAGCAGTCCGGATGCATCAATCGGTTGGCCGGCAAATTCGCGTCGCCATTTGCCTACGGCGTCGTAGTTCTCGAGGGAGAATCCGATTGGATCCATCGCAGCATGACACACGCGGCAGGCCGGGTTTTCCCGATGCATGGCCATTGCTTCGCGCATGCTGAGCACCCTGCCATCATCGCTCTTCTCCGCCAGCGCGGGCACGTTGGGTGGCGGCTCCGGCGGGGCGCCGCCGAGCAAATTTTCGAGCACGAATTTACCACGGAGTACTGGTGAGGTGCGGTTCGGATAGGAAGTGACCATCATCAAGCTGCCCTGACCGAGCAGTCCGCCACGCTGGTCATCCGCTAACGTCACTTTGCGCAGACGACTGCCGTAGATGCCAGGTATTCCATAATGTTCGGCGAGCCGCTCATTCAAGAACGTATAGTCGGCACTCAGCAACTCCGTTAAGGAATTGTCGGAACGAATCTGGTCTTCGATAAACAGCTCCGTCTCCTGCTGAAACGCGACGCGCAGATTCTCGTCGAACTCGGGAAATCCGGCGGGATTCGGATAGATGCCATTGAGATTGCGCAGGTAGAGCCATTGTCCAACGAAATTCTTGATAAACGCATCAGCACGCGGATCGGCCATCATGCGCCGCACCTGTTGCTCCAATACTCCGGACTCGCGCAAGGCATTGCGTTCGACCAGATCCAGAAGCTCATCATCCGGCAGACTACTCCATAGAAAGAATGACAGGCGTGATGCGAGTTCGGTAGCGGAGATTGCATAGGTTGTTCCGGGGGCCGCAGCACTTGCATCCTGTTCAATGCGGAACAAAAAGTCCGGCGCAATCAGCACCCGTTCCAGCGCGAACCTGATGCCGGCATCGAAGCCGCCTTGCTGGCGACCTTCGCTGTAGAACGCCAGTAATTCCTCGACATCGCTCTTAAGCACCGTACGCCGATAGGCACGGCGCGCCATGGTGCCAAGTATTTCCCGGGCACAGGCTGGCTCTGCATCGACGTTGGCTGGCTGACAGGTAAATACCCGGCTGCGACTGGGTGTGTTGCCGGCTCCGACCACCGTCAGCGGTCCCTCTATTTCGATCTTGCCCAGACTGGGGTTCGCATCCGGCAACTCCGTCACCGCCAGATGATAGCCAAACAGTCTTGGTTGCTGGATGCCTTCTGACTCCCACATCTCGCGCGGAAACGTGGCGCCGATGACGCGTGGTCCAGCTGCCACCGGCACCACTACTTCGAAGCCTTTCTCGGCGAAGGCCATCATGAATTCTTCCCAGTCGTCACTGCCGCGGATGTTGCCCGCGTAGCTGTAAGGCGCAGGCACACCCGGAGCATCACCGCCAAAAATGAAAGAGTCCAGACGCGCACCGTCCAGGCTCAATTCCAGTTCATGGGGTGCGTCATAACCACGCACAAAATCCACGTAGTTCGTCTGTAGTTTGATTCGGATGCGGTATTCCCCGTCAACCGGGAACATATGCTCGATAGCCGCGCCACCGCGCGAACCGAAGGGCAGATTCTCGTCGAGCCGGTCGTTCTGGATAAGGTTCAACGGAATTTCATAGGTTTTGATCGATGGCCCGCGCGGCGTAGCGCCCACCGCCAGTTCAGCGACTTTATGCGCAGCAGAGATATAACGCTCCATGAGCACGGGCGAAAGCGCCAGCACTTCGGCGTTGTTGTCGAAACCGTGCTGGTCTGGCGCATCGGGTGGAATCAATTCGGCGACATCAATGTCGAGATGCAACAAGTCGCGAATGGCATTTCTGTATTCGGTCTGGTTGAGTCGGTGGAAAGCCTGGGTGCGGCCGGGATTGACCTGCGCCGCAGCTACCTGATCAAGCCCTGCTTCCAGCCAGGCACGGAAACCATCGTAAGTAACTTTGTCAGGACGGGGATAAAGCGGCGGTGGCATCACGCCCACGCGCAGTTTCCGCACCACCTTTTCCCACATCTGCGGATCTTCCGCGAGATTTGCCAGATTCGCGCGGTCCAGTGTCAGGCCGAGATTGCGCAGCTGTGTGGTCTGCAGGTCTTCGTTCGCAGTGGCGACGGTATTGACGACTGACTGGTTATGACAGATGACGCAGTACTGATCCAGCAGTGTGCGATAGGCCGTGGTCTGTGCATCCGGTGCCGTGGCTGCCAGCGTGAAACTGGACAGCAGCATGCATGCACCGAAAAGAAAATTACGCTTCATGTCATCTTCCAGCTACTGCAGGACTGTTGGCGCCGGTCGGATTCTCCACCGTGCCACATTCATCGCCCAGATAGCCGTTGCCACCGCAGTAACTTGAATCCTGCAGTTGGATCAGGATGCCATCGGGATCGGTAAAGTACAGCTCGGGCGTGCCATCGACCGCACCGCCGCGATCCGGTCCACGCAAGGTGACATAGGTTTGCAGCGGACCGGTAGCGCCAGCGGCTTCTCCCAGCAGCGTCAATCCATAGCTCTGCAGTAACGCAAAAATGTTTTCGACATTGAAATTATCCACGGCCATGGAAGCATGATGGATGCGACCGGCTAATTGTGGCACCTGCGCCAGTGCCAAGAACTGTTTGCCCGTGCCCACTCTGAGCACTGGCATGGCGCCTTGGTAAGTATCAATAGGCAGACCAAACAAACGCTGATAGAGCTCGATGGAACGCGCCTGATCCGACACGAACAGTGTGAAGTGATTGAACTCGCGCAAGCGCAAGAGTCCGGGACCCGGTGCCGGCTCCGGGCTGGCCAGACATGCTTCCCCCAACAAGCCGGCGCCGCCACAGTAAGTTGTATCCTGCAATTGCACCACGATGCCGTCCGCGTCACCAAAATAAAGCTCGGGCGTGCCGGCGGGTGCACCGCCAGCCTCGGCGCCGCGCATTCTCACGCGCGACTGCATGGCGCCGGATGCGCCGGTCGCTGCAATACCGTTGTCAGCGAGAAGCTGCACGATGCGCTCGTCGTTGAAATTTTCCACGGCAAGACACAAGTGCGTAATGCGTGGGTTATCGCCGCCAGTTCCGCCTAACGCAATGAACTGGGGACCGTCACCTACCTGCATAACGATTGTGTCGCCCTGACGCGCAGCGATAGGCATGCCAAACAAGCCCTGATACCAGGCCAATGACGCGGCCGGGTCGGACACACTGAGGGTCATATGATTGATGGACTGCACTGGGATGGGTGGGCCAAGAGGTGGTGCCAGCGCTGTCAGATTGGCGTTAGTGCTGTCCATTACCGCGCTGCCGGCATTATCAGTCGGGCTGCAACCGCTTACCGCCAATGCCGCGATTGAGGCCAGGAATGAACGTCGATTAAATTGTCGGCTTTGATACGCGGTCAACCAGCGGTCGATGTCTGATTTCATGTCTCAGTCTCTTATTATGTGCAGTTGAATGACTGTCTGTTGAGCAGGGTCTGCGTGGCGTTAATACCTGTTACCGTTAATAGTAGTATGAGCAAATGTATAGGTTCAGGCGTGCGCTGCATAGTCGATTCCAAGCTGTTTTCGAAATCCGGGATAAAATTGCAGGGCCACTCCCTTTTAAAAATGGTACAAATCAGGACGTCGTGGTATCTGGTGTAATAGCAACCTCTGGGAGACATTCATGTACTTGATCGATAAATTGCTGGTGAAGGGAGATTCCGCTCGGCGTCGGTTGGGACAGGCTTTTTGCCTGACATTGATCGCAGCCATGGTCTCGTCAATTTCTGCGCAGACCCAAGCGGCCGCGGGCACCATCGAAGGCAGGGTGCAAAGCAGCAACGGGCAGGAGGCCGGCGTCTGGGTTATTGCCGAAACTGATGACCTTCCGACTCACTTCATAAAAATAGTAGTCACCGATGCTGAAGGCCGTTTCCTGCTGCCGGAATTACCTGATGCCCTGTACAAAGTCTGGATACGTGGCTACGGTCTGTCAGATTCCGAACCAGTATCCCTTAGAATCGGCGCCGCTGTCACACTGCAGGCGTTGGTAGCGGACACCGCGGCCGAAGCCGCCCAGGTCTATCCGGCAAACTACTGGTATTCGCTGCTGGAAGTGCCCGCTGCCGACAATTTCCCGGGCACTGGTGAAGCAGGTAACGGCATCTCCACGGAGATGCAGAGCCAGGCGCAATGGATCGATATGACCAAGCAGGGCTGTCAGCTGTGCCATCAACTCGGCAATAAATTAACCCGCACGCTCGATCACCTGAGTCATCTGCAACTGGGTTCCAGTGTCGAGGCCTGGAATTATCGAACCGCGATCGGTATTCGCGGCGCGTTTATGAGTGGCTTTGCCGGACGCTTCGGACGCGAACGCGGCATGGCCATGTACGCCGACTGGACCGATCGCATTGCCGCCGGCGAATTGCCACCCGTGCCACCGCGCCCGCAGGGAATCGAACGTAATGTGGTACTGACCTTGTGGGATTGGGGCAATGAATCCTCTTACATTCATGATGAGATTACGACCGACAAGCGCAATCCAATGCTGAATGCCAACGGCAAGGTCTATGGTGTGGATGGCGGGCATGGCACCCTGATCGAGCTGGACACCACGACCAATGCCTTCCGCACCATTGAAATCGCGGTTAAAGACAATGCGGATAATCCCGCCGTGTCGCGTTTTGCCACACAGTTTCCGGTGCCATCCGTGTTCTATGGCAGTGAAGGTCTGTGGACCGGGCCGGCCGATCCCCATAATCCCATGTTCGATGAACTCGGACGCATCTGGATGACCACCAAGGTTCGCGGTGATATTTTGCCCGCCTGGTGTCAGCAAGGCTCTGACAACAAATTCGCACAATATTACCCATCGCGCCGCAGTGACCGGCAGGCTTCCTATTACGATCCTGCGACCGAGTCATTTGGCTTGATCGACACCTGCTTCGCCACTCACCATCTGCAATTCGCTGGCGATGCGGACCGCACACTCTATTTCAGTGGCGGCGGCGACATCCTCGGCTGGATCAATACCCGCCTTTTCGATCTCACCGGTGATGAACAATTATCCCAGGGCTGGTGCCCGATGGTGGTCGACACCAATGGCGATGGCCGTATCACCAAACCCTGGAATGAACCGGAGGGTGCACTGCGCTCCCAAAATGAAGGTGGCGGTGGCGAGAAGCTGGCGGACTTCGATCCCAGTCTGGATACCCGTATGAGTCCAGGCAGCTACGGCATCATCGTCAATCAGGTCGATGATGTGGCCTGGGGCGGCGGCACGGAATTTCCTGGTCGTATCTACCGTTTCGACAAGGGCACCAATCCACCAGAGACCTGTATTACTGAAGTATATGAAGTACCAGTGATTGATGGTGAGTATGAAGGCTTCGGTCCACGGGGCATCGATGTCGACAAGAATGGCATCATCTGGACTGCCTTGTCAGGCAGTAGTCACCTTGCCAGTTTCGACCGCAGCAAATGCAAGGTGCTGAATGGTCCCGCCACTGGCGACTCGCAACATTGCCAGGAAGGCTGGACCCTGTATGAAGTGCCTGGCCCGAACCTGAAAGGCACCGAGGTCAAGGCTGATTTTCATTACTATAACTGGGTAGACAATTTCAACACGCTCGGACTCGGGGAAAATATTCCTATCGCCACCGGTTCTGGTTCGGATTCTTTACAGGTATTGAATCCTGAAACCGGTGAATGGGTCGTGATGCGCGTGCCCTATCCCCTGGGATTCTACTCGCGCGGTCTCGATGGACGCATTGATGATCCTGATACTGGCTGGAAAGGACGCGCCGTGTGGGCGAATTACGGCACCAATTTCAACTGGCATACAGAAGGTGGCAAAGGCACAACCAGCAAGATGGTGAAATTCCAGATTCGAACTGATCCACTGGCAAAATAACGAATGTGATGACAAAAAATGAAAACTGCGGCTTGCGCGATTATAGTCTCATTCCTGTTCTTGTCCGGTGCCCAGGCCCAATCGACCAACGATGCCGACAACAGCGCGATCGAACACGTATTCAACAATGCGCGCATAATTGCCGGTGACGGCTCGGTTGTCGAACAGGGCTCGTTGCTGGTACGCGACGATATAATTCTGGCGGTCGGTCCCGCTGCCAGCATGGATATCCCCGCAACTGCAGTACGCCACGACCTGACCGGCAAGACTATTATTCCGGCGCTGGTAAATACCCACGCTCACCTTGGCTGGGAAGCCTACGGTGATTGGGGCTCGCAGTTTTTCACTGCTACCAACCTCACCGACCATCTATACCGTCATGCCTACTATGGGGTAGGCACCATCATCTCCACGGGCAGCGACAAGGAAGACGTTGCCAATGCCGTGAAGCTCGAACAATTACGCGGCAATATTGCTGGTGCGCGCTATCACCTCTCGCCGGGTATGGGCTCTCCCGGCGGCGGTCCCAACCCGCGCTTTACCGATGATCCCGACTACTGGGGCGTACACAGCGTTGCCGATCCGGAACAAGCAGTCAGAACGGTACGAGAACTGGCGACGAGCGGAGTGGGCATTGCCAAGATCTGGATTGATGCCCGGGACGAACGCCGTGGCGCCCAGGTAAAACTGGCTCCTGAGACTTATCGCGCCGTGCTGGATACTGCGGAGAAATACGATATCCGCATCATTGCCCACGCCACGACCCTGGCCGATCACAAAACGCTGGCGAGCTATGGCAACAGACGTTTCATTCATATGCCGTATGATATGGCTGTAGACGATGAGTACCTGGAACTGGTGCGCGAGAACAATATCTACATCGTTCCGACCTTGGGCATGATTACCAAGAGTGAGCTCTGGTACATTCCGGCGTTTCAGGATCCGTATTTTGCTGATCAGGTGCCAGCATCCGTACTCGCGACACTAAACGAAAACTACAATCCTCCTGCCACCAACCGCAGCGCCGCCGCAGAGCAACGCTCGGCCATGCTGGCGAATAATCTTTTAAAACTGAAAGATCACATCATCCTCGGCACCGATGCCGGCGCAGTAGGCGACTTTTTCGGGTACGCCGATCATGTCGAGCTGGCGTTATTCGTGCGCATGGGCATGACGCCGGCAGAAGCCATCGTCGCGGCGACCTCGCGTGCAGCGGCGGCCTTTGGTCTGAACGAAGTTGGCAGCTTGCGCGCCGGCAAGGCAGCGGATTTTGTCATACTCGACGCCAATCCCCTGGATGATATAAATAATACTCGCCAGATCAGCGATGTTTACCTGCGCGGCGAACGCGTGGACCGGGAAGCATTACGCGCGCGATGGACCTTGAGTAACTGAGTACATTGGAAGACTGAACACCTGAGAGGACCGAAATCCATGTTAAACCCTGGAACACGTGTATCACTCTTGCTGGGAAGCAGCCTGCTGCTTGTCAGCTTGAGTGCATCTGGACAGTACGGCAGTGCCGATGGCGAATGGCACAGCTACGGCGGCGACTCGGGCTCTACCAAATACACCCCACTCAGTGAAATCAACGCGGACAATTTCAGTCAATTACAACTGGCCTGGCGCTGGCGATCTATCGACGCTGATCTCGATCTGGCGGCATTAGTAGAAACCGGCGCCGACATCAGTTTCGGACGTATGCAAGCCACTCCACTCATGATCGATGGTGTGCTCTATATAATTACGGCATTGAATCAGGTAGCCGCAATCGATGCGGCAAGCGGTGCCACACTCTGGACATATGATCCGAAAATTTATCGCTCTGGCAGTCCCGTCAGCCCTCTGGGATTTCATCATCGCGGCGTAGCCTACTGGAGCAAGGACGAACAGGCGCGCATCCTGTTTGCCACCAACGATGGTTATATTATTTCCCTGGATGCGAGCTCGGGCGCATTGGATGCAAACTTCGCTGGCGGTCGTATCGACATGACCACTGGCATTCCCCGAGCCGAACGGGATGTTCTGGATTATACCGGCGCGCAACCCTTGGGATCAGTTTCACCACCCATGGTGGTTGGCGACGTACTCGTGGTGCAGCAGATCACTTCCAACCGCGAGCTGTTCAAGGAACGACCACCTACCTGGATACGCGGATTTGATATTCCCACCGGCGAACTGAAATGGACTTTTCACAGCATTCCCCAACAAGGTGAATATGGTGTGGATACCTGGCAGGAAGAGTCCTGGCGCTACACCGGCAATGGCGGTGTCTGGACCCAAATGAGCGCGGATCTGGAGCTGGGATTTGTGTATCTGCCAACAGAGGCCCCCACTAATGATTTCTATGGTGGACACCGCCCTGGAGACAATCTCTTCACCCAGAGTCTGGTTGCATTGGACGCAAGCACCGGTGAGCGCGTCTGGCACTTTCAGATGATTCATCACGACATCTGGGACTATGACAACCCGGCAGCGCCGAACCTGATCGACATAACAGTCGACGGCAGGCTCATCAAGGCTGTCGCGCAAGTTACCAAACAGGGATTCACCTATGTATTCGATCGCGCCACTGGCGTGCCGGTATGGCCGATCATTGAAAGAGAAGTACCTGCCTCAAGCATTCCAGGCGAACGGCCTTCGGCAACCCAGCCCTTTCCAACGAAGCCGCCGGCATTTGCCAAACAGGGGCTTACGCTTGATGACCTGATTGATTTCACACCGGAACTGCACGCCGAGGCAGTCGCGATTCTGCAAGATTATACCTATGGCCCTCTGTTCACACCGCCCACTCTGCAACGGGACGATGGGCATCGCGGCACCATCCTGCGACCAGGAGCCGGTGGTGGCGCCAACTGGGATGGCGCGGGCATAGATCCAGTGTCAGGTATTTTATATGTGCCATCCGCAGACAATCCCACCGTGCCACTCATGGGAACACTGACAGCCGATGAGTCGAACTTCAATTATTTCCGTCTGTCGAACCAGGGTGTGCGTGGCCCGCAGGGACTTTCGATTCTGAAGCCGCCGTACGCGATTATTACGGCCGTAGACCTGAACAAAGGCGAGATTCTCTGGCAGGTTCCGAATGGCGAGAGCATGGCAAGGGTGACGAATCATCCAGCACTGCAAGGAATCGAATTACCAGCACTGGGCGGCGGCGGTCGTTATCCGGTGTTGGTAACTTCTACATTACTGATTCATGCACAGACTGCAGATGAAGGCGGCAATCTCGTTGCGCGAGACAAATTAACCGGGGCGCAAATTGCAGCAATCGAGCTTCCGGCCAATGCCAGTTCCGCGCCGATGAGTTTTAGTGTGGAGGGTAAGCAGTATGTCGCCATCAGTGTACTCGGCGATCCTGCGCCTGAACTGCTGGTATACGCGCTGCCCTGATCGGGTAGTTAAACAATAAAAAAGGGGCACAGCGCTTGCTGTGCACCTTGTGTCGATTAACTCGTTATCGCACTAGGACTAAGGCGCTACTGTCACGGGCACATACGGGTTTGACCAGCAGCACTGATTGTCGAACGCGCTGTCAGCCGCCATAAAATTATCTACCCGCAGTCGTACCACGTAATCGCCAGGCTCCCAGAATGTGGCCTGGGTTTGCACTACAGTCCAGCCGTCAACACTATCCTCATCCGCGCCGGTTTTTTCCCGGTCACGGCCGGTAATGGCTGCGGGCTCGAAGCCAGCTGCAACTGGCCCCTGATGCAAGAGCCACTCTGTGCCCAGGGGCACGATAATGCTTTCCACTTCTGCATAGTTACTGCGGTTACCACGGTCCTGCACATAGGCCGACAGTTGCACCGGCTTGCCCACTGATGTAGTAACTTTGGGGGCATAGATGCCCTCACGATCAGTGGACTCGGATCCGTCCAGATTGAAGCGTATGGCTGGATTTAATGAACCGAGAGCAGCTTCACCGCTGCTCATCTCATAGGCGTCCGCGACCGCGCGCCCGGGTACAGAATAAGTATGACCGGCTATTTGCAATTACGGGGGCACATTCTGTGCGCAACAAAAACTCGCACGAGTTGTTAAATCACTGCAGCGCTTTTCGAAAAACCTGAATTATAAAAGCAGCAGAAAGTTTCGACATTTTCCCGCAAACAGTATCCATCGCCCCGGCTGCCACGCTCCAGTAATACGGCGTCATCATCAGCAATTGTTTTCTGCTCTGCAGGTCCGGCAAATTCAAATTGAATTGCAGCCTGGTTTGCAGCAGGACTTCGAAACCGGCGGGAATTTCTGCATCTGCGCTGTGCTGTTGCGGGGTTTGATAGAGCGCTGCACGCAGTTCGGCAAGATGCTCTGGCGCCGGCGTGACCCGAATCCAGAGTCCGCGAGGCACCAGAATCGTGAGCACCTCGGCGGCACTCGCTGGCGCAAAGATATGCAGCACCACATCGCGGCTGTTACCAATTACCGGAATATTAAAATTACTGGCAATGGCGAATTGCAGTGTCTGATATTTCTTCGCCGCCATCTCTATGGCCGATCTGGAGATGTCGCTGCCAGCGGCAGTAATGACCGAGTCTGGCCTATACAGAAGCGAACAGAGTTGGTGCAGGTAATACCCTTCACCACAGCCGGCGTCATGGATGGTCAGTGACTTTGCAGGATGCTGCAGCGCAATTATTTCGGCAAGTTTGCGCACCAGAGGCAGATAGTGATGCTGTTCCAGAAAGGCGCGGCGCGCCGTCATCATGGTTTTGTTGTCACCCGGATCGGGCCGGCTCTTCTGATTCGCCAGTAACAGGTTCACATAACCGGCTTTCGCCCGGTCGTAGCTATGCCGGTTCTCGCATTGCCATTGCTCGCCGGTGCGAGCGAGAGATGCCTGACAAACCGGACAGATCCACATCAGATAGCTGGGCGACTTGCGCGCAAGTCGTTAGTTCAGATCAGGCTGGGGAATGAAAACCGAGCCATCTTCAAAGCTAATTTCGCGCAAATACATGGTAAATTCCTGCCGGCCCTTGCGACCTGTCGCCTTGATTTTCGATCCCACGAGCAGACGATCGAGAGATACACCCTGCCGCTCAAGAGTCGTGCGTGCGCCCGATTCAACCAGCCAGAACGTCTCTTTACCGCTCTCGTCTGTGTGCTTGATCAGCACTGACGCATGGGGATTCTGAAAACGCACCCTCTCGATCACTCCTTCCACGGTAATTATTTCCTGGGTGAAATTCGCATTCGTGGAGTGATGGGCATAGGTCACCAAAGGTAGCGAGATCAACGCCGCCAGCAACAGGACAATTCTCATTGGGTAGTTTCCTCGTTCTTCTTTTTTTTCTTTTGGTTAAATTCTTTTAATTTGGTGCTTCGCTTCAATTCCGGGCATTCAATTCCGGGCATTCAATTCTTCAAACCAGTCATAGTTGGCATCAGTACATTCATACAGTGCGATTTGAGACTCATTGCTGCGGTGAAAAGAATATTCCAGCACGAAGGGTTGCTGGTACAGCGACGCGTCGATATAGGTGTGTTTGATGTGGAGCGTGTCGGCTTCGACCCATAGCTCTTCGATCGCTCGCGTGTTCGCCGATTGCGGGATGCCGCGCGAGGTGCGTATATAGCCTGGCGCGTGCTTGCTGGATTCAATGATCAGGCGCTCACCCTCATAGCGCGCGAAGGAGGAACCCATCTCGGCAAAATAAGTGCCATTGAGATTCCTGGTACTCGGCAGGTCGGTGAGCATGGAGGCATCGCCCAGCGGAATCTCGCGGCGCAGGTCGAACAGTTCATAGCTGATCAATATGCTGCTTTCTGTCTGCTCAATCTTGATCGGCGCATTCGGATTTGCCCACACTCGTGAGGCGCTGGCCGGGGTGCAGTACAGACTGGGGTCATCGACTAACAGATCATATGCGCTTTGAATGCGCTGGCCTTCTGCCGTGAAGACTATTGCACCTTCACTATCCGGCATATTAAGCATCCAGATACCGGACAGATCAGGTACAGCGAATACAGGTGCTGTCACCAGCGTTACAAAAATGCATACTAGAACTCTCAAGGACTCTGCTCCCCTCAATCAAATTCCGATTACTGTTTTTCCTTCTGTCGATTATCTGGCAGCGGCTTGTTTCTCGGGTCTTCCAGTCCACCGAAGGCTTTGAACAAGGCCTTGAAGAAAGCACTTAATTCCAGCGTCATCAGCGCAAATTCCTGATCAAACTTCTGAGCTGCACTTTCTTCCTCGAAACTGTCAGGCTCTGCTTTCATTTCCTCGAACCTGAGACTTTTGATACTCAGATCGTCCACGATGATACAGCTTAATAGACTATTCCAGAGCACGCCCAGTTGTTTCACTTGTTTGCCGGCATTCAGGTGTGCCTGGATTTCCTCGCCCACCAGATCCTGTCCCTTGCAGCGAACTACATTAAGCATATCCTTTGGATTGAGCAACTCACAGTCGTTATTTATCTCAAACTTGTCCGTAGCTTTCTGTCCTTTTAGCCAGCGCGTCATCACATCACTGGGTGCGCGTTTGCTGTCTGGTAACGCCACTGGGAATGAGCCCAACGTGTCACGCAATAAATTCAGGAATTCTTCGGCCTTCGACGCAGACGCGGTGTTCACCACCAGCAATTTCTCGGAGCGGGAAATATAGGCATAGACCTGGGTGGAACGAGTGAAGGCTCTCGGTAGCAGTGTATTGAACATGTCATCTTGAATCTCGCGCTTTTCCTTGCGATAGATTTTGCGCGCCTGGCGGGCTTCGAGCTCGGCAATTTTTTTCTCGGTAGCTTCACGCACTACCGATGCCGGTAACAAGCGATCCTGTCGTTGTGCACACAGCATGATGTAGTCGCCCACTACATGTGTAAACACCGGAGTTGTTGCCGCTGTGTTGTCTGTTGCATCGCCCTCAGCATTCACATTGGCGGCATTGCCCAATGGCGTGACCCAGCCTATGCGTGACTTTTCATAGTTCGCACAGGGGATGAAGGCATTCTCTGCCAGTTGCGATTCGAGGTCTTCAAGCAATAAATCAAAGGGTTGCGTAAGGCAATACAGACGGAGATTCTTGAACCACATAATAAAGGAAGCCAGCTGGGACAATCAGGACAGAAAGCGGGAGTGGATTATGCAATATAAAGACCTGGCAGACACCTTTAATCTGAAATAGGTTAATCTACGACCCTCGTCTTCATTGCGCGCAATTCCGGATTCACTCATGAGCAGCAAGAAACCACTGCACGGTTACAAGGTGATCGACTTCTCCGCAGTATTTGCCGGTCCGATTTGTACAAGAATGTTGTTGGACTGCGGTGCGGACGTGATAAAGATAGAAGCGCCAGGAGCTGGCGATTTCACCCGCGGTGTCGAAGGCCTCACCAGGGTCTTCGCTCATTTCAATGCCGGTAAACGCTGCATTGCCATCGATCTGAAAAAACCGGAAGGGCAGCAATTGGCGCGGCGCCTCATCGCCACTGCCGACGTCGTCATCGAAAACTTTCGCCCCGGTATCATGGCCAAATTCGGGCTTGATTACGCCAGCCTCAAACTGGATCGGCCCGATCTTGTGTACTGCTCAATCTCTGGCTTCGGCCAATCCGGACCACAGGTCAATCGCGCGGCTTATGCACCGATTGTGCATGCCGCCAGTGGTTTTGACAGTGTGCATACCCGCGCCCAGACCGGTGCGAACGAGCAAGCGAGTCAGCGTCCACCGAACTGGGAAATCATGATCGCTGACATTCTCACTGGCACCTATGCCTTCGGTGCGATCCAGACAGCCTTGTTAGGACGTGAGCGCCATGGTAGCGGTGATTACATCGACGTCAGCATGATGGAATCGATGATGAGCCTGATTCCTGCCCACATCCAACGCGCGCAATCGTCAGAACCGCTGGCGATTGGCCGCTTCTGCCCGGTCAAAACCAGTGACGGTTACGTAATGATCTGCATCGTCTCCGACAAGACCATGGAAAATCTGTGTGCGGCAATCGAGCGGCCGGATTTGTTGCAAGACCCGCGCTTCATACGCGGCCCCAGAACTACCAATCTGAAACTGCTCGCTGCGGAAATTGAACTGTGGTCTGCCACACACACCGCCACTGAATGCGAGGTGGCGCTCAACCAGAGCGAAGTGCCGTGCAGCGCCTACCAGCAACCCGAAGACTTGTTCGACCATCCACAGGTGCTGGAGCGAGGATCATTCACAAACGTGAGCGATAATAGTCTCGGTGACTTCCTGATTCAGAATCTGCCCTTCAAACTGCGCAACGCCGATATCACGGCGTCGGGATGGGTGGCAAAATTGGGTGAGCATACTGATGAAGTGTTAGGAGATCGACTGGGGCTGACACCGACTGAGATTGCAGTATTGCGCTCGGCTCGGGTAATTTTTTCAGCGTAAGCGGCGCACTCTGAACGACCTGCCTTTAATATTGCCATCGGCGAGTATGGTCAACGCGAGTTTTGCCACCTGTTGCGCTACTGCCACGTAGGCGATCTTGTCGAACAGCGTAATCTTGCCAATCTGATCGCCGCTTATTTCACCGCTTGCGGTGAGCGCGCCCAGCAGATCCCCTGCCCTGAGCTTTTCCTTGCGGCCCGCATTGACGAATAGCGTGACCATGGGCGGATACAGTTTGAAGTTGGGCGGCGCAAGCAGTGACTCTACATTCGCGATGCGTGCCTTCGCCCCCTGATATTCCTCGATTGCCTGCAATTGCCGGCGCTCTGCGGTAGTGAACAAGCTGACGGCGAGCCCCTTGCTGCCCGCGCGCGCGGTACGACCGATGCGATGAATGTGCACTTCCGGATCACGACTCAGTTCGAAATTGATTACAGCAGCCAACTCTTTCACATCGAGTCCGCGCGCCGCCACATCAGTTGCAATCAGAATCGAACTGCTCTTGCCAGCGAACTGGGTGAGCACCTGGTTGCGCTCGAACTGCTCCATGTCCCCATGCAATGCGCATGCGTGCAAGTCACGCGCAACCAGCGCCGCCGCCAACTCCTCACACTGCTGCTTGGTATTGCAGAACACGAGGCTCGATTCAGGCTGGTAGTGAGCGATGACTTTATACAAGATTTCTACTCGGCTGCGATTTTCCACCTGATAGAAAACTTGTTCGATGTCGGCGCTTTGGTGACTCGCTTCTACCCGAATTGAAACCGGATCACGCTGCACCTTGCCGCTGATAGCGCTGATGCCTTCAGGATAGGTTGCAGAGAACAGCAGGGTCTGTCGGGTGCGAGGCATGGTGTCGATGATCTGCATGATGTCGTCGTGAAAGCCCATGTCCAGCATGCGGTCTGCTTCATCCAGCACCAGTGTCTGCACGGAATCGAGGCGCAGAGTCTGTTTCTCCAGATGCTTCAAGATGCGGCCCGGCGTCCCCACCACGATATGCGGATCGCGCTGCAGCGAGGCGAGTTGCGGACCCATGGGTTTGCCGCCACACAGCGTGAGTAATTTGATATTGGGAATAGTACTGGCGAGCCGACGAATCTCCGCAGACACCTGTTCGGCCAGTTCGCGCGTCGGACACAGCACCAGTGCCTGTGTGCTCCACGTCTGCGCATCGAGCTTGTTGAGCAAGCCAATGGCAAACGCAGCGGTTTTGCCACTGCCGGTTTTTGCCTGTGCGATCAGGTCCTTGTTCTGCAGCAACTGCGGTACAGTTTGCGCTTGCACCGGGGTCATTGATGCATAACCGAGCGTCGCAATGCTGGCCTGGAGTTCGGGACGTAGTGCCAGGGAGGTGAACGAAATGGATTGCATCAGAGTGGCCGCAAGCTGGGGAGCGCGCATCATAGCAGATATCGACAGCGATGCTGCGAATCACATTTTCAACAGCGCATTCGGCATTAACGCCGCGCGCAAGACTCGACCCAAATAGACCTTGGCAAGCTCAAACAGGCCTGGCGCAGTGTCTATATGGCGCCATTAAACGTACAATCGAAATTGGCGCAAACAGCGAACTATTGTGAAACCAGAAATGACAGCTACTACTATTACACCAACTTCCGTAACGTCGACTACAAAGACGCCAACAGACACCACTACCACCACCGGCAAAAAGCTGATGGCAGCACCCGCCGGATTTCGCATAGTCGAAATCTCCAGGGAGCCGGTTGAGTTATACAAGATACTGAAGTTTGAAAATCTGGCTGGCAGTGGCGCCGAAGCCAAAGCGGCAGTTGGATCTGGGCATGTGGTAGTAAATGGCAAGCCCGAAACCCGCAAGCGCAGGCAGATCGTTGCCGGTGATACCATCGAATTCGGCAATGAAAAGTTATTCATCAAGTTCGCAGTATCAAAACCCGCTGCGGCTTCACCGCCATCAGAATCCAATTCTGTTCCCGGCAAAGTCCGAGCACGACCAGCCACCAGAAAAAAGTCTGATGCGAGAAACGCAATTCAGATTGCCGGAGTCACTGGTTCCAAAGCTTCAGGTTTCAAAGGTCAGGGTTCCAAAAGTTCGGGTTTCAAAGGTCCGGGTTTCAAAGCTTCGAGTTTTAAAGGCCCGGGCTCCGCTGGTCCAGGCTTCAAAGCTGGTCATAACAAAGGCGCTGGCCGCAAAGGCGAATAGCCTTGAAATTCCGATGTAATCTGAAATACTGTGCTCCCCTCTGGTCATACATACATTCATTACCACAATGCAGGAAATGTTAACGATGTTGAATTCAATGCTGCGATTTATTGCTGTTTCGATGATTCTGACTCTGTCCTTTGTTGGTATGCAGGCTCTGGCTGCAGAAACCAATTGGCCAGCACAACCGCCAGCCGAGCCACCAGTCGACTGGGGTCCTGTGTCGATCAATTTCGAAGAGATTCCTTATCCGTATCCGGTGCACTTTTTGGAATTGACCCGCTTCCAACAGAAAATGCGCATGGCCTATATGGATATTCCACCAAGCGGCCCCGCCAATGGCCAGACCTTGATCTGGCAACACGGTCACAATTTTTATTCAGAAGCGTATACGCCCACTTTTAAAGTACTCGCTGAGGCTGGCTTCAGGGTGATAGCTGTCGACCGTATCGGTTATGGCAAATCATCCAAGCCGCTGATTCCTTATAACTTCAATTTCGTTGCCGCCAACATGAAGGCGCTGATCGACGAACTCGACCTCGGCAAGGTTGCTCTGGTTGGCCACTCCATGGGCGGCATGGTGGTGAGTCGCTTCGCCATGTTGTATCCGGACCTTATAACGCATGTGGTAATGGTGAATCAGATAGGCCTGACTGACCAACGACTGAGTCGCCCATGGACTGATCCCTACGGCTCCGATCCAGGCGTGGCTTCTTATGAGTCGATATTGCGTGGCCACCAGATTTACTTCACCAATTTCTGGCCACCAGCCCAATTGGAATTTGTGCGCCGCAGCTATGGCCAGACCCTGAGTGGCGACTACCCGCATTTCGCCATGGTGCGACGCATGCTTGGTCAGAGCATGTATGACGATCCAGTCGTGTATGACTGGCAGCACATCAAGACCAAAGCACTCGTTATGGGTGGTGAAGACGACAAACTGGTAGAAGATTTCGTGGCAGCCGCAACGCATGTGCACAATGAATTGCAGAATTCGGCACTGTTGTTGTATCCGGACGTTGGTCATGCACCACAGATCGAAATACCCGACCAGTTTCACGCCGACCTGATTCGGTTCCTGAAATCGGATCCAGCTGAACCAGCCGCGAACTGGCGCTAAGGTTCTGTATACAGGCCTAAGCGAAGCCTGCCAAAAGCGGGTCAGAGTAAAACGAAATGCGATATGCCGTTTTTGCTCTGATCCCTTAGTTCATGACCCTCAATTTCGGACTACGCTCCATGCCTCCTGTTCGAAACTTTAAAATATCGCGCTCGCTTCGTATAAAGGTATTTTTGCTGGCGAGCCTGAGCTCCTTCTCAGCATGGTCCGCAGAAGCAGAGCTGACCCTGCTCAGCATCGAGGGCAATCTCATCGGCAAGATTGAAACGCTGGACCCTCCCATCCAAACCGAACAACTCATACATAGCTATTACCTGCTACTGCCGGACGCATTGCGCACCGAAGTTCAGTCCTTACGCCGGCAATTGATCGATTTGATCCCTTTCTACGAAGTGGCTTTCACTGCGGCCGATAGTGCCGAAATCACCGAAGTAAAGTCCGATATTGATGTGGTGTGGGCGAAAATACGTACGGTGCATGCGCAGAATTTCACCCCCGAAGTAAGCGCATTACTCAAGGCCGCCTATGACTCGGCGTTCTCGTCATTGCGACTGGGTCCGACGCCAGCACCAGGCAAACCCTGACCCAGCTCTGCGTACCCTGCCTGCTTGCGACAGGCTGATCTCCTTGAAAATTCCTTCTCGCAGGCGTAGATTAAACGCTGCTATGGTCACTTCCTGGTTTTATTCTTGCTGTGCAGCAATGGAGGTTTGAATGTCTATTCAAAATAGTCACCCGCAAGCAGCTTGCTTGTTTATCCTGCTTGGAGCACTCACTGTCCCACTGACAGTTCTCGCGCAAACCAGTTCCACAGATATTCCACGCTTGGCGAACGGCCATCCCGACCTTCAAGGCACTTGGGACTTCCGCACGATCACGCCGTTTCAGCGTCCCGAGGCACTTGGCAACAAGGCGACGCTCACCGCCGAAGAAGCCGCGCAGTTTGAGCTTGAGGAACGGGAACGACGGGACCGGGATAACTTCACCGATACCTCGACTACCGGAGACTATAACGAATTCTGGTATGACCGCGGTGCGGATATTCTCGGAGACAGACGCACCTCGCTGGTAACTGCGCCAGAAAACGGCCGCATTCCGGCTTTAACCGCTGCCGCCGAGGCGAAAAACGCCATCAGAAGAGACGAGGCGCAGTTGGCTGCTGGTGTGGAAGTGCGGCCGCTGTCGGAACGCTGCATCATGGGTTTTAACTCCGGCCCGCCCATGATACCGAGTGCTTATAACAATAATGTGCAGTTGATCCAGACCGCCGATCATGTGCTCATCCACAACGAGATGGTGCATAACATTCGTCCCGTGAAAATGTATACAACGGAATTTCGGCAGCAGCCGCGCAAGTGGGAGGGTGATTCTGTCGGGCGCTGGGAAGGCGATACCCTGATCGTTGAAACGAAACACTTCGCCCGCGAAACAGCTTTCGGTAACTCCAGTGAGAATATGCACCTGCTTGAAAAATTCTGGCTCATCGATGCCGACACACTGGGTTATGAATTCACCATCACCGATCCCACTACGTGGACTGCACCCTGGACAGTAATGTTTCCGATGGTTCGAACCGAAGAACCGATTTACGAATACGCCTGTCATGAAGGCAACTACGCGATGGCGGGAATTCTCGGAGGCTGGCGCCGCCTGGAAGCACAGGGACTGCCCGGTCAACAGGATTAATGGCGCTCACATCCAGACACTACGAACTCGATTGCTGGTCTGACGCGCAGGAGTTTTATCACAGTCGTGGCTGGACCGATGGTTTTCCTGTGGTGCCACCAACGCCCGCTGCTGTGAACGCCTGCCTCGAGTGGGCGAATCTGCAAGCCGATGCCCTCATCGGCATCGAACCCGTCCGCGAACGACCCATTATCGCCGAGAAGCTCGCGATCAACGCGGTGATGGCGGGTTGTCTGCCATTGCACTTTCCCGCTGTCGTTACCGCCTGGACCGGCATGCTGCGACCGGAGTTTCTATTGCACGGCGCCACCGCCAGTACCGGTGGCTGCGCCGTACTGCTCATCCTCAACGGACCCATTCGCAAAGAGATTAACGCGGGCTGTGAATTCAATGTGCTCGGCAGCAGCGATCGCGCCACTTCAGTGATTGGTCGCGCCATACGTCTCGGATTAATAAATATTCTCGAAGTCAGTCCCGGCGCCATTGACCGTTCCACCCTCGGCCATCCCGGCAAGATCAGTTATTGCATTGCCGAGGACGAGGAAGGATCGAGCTGGCAGTCTCTGGCGGAATTACGCGGCATCCCGCGCGCAGCATCTGCAGTCACGGTACTTGCCGCCGGGGCTCCGCGCCAGATCATGAATGAGTGGACCACCGTGCCGGAGGAGATTCTGGACACCTACGCCGCCGAGATGCGGGCCAATATGCGTAATTACTCGATCTGGTCCGGCAACTATGTGGTCGTGATACCCAAACAACATCGCGATCATTTGCAGAACGCAGGCTGGTCGAAGGCTGATGTCGCGGAGTATCTTTTCCGTAAAGCCCGCATAACGCGCGCCGAATGGGCCAGCGTCGGCAAAGGCTCGGTGATTCGGGACAAGGGTGATGTGGAATACAGCGCGCTACCCTCGCCCGCCCACCTGCTGGTCGTCGCGGCAGGCGGCCCCGCCGGTGGTTTTGGCGCCATCATCCCGCCGTGGCTCGGCACCAAGAGTCAAGCGGTCACAACCGGCATCGGTGTATGTATCGATTGTTAGGCAACTTGGCTAACATAATGCAAACGCTAACATGAATTACACAGATAAATAATTGGAAGACTTTTCACTATGACAATTCAGGTATTGGACCCCACCAGCGAATCCAACCTGCAGGAAATTCAACCAGCGAAAGGAATCAGTTCCTTGAAAGGCAAGAGAGTCGGCTTCATCTCCAACGGCAAGGAAGGCACGCCGGTATTCTTCGCCCATCTCGAGCGTCTGCTGAAAGAGCGCTGGCAGGTTGCCGAAGTCGTGCTGCGCTCCAAGTCAAACTACAGCGCCCCGGCGCAACAGGATTTCATTGACGCGGCCAGAGACTGGGATCTGGCTATTACCGGTCTCGGTGACTGAGGCAGTTGCTCGTCATGCAGTCTGCATGACGCGATCAGCTGCGAACGCATCGGCACTCCGGCGGTGGGTGTGATGACATCGAAGTTTGTCAGTGCGGCAGAATTGATGGCGCGCGTGCTGGGCATGTCCGGTTACGGATTCGCGATCATCGAGCATCCCGTTAGCAGCGCCACCAGCGCTGAACTTGATGCACACGCCAGCACCACGCTCGATGCCATCGACGCGCTGGTATTACAGAGAAAATGACGCAGCTAACTTTGACGTGACCACCTTTGACATGACCACCTTTGACACCCTCAACTATAGCGTGGCTGCCGGCATCGCCGAGATCGTGCTCGACCGTCCACCGCTGAACCTGATCGATGAAAAATCGACGCGCGAGTACCACGCCGCCTTGCGCCTAGCTGATGCCGACACTTCGGTGCGGGTGATAATCCTGCGGGGTGCGGGCAAGGGCTTGTCGGCAGGTGTCGACCTGCACTTTCTGGATCAATTCGACGCGGCAGCCATGGAAGATTTCCTGCGCCCGGAGCAAGATGAATGCAGGACAAGCGCGGCTGCGCACAGTCGTTCAGCGCGGCGGCAGCCCCCGCAGCATCGTCAGAAACTCCAGCCTCGTGCCCGCACGCCGATGTGCGGACAGCGCCTGGTACTCGGGGTGGGCATACCAGGCACGGGCCTTTACTTCGGACGGAAACTTAAAAAGGATCATGCGGCCTGTGCGTGGTCAAACACCTTCCAGTGTCGAGGCGTTGTCGTCGTAGGTTACGAACTCCCCGCCATATCGCTTCAGTATCGGGAAGAAGCCTTTTTCATATTGGCGGTAGCTCGAGGCGTCGGTGACGTGCAAATTCACCACCATGTATACAGCAACATCTGACATCTTTTGTCTCCTTAATGAGTCCCAGAAAAATCAATAATCAATCAATGGGGTCAGAGTAATTTGATCCAGTGATTGCCATGCAAGGCCTGACCCCCGATTCCTCTTTTAGCACGATAACATACACTGGCAAGTGACAGATCAGGCAGTTAGACTGCCAACCTGAAGCGGTAGTAACAGCACGTGCATCAATATACATGCTTTAGTGATGAGTGAATTTCTATGTTGACATCAATACCAAAAATAATCCGCGCGGCTGAACTTGTACGTTCATTGCCACTTACAGCGACTGTGTTTTTTTCCATGTCAGTGCTGGCGCAGAACAGCTACACCCCGCCACTGACAGAATGGGGAATTCCGGATCTGCAGGGTAACTGGAATATAGCATCGCAGACGGTGTTGGAGCGTCCGGATCGTTATAACGGCAGACTGGTTCTCTCCAGCGAAGAAGCCATGCAGTTTGAAGCGATGATAGACACGCGTAACGAAGCCAGTGACGCACCCAGTGATCCCGAACGGGAAGCGCCACGCCCCGGCGTCAATGTGGGCGGTTATAACAATTTCTGGATGGATCCGGGCAATCGCCTGGCTGTTGTCAACGGTGAAATCCGCTCCTCAATTCTGGTCGATCCTGCTGACGGTAAATTACCTTTCAGCGAGTCAGGCCGCGGCAATTTTGCTGCTGATATGCAGATGCGTGAAACCTATGACGGTCCCGAAGTCAGGCCCCTGGCTGAACGCTGTCTCGTTGGTTTTGGTTCCACGGCCGGGCCACCCAAGCTACCTGTTGCCTACAATAATCTGACGCAGATCGTGCAGACCAAAGACCATGTCATGCTGCTGGCAGAGATGAACCACGATGCTCGAATTATTCGCTTGGACGGGCAGTTCCGCGACCCGCCTTTTAACGAGTGGATGGGCGATTCCATTGGCCGCTATGAAGGCAACACGCTGGTCGTTGAAACCACCGGTTTTCATCCTCAGGAAAGTATGCGCTCTTCCCTGACCCATCGGTTTATCGGTTCTACCACCATGCATGTGACAGAGCGTTTCACACGCGTGAGTGATGATGTGATTCTCTATCAGTTTACGGTCAATGATCCGGAGAATTATTCGCAGAGCTGGAGTGGCGAATTACCCATGAGTCGCACCGATGAAAAAGTATTTGAATACGCCTGTCATGAAGGCAATTACGCAATGCCCGGCATTCTTGCTGGTGCACGCCGTGCCGAAACAGATGGTGTTCCCTATGCGCCTACTTATGGAACCAGCAATTAAGCAAACACCGGGGTCAAGTCTTGCGAATTAAAGGGGTCAGAGTAACTTGATCCAGTGATTGCGCTGAAATCAAGGTACTCTGACCCCTTTGATTCTCCTTTGATTCTCCTTTGATTCTGACCCTTTTGATTCACAACCCGCTATGGTCAATTTAGAAAATACGATACGTTTATTGGCGATCCCCACGCTGTGGATGGGATTTGTCCAAGTCATTTTTGGCGTGCTTTCTCTTTCCCTGTTTGACGATAACTTGAGCACCGTCTTCTTTAAAACAGGTTTGGCCACCATGGCGGCCGCGATGATTGTATTGGCGTTTCGGCGTACCGCCGGCTTCAGTCGCATTTCGTTTCGCGATGCGCTGTTGTTTGCCACTTTAACCTGGGTGGTGATGGGGCTTTTAGGGGCGCTACCCATTTATTTCATTACTGGCGTTAATTTTTCTGACGCGGTATTTGAATCGGTCAGCGGCTTAACCACCACCGGATCTACGATTCTGACGGGCTTGGATTCCATGCCCAAAAGTTTTTTGATGTATCGCCAATTCCTCAATTTTATAGGCGGGCTCGGCGTCGTGATTTTTGTGGTGGCCGTCTTGCCGATGCTGGACGTCGGCGATATGCGCTTGCTGAAGGCGGAGACTCCCGGCCCGATTAAAGACGACAAACTGGCGCCGCGCGTGGCCAAAACGGCGCACTACCTCTGGTACATCTATCTCTTATTAACAGCGCTGTGTGCATTGTCATTCTATTTTGGCGGAATGTCGGCTTTTGACGCAATTGGCCACAGCTTCGCTGCAGTGGCGACAGGGGGATTCTCACCTCACGATAGTAGTATGGGATTTTTTGAGAGCCACTTACTGCTGGCCATAGCCAACGTATTCATGTTGTTGGGTGCGTTCAATTTTGCACTGCACTATGTGGTACTGCACCGAAAATCATTCAGGCCCTATTGGCGCGATGACGAGACCCGAACATTTTTGCTGATCATCGCTTTTTTGGGGTTGGCGCTCGCCGTTTACCTTTTTCTAATGGAAGTTTACGAGAGTTTCGGCGAATCCTTGAGTTATGCTTTTTTTATGTTGATTTCGTTCATTACCAGTACGGGTTTTGTTGCCGCAGATATGAGCCAGTGGCCTCAGCCGACAATACTGCTCCTTATTTTTGTTGCTTACCTGGGTGGCTGTGCCGGCTCCACTGCGGGTGGTAACAAAATCGTACGAAATATTTTGACGTTCAAGATGATGCGTCTACAGTTCTATCGGTTGGTACATCCGCGCGGCTTATTTTCAATTTTTTATAATGGTAAAGCGGTTGGGCCCTCGGTAAGAGAAGCTGTGATGGGGTTTATGACCTTCGCCGCGCTCAGTTCGATAGTTGTTACGCTGCTGTTGATGGCGACCGGCTTGGGTTTTCTTGAGTCTATTTCGGCTACTGCCGCGAGCCTGAATTTGACTGGTCCCGCTTTTGGTGCGCTGCTAAATAATTTTCAGCCGGTAAGTGATGTGGGCATTTGGATATTATCAGCCGCCATGGTTCTTGGTCGTTTAGAGTATTTCACTGTTTTGGCATTATTTTCCCCTCTGTTCTGGCGTTACTAATCAATGGGGTCAGTGATCGCTAATCCGGCAACGCAAACACAAACAGATTGGTGCCCCTGCTTGGCTGCAACTCCGGTGTCAGGTTGATCTGACCACCGCCGGTGTTCACCGCCACATACTGTTTACCATTGACTGAATACGTCACCGGATAGCCGCTCACCGATGAGCCAAGATTAATCTCCCATAACACTTCTCCTGTGTCATGGTCATGGGCGCGGAAGCGCCCGTTCGAATCCCCACCGAATACAAGACCACCACCGGTCGCCGCCAGTGACATGGTGCCGGCGCGTTGCTCAAACAACCATTTGGTGACACCGGTCTCCGCCGAGATCGCACGCACAGTGCCAAGATTTTCCGTACCCGGTGCGATCTGATGACGCGCGGCGAGCGAATAGTTCGGGAGCCCGCCTTGCCCATCGGTCAGGGTCTGCACTGTGTCACTCTCGAAATTTGCCGTGGCAATCATCTGGGCACAAGTGTTACGCAGCGGGTAATACATCATATTTGTTAGCGGGCTATAGGCCCCGGCCTCCCAATCCTTGCCGCCGGTCCAGGTTGGACACACAAATACTATCTGTTCGGATTCGCGGAACACGACTTCGGGATTTACTGTCACGGCGCCGGTCGCGCCATCAATCTCGTTGATCACATTCTGGAACACTGTAGGTGTCGCCCACAGGAATTCACCCGTAGCAAGGTCGAGCGTATAGACGATGCCGGTCTTCCCAGGAATGCCTGTTATTACCTTGCGCACCTCACCCGCGCGCAGGTTCGGATTGATCCAGCTAACCGCAGCCGGATCGGGCGTGACGCGTGTCTCCACCAGCAAGCGTTCAAACGGATGATCCAGATCCCAGTTATCCACCAGATGCTGGTAATGCCACCTGATCTCCCCGGTCTCGACATCCAGTGCCAAAGTCGAGTTGTGATAGAGGTGGGTATTTTCCGGACCGCCGAGGAAGAATTTTGGTGCCGGTGAAGTCACCGAGGTACCGAGGATGATCAATTTAAGTTCCGGGTCGTAACTCGGCACCATCCATGAGCCGACATGCTGGCGGCCCTCGAAAGGCACATCACCCCAGGTCTCATCGCCGGGTTCACCTGGGGCAGGAATCAATCGACGCCGCCACAGTTCGGCACCGGTTAAGGCATCGTGCGCGGCAATGACACAGGCATCCGGTCCACCCCAGGGTCGGCAACTGCGGCCGCTGATAACGCGACCATCAGCAATGATCGGTCCCGAGCTGTGCGTGGCGGCATGGACCTTGTAGTCAAAGATCTGCGTTTCCCACACCGTCGCACCGGTCTGCGCATCGAGCGCAAACACGAAGTTGTCATCACTGGTATTGATAATTAGGTTGGCATATATGGCGAGGTTGCGATTGTTCGCGGCATTGCCGCCGACCTGCTCGTACAGCCCCTCCGGAATGGCGCGGCGATATTGCCAGATCAGGTCGCCGGTAATGGCATCGAGCGCCTCAATGACGTCATTCGCCTGGGGAATGTAGAGCACACCGTTATAGGCGAGTGGCGTAATCTCGCCGGTGCCGGTTGCCAGATTGCGCGTCCACACCAGGCGCAGCTGGTCGACGTTGTTGCGGTCGATCTGGTCCAGCGGGCTGTAACCCCAGCTATCCAGAGTCCTGCGCCACATCAGCCAATCGGACGCGGCGGGATTTTGCAGCATGGCATCGGTCACTGGTGGAAAGGTGGCTGGGGCCTGCGCCGTGGCCGCGCCACACAGGACATATCCCAACAGAAGCAGGAGTCGCACCTGCAAACTATATGAACGCTGTTCGTGCAGTTGCTTGTGCATATATCTGCTCTCTTGTTATTAGATTTCGGTTCACTGCGCTTCTAATTACCTGTTACCGCAAGCTCGAAGATCAACGCTCAAGACTAATTGGATTGCAATGAAAAATATAGCGAGATTGCATAAGCGGAACAATTCAGGCGGCTGGCAAAAATTCACGGAAAAAAATGTGGCGGCTTCCGCACTTTTACTTTTTAAACTCGCCGATTATTGAGAGCTGCTGTTAGAATCAGCCAGCTTGAAATGAAAGGAACGTACCTTGGCCTGTTACAACCATCCAAATGCCCCCAGCATTGAATCTTGCAGCCGCTGTGACAAACAGCTGTGCGGTATGTGCTCGAATTTTTCCGAAATCGGGGTCTATTGCGAAAAATGCGCCAAAGCCATTGAGTCTGAACGCTTCGTCACTGCCAAGTCGGATTTATTCAAGAAGGACGATAGTCGTCCCTCCACTATGGTGGAAACCACCAACATACCCGTCGCCAAAACCAGGGATACGCGGGACCGCGGCATCATCTGGCTGGGCATCGGCGGCGCGGCATCGATGCTGTTTTTCTCATTGATGCTTTATGCCTATCCCACTGTGTTTGAATTTGACCCGGCAGTGGCCGCCGCCCGCGCATCTGAGCAGGCGCTGGAAGACTGCCGCCTGGTATTTGAGGAAATAGGCTACATGCTGTCGCGCGGCCAGACTCCCGATCAATCGGTGCGCTGCCCACAATCGAATGGTCCGAACGTCATTGCAACCACAGGCGATGTGGTGCGGGTGTCGCATCCCAATCCTGGCGCGTATGGCATGGTTGCAATTTACGTGCCCAATAATTCCCACGAAGTGGTATTCGAGTAATGCTTGCTGTCATGACTTGCTGACGCTTCGCACAAAAGCACAATCGGGGTTTTACTCTGATCGAACTCATGATCGTGGTAGCAATCCTCGGCATACTCGCCGCAGTGGCATTACCCGCGTATCAGACCTATCGCAATCGGGCGGCATTCACCGAAGCCTTGCTGGCGCTCAGTGTGCACCAGAATTTCATTGTCATCGCGGTGCAGGCTGGCCGACTTGCCGATATGGATGCCATCCAGGAAGGCGAAAATGGTATTCCATTCGCGCAGGAACGGACTGAAACCACCCATGGCATCCATGTGCACTCCGGCGAGATCAGGGTAACCTGGAAAAACGACGGTAGCGCACTCGATGGCACCAACTACACCTTAACCGCGCAAAACTTCGAGCCACCGATTCAATGGGTTGAGGGTGGCAACTGCCTATCCCGCGGCTTCTGCTAAACCATTCGCGGGATAGTTCTCGCAAACAGCTGAATTCAGTCCCCTGAGGTGTCCTGCAAGGCTGCTTTCCTCATGGACATTTCTGGAACCGTCCTTTAGTATTCCCGGGTCTCATCCTCATTCGCTACGCTCTCGAGTACGGAGTAATCATGCATACATGGCTGAACACAGCAAATATCAGATTGAGCTTTACCCTGGTAACCGGGTTGGTGTCACTTTTGTGCATTGGCACTGCCAGCGCCCAGGACGATGCCATCACTTATAACTCTCACGTCGCCAAGATCCTGAATGAGAATTGTGTGGTATGTCATCGTGAAGGTGGCATAGGCCCCATGCAACTGACCAACTTTGAACAAGTACGCCCGTGGGCACCACTGATCCAGTACAAAGTGGCGAACCGGGAAATGCCACCCTATGCCTATGACCATGGCATTGGCCTGCAGAACCTCACGGGTGACTGGCGGCTGGAGCAAGCTGAAATCGATACGGTAGTCGCCTGGGTAAATCAGGGCTCACCGCTGGGTGATGTGGACGTGGTCCCACCCCCGGCAAACCTGCCCGATCCCAACGCCTGGACCTTTGCCGCCGAACTGGGCGCACCCAGCCTGATTATTCCTTCAGTTGCTATCGACATTCCCGCCAACGGCAATGACCTGTGGAGCAAACACTACGTTGAAACCGGTCTGACCCAGGACCGTTGCATCAAGGCTGCCCAGGTCAAACCGCGTGGTGACGCCCGCGCCGTTGTGCATCACGCCAACACCGATATCCTGGTACCCGATGAAAATGGTGATTACGAGGCTTACGGCTACCTGACTGAATACGCCATGGGTAAATGGGGCGAGTTAATGCCGGACGGCGTGTGCCGCACTTTACCGAAAGACGCACGCGTGCACTGGGACATTCATATGTTCCCTGGCGGCGTTGGCCCTTCCGCTAATGGCACCATGATCGAAGACAACGTGGTGGAACTGGCTATCTGGTTTCATGATGAAGACTTCATCGAGCAGTCCAAGCCCTACAAACAGGATCTGCGCGCCTACCTGATGCGTGAAGGTTATGAGAACAATTTCCTGGTGATTCCACCGAATGGCTACACCATGACTCAAGGATTCCATTCCTTTGACCATCCAGTGCGCATCGACAGCTACCAGCCCCATGGGCACCTGCGCATGAATGCCGCTTCTCTGGAAATTTTCTATCCGGAAACCGGTCGCACCACGCAAATCAGCCAGGTGTCCAACTGGAGCGCAACCTGGCATCACAGCCACATCTACTCACCCGATGAAGCGCCATTGGTACCAGCTGGTGCCGTACTGGTAATCAAGCAGTGGTACGACAATACCGCCGACAACCCTAACAATCCTGATCCGGATCAGTGGGTATTCGACGGCAGTCGCACTGGTGATGAAATGTCCCACGCCTGGATAGCCGTGACTCATCTTGACGATGCTGGCTACGAAACCATGGCAGCGGAGCGCAAGACCAAGGAAGATCGCGCTGTCGCTGGCAACTAGCTGATTCAATTTGCCTGAAACACCAGCCAGGGTAAGAGTACATTCACGTACTGCTACCCTGGCTTTTTCTTGTCTGCAATTTATCCCGACTTTATTGTTTAGCTACTAAACTATTCACCTGCTATATTAGCGCAACTGTCGGTCGAGTCGCGTAAATCCAGTCATGCCACACTCTCGTAAAACCAATGCTGTTTCCCCAACCGACGCACTGCTCGCCGCCACCCGGCGTTTCACCCGTGCCACCATTGCCGGCAACAAAATGATATCGAACGGCAAGTTGAGCCAGGCGGAATGGCATCTGTTGTGGTTGCTGAAGCACTGGCCCGAACCAGACGGGGCACGCCCTTCCGAGCTGGCCAAACGACTGCGAGTAACGGCGGGCAATGTCGCCCAACAACTGCGCCGTCTGGAACAACAAGCCTTCGTCGTGCGCAAGCATGACGACACCGACCGACGTGTCGTGCTGGTGACCCTGACCAACGGCGGCAAAAAATTCCTGGCGAAAGTGCGCGATGATTTCGCGAATCAATTCAGCCAACTCGTTACCCGGCTTGGACCAAAAGAGTCAAAACACTTCACCAATCTGTTGCTGGCCGCCGCCGACCATCTGGAACACTCGGAAACCACTGCATGCTAAAAATATTCCGCTTTCTGCAACCTTGGCGCTGGTCTATCGCGCTATTGATGGTACTGGTTTTTTTCCAGGTACTGGCTGACCTGTTCCTGCCAACCCTGATGGCAGACATCATCGACCAGGGCGTGCTGCGCGGCGACACCGACTATATCTTGCGCATCGGCGGCTACATGCTGTTGATTACTGTGCTGAGCATTAGCTGTGCTGTTGTGTCGAGCTGGATCTCGGCACGGGTAGCCAGTGGTTTCGGTCGAAACCTGCGGAACGCCGTGTTCTCCAAAGTCTCCGGTTTTTCTTTGCATGAATTCGATCAATTTGGTTCTTCGACTTTGATCACCCGCGCCACCAACGACATTACCCAGGTGCAGATGGTCACGATCGTTATTGCCCGTATGCTGCTGATGGCGCCGATGATGGCGCTCGGCGGCATCATCATGGCGTATTCGAAAGATCCGCAGTTGACCTGGGTGCTGGCAGTGGCAGTACCGGTACTGATTGCGCTGGTGCTGTTCATCGCCAACAAGGCAATTCCGCTGTATGCGTCCATCCAGATCAAGATTGATCGCCTGAACGTGACCTTGCGGGAAACGCTGGGTGGCGTACGCGTGATTCGCGCCTTCAATCGCGTCGATCATGAACAGCAACGCTTTCATTCGGCGAGTCATGAACTCGCGGATACCTATATCGAGGTGAATCGACTCATGGCATTCATGATGCCGGGACTGATGCTGATCATGAACCTGACCTCGCTCGCGGTGTTATGGTTCGGCTTTATTCGTATCGAGGCAGGCACCCTGCAACTCGGCAGCTTGATTGCGTTCACGCAATACGCGATGCAGATACTGTTTGGCTTCATGATGATGTCGATGATGTTCAACATTCTGCCGCGTGCACAGGCTGCAGCGGTGCGCATAGATGAAGTGTTACAGATGCAGCCGGGTATTGTTGATCCGACCGAGCCGCAGCGTTCCATCGCACCGGCTGTGGTTGAATTCAAAGGAGTGAATTTCCGCTACCCTGGCGCGGAAGTTCTCGCACTGAAGGACATCAGTTTTCGCGCCGAGCCTGGCAAGGTCACCGCCATCATCGGCTCCACCGGCGCCGGCAAGTCCACACTCGTGCGCATGATTCCCCGCTTCTACGATGTCGAAAGCGGCCACATCGAAGTCGGCGGCGTGGTAACCAGCAAATACGTGCAAGCTGAATTGCGCGAACGCATTGCTTATGTACCGCAGCAGTCAACCTTGTTCAGCGGCTCGGTAAGACGCAATTTGCTGGTGGCAAATGCCGCCGCAAATGACTCACAACTGGAGCATGCGGCCAGCACTGCGCAAGCACTGCCTTTCATCAAGGAACTGGAGGGTGTCTGGGAACATGATTTGCAGCAAGGCGGGCGCAATCTGTCCGGTGGCCAGAAGCAGCGCCTGGCAATTGCCCGTGCCTTGACCCGCAATGCCGAGATTTATCTGTTTGATGACTGCTTTTCGGCGCTGGATTTCGCCACTGATGCGAAACTGCGCGCGGCACTCAAGCGTGAGGGACGGGATGCCACCATCATCATTGTCGCCCAGCGTATCGGCACCGTAATGGACGCCGACCAGATTCTGGTGATGGACGAAGGCATGATTGTAGGACGCGGCACCCATCAGGAATTGCTGCAGACCTGCCAGACCTATCAGGAAATTGTCGCTTCACAACTTGGCGTGGAGGACGTGGCATGAGCGAAACCAAACGCCAGTCTGCACCACCACCTGCGTTCATGAATCGGGGTCCGATGGGTACGCTCGGGCAACCCACCGTCAAGGCCAAACGATTCGGGCCTACCTTCAAACGTCTGCTCACCTGGTTCCGGCCTTTTCAAGGTCGACTCAGCAGCGTACTGCTGCTGGCGATACTCAGCACCGGCTTTACCATCGCCAGTCCGAAGCTGGTCGGTCGGGCCATCGACCTTATCACTGGCACCCTGATGCAGCGCTTTGGCGGACAGGCAGCAGACTTCGACTACGGCGCCATCAACGCGGTGCTGTTGTGGCTGCTCGGTTTTTACCTGCTGTCCTCCGTCTTCATGTTTTGCACGCAGTGGATCATGGCCAGCGTTTCCCAGCGCGCGGTCGAAGCCATGCGCGACGCCACCGCCGCCAAGCTGCGGCGCCTGCCCCTGTCCTATTACGACACGCACTCCCACGGCGATATCCTGTCGCGGGTCACCAATGACCTCGACACGATTTCCACGACGCTGCAACAAAGTGCCACGCAGGCGATCACCTCGGTGATCCAGCTCATAGGCTTCATCATCATGATGTTGACAATCAGCCCGGCGCTCACCTTGGTCGTGATTGCCACACTACCGTTGTATGGTGTCGCCACCGTTTTCATCGCGAAGAAGTCGCAGCCACATTTCAGCGCACAACAGAAGCAGCTGGGTTTGCTGTCGGGCCACGTCGAGGAGATGTTCTCCGGTCAGGTGGTGGTGAAGGCCTTCGGCTATGAACGGGTATCGATCGAGCGCTTCCAGCAGATCAACAGTGAGCACGCCGCCGCCTACCAACGCGCGAACTTTATCTCCGGCATTATTTTCCCGGCAATGAGTTTTATCTCCAACCTCGGCTACGTGCTTATCGCCGTTATCGGTGGCTTGTGGATTACCAGTGGGCGCCTGTCTGTCGGCAGCATCGTCGCCTTCATTCAGTACTCTCGCTCATTCACGCAGCCAATCTTGCAAACCGCGAATATTGCGAACGTATTGCAGAGCACGATCGCCTGCGCCGAGCGCGTGTTTGAAATTCTCGATGAGAAGGAAGAACTGGACCCCGTGCTGACCCGGTTCACACCGAAACCACATGATGAGAACGAACTGCGTGGTGCCGTGCAATTGCATAATATTTCATTCCGCTACCAGGCCGACCAACCGCTGCTCGAAGGCCTGTCGCTGGACGTGAAACCGCGACACATCGTCGCCATTGTCGGACCTACCGGTGCCGGCAAGACCACGCTGGTAAATTTATTAATGCGCTTCTATGAACTGGATGGCGGTGGCATCACGATCGATGGTCAAGCTGCCGCCTCCCTGTCCCGCTCGGAACTGCGCAGCAAGTTCGGCATGGTGTTGCAGGATACCTGGCTGTTTGGTGGCACCATCTACGACAACATCGCCTTCGGTCGACCCGATGCGAGTCGTGCTCAAGTAATGGCCGCGGCCACTGCTGCGCATGCTGATCACTTCGTGCGCACACTGCCCGATGGTTACGACACGGTGCTTAACGAAGAATTCAGCAACATCTCCCAGGGCCAGAAACAATTGCTGACGATTGCCCGCGCGATTCTGACGAATCCCGACATTCTGATTCTGGATGAGGCGACGTCCAACGTGGACACGCGCACTGAAATGCAGATTCAGCAGGCGATGAAAAAACTGATGAAGAATCGCACCAGTTTCGTTATCGCCCATCGACTGTCCACGATTCAGGATGCCGAGAAGATTCTGGTGATGGACAAGGGCAGGATTATCGAACAGGGCACGCACGCCGAACTGATGGCGCAACAGGGTTTCTACTACAAGTTGTTCCTGTCACAGTTTTCCGAACCGGAACTGGCGCTGGTTGGCTAATTTCCTGAACAACCAAGACTGGTCAGCAACTTCGCTGAAGGGAGAATGTCCCGCCCGGGGAACATTATCAGGCCGGTCATCTGCTCAATCTGTTCCAGACTCGCCTGCTGGCTGCAGTATGCAGTTTGCTGCGGCAGATTTTCCGGAAACACGAAGGCGGCCAGGCCCGAGTTACTGATCACGAGCTTGTAATAAGCGGCCGGTCCAAAATCGACCCCGCTACCAGTCACTGCAGTCAGCGGTTGATTAATCAAAAACAAGGGACCGCTCACCACGTACAACTCCTCTTCACTGATGACGAATTCATTCAGTGCCTGCTCCAGTTGCAACCAGGCACCGAGGCGCAGCGGGTTGGCCATGGGCACCATATTGGTCAGATTATTCAGGTCCGACCAATAAGGTGTGTTAGCAAAACTGGTAATAGGTGCCAGGCGCGCGCGTTCCACGGTGTGGGCCGCGACTTCGCGATCACTGCCATAATAAGGATTGCCGGTGCTGGCAATATCCGCCAGGGAATACACGGAGGAATTAATATCAATGGGTTCGGCTGCATCGGAGAATTTAACCAATCGGTCCGGCTGCCAGCTGCGTGGCAACAATGAGGCAACTCCAACGGCGTCGCTGGTCAGGCGATAGGCCACCCAGTCAGCGAGGCCGGTGTCCTGGTTCAGACCCGCGGCAAACACATGGTGTACTACCGTTTTGGCCCGGGTTGCTGCTGGCGCGGAAGTATATTGCGGGCAGGCACCTGCACAATGCGTAATGGCAATATCCTGTGCGGTCACTGCCGGCGCGAACGCCGCTGCCGCCAGTGTTGCCAGAGGTAGTAAACAGTGCCTTGCCACTCGTGTAGTCATACCCATATCGCGCCTGTGCCCTTTAAAGAACCGCTACCCATAAGTTTGCCACGATCCCGGCATGCAGTTCACACAATTTTGCCTGGCAATGTGTGCCAAAGCATGTCTGCAACTGACCGTGTATCAATGCAGCGGATTGTCCAGCAAGCCATCCGCGCGCATGGCATCAACTACCGCTTGCCCCTGTTTCTCCATCGAATCCAGGTAACCCTGCCGATAGCAAACCCGGCGCTTGAAGCGACTGCCCAGCTCTTTTTCCATGCGACACACGATCTTTTCCTCGTGGGGCGCCACCGCATTGTATTGTTCAATTTCAGCATCAGTAGGCAGTCGCGGCCTGGGAGTAATCCCGTCGGTAGCGCAGGCGGCAAGCAGGCCGCAGGCCAGCAGCAGCAACAGCTGTTTGCCCAATTCATGCTTCATATATACCTCCCAGGATATACACCCTTCCAGATATACCCTACCAGATATACAGCTCGCCAGAAATTCAATGCTATAAAAATACTTACCGGATTTGGTAGGTCAAAGCGGGCCAAAGGTGACAACGTCATAGGGTCAAACATCATAGGGGTCAAGTCTTGCTTTGTGCCTCGTCATAGGAGTCAAGTCTTGCTTTGTGCCTTAGGAACTAAGATGACGGAGGGATTAAATTTTTACCCAGCAAAAGGCAAGACTTGACCCTGGTGCCCTGCCCTGGTGCCCTGCCAGCTGGGCGAAAACTGGTGAGCATTATTCAGCAGATCCACACCTTGGATTCAACCTTCAATTCAGGTTAGCCGGGGTCACGCTTTACAAGCATCAGCCCGGCGTATCCGTGCCGCGTCGACTTGCTGCATTCAATTTATCACCGTCATGTCATGTATCAAACATAACATCAGAGATCAATGCGGAGGCGACATAGATGAAACTTACAACTTTATTGCCACAGATTCTGGGCAGCATTCTGCCATTCATTGCGCTGCCTGCAGCAGCGCTGGTGGCAGGTACATTACCTGCCATTGAATTGTGTGCCAATCCCATAATGATGTCCACGCACCACCAGGCAGGTACTGGCGCCGCTACTGAAACGCCTGTGCTAGACTGTGCCGCAGCTATTCCCGGAATTCAGGTTGCAGCACAGGCACTCATGGCTCCCACAAAATTTCGCTATCTGACCGTTACCGCCGTCGTCATCGCCAATATGATTGGCACCGGGGTATTCACAAGCCTCGGCTTTCAATTGCTCGATATTCGTTCTGGCTTCGTGCTGTTGATGTTATGGGCAGTGGGCGGCATAGCGGCCCTGTGCGGAGCATTGACCTACGCCGAACTCGGCGCCGCCTTACCGCGATCGGGCGGAGAATACAATTTCCTGACACGCATCTATCACCCGGCCGCCGGATTTGTCTCCGGCTGGGTCTCCGCTACCATTGGTTTCGCCGGACCGACCGCCCTGGCAGCAATGACCTTCGCGGCGTACGCACTAACAGTGCTGCCAGGTGATCAGGGCGCCGTGATGGAAAAATTACTGGCAGCAAGTCTGCTGATAATATTGACGCTCATTCACGCCACCAATCGTCGCAACAGCGGTAGCGTGCAGATGGTATTTACCGTGCTGAAGATTGGCATCATAGTCCTGTTCAGCAGCGCTGCCTTTATATGGGTGGACATGCCGCAACCGGTAAATTTCTTGCCTGTTGCCGGCGATGGCGCGCTGCTCACCAGCAGCGCGTTCGCGGTTTCACTCATCTATGTCAGCTTCGCCTATAGCGGTTGGAATTCCGCCACCTATCTGAGTGGTGAGCTGGAGAACCCGCAAGGCACTTTGCCCTGGATTCTGGTCACTGGCACCGTGACTGTGATGCTGCTGTACCTGATTCTTAATATCACTTTTCTCCACACTGCTTCCATGGATGCGATGGTGGGCCAGGTAGAAGTGGGCTATATCGCAGCGGAGGCCGCGTTCGGTGACATCGGCGGGCGCTTCACCGGCCTCGTGCTGGCCCTGCTGCTCATCTCTACCGTCAGCGCCATGACGATGGCTGGGCCGCGGGTAATACAGGTAATCGGCGAAGACTTTCCGTCATTGAAATTTCTTGGCAAACAGAATCAGCATGGGGTGCCGGCGATTGCGATCTATACGCAGTCCGGTATCGCCATGTTGTTCATTCTGTCCTCCACCTTTGAATCCATACTCGTGTTCGCCGGATTCACGCTGGCGCTGAACAGCTTTGCCACCGTACTCGGCATATTTGTACTACGCTGGCGACAACCGTGCCTGCCACGCCCCTACAAGACATTTTTGTATCCATTGCCACCGCTGATCTTCCTGACACTTACTGGATGGACTCTGTGGTTTGTATTGCTCTCCAGGCCGGTAGAAGGTTTGTTCGGCATCGGCATTATCGCGACGGGATTGATTTTCTATTTCGTCTCGACGCGGCAGCGTAAGTAAAAAATAAAATAATCAAAGCAGAGGTGTAAACCATGAAGCGTAGAACTTTTCTGTCAGCCTCCCTCACTGCGGCGTGCCTGCCTGCAATCGGATATGCTCAATCCACGCTGCCTCCGTATCAGGCCCGCGACTGGTCAGGCACCAACCCGCTGCCCTATCCCGACCCGGACCTGATCGCGCTGGACCCGCGTTTTCAGCGCTATATCCTGTTCAACACACCACTGCAACGCCATTACACCGGCACCTTCTGGGCGGAGGGTCCGGCGTGGAATGGTTCGGGGCGCTACCTGGTATGGAGTGATATACCGAACAATCGACAAATGCGCTGGCTGGAAGAGGATGGACACGTCACCGAGTTTCGCAACCCGTCCGGTCACAGCAACGGCAACACCTTCGATAATGAGGGCCGGCAGCTGGCCTGCGAACATGGCGGCCGCCGCGTCGCGCGCTATGAGCATTCAGGCGCAGTGACAGTTATTGCCGATTCGTTTGAGGGCAAGCGACTGAATTCACCGAACGATGTGGTCGTGCATCCGGATGGCAGCATCTGGTTCACCGATCCACCTTACGGCATCCGCGGCAACTATGAAGGCAATCGCGCCGACTCTGAATTACCGAATGCAGTCTATCGGGTCGATGGTAGCAGTGGTGATATCCAGATGGTAACTGATATGCCCGGCGCACCGAATGGACTTTGCTTCTCGCCCGACTACAGTCGTCTGTATATTGCCGACACCGGTGGCGAGCGTGACATCTGGGTATTCGATGTAGCTGGCACCGAGCTGCGCAATGGTCGCAGCCTTTGCAAGCTCACGATGCCCGGCGACACGCAGGTACGTTCTGCTGCAGACGGCATTCGCTGCGATGTAGATGGCAACGTCTGGGCCGGCGCCTTGCCTGGTGTGCAAATCGTAGCGCCGGATGGCGTCACCATCGGTGTCATTCGCCTGCCCGAGCGCTGCGCGAATGTCTGCTTTGGTGGCACGCGCCGCAACCGCTTGTTTATGACGGCGAGTCAGTCCTTGTTTTCAGTGTATGTTGGTGTCGCTGGCGCGGGCATTGCCTGAGCGCAGGCATTGTTGCACTGCGCAAATACCGCGCCGCGCAATTACCGCTGCGGACAAATCAAATATTTCTCACCAGTATGCTTCGCGTAATACTGGCGCACGGTGTCCGCCTGTAACGCTTCTGTCAGAGAAATTTCGTTTGTATAGTGACTGGCAAAGTTGGTCTTCAGTTCTTTGGCGACGCGAGTGCGCAGGCGTGCGGCCACTTCCATGCCGGCTTTGGCCAGAAAGTTGGGCAATAACCAGCCGCCAACTCCCCACGCCATGCCGTAGCCGCGGTTAAGCGTGGTCACCGAAGTATCCAGCCCGCCATAGAGATACACTTGCTTGTGTTTAACTGATCCGTAAATGCTGTACGCGCCAGGTGTGCGCGCCGCAGCAGATTCCATACAAGAGAGAATGTTAGAAGCCAGCATGCCACCACCGGTAGCATCGAAGGCAAGCGTGGCACCGGTAGCATGAATCGCATCGGTCAGGTCAGTCATGAAACTATCCTTGCTACTATTCACCACATATTTAGCGCCCATGTCGCGCAGTAATTTAGCCTGCTGTTCGGAGCGCACGATGTTTACCAGCGCAACACCATCAGCCTGGCAAATTCGAACCAGCATCTGGCCAAGATTTGACGCGGCGGCGGTATGCACAAGTGCCGTATGACCTTCCAGTTTCATGGTCTCAATCATGCACAGCGCCGTTAATGGATTGACGAAACAAGACGCGCCATCTTTGGCTGTGTGACCTGCCAACAGTGGCAGACAGGCCGCCGCCTCGACGCAGCGATACTGCCCATACATGCTGCCTCCCATTACTGCGACAATCTTTCCGGCCAGACTCTGCGCCAACTCACTGGTACCGGTCGCCACTACCGTGCCCGCGCCTTCGTTGCCGACAGCAAGTGTCTGACCCACTCGCGCTTTCATCACACGCAAGCCTTGTTCGGAAACAGGCGCAGTAAATACCGGATTTTTACCGATGCCAGAGGACTTGCCCGCGCCAATATCTGACATGCCAAACATGACGCCCTGATCAGACGGATTTATCGGAGTCGCTTCAATTCTTACCAGCACCTGACTCGCCTCGGGTTTGGGTATGGCTTTCTCGACCAGCTCGAGGCGCAGCTCTCCGGCTGCAGAAACAGTGGAGAACATTTGCAGATAGGTGGTATTCGATGACATATAGTTTCTCTTTATATGAGCAAGTTTAAATATGAGTAAGATTAAATATGAGTAAGATTAGGGCCGCACGCGCACGTATTTCTCAAACCGCTGCCGGCCCACTTGCCCAGCGTAGATATTGCCCGCGTCATCCGATGCCAGAAACTCGATGCCGCTGCCATTCACAATTTCATAGTCGGGAATAAACTCGGTGACATAACCAGTCTTCGCATCACCGATTCGAATGCCGCGCTCCCAACCCCGATTCCACTGTTCGCCCGACATGCCGTCAGCCACAAAGATTTTGTCGTTGGCGTCGATCCAAATGCCGCTGGGCCGACCGTACTGCGTCCAGATGTCCAGCAATTCACCGTTCTGATTAAAAATCTGGATGCGGTTATTGCCCCGGTCAGCGACGAACAAGCGGCCCTGTGAATCCATCTTCATGTCATGGGGATCGTTGAAGCGGCTGCTCTCGAGACTGGTGTCTTCGATGCCGCCACCGAGTTGCAAAAGCAATTCGCCGCTGGCAGAGAATTTCATGATGCGATTGTTGCCGCCGCGATGACCGTCTGCCACCCAGATTTCGCCATTGGGTGCGATCAGTACCGCCGCCGGACCATTGAAGTGATCCGCATCCACACCTGCCACGCCGGCTTCACCGAGGCGCATCAACACTTCTCCACTCTGATTGATCTTGATTACCTGATGGCCCATGCCGCGTTCAAAGCCAGGCTCACCGCGTGGATCACCTGCCGGCGCGCCTTCGGTGATCCAGATATTGCCTTCCGCATCAATATCAAAACCGTGGGGCCATGCGAACAGGCCAGCACCGATGCTCTGTACCGTATTACCTTCCATATCCAGCTTGTGCAGCGGATGCAGGTCTGAGCCGGCACACTGGTTTTCACTGCACCGCTCCAGCACCCAGATGTGTTTGCCATCCGGATCAGGATGTACGCCAGTGACGACGCCCATGGGTCGGCCATCGGGTAATACACCCCAGTGATAGATCACCTGATAGGGATTCTCCTGAGCAACGGCAGTCGCTGTGGCAGTCAAGACAATCGCGATGAGCATAATCTTTTTCATATAGTTATCTCTTTTGATCAACTAGTCTGGCGACGCCGCCAGATCAGCGCGCAAACTGGTCGAAGCCAGAAGGAAATGGCACGATGACCAGAATAGTACAGTTGGAATCAGCGCCACCATGGCATAACGCAGCGACTCGGCACCCAGAGTTGGTTGCAGATAGTCGCTGAACATGCCGATTGACCAGGGGCCAAGACCGAGACCAATAATATTCAATATCAGAAATAAAATTGCCGATGCAGTAGCGCGCATGCGTTGTCCCACCAGTGCGTGGGACGTGGCAATGGTGGTTCCCAGATATACGTTAAACAGCAAGCCAGGAACAAACGCGAAAATCAGCGCGGTGTACTGGCTTGAGGTCAAATACACCACCAGCATGCAGGGTAAACTGATAAACCCGGCAATAGCCGGCAACCACACATACCAGCGCTTGTCTCGTGGGGCCAGCTTGTCGGCTATTACACCACCGGCGAATACGCCGATGGCACCGAATAATCCTGTCGACATTGCCAGCCAGGTACCCAACTCACCAGTGGTCATGCCATGACTGCGAATGAAGAAGGACGCCAACCAGTTCAGTGTGCCATAAGCGGCGAAGGCATTGAGACCGGCAGCGAGCGCCATGTGCCGGAACGAGCGTCGGCTCCAGAGCAGTGCCACTACATCGGCAAAAGGGACCAGCGTGGCGGGCACTTGTTTATTTTCATTCAGGCCACGGATTGGCTCAGGTAGAGTTTTGCGAATCAGGAATGCAATCAGTATTCCCGGCAGGCCAACCACTACAAAAGCTACGCGCCAGCCGAAGAATTGATTGAGCCAGCCACCAAACAGGAAACCAAACAAAATGCCGATGTTGACGCCAGTTGAATAAATCGAAAGTGCAGTGGCGCGTCTCGCCGGCGGGAAAATATCAGACACGATGGAGTGTGAGGACGGACTGCCACCCCCCTCTCCGATACCAACACCGATACGCGCGAGTAACAGCTGCGTGTAATTTTGTACGAAGCCGCTGATCGCTGTCATAAAACTCCAGACACCGATGGCGAGCGCAACAATATTGCGTCGATTGCCCCGATCCGCCCAGTGCGCAATGGGTATACCGGCAGTGACATAGAACATGGCGAAGGCAAAACCGGTCAGCAGACCTAACTGGCTGTCAGACAGGGACAACTCCAGCTTGATCGACTCTTGCAGGATAGATAACAACTGCCGGTCTATGAAATTGAAACTGTAGACAACAGTGAGAATGCCGAGCGCGTAGTTTCTGGCTTTTGCGGTTGTGTAAGGATTGCTAACCGCTGGTGGTGTTTGCTCTTCCGCAGGATTTGATGTGCCTGGTTCGTTCATGCTCTACCTCTCATTCGCCCAATACATTTTTCAGAACCAGTGCCTGCAACTTCCTGCCGTCTGGATCGAGCCCGGTTTTAAGTTGACAGAAATTCTCTGCCCAAGCGGACGTGCGTACTCTTATGGGTGGCTGCGGATTGTTGGCACAATCGACAATAACCTGCGCCACTTGTTCCGCTGTTTGAAATACTCCGGCATCGCCTTGCGCAGCGCGGCGCGCCTGTGCAGCTCCTATATATTGCTGCAAAATTGGTTTGTATTCGTCTTCCAGCATACCGCCGGTGCTATGCAGTTGGCTGAATACACTGTTGGCAAATTCAGTGGTGATGCCGCCGGGTTCGACACAGGTGAAGTTGATGCCAAACTTCGGTTGCACATAGCTGGCCAGGGATTCGGTATAACCTTCCACGGCAAATTTGGCACCGCAGTAGAATTCGTTGAAAGGTTGCCCCACCAGACCGCCCACCGACGTTACATTGATAATATAGCCGCTGCGCTTTTCCCGCATGTGGGCAATTACGGCCTTGGTGCAACGCACCACGCCCATGAAGTTCACATCCAGCACCCACTGGATTTCTGCTTCTGTCGCCTGCTCGGTGGTGCGCACGAAACCGGCTCCGGCATTGTTCACCAGTAAATCGATGCCACCCGCCTCGGCGAGTATTTCATTTACACAGTTCTGCACACTGGCGGAGTCCTGCACGTCCAGCGCTTTCAGTTTGATCTTGACGCCGGCTTCCTTCGCCAGCTTCAGCAGCGCATCTTGCTTCGATAGATTGCGCATCGTTGCATAGGTGGTATAGCCCTGCTGCGCAAGCATGACTGATAAATGTAAACCGACACCAGTTGATGTGCCTGTGACTAATGCTACTTTACCCAGACCTCTCCTTTGTCGGTCTGTTTGACCGTATTTTTGTTTACGCGGACGCCTGCAACAATTCCCACATCCTGCCCGTCGTCATCGGCATGTTCACATGGCGCACGTTATGGTCACGCAGGGCATTCACAATCGCATTGATGATGGCTGGCGGCGCGCCAATGGCACCGGCTTCGCCTGCCCCCTTGATGCCCAGTGGGTTGGTCTTGCACGGCACTTCGTTACGTTGAAACCGGATCGGGGGAAAATGCGCCGCGCGTGGCATGGTGTAATCCATGAACGTCGCCGACAGCAATTGCCCCGACTCGGGATCATAACAGCAATGTTCCAGCAACGCCTGTCCGAGACCTTGCCCGATACCGCCATGCACCTGTCCTTCCAGCAACAAGGGATTGATCACCTTGCCAAAATCATCCACCACCGAGTAGTCCACCACGACAATCGCGCCCGTGACCTTGTCGATTTCCAATTCGCAGATGTGCGTACCGTTGGGAAACGTCGAAGAACCCGGCGCAAAAGTATCTGCCTCATCGAAGCTGGCACCGCCATTGGAGGGTGCTGCGGCTTGCGCCACGCTCTTGAAACTCTGGCTGCGATCAGTACCGACGATGCGAAACATGCCGTCGCTGAATTCCACATCCCCGACTCCTGCCTCCAGCATTTCCGCCGCCTTTTGTTTGGCAGCTTCTATCAGTTTCACGGCGGCCATGCCAATCGCGGCGCCGCCTACCGGCACCGAGCGTGAACCCATGGTGCCACCACCTGAGGCAACCTGGTCGGAGTCCCCTTGAACAATTGTTATGTCTGAAAATTCCACGCCGAGCCTTTCGCAAATAATTTGCCGAAACGCCGTCTCATGTCCCTGTCCGTTGATTTGAGTGCCGATGTACAAGGTGATATGGCCATCACCAGCTACTTGCAGTCGGGCCTGCTCCGGCGCGCCACCGGCGCAGCGTTCGATGTAACAGGCCAAACCGATACCGCGCAATTTGCCGCACTGTAGCGCTGCCGCGCGCCGTGTCTCGAAGTCATTCCAATGCGCCAGTATCAGGGCATCCGCGAGATTCTTGCCGAACTCACCCGAATCATAGGTTGCACCCAAACAAGTGTCATAGGGCATCGCCTCGGGCGGAATGAAATTCCGCCGCCTCATTTCATCTGGGGTAATGCCGAGGTCATAAGCCGCTACATCCATCAATCTTTCTATGGCATAGATTGCCTCGGGTCGCCCGGCGCCACGATAGGCATCTACCGGCGCGGTGTTGGTGAATACACCCTGCACCGTCACGTGTGCGCAGGGAACCCGGTAGCAACCAACCAGCATCGCCGCACCAGCCGCAGTGGCTACGAACGGCGCGAAGTTGGACAGGTAGGCGCCGAGGTTCGCAATCGTATTCACCTTCAGCCCGAGTATGTTGGCGTCCCTGTCCAGCGCCAGTCGCATGCGGGTGACATTGTCACGACCATGACTGTCGCTGACGAAGGCTTCACTACGATCGGATATCCATTTCACCGGCCGCCCCAGTGCGCGCGCCGCAAACAAGGTCACAACGTATTCCGGAAACAGGAAGATCTTCATGCCGAAACCGCCGCCGACGTCGTCGCACAGTATGTGCAAGTCGGCTTCCGGCACTTTGAAAATATCATTGGCCAATATCCGGCGCATGAGGTGCACGCCCTGGCAGGAAACATGCAGCACCAGCCGGCCGGTCTTGGCTTCCAGTGACGCGATGGCGCCGCGGGTTTCTATGGAGGTGGGAATAACCCGATTGTTAACCAACTCCAACTCCACCACATGCGCCGCGCCTTGCATGGCTTGCGCGACTGCAACTGCATCACCGGTGGCCCAATCAAATGCGCAATTGTTGGCAGCCTGCTCCCAAACTTGCGGTGCAGCAGCGGCCAATGCGCCCTTGGTATCCGCCACCGCCGCCAGGCTTTCGTAATCTACCCAAACCGCTTCGGCTGCATCCCGCGCTTGCAGCGGCGTCTCGGCCACTACCATGGCGACCGCATCTCCAACATGGCGCACACGTCCTGCCGCCAATGCCGGTCGGGGAGGCACCACAAATGCGGAACCATCTGTATTTGCTACCGCGGCCAGACAGGGCACATTGCCGATGTTGGCTGCTTGCAGGTCGGCTACCGTATAAATACCCAGCACACCGGGCATGCTGCGGGCGGCTTCGGTATCAATGGATTTAATGAGGGCGTGGGCGTGGGGTGAGCGCACGAATACCGCACAAGTCTCATTGGCGAGTGTTATGTCATCAATGAAGCGGCCCTGGCCAGTGGTGAGACGCCTGTCTTCGATGCGGGTGACTGCCTGACCGATGCCGAACTTCTGCATACTTTTTCTCTTATGGATTCAATGAAAGACTCGTGCCCCTCAAAGTAAAAGAAAAACCGCCAGAGAGCCAGCAGGGAACTACAACAAAATGCCAAATAGACGAACTATTGGATGCTACGGGCCAGACTTGTCAGCCCCTTCTCTGCATCTCCCGCACTGGCATGGCTGCAATCGGCCTCGTCATAAACGCTGGCGCCGAACATGACCGCAGGGTTCGGCAACTAAAAAGGAAAAAAAGATAGAAAAAAGATAGGAGAAAAGATAGAGACACCCACAATTTAACGAGCAATTAGGAGAATTAAGGACTTGCGGTTAAATTGTACTTTTATAGATGTCCCCTAAGGACTTGCAGGATTACAAGACATGGAAATGAACGTCGAACATCGCATCGCGGCCAGCCGCGAGCAGGTTTGGGCAGCGCTGAATGACGTGGCGACACTGAGAGCAGCCATACCAGGTTGCGATGAACTGGAAGCGACCAGCCCCACCAGTTTCAAGGCCGCGATCACCACCAAGGTGGGCCCGGTAAAAGCGAAGTTCAAATTCGATGTCACCCTCACCGACATCGATGCCCCCAACAGCTACATCATCGTCGCCGAGGGTCAGGGTGGTGCTGCCGGCTTTGCCAATGGCAGTGCCGCAGTCTCCCTGCGCGCAGATGGCAATGACACCATTCTCGCCTATCACGCCAAGGCCAATGTCGGCGGCAAGCTGGCACAATTGGGTGGTCGCCTGATCGATGGCACCGCGAAAAAACTGGCGGATGAATTCTTCGGCAAGTTTAGTGAGCTGGCGGCGAATCCGACGCTGCTGGAGCGCGTTGCCGATCCGGCAGATGCGCAAACAGCTGCCGCCAAAGCCGGCTCCGACGCCAAATTACCCACCTGGCTATGGGCTCTTTCAGGCGGCTGTGCCGCCGTCCTCGTCTACCTGCTACTTACCTGAAGACATGCCATCTTCGAGCCGCGCGGCGCTTGACCCGGCCGCGGCAATCTCTGACACTGTCGGGCCGTCAAACGGATAAGTGCACGACTTAGTGGACAACAAGAACAAGCGCCTGCCTGCCCTCCCGCTAACCGGTTCGGTAACAGACGCGCCCAAAGGAGGTCGCAGATGCCGACTGTGAAGATGAAGGTCAACGGCAAGCCCGTTACCGCCGAAGTTGAAGCCCGCACGTTACTCGTCCAATTCCTGCGTGAAAATCTCCGCCTCACCGGCACCCATGTTGGCTGTGATACCAGCCAGTGCGGCGCCTGTGTGGTTCATGTAAACGGCAAGTCGGTGAAAGCCTGCAGCATGCTGGCGGTGATGGCCGAGGGCTGCGAAGTCACCACCATCGAAGGCCTCGCCACTGGCAACACCCTGCACCCGATGCAACAGGCATTCATGGACAACCACGGCCTGCAATGCGGTTTCTGCACACCGGGCATGGTGATGACAGCATTGGACATCGTCAATCGCAACGGCAATGAGCTCGATGAAGCCACCGTGCGCAAGGAACTGGAAGGCAACATCTGCCGCTGCACCGGCTACCACAACATCGTCAAGTCGGTACGCGCCGGTGCCAAGGCCATGGGGAGCAAGCCATGAGCGCCACTCAATCCGGATCTGCAGCTGGAACCGGCATCGGTGCCAGCGTACTACGCAAGGAAGACCGCCGCTTTCTGATCGGCAAGGGCCGCTACACCGATGACATCAACGTCGCCGGCCAAACCCACGCCGTGTTCGTGCGTTCACCCCACGCTCACGCCACCATTAATAGTATAAAGACCGACGCCGCCCGCGCCGCCCCCGGCGTCGTCGCTGTGCTAACCGGCACCGATCTCGCCGGCGATGGCATCGGACCGCTGATCTGTGGCGTTACCGTGACCAGCGACGACGGCCAACCCCATCGCGCCGCGGTGCACCCTGCCCTGGCGCAAGGCAAAGTCAATTACGTCGGTGACCATGTGGCGATTGTTATTGCCGAGACCTATGCACAGGCGCGCGATAGCGCCGAACTGGTAGAGGTCGACTACGGCATACTGCCCGCCGTGACGAGCACCGCCCACGCCACCGATGCGGGACAACAACAGATTCACGACGTCGCTCCGAATAATATGTGCTTTAACTGGCCGTTCGGTGACAAGGCCGCCGTCGAAGCCACCTTCGCGAAGGCACACAAAGTCTCGAGCCTCGATCTGGTGAACAACCGCATGGTGACAAACCCGATGGAGCCGCGCGCGGCACTCGGCGAGTACAACACCGGTACCGAAGAAATCACGCTTCACGTCACTACGCAGAATCCTCACGTGCATCGTCTAGTGCTGAGCGCATTTAACCAGCTCGCACCGGAACACAAGTTGCGCGTGGTCGGGCCTGATGTCGGCGGCGGCTTCGGCGCGAAGATTTTTATCTACGCCGAAGAACTGGTCGTCGGCTGGGCCTGCCGCAAAGTCCAGCGCCCGGTGAAATGGACTGCCGATCGCACCGAGGCCTTCCTGTCCGATGCCCACGGCCGCGATCATGTGTCGAAAGCCGAGATGGCCATGGACAAGGACGGCAACTTCCTCGCGCTGCGCGTAATGACGAATGCGAACCTTGGCGCCTATCTGTCCACCTTCGCCACCATGGTACCGAGTTATCTCTACGCCTTTCTGTTGGCAGGCCAATACCGCACGCCGCTGATTTATTCCGAAGTAAAAGCCGTGTACACGAACACCTCGCCGGTGGATGCGAGTCGCGGTGCCGGTCGCCCGGAAGCGACTTACCTGCTGGAAAGACTGGTAGACGTCTGCGCCGCCGACATGAACATGGACCCGGCAGAAATCCGCCGCAAGAATTTTATTCCCAAGGATGCGTTCCCCTACCAGACACCCGTTGTCCAGTGTTATGACAGCGGCGACTACGAGGAAGCGCTCGACAAAGCCCTGATACTGGCCGACTACAAAGGCTTTCCCGCCCGCGCGCAGGCAGCGAAAGCGCGCGGCAAGCGGCGCGGCATCGGCCTCTCTTCCTATGTCGAAGCCTGCGGCATCGCGCCGTCGGCAGCGGTGGGCCAGCTCGGCGGTGGCGTCGGTTTATGGGAGAGCGCCCAGGTGCGCTTCAATCCCACCGGCAATGTGCAGGTGTTTACCGGCACCCATTCCCACGGCCAGGGTCATGAGACCACGTTCGCGCAACTAATAAATGAGTTGCTGGGTGTGCCCATCGAAAACGTCGAAGTAATTCACGGCGACACGGCAAAGACCCAGTTCGGCATGGGCACTTACGGCTCGCGCTCACTCGCGGTCGGCGGCGTCGCCATTGCCAAAGCCTGCGAGAAATTAATTGCCAAGGGCAAGAAGATCGCGGCCCATGCCCTGGAAGCCGCCGAGGGCGATATCGAATTCGCCAATGGCAACTTCAGCGTGGCCGGCACTGACAAGGCGATGAACATCGCCGCGGTCGCGTTCAATGCCTACGTGCCTCACAGTTATCCTGCGGGACTCGAACCGGGCTTCGATGAGAATGCCTTCTTCGACCCCTTAAACTTTTCCTTCCCGGCCGGCACCCACGTGTGTGAAGTGGAAGTAGACCTGGACACTGGCGAGGTAGAGATCGTGAAATACTCCGCCGTAGATGACTTCGGCCGTCTGGTGAACCCGATGATTGTGGAAGGCCAGGTACATGGCGGCATCGTACACGGCATCGGTCAGGCGCTGCTGGAAGGCTGCCGCTACGACAGCGAAGGCCAACTGCTGACGGCGTCCTTCATGGATTACGCCATGCCCCGCGCCGACAACGTGCCGAGCTTCGATGTGGACTATGCACCCACAGTACCCATACACAATCCCCTCGGCGTGAAAGGCTGCGGTGAAGCCGGCGCCATCGGCGCACCACCGGCGGTAATCAACGCCATAGCAAATGCTCTTGGGATAAAACACATCGACATGCCAGCGACGCCGGAAAATGTTTGGCGCGCTGCCCATGCACAACAGCGACCTGGACAAAAAGCGGCCTGAGCCCGCAACAGAACACGAGGACTGAACCATGTACGACTTTAATTATCACAAACCCGGCAGCGTCGACGACGCCATCAAGGCACTGCGCAAAGCCAGCGATGGCAAGTTCGTGGCTGGCGGCATGACCATGCTGCCCACCATGAAGCATCGCCTCGCCAGCCCGTCCGATGTCATTGATCTCGGCGGCATCAAGGAACTTCTAGGCATTACGGTGAAAGGCGACACGATTACCATCGGCGCTATGACCACCCACGCCGCAGTCGCGGCTTCGAAGGATGTGCAGAGACTGCTGCCCGCGCTGGCGAAACTCGCCGGCAACATCGGTGATCCCGCCGTGCGCAATCGCGGCACCATCGGCGGCTCCATCGCCAACAACGACCCCGCCGCAGATTACCCGGCCGCGGTGATCGCACTCGGCGCCACTATTAATACCAGCAAAGGCGAGATCGACGGCGATGAATTCTTCACCGGCATGTTCGAGACCGCGCTGGCCGAGGACGAACTGATCATCTCCGTCAGTTTTACCAAACCAAAAGCCGCCGCCTATATGAAGTTTGAAAACCCGGCCTCGCGCTATGCCATCGTCGGCGTGTTCCTGGCAAAGACGAATGACGGCGTGCGCATCGGCATAACCGGTGCCACACCCTGCGCCCATCGCGGCATGCGTCTGGAGGAAGCCTTGAACAAAGAATTCTCCACCGCTGCAGTGGACAAGGTAATAATGCCAGTGGATAAAATGAACGCCGACATTCACGCCAGCGCCGAGTACCGCGCCCATCTGGTGAAAGTGATGACGCAGCGCGCTGTTGAAGCGTGTAAATAGCGCAGGACTTTCAAGCTACGTCATGAGTTCTGCCTTACCCGCCACCATCGAAGACACCCTCGCCCTGTTAAACCAGGGCGACTACATCGCCGACCGCAGTCTCGCCACCACCTTGTTCCTCGCATTAAGAATGGGCCGCCCCTTGTTTCTGGAAGGCGAAGCCGGTGTCGGCAAGACCGAGATCGCGAAGGTCCTATCGAAGGCACTCGGCCGCCGCCTCGTGCGATTGCAATGCTATGAAGGTCTGGACGTATCCTCAGCGGTATACGAATGGAACTATTCCAGACAGATGATCGAGATTCGTCTCGCAGAAGCGGCAGGCAAGGTGGACCGCGACAAGCTGGCGATGGATGTAATGTCGAAAGACTTCCTGATCGAGCGGCCTTTACTACAGGCGCTGCGCAGCGACGAAAATGGACCACCCGTATTATTGATCGACGAACTGGACCGCACTGACGAACCGTTCGAGGCCTATCTGCTGGAAATCCTGTCGGACTACCAGATCACCATTCCCGAAATCGGCACCATCAAAGCAGCACATCCGCCCATCGTCATCATCACCTCCAACCGCACGCGCGAGATTCACGACGCGCTGAAGCGGCGCTGCCTGTATCACTGGGTGGACTACCCCACTGCCGCCAGAGAATTGCAGATCGTCACCACCAAACTGCCCGGCATCAATCGGCAGTTAAGCCAGCAACTGGTCGCCTTCGTGCAGAAACTCCGGGAACAGGATTTGTTCAAGTTGCCCGGCGTGGCTGAGACGCTTGACTGGGCCGATGCACTGACGCAACTGGACAAAGTGGCACTGGATGGCGACACCATCGACAACACGTTAGGCGCGTTGCTGAAATACCAGGACGATATCGCGAAGATTCGCGGCAGCGAGGCGGCACAATTGCTGGAGCAGGTGAAGCAGGAACTTGCCAGGCTGGACTCAGGCAGAACTTAGTTTATGGGCGTCGATATGATCGAAGCAGACTCGACCCCTCATAACTTCGATTACCCCGATGGCCGCATGGCCGAAAACATCCTCTACTTCGCGCGCCTACTGCGCTCCGCCGGCATGCCGGTCGGCCCCGACCGGGTGCTGGATGCCGTCACCGCGGTGAAGACCCTCGGCATTGGACTCAGAGAAGACTTCTACTGGTGCATGTTCGCGCTGTTCGTGAACCGCGCCGACCAGCGCAGCCTGTTCGATCAGGCCTTTCACATCTTCTGGCGCAATCCGCGCATCATGGAGCGATTGATGTCGGCCATGTTGCCCACTGTGCGCGTCGAGCACGAACAGGATTTTCAGGAAATGAGCCGGCGGCTGGCGGATGCGATGGGGACTGACTCAGGCAAAGAACACCAGGAGCCAAAATCTGATGAAGTAGAACTGGACGCAGCATTCACTTATTCAAAACGAGAAGTCCTGCAAAAAATCGACTTCGAACAAATGACCGCCGCCGAACTGGTCGCGGCGAAGAAAGCGATAGCCCAATTGCGCCTGCCCATCATGGACGTACCCACACGGCGCTTTACCAGGGACAACCGCGGCGCGCAGATCGACATGCGCACCACCCTGCGCGCCTCGTTGCGCGCGGGCAACGCCATCCCCCTGAAATTCAAGCGACCAAGACGCCGCCATCCAACACTTGTTATCCTGTGCGACATCTCCGGTTCCATGAATCGATACTCACGCATGTTCCTGCACTTCATGCACGCGGTCACCAACGACCGCGACCGCGTCCACACCTTCGTGTTTGCCACCCGCCTCACCAACATCAGCCGCCACCTGCGACATCGTGATGTAGATGTGGCGCTGGATAATGTGGCGGCGGCGGTGAATGACTGGGCCGGCGGTACGCGCATCGGCGCTTGCCTGAAAGAGTTTAATGCCAGGTGGTCACGCCGCGTGCTGGGCCAAGCGGCCATAACACTCATCATATCAGACGGCCTGGACCGGGATGAGGCTGCCGGATTGGAGGGACAGATGGAGCGGCTGTCCAAATCTACCAAGCGCTTGATCTGGTTGAATCCACTACTCCGCTATGAAGGATTTGAGGCGCGGGCCAAGGGCATTAAGGCAATGCTGCCGTGGGTGGATGATTTTCGCAGCAGTCATAACCTAGCGAGTTTGGTGGAGCTGGGTCGGGTGTTGAGTCGGGCTTGAGCGCCGGGTTGCAAGTCAGCTTGGATCGTTTGGTGTGGGTGGAACTGCCAGCCGGTCCAGCGGATTGGCAGTGCCAGCGAAATGCTTGCCCAAAACATGCGTGTAAATCTGTGTCGTACTCACGTCATTGTGGCCCAGCAACCTGAATATTGCCCTCGGCCTGTACCCGGATTGCCATTCGCACGGCAGCATTCAGGGCGGGCAACAGCGACATGCCCAGCAGGGTTTTGCGATCCTTGTGCCCCTTGCCATCGTGAATCGTCAAAGATAGATGTTGAAGATCCAGATCCTGTATGCGCAATCGAAGACATTCATTAACGCGCAGTCCGCTACCATACATTATCTGAATGATCAGACGGTTGCGACCAGACAGGCAGGAAAGAATGCTTCCCACTTCATCCCGAGAAAGCACTATGGGAAGATGGCGCTGCCTTTTCGCAAGAGCAAATCCTAACTCGCCCAACTCCCGCTTGAGGAATTTCTGATACAGATACGCCAGCGAATTCAGCGCCACTTTTTGAGTATTCACCGCGACATGGCGATCCACCGCCAGCCAACTCAGAAACGACTTGATCTCATCTGACCCCATCTCCTGCGGATGCCTGTTGCGATGAAACCTGATGTACGCGGTGATCCAGGTTAGATAGCTCTTTTCCGTCTTGAGCGCATAGCCACGCTAGCGCATGTCGTCCCGGATCGACTGAATAAATGGACTGGCCACTGGAATCTCCTTTTGCAATACATCTACTACAGAAATAGATCAGGAATACCCACCGGTCAAGAATGCACGCTAATTCAATAAGCAACCGCACGCTATCCGGGGATTGAGTTGTCCAAATTGAGAAATATCAATCGCATAGTTCTGACGAGCCCCAATTACGAGGACACAGAATTCACCAGTTAGGGGGACGCAGGAATAATCCTCAGCACGCTATCCAGGGAATGCTAAACCCCGAAATGAGGATTTATTGTCTTGTGAGGCAAGGGGTTGAGTTATAGACTTCGTGGTATGCAACAAGGAATTAGTGAGTGGACTTACTAATCAAATGTTAGCGAGCCCACGGATTGAGCATGGCTACTGATCGTCGAGATAAGCTGTGGCGAATTGCTGGCGTGAGCATATGGACGTCATCCTTAGTCCTGTGGATTGTGCTCTGGTTTTTTAATCCCTATGCCAGTACGGGCGAGACGATTACCATTCCTGGCATGGTCATGATCTTGGTTGCTCTTTTCGGAGTATTTGCTTCGATGAAGGGAAGCGGGATGGGTCAGCTGCTGGCGTCACTGGGTTCAATTCTCCCAATAGGTTTGTATGTGCTGGGGTCGCCAGGACTATTCGCGTTCATCGGAGTCCTTAACATCGTGGCCATTATCCCGGCGGGCTACTTTCTAGTTTTTGGTCGCGCCACGAACTTGAGCAAAAGTGCAGAGAATCGCTAACAAGGTGCCCAAGAGTGATAAAGCAAAGCTGTCATGCCTTTTGCTGGCGCAAAAGTCATGACAGCTTCACTTGGCCCCTTGGCAGCGGCGTTAGAGCGTACTAGCAAGATGAAAGAGAAATTCCAGAAAGCACTCCGCATCCTTCTTGGGCTTGTGCTCCTTTCTATAATCGGCTTTGGAATTAAAAGGGACGGAGGGATTATTTTTTAATCCCTCCGTCCCCTTTTCTCGCTAAACTATCTGTTCCATTAAACGCTAGTCAAAACAGTGGGTTGTGGAGTAGATTCAACTCAGTCAAAAAAAATAGGGTATGCCTTCTAATATTTTAAAAAGGCCGAAGGCTCTTTTTATAGACTGTTAGGCATTCCATCTCATGGCCATCCACTACACCGATCCGCAAATAGACGTTCCACCCGGTGTCGACTTCCACGACGCCAAGCAGGCCGGTGCTTGGGTGTCGGCCTGTGAAGTTGGCAAACCCTGGCGCGATCCTATGCGTCAACGATTCGCTAATCTTGTCAGTACTCTTCCGCCTGGAGCGAGAGTGCTCGAGCTCGGGGCGGGGCCTGGCTACCTAGCTGATTTCGTTCTCCAAAGCTGCCCGAATCTGGAAAGCTACACGCTTCTCGATTTTTCAGAGCACATGCTTGAGCTGAGCCAGAAACGCCTTGCGGGATTCGAGGCGGCAAGATTTGTCAAAGCCGACTTCAAGGCACAGGATTGGCATCGAGCGCTCGCACCACCTTATACAGCTCAACCAGTTCGCGCCCTGCGGTCGCAGGACGCGGCTGAAGAATTAAAGGGGACGGAGGGATTAAAAGTAATCCCTCCGTCCCTTTTTCTTTTGTGGGAGAACAAAGATGATGAAGTCATTGAAGATTAGCTTGCTGGTGATCGGGGTCCTCGTGGTGGGGGCACTCTTGACACTGCGCGTGACCGGGCTCTCGCCGGGACATCCCAGTGCCGAGGAATACGCCAAATCCGGCCGGTCGGCCAGACCGGGATTGTGGCTGGCGGGGGAGGTTGTCCAGGAGGCGGTGACGAATTGGGACTGGGTCAATCAGTTCGGTGACCCCTTCGGCCCGAACGCAACCGAGCTTGAGACTCGAACCTGGTACGGTATCCCCCACTCCGTCACTGTGCTACTAGTGCCACGTGGCGACGAACTCTACCTGCAGTCGAGTGCGCAAACATTCCGATTGAACAAGCAGTTCCCCTACTCCAAGGCGTGGTGGAGAAACGTCGAGCGCGATCCGCGCGTGCGCCTGAAGATTGACGGAAAGATCTACGAAATGACAGTGGCATTGGTCCAAGACCGGGATGAGGTTGCCCGATTACGAGGGGAGAGAGACTCCATCGTGAAAGAAGCAGGTACCGACGGCAACGAAATCGTCACGGAGGAGTGGCACTATTGGCGGGTTTTCCAGCGCAACGTGCCGGAATATGGAACTGGGTCGGCGGTTGCGGCGTCCGCTTCGACGACTTCCGCCGTTCAATAAATCACAGGGGTAAATCAAAGAGCGTAAATCCGAGGGTCAGGTCTTGCCTTTTGCCCTGGTAATTGATCGCATAGGCAAAAATCAAGACCTGACCCTCAATTTGCCTCAATTTGCTGTTGTTTTGATAGATAGTACTCACAATACCACGAGGGAGTGTTATGCCGTCTTATATTGAACAGTCGTTGTCGACCGGCGAACAGGTCGAGGGCGTTTTCAAGTATCATTGGTTTTCTTGGATTCCAATGGTCATGTGGATAATCCTCGGCATTGTAACGCTTGGTATTACGTGGCTCCTTGCCATCTACGAATTCCTGCGGCTTAAGTTCACGGAGCAAGGCGTCACCAACAAGCGCGTGATAATTAAAACCGGGATCATCAGTCGAAAGACACAAGAAATGAAACTCAAATCCATCGAAACGGTGGAAATCAACCAAGGCATCTTTGGGCGCATCTTCGGATTTGGCACCATCAAGATCACCGGTCACGGCATTAGCGATTTCGAGTTCAAGGGCATTGACGACCCAATGTCTGTTAAGCGTCAAATTGAAAGTGTCAGCAATCCAGTCGAGTAAGTTTCAAAATCAAAGGAGTCAAGGTAACTTGATCCAGTGATTGCCGCGAAATAAAGATACTCTGAGCTCTTTGATTTTGGTGTTGAGTCATGGCTAGAACGGAAAATATATTGTGAATCTCAATCAGGTAACACTTCCTGCCATCAATATCGCGGAGTCAGTAGCGTTCTACAAGAAAATGGGATTTATCCAAATTGTGGAGGCTGACCATTATGCCAGGTTCGAGTGTCCGCAAGGCGAAGCAACATTTTCTATTCACAAGACTGAGCAGACGCACGGAAATAATGGCTGTGTAATCTACTTTGAAACCGAGAGCGTCTCATCGCAAGCGGCAACCTGAAGGCAATGCCAAAGTATTTTTCGCCGGACTACTCTGTACACCTTACTGGCAAAAAGCTTGTTGGCGGACATTCCGCAGTTGAGAGCACCCTGAGTGCGTTACTGAGTGCATTCTCGAACATCGAGATCAAGGTAGAGGTGTTGCTCGAAGGGGCAGACAAAATTGCCTGGCAAAGAACAATGACTGCTGTCCATTCAGGGGCTTTCAAGGGATTTCCTGGGAGCGGCCGCAAGCTAGTCTGGCGAGATATGGTAGTGAGTCAGTTTAATGGGGAACTTATCGAGCAGGAATGGGTGATCACCGACTTGGCGGAACAGTTACTGCTTTCCCGTAAGAACCCAAAGTGACCAGGCAATGAGGGTCGGAGTTCGCAGGGTGGCGCAGCTGACCCGCGCAGCTGAACCGCCCTTTAGCAGTCCACTGTCGATCCTGGCTCTCTGGCAATAGGGATATTATTGGTATATTTTCTATACCAATGCACGCTTTCGAATTCGACCCTGATAAGAGCCAATCTAACCGTGAAAAGCACGGTATTGATTTCGTGCTGGCTCAAAAATTGTGGAACGATCCTGATCTGCTTGAAGTACAAGTCTAATCGGATGACGAGCCCCGGTATCTGCTTATAGGCATGATTTCCAAAAAATATTGGTCAGCAATTGTTACTTATCGGAATGAGAAAATTCGAATAATTTCTGTGAGACGCTCACGCCAAACTGAGGTAGAGCGTTATGAAAGCTAAAGCGATAGATAAAAAATTGATGATGGGAAAAGCGATATGCTGGATGATCTGGATTTATCCACTATCAAGCGTCATAATCAAACCCAACGACGAGTGAATGTTGATTTTCCTGCCTGGATGATTGACTCCCTTGATAAAGAAGCTGGCAAGGTCGGAGTAACTCGTCAGTCTATTATTAAGATTTGGCTTGCGGAACGCCTTGAAGCACTAGCTGCTAACAAGCAAAACCAAGCGGATGCATAAATGGGCTGCTGTTTTTGCCCTTAGGTTGCTCCATGTCATCATCCAACACTCAAAATTGGAATCCGGCGCAATACGCCAGGAATGCCAGGTTCGTCTCCGATCTCGGTATGCCCATCGTGGAGTTGCTGGCGCCGCAAGCGGGCGAGCGCATCCTCGATCTCGGATGCGGGGACGGGGCGCTCACCATCAAACTGGTTGAACTTGGCTGCGCGGTAGTTGGCGTTGACTCAAGCGCTGCCATGATAAATGCAGCCAAGTCGCTAGGTTTGGATGCCCGTGTCGTGGCTGGGGAATCACTGCAATTCGCCTACGAATTTGATGCGGTGTTTTCCAACGCTGCCTTGCACTGGATGAAGAATCCAGAGGGCGTTATTGCTGGCGTATGGCGCGCGCTCAAACCCGGAGGGCGCTTCGTCGGTGAATTTGGTGGTTACGGTAATGTTGCCGCCATTGTCACCGCGCTCGAATCCGCGCTTTCCGCAAGAGGCATGGCGGTCACTAGTCCCTGGTTTTTCCCGCGTCCCAAAGAATACAGCGAGCTGCTCGAAGCAAGCGGCTTCAAAGTACTCACCATGGAGCTTATTCCCCGCCCAACCTTGTTGCCCGGAGATGTGGGCGGATGGCTAGAGACATTTGCACAACCCTACACCGCCGCCTTGCCAGCGAGCAACAGGCAGCGTCTTATTGCTGAAGTCGTCGAAGCACTGCGTAGTGTGCTGTGCGATGCCAATGGCAATTGGCGCGCTGATTATGTGCGCTTACGGTTCTCTGCCAAGAAAGCCGGAGACGCCAATAACTTAATAAATGAATAAATGGGGGTCAGAGTAAAAATACAGTAGTTTATTTTGGACGGTAACCGCGTTTCGCTCACTTGCACTATAACCAATCATTAGTCCATGATTTAAGGCGCAACGGATGCCAATAAGCAGCGACCTAATACTACTGTATTTTTACTCTGACCCCATTTATTACCAATCCAACTGCACTGCTAAACACCTGCAGCTCTCGAGACAGCGGATCAACAAACCGCAGTCCTGTTGCCACCAATTGCAGCGGCCGCTCAAAATCGTCCGCAGATTTTTCCTGCAGTACGGGATAGTACTTGTCGTGCATAACAGGCCATCCCTGGGCTTGCATATGGACTCGCAGCTGATGGGTCTTGCCAGTGATGGGGTTGAGCTCGAATAGTGCCTTGTCAGAGCGATGCTCAAGACAGCGAATCACGGAATAGCTATTCGCTACACCAGCTACAATCTGCATGCGAAAACGGATCGGCGAACGTTCCATACGATTCTTGATATGCCATTCCCCGCCTGTCAGATTTTCTGCTGCCTTGACTGCGGCAATGGCGTGATAGGTTTTATGTATTTGCCGGGTTTTGAATAGATCGTGGTAGTGCTGACGGGTTTGTGGGTTGATTGAAAACAACACCAATCCCGCCGTTGCTCTGTCGAGTCGATGCATGGCCTGCAAATCATCCAGTCCGGTTTTCCTGCGCAATCTGTTTTGCAGGCATTCATTAACCCAGATGCCTCCCGGTGTTACTGCCAGGAAATGCGGTTTATAGGCCACCAGAATATGCGCGTTCTGGAAGAGTATTTCCTCGGCGAACGGAATCACCGGCTCGCTATCCACTTCGCGGTAATAGTAGACGCGCTGCTGTGCCTGATAAGCGGTGCTCGCTGTAATTACTGTGCCGTCATGCCAATGCACCCTGCCTTCTGTCATGCGCTGGCGCCAGGCGTCGGCGTCGATGTCTGGAAATCTGGCGACAAGATATTCCAGCACGGTGGCTACACCAGGGTTTATCTGTGGCAGGCTGAGTTTTGAAGAATATTTGGAGATGCTCATGGCGTGATTGGTGACTTGGTTTATGTATGCAACGCAGCCAGACAGAATGGTTTGATTGCCGGCGAATTGCAACCAGGCACCATACCGTGGGCAGGCGGGCTATAGTGGCTCGCTCGAGCGGCTTGCAGAGTGATTGAACTAAAGAGGGATTCGGGGTAATTTCCCGTAAGCTTTTGGATCTATTGATGGCAATGGTTTGCTGCAATGCCAAGCTTTGCAATCAATGAGATCAGTTCCCGTTGCAGCTTTATCCACAATTCTTTATCCAGTTTGACCGTACATATATAAGAGAAGGATAGTGCCATGAAACAACTACTCCCAAGCGTTTTTCTGTTCGCCGCGACCGTCGCGGCAGCGCAGCCAAAGGACGATCATCAACACTCTGCTCCTGAAAAACTGGGCCAGGTACATTTCGAAAATTCCTGCCAACCCGCAGTTGGTGATGCCTTCGACCGCGCAGTTGCGCTACTGCACTCATTCTCATTTGGTACGGCGAAACAGGCCTTTGAGGGTGTGCTGGCGGAAGATCCCAATTGCGCAATCGCTTACTGGGGCATCGCCTTAACCCATTGGGGCAATCCTTTTGGTGGCATCAAGACCGGGCCGTTGCTGGAAAACGGAGGAGCGGCTGTTGCGCAAGGCCTCTCAACAGGCGCGCCAACTCCGCGGGAGCGCGCCTATCTGGAAGCCGTTGGTAAATTGTATGAATCGACTTCGACACGGGATCACGCGACCCGAGGTGGCGCTTATGAAGCCGCCATGGCGACCTTGCAAACCACCTATCCGGACGATCGCGAAGCAGTCACATTCTACGCTTTGGCGGTAAGCCAGATGGCGTCGCCAACTGACAAGACCTTTGCCAAGCAGCTGCAAGCATCAGCAATTCTCGAACCTTTATTTATCAACGATCCTGAGCATCCCGGCCTTGCGCACTACCTGATTCATGCCTATGACACTCCGACCCTCGCGGACCGTGGCCTCAATGCGGCGCAGCGCTATGCCTCCATCGCTCCGGCGGCGCCCCATGCGCTGCACATGCCGTCTCATACTTTTACGCGAGTAGGCTTGTGGCAGGAGTCTATCGACACGAACCTGCAATCGGCCGCATCCGCGCTGCGGGATGGTTCTGCCGCCGAAGCACTTCACGCCATGGATTATACTGTTTACGCTTACTTGCAGACCGGCCAGGATCAGGCGGCGCGTGCCGCTGTCGACGAGGCCCCGCGAGTGCTGGCGCAACTTGATCAGTCGGTGATGGGTGGTGCGGCACCGCCAGTCTCCGCATTCTTTGCAGCAGCTGCTATTCCAGCGCGCTATGTGATGGAGCACAGCGCGTGGAGTGATGCGGCCGCACTCAGTGTACGCTCTACTGCATTCCCTCAAGTTAACGCCATGAGCCATTTCGCGCGCGCTGTTGGTGCGGCCCGTTCGGGCCAGCCCGACGCCGCCGACATTGATATCGCTGCGCTGGAAGCATTGCGTGCAAAGCTTGAAGCAGCACGTGATCCTTACTGGACTGAGCTGGTGCGCATTCAGCGCGAGATCGCGCAGGCCTGGACTGAGTTTGCTCGTGGTTCCCGTGACGCGGGACTGGCACGTCTCAGCGCCGCCGCTGACGCAGAAGACAAAACTGACAAAGCTGCCATCTCTCCCGGCCCGCTGGCTCCGGCGCGGGAAATGCTCGGCGAGATGTTGCTGGAGTTGCAACAGCCGGCCGCAGCACTGACAGCATTTCAAGCCACTCTGGATAAAGAGCGTCACCGCTTCCGCGCCACGGCGCTGGCCGCTGTTGCCGCAGAGCAGTCCGGTAATGCCGCTGCCGCTGCTGAATTCAGAATGCAACTAACGCAGATCGCGAAGAACGGCGACCAGTCCGGCCGCCCGGAACTCGAAGCGGCGCGCAGCAGCAGGTAGCTATCTGGGACAGACCTCTAAATTGAGTTCGATCCTGATATGGCCCAGGCATGAACGCGTCCGCGTGGCCCAGGCTGTGTTTTCCCTTAATGCTGTCCTGGGAATTCTGACCATTGGCGGAGCCGCGCTTTATGCCGCTGCGTTTACATCCGAAAATGCATGGACCGCATTTTTTGTAACACTAGTTCCATTTTTAGTGCTGTGGGCACTGTTCTGCTATGGCGCCTACAAAGGTCTCACCAGCGCAAACACCATTCTCAAATTTGTGCTCTGGTCATATATCGCATGGAATGTATTTACCTTTCCAGCTGGAACCATTATTGCGGGAGTGACATTCTGGCTATGGTGGGACATACATAAACGCCGCGACACCGTTGCACAATAATTGGCGAATTAACCGGAATCTCAATGAAAAAATATTCTTCAGCTCTGCTGCTGGTCAGCTCGATTCTCGCAAGTACCACGCTGGCCGACGAAGTTCGTCCAGGCGTGTTACGCACTCCCAACAGCCGTTTCGAAAATCTGCCCGGATATAATTTCTCACCCAACTACGCCCTTGTCGCTGGTTATCGAGTTCACTATCTGGACGACGGCCCCGCCGACGGCGAAGTAATACTCATGTTACATGGTGAGCCGTCCTGGTCTTATCTCTATCGCAAGATGATTCCAGTGCTGACTGCCGCCGGTTACCGCACCATCGTGCCGGATCTGATTGGCTTTGGTCGCTCGGATAAACCAACCAGCATGGATGTACACACCTATCAGTTTCATGTGGACACGCAGGCGGCTTTGGTGGAAGCACTTGAGCTCACCAACGTTACATTTGTGGGCCAGGATTGGGGCGGCCTGATTGGCCTGCGCGTGGTAGCGGAAAACGCCGAGCGCTTCGCTCGCGTGGTGGTGGCGAATACCGGACTGCCTACAGGTACGGATCGGGATATTTCCGAATCGTCAGCCTTCATGCAGTGGAAGCAAGCTAATCAGGCCATGATCGACCGCGGTGATATTCCCACCGGCACCTTGATCGCGAACAGCGTTGGCGATCCTTCGGTAAAAGATGCCTACGATGCGCCCTACCCGGACCCCAGTTACAAAGCCGGTCCGCTGATCATGCCGCAACGTGTTCCTATTTCAGCTGATTATCCCGGTGCCGCTGAGAATCGAGCTGCATGGGAAATTTTTCGACAATGGCAGAAGCCATTTCTGACTGCATTCAGTGATGGTGATGCGATTACCGCCGGCGGCGATATCCTGTTTCAGGAGTCCATACCTGGCGCCAAGGGTCAGGCCCATACCACTATTACAGGTGCAGGGCATTTTCTGCAGGAACAAAAAGGCGAGGAGTTGGCGCAAGTGATTATTGAATTCATCCGCGCCAACCCGCTCTAGTAAATGGGGTCAGACTTTACTGGGGTAGTGTTGATTTTTTCCTAGTGCGGATTCACGCCACCGGCGCCGTGTGCTGCACCAGCATTGCCATGACCCGCGCCACCGCCCGCGCCATGAGCTGCACCAGCATCACCATGTGCTGCGCCATGTTCAGCAGCATGCTCGGCCCCATGTTCAGCACCATGTGCCGCGCCATGTTCAGCCCCATGCTCAGCGCCATGAACGGCACCATGCTCAGCCCAGTGCGCTGCGCCCTGTCCAGCAGCATCGCCGTGAGTTGCGCCGTGCGCCGCACCCGCATTGCCGGGAGTAACTGGAGGATGGTCCTGTGCTACCGCCGTGCCTTGCAGCAGGATTACGATAACAACAGTTCCTGCCATGAGGGTTAATGTGCGGCCGAATTTAATTACTGTGTTCATTCTAGCTTCTCCAAAATGCGCTGCTCGTCAAAGAGCCTGATACTACTGGGTTACTTGTCTATTTATCTATTTTTATCTATTTCTATCTAATCCTATCGAATCTCGCCCAAGCAAAACTGCCGGCAGCCTGAAAATTTTGCTGCGAAATGGAAAGTTCATAAGCGATGGCTGCAGTACCCCTTCCTTATCAAAAAATAAGCCTCCCTACCCCTATTCCTGCCCGCAAGCCGCTTTATAATCCTGACGAAGCAAACCAATAAAGACTTTTATGCACATCGGGTCCAGACCAGAAGGCTTTACCCTCATTGAATTGATGATCGTCGTTGCCATCATGGGAGTTTTGGCCTCAGTGGCTTTGCCGGCGTACACACGCTATCGCGATCGCGCCCGCTTTTCAGAATCGATTCTGATGACTACTACCTTCAAGAATGCTGTGGAAATCGCGGTATTTCGCGGGCTGGTAGATAGCGTCGGCGATATGGACTCCGGAACGAACGGCATTCCTCGGTCCAGATGGTTTACCCAGAACTCCAATTTCGTCAGCACCTGGGATGGGGTCATCTATGTGGAGTGGCGCCCCGATCGCACCGCGCTCGCCGGCGTGACTTACACCCTCACCGCCCAGAGCGCCACACCTCCGATTCAATGGATTGAAGCCGGCTCCTGCAAGAATCTCGGTTATTGCTAGTGCGCAGCGGTAAATTCCCAGGGGCGAGGTGTTCGTGACGCAAGCCGGCTTTTGTCGCAATCATCCCAATGCTCCAGCAATCGCAATCTGCAAGAGTTGCGCTACGCCGCTGTGCGGTATGTGCTCGCGCTTCGGTGATGATGGCGTACGTTGTGAGCGCTGTGCTGCGAGCCATGAGACCGCGCAATTGGTGCGCGCCAGGTCGGAACAATTGCGCAAGCCGGTCGCGCCTGCCACGCAGATCGTCGCTGTAACGAACGAGCCAACAGCGGCGCGCGCGGGCACAACGGTTATTACATGGATCAAATGGGTTTGCGGCGTGTTGTTGTTGGCCAGCATCGGCGTGCCGCTGTACTTTTACTCCAATCCCGTTATCGAAGTGGCGTAGTCGCCAACACGAGCACGGGAAGAAGCAGTGATTACCTTCGTGCAATGCCTGCTCATCTTCAGGCAACTGGGAGAGCAGATGGCCACCGGGCAGGAACCTGACATGGCTCTGCAGTGTGCAGCACCAGCCGGTTCCAATCTGTTACAGCGCGACGGCGACACGCTGCGAATTTCTCATGCCAATCCGCAGCTATATGGCTATAGCGAAATCTTCGTCACCAATCTGGACCCAGACCCGATTGGGCTGCAATAAAATCTCAGCTATCAGGGCAACGACAGTGTCACCAACTTTGAATCTGCGCCACCGCCTACTGCAATACTGATGTACTGCTTGCCATTCGCCATGTAGGTCATGGGCGTACCGGCTGGCGGAAGTGGTAATTCAATCTCATGCACAATCGCACCAGTGGCCTTGTCGAAGGCGCGTAGCAGATTTCTCTCGCCGTCGCGCTGCGCCAGAAACAGCAGTGTGCGCGTCAGCACCGGGCCGGTTCTGCTCTGACTACCAACCGGACCGGGGTCCAGAATTCCCATGGCGATAATTTCCTGACGCTCACCTTCGCCGTGGGGCACCATCCATTGATGCTCGCCGGTATTCAGGTCAATGGCAGTAATGCGGCTGTAGGGCGGCTTGGTCAGGGGTAAGCCCTGTGGTCCGCCCACGTTTTGCGCACCACCGCGCACATAGCCCATCTCTGCGCGCTCGCGCGCGGCCTCGCGTAATTGCACGACAATCGGTGCGGAGGCTGACGGTATGTAATATAGTCCGGTCTCGGGATCAAAGGCCGCGCCATGCCATTCAGCGCCGCCGCCCCAGCCGGGAAACTGAATGGTTCCGCGCAGTGAAGGAGGAGTAAACAGTGGGCCGTAATCAAACTGTTCGATAATCTGCAATGCTTCATTACGCAGTTCGGGCGAAAAATCGATCAGCGTTTCATCACTGATACCTTGTGGCTCGAAGGGAGCTGGCTTGGTAGGAAATGGTTGCGTCATGGCAGCAACTTCACCTGGCACGCTGCTCTGCCCTACCGGTCTTTCTTCGATGGGCCAGACTGGCTCACCAGTGACGCGATCGAACACATAGGTAAAACCCTGTTTCGATATCTGCGCCACCGCTTTGATCGCACGGCCGTTCACATTTATATCTACCAATGTTGGTGCCGCCGGCAAGTCGTAATCCCACAGACCATGATGCACCATCTGGAAATGCCAGATTCTCTCGCCCGTTGCGACGCTCAACGCCACCAGACTTTCAGCGAAGAGATTGTCGCCGAGGCGCTTGCCACCATACCAGTCGTTAGTAGGTGTGCCAATCGGGATATAGACTATGCCCAACTCATCGTCGGAACTCATGATAGTCCAGGAGTTGGTATTGCCGGTATATTCCCAGGAACCGTCTTGCCAGGTGTCATTGCCGAATTCGCCCGCTGGCGGGATAGTGAGAAACATCCACTCCACCGCGCCAGTTTCGGGGTTGAACGCTCGCACATTACCAGGCGGCATTTCCAGGGAGCTGGGCCCGTCAGATATGGCTGAATTCACAATGACTTTATTGTTAGTTACCAGCGGCGGTGAAATAACGCCGTATTCCCGTCGATTGAATTCGCGCCCCAGACCTTGGGTGAGATCAATCCTGCCTTCGCTGCCGAAGCTGCCATCAAGCTGGCCGGTCTCGGCGTCGACTGAATACAGGTACGCATCATAGGTAGCGAAGAACAGCCGTTTCTTCTGGCCTTGTGCCCAATACGCCACGCCGCGCGTATTGTAACCGAGATTGAACGGTCGGCCGGCTTCCCAGGAGCGGGTATCGTAAGACCAGAGCTGGTTACCGCTGATGGCGTCCAGCGCGACGATGCGGCCGAACGAAGTGGAGACATACATCACACCATCCACCACTATCGGCGTCGCCTTGTAGCCAGCTGGCACCGCGCCGTTATTGCCAGCCACCAGATTTGCCGTAACGGTCGCGTTGTCTACGCTATCCCAGCTCCAGGCAGTGACCAGGCTGCCTACGTTCTGGGCATTAATCTGATCCAGGGGTGAGTACTTGCTGGAACCGTTGTCACCACCGTAGCTGTGCCAATCTTGGGCGCCGAGCTGGGTTGAAATTAATGCGAGCGGGGCACTGAACAGCAGTGTGCGTAACAGCAGGTTCTTGGGAAAGTTCATCTTTCTCTCTTCCTTCTATATATATGTATATGTATATGTATATGAATGCATAATTGAGGTTCGTAACCTCTGGAAGCTGGGAATGTAGCCCTGCGACTGGGGAATGTCCACACCATCAGTTTACACCACCGGTCCACACCATCAATCGTATCAGCGGATCAGAGTGTTCGGGTTCGCTGTTCAGTGTTGCCAGCAACTGGTACCGCTTTCTTCAAATCACTGCTTCTCTTTTGACTACTTAAGGCTAATAGAGCGATGCATCACCCATTAAGTTGTCCGGAAAATCCTGCGACTGCCAGTGCAGCAAGTCTGTATGATAGGAACGGTAAATCCCATTCGAAAAGGCAGGAACAACTACCATGAAAACATTTCAACTACTGATAGCCATCGTTAGCGGCGCAATAGCCCTGACCAGTGTTAGCACGGCGGCCCAAGGCCCATCGATCGGCAATGGCCAGAAGAACTGGATCATCACTGAAGGCGTGACTCGAGACGGCGGCAGATTAACCTTCAAGGAAGTACAAATTGAAGGTGATGGATGGCTGGTAATTCACCCCTTCGAAGAGGGCGCCCCCAATGGCGACAAATATGTTGCGGCTTAAACGCTTTGTTATCGCCAGCGCGCTTATCATCACCCTGTGGTGTTTGTGGATTGATCTAACAGTGAGACGGGATTTCAATGCCTTGCAGTGGGCGTTACCGGCGCGCCTGTATGCCAGTCCGCAGGAACTCTATGCTGGCGCACACCTGAATCAGACTGACCTCACTGCATATCTGCAGCGACTGGGCTATCGCGATACCGCGGATATCACCGGGCCGGGGGAGTTTCAGGTAAGCTCAACCCATGTCCGGCTGTGGACCCGGGGTTTTGAGTTCTGGGATGGCAGGGAGCCTGCCGTTAACTTTAACGTTGCATTTGATCAGGATCGGGTGCGATCACTCTTCACAGATCAGAGCAACGACTTGCCCCTCGTGCGTCTGGAACCGGTCGAGATCGCCCAGATTAACCCGGATACCGGCGAAGATCGCCTGCCCATGAGCCTCACCCAGTTTCCCCCAGCCTTGGTGAATGCCGTGGTCGCGGTGGAGGATCAGCGCTTTTTCAGCCACTTTGGCGTCGATCCGCTGGGCATAATGCGCGCCCTGGTGGCGAATCTACGTGCCGGTGAAATTGTGCAGGGCGGCAGCACGCTTACCCAGCAATTGATCAAGAATCTGTATCTCACCCGCCAGCAAACGCTGCGCCGTAAAATCGGGGAAGCGCTTATGGCGGTTTCTCTGGATTTGCATTTCAGCAAGGAACAAATACTGACGGCGTATTTGAATGAAGTATTTCTGGGGCAGGAAGGCAACCGCGCCATACATGGATTCGGACTGGCCGCTGAATATTATTTTGCGCGGCCGTTGGCGGAACTGTCCCTCGGCGAACTCGCCTTGCTGGCTGGCTTGTCGCAAGGTGCCTCTTATTACAATCCGCGTCGTTACCCGGAGCGCGCACTGCAGCGCCGCGATATCGTGCTCTCGAGTCTGTTAGCGCAAGAATTTATTACCCAGCCTGAATATGAGCAGGCGCGCACAGAGACTCTGAATATCAGCACGCGCTCATCGCGTCAGCGCCGGGGTTATCCGGCATTCATGGAACTGGTGGGCAAGGAGCTGGCGCAGGATTACGACCGGGAAGCGCTGCGCACGGAAGGTCTGCGTATTTTCACCACGCTCGACTTGCGCGCGCAGGACACCATGGAGGCGCGACTCGAAGACGCAGTAAAGGCAGTGGAACGAGCCGCGGCCAGCACTGATGCCGCCCATCTGGAAGCAGCGATGGTGATCACCGATACCATCACTGGCGAGATCAGGGCCATTGCCGGCGGACGGCAGCGCGGCTATGCCGGATTCAATCGCGCCTTGCAGGCTGTGCGTCCGATCGGTTCATTGGCAAAGCCCATGGTATATCTGGCGGCGCTTGAATCCGGCAACTATTCACTGGCTTCCGTACTGTCGGATACGCCCATCTCAGTCCCGCTGGGCGTTGGGCAGCAGTGGTCGCCACGCAACTACGAAAACAAGATTTATGGGGATGTATATTTTTACGACGCGCTGGAACGCTCCATGAATCTGGCGACTGTGCATCTGGGCATGCGGGTCGGTGTAGACAAGGTCGCAGAGGTGATGACACGGCTTGGTTATGGGAAAACAGTGTCGCTCTATCCTTCCTTATTACTCGGCGCCATTGACATGACCCCCATCGAAGTCGCGCAGATGTATCAAACCCTGGCCAGCAACGGCTTTCGTTCGCCACTGCGCGCGGTAGCGGCTGTCACTTCCGGAGATGGGACGCCACTGGAACGTTACGGTATTGAAACCTCGCAAGTGGTAGATCCAACTTCGATGTACCTGCTCGAATACGCATTGCAGGGAGTTTTTACCCGCGGCACTGCCGAGGGCATGATGGGACAGCTCGAGGCACAAATGCCTCTGGCAGGAAAGACCGGCACCACAAATGATCTACGTGACAGTTGGTTCGCCGGTTATGGTGACGATCTGGTCGGTGTGGTGTGGCTTGGCTATGACGACAATCGCGAAAGCGGTCTCACGGGCGCCTCTGGAGCACTGCGTGTTTGGACCGACGTGATGGGCAGTCTCAACATTGCACCACGCCGCACGCAGTCACCACCAGATATCGTCTGGCATGACGTGAGTGCGACGGCTGTGACTGATTCGAGGCTGCGGGAGTGTCAACACCTCAAGTCCCTGCCGTTCAAACTGCAACATCCGGCCGAGTCTGCGGTAAATTGTGAAAGCAGCGAGTCCCTGCTGCAGAATATCCTGGAACGAGTACGAGGCCTGAGTCGATGAATTTGCGTTTACTGATGCGTGGTGTTCTGATTTTTTCCCTGCTCGCGCTCACTGCCTGCACAAACTATCCAACACGCCGCAGCACTTCAACTCCCAGTGGCGCTCGCGGCGGCGCTGCAAATACCGGCACTGCGACTACCGTGCTACCTGCCACTATGGAACGCGCTGCGAACCCCGACCTGGATGAATCGCGTGTGCGTGACGAAATTCCACCGCAGGCGGCTCCGTCTGTGGATGGCTCGATCTACGTAACCCCGACTCCATCTGCTCCCGTAATTCCAAAATCGGCGTCGGCAATTCTGCTGGAGGAAGTGGATACCGCTGTAGCACAAGGCGAACTGGAACGGGCGGCGGCATTGGTGGAACGGGCACTGCGCATCGAACCCCGTGATGCCTTCCTGTGGTATCGACTGGCATCGATTCGTGCACAACAGGGACGCGCATCTGAGGCCGCTGGCTTTGCGCGGCGCGCACTGAGTTTCTCCACCTCCGACCCGGCACTAAGCCAACAGATCAACGCGTTGTTAGGCACGCTTTAAAAGGTTCACGCTGTAGCAGGACATCTGGAAGGCATAGGCGTCAAAGCATAGGGGTCAAGTCTTGCCTTGTGCCTTAGACAGAATTCGGCTTACCCGCGAATAGTGCAGCCCAAAATGCTCACCTATCTCTTTCATACTAAATCCACCGCTGGCATAAGCATCTATGATCGCTTCGTCACGACTTGTAGCACTGGCTTCATATTCTTTCAGTCGTTTTGGTACAGGTCTCTTTTGACTTGGAATCAAGGGGTCAGGTAACTTGATTTTTCAATAAACAGGGGGAGCCATGGGAAAATCGAGTTACCTGACCCCTTGATTCCTCCTTGATTCCTCCTTGATTCCTCCAGACACTTATTGTTGCGCGCTGTTGGGGGTATCACTGACCATCAAGCCATCCACCAAATTGATGGTGCGGTCGCAGGCGACCGACAAGCGCGGATCATGCGTGACCAGCAGCACAGCGCAGCCAAACTCACGATTGAAGCGGCGAAACAACTCAAACACCTCTGCAGCAGTGTGCGTGTCAAGGTTGCCAGTGGGTTCGTCTGCAAGCAGCAAGGCCGGTTGGGTAATCAGGGCACGCGCAATGGCGACACGTTGTTGCTGGCCCCCGGACAATTGGTTGGGTTTTGCTTGCTCATACTTTTCCAAGCCCACCGCGGCGAGCAGCGCGCGCGCCCGTTCCAGCATGGCGGCGTCCGGCTTGCCCTGCGCCAACATCAGCGGCATCAACACATTCTCGAGCGTATTGAAGGCCTGGATCAGATGGTGGAACTGGAACACGAAGCCAATCGCGGCACCACGCAGTGCAGTGCGGCCGGCATCATCCATGGTGCTGGTTGCCTGGCCGAGCAGGTAGAGTTCGCCCGCGGTGGGTTTGTCGAGCAGCCCAAGAATATTCAGCAGCGTGCTTTTACCGGAACCTGAAGGGCCAATCAACGCTGCAAAATCATGGCGGCCAATATCAAGATTCAAACCATGCAGTATTTCGGCTGCGTTTGGGCGGCCGATGTTGTAGGACTTGCGCAGCCCAACCAGGCGCAAGACTTCGTGGCCAAGCTCAGACATAACGTATGGCCTCCACCGGATCGAGGCTGGCAGCACGGCGCGACGGTACCGCCGCCGCGATCACTCCGGTGACTGTTGCCAGCAGCAGCGATGACAGGATCAGCGTGCTGGAGATGGGAATGTAGAACAAGCCGGGACCAGCGTTGTTGAACATCCACACCAGCGCATAACTCGCAGCAATGCCGATACCAGACCCCAGCAAGCCGAACACAGCGCCTTGCAACAGGAATATCCGCAGTATCTGTTGGCGGGTTGCGCCAGTCGCACGCAGAATGCCGATTTCGCGCGTACGCTGCACCACACTCACCGACAGTACGCTGGCAATGCCGAAGGCCACCGACAACGCCACAAACACAACAATTATGTTGGTGGACATACTCTGTGCGGTAAGCCCGCTCATCAACTGGGCGTTGGTCTCCATCCAGCTTTCCGCTTTCAAACCGGTCAGGCGTGCAATCCGCGCCGCAATGGCTTGCGCCGTAAAAATTTCTTCCACGGTGAGATCAAGCACAGTGATGCCACCGGGCAGGTTGAGCAACGACTGGGCTTGTTTCAAATCCAGATAGACATAGCGCGCATCCAGTTCACGCACGCCCAGCTCGAACACGGCAGCGATATTTACAATGGCAGCGCTCTGTTGTCCGGTCTCCAGGCGCAGCTTGTCGCCCACACGCAGTCCCAGATTCTCGGCCAGCAGCTTGCCGATCATTGCATCGCCGGCACCTACGCGCAGTTGCCCCTCAAGCAGATAAGTGCTCAGCGGAATAATCTGTTGATAGCGCTCGAGATCAACGCCCACCAGTGCCACTGATTCCAGCGCATCGCCACGGCGGGCAAATGCGGGCCCCGATACTACCGGGGATACGGCTGTAAGCGCCGGCAGCTGATCCAGCGTCGCCGCGACTTGCTGCCAGTTGTTGATGGAACGCAGACGCTGTGCACGCTTGTCCTCCTGCACCAATTGCACTGTGCCTTGGGCTGCGGGCAGCAGCAGATTGATTTCATCGGGCGGTAGCAGGCGAATGTGGGCCTGGGTGCCCAGTGTGCGTTCGATGAGGTTGGTTTGCAGTCCCTGGATCAGCGCAGTAACAAACACGATCACCGCAACACCGACAGCAACGCCGATCAGGATCATCACCGTTTGCGCGCGCCCCTCGCGCAAAAATTTCAGCGCTATGGTCCATTCGGTCCACAAGCGGCGCAACTGTTTGCTCACAATGGCAAGGCCAATGCTGCAATGCGTACCCGGCTGCCATCCGCCAATGCAAGTGTGGCGTCCGCCAGCACCGTGTCACCAGCTGCAAGCCCGGCAACGATTTCCGACATGGCCAAGCCGCGCAATCCCAGTGTCACTGGCAGCCGTTGCACCTTGCCATCGCGTACCGCAAGTACCTGGGCGGTACTCCCTTGTACTGAGCCCAAGGCATCATTGGGAATAGCGACTGCTTGGTCACGGCGCCCGGTTTCAATATTCACCGACACCGTCATGTCCTGACGCAGGAAAGCCGGGACTGGCTCCACCAGCAGCCGGATATCGACAGTGCCACGTTGCGGATCGATGCCGGGCGCAATGAAGTTGACTGTGGCGGGGAACGGCAGATTTGGATACGCGTCAGCAAGTACCTGCGCATTTTGTTGCAAGGCCAACAGCGCCAGGTTCTTTTCATCGAACGGCGCCAGGATTTCTGTCGGACCACTCAAGGCAATGGTGAATAACACACGTCCGGGTTGCACCAGATCACCGGGTTCCGCGTTGCGGGTCAGCACGGTGCCTGCCGCTTCGGCACGCACCAGGGTTTTGGCGAGCTGGGCTTGCAAGGCTTGCAGACGTTCACGCAGCACGGTTTCCTCGGCCTTGCCCGGCGCGAGTGATGCGGCCGTCAGTCGCGCCGTTTCCAGCGCATTACGCGCAAGTATTTCCTGTTGCTCGGCTTGCTCCAGAACTTCCGTTGCCAACAGCGCACGTAAGATCAGATCGCGCCGGCGCGCCGTTTCACGACTGGCCTGTTCCAATTGGGTCTCGGCGCGGGCCATGGCTACTGCGGCTTGGGGGCGTGTCGTAGTTTCCAGTTGGGCGATTGCCGCCTCTGCCTGCCGCACTTGCGCTTCAATATCATCGGCGCGCAACACCAGCAGAATATCCCCAGGCTCTACCTGGTCGCCTTCCTGCACCCGGCGCTCCAGCACCACGCCGGTAATTTCACTGCCGATCTGCGCACGCGAAACCGACACCACCCGGCCACTGGCAACCAGTGTTTGCACCAGCGGCAGCGACTCGATGCGATAACCCGGGAGCACGGGGCCCTGCCACAGGCGGAGCAAACCCACGCCGAGGGCAAGTGTCACTACCACCAGCAGTACAACGCGCTTGATTGGGGCTACACGCAAGGAATGTCTCTAAAACCGTAACAGAGGAGCAGCATACAGGCAGATACGCCAAGAACGGTGAAAAGGATTAGCGCGGGGGTGGGAATCTGAAATAATCGGATTTAGACTGCCAAAAATCAAGGGGTCAGTTAACTTGATTTTTCAATAAACAGCAAGAAGCATAGGGGTCAAGTCTTGCCTTGTGCCTTAGACAGAGTTCGGCTTACCCGCGAATAGTGCAGCCCAAAATGCTCACCTATCTCTTTCATACTAAATCCACCGCTGGCATAAGCATCTTTGATCGCTTTGTCACGACTTGTAGCACTAGCTTCATATTCTTTCAGTCGTTTTGGTACAGGTCTCTTTTGACTTGATGGCATCTCCGAAAGATCCCGGTCTTCGTTAATACACTGGAGCATTTTTTCAACGAACGCTTCATCACCCAGATAAATCTGATTCTTCAAAAACTGCCAGGGTGATGGACGATGTTTACCTTCAATAACAAAACGACAGTAAGAAGCTATGGCGTTGGATTTCTGTTTCCCAAAGCCTGACAGCAACCAATCAACTCGCAACCATTCTGGGCAGATTGCCTGACCAGCGGTCGCTCGGTAACTACTCCAAGGCCAGTCTTTGGCAGATCTGACCATACAGGCGCGAACTGGATTCAATACGATGTAACGGGCTAGTTCCAGCAGATAACCATCCCTGTCAATCAAGATTGCTTTATAGCGGCCTTGTAAAACATGACCAACCCGACCATGTGCGCGGTTGAAATACTGCGTGTACACACCGTTGAGCTGGCGCATACCGCGTGACAGGTTTCCGTCGGGAGTCTCAATCAGAAGATGGTAATGGTTCGCCATCAGGCAATACGCATGACAATACCAATTGAATCACTTACAAACTTCGCCAAGGACAATTAGAAATTGACCTCTATCGAAGTCAGATTCGTAGATATCTTCACGTCGATTACCACGAGAGGTAACATGATATAGCGCGCCCGCGAATTCCAATCTCAGTTGTCGAGCCATCCATAGCTCTCCTTTTATTCTGATCTTTGTGAAATTTAGATTAGATGGCGCTTACGCAAAGGGCAAGATTTGACCCCGTTTCTCTTGACCCCATTTTCTCATTTCCCGGCACTAACCCGGCAGATCAACGCGTTGTTAGGCACTCTTTAAATATTCCACGCTGCAGCAGCAGGACATCCGACTAGTCAAAGCTGTAATTGCGCCAGTGAGCAATCCGGTATTGTAAGGGGTCGGCGAGAATTTCCTTGCGGGCATTGCTCACCTCATCAGTGCTGAGCAGTTCGAAATCCGGCGGGAGCGTGTCGGCGTTAAATTCCATCAGCATCCAGTTAACCACCTCCGCCAGATCGGAATCACTGAGTGCGGATTGCGCCGAACCCGGTACGCGCACCAAGTATGCACGCATGGCTGGTGCGCTCAACATGCGTCCCAGTTCACCGCGCAGCGACGGCACATTCGGTGGTGCGCCTTCGCCACCGGGAAGATGGCAGCCACTGCAATGCAGCAGATAATTTATGCGGGGGCTGGCGGCGAAGCCAGCAACTGGTGAGAGTAGTGCCAGCAGTGACGCAGTCATCGCCAGCGTCGTTGCAGTAGTGAATCGCTTACCCTTTGTCACTCTATTGATCCGTAGATCCCAGCACCAAAGATACAGTGCAATGGTAGCTCGTGTTTTCCACACCAAAGCACCAGAACACTGAGCTACTCGTGCTATTGAAGTAGACCGGCTTGTCGCCTTCAGTGCGATGACAACCACAACGGCCACAGCCAGACTTGCCACAACAATCATTATAGGACATAAGGTAGTTGCGCCCATCCACCGGATTATTGCAGGTACCAACCCAGGAAATTGGAGAGGGTTCCGTGCCAGGCGGACAGGCTGTGGCCGAGCCACCACAACAGGCGCAGATCGAACCACTCATCGCGCAATAGCGCCAGTATTCACAAGTCTGCGGGTCACCCACCTCCAGCACCGAACTCTGGGCGAAGGAGCGAGACACTGGTAACAGCGGCAACGCGGCCGCGCCAGCGAGCATCATGCCCAGTCGTGACAGGAAATTCCGGCGCGATAATTTGCGCGCCAAGGCGAGGCTGGTGCGCCGTGCACTGGCGTCGATCCAGTAGTAGCCGCTATCGATTATACGTTCAATATTCATGACGATTGCTCCACTGTTGCTGGCTCGTGCACCTTGACTGATTTTTCTGCTGCGGTTTTGTGCTGCGCATCAGCGTCAGCATTTTCTCCGCGCGCACGCTCCGTGCGTCCGACAAATTCCTGTATAGAGACCATTTCCGAATCCATGGATTCAATCAGGCTCTCCATGTGCTCGCGGGTATTCACCAGCCCCTTGCTCTTGAGGATGCCGTCGCTGCCGATCAATACCGCGAATGGCAGCTTGCTCACCTCATAACTCATGCCGAGTTGTTGCGAGATGATGTAGGGGTAGTCGGTAATTTTAAGATCCTTGATGTAGGACTTGTGCTGGGTCATTTCCCGGTCCGTGTCTGCTCCATCGCTGGCGAACACCAGCTGTATGCGTGACTGCTCGGATTTGATCAGTGACTTCGCGGTTGGCACCAATACCTTGCACACCGGGCAAGTGGGCGAGATAAACAGGATAAAGGTCGCAAGCCTGGCGCTATTTTCTCCGCCCAGGGTGAGTCGTGTCCCATCGAGAGTGGTAAGTTCCAGAGCCTGCGTCAACTCGCCCACCTTGGGTCCGGAAGTTGGCAGCAGCGCTCCCGCCGGCGCGACTCTTTCATGCAGAATGCCGACCTGGCGCGCGAGTGCCAGTACCAGCAGTGACAGGCCGACTACTACAATCCATAAAATGATATTGGATACCAACAGCGCGTCAGTCATTGTGCTTCCCGGCTTGCGCTCGCAGCAGTAAAGGCTTGCGCCACGAATTAATAGCGTTGTGATTCACCAGCAACTGATTAAAGGCGCTGTAGGCGAATACCAGAGCCAGCGTTGCGGCGATGATGGAAAAATAATCGACTGCAGCAAAGCTGCGCGGTGTAATCCCGCTATTGGCAAGGATTGCGAGGGCTATGAGTGCGAGGTTGCGAAACACCAGCCACATAGAAAGCTGCTGGATGTCGCCATTAGCGTGCTTGGTGCGCACCGAATTGAATCCGCAGCCACAATCGATATAGCTGCGACCGCGCAGCAGATTAATGCCCATAGCCAGGGCGTAAGCCATTAGCAATGCGGCGGTCGCTGCAGACACCAGTTCAATTCTCCAGGCAAACACCCAACCGAGCCCGATCAGGATTTCAACCACAGGAACAATGCGACTGACCAGCCCGACCAGATGCTCTGGCAGTATCTGGTAATTGCTCAATATTCCCTGAAAGCGCAGGCGATCGCCCAGTTTGTGCGCACCCGCCATGATAAGCAGCAAGGCGAACAGCATGGCAATCAAGCGGAATATAAGTGGATCGAGCATTGCTCAGAAATCCTCGAACATTTGTGCGCCTGGCGCTTCGATCGAACGCTCCAGCTTAAAGGTGAACGCGTCATACACATCGGTATTGCCTTCAAATACACCGACAATCAATTTCGGATTCGTTTCCTGCGTAACAATTAGCGTACTGACCGGCTTCTCCATTTCCAGCCGATGCAGCAGACGCTTGGTTGCCAGATCAATCACCCAGATTTCAGTGCCGCGATCGTGATGAGTGTCGATACCACCCTCATGCATGGCGATATAAGCCAGCCCGGAGGCGTGATGCACGGACAGGAATTCGGAACGGCCACCGGGGCGCCAGCCCTCCCCTTCCTCCGCGGCTTCGGGAATATTCCAGCCTTCGCTGATGTTTATTTCCGTATCATCGGTGCTCACTTCAAACAGCACTCCGCTATGGGTGACCAGCAACCAGCCGGATGCAGTGCGCGCGGCACGATCGAATACGGCATCGGCCTGTACGTCGAAGAACACCGGGCTGCGGACGCGATTTTCCTCGAAGCCACTCAGCTCCAGCTGAATAAGTTGCAAGGTGCCGTCGCCGCATATCTGCAGAAAATCATTCTGGGCAACCGCCAGGTTCACCGCACATCCTGGTGTTGAAATCTCGTAGACAAAAATCCGATCCTGCACATCAACAATAGAAACGGAATGACCAGGATTTATGTTGTGCACCACCAAATGACGACCGTTATTCAATAACGCGAGGTGCGCACGTATTGCGATACGTGCCATATGGTTGGGGATGATGATTTCCGCAATGGGAGCAAGATTGGCGTAATCGTAAACTGTCACCATGTCGGTGCGTTCGCCATGGGCACCTCTGGCGAAATAGGATTCCGCTGCGTAAAACTCCTTGCGCGGATTCCACATCGTTACTGCCGGGGTCCAATCAGACAGCGACAACTGGCCTTGCATCTCGCCGCTCTCGGCATTGAATACCCGCGCCCCACTGCCCGACTTGGATACAAACCAGTTGGGGCCAGCATCGGGCATAGTTGCGACAGAGGTTTGTTCCGGGGGAATCTGGGCCAGCGCCGGGGCTGAACCAGGCCGCGGGACAAGTGGTGCAGCAAACATCAGAACCAGCGCCATTTTAGTGATAAAGCGCATTACTATTCTCCTGGTCGGGTGCTGTGGAGAGTACTCAAGAGCACGCGAAAGCCGTTTGTTTTCAGAAGCCTAATCCATTTGCCGTTAACTTGCCATGGCTTGCTATAAACCTGCCAACTATGGCGAGCAGGTTGGCTATGGAGATTGCGTGCGCGACCATGAGCAATTTTAGCGGGCCAGCTCAGAGAATCGCGCTTGATGTATGGCTAACTGAGTATAGCCGGTCCTTGTAATTTTGAAATAAACTTAAGGTGTTACCCTTAAGAACCAGTACAATCGCGCTCTATAATCAACCCTGACAAACTTCTGTGTGACTCTGATCAATGAACCAACCTAACAATCAATCCTTGCTTGGCGATCTGCGGGTGGTGGAACTCGCCACTATGGTGTTTGCCCCTGCCGCAGCGGTGGTGCTGGCCGAATTCGGCGCTGAAGTGATCAAGGTGGAGGCTCCCGACATTGGTGATATGAATCGCGAATATCATCAATTGCCGGGCATGCCAGTGTCAGACCTGCCCTATACTTTTCTGGCTGATAATCGTAATAAAAAGAGCATTGTGCTGGATCTGAAAACCGCTGCCGGTCACGCCGCCCTGCTTAAACTTGTCAGCACCGCCGATATTTTCATCACCAATATGCGCCCAGCCGCACTGGTACGATTACGCCTGGACTATACCGATCTCAAGGCGCTTAACTCACGCTTGATCTATGCCCACGCTACTGCCTATGGGGAACACGGGGACGAGAAAGACAAACCCGGCTATGACACCATCTGCTACTGGTCGCGCTCTGGCATCGAGGGTCAGGCATTCCCGTATACAGGCTGGTTAAATAGTTTTCCGTTTGGCGCCGGTGATCATCCCAGTGGCATGACTCTGTTCGCCGGTATCATGACTGCCTTATATAGACGCCAACAAACGAATGTTGGCTGCAAGGTGTCGTCTTCTTTGCTCGCCAATGGTACCTGGGCCAATGCCACCATGCTGCAGGCACAACTGAGCCATGCCGAGTTTCAGGAAAAGCGCCCGCGCGAAAATGCCTATAGTTTTACTGTGTTGCATTATCGTTCCCGCGATGGGCGCCTGCTGAAGATGGGCATCGTCAATGTGGAGAAAGACTGGCGTCCGTTCTGTGAGGCCATCGCGCGCCTCGATCTGCTGGACGACACGCGCTTTGTCACCCACGCTGACCGCCTGGCCAATATGGCTGCGTTAATCGCCTTGTTAACCGATACCTTCGCCACCCAGGACATTGCGCACTGGCAAACGCGGCTCGAACTGCATGATATTCCCCACGCAGTTATGGCCACTTATCCGGAAGCTGCGGCTGATCCACAAAAACTGGCTAACGGCATCATCATACCCCTGCAGCATCCACAGCATGGCTCTATGCATGTTGTTAGTTCTCCATTCCAATTGAGCTCTTACCAAAAAGCGGATGCCACGGCGGCGCCGCAACTTGGGGAACATACGCGGGAGGTTTTACTGAGCCTGGGCTACAGTGAGGCGGAAATTAAAAAGGTGTCGGATTTATTGTAGGTAATGGTGTCTGATTTATTTTCTGTATATTCATTACTCCGAATGGCGCCGGGGGCCAGCTTGTGGTTCCGCTGCAGACTGCGCCCCTCCGGGTAACCTCCTCCACGAAAAAGCCCTGTAAAGCGGTCTTTTTCGCTCCGTCGGCGCAGTCTTTGATTGCAGCGAACCACAAGCTGGCCCCCGGCTCCTTAGTGCAGTGATGGATTCGGTGATAACTGCTTCGATAAAAATACTTTTGGATGTGCGATGGGAACTGCGAGCGTCGGGTGAATGGGTATTGTCACATCAGCGATTAAAGCGCAGCACCGACTGACCGAGGAAGACCGTAGTTTGGGCTTCCGACCGAGGAAGGGAACCCCGGAGGGGTGCGCGCTGCTGAAGTGACAAAACCCATTTACCCGGCGCGTTCTAGTCGCGAACTCAGAACAAAACAGAATAAAAAAAAGGTGCCAGATTTATTTACCTAAAATAAATCTGACACCTTTTTGTTAGGGTCAAAAATTAAACTTTGTTCAGTGCCCCTGCCATTGCATCAAACACGTCTTGCAAAACTAAACGTGAGGAGGCCAGGTTCATCCGCATGTGGCCTTCGCCGCCTGCTCCGTAGTTGGAACCAGGATTCAGGTATACGCCGGAATTTTCAACGAGCCAATCCTGGAAGTAGTGCTCAGGGCTACGCTTAGCTTGCGCCTTGGCCATTTCTGCCGCGCCGATCTTTTCCATCGCGGCACTGACATCCAGCCAGGTCAGGTAGGTGCCTTCTGACTTATGGAATTTAATCAGGGGAATATTCTGCTTGATGTAAGTTTCCGCGAAGGTGTGGTTTTCATGCAGGTACGCCAATGCCTGATCGAACCAGTCAGCCCCATGGCGCATGGCTGCTTCGTTGGCAACTACGCCGAGAGTATTCAGGTCGGCTCGATGATAATCATTGATGCGGCCGAGCAGAGTAGGGTTGCTGGTGTAGTAGTAAGCCACTTTCATGCCAGCCAGGTTAAAGGTCTTGCTGACGGCGTTGAAGGTGATACTGTTATTGACTACAGCCTTGTCCGCCAGACTCGCAAACGGCACGTATTTGTGGCCGGGTCGAACAATGTCGGAGTGAATTTCGTCTGACAGCACGATGATATTGCGCTCCAGACACATCTGACCGATGCGCATCAGTTCATCACGGGTCCACACGTTGCCGGTAGGATTTTGTGGATTGCACACGATCATGGAACGGGTGTCCGGAGTCATCTTCGACTCGAGATCTTCCCAGTCAATTTCGAAACGACCATTCCTGTACGCCATTTGGCTTTCACTGATTAGCACCTTCGTGTGGCGACAGTGAGTCTGAAAGCCGTCGTAGGTTGGCGTCAGCATTAAGGCCTTGCTGCCAGCAGGTGAAAAAGCACGGAGTGCGGCGATGATACCGGGATAGACGCCGGCGGAGATGACTACTGATTTCGGATCGATATCGAGTTTGTGGCGGTTGCCGTTCCATTGCACGATCGCATCGCGCAGGGAATCGGTGCTACTCATGTAACCCCAAACATGATGCTTGCCTCTTTCTTCCAGTGCTTCGGTAATACAGGGAGCGGCTTCGAAATCCATGGTTGCCACGCCCATGCCATAACGGAAATTGCCGGAAGGATAATTAAGCGGTGGCGAATCCCAGCGGGAGCAGTTGGTACCTACCCGGTTATAAGGTGTATCGAAATCAAACTTGCCACCTGCCATTCTGGAACTGCTGGCGGCAGCGACTTGATTGGAACCAGTGGCTATCACCCCTGTCGCACCAGCGAGTGCGGTAAATCCGGCAGATTTGATAAAGGCTCTTCTATTCAGACCGACGATATTGGACATCACATTCCCCTCGTTATTGACCTTTCGCAAGAGGATAGTCCTTCTCTCATTCCAGAGCAAAAAGTTTATCGAGGAGACGAGCGCGAACGCAGCCAATTCTGGACAAAATTCAGCCCAGACTCTATTCCACGAATAGTAGCTCCGGCGCAATACCATAAACCCAGCTTGACCCTATCAGTAACTTGGAACAGGTTCATGGCCTGCCAGCGTCGATGCAGATGACGAAATCCGCTGTTGCTACCCGCGAAGGCATGAACACGCGTGGAAATCCGGGTTAGCAACAATACGGCGAGGAATAGAAATACGAGTCCTGGAATGATTGGCAGCACCAATCCTATGAATCCCAATATTACAAAGCCGGTGATTAGTAGCAGATAGCACGATTTGGTGAGCCAATGTGCGGGCTGCGGAGATTTGATTGGTGGCATGCTGGGTGCACTCCTGTCTGTAATTTGATTCCCGTCCCGATACAGCTACATCAAGTGTGCCATCTCTTAACTTATTGATATTTATTAGCTTTATATTTGTGCTTGGCGTACCTCTACGAAATTCTGGCGAGATTCCTCAATTACTGCAGAATTTGGCAAAGCCGGGGCGATACCGGTTTGGCCCTGTTAATCTGGTCACACATCTTTTACCCTTGTCCCCGAAAAAATTATGGCTCGAACTCAAACACAGCAAGCCACCGAGGATCCTATGACTTTACTGATTGGCGCGAATAGCGTGGTATCTATTCACTACACCCTGAAAAATGACGCCGGCGATGTGCTGGACAGTTCCATTGACAGCTCACCTCTGGTGTATCTGCATGGCGCCCACAACCTGATTCCAGGACTGGAGCGCGAACTTTCAGGCAAGGCCAGCGGCGCTAAATTTAATGTCACGATTGCGCCGGATCAGGCTTATGGCGCAAGCAAGCCCGAGTTAGTGCAAGTCATCAAGAAGGACATGTTTGAGAGTGCAGATGCGATCAAGCCGGGCATGAGCTTCGTCGCTCAGGGTGAGGGCGGACGGCAACAGCAGGTGGGGGTTACGCAGGCTACCGGTGACGATGTCACCATCGATGCGAACCATCCCATGGCGGGAATGACCCTGCATTTCTCGGTGGAAGTGGTGGAAGTACGAGCTGGCACAGAGCAGGAACTTGCCCATGGCCATGTGCACCATCACGGACACGACCACTAAATAAAAAGGGCAGGTCGGGACTAGCATTTAATCCCGACCTGCCCTCTTGGCTTGTATCGCTGCCTATTGAGTTCCTTCCGCTGCCCGTTGTTCTTCCATGCGTGCGCCACGCAATAAATTGGTCATGCCGTAGTTGCCCTCGTGGCAGGCGTATTCATAAAGCAGACCGTCTACTTTTGCCATCGGAATCATGGCGGTGAATTTGTCGGTAAACGTGCTGGGATCATCCACGGTGAATTCATATTCCAGAGTGCGCGCGTCGGTGCGGGTGAAGCGCTCGGTGAGCAGCTTGTCTTCCGACGTGCCATAGGCGCTAAAACTTTGGGTCATGCCATTGAAATTGCGTGTCTCTACGACCAGGGTCTCACCATCCCAATAGCCGCGCGAACTGCCAGACCATTGCTCGATGCCAGGATCGAGCGGTGCGCGTCCATCCAAAGGTACGATGCGAACCGTGTGCACCATCTCGGCCATGATCACGACTGAGTCGCGGCTCTGGAAAATCTGCACGTTGTTGTTATACAGGTTTGGCGTGAATGGCGGTCCGGCATTAAAGCCCACCAGGCAGCGCTCTGACAGTCCGCGATCTTCCGGACCATCTTTGCCAATGCCGCCGACGATGAAGCGCACCGGGCGTTCGCCGTCGATATCAGGACCGAGGCCGCCATTAATGCTCGGCGCACCTTCGCGGATAGCGGGCAGACGCCCGTTTTCGGGATAGGTAATCAATGACGTACGGTTGTCGCTGGCACTGCCCATTTCCAGCCAGAAAGTGTTATAGCCATTGGCGCCGGCATCATTCAAGGCCTGCAGTCCCGCCTCGGTGCGAGTCGCCAGAGCGGCGATATCTTCCTCGGTGAGATAGGCCCGATCAGCGAATGCCGCGGGCCGCTCCATTGGAATATTGGTAGCGAAGTTCCAGACACCTTGCAGGTCCGGTTGACCGTGTTCCGTGAGCGGAGTCTGGGCGGAAACTGTCCCAGTAATGAAAAAAACAAATCCCACAAGTCTCAGCAGCTTTGTCATGTTGTGCTCCGATCGCGCGTGATAACAGTCATATTGTTCCCACCATACCTGAATATACCCGACCTTGGCAAAATGGTCGGGGTGGCGTCTACTTAAAAGCCTAATTAACTAACTGATAATAATAGAATTATATCTTCTGGATAGTGACTTATGCCCCCAAATATGCCTCATCCTTGATCGCTTTTATTGTTTTGGCGGCTTCATTCCTACGGTAATCATCCCTTTTTTAACTAATTTCAAAAGCAGAAGTCATGCTGCCATCAGCATTTGTTTCGGTGGAAAACCACCATTAGCCTTGTTGGGTCGTTCATTGTTGTAGAACCAAAGCCATTGTGTGGCATAGTCCTGAACTTCCTGAATCGAGTCAAAC
>SHZK01000040.1 GCA_009692305.1 Gammaproteobacteria bacterium | reverse complement strand
GGCATAACTCTTTAATCGGGATCCCACTATCGGCCTCTTTCAAAAAGCCAATAATCTGTTCTTCTGAAAACCGTTTCTTCACGTCCAATCTCCTTTACTAGGGTATTGGACTCTAAATCTCGGTGCTACTCAATCAGGGGGGAACGTCGGTGCTCAATACCGGTAATGAACGTGATGACGTAGCAGAAATTCTGCGTGACTTCGCCGACTTTCGTATAGAAGTAATACCTGAGTCCCGCGGTATTAAGCTGAAACTGCAGAACGCTCCAGCTTCCGCATTTGTAGATGGCAAGCTCATTCAGGGAATCCAGGAGCATATATTCGCTGTACTGCGCGATATTATCTACACTCAGGACAAGATTGATCGTGCCGGCGGTTTCGACATAACCACAGGCCCTGGTATTACTGACACCGTTTTTCGAATTCTGCGTAATGCTGGAGTAGTTAGACCAAACATGCCCCCAAACCTCGTCGTGTGCTGGGGCGGACATTCCGTGAGTCGTGCCGAATATGATTATTCCAAGACCATCGGTTATGAGCTGGGTTTACGTGGTCTCGATATAGCCACGGGATGTGGTATCGGCGCAATGAAGGGGCCGATGAAAGGGGCAATGATCGGTCATGCCAAGCAGAAAAACCGGCGCGGCCGTTATATTGGCATCACTGAACCAGGCATCATCGCTTCCGAATCGCCCAATCCGACCGTTAGCGAGCTAGTCATCCTTCCCGACATCGAGAAGCGGTTGGAGGCTTTTGTGCGCCTCGCTCATTGCATCATTGTCTTCCCGGGCGGCGCCGGAACAGCAGAAGAAGTACTCTACTTGCTGGGTCTGCTGATGCAGGAGGAAAACCGCAATATTCCCCTGCCCATCATATTCTGTTCCGGCGAATCGAGTGCATCCTACTTTATCGATCTCGATAGATTTATTCGAAACACACTGGGCGAGGCAGCCACGAAATTTTATCAAATTGTCGTTGGAAATCCGCAGCATGTTGCCCAAATTTGTTTACGCAATCTGAATATCGTACTGGCGCACCGGCACAGCACGCATGAATCCTATGCATTTAATTGGCGACTAAAAATTCCAGAGGCAATGCAAAGCCCATTCATCAGCACTCATGCCAATATGGCAAATCTCCGCCTGGATGCCACCCTCCCATCAGCGCAGCTGGTCTGTGAATTGCGGCGCGCTTTCTCGGGAATAGTCGCAGGCAACGTGAAGGCATTTGGCATCGAACAAATTGCAAAGCACGGCCCATTCCAACTGCAAGGTGATCCCGCACTGACGGTCGAGCTGGACTGGTTACTGGGCCAATTTGTGAAAAGTGGCAGAATGAAAATCAACTCCAGCGACTATAAACCTTGTTATGTGCTGAATGCGAAAAATGCCCTATAGACTTCGCTCGATCAATCTTTGTATGATTGAGCATTAAGGTGATTGTCGGAAAATTTGATGACCTATTGTGTAGCGATAGCTGTAAATGATGGCATAGCTTTTTGCTCGGATTCCCGTACCAATGCGGGCATCGACCAGATCAGTACCTACAGCAAGATGTTTCAGTTTGGAATTGATGGACAACGCCAGTTCGTCATTCTCTCAGCAGGCAATCTTGCAACCACTCAAGCAGTGATCGCTCAGGTCAATAGAGACATCGAGCAGAATGCACCCTTGAGTCTGGCGAATGTGAGCAATTTACTTGATGCTTCAGACTATCTCGGCGAAATCAGTCGCACTCAACAGCATAAACACAGCACTACTGGTGCAGGCTTCGAAGCTAGCTTTATTATTGGCGGTCAGATTGCCGGTTCCAAACATCGGGTAATTCTGGTTTATCCTGAAGGCAACCACATCAGCACTTCGAAAGACACTCCATTTCTGCAGATTGGCGAAAGCAAATACGGTAAACCGATTCTGGATCGCATTCTTACGCCTAATACGAGCCTTGATACCTGTGCTCTATGCGCCCTGGTTTCCATGGATTCCACATTGCGCAGCAATTTAACTGTTGGTCCGCCAATTGAAGTTCTTGTATACCGTACTGACAGCCTGATAGTTGATGATCATCATCGCTTCGATCAGGACAGCGATTTCTTGCGGGAAATCAGTCGTAGCTGGGATCAGCGACTCAAAGATGCGTTTCGACAGATGCCGCCACTGGCATGGGCAGCCAACTGGGATAGATCCCGAGCTTCTGCTCCCAGTGACAATTCCAGTGGTTCTGGCCCAGTTCCTACCTAATCCTTCATCCTATTGACCCTGGTTTCACCTTATACAAACGGGAATTTGCCAGCATCTATGCTGCCTTGATGCTATGATGCCTGTCCCCTTCGAAACTGCATTAGCAACCAACCAATTGGCATAGGTTTCTGCCCACAATGGCAATAAAAATCGCGATCAACCACAAGACCGTATACCGCTTCGACCGCATGGTGGAAATTTTTCCCCATATAGTCAGATTGCGCCCGGCGCCGCACAGCAGAACTCCAATTGAAAGTTACTCGCTGAATATCCAGCCGAAAACTCATTTTATAAACTGGCAACAAGATCCTTTCGCCAACTATCTTGCACGCATGGTGTTTCCGGAGCGCGCCAAGTCACTCGCGTTTGAAGTCGAACTCATAGCAGATATGACCGTTATCAACCCGTTTGATTTTTTCCTGGATGAGAGTGCCGAACAGTTCCCATTCAAGTATGACGTGAATTTAAAACAGGATCTTGCCCCATATCTCGCGATCACAGAAAAGGGTCCTGAACTGCTTGCCTTCTTGCAGCATATCGATCGCAGCAAAATGCCTACGATTAATTTCCTCACACAGATCAACAGCCTATTACAACAACAGATCGGTTATAACGTGCGCATGGAAGCCGGCATCCAGAGTTGCGAGACTACTCTTACATCCAAGACTGGTTCCTGTCGGGATTCAGCGTGGTTGTTAGTGCAGATTTTTCGCCACATGGGTCTGGCGGCAAGATTTGTCTCCGGTTATTTGGTGCAGTTGGTTGCTGATGTGAAGGCTTTGGATGGGCCCTCTGGTCCTACTGCTGATTTTACGGATCTGCATGCGTGGACTGAAGTTTTTCTGCCAGGTGCAGGCTGGGTTGGATTGGATCCCACGTCTGGACTACTTGCTGCAGAAGGTCACATCCCCCTTGCTTGTACTCCAGACCCGATTTCTGCTGCTCCGATTACCGGTGCCACCGAAGTCTGCAAAGTAGAGTTCGAACACACAAATACAGTAACCCGCATCCATGAAGACCCCCGGGTTACCAAACCATTCACCGAGACGCAGTGGCAGCACGTCAACAACCTCGGCAAAAAAATTGATAAGGAACTGAAGAAGCATAAGGTACACCTCACTATGGGTGGCGAACCCACATTCGTGTCAATCGATGACATGGAAAGTGCGCAGTGGAACATCGCTGCATTCGGCAAGGAAAAACGCCTGCTGGCAGAAGAATTATTGCTGAAATTGCGCAAGGAGTTTGGCCGCGGGGGAATCTTGTATTTTGGTCAAGGCAAGTGGTATCCAGGTGAGCCGATTCCGCGTTGGGCGCTGGGACTATTCTGGCGCACAGACAAGCAGCCACTGTGGAAAAATTCCAAATTACTGGTGGAGCGAACCGCGCCAGGCAAAACCAAACCAGAGCAAGCAAAATTGTTCGTAGATGCCTTGTGTGGGGAATTGGGTTTGGATCCTGCGCGCGCGATACCCGGATACGAGGACAAGCAACATTACATGGCACGCGAAGCAGCACTGCCGGCGAATGTCACGCTCGAAGACAGCAAGATCAAGGACCCGCTCGAACGCGAGCGCTTGCGCAGAGTATTCGCCCAGGGATTAGACAGTGTTATCGGTTACGCGCTGCCGCTGGCATGGAGTGATGATGCCGGGAGTGAAGGTTGGCGCAGTTGCCGTTGGTACTTCAAGGCCGAGGCCATGTACCTGATTCCAGGCGACTCGCCCATGGGCTACCGATTGCCACTCGACAGCATACCCTGGCAGGCACCTGAAAAAAGTCCACTCGATTTTCCGAAAGACCCGTTTGCTCCGGCCGAATCACTCGACCACAGAAAAAAGCCTGCTACGTTAAAAGCCGAGCCTGACAAAGATGCTGAAACTATCTTCAAGACTGCTCTTTGTGTGCAAATACGGGATGGGCAACTGCACTTGTTCTTTCCCCCTGTCAGTCGGATGACTAATTACCTGAGCTTGCTGGAAGCAATCGAAACAGTCGCCTGCGCGTTGAATTGTCCGGTGGTGTTCGAAGGCTATGAACCGCCGCGTGATGATCGTGTGCGCAAATTGATGATTACGCCTGACCCCGGTGTGATTGAGGTAAATGTACACCCAGCCCATGACTGGCCCGAACTCGTATCAATCACTCGCCAACTACACGAGGCAGCACGCACAACCCGACTCGGCACCGAGAAGTTTATGCTGGATGGGAAGCATACTGGCACTGGCGGCGGCAATCACGTCACGATGGGTGCAGCGAAGGCCGAAAACAGCCCATTTCTGCGGCGCCCGGATCTACTCGGAAGTCTGATTAGATACTGGCAAAATCATCCCAGCCTGTCTTATCTATTCTCCGGTCAATTCATTGGCCCGACCAGTCAGTCACCGCGCGTGGATGAAGCCCGTGATGATAATCTGTATGAACTGGAAATCGCGCTGCAACAACTAGCTGAGGGCGAGTCGAAACAACCCTGGATGGTGGATCGAATCCTGCGGAATTTCCTGGTTGATCTCACCGGCAACACTCACCGCGCCGAATTCTGCATCGACAAACTATATTCCCCTGACAGCTCCACGGGCCGACTTGGTCTGGTGGAATTTCGCAATTTTGAAATGCCTCCGCACTGGCAAATGAGTGCATTGCAAGTCCTGTTGCTGCGCAGTCTCGTTGCACATTTTTGGCAGCATCCCTATACGAATGCATTGATCAATTGGGGCACGGAATTGCATGACCGATTCATGTTGCCTCACTTCGTTTGGCAAGATCTGGGCTGGGTGGTCGATGATCTGAAACGTTCTGGTTATGATTTTGAGCTCGACTGGTTCGCGCCATTCCAGGAGTTTCGTTTTCCGCACTACGGTACTATTCACGTTGCGGGCATCGAACTGGAAATCACTGCGGCGATCGAACCCTGGCATGTTCTGGGGGAAGAATCTACTGGTCAGGGCACGTCACGCTATGTCGATTCATCCGTAGAACGCTTGCAAGTAAAAGCGCGCAATATGACAAGCAATCGATTCATCGTTACTTGCAATGGGCGCAAGTTACCCATGCAGTTTACGGGCAAAGAAGGTGAGTACGTCGCGGGATTGAGATATAAGGCCTGGGCTCCCTATTCTGCATTGCACCCAACTATTCCAGTCAATTCGCCATTGGTGTTCGATGTGGTGGATACACTAAACAGTCGCTCCCTTGGCGGCTGCACCTATCACGTCTCCCACTCTGGTGGGCGCAATTACGACACGTTTCCTATCAATGCCAATGAGGCAGAAGCCAGACGTGTAGCTCGTTTCTGGCATCACGGTCACAGTCAGGGCGCGAAGGAATACCGCACAGAAGATCCACATCCTTCTCAACCAGTTACACTGGATTTGCGCTATGGAATGAAACCGGGAAAAGCAAAACGCTGATTCTGGCGCATCAAATTGTTAAAAACTGTAATACCTGAAAATGAAATTCAATGCGGTAATTTGCAAATGTCTGATAAGAACCTGACTGTAGTCCGTTTAAAGAAGAACCGTGAAGCCTCGGTTGCACGCCACCATCCGTGGGTATTTTCCGGCGCCATCGACAAGCTCGTCGGCAACGTGGAATCGGGCGACCTGGTAAGGGTCGTCGACAGCGGTAATCAATTACTCGGTATCGGCGCTTATTCCGCCAGCTCCCAGATTCGCATCAGGATGCTGAATTTCAACGGAGAAGACATAAATCGGGATTTCTATGCAAAAAAAATTAGCCATGCGCTGACGAAACGCAAATCACTTCTCGAGAGCCCCAACCGCACAGCGTGTCGGCTGATCTATGGCGAATCGGATCAGCTTCCCGGATTGATTGTCGACAAATATCAGGACACTTTGGTATGTCAGTTCCTGTTTGCCGGCATTGAGCCAAGAAAAGCGGAAATAGTATCGATATTGGCTGAGCAATCCGGCTGCAAGAATATATTCGAACGCTCTGACACAAACTCTCGCGACAAGGAAGGCTTGCCACAAACCACCGGTGTTCTATGGGGAGCAGAACCTCAACTTATCCGTATCAATGAGAACGGCATGTTATTTGATGTGGATGTAGTGGCTGGGCAGAAGACCGGATTTTTCCTCGACCAGGCTGAGAATCGCCAGTTCGTGCATAAATACAGCTCTGGAAAAAATATTTTAAACTGCTTCTCCTATACAGGCGGATTTACGGTCGCGGCCTTGCTGGGAGAAGCGAACTATGTAACCAGCATCGACTCTTCCGCACCGGCGCTGGAGTTGCTGCAGAAAAATCTTGGCCTCAATGGCATAAATGCGAGCAAGCATACATCGCTGAATGGCAATGTGTTTCATGTGCTGCGGGATTTTCAATCCAGTGGCCGTACGTTCGAGCTGATTATTCTGGATCCCCCAAAATTTGCAGAGAACAAGAACCAGGTAACCAAAGCAGCAAGAGCCTATAAAGACCTGGCATTGCAGGCATGCAAACTACTTAGCCCTGGAGGCATGCTAGTGACCTTCTCTTGTTCCGGCTCAATTGACATGAACCTGTTCCAGAAAATCACCTCCGATGCCTTGCTGGACGCGCAGCGTCAGGGTGAGATCGTGCATTATCTGCATCAGGGACAAGACCATCCGATCGCCCTTGAATTTCCGGAAAGCCAGTACCTCAAGGGACTGGCATGCCGGGTATATTAGTCAGCAACGATCGTCATCTCTTCCAGCAGATTGGTGGCACCATCCATGTACTGCATGACCCACAGCATGTAACGTGAGTCCACCGATATGGCGCGATTCTTGTTCGCGTCAAAATCCCAGTCGCCAATAATACTTTCGTAGACACCGTCGAACAGTAAGCCGACCAGTTGCGCCTTGCTGTTCATCGTAGCCGTGCCAGAGTTGCCTCCGGTTATGTCTACCGTGCTCAGGAAATTTACCGGCACTGAACCTATCGCCGGTAACATATAGGGTCCATATTGTTTCTGTCGAATCAGCTCGAGTTGTTGCGGTGGCGCATTGAATGGATCGAGCCCAGTGTCTTTGCCGGAGATACCTTCAAGCGTGGTAAACGGCTGATTGATCAGGCCATCTTTTGGCGCATTCCCCTGCACCTGTCCAAAGGTAACGCGCAGTGAGCCGTTCGCATCGGCGTAGATCGGGCGACCAAGGCTGCGGTTATAGGCTATGACCGCTTCCATGTAACGGGGGCGCCATTGCTGCAATTGACCGCTGAGCTCCTCATCTGCAGCCTCCAGTGCCATACGCTCGGCATGTGATGCCACGGCATATTGAATCAGAAGATCGTCACTGCGCTGGAATTCGTCAACGCCTTTCGTCATCCAATCCAGACGCACAGCTTCTTCATCCAGAGTGGTTTGCCCATACGTGTCTTCTATAATTTGTTCCACTTTGCCCTGATCAAATTCAGCATCAATGCCATAAAAGCTGTCCAGCGCAGGTATTCGATACTGCTCGGGCAATTCTGCATATCTGCCCAACATATAACTCAGGGTAGCCTTGTCAACCTGCTCATCGTAGCGGCGACTTATCACTCGCATGGATTGTTGCAATCGACTGAGGTCACGATCCTGATATCCGGGTTCACGTTCTGCATCCGGCTTCTGGCGCTCAACCGCATAACGATAGAGACGTTCAGCGGTAGCCGGCAATGTGGCATAACTCAGGTAACTGCGTACCAGATCCAGCTGCGCAGCAGACTGTCCTTTTTCTATTAAACCCTGCAGGCGGTTTATCGCATCCCCATACTGCGATTGCCGGCTCGAGTCATTGGCCACCCAGTCGCGCAATTGCGCCTCTTGCTGGCGGCGGCGCTCGATGAAATCGCTGTGCTGATAGCTTTCCACCATAGACTGGTAGTTCTTGGCATAGTTGGCAAGACCGGCGAGAGTATTCTCGTAGGCAATTCGTGCCTGACTGGCAGGATCCGTGTTCACTTCAATAATACTGATCAGATCCTCGCGCATCTGGCGCGCTTCCGGGTAGTACCATTCAAATTCATGTTCGACTTCAGCGGCTGTGCGATAACGATTGGTGCTGCCCGGGTAGCCAACTCCCATCACAAAATCACCTTCCTCTACACCGCGGGCACTGACTTCGAGAAAACTGGGAGCAGTATAGGGTACGTTATCTCCGCTAAAATCTGCCGGTAATCCATTACGGTCCACATAAGCACGGTAGAAACCAAAGTCCCCCGTGTGTCGAGGCCATTGCCAGTTATCAATATCTCCACCGTATTTACCGATGCTGGTGGCAGGCGCATAAACCAGCCTGACATCGCGAATCTCGAGAGACTTGATCAGGAAGTATTCCAACCCGCCATGAAAAGCTGACACACTGCAACGATGATTCCCGGTGGCTTCACAAGTAGCGATGAGCGCTTTGCGATTATTCTCAAGATATTGATAGCGCTCACTGCCTGATAGCGAATCCGATACACCCTTGAGCATATCGGTGGTGACATCCCGCACCTCTTCGGTTACATAAACCCGCGTACCCGGTGCAGCCGGGAGTTCGTCGCTGAACTGCCGCGCCAAAAATCCGTCTTCCAGCAAGTTGTTATCCGCGGAACTGTTGTATTGCACCGAACCATATATGCAATGATGATTGGTCACGACCAGACCCTGCGGCGAGACAAATGAGGCACTGCAGCCGCCCAGACTGACGATGGCATTCATCGGGAACTCATCCAGTTTGCTGAGGTTTTGCGGATCGATTTCGAGCCCCAGTTGTTTGAGCTTTGCACTCAAATCCGGCAACTGATGTGGTTGCCACATACCCTCATCGGCCACAACCATGGTCATCGCCAGTGTCACCACTACAAATAAAATCCGCATACCTAAAACCTCGAAAATAGACTGCAACAAATAGCCACATGAATTACGATGACAGGCTCTTAGACTGCCACAAAACACAGAGTCGTCCAACCAGTACTGCCAGACCCAGCTTACTTCCCGGAGAGGAGAGTCACCTTGACCGCTAACACAATGACCGCTGCGTTACCTAATCCATTGCCTGCACTTACACGCAATCGTCGCACGGTGGGTGTTGCCCTGATTTTGAGCATCGTGCTGACGGCCTACCTCAGCAGTACATATGGCTGGCGGCAAGGCGCATTATTTCTGGTAGGGCTCGCCGCCGGCATGATTCTCTATCATGCCGCGTTTGGATTCACTGCTGCCTGGCGTGAAGTAGTAATCACTGGCAAAGGCGCTGGATTACGTGCCCAGATGGTGATGTTGGCAGTTACGGTTATTATTTTTACGCCACTGATCGCGCAGGGTGAATTATGGGGAGTCAGCCTGCGCGGCAGCCTGGCACCCCTGAATATGGCTGTCATCTTCGGTGCCTTTATATTTGGCATTGGCATGCAGCTTGGAGGAGGTTGCGCTTCTGGCACTCTGTTTACTGCCGGTGGTGGCAATATGCGCATGGTTATAACACTGGCCGCATTCATCGCAGGATCGGTGTTGGGCACATGGCACTGGGACCTGTGGCAGGACGTCCCCGGTTTCGCACCCATTGCCTTGTCGCAGAGTTTTGGTGTGATTGGTGCTATTGCCATCAGTCTGCTGCTGTTCGCTACTGTATGGATTGCGTCGGTGGCCTATGAGAAGCACCGGCAAGGTACATTCATACACGATCGCCAGACCGAAGAGCCTTATTCCTGGTTGCGAGGTCCGTGGCCCCTGCTAGCTGGCGCTCTGGCCTTGGCCGCGGTAAATGTTGCCACTCTCGTGCTGGCGGGGCGGCCTTGGGGCGTGACCTCAGCGTTCGCGTTATGGGGTGGAAAAATTGCAAACGCTATCGGCATCGAAGTCACCAACTGGGCTTACTGGCAAAGACCAGGCGCGAGTGCGCCGCTGACTGAAAGCATCCTCACTGATGTCACTTCAGTGATGAATATAGGCATTGTATTGGGAGCACTGCTCGCCGCAGGTCTGGCACGAAAATTTGCGCCCAGCTTCAAATTACCGGCTCGCTCAATTATAGCTGCGGTCGTCGGTGGAATATTATTAGGTTACGGCGCAAGAATCGCTTTTGGCTGCAATATAGGCGCGTATTTCGGCGGGATTAGCTCAACCAGCCTGCACGGCTGGTTGTGGTTTGTCGCGGCATTTGCCGGCAGTGCTATTGGTACGAGAATTCGCCCAGTTTTCGGATTGCAATAATCCTGGGAACTGAGCGATTAGCTCTTATAGCAGAATGGTCCGGGTTGACCTTACTGCCTCAGGGAACGAGCGTCAGCTATGCCGCCAACATTTGTCACGTTTGTGTAGCCTAACTCTTGCAGTGCAGTCAGTGCCAGGCCTGCACGCACGCCACTGCGGCAAAATACATTAATTGGTGTGTCCTTGCTCAAGCCCAGATCAGCTATGCGCGTGACGATTTCGGTATGGGGAATGTTGGCGGTATTCTCCATATGATCTTCCTGATACTCCTCAACCGAACGTACATCCAGCCAGACAGTATCCGTGGCAGTGGAGGCGCATGCCGCCAGGAATAAAGCGAACAATACAATAACCAGCTTTCTTTGCATGTGTATCATCAGGTAATACCTCTTAATTGTGGTGATCAGTAATTTGTATATGAAACCGAGAATTCAGGCACTCTCACTTTCATCTTTTTATTCAAGCTTCCGCTTGTATTTGAGCAGCAATGCGCTGCACCTCATCGAGAACGCGTAACAAGTTGCCGCTCCAGAGCAAAGCAATTTGTTCCTCAGTGTAGCCTCTGCGCACCAACTCCAATGTGACATTGAAGGTTTCAGAGGCATCATTCCATCCTTCAATGCCCCCACCTCCATCGAAATCTGAACTGATTCCGACATGTTCGATTCCGATCAGCGCAACCATATAATCAATGTGGTCAACGAAGTCCGCTACTGTCGCTGCCGGAGCCTGTGGTGTAACTTCATCGCGCATTGCTGCATTGACCTGGCTATCTACTTCACGCATTAGCGCTTCATAGGACGCTTTGCCTGTTTCACTCAATGCCGCTACCTGCTGAGGGTTTAATTCGGTATGGTTCAGGCTTGTTGCTACTGTGGTCAGAACCCGCTCACGGCCTTCTGCCAGGAACAATCTGCGCGCTTCATTGATATAAGAATTGAATGCAACAGTCTGGACGACTCCACCATTCTCCTTGATACGCAGCAACAGTTCATCATCCAGATTCCGTGAATTGTTGGTAAGTGTGCGAGCCGATGAATGCGAAGCGATCACGGGCGCTCGTGACAGCTCAAGCATTTCCAGGTTAGCCGCTTTCGAAGGGTGCGACAGATCGACCATGACGCCCCATTTATTCATCTCTACAATCGCTTGCCGCCCCAACTCACTGAGGCCGTTATGCAGCCAGATGTCATCAGCCTCCCCGGTATTGGAATCGGCGAACTGACTGTGTCCGTTGTGCGCCAATGACATATAGCGACCGCCACGTGCCTGGAAATCCTTGATGTTGGCTATATCCAGACCCGCAGGGTATGCATTCTCAATGCCGATCATCGCTACTTTCTTGCCACTGGCGACGATGCGACGAACATCATCAGAAGTGTAGGCAATTTCGATCGCATCGGGTGCGATCTCTTCGGCCAGGCGATGAATTGCATCAAACTTGTCGATGGCATTGGCATAGGCGGCAGCGTATCCGGCCGCATCCAATGAATCCTGCCCGGTGTAGACAATGAACCACGCAACGTCGAGCCCGCCCGCTTCCATCTTGGGTAGATTCACCTGCGTATCGAGATTCATCGTGTAATTGACAGTGGCAGTAAAGTTACTGGTGTCGATGTCCGCGTGGGTATCCAGCGTTATCACCCGCTCATGGATGGCTTGGGCCCGCGCCAACAAGGCGTCTTCCGACTCCGGGCTGGACACAGCCTGCGGCAAGTCAGGGCTGGGTGTCGGGGAATTGTCGCTGCACGCGCCAACCAGTGCGGTCAGACACACAAAAATCAGGTTTTGCCATTGCCACTGCTTGATCATCATTAATTCTCTAGTTGTCGATATTTTGAGCTTTCTGGATGGGCAGACGTTACGAATGCGGTAAGACGATACACTCGCAAATGCCTAAAAATCCTCAGGTGCGGAATTTAGCATTCGCAGCCCTGAGATTACAGTGCTGTGCCTAATTTATCTGGCTTCGGGGACGTTTTAGCGGAATCGGGAAAGCAGGATAGCAGGGCAAAAAAAAGGCTGACAGCGTCAGCCTAAAGTACTTAGCAATCCTACTGAGTAGAACTACTTGGGCAATACGACTGCATCAATAACATGGATCACGCCATTGTCGGTTTCGATATCTGCGGTAACGACGTTGGCGTTATCGATCTT
>SHZK01000039.1 GCA_009692305.1 Gammaproteobacteria bacterium | reverse complement strand
GGCGCCTTGAAACGTGAAGGTCGTTCAAATGGTGGCGCTTTTGCTAACAAATGCTCCATGGGATGGAGGCAATCGAGTTTCATGCCCAGCTTTGCCTCGATTGCCGGCAACATGAAGGAATCTTCCTCGCAGGCAAAACTGATGGAAGTGCCGATAGCGCCAGCGCGACCAGTACGACCAATGCGATGCACATAATCATCGGCTTCTTCCGGCAACGAATAGTTGATCACATGTGTGACGTCATCTATATGCAGGCCGCGACCAGCAACATCGGTGGCAACCAACACCTGCAGCTTGCCGGACTTGAAATCTTCCAGCGTCTTCACGCGCTTGTTCTGCGCGATCTCTCCGGACAGTAGTCCACAATTAACATTGTTGCGGTACAGATTGTCTGCAAGCTTGCGCACCTGATCGCGACGATTGCTGAATACCATGACGCGCTCGGCCGCGGGCTCGCTGATCAAGTTGTATAACAGATTGTATTTGTCGGCCGTCGTGACGAGGAACACCTTCTGGTCCACCGCTTCTGCCGCAACCTGCTCGGGCTCGATTTCTACCATGATCGGGTCCATCGCCCAGCGACTGCCCAATTCGATGATTTCCGGAGTAAACGTAGCGCTGAACAACAAGGTCTGGCGACATTCTTTCTTTGGTGTACGGGCAACAACGGCGCGCACCTGTGGAATAAAACCCATATCGAGCATGCGATCCGCTTCATCCAGCACCAGCAATTCAACCAGACCCAGATAGAGATTATCGTTCTGCACAAAATCCAGCAGGCGACCGGGTGTGGCCACGACGATATCTACCGGCTTTTTGTCGAGCGCCTTGGTCTGCTTCTGATAGTCTTCACCGCCAACCAGGGTCACGGTATGCAGATCACAGAATGCAGTGAGCAATTGCGCATCACTCGCTATCTGGATGGCCAACTCGCGAGTTGGCGCAATAATCAGCGCACGCGGTTCGCCCAGAAAACGTTCTTCCTGAATCGGATTGCAGAGCAAATCATTGATAATGGTGATCAGAAACGCGGCTGTTTTGCCGGTGCCGGTTTGGGCCTTGCCGGTTACGTCATGGCCGACAAGTGTGTGGACCAGGCTCTCTGCCTGAATTGGAGTGCAGTATTTGAAACCAAGCTTGCTTATCGCATCACGCAGCGGTTGTTGCAGGTCGAAACTGTCGAAGGAGATTTGCTGTGGGCTTACTTCTGAATCCATAGGATGGGTAGCACCGCTTACTGCTTGGGTTTAAGGAATGGGTTTAAGGAATATGTTTACAGAATGAGTTTTAAAAATGAGGCTTAAGACAGTGGCTAAAGACGCAACCCATAAATGTACAAAGCGCCAGCATCATAGCCTCATGCGGCTGACACTTCAATTGCCGCCTGGTTTCCCGCTGGCTTTGCCACAAACCGGGCACGCCGGGTCCCGCGGCAGTTTCAGCTCGCGCCACTGCATCGTGGCAGCATCCAGTAACAGCAAGCGCCCTTCCAATGTTATGCCAATCTTGCTCAGTAGCTTGATGGTCTCCAGCGCCTGCAGCGACCCGATGATTCCCACCAGCGGCGCCATCACACCATTGCGGGCACAGTTCGTCTCCTCATCATCACCTTCTGTGTAGAGGCACTGATAGCAGGGGCTCTCCTGGCTGCGGGAATCGAACACGGCGACCTGACCTTGCATGCGAATGGCCGCGCCCGACACCAGCGGTTTACGCAATTTCACACAGCTGCGATTAATGGCGAATCGGGTGGTGAAGTTATCAGTCGCATCCACTACCACATCGGCCTGCGCCACCGCTTGATCCAGTTCCGCGCCCAGCAGACGCTGCGCCAATGCAGTGATACGCACATCGGGATTCAATCCCAGTAAAGTGCGCTGCACGGAATCTACCTTGTTCTTGCCAATGTCAGCCTGACTGTGGGCAATCTGCCGCTGCAAATTGGTGAGATCGACAGTGTCGTCGTCGGCCAGCAGCAGGTGTCCGACTCCAGCCGCCGCCAGATACATCGCTGCCGGACAACCAAGTCCACCCATGCCGATGATCAAAACCGATGCATCCACCAGCCGTTGCTGCCCTGCGATATCCATCTCGGGCAACATGATCTGGCGACTGTATCTCAGCAGTTGTGCGTCATTCATATAGCGTGTTCTGCATGCAATGTGCGTTTCATTTTATTCTACCCACTGACCCACTGACCAAGAGTGACCCACTGACCAAGAGTGACCCGATCATGCCCCGCGAGATCTTGCTTACTCTCGACCTTGCGGTATCCCCACTGTGCCAACAGGTCGCGCACTTCACTCCCTTGCAGATACCCGTGTTCCAGTAACAACCAGCCGCTATTGCGCAACACCGTTCGACTCTGTTCGATGATCGTCCTGATATCACCGAGTCCGGCATCCGGCGCGACCAGTGCCATAGTGGGCTCAAAACGCAGATCGCCTTGTTGCAAATGTGCATCATTGATTGCCACATAAGGAGGGTTAGTGACAATCATGTCAGCACTGTGGGGCGTCAATCCCTCACACCAGCAACCCGCTTGAAAGCGAATGTTGGCCGCGCCCAGCCGTGCAGCATTGTTGCTGGCGAGAGCGAGTGCGTCTGCACTTCGATCCACTGCCAATACTTTACATCCTGGCAATTCCCGTGCCAAAGCAATTGCTATCGCGCCGCTGCCGGTGCCGAGATCCACAAGCTGCTCGGCTTTCGCGCCCTGCATGCCAACAAGATTCAGCGCAGATTCCACGAGCAGCTCGGTTTCCGGTCGCGGAATTAACACATGGGAATTTATCTGCAACTGAAAATCCCAAAAATCCTTTCTGCCCAGAATATAAGCCAGCGGTTCGCCCCGGACACGGCGTGCAAACAAGGTCTCGAAGATTTGCAGCGCGGCCGGGTCCACCTCACGTTCCGGCCAGGTGCGCAGATATTCGCGTCTGGTCATCATTGCCTCTGCCAATAGCAACTCGGTATCGATTTGCCAACTGTCACTGCTGACCCGTAACTCGGCTGCCCGCAGCAACACTTTTTGTATGGTAAGGGACATCGCCTCTGCCTACTCTTCGGCAGCAAGCCCTGCCAGCAAATCGGCCTGGTATTCGTTGATCAATGGCTGGATTACCGAACCAAGATCGCCATTCATGATCTCGCCCAGGTTATACAGGGTCAGCTTGATGCGATGGTCGGTTACCCGGCCCTGCGGATAATTGTAGGTGCGGATTTTCTCGGAGCGATCACCACTACCCACCAGTTTCTTGCGCATGTCGGATTCTTCCTTGTGCGCGGCCTGCTGGGCTGCGTCGAGCAATTTCGCACCCAGCAATGACATGGCGCGAGCCCGATTCTTGTGTTGCGACCGCTCTTCCTGACATTCGACCACAATGCCGGAAGGCAAGTGCGTGAGCCGAATCGCCGAGTCAGTCTTGTTCACGTGCTGACCACCGGCTCCACTGGAGCGATAGGTGTCCACGCGCAAGTCTTCCTTCCTGATTTCAATCGGCTCCATTTCATCGGGTTCCGGCATGATCGCTACGGTACAGGCCGAGGTGTGAATGCGGCCCTGGGTTTCGGTTTCAGGGACGCGCTGCACGCGGTGGGCACCGGATTCAAATTTAAGCTTCGCATACACGTTATCGCCTTCGATGCGCGCGACGATTTCCTTGTAGCCGCCGTGTTCTCCCGGCCGTTCGCTTACGCTTTCGATTTTCCAATGTTGCAATTCCGCAAAGCGCGAATACATGCGGTACAGATCGCCGGAGAAAATCGCCGCTTCATCGCCACCAGTACCGGCGCGAATCTCGAGAAACACATTCAGGCGATCTTTGGAATCCTTGGGCAACAGCAAGCGCTGCAATTCCAGTTCAAGTTCTTCCAGCTCAACGTTGCATCTATGTATTTCGTCATCTGCCATGGCACGAATGTCAGGATCGGTATCTTTCTGCATGTCCCGTGCTTCTTGCAGATTCGCCGAGGCGATGACGAAGCGATCATAGCTCTTCACGACCAGTTCGAGTTCGGCATATTCCTTGGACAGATCACGGAAACGCTCCTGGTTGGCGATGATCCCACCATCGCTCAACAGCGCTTCCAGTTCCCCGAAACGGTCTTTCAGATTACCCAGTTTGGTGCGTATCGAATCTTTCATTGCGAATTGTTCACATCAGTTCTTTCATTATTATTCATTTATCCTGGGTCATTCCTATCGGCCAATACAATTTACGATTGCGCATGTCCCATGCTTCAAGGCGCCACATCGTCATCGAGTTCATACAGCTCCCGGGTCAATTGCAACAGGTCAGCACGCCCCTCCGCGCTCGCCTTCTTCAACTGCACGCTGGGGGAGTGGATAAATTTCTGGGTAATGCCACGCGCCAGCGCGGCGAGCACCGTCTCCGCAGATTCACCTTTCTCCAGCGCCTTGAGTGCGCGCTGCAATTCCTGCTCGCGAATCGAATCGGCTTTTTCCCGGAACGCGCGTAACGTCGCAACCGCATTCAGAGAGCGCAGCTGCTTCAGATAATCCTCAATGCCGCGCTCTATGATCGAATGCGCCTGATTGGCCGCTTCGCTTCTGCTCTTGACGCCGTCTTCGATGACATCGCTGATATCATCCACGGTATAAAGGTAGGCATCCGCAATCTCCCCCACCTCCGCCTCTATGTCGCGGGGAACCGCCAGATCGATAAGCAGCATGGGCTTGTGTTTGCGCTTTCTCAGGGCCCGCTCTACAGCGCCTTTTCCTAACAATGGTAATTGGCTGTTGGTGGATGAGACGACAATATCAGCGTGTATCAGTTGCTCAGGGATATCAGACAGCAGCGTTCCGTGCGCCGAAAATTTCGCGGCCAGCTCGAGCGCATTGTCCAGCGTCCGGTTCGCCACCACCATCTTGCTCACGCCCCGGTCTGCGAGATGACGCGCCACCAGTTCGATGGTGCGTCCGGCACCAATCAACAAGACACTCAGCGTGTTTAAATTCGAGAAGATTCGCTCGGCCAACGCCACCGCGGCAAAGGCTACCGATACCGGGTTCTCGCCGATGGCCGTGTCTGTGCGCACTTCCTTGGCGATGGAAAACGCCGCCTGGAAGGCACGACCTAATTCGGAACTCACTACCTGCAAATCCTTGGACATGGCATAGGCTGACTTTATCTGTCCGAGGATTTGCGGCTCGCCTAACACCTTGGAATCGAGGCCACAGGCAACCTTCATCAGATGCCGCACTACGTCTTCAGCGCCATAGCTGTAGACACAGCTTGCAAGCTGCGCCTCCGGTAACTGGTGAAACCCGCAGAGCCAGCGGGTAATCAGTTGCTGGCGATCCACCAACAGCCGATTCGCGACCAGCTCGCCGCTCGCAGCCTCGTGTTGCTCGGGCTCGGCAAAATCCAGATAGATTTCTGTGCGATTGCAGGTAGAGACGATGACCACTTCGGCAACGGTATCCAGTGCAGCCACTTGTTTTAGCGCATCAGTGACGATCTCCGGCGGAAAAGCTACGCGTTCGCGCAGGTCAATTGCCGCCGTTGTGTGATTGATGCCTACCAAAGCCAGAGCCATTACGTTCCTGCTGTGCCGGAAAAAGCCAAATATGGTACTAAATAACGCTCATTGTTCCCATTGCCGTCTGCGTCTGGTGCTACTTTTGAAATTCGCTGGCGGCAGTGCCGGTCAGAATCGAGGTGTTAGTCGTCTGTCCCGTGATCGAAACAAGCTGGTACAATGCAACATCGTCAAACTGGACCTGGAATCATGTTGAAATTGCTACAAACTACCCTTTGCCTAGCCTTGGTACTTAGCCTTGCAGCCTGCGCCGTTACTGAAGCGCACGCCCCAACGGCAACCGCCCTGCCAACAACTGAGGCCGCGACCACAACTGCCGCGGTGACGCCACCGCTGCCAGTGGAATATAACAGCTTCACCGAAGATCAGCTTTATCAAGCCATAATCAGCGAACTTGGGGCCCAGCGCGGTGGCATCGAGGATGCTGGCGAAGGCTATTTCGATCTGGCTTTCTCTACCCGGGATCTGGGCGTTATTCAACGTGCCGTGCAGTTTGCAGCGGCCAACAACGATCTGAATGCGCTGCTGCAACTGGGACTATTGTGGGCTGAAGTCGCGCCTGAGGATCCCCAGCCACACCTGCTACTCAGCTTTCAGTTTCTCGAGAACGGTAATTTCGATCAGGCCTTATCGCATATGGCGCGGGTAATTGATCTCGGCGGCAATATCGATTTTTCGGCACTGTCGGAACGCGCGGGTCGACTCAGTCCGGAGGAGCGCAACGCCCTCATCAGCAATCTGCGACAACTTGCCCTCCGGTATCCGCAACAGGCATCGATACAGTTGACCCTGGTGCGGCTGCTGGCGCAGAACCAGCAATTCGACGCGGCTCTGGCTGAACTGCAGCTGGCGAAACAGCGACTGCCAATTGATGGCGTAATGTTTTTATTGGAAGCTCAACTGCTGCAGAGCTTGAACAATACCGAGCTCGCCCTGCGCACTCTGCGCAACGGTGTGCGCACCTATCCCGAAAACACCGAACTGCGCCTGAACTATGCGCGCCTGCTGATTCAGCAAGATAATTACCGCGCTGCCCAGGAACAGTTTCGCCAGTTGATGGCACAGAATCCGCAGGATTGGGAGACTCTGTACTCCATCGCGCTGCTGGATCTGGAAATGGAAAATTACGACAGCGCCATCCAGTCACTAGAACGACTGATTGGTGTCGACCAGCGTGTGGATGAGAGCCAATTCTATCTCGGCTTTATTTATGAGCAGCAGGATGACTCACTCCGAGCGATCGAACACTATCGCCAGGTTCGCAGCGGCTCGAATAATTTTTTGCCAGCGCAGCAGCAGGCAACGCGACATTCGATTGAATTGGGTGAATTGCAGGATGCCCATGATTGGCTCAGTCGCTTATCCCGGGGCCAGCCACGTCTGGAGGTCTTGCTCACCACGATTGAAGCCAGTGTCCTGCAGCAATTCGGGCATGGGGACGCAGCCAAAGCCCTTCTGGATAGCGCCCTCAATCGATTTCCGAATGATGCTGATCTCTTGTTCCAGCGCGTGTTGTACTTCGACGGGGCCGGTGATCGCCGCAGTTCGGAGAACGATCTTCGGCAGATCATATTGATGCAACCCGAAGACTCCCGCGCGCTAAACCATCTCGGTTATATGCTGGCAGACCAAAGCACGCGCTATGAAGAAGCGTTGGAATTATTGCAGCGGGCTATCGCCATTGCCCCGGATGACCCGGCCATTATCGACAGTCTGGCCTGGGTGCAGTACAAACTTGGCATTTACGAGGAAGCACTGGGAAATCTGCGCCGTGCCTTCGCCGTATTTCCCGACCACGAAGTCGCCTCCCATCTGGGAGAAGTGCTGTGGGTGATGGGACGGCGCGAGGAGGCAACCCAGGTCTGGCAGGATGCCTTGCGGGAACGTCCTGACAGCCCAATCATCAAGGAAGCAATGGAACGACTACAGTCCTCCTGATGAACCTATTCCTTCTATTTATAGACTCCTGGCTTATAAAGACCCTGGCGAAGCTGCGCTCAACCCGCTGCGTATTTGCCAGCCTGCTCCTGCTGCTGACCGCTTGCGTTGCAGCACCGCCTGCCGGAGAGAACAGCGATTGGGTAGCACAGCGCGACCTGCTGCAGCAGCTGGACACCTGGGAATTCCGTGGTCGGGTTGATGTGCGTTATAACAATGACTCGCATACGCCGCGCATCCAATGGCAGCAGCAGGACACGGACTACAATATTCGCCTGTGGGGCACCTTTAATGCAGGCAACACGCGGATTAGCGGATGCCCCGGTTTTGTGACCATGGAAAACGCTGGTGAAGTGGTTACTGCCAGCAGCCCCGAAGACCTGATATTGCAACAACTGGGTTACGAATTACCGGTGTCGTTTCTGGAATACTGGATCAAGGGCCTGCCAGCACCCCAGGGACGCGCCGATCTGGAGTTCAATGAACTCAACCAACTCACGCGTATTCGCCAGGCCGACTGGACTGTGACTTATTCTGATCCGCGCCAGTACGGTGACATCAGCCTGCCCGCGCGCATGGAGTTGACCCGACCCGCCAATGATATCCGGCTGCGTTTCATCGGCCTGAACTGGACCCTGCAAGACCCGTTACAATAGACTGCCTATGTCCCCAAGCCCTCTGCAATTGCTGGCACCTGCCAAGCTAAACCTGTTCCTGCATATCACCGGGCGGCGGGCTGACGGCTATCACTTGCTGCAAACTGTATTCCAGCTTCTGGACTATGGTGACCGCATGTCGTTTCAACTGGATCCAACTGGCTCCAACTCATTACATCTGCAAAGCAATGGCCTTGCCACTGGCTTGGCTGTGGAACGCAATCTGGTAATGCTGGCGGCGCGTAAACTGCAGGCAGTCGCTGCTACGCCCTTGGCGGGCGTGCGCATCACCCTCGAGAAACAGATCCCCATCGGTGGCGGGCTCGGCGGCGGCAGTGCCAACGCGGCAATGACGCTGTTGGCATTGAACCAATTGTGGGAGCTGGGACTGGACACTGACGAGCTGTGCCGTCTTGGAGTACAACTGGGCGCCGATGTCCCGGTGTTTATTCGAGGTAAGTCAGCCTGGGCTGAAGGCATCGGCGAAGAGCTGGAACCGATTAGCTTAGCCCCTGCCTGGTACGTGGTTATCACCCCACCCTGTACGGTTTCCACGGCACAGGTTTTTTGCCATTCAGATTTGACACGGAACACGCCAGCCATCAAAATGGCCGACTTTCTGGCAGGCAGGGTCCGTAATGACTGCGAAGCAGTCGCTTGCAGTCTCTATCCTGACATTGCTAACGCGCTGAATTGGCTCGGTAAATTTGCCAAAGCCAGCATGACCGGAACCGGTGCCAGCGTGTTTGCCGCCTTCAATGATGAGGCTTCCGCGCAGCAAGTCTTGCAGTCAAAGCCCGCTCTTTGGCATGGCTTTGTGGCAGCGGGCGTGAATGCGCTGGCGCACTGCGAAGACGGTAACTAAAGCGTATGCAATTAACGAACTAGAAAACCAGATACATAAAAAATAACAACGTATAAAACGCATAAATAAATAGTACAAAGAGTTTGTTGGGGTGTCGCCAAGCGGTAAGGCACAAGGTTTTGATCCTTGCATACGGTGGTTCGAATCCATCCACCCCAGCCATTTAATCCAAACCTGGAACTGCACCAGATCTGTTTCCTGCCAATAGGACTTCGAGCGTGGCAAACAATTTAATGGTTTTCACCGGCAATGCACATCCGGATCTTGCGGAAAACATTGCGAAGCACATTGGTGTCCCGTTGGGCTATGCCAGCATCAGCAAGTTCAGTGACGGAGAGATTTCGGTCGAGTTGAACGAAAACGTACGCGGCAAGGACGTTTTCATCATCCAACCCACCTGCGCACCAACCAATGACAGCATCATGGAATTGCTGTTAATGGCCGACGCCCTGCACCGGGCCTCCGCCAATCGCATTACCGCAGTGATTCCCTATTTTGGTTATGCCCGCCAGGATCGTCGCGTCCGTTCAGCTCGGGTCGCCATCAGCGCCAAGGTAGTGGCTGACATGATCAGCGCGGTAGGAGTAAATCGGGTGCTGACAGTTGACCTGCACGCAGAACAGATACAGGGTTTCTTCAGTATTCCGGTGGATAACGTTTATGGCTCGCCATTGCTGACTGACGACATCGAACGGCAGCAATATGAAAATCTGATTGTCGTATCGCCAGACATTGGCGGCGTGGTACGCGCCCGGGCTGTAGCCAAACACTTGAATGTCGACCTGGCCATCATCGACAAACGGCGTCCGGCAGCGAATGAAGCGCAGGTCATGAACATCATCGGTGACGTGGCTGGTCGCAGCTGTCTCATCGTGGATGATATGGTAGATACCGCCGGCACCCTGTGCAAAGCCGCCGACGCACTGAAAGAACATGGCGCTAAGAGGGTCGTGGCTTATTGTACGCACCCGGTATTATCCGGTGCGGCCATCGATAATATAAATAACTCACAACTGGATTCTCTGGTGGTAACCGACACCATCCCGTTGAGTGATGCTGCAAAGAATTGTAAACGCATACGCCAGCTGACGATGGCCAAGTTATTGGCTGAATCGATTCGCCGCGTAAGCAACGAAGAATCCATTAGCGCGATGTTTGACAATACTTAGTATTGCCGCAAAAACTCGCGTGGATAAACCAAAGTCAGTAGTTTCACAAGAACCACTGACTTTTTTAACTACATAGCCAGTCGGTCGCAAACTGGCTAATTAAATTTGAGATAGTCAAATCAGGTTGTGCGATATGCAGGTGCAACGAAGTAGTGTGCCGGCAGAGCGCGCAACAACTGACTGTTTCATGGAGAAGATGTAATGAAAGGTAATGCTTTTGAACTGAATTGTGAAATTCGGACGGATCTGGGGAAAGGTGCGAGCCGCCGCCTGCGTCGTCTGAAGAGTGTTATACCAGCCGTGCTGTACGGTGCTGGTAAAGAACCCTTGTCATTGACTATCCCGCATAAAGATATAGCGCGGGCGACGGAAAATGAGGCGTTCTTTGCCCACATCATCACACTGAACATAGGCAAGGACAAAGAGCAGGTAGTTATCAAAGCCCTGCAACGACATCCGGCCAAGCCAATTATCCTGCATGCCGATTTCCAGCGCGTGCGTGAGAACGTGGAAATTACCGTAAACGTACCGCTCCACTTCCTCAACGAAGACACCTGTATTGGCGTCAAGCTGCGCAGCGGTAGCATCCTGAAATCCCTGACCCAAATCGAGATTTCCTGTTTGCCGAAAAACCTGCCAGAGTATATCGAAGTGGATATGGCGGCCCTCGATATCGGCGATTCCATCCACCTGTCTGATATCAAACTGCCAAAAGGCGTCTCCAGTGTAGCGCTTGCTCACGGCGCAGAAATGGACCACAACGTGGCCGCTGTTCACGCCCCACGCACTGAAGTAGCAGAAACTCCAGCAGCAGATGCTCCCGCAGCCGCAGTGAAAACTGTTGCTGACGAGAAGAAAGAGAAAGCCGGCGACAAGAAGGACTAGTCACCGGAACCCGCCAGGTAATTACTATGCCAGGCAGTCCTCTGAAACTGATTGTGGGCCTCGGAAATCCGGGCCCACAATACGCTTCCAATCGACACAATGCCGGCGCCATCTTCCTGCATCATCTGTGCAAGAGCTATGGTGGCGTGCTGCGTGGAGAAAGCAAATTCTGCGGCGAATACGCTACGACTACGATTGCCGGTCAGGATATAAAATTGCTGGTTCCAACCACTTTCATGAACAACAGCGGCAAGTCAGTAGCTGCAGTCTGCAACTTCTACAAAATAGAACCACAGGCGATGCTGGTAGCCTATGACGAGATTGATTTTGAAGTTGGCGTAACCCGGTTCAAGGCAGGCGGTGGTCACGGTGGTCACAATGGCATCCGCGACATTATCGACGCGCTGGGTGGCAACAAGGATTTTTATCGATTGCGCATAGGTGTCGGACATCCAGGCCACAAGTCGCTGGTTTCCAATTACGTTCTGGGCGATCCGTCACGCGCCGACGCCGATACCATCATGACGAACATAGCAGATGCTATACGCGTGCTTCCCAAAGTTGTGGTTGGCCAGTGGGAAGAAGCCATGCAAGATCTACACACGAATCCCCAGGCAGGAAAATAGATATGCCAGTAAAATGTGGAATAGTCGGCTTGCCAAATGTGGGTAAATCGACGCTGTTTAACGCACTTACCAAGGCTGGCATCGCCGCCGAAAACTTTCCGTTCTGCACCATTGAACCAAACTCCGGCATCGTGGCCATTCCCGATGCGCGCCTGGACAAACTGGCCGCTATTGTTAAACCACAAAAAGTTGTACCGACCACAGTAGAGTTCACCGACATCGCCGGACTCGTGGCAGGCGCCTCTGAAGGCGAAGGCCTCGGCAACAAGTTTCTCGCCAATATTCGCGAGACTGATGCGATCGCCCATGTTGTACGCTGCTTCGAAGACAGTAACGTCACCCACGTCGCTGACAAGATCGATCCGGCGGCAGATATCGAAACCATCAATACTGAATTGGCTCTGGCGGATCTGGAAAGCGTAGACCGTTTCCTCGACAAGGTATTGCGCATCGCCAAGAGTGGCGACAAGGACGCTGTGCGACAAGCAGCCGTCCTCGAAAAAGTGAAAGCACAATTGGACCAGGCGCTACCAGTGCGTGCCATAAATCTCAGCAAGGACGAACTGGCAGATATCTACGGCCTGCATCTACTCACGGTAAAGCCGGTGATGTATATCGCGAACGTCGACGAAAACGGCTTCGAGAATAATCCACATCTGGATGCCGTGACCGCTATCGCCAGAAGCGAAGGCGCCGAAGTAGTGGCGATCTGCAATAAACTGGAATCAGAAATTGCGGAACTGGAAGACAGCGAGAAGCTGGAATTCCTGCAAGATCTCGGCATGGCAGAAGCTGGCCTCGATCGCGTCATTCGCTCTGGTTACAAACTACTGGGCCTGCAAACCTATTTCACCGCCGGCGTGAAAGAAGTCCGCGCATGGACCGTAAGGCAAGGCGCCACTGCGCCGCAGGCTGCTGCCGTGATTCACACTGATTTCGAGAAAGGCTTCATCCGTGCCGAAGTAATCGCCTACGACGACTTCGTGACCTATAACGGCGAGAATGGTGCCAAGGATGCGGGCAAGTGGCGTCTGGAAGGCAAGGAATACATTGTGAAGGATGGCGACGTAGTACATTTCCGCTTTAATGTCTAAACCGGCATTTCGGAACCGGGTACCGATCGGCGTCCAAACTTGACAAAACTGACTGGAATGCCGAAAATTCGCGGCCTTTCGACTATCAAACAATGGCAATGTAGCTCAGTTGGTTAGAGCACGGCATTCATAATGCTGGGGTCGGTGGTTCAAGTCCACTCATTGCTACCATACATATCAATTGGTTAGGAGAAATCCTGACCTGTATTCAATTTCTCAATCAACACTTAAGTCCACAATAAGTCCACCGCGACGAATTTTCTTCCAAATGCCAGCAGTCAGCGACATTGAAATACTGGAAGAATGGAAAAAGGACTTAGAGACCTATTTCCGGATGCATAGTGACTCCCTCGTCGCCAACGATGCAGAGTTGGGAGTTCGGAAATGGGTCCTCCTAATCGAGGACGAACTTCAACAGCTGTGGCTGTACAAAGTTGGCACCGGCTCGTTTCCAGATAAATACTCGCCTATCACACAAAGCCTCAATTTAAGAATCAAACTCTTAGTGCAAACTGCCGCAAAAGCACCTGAGGCGTTTGGTGCACTAACGACGTCCCCCCGTAATTGAGTAGCACAACGATTTAGAGTCCAATACCCTAAGAGAAGGAGATTGGACGTGAAAAAGTGATTTTCAGAAGAACAGATTATTGGCTTCCTGAAAGAGGCCGATGCCGGAATGCCAGTAAAGGAACTGTGC
>SHZK01000038.1 GCA_009692305.1 Gammaproteobacteria bacterium | reverse complement strand
TCCGTTGCGCTGGCCATCCTTGTATTCACCAACATCAACATCCCCGTTGGCAAAGGTATAGGTCCCTTGTCCGTTTGCCTTGCCATCCTTGTATTCACCGACATAAACACACCCGTCGGCACCGGTAAAGGTCCCTTGTCCGTTGCGCTGGTCATCCTTGTATTCACCAACATAAACATCCCCGTTGGCATAGGTATAGGTTCCTAGTCCGTTGCGCTGGCCATCCTTGTATTCACCGACATAAACAGCCCCGTTGGCAAAGGTAAAGGTCCCTTGTCCGTTGCGCTGGTCATCCTTGTATTCACCGACATAAACATCCCCGTCGGCATAGGTATAGGTCCCTTGTCCGTTGCGCTGGTCATCCTTGTATTCACCAACATAAACATCCCCGTTGGCATCGGTATAGGTCCCTTGTCCGTTGCGCTGGTCATCCTTCCATTCACCGACATAAACAGACCCGTCGGAATAAGTGATAGTTCTAATATCCTGACCATAAGAACCTCCTGCAAAGCCAATACGCAGGAGGGTTAAGAATGCAGTCGCTAGTAGTTTCATAACCTTGTTCTCAGAGATATATGGCAGTTAGTCCAGAATATAATTTATTGGCACAATAGGAAACCAAACTGAGGTCGGGATTGCCAAGGAGCGTCTACGCAGCTATTGGGAAAACTAGTGGCGGGTGTTATGTGCCCCAGAATAGGCGATCGTTCGAGTGGAATAGTATGTATACACGCGCGATGGTACCAAACTGGAAAAAGGGGGGTACCCGGGTGGGTGGGTCGTTCCTGGCGGGGGTTTGGAAAAGTAAGGGGTGGGGGCAGCCCAATGCCATTATTGGGGGCCTCGACCTCAAACTCACGGTTGAGGGTGTTTGCTGCGGCAGTGGAGACTATGCCGCCTTTGAACCCAGGATGGCGCTTGTAACCACGAACTGAAGCTATTTGTGCTGCCCTCATCAATCGATAGACCCTATTCTCACTGCAAGGCATACCACCATCGCGCATATCCTTGGTGATATTCCGGTAGCCATAGACACAGCCACTTTCCAGCCAGAACTGCTTGATCTGATCTGTCAGTTTCACGTTGTCCCTAGCCCTCGGACTCAGTGGCTCAGCCAACCAGGCATAGAAACCTGTTCGTTCAATATCCAACACCCGGCACATCGCCAAAACGCTGAAATGATCGAGCCAGTCTTTTATGAACGCGTACTTCTCCTTGACTCCCCGGCAAAGTACGCGGCGGCCTCCTTTAGGATGTCGCGCTCCTCGGTTACCCTGCGCAACTCGGCCTTGAGTTTGCGGATCTCCTCCTGCTGGCTCGTGAGCGCTTGATGCTGATTGCTGTTGCTGCCGTACTTGCTGATCCAATCATGCATGCTTTTAACAGTCACTCCAAGCCGCTGAGCGACCTCAGCTATCTTGTAGCCTCTATCAGTTACTTGCCTAATTGCTTCAATTTTGAAATCTTCGGGATAACGTTTTCCACTCATAGTGAGACACCTCTTCGATACGTTAATATTACGCTATCGAGTGTCTAGAATATCGGGGGCTTGCCACATTTACGCTGCAATTCCACTTGCAGGCACATGCAATTAATTGCAACTGCGCTTTGCTCAATGTGCTCTACCTACTACCATGCGGGGTCGCCTAAAACTTGTGTATATCTATTGGGATACTTCATGAATTCACTTAAATCCCTGCTGTTGGTGCTGGTTGTATGCGCTACGAATGTAATTCTCGCGGCCGAAGAAGGAATTTTCATTCCACGTCTGGTTGCCGAGCCCACGCTGGCTGATTTCGAGGGGATGGAACCGCGCACGGCGCTGGCGCAGAGCATGACAAAGGTAGAAGGATTTATTCAGCGTGAACCAGATGACGGTGTACCTTCCAGCCAACGCACCGAAGTGTACATGGGTTACGATCAGACCAATCTGTATGCAATCTGGCTCGCCTTTGATACGAATCCGGAATTGATCCGGGCCAACCTGTCTTCACGGGAGAACATTAATGGTGATGATCGGGTTGGGTTGACTATCGATGCGTTCAACGATCAGCGCACTGCGCTCTCCTTTCATGCGTCGCCCTTTGGTATTCAATGGGATGCCCGATGGACGGAAGGCTCCGATTTGAGAGCTGGCTTTGACACCTCCTTTGATGGGCTCTGGTACAGCGATGGCGAATTGACTGATAAAGGTTATATGGTGAGCATGGCGGTTCCTCTGCGAAGCCTGCGCTTTCCAGATTCCGAAGAGCAACTCTGGCGAGTCCAGTTTGGCCGCAATATTCCGCGCTTGAGTGAATTTTCCTATTGGCCCGAATATACGATCGAGATCGAGGGCCGGCTGAATCAGACCGCACTGTTGCGCGGCATCGAAAACGTGTCGCCGGGCAATAACTCCCAATTCATTCCCTTTCTCTTCGCTCGCGAAGTAGATGTACTGGACCCAAGAGCCGCGGGTGGCCCGAAGTTCGAAAGTGATTCAGAACTCGATGCCGGTCTGGACGCGAAATTCGTCTTCAATGATGCTTGGGTATTGGACCTGACACTGAATCCAGACTTCAGCCAGATTGAGTCGGATCAACCCCAGGTTACTGTCAATGAGCGCTTCGAAGTGCAGTTTCCGGAACGCCGCCCATTTTTTCTGGAAAACGCCGACTTTTTCTCTACGGATTCGATTCTGGTTTTCAGCCGTCGCATTGTTGACCCGGAAGGAGGCATCCGTTTTACAGGACGCTCCGGCAATTATGGACTCGGCGTGATTCTCATCAATGACGAAGCGCCCGGGCTGAATCGCGCTGCGACTGATCCTCTCAACGGAGAGAAAGCGAATATCGGCATTCTGCGTGGCTTTCGCGATATTTCCGAACAGTCTCGAATTGGTTTCCTATTGAGCGATCGTGAACTTGGCGATGGCTACAATCGCGTTGCAAGTCTCGATGCGCGCTTCAAGTTGAATGACAACTGGATTGCCGATATGCAGCTGGTTGGCACCGACAGCGAACCACTGGCTGGCGGGGCTGCCACCACAGGTTATCAGCGCAACATCCAGATCAACCACACCGGCAGAACCGTAACCAGTCATACGCACTTTGTGGAAACCACGGACAACTTCCGGACCGACCTTGGATTTCAAAACCGTTTTTTCAAGCCTGATACATCGGGGATTCATAACAGTCTTAATCTGAATTTCTATCCGGAGAATTCCAACCTGAATTTGTGGACTCCAGGGGTGTTTGATGTTTACCTGAATGACACCGATGGAACGCGTATTTACCATCAATTCAGCCCAAGGCTCGATTTCAATTGGGATACCACTCGAGTAGGGATCAATTACACGGATTACACGGAAATCCTGCGTCCGAAAGACTTTGCAGGGATCATCTCGAACACCCGATACGATTACGATACCTGGGATTTCACCGTTACCAACAGCACGCTGCAATCTGCAACTGTCAGGGCGAGCTATCGGCAAGGTAAGGCATTGAATCTGGTGCCAGCTCTGGGCACCCTGCCCTATGTCGCCGATACGAGCAGGATTGATGTGTCCCTGTTCTGGCGTCCTATCGATCGCCTTGGCATCGACAATACCTATTTATACACGACACTGGAAAACCACCGCGGCGGCACCAGGATTTTTACCAATGAAATTTTTCGCAGTAGCTGGAATTATCAATTTACCACGGAACTTTCATTGCGCTTTATTACGCAATACGACGCAACCGAGGCTGGACCAGCGACTCGCCTTAAGGATGACGAGAACCTGAACTTTGATGTGCTGCTGCGTTACGTTATCAATCCCTGGTCAGCGTTCTATGTGGGTTACAACGCCAATCAAAGCAACTTCGATATCATAGAAATGGAAGGCGAACGTGAATTGGTTGTTGCCAATGATTTGCGCCGCGATGGCGATCAGTTCTTCGTCAAGTTCTCTTATCTGTTAAAACGTTAGGTTAGTGCAGGAGTTGTCACTGCTCTGCAAAGCAAACCTTTTGCTTAGTTCGGTTGCGGCTCTGAGTCCTTGATTCGATCAGCGCGAAGGTTGCGCGAAGGTTGCGAGGAGGAAAGCAAGAGAGTGGCTGGAGATTGTCGCCGTTGCCAAAGCTCCGTAGACTCAGTATTCCTGCAATTGCAATTGGCTTTAAGCAGATCGCCAGCCAATGCCTGAAACCAAAAACCGGATATTCCCATGAAATCTCTTGCCCGCATCCTTGTGTTTGCACTTTCGCTTCTTGGCAGCGTGACTCTGTTGGCCCAGGACGGGCTCCAGAGGGTGCGAGTGCAGCCTTTCGGAACATTGGAAGATGGCAGGCAAGTACAATTATTTATTCTTGGCAACGCCCACGGCATGACAGTCGAGATCATGGATCTCGGTGGCATCATCATCAGTCTTAATGTAGCTGACCAGGTGGGCAATTTCGCCGATGTGACGACCGGGTTCGATAATCCGCAACCCTATATCGATGGTGCGGGATTTATGGGCGCAGTCGTCGGCAGATACGCCAATCGGATTGCCGACGCGAAATTTTCTATCAACAACGTGGAATATGCGCTGGCTCGCAATAATGGTAACAATGCCATTCACGGCGGCCTGATAGGGTTTGACAAGAAAGTCTGGGGCGCTGAATTTTTGAGCACCAGCGATTCCGCGCAGCTGACATTGAAGACTGTGAGTCCAGATGGCGAAGAAGGTTATCCAGGACAAGTAAACGCACAGGTAGTCTACACTCTTAATGACCAGAACCAGTTGATCATCGATTACTCCGCGACTACAGATAAAACTACAATCATTAACCTGACCAATCACGCCTACTTCAATCTTGAGGGGCATGCTTTCGGAAACATCCTCGAGCATGAAATCATGATCAATGCTGATCGCTACACTCCTGTCGATAGCGAATCCATTCCAACCGGAGAAATCGCTGACGTCGCCAACACGCCGCTGGACTTTCGCACGGCGAAAACCATTGGGCAGGATATCGATTCCGCACATCAGCAAATTCAATTCGGGTCTGGCTTCGATCACAATTTTGTCATCAATCATGCAGCGCCTGGAGATGTGTCTCTCGCCGCAGCCGTTTATGCGCCAGGCTCCGGACGCACGCTGAATGTCTATACCGACCAACCGGGAATGCAGTTTTACACCGGCAATTTCCTCAATGGCCGCCTGGTGGGAAAAGGCGATACCGTCTATGGACATCGCGCGGCTTTTTGTCTGGAAACCCAGCATTTCCCCGATAGCCCAAACAAACCTGACTTTCCGTCAGCCCTGCTCCAACCGGGAGAACGATACACAACCCGCACGATCTTTGAGTTTGGGACTCGCCCAGAAGCCAACTGACGCGATCCGGTCGATTTGTTGATGAACTGACTGGTTTATTAACCAACCTGCTCACAAACCGGATTATTCACCATCCGGCCTATTTCCAAACCTGGCAATTAACCTTCCCGAGAATGGGTAAGCGGCCCGTAACCATTCAGTTGCATTCGATTTTATGACGCTTTAATTCCAGAACTATCGAGAGAACTATCGAGAGAACTACAGAGAGAACTACAGAGACCGACGACTGCCCTGCTTAAAGAGGGAAAGCGCGCGTTAAGCGTTGCGCCCGTCTTGTTAAATGGGGCAAAATGGGTCTGCCCCATCCCATGCCTCATCCCAAGTTCAAAATAATAGAATAAGGAGCGGCTCTCGCCCATGAAATCAGGGAAATTACTCAAGATTGTTTCGGTGCTCGCTTCTCTCGCGGCCGCATCTACCAGCCTGGGACAAGGTAACGAGTCGCTCACCTATACCAAGGATATCCTGCCGATACTCTCCACTACTTGCCTCGACTGTCACGGTCCAGATGACACCCGGCGCATGCTCAATTTGCGCTTCGACACGCAGGATTTTTTGTCCAGTCATATTGCGCCAGGTGACCCGGATTCCAGTTTGCTCTATCAACGCATCTCCGAAGACGACCCTATTCGAGTAATGCCACCAACTTCCAGCGGCAGAAAACTCACTCCAGAACAAATCGAAAAAGTGCGGGCATGGATCGCTGGCGGTGCTGCATGGGGAACCAATCTGGACGATGTGCAACAAGCGGCACTGCTGCAAGCTGCGGAGCGACAGGTAGTTTTCACGCGGGAAGTACGACCGATTCTCTCCCGTAACTGTTTTCAATGTCATGGTCCCGATGACCAGAACCGACAGATGGGATTGCGACTGGATATTCCTGAAGGATTTGCTGGTGATCGCGGTACCTTAGGTGGTCCGGTGGTCCTTCCTGGCAATGCCGAAGACAGCCTGTTGTTCCAGCGCATCACAGCGGAAGCGGAATCGTTTCGCATGCCCCGGGGTCGGGACGCACTCACGCCCGATGAAATCGAGACTATCAGGCTCTGGATCAAACAGGGCGCCGACTGGGAAAGTCATTGGGCATACATTCCCCCGGTAAAACCGGAAGTACCTGCTGTGAGCGATGCCGATTGGCCAGCGAATCCAGTGGACAACTTTGTATTGGCTCGCCTCGATAAAGAAGGGCTGAGTCCTTCTGCACAGGCCGACAAGGCCACCCTGATCAGGCGAGTTACTCTCGACCTGACTGGCATACCGCCGACACTGGAAGAGGTGGATGCCTTTCTTGCAGACGACTCGGAAAATGCCTATGAGAAAGTGGTTGATCGCCTGTTGCAGTCACCGCGTTACGGAGAGCGCATGGCGCTGGAATGGCTGGATGCCGCCCGCTATGCCGATACCAATGGCTACCAGAGCGACGGTGAACGCACCATGTGGCGCTGGCGCGATTGGGTTATCAATGCCTATAACAACAACATGCCGTTTGATCAATTTACTGTGGAGCAATTGGCAGGTGACATGTTGCCTAACGCCACGCTCGATCAACGTATTGCATCAGGTTTTAACCGCAATCACAGTTTGAATGCTGAGGGTGGCATCGTTCCGGAAGAATTCCTGATTGAGTATGCCGTCGATCGAGTCGCCACCACATCCACTGTATGGCTCGGCTTAACTTTTGGCTGTGCCCGTTGCCACGACCATAAGTTCGATCCATTGCAACAGAAAGAGTTTTATGAGCTTTCTGCTTTCTTCAATAATATCGATGAACGAGGCAAGGGATTCAAATACGTCAATTCACCTCCGTTCATTACTGCGCCAACTCCCAGTCAAGAAGCCGAACTGGCGGTGCTGGATGAAAAAGTGTCTGCAGCTCGACTCGCGTTTGCAGAACTCGAAGCAACCATCGCAAGCAAACAAGCGGAGTGGGAAACCTCACTCGTTGGCTCCAGTGACAATGACGCCGCAGTCGACTGGAATCTGAAAGACGGTTTGTTAGTGCACCATGCGCTGGACGGCGATATCTCTGGCGTGCATCTCAGCCAAACGGTGGAGGCTACTCTGGAGAATGGGCTTCCCCATTTTGTCGATGGTCGCATCGGTGCCGCTGCCAGCTTCGATGGCACACGTTTTATCAATGCCGGCATGTCTCCCAATCTGGATTACGAAAGTGAATTTTCCCTCTCTGCATGGATTTATCCCACGGCTGACAATGGCGTAATTTTCTCGAGAGCCTCAGAAGGTGACGAGGGTGAAGTTGGTTGGGGCATCTATCTCGAAGACGGCAAGATTCGCCTGAACCTGTCCACCCGCGTACTCGATGATGGCGTGGCTGCTGCAACGAAAGCACCGATTCAATTGGAGCGCTGGCAACATGTAACAGCGACTTACGATGGCTCAAAAACTCCAGGTGGCATGCGCGTCTATATAGATGGTCAAGCCCAGGAACTCGAAGGCGTGCTGGATTTGGTGGGCAATCGCCTGCCCCAACGTTATCCCTTGCGTATCGGTGCCAGCGGATCTTCCAAACCGAAATTTCAGGGCAATATCGATGATGTGCGAATCTACGACAGAGTGCTGACAACCGAAGAAGTGGCAGTGGTCGCTACCGCGCAGACCGTGTCTGCAATTGCCAGCATCCCTGCAGAGTCCCGCAGCAAGGCTGAGTCAGACAAGCTGCGATTAAGCTTCCTCAATCAGTATGCGCCCGCTGATATTCGTGCCGCTTACACACAGATGATGGAGCTGGAGCAAGATCGAGACGAGTTCTGGGACAGCTTGCCCACAGTGATGGTCATGGAAGAAATGAGCACGCGCCGCAAGACCTATCGACTCAATCGCGGAGTCTATGACAGTCCGGCGGAAGAGGTATTCCCGGGTACTCCGTCGATACTGCCGCCGATAACTGACGCTGAGAAGAACCGGCTCACCTTTGCCAAGTGGCTGGTGGCACCAAGCAATCCGCTGATGAGTCGAGTTACCGTCAATCGTTTTTGGCAGATGTATTTCGGCACCGGCTTGGTAAAAACTGCCGACAATTTCGGTTCACAGGGAGAGTTTCCATCTCACCCGGAATTACTGGACTGGTTGGCCACCACATTTATCGAATCCGGTTGGGATGTTAAGGCGATGCAGCGCCTGATCGTGACGAGTGCTACCTATCAACAATCTTCAACCGTGTCTCCGGAATTGCTGGAGCGAGATCCCGAGAATCGCTTGCTGGCCAGAGCAACTCGCATGCGCATGCCGGCTCAGCAGATACGCGATCAGGCGCTGGCGATATCCGGATTATTAACAGAGAAGATCGGTGGTCCTTCGGTGGGTCCGTATCAACCTGAAGGCTTGTGGGATGACATTGTGGAAGCGGGACAGGTGTATCCCCTGTCTTCCGGTGAAGACCTGTATCGACGCAGTCTCTATACATTCTGGAAGCGTACCTTGCCACCACCAGCGATGATTACTTTCGACTCGTCAACCCGGGAAACGCATATCGTTTCGACAACCAGGACCAATACACCGCTCCAGGCCCTGAACCTGATGAACGATGTCACCTATACGGAAGCAGCACGAGCCATGGCGCAGCGCGTCATGCAACAAGGCACATCCGTAGAAGGCAACTTGCACACCCTCTATCGATTGGCAATGGCACACGAGCCGGCTACACAGGTGCAGTCGGTGCTGACTGACGCGTTTACGAGCCACCTCGAGGAATATCGGGCAGATCGAAGTGCAGCTCTTGCATTGGTCAACGCGGGCGAATCGCCTCGTGACGAGACCCTCGACATCGCAGAGTTGGCAGCCTATCAGATGGTCGCCAGCCTCATCCTGAATCTGGACGGGACTATTACCCGGGACTAATACCATGAATCCAATCGACGATCGAAAATTGCAATTGACGCGCCGCGGTTTTCTGGGACTGTCCAGCACCTGTCTGGGCGCTGCCGCGTTAAACACTCTGCTCGCGGAAAATGCGTTCGCTCAATCCAGTCAATCATTCGGTGGCCTGGCAGGAATGCCTCACTTCGCGCCCAAAGCGAAACGGGTTATCTACCTGTTTCAATCTGGTGGCCCATCACAACATGAGTTATGGGATTACAAACCGAAGTTGGCCGACATGGTGGGGGCAGATTTGCCTCCTTCTGTGCGGGGTAATCAACGGGTGACTTCCATGTCTGCCGGGCAATTAAGTTTTCCCATAGTGCCTTCTGTGTACAAATTTGCCCAGCATGGTAATTCAGGCGCCTGGGTGAGTGAGCTCATGCCGCATACGGCAAAGATTGTGGACGATCTCGCCTTCATCAAAACGATGAACACCGAAGCCATCAATCACGATCCGGGTACTACCTTTTTCCAGACTGGAGCACAGTTAGCAGGTCGCCCCAGTATCGGCGCTTGGGTGGACTATGGTCTGGGCAGCATGAACCAAAACTTGCCGACATTTGTTGCGCTGGTTTCCATGGGCACCGGCAATGGTGCCCAACCACTGTACGACAGACTGTGGGGAAGTGGCTTCCTGCCAACCCGACACCAGGGTGTAAAATTCTTGGCCAGCGGTGATCCGGTGCTTTATTTGTCGAATCCACCTGGTGTGCAAAGCGGCACCCGCCGCCGTTTTCTCGATGATCTGGCCAGACTGAATGCCTTAACGCTGGAACAGAGTGGCGATCCGGAAACGCAAACCCGAATCACTCAGTACGAAATGGCCTATCGCATGCAAACCTCGGTGCCGGAATTAAATGACCTGTCCGGCGAATCCCAGGCAACCCTGGATCGCTACGGTCCGGATGTCATGAAACCGGGCACATTTGCCAGGAACTGTTTACTCGCACGCCGCCTCGCAGAAAGAGATGTGCGCTTTATCCAGTTGTTTCATCGCGGCTGGGATCAGCACACGCAACTGCCAAACGGCATAAGCAATCAATCACGGGATGTCGACCAGGCGCAAGCTGCTCTGGTGATGGACCTGAAAGAACGCGGACTGCTTGACGATACTCTGGTGGTCTGGGGCGGCGAATTCGGTCGCAGCGTCTACTGCCAGGGCAAATTTACCGAAGCTGTCTATGGGCGCGACCATCATCCGCGCTGCTTCACCATGTGGATGGCAGGAGGTGGCGTCAAACCCGGTATCTCTTATGGAGAAACCGATGATTTCTCATTCAATATTGTGAAAGATCCGGTGCATGTCCACGATCTGCATGCAACCATATTCCATTTGCTAGGAATCGATCACACGAAACTGACGTTTCATTATCAGGGTAGAGATTTCAGACTTACCGACGTGCATGGCAAGGTAGTCGAAGGGATTCTTGCATAGTCGATAAAATTGCCGAATCGGCAAATTGATTGGAATGGTGGAAGCACTCCGCAGAATTGACTGTCGGGTTGTGTGAATTTTCCTGCGCAGCCAATGTCTGCGATCAATGCAGTGAATCCGGACTTTGGCCTTTGTAACCAGATCGGAATCAGCAAATTGACTGAATCTTGAATGATTCGGCAATAATTTCCAGCATCGACAGCAGAATATCTTGACTGTTCAGCATGATCGTTAATACTCTTTTAAGGTCAAACCGTAACAATAACTTAAAGCAATTCTCGGCACTGTTAGATAGCCCTTTGACAGCAAGTCGATAATCAGCAGGAGGTTGCCAAGTGACAACAAATAAAAAATCAGCGGTTTTTATCAGCACAGCATTCTGGCTGCTATGCGTTCCCTCAGCATTTGCGCAGCAGTCAGCCAGCCCCACCTTCGCCGAGCATGTTGCTCCCATTATTTATGACAATTGTGTGGAGTGTCATCGACCAGGATCCATAGCGCCAATGTCCCTGATCGACTATGAAATCGTGCGAGTCTGGTCATCTGTCATCAAGGATCGGGTTCAGCGTCGCACGATGCCCCCGTATTTCATCGATAAAACGGTTGGCGTGCAGTCTTTCGAAGATGACCGCTCCCTGACGGATGCCGAGATAGCCACCATAGCCGCCTGGGCCGATGCCGGATCACCCCGAGGTGACATCAGCCATATGCCGCCAGTGCCGGTGTACGCAGACGCAGTCGCGTGGACTCTCGAAAAAGACATAGGGCGACCACCAGATCTCATCATTCCAATTCCAGATCCATTCACGGTGCCCGCTGGCGGTCCGAACTGGTGGATGACTTTTTACAGCGACACCGGGTTGACCGAAGATCGCTGGATCCAGGCGTTTGAAACCAAACCATCAGCCGAAGGATACCCGGTGGTGCACCATGCGGTTACTTCGATGGAATTTCCCGAGGGTGGTGGCGGTTTTCTGAGCGAATATGCTCTCGGCAAGACTGCGGACATCAATCCTCCCGGCACCGGACAACTGATCAAGGCTGGCACTCGCGTGAATTGGAACATCCATTACGCGGCGAGCCCCGACGGATTGGATCGCACCGACCGCACGCGGTTGGGTCTGTGGCTGCTGCCACAAGGCGAGGAGCCGAAGCATAAATTGATTCGCTCCCACATGGGAGATAACGAAGACCTCGATTTACCCGGTGGCGAAACGAATATTCGCACCGACGGTTATGAGTTCCTCGACAAGAATATCCGCATAACCGCTTTCCAGCCGCATCTGCATAACCTGGGAACAAGGCAGTGCATGGAAGTTATCTACCAGGACAATCGTCGCCAAACCTTGAGTTGTGCCGATTGGGATTTCGGTTGGCACATCGCCTATAATTACAAGGAAGATGTGCAACCCTTGATCCCGAAAGGATCGATGATTCATATCACTAGCTGGTTCGATAATTCTCCGAGCAATCCCTGGGCCGGCGATTCGAGGAACTGGGTTGGATTCGGACAACGCTCTACTGATGATATGTCCTTCTCCTGGATCAGTTACTACGAACTTACTGACGAAGAGTATGCGGCATCAGTTGCCGAACGCCAGGCGCAAATCGCCGCAGGGAGTGACTAGGAAATCCGCAAATAATAAAAAGCATAAAGGAGTAGTCGGACGATGTCGGTTCGAATAGTTATTTCTCAATCCAAAACTGTTTGCAGCGCCTTAGTGGCGCTGCTGATTTTCACCAACCCAACCTTTTTATCAGCCCAGACTCTGCATCGATTCGGTCAGAGCGTCCAACCCATCTATGAAGGTTTTGAGCGCAATGAAGACGGCTCATTCACCATGTGGTTTGGTTATCTGAACCGTAACTATGATGAGACTCCGAATATTGCCATCGGGGAAAACAACACCTTTTACGCCGCTGAAGGTGTTGCTACGGCTGGACCGGTGGATGCAAGCCTGCGTTTAACTGACCCCGGTCCAATCGATCGTGGGCAGCCCGCCTATTTTTATCCGCGCCGTCAACAATTCGTGTTCGGCGTAGATTTGCCTGCTGATTTTGTGGGCAAGGAACTGATCTGGTCTATTACGCACAATGGCGAAACCAGAACTGCAGTGGGCACTCTCGAACGGGAAAACATCTGGTCCGTGGACGAAGGTGTCTGGAGCGCTAACCGGGGCAGAGGTACCAGTGGTCGCACCGAAGTGGCCTACAACAATGAGCCGCCAAGCGTGCGTCTGGTAGGTATCGAAAGAAGCGTGACTACTACTGTGGGCCAGGCGATCAATTTGCGCGCCTTCGCCTCTGACGATGGCGTACCTGGTCCCTATGAACGCAAGCGCCGAGGTCGCATGGACCCGTTGCCCAACGATTTGCCGGAAATTGGCGGTGGTCTCGACCGAAACTCACCGAAAGAGCAAGACGTAGTGAACTATATCTCTGCCGACGAAACTGGACTGGGACTGACCTGGATTAAGTATCGAGGACCCGGAGAAGTGATTTTTGAAAACGCAGTATCCAGTCTGGATCCCGCAGGTGAAGAAGCTGTCGCCACGGCAATATTCACTCAGAGCGGCACCTATGTGCTGCGTGCCTACGCAGATGACTCCACCTTCACGACTTTTTCTGAAGTGATAGTTGAGGTGGAATAGGCAGAAATTATTCGGGCAGTATAAGAGAGCGAAAAAGGGTTTCGATTGAGTAGATCGAAACCCTTTTTTTTGCCTGGTGATTGGCACCGGCCTTGGCATAGGAAATATTGTGGTCAGGTTTCTCTCGTGACTGGACTGTTTCGCAGTTCGCAGTTACCTTCACCAAATCGTTGTCACCATCCAATTACCTGGAGCCACTATGCGAAACCTTGGCCTGATTCGTTACTCCTTATTTTGTCTGCTGCTGTTATCTCACGAGATCCCGGAAACGATCTTGCTGTAATCAAAGCCAACTTCAGACCTGCAGCGGTGTTCGCACTAAGAGAGAGTAACCCTCAGCTCATGACCCTCTTGTGTTGGAGGCGGATTTGCGATCGAGCCGGGCTCTATGCCTGAGTGGAGCGCCGACGACTACGATGCATTGGAGCTTAACAGCATTTGCGCAGGCGCGTTATTAAAAAGGGGCAGCGCTGCCCCCCT